>CAWDPO010000001.1:0-189380 GCA_963804165.1 uncultured delta proteobacterium
CGATCAACTGGCATTCGGCACAGAAACCTGATGGGAGAGAGTAATTTCCCGCCGCTCCGCAGCCGATTGCAGAATCGCGAGACAAACTTCCAGTGTGGCTTGGCCCCATCGGCCATCGTGGAAGATCCGCCGATCATTCACAATGCCTTCGTAGAACTCCTGCAACTCGGCTTCTCTGGCGTCTATCCCCTTGGGAATATGTATTTCTCTCTTGCCGTCTTCATCGTAAATGAAAAGACCGTCGGGCGATTGGCGGATGTCTCCTCTTTCACAGGTCACAACCGTGAGGCCGAAAAATGGTTGATGCTGTTTGCGCGGCCCGCTGTCGCCGCCGACCCACGCTCCCGGTTTCGAACCTCCATAGCGCCATTCTTCGAGGCGGCTCTCGAGTTGCTTGGCTCGATCGGGTCCGCTGCCCAGGGACTTGAAAAATTTCCTGGCTTTGACGTGTCTCTCCGGATCTTTCTGTTCTCCGCCTTCGCCGATCCCCCAAGTCAACTCACCGGTATCGAAGTAGGCGTAGCCGCTGTACACCAAATTAGCGGGCACACTGTCTTCGAACTCTAGGTAACAAGCGTAGTGTCCCTCGCCGGGACGAAAAGGATTGCCGATGGCGGTCATGGCGCGCACGGTTTTTACCATGCCGCCGCCTAGAAGCCGAACGATGTCGACTTGATGGGGCCCCTGATTCAAAACCACCCCTCGACTCATTTTAATATCGTGATCGGGAAACGGCCTGTAGATGTGGTCCTTGTAATAAGTAGTGCTGATCATCAGCAGCCTGCCGAGTGCGCCGCTCTTGATGATCTCGCGCATTTTTCTGATCGGCGGATCGAAGCTGTGCGTGTGACCCGACATGAGCTTGACGCCGTTTTCTTCGGCTGCCGCATTCATCGCCCGGGCCTCATCAATCGAGATCGCCATCGGCTTTTCCACGATCACGTGCTTACGCTTTTGCAGCGCCGCAATGGAATGGCGTGCATGAAACTCATGCGGCGTGGCCACGTAGACGGCATCGACGTTCGGGCTTTCGCACATCTCCTCGACGCTGTTATAGACATCGGCTTTGAATTCCTCGTGAAAGCGTTCCAGCGCGTGCTCGCGCAGGTCCGCCGCCGCGGTAAGCTGTATATAAGGTAGCCGCGCGATCTCCGGGATGAGCCGGCCGGCCGCCATGCCGAGTCCGGCAAAACCTAGTCTTAGGATTTCAGACACGAACAACTCCCAAATTATTTTTTACGATCTCGGACGCGAAATTTGCCCTCACGAAGGAAATCATTTCTAGAGCTGAAAAATCATGTCGGAGCAAAAATCAAATTCCTTCAAACAAATCTTTCCACTTTGTGAAAATTCGCTGCCGCAGCTCCGGGCTATTGACGGCCACCGGCGGAAAATCATTCAGCCACTCGTAAGGCCGGCAGGCGTTGATCACGAGATTGTGCGCGCTGTAGCGCTTTCTTCCGGCTTTATCTGGGCTGGAACGGTCTTCCGGCGGGATCCTGGGATCCAGCTGCCAGACCGCTGTGCCGGGGATGACCTTGACGGCATGCTCCGGGATGCAGCGGGTGGCCAGCGCCCACAACACTTCTTCTGTATTGGTGATGTCAATGTCGTCGTCGACTAGGAACCAGATGTGATTGCCGCTGTACTGGTCGCCGCCTGGAACAAGAACACGAATCACGTCATCCACATGACCGGCGTACATCTGTTTTAAGCCCAAGACGCGCAGCCGCGGCTTGGCCAGAGTAAAGATCCCTTTGACACCCGGCACGCCTGCTCGTTTCAACTGTGCCATCGAATCGAGATCCTCGTTTCCCAAGATGGCAAAATAATCGCCCCCGATGGGTCTGGAAGGCGGCGCGCCGAAAATGATCGGATCGTTTCGATGATAGATTGCTTTAACCTCGATAATAGTTTCCGGGCGTCGTCCATGAGCGTAATACCCGGTCCATTCACCGAAAGGCCCTTCCGGCATCATCACCTCGTCGGCCGAGGGAATGAAGCCTTCGATGGCGATTTCGCCAAAGGCGGGAATGGGGAGACCGGTGAACTCTCCGCGAACAATCGGATAGGGACTCTTATGCAGATAACCGGCGACTTCGAATTCCGAGACGCCGTCCGGCGAGTAGAAAAATCGTGAACCGGCCAGCACCGGCAGGATCGGCTCCTGGCCGACCGAAATGACCACAGGACATTTCTTTCCTCGCGCCCAGTACTTGCGGCGGATGACATCGCCGTGCTTGCCGTGTTCGATAAAAAGCGCGCCGGTTTTCCGGTCGTGGATGGCGACGCGGTAAGCTCCGACGTTGACGAAACCGCTGTCCGGGTCTTTTTGAATCACGCAGCATCCGGTGCCGATGTAGCGACCGCCGTCGTTTTCATGCCACTTCGGCGTCGGAAACCGGTAAAGGTCGATGGCATCGTCCTTCAAAATGTTTTCCAGGATCGGTCCCGAACTAACTTCTTCGGGCGCCACCGGGCGGAACTCGGCCATGACCTTTGCGGCTCGTTCGGTCAAGCTCGTCGCGCCAGGCTCCAGATCCAGACCGAACGCGATGCCTGTCCGTTTTACGGTGTTGAACAAGTTCGCGGCCACCCGGTAGCCTTTGGGATAGTCTCGAATCTCATCGAAGAGGAGCGCCGGTCCGCTCCGCTCGACCATCAGCTCGGTGATGCCGCCGATGTCCTCCTCCCAACCGGCGCCGTTGATTCTTTTCAGCTCGCCCAGTCGGTCCAGAGTATTTAAATAATCGCGCAGGTCTCTCCAAAGCATGGTTCAACCCACTCGGAAACAGTCATTCGAACGCCTATCATTGCTCCGTCCTTGATCACTGCTGAAACCCAATCACCGCGCTGCTTCCGCTTCCAGATGCTTGCAGTGCTCGCGCCAGTCTGTCGTGTTGGACACGACGCCATACCAGACAATCATGTCGGCGAAATGATTCAGCTCATTATCTCGAATCACATGTTGCGGATCGCGGCCTTCCCGGACGTCCGTGATCGCCTTCAACAAGAGCTTACGCGCCGCCACGATCACTTTGTCGGATGAGACGAGATGTTCCCGTGTTCTATCCTGAATCGGTCCTTCACCCTCAACGACGCAGGTGTCTTGGGCCGCGAAGCCGCCAATGCCGCTGTAGCTTTCCGTCGCCATCAAGCCGCGATCCTGCAGGTAGCGATTCGCCTTGCTGCGCGTCAACTGGTAGTCCGGGGTCATCTCGGGGCGCGACCGATTGACGATTTTCATATCCAATGGCGCTTCTCTGTTGAACATGAAACTATATTTCCAATGGTGCGTGTCATCGATCGGCACGTGCCAATTCACCGAGTAGCCTGCTCTGGATTGTACCCCGCCGGGGAAGACCGTTAGGTTAGGTAGGACAAAATTCCAGATGCGCAGATCTTTCTTATCATTTCCGACGGGGCAGCTACGGCAAAGCCTCACGCCAAATCCGGTTACTTCGGCGTTGATCGATTCGATTTCCGGAGCGACGCCTCTGCCGCCGCGAAAGCCCTGATAATCGGGAACTCCCGTGTGCCTTAAATTGTAGTTGGGATGGTGTAGAAAAGAACCATGAATCGGATCGATATTGCCTTCGTTGGCCTGGAGGTAATTGCAGGATTGCAAATATTTCGTGACCGAGCGCTGCTTTTCCGGAACCGAGAGAAACTCGTAGTTCGGCAGGAACGGTGGCTTGCCGTGACCCATATAGGCGAAGATCACTCCTCCTCGCTCCTCACAAGGATATGCTTTGTGACGAATCGAATCCCGAAAATTCTCTTCTCCTCCGGCCTCTCCGGGCATGTCGATGACCTTGCCGTGAATGTCATACAGCCAGCCATGATAGATGCATCTGAGCCCGCCATCCTCGACACGCCCGTAGCTGAGATCGGCGCCTCGGTGGGAGCAATGAAGAGCGAGCAACCCCGCCACGCGCTGTGAATCACGAAACAAGATCAGCTCTTCACCGAAAAGCTTGAGGCTCAGGGGCGCGCCTTGCGGCGGCAGTTCCGCGGAGAGCGCAGCGGGTTGCCAGTAGCGACGCAACATCTCGCCGCAAGGGGTGCCAGGATCGGTCTGGGTTAGTAGATCGTTTTCCTCTTTGATCATCGTCGCTCTACCTCATTAAGTGAGACCTGGGTCATTCGTCTTTGTAACGAGTCTTGACCAATCTTGAGTCCACGTATTGAACGACTTGAACCCATTTCAATCATTCTCAGCGCACTTGCCCTATGCCTTCTTGTTGGACACGGCGCACAAAACTGTTATCGACGAATTCCGCAAGATTGAGATCGCGCAGTTTTGGATTGCTTTCAGCCAACCCCGCGAGGTTTGCCTGCAGGTCATCCATGTTGGTGTAGGGGAACAATGGCATCGGATCGATATAAAGTTTGTAATTGAGCTCCAGCACGGAGGTGTCCTCCGTGCGCAGGTAGCGGCTGTATATGCGAATGACCTCCGGACGATTCTTCGGGTCCTTGCTCCACTGGGCGGCTTCTATGAGAGCACGGGCGAATTTTTGTAGGACTTCCCGGTTCTGATCCCGGAAGCGGCGCGTCGTCATGAAAGAACTGCCGATGACGCGGATGCCCATTTCAACGGCGTCACCCAGAGAATGGTAGGGAACCTTCGCGCGCTCGAATCGCTCCACCGTCGAGGCGACCGCGCTGACCATGCCAGACCGGAAGGCTGCCACTCTCTCCGACCCGCCGCCGGCAATCGACAAAAGCTCCACGTCGGCAGGTTTAAGGCCAAGCTTCTCCAGCATGCGTCGCGTCGCATAGTGACTTGAACCGCCGATGCGATCGATGCCTATCCGCTTTCCTTTGAGCTCCTGCACGCTCTTGATCTGAGGCTGGACGATGAGCTTGTATTGCGTAGGTTCATTGCTCGCGATAATGACCAAGTCCCCGCCGCCTGCGGCGGCCTGAGCCGCGGTCTCGGGACTGCCGGAATAAAGCGCTGTCTCTCCGGCGATCAACGCGGGAATTCCCGCCGCGGAGCTGGCGATGAAAATCAGTTCCGGCTGCAGTCCGTTGCGGCTGAAAAATCCTTTCTCCTGAGCGGTCCAAAGCGAGATCCGATTGCCGGTAATGGACGCGTAGCCGATCTTGAGGCGGTCCGTCTTGGGCGCGCTCGCGGCAAAGAGCTGTGAAGTGCGCTGTAACGACAGGACCGCGATCAGGACGAGCAGTAAACGACCGCTTGGCCGAAGCACTTTAATAAGCGTCATTCTAAATCCCAATAGCCGACACCCATGCCCATGATGGCGCTGTAAAATGCTTCATAGACGAGGTGTTGGGGTGCCGCTCCCGCGATCGCGCCGAGCAGAACGAGCCAGTTCTTCATTTCGAGTCCGCCGTTTTCGAGCAGCTCCTGCGCGCTCAACTCAACCAGTTTGGCGCCGTCGCCGCGTGAGATCAGCTGGATTGCGCTCTGATCAAAATCTACGCAGATAGAGCCCAAAGTATGCGAGCCCCGATAATGATGGAACGGGTAACTCGATGGAAAGTGGGAGAGACCTCCCGAAGCGTACAGCGTAATGCGCTCGTGGCAGGGCAGGCCATCGACGATTTCTCTGATCGCCTCGCCCAGCCGGTAGCATCGCCGGGGCGTGATGCCGGGTAAATTAAATGCATTGACGAAGAGCAGCACCACCGGGATATCGGCGTCTCCCACTATAGTGCGCAGAATCTGGCAGTGAGCATGCGAGAGCAGCTCGTCATTAGGAAAAGAGCGCGAGAACGCGACGTCGAACTCGCGCTCCAAAAGACCGTTCAACAGTTTCTCGGCAAGCTCAGTGTGACAGCGATATACGGCGCCACGCTTGGTTCCGTTTTCACCCCGCTCGGTCAAAAATACTTTGTCGCCGAGGTAGAGCGATATCTGGGGCAGGTTGTCTTCGTGAAAGTTCTCCTCTTGATCGTCACCGATCAGAATAAGCGCGTCGGGTTTCTTTTCTCGGAGCCGTGCGCGCAGCAGGTCCAAACCTTGTCTCACCCGGCCGTATCGTTGCTCGCAATCCTCCAGGCTTTCTTTGGCAATGTTCGGATTGACCGGCGCATCTTTGCCATGACGGCTTCCAAACCTCGCCCACGTTCTTTCCCGCATTTTGTCCCAGCCGCGTGGTTCAACCAATGCGTAAGCGTGGGAGGAGGCGAAGCCTGCGACGATTCGAGCCATGGGCCGATCTTACCCCGAGCGGTTCTGGCGTGAGCGGACGGGCCTGCCGGCACGGACGTCCTCGGTGATTTTGCGAGCGGCTTCAAGAATGCCGGCCATGGAATAATCGTACGCCGTCATGATGACGATTTTTTTCTTTTCTGCTTTCATCCTTTGAAGATCAGTGATTTTGACTCTTGCCATAGGTGTTCTTCTTGCCGACAAACCGATTTCGCCTCCGCTATACCACGGGCGGTTTATATTAAAAAGTCGGACGCTGGTGCAATTTTGTCTTCTGCGCCATCGCCGGTTCAGGCCTATCCGTCAGGCCCGGCCGAGTGTGCGCTGATTTTTCTCCGTCCACAAATAGCGCTGGCTAGATTATAAGTAGCCGTTCCTTTCGTAGTATTTTTTTGCGCCACGATGAAGAGGAATGGTGAGAGGTCCGCCGTCACTCCCTTGACAGAAATCCCGCATGGTCATCGGCCGCCGATCGAAGTGATCCACGGGAATCTGCTCGTGACACGAATCGATCGCCTCAGCCATTTTATAGGCGAAGTCCGGCGCAAGATCGCTTCGACACAGCAAAGGCCAACCGCTGAAGTCGACGGTAGCGATCGGCTCTTTGAGACCGGAAAATTCTTTGTTCGTTACCGGCGCGCTGGTGAAACCTAAGCGTTCCAACCTCTTGAGGACGTCCGCGCGGATCGGCAGAAAACGCATACCCGACTCGAGGGCTAAATCACCCCAACTCTTCAAGCCCTCGTCGAATACCGCGTCCGCTTCGCTGGAACGAAGGTGATGGCCGCGCTCCGGACTGCTCGGATTGCTCACGCGCATTATTTTACCACCCCATGATTTTATGTCGGACAACGAAAAACCGTATCCCTTCAACACTTCGTCGATGATGAACAGCGTCGACAAGAGACTTCCCGTCATTCGCGTCGAGACTCGCAGCGGAAAGCGCTTCGCCTTGATCTCCTCGATCGAGTGAATCCCCGTATCCGCGCGGATCGCAAACACGAGACGGTCCCACGAAGGAAACACGCCGATGGCGCGCAGCGCCATCTTTTTCTTGTAGGAGCCGCGTCCCAGGTACGCCATTCTCGCCACGCCGGAAGGATTGGCAAAACCAAAATGGAATTTTCCTCGGTCCACATTCACAGGAGCGTCGATTCCCGCTAATCGCCCATAGCCCATTGCCACGGTTATTTGCGAAGGTTCCGGTAAACGAAATCGCGTATAAAAAGCGACCGCGATGCTCGCCGCGATCGCGGCTCGGCCTTTCGACGCGGTCGCGATAGAAAGCGAGATGTTTTTTGTCACGGTTATGATTCCTTTTATCGTGTCAAGGCGCCTTGAGAATATTTTCCACACGCTTTCTGGCCTCGGCTCTGCCGCTGACCGCCCATTGCCAGTCGGCGTCGTCGAAATACTTCACCTCGGGGCGCGGAACGGTCTCGGATCTTAAAAATGACTCATCCGCGTCCGTACGTAGCGTCGCATATCCGCTCGCGCGTGAATAAATCTCCAGCGCCTCTTTGGAAACGATCCAGTTGGCGAAGACCCGCGCCGCGTTGAGATGAGGCGCTTGGTTTAGCAGCGTGAGCAGCCACGGCGCGCTCGTGAGCGTGCCCGGCATGTCCGTTAACTCGAAAACTTCTAAAAAATTGAAACCCTCCTGCTGCAACACCTTGAGGTCGTCGTCGCGACAGTCGAGGCAGATCGGATAAGTACCCCGCGCGAGCCAATCCGCCATCTGCCTGCGTTCGCGCGACAGCACCAGTTTTTGTTCTTTGTAAAATTTACGCACGAACTCCTCGCCCAACTGTACATATAACCTAGCGGCCTTGTTGGCTCCGCCGCCGCCCAAAATCGGATCCTCGGCCGAGATCTTTCCTCGCCATTTGGGATTCAGGAGATCTTTCGAACTACGCAGTTCTGCCGGCTTGACGTGATCGCGGTTGACGTGGAAAAGGCTGGCGATGCTATTGAAGGGACGCAGAACGTAGCGCTCTTCGGGATCCGGAAACCAGAGTCTACCCTTCTTCCATTTGGACGAATCGACCACCTCGGGCAAAATCAGCGCGGGCTTCAACGGATCGAGCATCTTGTTCGGATAGAGAATGTTGGCAACGGTGTTGATGCCGGCCATGAAGATATCCGTCGAATAAAGTTTGACATTTCTTTCCGTACCGAGCCGGGCCACGATCTGGCTCGCGCCGCCGGCGGTGTACTGCACCGGGATGCCAAAACGCGCGGTAAATTTCGGGATGATCTCATTGCGCATCACGGGATCCGGAGAGCCCGCCACCACGACCGTGCCTTCCTTCTTGGCCGAATCGACCGTGCGCTTCCACTCCGCTTCGCCGCCCGGCTTTGAATCAGCTGCGCCAAGCGAGAGCGTCGAGTGAAGAAGCAAGGTCCCAAAGAGGATTGCGAAAAATAAATGAACAGCAGCGGCGATTTTCATGGCTCGGGCTCCACAGTAGCTATCCAATCCATGATGGGCTGTCAATTGGATCTCGTGAATGACCTGCAAAATACTGCAAACAGCAGACGGTTTGCATGTTTTTTAGATGCGACTCGGACTTTCTGTGCCGGGACAATCAGCGATGCTTGACAGTTTACGGAAAGCCGAAGTAGTGTTGTGATACTCTGTCTTAGATTGTGAGACACACATTCCGTACTGCGACAAGCAGAACGAGGCGGTTCAAGCACCGGACCTTTTGTAGACGCAATCTAGATGTAGCCGAGCGCGAGCAGCAGCGCTCGCCGCGTCGCCGGACGGATGAGCACAGCGAGGGCTTAAAGCGCCCTGGGAGGAGTTTGCTATGGGAACATTAGCCGAAGACATCGAAAGAACGCGTGGCCTATACCAATCCATCAAGACACCTTGGAAGCGGCCGCGTTTCCCCGATCCGCCAACTGAATTCCTCGCGCCGGAAAAATTTCTCGAGCTCGCCAAAGAAGCCGTCCTGGTGCACCATACGAAGATCAATCATCCCTTCTGCGTCAAATTATTTCGCGGCGAGTGGACGGTGAAGCAGCTGCACGGTTGGATCAAGCAGGAATATCACGCCGTCATGCAGACGCTGAGAAACGACGCGAATATCGTCGCCAACGCGGGAACGCTGGCCGAGATCCGCGAGCAACTGGGCGTGCTGATCGAAGAAGCGGGCGAAGATATCTGCGGCGGTAAGTACCCGGCGCACCCGGAGCTCTTTGTCAGAATGGGCGAGGGACTCGGTTTGAAGCGAGAGGTGATTATCAACTCCGAGCCGTCCGCGCTGATGCAGTTGATCATCGATGAAGAGCGCTATCGAGGGTTGCGCCTGACGATCGGAGGCTTGCCATCCAATCTGCGCCTCGGCGAAAGGATTAACGCTCTGGTTTTCGCGATTTGGGCGGAGGTTTTACGCGATAAGTATCATGTCCCCGAGAAGGCCCTGGATTTCTTTCACGCTCACGCGGTCGATGAGGAACATGGAAAAGTCGGCGAGCGGGTTATCATGAGCCGGGCCACGACCAAGGAAGCTCAAACCGACATATGGATGAGACTGAAGAAAGGCCAGGCTAAGCAATGGATCAACTACGACGCTTATTATGAAGCGGCCGAGATGGCCGACGAAGAAGTCCTCGGATGATTTTCTGCGGTACGGCGCACTCGTGAAGCTGATGAAAAAAACAATTCTAACAGCTACTCTGCTGTTAATTCTTGCGCCATCGGTTTCGGCGCAAGAGAAGAAACTCGAACCTCTGGTTGTTTCCTACGCCTCTGTGTCCGGCAGCCGGGCGCCGTTGTGGATCGCCAAAGAGATGGGACTTTTTGAAAAGTATGGCCTGGATGGTAATCCGATTTTTGTGCCTGCAGGCTACCCTTCCATAAGCGCCTTGATCAGCGGCGACGTTCACTTCATCGCTACCGGCGGATCGGTAGTTGCGGCCGCGTCCGCACAGGGCGCGCCCGTGGTCATGGTCGCGACCCTCGGTTCGATTGCGTATAAGCTCATGGCTCATCCGTCAATCTCGTCCGTTAAAGAACTCAAAGGCAAGGTGATCGGCGCGTTGCGGCCGGGCACGACGACGGACTTCGTGTTGCAGCGGATTCTCCTGAAACTTGGCCTCGTGCCGGGCAAGGACGTCACGATCATGCCGACCGGTCTGAGCCGATCAGACGAGAGGCTGCTGTTGATGTTTCAAGGTAAGATTCATGCGACCATCGGAACGGTGGACAACCTCGCGCAGTTGGAATTAAGAGGCTTGAAGGTGAACGTATTGGCTGATCCAGTTGAGTTGGGTGTCGCGACTCCCGCCAGCGACATCTCCTCGACGCGACAGTTTTTAGCCAATCATCGCAATCGGGCAAAAGCGTTTCTCAGAGCTTTTTGCGAAGCGATCTGGCTGGGAAGGAATAATAAGGAGATCGCCTTCCGCGCTTACCGTAAATATATGAGGATCGACGAGCCCAAGCTTTTGGAATCGATGCATCGAAACTATTTGTTAACCTCTATCCCCGTTAAACCTTATCCGATTGAAGATGCGATCCAGGCGGATATTGAAGACTTGAGCGCGAGCATCACCGAGCTGAGGGGCAAAAAAGCCGCTGACTTCATGGACCGATCGCTTTTGAATGAATTGGAAAGCGAAGGATTTTTTGCCCGACTGCATGGGCAAAAGACGAAATGATCGGCCTCCAGGAAACCAAGAGTGTTTCCGCTCGGAAACTGATCCAGTTTTCGCGCTAGTTTCACTTATGCAAACCTTACGACTCGCCTACCGTGATGAAGACCGTACGCCGGTCATCTTCTGCATCAAGGAGATGGCGCAACGCCACTACGACGTGAATGTCGAGGTCATCCTGATCAAAGGAACAAAAGATTACGAAGCGGCGCTGTTCAACGATGCGTGCGACGTGATCATCGAGCACTTGGAGTACCTCTACCCCGCGGCCGCGCAGGGAAAGAGGGTCACCATGTTCTGCGCGCCGAGCCTCGGGCGTGGTTTGGAGTTGGTCGTCCCGGCTACCGTGCAAAGCGTGGAAGCTCTCAGAGGGAAAAATCTGGCAGTCCGCACTTCCGGCAGACCTCACGCGCTCGTGCTGTGGCTCAGAATGATGGGGCTGGAACAGGACGTGAAGATCGTCATGGTCGATGACCATGAGGTTGGCAGATGGGGCCAATGGAAAAAAGTCCTGAGCGGCGAATGCATTGCCGCCTTCCTGTCCGATCTGTACTTGCCTGACGCGCTTGCTGGCGGTTTGAAAGTTTTGCCGGTTTCCGATCTCCCGGTGGTCGCTCATTATGCCCAGGCTTGTCTGTCGAAGTTTGCAAGAGAGAGGTCAGATCTTCTTAGGAACTATACCAAAGCGGTAATTCATGCTGTGTGTTTGATGATCCTAAAAAAGGCAGAAGCTTTGAAAATCGTCGCCCAGGAGCCGATGAAGCGGATGAAGATTACCGATCACCGTGAGTTAGAAAGGCAATTCGATTCGATTGTAAAGCTTCTTCAGCTAAAACCCTATCCGACACCCCAGGCGATCACCAATACTTTTGCGATTGCCACTGAGGAATTCGGCGCCGGCGACATCAATCCTTTGACCCTTTGGGATCTCCATTGGGTGAAAGAGCTCGATGAAAATGGCTTTATCGATGGCTTAATAACCCAAATGAAGCGATGATGGGCGGAGCGAAGCAAAATGGAGCGTCGTAAAAATTCGTTCCGGAGTTCCCCCCTTTGCGAAAAGGGGGGTCAGGGGGGATTTCGAACTTACCGCGATAACAAATCCCCCTCAATCCCCCTTTTTCAAAGGGGGAGATCAAGATATTCAAAATGAAAAAAAAGAAAATCTCTGCCGTCAGACTGACAGCCTTCATTCTGCTTTTACTTTCAATCTCCGCGGGCTCAACTGCCCAAGACAAGAAGCCTGAAGTTCTAAACGTTGCCTACACCTCAGCCACCGCGACCCGCGCTCCCCTGTGGATCGCCAAGGAAACCGGACTGTTTGAAAAACACGGAGTCGATATCCGACTCATTTATATTCGGGCGGGCAGCCCGTCGATCAGCGCGCTCGTTTCCGGAGACGTTCATGTGAGCTCGGATCCTGCCGCCGCCGTGGCTCTTGCCGGGGCGCGTGGCGCTCCTGTCGTCGTGATCGGCACCTACGGCTTGGCTAGCTACCGTTTAGTGGCTCATCCCTCGATCACTTCGGCGCAACATCTAAAAGGTAAGACCATCGGGAGCGTTCGTCCCGGCAGCGGCCCTGACGCCCTGCTGCACCGGTTCCTGCCAAAGCTAGGTTTGGTGCCGGGCAAGGATGTCGTGCTCCTACCCACTGGCATTTCGGAATCGAACAAGCGAATAACCGGGATGCTGCAAGGTAACTACGACGCCACTCTCGCCAGCTTGGATAATATCGTTCAAATGGACCTCCTGGGGCAGAAGATTAACGTCATTGCCGACCCCGCCGACTTTGGGGTGCGCACTTCGGTGAGTGATTTCAGTTCGACGCGGCCGGTCGTCAGGGAACGTCGAGCCGCGGTGAAGGCCTTCTTCCGGGCTTTCATTGAAGCTGCTTGGCTGGGGCGGAAAGACCGCGATCTGGCGTTTCGCATTTTTCGCAAGTATCTCAAAGTCGAAGATCCGAGGCTGTTGGATTCCATGTACAAAAACTATTTGGGAGTGAGAAATCCCTTGAAGCCCTATCCCTTGGAGGATGCTCTGGACGCGGATATTGAGTATCTGAGTAAGACTCTGGTTCCTGAGCTAAAGGGCAAAGGCGCCGCCGATTTCATCGACGCATCCGTGCTGCGAGAAATTGAAAACGAAAATTTCTTCATCCGTCTGGAGCAGCGATGAGGTCCCGCTCTTAAAAGGCCGCGCGACGAAGGAGTTGTATCTATGGGAGAAATTCTCGGCATCGGCATGACCCACGCGCCGCACCTTCAGTTCACCGACGAGAACATGGCCAACGTGCTGCGCCGCTTGCTCAAGAGCGAGCGCACGCCAGAAGCAATGAAAAACCCGCAGAACTGGCCGGCGGGCATGCGCGCGGAATGGGGCAATGACGAGGGACTAACCGCCGCGCGCAAGCATCGCGCCGCGCTCCTAGAGGGAGTGCGCGCCGCGCGCGCCGCGCTTGACGCCTTCCAGCCGGACTGCATTTTAATATGGGGCGATGACCAGTACGAAAACTTTCGCGAGGACGTGATTCCGCCCTTCTGCGTTTACGCTTTCGATGAAGTCGACTGCGCGCCATTTAAAGCGAGCGACGGCCTCGGCGCCGACACCAACGTCTGGAACGAGCCCAAGGATACAGTCGTGAAAATCAAAGGGCATCGGCAGGCGGCGAATCTGCTTGCCGAAAAGTTGCTCGAAAATGGCTTTGACGTTACCTGGTCCTATCGATTGCATCACGCCCAAGTGCTCAGCCACGCCTTTGCACGGACAATTCTGTATCTCGACTACGATCGCAAAGGTTTTCCCTATCCGATTATCCCTTTCCACGTGAATTGTTATGGCAGCAATCTGCGCATCAAAGGAAACTCTATCGAAGGCCGGCCGCCGCCTTCGCCGGCGCCTTGGCGTTGCTACGATCTGGGGAAACAAATCGCACGCATCGTCGAGGAAAGCCCGTGGCGCGTGGCCCTGATCGGCTCATCGAGTTGGTCCCACGGCACGCTCACGGCCAAGCATCACTTCTTGTATCCCGACGTGGAGGTGGATCGCCAACGTTTTGCGGAACTACAAGCCGGGAAGTTGCGACAGTGGCGCGACCTGGATGCTGAGCAGATGCGCTCCTCCGGCCAGCATGAAATGTTGAATTGGCTCTGTCTGGCGGGCGCAATGGAAGGGCGCAAGGCTTCACTGCAGCTTTTCGTCGAGTCTTATATTTTCAATTCGGACAAGGCGATGGTTTTGTTTCCACCCGCGCTCTGACAAATAGGCGCGAATTCAAATCTTCAAGGAGCGATGTATGAAGAAAGTCACCGTCGTGGACATTCAACGCATGAAGCAGGAGAAGAAAAAGATCGTCACGATGACCGCCTATGATTTCCAGATGGCGCGCATCATCGACAAGGCCGGCGTCGACATCATTCTCATCGGCGACAGCGGCGGACGTTACTTGTTAGGGCACGAGGACAACAACTCGGTGACGATGGACGAGATGGTGCTGATGGCGCGCTGCGTCAGCCGCGGGGCAGCACAGGCGCTGGTGGTGGCGGACATGCCGTTTATGTCCTATCAAGTGAGTCGCGAAGACGCGCTGCGCAATGCCGGCAGGTTGATTCAGGAAGCCGGCGCGCAAGCGGTCAAGCTCGAAGTGGGCGCTGCCTATGCGCCGACCGTCGAAGCCGTGGTCAAAGCCGGTATTCCGGTCATGGCGCACATGGGACGCACGCCCATGACGACGATCGGCAGCGACTATCGTTCTGGATCGGCCGACGAAGCGCAGGTTATCCGCGACGCCGAAGCGCTCGAGGGCGCCGGAGCTTTCTCTTTGCTGCTCACCGGGATTTCGCCGGAGCTCGCCGAGAGAATTACTGCGAAGGCGAAGATTCCCACGATCGCGGGCTTCGGCGCCGGCGACCGCTGCGACGGCCAGATCGGCGTTACTCACGGCGTCGTGGGATTTACCTTGGAAGAGCTCGAGCGGCCACGCTCCGCGTACGGTCCGGTGGCGGTGTCTTTGTTCGAGGCGGCGGAGCGGTTTACCGCCGACGTACGCTCCGGCAAGCCGGTGCGCTCGCGCCAGGACCAGAGCGTTAAGGACGCCAAATAACAGCTTGCTTAAAGTTTGTTGGCAAGGATCGCGCGATGCGTGTGAGCGAAGCGGAGTGATGGAGTATTGGAGTACTGGAGTGTTGGGTCTTAAATGCATCACTCCATTATTCCATCACTCCAAACTCTGCCGAGGTTATCGTATGCAACGAAGCATCTGACGATACTTCGGCAGCCTGCTAGATCGGAGGAAGAATGGCAGAGCTTGTAGAAATCATGGGCATCAGCCACAGTCCGAATTTTCCGGGGCAGATAGCGGAGCCTAACCCTGAGCCGGCGATCGTCGAGGGGGCGCGCGATTACGAGCTGATGAGGCAGCGAATGGCAAGCACCAAGCCGGATGTTTTGGTGGTGATCGCCAGCGACCACCTCAATCAGTTTTTCATGGATAATATGCCGGCGTTTCTGGTCGGCAAGGCGCCAAGGGCGGAAGGGCCGTTTCCGCATGAAATGCGCACCTTCGGTATCGCGCCCTATCGCGCTGACGTCGAAGTCGACGTGGCGAAGAACATGCTTCAGTTGGCGCCGAAGATGGGCGTCGACTTTTCGTTCTCCGATGAGTTTCGCATCGACCACGCGTTCACCGTGCCACTCAACTTCATCCGGCCGGAAATGGATCTGCCGATCGTCCCGATTTTTACCAACGTGATGGCTCCGCCCGTTCCGCCGGCCCAGCGCTTCTATGAAGTCGGCAAAGCCATACGAAAGATCATCAATGAGCTGCCTTCGAACAAGCGCGTGGGCGTGTTGTCGAGCGGCCATCTCGCCATTGAGATCGGCGGACCGAAGGAAGGACGCTCTTCTTCAGACCCGGAGTTCGATCGGAGGATGATGAACCTGGTCGGCCGCGGTGACGTGGAAAACGTAATCGAGGAAGCGACCTGGGATCGGATGATGGCGTCTGGCAATGTGACTCCCGGGTTTTTGAATTTCGTATTGCTGATGGGATTGGCTGATGGGAAGCCCCCTAGCGTTTCGGGAGTTCGCTTTCCGAAATCCAAAGGCTCGGTCCCGTACATGGCTTGGGACAGTCAGCCGGGAGTGCTGCCATGAGCAAGTTTCAGGTGGACAAGGTGATGCGCGAAGCGATTCTAGACCCCAAAGTCGCGAGCGCGTTCAAGGCCGATACGGAGAAGTTTCTCGAAGGCCGCGACCTGACGGAAGCAGAAAGAAAAGCATTGATCGATGTCGATTACGCCACGCTCTATCGCCTCGGCGCGCACCCCTTTCTTCTCAATGGATTCACGCGATTGGTGTGGAAAGGCGACAAGGCGGCCTTGAACGCCGAGTACAGAAAAAATATTGCGCCTTTCGGTTACCCGGACTTTTCGACATAAACGGTTCAAACAGTTAAAGTCGTTCAACGTGTTCAAATTGTCCGGACTTGCAATGTCGTTGAAGCGTAGAGAGAGGGTGTTATGGCGAAGAAAGACAACAAAACAATTCAAGATCTAAAGCGGCGCCTCTTGGAGGCAATCCGCATTCTGAGCGCAGAAGGCGTGCTCGACGGCTCCGGCCATTTGAGCGCAAGGATCCCCGGCACCGAAACTTTTATTATCAATCCGCGTTACGCGGGCGTGCTCGCCGATCCCGCCGATTTGTGCGTCGTCGATTTTTCCGCAAAACGCGTCGCTGGGACAGAGCCGATTCCCTTAGAAACCGTGATTCACAGCGTCATTTATAAGTCGCGCACCGACATCGGCAGTGTTCTGCACTGCCATCCTCGATTCAGCATTCTCGTGGGTCTGCAGGAGTCCAGTCTTATCCCATTCAATCGCGACGCCAGGTTGTTTGCCGACGGCGTGCCGATTTTTCCGAACAGCGCCGGCATCAATTCCGAAAAGCTCGCTGCGCAGATGTTGGAAGCGATGGGCGACCACTACGCGGTGTTTCTCAAAGGCCACGGCATCGTCGTGTCAGAGCAAACCATCGAGGGCAACGCCGTCTCGGCGATCCGGCTGGAAAGGGCCGCGCGCGATCAAATCTTGCTCTCATCGTTCAGCCAACCCAAACCTCTGTCCGATGGCGGAAGAAGTCGACTCAGATCTCGCATGGATCATCCCTACCGAATATGGCCCTACCTTTTATATCAACACGGGATCAAATCGAAAAAGGATGCGCGGAAACTCACCCGGTCGATGTTGAAGCAAATTTGGCCGGACGAAATCAAGTTATAAATGGCGGACATCTAGTCTGATGTGCGATTTGAGCTCGACGCGACGTCGCTTGAATGCCAGGCGTCTCAGATTTTCTGAGACCGTAAATTTCTCCAATTAGTAACCTAGGTCTTTATTAATCAGCGGAATCGGCTCGCCCGAGAGAAATTTTCTCAAATTGTTTTGGAAAATCGGAATCAAGCGCTGCCAGCGCTTGGGTGTAAAGCCGGCGATGCGCGGCGTGATGATCACATTTTCGAGCTGCCATAATTCAGAATCTGGCGGCAGCGGCTGACGCGGTAGCGCGTCCAGTAGCGCGCCCGCGATCCATTTTTCCCTCAACGCCTGCGTCAGATGGTCTTCTTTGATCGCCTTTCCAGCCGTGAGGTTAATGAGAAAAGCGGACTTCTTCATCAGCCTGAGTTCCTCCAGGCCAAGAATGCCAAACAAGGCTGGAGTCGACGGCAGGGTAATAACGAGAAAATCGGATTGGCTGAGCAAATCTTTGAGCCGATCGGCAGTCCAAAGCTCGTCGACGAAATCAGGTTTGGCGGCCGCGACTCTTTTCACGCCCAAAACTCGCATGTCGAACGCTTTGGCCCGGCGCGCCACCGCGGAGCCGATCGTGCCGAGACCGAGGACACCCAGGGTCATGCCGGAAATTTCCAGAGGCATGGTTCGCTCCCAGCGTGATTCCAGTTGGGCATGGAAGAAGTGCGGAAACTTTTTCGCCAGGAGGAGAACGCTGCCTAAGGCAAACTCGGCGAATTGCACGCCGTCCAGCGCGGGAACGACGCTCGCGACAACGTCACTATTCCGCAGCTTCGGATCAATCAGCTCATACGCCGTGCCGCGCGTAAACTGAACCCACCTTAAATTAATCAGCCGCCCCATCAAATCGTCGGTCACTTTCGCGTCGGTAAACACGACGTCGACGCTCGCAAGCCAGGCGGAGTCGGCGTCCTCGTCCTTGCCGCACCAAAACTCCGCCCGTGGCTCCCGGCGTTTTAGCTCTTCCACCCATTGATCGGGTAAGTTTTCGATCCGAATCCAAACGCGTCTAGTTTCCATATTTCAATTTTCCGTACGATTAGAGACGGCCTCTATCGTAGCGCTGTTTTCTTGTCAATCGATGCGATCGCACGCGCTGCTGAATTTGACAACCCGCCGTAGCATCGATAAAAACTGAAAGCGAATTTCAGCTGTGTAAAAGTTTGGTGCAGTCATAGAAAAGAGGTGCCGCTATGGGTCGCATCGTCGCCGGTTTCGCGTCTTCTCACGCCAACACCCTCGTCGAACCCAGCCGCTGGGATGAACGTCGGGAACATAACCGGGTCGGCTATAAAAAGCGCTACGGCGTGGAACCTCCGATCCATCCGAAGATTGCCGAGGAGCCTCATTGAAATAAGGCAGCGGCGGTACCAGCCGATTCGCGACGGCTTGATATTTCTGCGCGATCGCCTGCGTGAGAAGAAGCCCGATGCGTTGATCCTGATCGGCGATGATCAGAACGAAAATTATCGCGAGGACAACTTGCCGCAAATCGCCATTTTCGTCGGCGATCAGCTCATACCCGTAGATCGCCACAACGAGGGCAATCAGGGCCAGCGTGTTTCCTATCGCTGTCACAAGGAACTTGCGAAGTGTTTGTTAAATGGATTGGTCGAGCGCGACTTCGACGTCGCCTCGAGCAAGTCCTTTCCGCGCGAGGAATTGCTCGCCCATGCCCATGCGCCGATCTTGCGCCGGATCATCCCCGACGCCGACGTTCCCGTGGTACTGATATTCGTCAACGCGATTCATGTGCCGACCATCAGCCCCAAAAGATGTTATCGGTTGGGGCAAGCGATCAAAGACATCATCGATCATGAACGTCCCGCGGGAGAGCGCTTCGCGATCTACGCTTCCGGCGGTCTCTCCCACTTCACCGCGGGTTATCCGTGGGCGCACTACAAAGGGTCGCACGCCTATGGCTCGATTTGCGAGGAATTCGATCACAAACTCATCGATTGGATGAAGCGGGGAGAAGGAAAACAATTTTCCGGCTTTTCGTCCCAGGATCTTTTAGACAACGGCGAAATCGAGTTGCGCAGTTGGATTACGCTATTGGGCACCGTAGGGCAAACTCCCGCACAAGTTCTCGCCTACGAGCCGTTTTACAGCGCGAATATGGCAATGTCCGTCGCATTCTGGAATTTGGAGGAGGTGCGGGAAGAAAGTTAAGCGACTTGAGTTTTGTGCGCGTTGTTGTCCAGCCAATACTGGGCGAAATCGGTGCTGGTCACGAACCAGACATCGGCGAACGAAGTCGCGTAAGTCAGCATCTGCTGCAACACCCAGGAATAGGCCGGCAGTCCCATCATGGTGGCGTGGGAGCCAAACTGAAAGCACAGAGGTTCGTATTGCGCCGCGCCGCGTAGCGCATCGATCTGACTCTGGAAGAACTCCAAAATTTGCTTGCAACTGAGCGGCGGCCCTTTGCCATCCATTCCTAAAAATCTCCGCTCATCGACATTCATGTAGCGGTTAATCGGGCAGTCCAGGATCAGTTTGCCGTCGACGTTGACGACCGAAGGCAGATCTCCCCGATCGTGATTGCTGTGCCAGAGGAGCCCTTCTTCGGCAAGAATCCGCACCGTATTTTTGCTGGTCCTCCGCCCGGTGCAGACCCAACCACGCGGGCGAAAACCGCTGGCGCTTTCAATCGTCGCCAGCGTCTTTCGTACCGCTGCCCGTTCTTCTTCAGCGGCCGCCAGCCGTTGAGGAGTGGACTGATCATAGCCATGTCCGGCGACATCGTGGTCACGTCGGAGGATCTCGCGAACGAGTGCGGGAAAAAGCTCGGCGACCATGCCGCTCAGATGGCACGTGCCTTTGACGCCGGCGCGATCGAAAACATCGAGCAGTCTCCAAGCGCCGACCTTCGCCCCGTATTCATGATAATAATTTTTCTGATCGTCTTCGTCTCGCTGGCTCCACCATTCGACGGGAAAATGAACGGTCACCGCAAGCCGTTTCCCCGGCGGAAACGAAATCTGACTATTTTCTCTCATCAATTTTGTCTCCCGGTTGCGCTTGGGATTCTACTCGGCAAATTTGATGCTTTGCCGAGCGGCTGCGACAACTCGCTCAAAATCGCTTGGCTTTAAGCCCTTGGCGCCGTAGAAGTTCGCGCCGCTCAGGTTGGCGCCAGTGAGGTTAGCGCCCGTGAGATTGGCCCAAAAGAGGTCGCACCAGCCCAGTTGCGCCCGCGTCAAATCGGCGTCGCTGAGATCGGCCCAGCAAAGGTCCGCGCCTCTGAGATCTACTCCCTGAAAGTTCACTCCGCGCAGGTTCGCGCCGCAAAAGTTAGCTCCGCTGAGATCGACCGTACCGGCAGGATTCGCCGCACGGTAAGCATTGAATTCCTCCAGCGAGCGTTTGATCGTATCGACCATCTTGTTATCTGCCATGAACGTCATCCAAGAAATATTATTGGGGTTTTCTTAGCGGTACAACCGCGCGAAAAATCCTTGACTTTCAATCTCTTTAAGCAGCGTCGAGTCGGCAAAGTCGCCTGGTTTTTTACCTTTGAATTCGGGAACGATCGTGCTGAGATTTTCAATGTCCGATTGTATCGCGTCTTCCATGGGATAGGGTTTGGGCGGAATTTGCTTGATCATGTAGTTGCGGTACATCATCTCAAGCCGTTTGGGGTCCTCCGTCCTCATGTACTTGCGAAAAATCTTGAGGGCAACGTCTTTGTTGGTTTTACCGATCCAGATCGCCTCGCTGAAAGCCATCAAGAATGCCTGCAGTTTTTTTCGATCGGTTTTTACAAATTCCCGCGTGGTCGAAAGGTCGCTGATGCTCGTGTGGATTCCCAAATCGACGGTGTCTGCGAGTTCATTGACTTTGCCGCCGCGGGACTCCAATTCGTAGATTGTATCCGGGGTCGCGAGGGTGGCGTCGAATCTTCCTCCTTGAAGCATCAGAGCGATCCGCTTGCCGGACTCGGTGAGGCCGGTACCGAGAATATTGACGTCCTTGCCCGGCACCAACCCGAACTTTAAAAGCAAACGCCTAACGGTAAAGTCATCGGTGTTCGTCGGCTGACTGATGCCAACCGTTTTGCCTCTGAGATCCTGGGGCGACGTAATCGACGGATGACTGACCAGCTTGAAGGTGGACGGCCCGAAAGTGCCGATGACAACCACGGGTAAACCGCGCGCCGCCGCCACCATCGAGCCCGTAGCCGGTGCGGCAATGACTTGGATGTTGCCGCTCGCCAAGGCGGTAATCGGTAATTGTGCGCCACGAATGACGACGAGGCGCGCGTCCAGGCCGTATTTTTCATAGAGTCCCATTTCCTGGGCGATCCACAGCGGCGCGCGCGATGCGGAAACCGAAACGTAGGAAATATGCAGAGGCTCCAGTCGTTTTTCCTGAGTCCGCGCGGCGGAAGCGACAAGAAGTAGCAATATCAAGAATAGTGAGCTCACTGACGGACGATTCATGTTGTTACCCCGTTACCGCAGATTTCGCTGATGACCCCACTTGCAAATCGGCGGCAGGTTGGTTGCGATCTTGTTCCAGTGCTCGCCCTCGTCGTCGCTCTGGAACACATCCCCATCGCTCGTGCCGGCGAATAACGCCGTGGAACCGTTCCAAACTTCCATCGCCAACGCCTCGACGTTGCCGCGTATATGCTCCGGTAATCCCTGATGGAGGATCTGCCAATTCTTTCCGCCGTCCCGGCTGCGCCCGATCCTCGAGTCGGCGGTATGGGTCTTGCGCCAAGTTCCCGGCGTGCTGATCGCGCCGGCCATAAAAAGCAGACTTTCATTCTTAGGATGAATCAGCAGAGGATCGGGGTAAGCGATGCGCATCGCGTTGGTGGTGAGATGGTCCCAGTTGAGTCCGCCGTCGCGGCTGTAATACATTCCGTCACCGGTGCATAGATAGATCCATTCGGGTTCTGATGGCCGGATCACCACCCGGTGCACGTCGGCATAAAATCCACTCAACTCCTTCCAGGATTGACCGCCATCGCCGCTTTTGAAAAGTCCGCCGACTTCTACCCCGGCATATATTTTTCTTGGATCGCGGGGATCGATGGCAACGTTTTTGACGTGGGCATGGTGCGGTGGCGCCGGAAAAGTCCATTCGCAAGCGCTGGGAACGGCGCCGAGCGTTGTCAACTCGCGCCAAGTCCCACCCAGATCGTCGCTCTCGAAGAGACGGGCCGGCTCGGTTCCGGCGTAGAGTTTGACCCCGTCGTCTGTTCGCGCCGCGTTGATGCAATACACGTCCTTCTCCGTGAGGCCGTGGTCGCGTCGCTCCCAGCTTTTTCCCGAATCCGCGCTGGCGAAGATACCGTTTTTATATGCGCCCGCGAACATGAGATCACTCGCAGGTTCAACGAAGAGAGTACTGACATGACAACCGTCAAGAGTTTTTTCAGTCAACCGCCACTCTTGCGGACCTTCTCGTTGCATGGCGTAGACCCCATTCGCCGTTCCGATCAGCAACTTATTCGCGGGAGAGTTGGAACTGTACGTTGCGGTGCCGGCATGAGACAAACAGATAGTCATGATCATGTGTCCTTTGCTATAAGATCCACGTTTCGCCAGCGCTCATCGCTGGTTCTTATCTACGTGCGCGCCTGGTTGTCAAGATAGAGTGGCGACTATTAGCAAGCGACTCGACAGACAATGGGTATTCGCAAGCGTATTGATTATTGACAGGATGAACACCCTTTACTAGTATCCGAAACACGGTCTTAGGATATGAGACAAGCAATCAATTCCGCCCCAATGGGGACAAATGCAGCGCTGCAACGGTCGTCGAAGGCGTTATCCGATCGCTACCGCATCCATGTAATCGACCGGGCCGCACAAATTCTCGACTGCTTCGGCTTCGATCATCAAGAACTGAGCGTGAGCGAGATCGGCGCCAAAACCCATTTGCATCGCAGCACGGCGCATCGCATCTTGATGGCTTTAGAATATAACGATCTGATCCAACAGAATCCTGAAAACGGCAAGTACCGCTTGGGCATCAAGCTCTTCCGACTCGGCCATCAGGCGGTGTCGCATCTCAATTTGCGCGAGATTTGCCGGCCGTTTTTGACGCGCATCATGAACGAGACCAAGGAAACGGTCCATCTCGCGGTGTTAGACGAGGATCAAGTGCTCTATCTGGACAAAGTCGAGGGACCTCACGCGCTCCGCATGCCTTCTCGGGTCGGCCGCCGTATTCCGACTTATTGCACGTCCCTCGGCAAGGCGATGTTGTCGTGTTTGGACGAGCAGGAAGTGAAGAATATCTTTCGCAATCAGGTTTTGCGGCCCTATACTGCAAACACCGTCAAGACACTCAACCTATTGCTGACTGAGCTGCGCATGATCCGCAAACGCGGTTATTCGATCGATAACGAAGAGATCGAGATCGGCCTGCGTTGCGTCGGCGCGCCGATCAAAGACTACACCGGCGCCATGGTGGGCGCGATCAGCGTGGCCGCCCCGTCGGCTCGTTTATCCACTCAGAAGATTCACAGCGCCGGCAAGCTCGTCGTGGCGACGGCGGAAGAGATCTCGACAAAGCTCGGTTACGAGAAACCCGATAAAAACCAAAGCCCAGTGAGATCGGAGCGTTGACCGTGCAGGGACTGACTCAAGAACAAATTCATCACGAAGCGCGCGAACTGTATCGCGCGGAAAAAGACAAGAGTGTGCTCCGGCCGTTTACGGAAAAATACTCTGCAGATCGCCCCCGAAGAATCGTACCGGATTCAACTGGCGCTGATCGAAATGAAAAAAGCCGATGGCGCCAAAGTGGTGGGGAAAAAAATCGGTCTCACCAGCAAGGCGATGCAAAAGATGCTCAACGTCGATCAGCCCGACTACGGTCACATCCTCGATAACATGGTGTTGCAGGACGCGGCGGTTTTCCGGGTCGGTGAATTGATCCAGCCGAAGATCGAACCGGAGATCGCGTTTATTCTCGACCGCGAATTGAAGGGACCGGGAGTTACACCAACGCAGGTTCTTGCTGCAACCCGCTTTGTCGTGCCGGCGCTGGAAATCATCGATAGCCGAATCGAGGGTTGGAAAATCAAGCTTTGCGATACCATCGCCGACAACGCGTCCTCCGCTCGCGTCGTCCTCGGCAACTCGCCGAAGCGCATCGACGCAGTTTGATCTCAAGCTTGTCGGAATGGTGCTCGAAAAAAACGGCGACATCGTGCAGACCGGCGCCGGCGGCGCCGTGTTGGGCCATCCCGCGGTCGCCGTGGCGTGGCTGGCCAATGCGGTTGGACAGTTCGGCGTAAGTCTCGGCGCGGGCGAAATCGTCATGCCGGGAGCGCTTTGCGCGGCCACCGACGTGAGCGCGGGCGACTTGCTGCAAGCATCCTTTGATGGCCTCGGCACGGTTTCAGTTCGATTCGCATAGGGGAAAACGATGGAACAAGTCCGCGCAGCGATCTTGGGTTCCGGCAATATCGGCACGGACCTCATGTACAAACTCAAGCGCAGTAACCTACTGCGCCCCGTGCTGATGGCTGGCATTGTTCCCGATTCGGAAGGTTTGGCGCGGGCGCGCCAAGAAGGATTGGCCATCACCAGCCGAAGGCATCGACGGCTTACTCAAACAGAAAGAAACTTTTGAAATCGTCTTCGATGCCACCACGGCGGCGGCTCACAAGAAGCACGCGCCACTTTTGCGCCACGCGAACAAGATCGCCGTCGATCTAACTCCCGCCGCTGTCGGGCCCTACGTCATCCCGCTGGTCAATCTCGACGAGCATGTCGGCGCGAGCAACGTCAACCTGGTGAGTTGCGGTGGCCAGGCCACCGTGCCGCTGGTGAGCGCGCTCGACGAAGTCGCTCCGGTAGAGTACGCCGAGATCGTCGCGACCATCGCGAGCAAAAGCGCCGGCCCCGGCACCAGGCAAAATATCGACGAGTTCACTGAAACTACCGCTCGCGGCTTAGAGAAGATCGGCCACGCGGCGCGCGGCAAGGCGATCATTGTCTTGAATCCCGCCGAGCCGCCGATCCTGATGCGCAATACCGTGCACGGCATCCTACTGGATGCCGACGCGGTAAAAATCCTTCGCTCGATCGAATCCATGGTCGAGCGCATCAAGCAGTATGTACCCGGCTATCGTCTGCGCGCGAAGCCGTTGATTCAAGAGCTGGCGAACGGCGAGCACAAGAAGAAAGTAACTCTTTTTGTTGAAGTCGAGGGTGCGGGTGATTTTTTGCCGAAATATGCCGGCAATCTCGACATCATGACCTCGGCGGCGGTCAAGGTCGGTGAAGAAATTGGCCGGCACCTGCGCGCCGGCACTTGGAAAAAGTAAGCAGCGGAGGCTATACGGTGAGCGAGAAAACCTTCATCCATATTTTGGACAGTTCGCTACGGGACGGCAGCCACGCGCTAAGTCACCAATACACCGCGGCGCAGGTCAGCAGTGTGGCGCGCGGCTTGGACGACGCGGGAGTCGAAATGATCGAAGTCTCCCATGGCGACGGTTTGGGCGGCTCAACCATCACTTACGGATTCTCGAAACAATCCGAAATGGAGTTGCTGCAAGCGGCATCCGAGGTGATTAAGCATGGCAAGCTCGCCGTGTTGCTGTTGCCCGGGATCGGCACCAAGGACGATCTCAAGATGGCGGCGGACTACGGCGCCAAGGTCGCGCAGATCGCCACCCACGTCACCGAAGCGGACATTGCCGAGCAGCATATTGGCTTAGCGAAGCAAATGGGCATGGAAGTGATCGGCATGCTCATGCTGTCGCATATGGGGTCGCCGGAGACGATCGCCGAACAGGGAAAGCTCATGGAAAGTTACGGCGCGGACGTGGTCCTAGTCACCGACTCCGCGGGCGCGCTCATGCCCGAAACGGTAAAGCAACGGGTCGCGGCGCTGCGCGCCGCGTTGAAAATCGGCGTCGGCTTCCACGGCCACAACAATCTCTCGCTCGCCGTCGCCAACAGCGTTGCGGCGATCGAAGAAGGCGCGCGCTGGATCGACGCTTGTACCTGCGGCTTGGGCGCCGGCTCGGGCAACACGCCCACGGAGGTGCTCGCGGCCGTCTTGGATAAAATGGGCTACGAGACCGGCATCGATTTGTGGAAGATCATGGACGTCGCCGAGAACGTCGTGCGCCCGATCATGCCGAAACCGGTGCGCATCGGCAAAGTCAGCCTGACGATGGGCTATGCCGGCGTCTACTCGAGCTTTCTGCTCCATGCCGACAAAGCCGCCGAACAGTTCGGCGTCGATGCCCGCGATATTTTAGTCGAGCTCGGCAAACGCAAGGTCGTCGGTGGCCAGGAAGATATGATCGTCGAAGTGGCGATGATGCTCGCCGAGAAGCAGAAACAGAACGCGAGCGCCTGAAACACCGGCGAGCCAGCGAATCCAATCCATCGACACGGAGCGTTGCAATGGGCAAACTTATCGCCGCCATGGCCTCATCCCACGCCTACACATTTCTCGAGCCTAAAGTTTGGGACGATCGCCGCGGACAGACGCGCTCGCACTACAAGCATCGATTCGGCGTCGAACCGCCGGATCAACCGCAGGTCGCCGAGGAAACTCTCGAAGCCAACGAGGCTCGCTACGGGAAGATCCGCGACGGCTTGAATTTTCTCCGCGAAAAGATCGATGCGCTGCGCCCGGATGTCCTGCTCGTGATCGGCGATGATCAGAACGAAAATTTCCTGGAGAATAACCTGCCGCAGTTCTCCATTTATGTCGGCAAAGAGCTCGTCGCCGCTTTTCGCGATGGCCGAACCGGCCGACGCTATCGCTGTGACGCAGACGCTGCTTGGACGATGCTCGAAGAATGCGTCGAATCCGGCATCGACCTCGCCTACTCGACGAAATTTCCCAAGGATCATCTCATTTCACACGCCCATCGCGAGCCGCTGGAGTATCTCCAGCTCAACGGCAACCTGGCCATCGTGCCGATCTTCATCAACGCCATCCATGTCCCCGCACCGACCCCGGCGCGCTGCTACCAGTTCGGCGAGACCTTAAAAAAAGTGATCGGTTCGTTGCCCGCGGAAAAACGCGTGATGATCTACGCCTCCGGTGGTCTCTCTCACTTCAGCGCGGGTTATCCTTGGAATCATTATAAAGGTCCCTGCACTCTCGGATCCATTTGCCAGGATTTCGATCGAAAAATTCTTGCATGCATGCAGGATGGCCGGGGCCGCGAGCTCGCGCGATTGTCCAACCAAGACTTGATCCAAAACGGTGAGATCGAGCTGCGCCAGTGGATTACGTTGATGGGCATGATTGGCGACCGCAAGCCCGAGCTGCTCACCTATGAACCGTTTTACCGCGGCCTGCTCGGCATGGCCGTGGGTTACTGGGATCTGGCGTCGGCTTAGTTCGCATAACGTCTCAAGCAATTCACTTCGATTTTCGACGTGCCAGGAGGAAACTGATTATGACTGATACTGTTTTGCGTTCTCGAAACGTGATGGCGGGAAGGATTCGCACCCATTATACCGAGTGCGGTAACAACGGCGCCGCCGTTGTGCTGTGTCACGGCGGCGGTCCGGGCTCATCAGGTGAAGCCGGTTTCGCTCAGTTGATGCCGACGTTGGCGACAAAATTTCAAGTTTATGCTCTCGACAGCGTCGGCGGCTTTGGTGAGACCGATCCCTACTATCCAGCGAGCGAAGGCGTGCAAAGCCGGGTCGATCAGCTCGAAGCGTTCATGGACACGCTTTGCATTGAAAAGGCCGTGGTGGGCGGAAACTCCCAGGGCGCATGGGTCGCGGCGAAATACGCTCTCGAACATCCCGATCGTGTCGACAAGCTCGTTCTCATCGCCAGCAATACAATCTCCGGCGCCATGGGGATGGAAATCCCGATGACCGAGGGCATGCGCGCGATCCGCGCCTATGACGGCACAGAGAAATCTATGCGCGCTTTTCTGCAAACCATCGTCTGGAACAAAAACCTGATCACCGACGCGTTGGTCAAAGTGCGCAACGACTGCGCCAATCGTGCCGGCGCCGAAGACGCGCGAAAAATCTTTCAAGAAGGCCAGCAGAGATTGACGAAAGATCCCAACCTGCGGCTGAAATACGACATGCGCGACACGCTCCCCAAGCTGACCATTCCGACGATCTGCATTTGGGGCGAGGACGACGGCTTTGCGCCGGTGGAGCTCGGCAGGCAATTGGAAAGTATGCTGCCGAAGGTCAAATTTCACTATGTCGCCAAAGCCGGTCACCAGGTGCAGAACGATCAGCCCGAATTGGTGAGCAAGCTGATCATGGATTTTCTCGGCGCGTGAACACCCGCGGCGATCGTGATCGAACCGGCGCGACTTCCGGTATCCTTATCGACCCAGCAGCTCCGCCAGTTTCCGGCTGATCTCTGGCCGTTTCTTCGAATAAAATTCGAACGTGTAGCTGTCGAGGTAATCCGTACCTGGAACCGGTATGCGATGACTCGGCACTCCCTTCGTGCCGACGTCGGTGCGCCGGCTCGGGTGTCCGGTGGATTGAGAAAAAATTTCCTGACCCTCTTTTGACGCCAACCAGTTGAGCAATATCGTCGCGCCATTCGGATGCGGCGCGTCTTTGATTACTTTGATAACGCTGCTCCCGCCGGTGATGTAGCCCGGCGCGTCCGCCAACGAAGCGACAATGCCGATGGGTAATCCCTCATGGCGCAGGGGCTCGACGTTCCGGTCAACGCTGCCCAGACCGACAAGGTAAACGCCGCGCGCGATCCATTCGGCAAGTTGTTGATGATCCGAGGTGTAAACGACTTTCTGATCGACGAAGAGCCGGGTGACAAACTCTTCGCCCACCGCCGCATACCAATAGGTCGCATCCGATTGACCGGCGCCGCTTTTGCGCGGATCGTAGCCGGCGATCTTCCCTGAATACTGCGGCTTCAACAAATCCTTGAGGGAGATTATTTCTTTGGCTTTGACGAGATTGGAATTGACGATCAGCGAGCCGTAGACTTGATCGGATGTTTGCAAGAAATATTGGCCGTCGGGGTCGGACCATTTGAGCGCACCGCCCTTCCAGTTTTTTGGGTTGGCGGCCTCCTCCAGAATCAGGCGGGGTTTCGCCGGCGCCAGGCAACCCTTAGGGAAGACTGAGATCAGCTCGCTGAGGCCGCCCAGAAGAACGTCGATACTCGGCCGTCCGGCGGCACACTCTCGCCCCACGACAGTGGTCAACTCGGCCCCCTCGAGCACGCGCATTTCAACGTCGAAGCCGAAACGTTTCGCAAAAGCGGCGACCGTGCCCTGGCGAAACGCCGGAACGCCGACGCCGCTGCCGAGCACGACCTTGCCCTCCGGTTTGGCCTTGATTAGAGTCTGCTGCCAAATTTCCGGGGCCGCCGACTCCGCGCGGGTTGGAAGCGCGAACCCCATGAATAGAATCGTTACGCTCACGGCGAAGAACGCTTTCATATGTTTTCTCTTGTTCCTGATTTTGGTCTAGCGCCCAAGGAGATCGATCACGCGTTTGATCACCTCGGGCCGTTTCTTGGCGTAGAATTCATAGCCATACGAATCAAGATATTTCACCCCAGGCTTTGGAATTAAATAATCGGGAATCTCTTTGACGAGAACATCGGTTCGCCGGCTCGGTTGTAAGACGTTCTGTGCGTAGATCGTTTGCGCCTCCTTGGTTGCGAACCAATTCAAAATCTCCCATGGATTTGAAGCTCATCGATCTCCTCCTGCCGGCAAGAATTGTTTCGGTTAGCCTTCGAGCTTATTTCGCCACCGGCAAGCACCGTCTATCATTTGTCGAGCAAACGTCCTTTAGGCGGCGCTGCGCAAACCGATTTTTCTGGAAACCAGCGCAATCACGATGGCGAATAAGCTCAAGATCACCCCAAGGATCGACGCCGCCTGCATCTCGCCGGCCATGGAATACTCCATCATGAGAATCGACAACGGCCTGGTGCTTGCCGTGCCGACGAGAATGATCGTGTCGATGTCGCGCACCGCGCCCATAAATACGATGGCGAAGACACTGACCAACACTGGGGAAATCAGCGGCACAACGATACGGCGGAAATTATAAAACCATGGCGCGCCGCAGACCCGTCCGACCTGCTCGAGCTCTTCGGATATTTGCACGAAGGCCGTTTTGGTCATGTGCACGCCGATAGGCATCTCTTTGATCAGCAGCACCAGCACAAGACCCAGATAACTTCCATACAGAGGCGAAAACATCGGCGCCGATAGGAATAACCACAGAAATGCCAAACCGAGCAGGATGCCTGGAATCGCCCAGGGCAACCAGACCAAAAGATTTACCAGCGAGCGGCCGACGACCTCTGTCCTGACTAACACGTAACCGAGCAAACAATAACAGAACAGACCGATACTCGCGGTGCCAACGCCGAGAACGATCGAGTTGCGTATCGCCGAGAGAAATACGGGATCACCGAGCACCAGTGTCCAGTGACGCGTCGAGAAAGGATCCTTGATCGCAAAGAAACCGAAGAGCTTCATCAAAGATCCGACAACCAAAACCACGAGAGGAAGGTAAACGCTGATGGCAACGAACACAATCAGCAGCGCGGCGATCACGTAACGGATCCGGCCGATGTCCATGAGGCGAAAGGAAACCCCCCGGGCGGAAATCGTCGCGAACGCCCGCTTGCTGGTAAAGCGCTGATAAAACAAAGCAAGCACGAAGAGCAGTCCGAGAAACAACGTGCTGAGCGCCATGGCCTGAGGAAACAATGGAGGCTCCCACTGGATGAGATCGTAAATTCGTGTAGCGTAAACGAACACGCCGATGGGTTTGCCGAGCAATAACTCGACCTGAAAGGCTTCGAGACCACGGATCAATGAAGCCAAAAACACAGTGAACAATGCCGGACTTAGCAGCGGGATCAAAACGCGCCGAAAGGTTTGCCACGACCCGGCGCCGCACATGCGTGCCGCCTCTTCCAGCGATGCGTCGAGTTGGCGCAGTACGGGCGCCAATAAAATCGTCATGATTGGAATTGTCGTCGCCGTCAGATGAATCCAAGCGATACCGAAAAGGGAATAAATGTTGAAACCGATCCCCAACGGTTTGAGAAATTGATTGATCAGACCGTAATTCGGATCGAGCAGCAAGATCCAGCTCAAGGCAAGCGGCAGCGACGGCAGAAAGTAAGCGATCCAAAGCGAGAACTCGATGAAATTACCGCCGGGAATTCGCACCCGCACGAGCAACCAGGAAAACAGAAACGCCACCGCGATCGCCACCACGGATCGTATGTTGAGGATAAATGTGTAGCCGATAGCGGCCAGCGTACGTGGGCTGCCGAAGGCTTCGCGCCAACCGTCGAATCCGAAGCGCCAATCTTCACTGGGAGGGGCGGCGTTGAAGCTGTTGAAGATGATAAACAGGACCGGAGTCAGCGTGAGCGCGGCTATGATCACGCACAATCCTAATCCTGCCCAGATGAGGGAAGGCTGCCGCCAAACCGCCCGGCTCGGCGCCGAGATGCTTACATCGGCCATACTCGTATCCTCGCGCCGTCGACGGCGAGCAAAACCAGTTCGCCAACGTGCACACGGTGCCGCTTCGAGACTTCGAGGACGAATTCCGTGTCGCAAGCCTTCAATGCCAGCTCGTAGCGGTCGCCGAGATTGATGACATCGCACACTTCAGCTTCGATTTCATTTTCTTCCGGCGGACGACGTTCTTCGACGATCTGCAAATCTTCCGCCCTGAGCGCGGCAAGCGCTCGCCCTTCGACTGCAATGCTCTTGGCCCTGTCGCTGAGAGCGTTGGGTCTCAAGCGATAGCGATTCATCAATTCGAGATGAGGGCTTACGCCGTCTTCTCGCCACTTGCCTTCGAAGCGGATGCTCGTGCCGAGAAAAGTATGAACGAATAGACTCTGCGGATTGTCATAGACCTCGTCCGGGCTGCCCAATTGCTCGATTTTTCCGTCTCGCATCAACGCCACCCGATGCGCCAGCGTCATCGCTTCATCTTGGTCGTGGGTCACGAAGATGAAGGTTGTTCCCAACTGCCGTTGTAAGTTTTTCAGCTCCAACCGCATTTGCTGGCGCAGTTGCGCGTCGAGGTTGCTCAAGGGCTCGTCCAAAAGCAAGATATCAGGCTCGTAGACGAGCGCTCTGGCCAACGCCAATCGCTGCTGCTGCCCGCCGCTCAGTTGCGTGGATAAGCGTTTTTCCAGTCCTGACAGACCGACAAACTCTATGGCTCTACCGACCTTCTCGGTGATCTCGTTCTTCGACCGGCGCCGAACCAGTAGCGGGAAAGCGACATGCTCTTCCACCGTCAAGTGTGGCCAGACGGCAAAGGCTTGAAAGACCATTCCCATGTTGCGCTTTTCGGCGGGGGTGAAGACACCTGATTGAGCGTCGACGACAATATTTTCTTTCAGCCGAACGACTCCGCCGTCAGGCCGCTCCAATCCGGCTACCAAACGCAGCGTCGTGCTCTTGCCACAGCCGCTCGGTCCCAACAGCACGAGTATCTCGCGCTCGTAGACGTCAAAGCTTACCTGGTCGAGCACGCAAACGCCGCTGTAATATTTGCTGAGACCGTCGACGCTCAGTATGACCTTGGCAGGTGATTGCGGCATGAATCGCGCCAAATGGATGCGAACTCTATACGACGCTCGATCAGCCTTGTTGGGCGCGGGTCTACCGCCCCAGAAGATTGTTTAAGACTTTCATCACTTCGGGGCGCTTCTTGGTGTAGAAATCGTGGGAATAGGTATCGAGGTATTTCACTCCGGGTTTGGGATAAAGATAGGATGGAACGTCATCCAATTGCACATCGACACGGCGGCTCGGTTGATCGACCGTACGGGAGCAAATTTCTTGACCTTCTTTGGAAGCCAGCCAGTTTAGCAAGACGATAGCCCCGTCAGGATGAGGCGCGTCCTTCATCACCTTCACCACGCCCGATCCGCCAAGCAGATAACCGGGTGCATCGTCGAGACTGTTGAGAACCTTCAAGGGAAAGCCTTCCTTCATGAATGGTTCGAAGCCTCGCTCTTGCACGCCCAGCGCCATAAAATACGTTCCGCGCGCAATCCAATCTGAGAGCTGACGGTGATTCGTGGAGTAAACCAGAGACTGACCGAGATATAGTTTACGGACATAATCTTCGCCGAACATCGTCAGCAAATATGCCGCGGTGGCCTGCCCAGCCCCGCTGATTCGAGGATCGAATCCCGCGATCTTGCCTTTGAATTTGGGGTTGAGGAGGTCCACGGTGGAGCGTAACTCCTGAGGCTTGACTTGATCGGTGTTGAACAGCAGTCTTCCGAAGGATGCAAATTCTGAAAGCTGCAGCAGATACTGCCCTTCGAGATCGTTGAATTTCAGACTGCCGCCGCGCCAGTACTTTCCATTAGCGACTTCGGGCAGAAGCAACTTGGGTTTCACGGGCGCCAGGCAACCCTTTGGATGGAGCGTGATCAATTCACTCAATCCGCTCAGCAGAACATCCATACTTGCGCGGCCGGCGGCGCACTCTCGTCCGGCTACGGCTACGAGCTCCGCGCCTTCGAGCACGCGGATTTCCACCGTGATGCCATACCGTTTTGCGAACGCCGTGGTGACGCCTTGCCGAAACTCCGGCGTACCGACGTTTGACCCCAGAGTGACGCGGCCATCCTGACGCGCCCGAGCCAAAACTTTGTCCCAGTCATCCGCCTGGGTTTGGCGCGCTTCCCCCGCATACGACAAAGCCGCAGAAAGGAGGACCGACGCCGCAACGAGTAGAAGTTCGAGTATTGCTGTCTGTGATGATTTAAACCGTCTCAACCCCATTCACGACCTCGTGGCTCGCAATGAACACAACACGCGCCAAGCAAAGTAGACCGAGTTTTGCCGACCCTAATACCTTATTGCCAATAGAGCTTCCGATAAGTGTCAATCATAACCGAATCCTGACTGCCTTCGAGGAATTCCAACAGCGTGCGGTTAAATATATCGGCGCGCTCATACTGCGGCCAGTGACCTGACTTGTCGACCAGCACGAATCTCGACCCGGGCACGGACTGATGAACCTTGTCGGCCACCGGCCAAGGGCAAGTCGGATTGTGGGTCGTCCAGAAGAAAAGTATCGGCACTTGCAGCTTGGGGATCTTGTCGATCAAATTATAAATCGTTCGATCGCGGGTCTGGAGCACATGCTGAAAATCCGGCTGGCTGTAGATTTTGAGCCTGATATCGACCAATTCGTCCGGTAAGGTCTTCGGATCGTGAAACAACCATTCCATCCGCTTGCGGATAGTTTCCTTCGTCGGCATGCCAGTCGCTTCGCGGTTGAGTTCCTGGAGACGATTCTGCCCCGACATGTAGCCGTGCTCGTTGGACGGAATACCACCGACGATAAGACCCAGCTTGTCGACGCGCTCGGGATGCTCATGGGCTGTCAACACGCTGATTTGGCCGCCTTGGGACTCGCCCACCAGGTGCGCTTTCTTGATGCCCGCCGCGTCCATGAAGTCCACCAGATGTTTGGAAAATGCATCGAGATTGTAGGTGATCTTCGGCTTATCCGTGTACCCATGACCGAGATAATCGATCGCCAGAACACGAAATTTTTCCGACAACGGGATGAGATTGCGCACCCAGGTTTCAGCGTGGCCGCCGCCGCCGTGCAAAAGTATCACCGGTTTTCCCTCGCCTTTTTCAAAGCAGCGCGTGCGAATTCCAGCCGCGTCGTAATAGCGCTCATATTTTGCGTACGTTTCCAGCTCTTTCGCTGACATTGAGGAGTTCCTTTCGTAATTCAATGCGATTTCTAGTTGTCTCACACCGCAGGACGATGTCTCAGCGACACTACTCCAGCCGCTTTCTTGGTGTCAAGAACTCGCATGAGCTTACCGATGATCATCAGCCCGTCTTGGCGCAATCAAAGATCGCAGCATCCTCACGACTGCTGAGTCGGATCGACTTTGATGTCTTTCATGAATGCGAAACTCAGCGAGCTCACCGAGAGCCCGCCAACTTGTTTTTGCAAAAGAGTCGACGCACATTTCTTGACAAGGGAGAAAAGCTTGGATTAGTGTATCGAGATGATGTTTTACGATATAAGACGTCATTTTTTAATGATCTGCGGCGTGGCGTCGGTGAGTAATCGCCGGCAACGTTCCGCCAGGAAACAAAACGTCTGGAGGCAGCTATGATTCCCGACCTTCGTCAATTCTTGGATCGATTAGAGACCCTCGGAGATCTTCGGCGCGTCAGCAATGCGGCGCTGAAATACGAAATTGGCGCGATTTCGGAAATAGCATTCGAAAAGGGCGGGCCGGCGCTTCTTTTCGATCGCATCGAAGGATATCCACCCAACTTTCGCATCGCGGTGAACGTCTGTTCGACGCAGCGCCGATCCTTGTTAGGCGTGGGCATGGACCCGGATTCGTCCGAACTAGACGCGATGAAGACTTGGCGGGCGCGATGGGATGCTTATCGACCGATCCCGCCAAAAGTCGTCGCCGATGGACCGATTCTGGAAAACGTGCAAAACGGCGCCGATGTCGATCTTTTCAAAATTCCCGTGCCGATTTGGCACGAGCTCGACGGCGGCGCATACATCGGCACCGGCTTAGCGGTCATATTGAAAGATCCCGACAAGGGTTGGGTGAACCTCGGCAGTTATCGGCTGCAGCGTCATGATCGAAACACCACCGGATTTTTCTGCGAGCCGGAAAACGACGGCGCCGCGATCGTGCGCAAGTACTGGAAGCAGGGCAAAGCAGCGCCGGTTGCTGTTTCTTTGAGTCCCGAACCGATAATTTTTCTTACGGCATCGGGTTCCACTGGATGTCCACCGGGCGTGCCGGAATACGATTTCGCCGGATTTATCATGGGGGAACCCATCGAAGTTATCGAAGGACCGGTCACCGGCTTGCCGATTTCGGCGCGCGCCGAAATCGCCATCGAAGGCGAAGTCATGTCGCCGGAAGTCGAAACCCGACCCGAGGGACCCTTCGGCGAATGGACCGGTTATTACGCTCCCGGCGGCGTCCTGGAACCCGTGCTGCGAGTGAAAGCGCTCTATCATAGAAACGATCCGATTCTTTTCGGCGCTCCGCCATTCAAACCGCATCGCGACGCCTATTCCTTTTCGCTCCCCATGCGCACCGTTACTCGGCTCGGCGACCGGCTCCTCAAAGAGGGATTGCCGGTGCGGCGTGTCACCGACACGGTAAAAATGGGCGCGGTGGTGATCAGCGTGCATCAGGAAAGCGAGCATGACGTCACGAACATCATGAAAGTCATCGACAAGGTGAAGCCACCGAGCCGGTTGTTTATCCTGGTCGACGAAGACGTTAACCCGGAAGATCCCTTGGAAGTTCTCTGGGCCATCGGCACGCGCTTCGATCCGATCACCGGTGTGCGCGTCAGCGTCACGCAGAGCGCCTGGTTGTTGGATCCGATGCGGACGACGGACCAGAGAGCGGGTCACTCCGCGCAGCCGTACAAGCGGCTGATCATCAACGGCTGCCGGCCGTTCGAACGGTTGAAGGACTTTCCGACGGTCAACAAGTTGAGCGACTTGCGCCGCAAAGAGACTTGGCAGAAGTGGAATATGTCCGAGTGGTTATCTAAATGATCCTAATTCACGACGGTCACAAAGCCCCGAGATCACGTTTATGAACGAAGCAGAAAATGAATTATTGACAAGAACCGGACCGGGAACTCCCTGCGGCGAGTTGATGCGCCGCTACTGGCAGCCTGCGGCTCTCTCTGAAGAGCTGCCGCCAGGCGCTCCTCCCCTGCCAGTTAAATTATTTGGCGAAGAGCTCGTCCTGTTTCGCAACGATCAGGGGAAGCTCGGTCTCATCGACCTTCACTGCGCGCACCGTGGCGCCGATCTGAGCTACGGCAGACTCGAAGACGGCGGGATCCGCTGCATCTATCATGGCTGGCTCTACGATGTGGACGGCAAGGTCATCGACATGCCGGGAGAAATTGATGGAGGCAAAGGTTTTCGCGAATCGATCTGCCACAACGCGTATCCGGTGGAAGAGCGGGCCGGCGTGATCTTCGCCTACATGGGGCCCGGCAAACCACCGTTGATTCCCAACTACGGCTATCTCACCGTGCCCCTCGATCATGTCTACGTCACGAAGATTTACCAGGAATGTAACTATCTGCAGGGCAACGAGGGCAACATCGATCTCATGCACCTGTCCTACCTCCATTTTAACAAGTATCGCGATACCGGCGGGCCGGGCGTCGAACCGGTAAAATTCTCCGGGCAAGGCGGCGCTCCGGGTGGTATCGAGACCACTGAAGCAGATCTCACGGATTTCGGATTGCGCGTTTGCAAGACCAGAAAAGTCGGCGCGGACAAAAAATATCTGCGCGTTGGCAATTTTGTCATGCCGAATCTTTCCGCTCCTCCCGGACAGTTCAACGGTCACGAAGGCTACCTGATGAACTGGCATGTGCCCATCGACGACACGCATCATTGGAAATACATCATCATCTTTCACCGCGAGCGTCCGCTGAACGCCGAGGAGCAGCGGCGCAATCGCTTGGAGCTCAGCGAAGGCTACCGGCCGGTGCGAAACAAATCGAACCGCTACATGCAAGATCGGGAGTCGATGAAAGACGAGAGCTACAGCGGCATCGGGCTGGTTTTCCAAGTTCAGGATGTCTGCGTCACCGAAGGCGCCGGCGCGATTCAAGACCGCACCAAAGAGCATCTCGTGACATCGTCCGATGCCGCCATCGTCGTGGCGCGCAAGCTCATGTTGAAAGGCATTCAGGATGTGGAAGCCGGCCGCGATCCCCAGCACGTGATCAGGGATCCCGCGGCAAATAATTTGTCTCATCTTTTCGCCTACAGCGCGGTCGTCAATAAAGATGCTAACTGGAAAGAAATCTGCAATGGCATCGCCGCTGAGGCGAGAGCCTAGAAGTTTCGGAATACTGAAACACAAAGGAACAACGCGGAGGGATTATGGATGACGTTTTACGTTTAGGATTCGTCGGCGTCGGCATGGCCGTAACGAGAATTTTTTCCGAGAAACCGGGCATCACAAAACTGCCGTACGTTAAGATCACCGGCGCCGCGGATCCGCGCAGTCACGCATTGGATGTTTTTGAAAAGGAATTCAACGCGGAGACTTACAACAATATCGAAGATCTGTGTAAGAGCCGAAACGTCGATGCGGTCTACATCGCCACGCCGCCGGAAATGCACGCCGAGCATACGTTGATCGCGGCGAAACACGGCAAGCATGTCATCGTCGAAAAACCCATGGCGTTGACGATCGAAGATGCGGAAAAAATGAACGACACCGCCGACAAGTACAAGATCAAATTGTTGTGCGGTCACACCCACAGTTTCGATGCTCCGGTGCGCAAGATGCGGGAAATCGTCAAGGGCGGCGAGCTCGGTCCCCTGCGCATGATCAACACCTGGAACTTCAACGAATTCATGTATCGCCCTTGGCCGACCCATGAATTGGTCACCAGCAACGGACTCATTTTCAATCAAACGCCGCATCAGGTAGACGTCGTGCGCTTGATCGGCGGCGGCAAGGTAAAAACGGTGAGAGCGTGGACGGGCGCCTGGGACAAAATCCGTCCCGGCGTCGGCGCGTATTCCTGCTTTTTCGAATTCGAAGACGGCGTTCCCGCGACGATGGTCTACAACGGCTATGGGTTCTTCGACACCGCCGAGCTCATGTGGTGGACCGGCGAGGGCGGACAGCCGCGCGACCCCGACACGAATCTGAAAATGCGAACCAACCTTAGCGGCATTGGCGGCGACAACGTCGACAAGGTCCTCGAAGAGCAAAAGGAACAGATGCGCTACGGCCAAAGGTCGGATAAATGGCCGTCGATCTGGCAGATCTGGGGCGCCGGTCACGACGCGCCGGTGCACCACCAGTCGTTCTTCGGCTTGACCGTGGTCTCCTGTGAAAAAGGCGATATGCGCCAATCGCAAGACGGCATCTTTGTATATGGCGACAACAAGAAATGGGAAGTTTCCCTGGAAAAAGTGATGCGCGGCCGCCAAGCCGAAGTGACGGAGTTGTATGAGGCGGTGAAGAACAACCGGCCGGTGTCGCACGACGGACGCTGGGGCGAAGCAACATTGGAAGTTTGTTTGGCCATCGTCGAGTCCGGCAAGACCGGCAAAGAAATCGTCATGAAGCACCAAGTCCCGTCCTGGGAATAGTTTGTCATGCGGTTTATCGAGATGAGCGGCGCACTGCTGTTGCGACTATTTGGCTGGGTCGCCCTGCTGGCGTTTTCTTTCACCAATGTGTCGGCGGCGGCTCCGAGTCCCAACTGGCAAGGTGAATGGGAAAAGGCGGTCGACGCCGCCAAGAAAGAAGCACAAGTCGCCGTTTATACCAAGGCCGGATACGACGGCGTGTTTTTTGCCTTTCAGAAAAAATATCCCGAGATCAAAGTCATCTCCGTCGCCGGCCAGGCCGCCGATATCACTAACCGGTTGATTGCCGAACGTCGAGCCGAGAAATATATCGCCGACGTCTTCAGTTTCGGTGTCCGTTCAACCCAGTCGCTGATGCAAATCAAGGGGCTGGACCCGATTCGCCCCCTGCTCCTTCTGCCCGAAGTCGTTGATGAATCGAAGTGGTACGAAGGACATGTCTACACCGATCCGGAGAAGACCTACATATTGCGCTATCTCAGTGTCGCGGAGCAACAACTGGGAATGAACACGAATCTTGTCAAAGAGCAGAAAAAAGAGTTCAAATCCTACTGGGATCTCGTCAATCCGAAATGGAGGGGCAAAATCGTCGCCCGGGATGTCCGAACCGCGGGACCCGGCAATGGCAACATGCTTTTTTGGTATCACAACCCGCAGCTGGGTCCGGCTTTTCTGAAAAAAGTCTTCGGCGAGATGGATCCGACGATGACGCGCTATTCGCGCCAGGCAACCGATTGGCTCGCACAGGGCAAGTTCGCCATCTGTTTTTTTTGCAGTGAAGACGTCGAAATCGGCAAACGCCAGGGTTTGCCGATCGATTCCCTTGACGTCGATTGGAAGGAAGGCGCCGGTCTGGTTTCACAGTCGGGCAACCTGGCCGTCTTGAAAAACGCGCCTCATCCCAATGCCGCGAAGGTTTTTATCAACTGGTTATTGTCCCGCGAGGGGCAGACCGAATTGCAGCGAGTCTTGGCGAAAGTCCAGCCGGCCGAATCACGGCGAAACGACATCCCCAAGGACGACGTGCCGCCCGACATCAGGCGCAAACCGGGAGAGAAATATATGGATCTCGACAGCCGTCCGGAATGGAGCGACATAGAGCCGGTGCGCAAGCTCCTTAACGAAGTGCTGAAAGAGACAAAAAAATAAACCGCAGCGACAAGCCAAAATGATTCGAACGAGGAGCCAACGATGACGAAACGGGAAGTGATTAAAGTTCCGAATGCGCCCAAGCACGGCGACAACCCCATACCGGTTTGCGTAAGAATGGGAAATCAGATTTTTCCCTCGGTCATCAACGGCCGCGACCCCAAAGAGCCGGGAGTGTCCGACGATCCGAAAAAACAGATCGCGCAGGCCTTCATCAACATGAAAAACATCATCGAAGCCGCCGGCGGCACCACCGACAGCATCGCTAAAGTGATCGTCTATCTGAAAGATTTCAAGCACCGCGAGTTCGTCAACAAAGAGTGGGCGGCGATGTTTCCCGACGAAGACAATCGCCCCGCACGGCACGTGATGAACACTTCGGATCTGCGCGGAAAAACGCTCATCCAGCTCGACGTAACAGCGATGCTATAAGGATCGGCGTCGCTCTACGGTGGCGCGTGTTCCGTTCCAACTGCAGGTTCGATTTCCGTCCATCACGCGATTGATTTCGTAGCGTGGAACCATCTCGCTTTCCGAATAAGGTCTTCACTCATGGTGGCACTGCCTGAGAAACACGCATGATCGGCGAGATCCTTTCCTGTTCTAGATTTCCAGCGGCCAATCAACTCGCTCATGATCTATTAGGATTCCGTTAGACACGTTTTGGGCACTCTGATAATGAAAAGCCGCTCAAAATAGCATGCTGATACGTTCTCTCATATCGTGAGACATCCAATCACAAGCCATGATAATCGAGACGAGCGTAAAAACTCCGACTAACATCTTCTGACGTTGGCGTCGTGATGTGACCCGAGATCCGCGGCAAAATGCCGCGATGTGATACCCATCTCACACGGTTTGTGACCGCACGATTCCGCACTCGCGAAGCGCAAGCTCAACAGTTCCCTCAGCTAGGCACTCCCCACACGCGCCGGGGGTTGTCTGCGGCGGAAAGTCCTCGGGCATAGCCCCCCTAAATGTGTGTCGATCTTCCTATTTTGCATCGTGAAAAATAATTCCCAGGGTGTATCGCTCGCCGGAATGCACGGTGCTGACACCGTGACGAAGGTTGGCGCGATAATAACCTTGCGCGCCGCGAACGGGTCGATGATGAACTGAAAAGATGACCGCATCGCCCTGCTCGGGAGTGAGCACTTCAACACGGGATTGCCGGCGTGGTTGTTGCTCGGCAAGGACAAATTCGCCGCCGTCAAAATCTTTGCCGCGCTGACTCAAGAAACAGGTCACCTGAAAAGGAAAGACGACTTCGCCGTATAAATCTTGATGCAGACAATTGAAGTCGTCGGTGCCATATTTGAGAAGCAAGGGCGTTGCACGCTTTTGACCGGCACGATGACATTGGTTAAGAAAGTCCGCAAACTTTTCAGGATAGCGAGGCGTTTTGCCGCCAAGGCGTTCGTTCCACTGGTTGGCAAGCGGCGCGAGCTGCGGATAAATCGCTGCTCTAAGCTGTTGCACGAGCTCGGGCAACGGATAATTGAAATACTTATACTCGCCCCGACCGAACGAATAGCGCGACATCTCGATCCGCGAGCGGAATCGATGATCCTCGGCGTAATAGCCGGCCATTTCTTTGCAGATATTCTTCGTGAGCACGCCAGGGATCAACACAAATCCGCGTTCGTCGAGCTGTGACCGCGAATGTTCCCAATCAATGTCGCGCTCACCCATTGTCGATGGGATTTTCATCGAAAATTTCTCTCAGCAATTCATTGATACAGTGGAACGGGTTTCGAGAGCCAGAAGCGCGGCTTTCGTCTCGACCCCGCCCGCGAAGCCGGTAAGCGATCCGTCCGCACCAACGACCCGATGACATGGCACGATGATGGACAAAGGATTCTTGCCGTTGGCAGCGCCGACAGCGCGAGCAGCCTTGGAAGAACCGATCGCCCTTGCGAGATCGATATAGCTCCTGGTTTGACCGAACGGTATTTCTCTCAAGGCCCGCCAGACTTTTTTCTGAAACTCGCTACCGTCGGGCTGAAGCGGAAGATCGAACTCGGTTCTTTCGCCGGAGAAATATTCCGTAAGTTGTCGCTCGGTCTCCAGCAATATTGAGTGCTGCGGATCCAACGTCCCAGTATCAAGCTTTATTCGGTTTGGGGACTCGCGTTCCCAGAGAACCGCGACCAAAGCGTTGGAGCTTGCGACCAGTTTGAGCTTGCCGACGGGGGATTCGATCTCTTTGTAAAATAGCGTCATCGTTTTTCTCCTTTTTGCGTTTGGACAGACTTTGAGTGAATTCCTTCCACAGATAAGTTGCCGCGTAGGATCGCCAAGGTTTGATCGGTTCCAAATCCAGATCAGGATGAAGCAAAAGAGCGCGCTTAAGAATCAAATCCGTCTTGGGAAACGCATCCGTGTCACCGATGGCCCGAAGGCTGATATACTCAGCGGACCACGGGCCGAGACCCTTCGTGTCGAGCAGCGACTTGCGAAACGCTGCGGGATCTTGAGATTCGGAAAGAGAAATAGCGCCGCTCAGCACGCGCCGGCTGAAGTCGCGTATCGCCTCGCGGCGCGCGATCGTGGTTCTAACCGCGCTCAGATCGGCCTTCGCCAAAACGTCGGCTTCGGGGAACAATCGCATGTTTTCTCCCGACGATGGATGCGCGATCGCCACTCCATAGTTGTGGACGAGTTGGCCGACAAGATTTGCCCTTTGCTGTGCCGAAACCAATTGCCCCAGGATCGAACAGATTGCCGTTTCGAACGGATCCCATCCTCGCGCCAGTCGTAAACCCGGATAGCGGTGGCAAAGACTTGCGAGCAGAGGAATTCGCCTAAAGCTCCTCTCGATCAACATGGGATCACAGTCCAAATCGAACATTTTTCTTACTCGCTGCACGACATCTATTTTTATCTTGGGCTCATCAGGCGCGATTCGAATTTTGAGCTGCGGCACGCCGACCATCGTTTCTATGCGAACAATTCCAGTCTTGCCTTCGCTGTAAAACACTCGCTCGAACGACTTTGCCGTGACCCGTTCCAACCCGGGAATCAGATGCGTCTGGTAAAATCGAATGATCGTCTGCCAATCATACGGTGACTTAAACGGCAGATTGATCTCGATGCCGTCCGTGTCACCGGTCTTGGAGCGCTTCGCTCGTCCTGTCCGTTGCAGTCTCAAGGCCAATCTCTAGGCTGGCTGACAGATTTTGCACGGGCGCATGCCTGCTTGTCTCGCTTCCGTAGCGTCAGCGAAAATCAAGATGCGCGCCCGGTCGACGCGCGCAGCGGTCCGGCAAGTGACCCGACAATAGATTTTGGTTCCCTTGTGGCCCCAGACGACGTTGTCGGGAAGGCGCACAGCCGCCTCCGCCAGGACAAAACCTTCGCTCCGCAGCAATTGCAACTTACGCGGGATGCCGCCGCCATATCCACCGATCCTGCCGCCTGAAGCGATCACACGATGGCACGGAACGTAGATCGGCACCGGATTGTTGTGCATGGCATTGCCGACGGCCCGCGCTCCCTTCGGCGCTCCGGCTGCGGCGCCCAAAGCTTGGTAGCTGACCACAGCGCCGCGCGGGACTTCCTGGAGCTTATGCAAAACTTTCTTTTGGAACGCACTGGCCACCAGAGTGAAGTCGACTTTCTGACGCAGCGCTTTTGCCTCTCCGGCCAGATAACGGCGAATCTCCTCGCTGACTTCATTGATCGTCCGTCGATCGTCGACGAGATCCAGTTCGACTCGAAGTTTTGCAATCGTAACTGCGAGGTCGTCACCGTCCAGCAAGTAATGATTGAGCACGATGCCGCGGCCCGTCATGGCCACGAGCAGATCACCCAACGGTGATTTTACAATGCCCACTGCCGCGTCAGGGCGCCGAACATGCTTCAGCGCATGATCGACCCGACTGCGAGAGCGACGCAACAATGCGTCGATTCCATGTTCTTCGAATTCCCTGCCGATTGACCCGATAATTTTTTCGATTTTCATAAACATCACCACATTGACTTAATTTTTCTTATCGCCTGGGAAACATTCGCCCGCGCCCCCTGTTCTGAGCAGTCCATCGCGGCGGCTATCTCCGCGTAGTTCAGACCGGCGAAGCAGCGCAGATGCAGCGCTTCGCGTTGTTTCGGCGGGAGTGAAGCCATCAGCTCGCGCATGCGCACAGCCGCGTAACCTTCGTTTTCACTAAACCCACGATGGGCTTTGCCCGATCCGCTCCCCTGCCGGACTTTTCTCCTCAACGGCCACGATCACGCGCGCTCGGCGCGCACCGTCACGTGCCCGATTGCGGCATAAGTTGACCGCGATCGCGTACAGCCACGGCCTGATCTCGCTCTCCGGCTCAAGGCGCGGATAGGCGCGATACGCGCGCAGCCAGGTTTCTTGAAACAAGTCCGCAGCGTCCGCGCCATTGCCTGTCAGGCGCAGCAAATAGCGCAGGATCTCCCGTTCGTGGCGTTGCATGATTTGCTCGAAGGGAAGCGGTATTTGCAACTTTTTGGGCGCCATATGTCTCTTAAAACCCCGGGGGCGGGCGATTGTGAAAAGTCTGCGTTTGAATATTAAATATTAGCGCGCTGGTTCGATTTCACAAATCACGCCCGTTGGGGTTCTAAGCAATAGATCGCTTCAAACCGATGTTACAACTGGGCCGTAGAAGAAAGGAGAAACGATCATGCATATCACCTGCGAACTCTTCGATTTTGTACTTTGGTACGCCCGTCGTGCTGATCAGCAGCGTCAACGAAGATGGCTCGTACAATCTGGCGCCGATGTCATCGGCGTTTTGGCTCGGCTGGCGCTCGATACTTGGTTTGGCCGGGGTATCCAAAACGCCGCAAAACATAAGACGCACTGGCGAGTGCGTTCTCAATCTGCCTTCGGTCGACCTCGTACAGTCGGTCAATCGCCTGGCCCGTACCACCGGCACGAATCCCGTTCCCGAGACAAAAGTGCGCCGTGGCTATCGCTATGAACCAGATAAGTTCGGAATCTCGGGGTTAACGCCTGTTCGATCCGAAACGGTTGTTGCACCCTGCGTCCTCGAATGTCCCGTGCAGCTCGAATCCAAGGTCGAAGCGATCCATAACGTAGCGCAGGACGATGCAGCACAGCGCGGACGGATCGTCATTTTCGAAGTGCGGATTCCGCGGGTGCATCTCGATGCATCGATTTTAATGGACGGAGATCGCAACCGAATCGACCCGAACAAGTGGCGGCCGCTCATCATGAGCTTTCAGCAATTCTAGGGCTCGAGTCGCATCAGCTGCACGATTCGACACTGGGACAAATTCCCGAACGTTTGTACCGGGGCCCCGACATAGAGCAGGCACGCCGCGCGTCAAGGGCCGAGCGATATAATGGAATCAAGCGTGACGTTGGATCGTAGCTTTGTTGACTTACCAACGTCTGACCGGATTATGCCCTGACTCGCAGAGTTTCCAAGTGGCTACAGCGATTACACCACGCCGGGAATCGGTCTCAAGCAGTGGCTGACACCGCGTCGCCCGGTAATTGAAAGTTAATTGAGGATTCCCTGCGTCTCATGGACATAGCACCAGATCCAAGCCGCCGGCGGGACAGCGCGCATGACGGGATGTTGCGTCTCATGGAAATGTTTCGTCGCGTGCTTGCCCGTCGAGGAATCGCAACAGCCAATGTGGCCGCACGATTGGCACTCGCGAAGGGCCACCCAAACAGTTCCTTCAGCTAGGCACTCCTCACACGCTCCGGGGGTTTTCTGCGGAGGAAAGTCCTCGGCAGTTAGTCCGTCCAAATGTTCACATGACGTTGCCATACGTTCCTCCTGCCGCGTCTGATCGTGTGGGTCACTTAAAATTGAGACAGCACCCACAAGCTTCCGACGATCGCCACGAGATCCTCGACTAGAGCGATGTAAATATCCTGCGTGCCCAGCGCTTTCACGAGTCCGGTCCGAGCCTGGTAGCCGAGAAAACAACCCGCGACGCCGCCGACGGCGCCGAGGGCGGCGCCAAGAAAAATTCCTTGCGCTCCGCCGGCGGCAACGCATGCGCCGGTCAACCCGCCCATCACAATGCGCGCGATCAAACCGGGCGGCGCCGTGCGGCTCGGTGTCCGCGGTAGCTTGTCGGCAACCAGCTCGACGACCGCGAGCAGTGTAAAAATAACGACGGCGGGCAGTGAGCCGATGAGAGACAGCGGGTGCTCGAGTTTCAGCCAGCCCAAATACACAGCCCACGCTGTTGCGGCGGGAGCGGTCAGCGCGCGCAGCCCGCCAAAAAATCCGATGAGAAAAGCAAAAAGAAACGTCATGAAATGGTCATTCGTTCATCCGTCTATTTTCGCTAAAGACATTGTTCCGGCCCGTCTTGGAGACCTCATGGGCAAGCGCTCATTCCTGCCATCTTCCGCGAGAGCTTGTCCAGACTCCGCGATCGAGCAGTGCTGCCCTGATCGCTTAGTGTCTGTGGCCTATCAAGCCAAATCGAATACAAGGATCTCGGCGTGATCGAGGGCCCTGAGCTCCAGAGTGCTTTCTTCGCTGATAGCCGCGCCATCGCCTGCGTTCAGTGACATGCCATTAAGGGTAACGGCACCACGCGCCACTTGGGTCCAGATATTTCGACTCGGCTTGAGGGGCAAACTTGACTGCTCTCCAGGAGAGAAACGCGTGGCCCAGACATCCACATCCTGATGCACGGTGACGGAACCGTCGCGACCGTCTTGCGCAGCGACAAGAGTCCATTTGCCACGATGGTCATCGAGTGAAAAAGCGCGCTGTTCATAACCCGGTGCCAAACCTGTCTTGTCCGGAATGATCCAAATCTGCAGGAAGTGCACGGGCTCGGTTTGCGACGCGTTGTATTCGCTGTGACTGATTCCTGTTCCCGCGCTCATCCGTTGGACATCACCGACGCGAATGACCGAGCTCGCCCCCGTGCTGTCTTTGTGCGCCAAAGCGCCTTCGAGCACGTAGGTGATGATTTCCATGTCGCGGTGCGAGTGGGGCGGAAACCCGGCGCCGGGAACCACCCGGTCTTCGTTAATGACTCTGAGATCACTGAACCCCATCTGCTTGGGGTCGTAATAGTCGCCGAAAGAAAATGTATGACGGCTGTCGAGCCAATCGAATTTAGTATGCCCCCTACCCTCACGGCGACGGAGTTTGATCATATCGGCCTCCTAAATTCTGACGGCGTTTACCTTTCCTGGCCGGCGACAGCTCTACTAGCAGAAGCCTAAAAACAATTGGGAATGCTTCGAGTGCCTCAGCATGAACGGAAAACCCTCGTCGAGATCAAAAGTTTTCCGTTCGTCCTGAGCTTCGTCGAAGGACTCCGAGAGAGTTTTTCAGCATCCTACTTGTGACCCGGCCGCTGTTGCCGGTGTTCTCGTTCCGGCCGAACAGCCATGCGTCCAACGACCAGGGACCCCGCTCCGCTGTAGTGCATACTGTTTCTCCTCAAGCTAATTTGAAGGTTTCACTCACGTCTTGATCAACGCAGGCAGATATTCCTTGACCTCTTCCCTTTGAGCAAAGCACCGGCCGCCCGGTATGTGATCTCTGCTGACTGGCGCCACGATTTTTTCTCCCGACGATTTCATCCTCCATGCAGATGGCTTCTCAGCCGATGAAGCCACGCCTGCGGGCGGCTGCCTCAACCAACGCAGCTGGCATTTCTTGTTTGAGAATCGACTCCGCTGTCGCCAACGTCTCGGCCGATGCAAGCTCCGGACGGCCTACACCGAAGGGTGGCTGCGGCGCGTATTCGATGAGCAGCTCGGCCAATCTTCCCGTTTCTAAACCTTCCCATTTGCCGATCATCGCAAGCGCGAAATCGACCCCGGAAGTGACGCCGCCACCACTCGCACGATTGCGATCGATCACGACGCGAGCATCGTCCGGGATTGCGCCAAATATCGCCACATGAGGTCGGGCGTACCAATAGCATGCGGAACGATAGCCCTTAGTCAGCCCCGCTGCACCCAACAACAATGCGCCGGTGCACACGCTGGTCACCCACTTGGCCTGGCTGCCGATTCGTGCGATGGCGTCAAGTAATTCATCGTCCTGCAGCGCGTTACAGACACCCTGTCCGCCACCAGGTACGAACAGGACATCGGGAGCGGACCAGCAGTTGTCAACGCTATGGGTTGCGACAACCTCGAGACCCATGTCGACCTTCACCGGCCCCGCCGTGCGTGCGACGGTTTGGAACTCCGCGCCGGGCATAAGGCCCCAGACGGTTGTCGGCCCGATTAGATCAAGTGCCGTGAAACCTGGAAACAGAAATGACAGGATCTTCATGCTTTCACCCCGCCGGCTCCGAAAGCCTGCCCGTGATGCAGCAATATCTTTCGCGTCTGTTCAGGATTGCCTGAAGCCATATTGGAATCCCTTAATGGGTTTCGTTCACACCGTGAAGGATGCAAGCAAATCCTAGCCGCTCCGCGTTTTCCTAGTCCGTTGACTCGGCCAGCGCGCAACGCTTTACGATTACACGCGGCGGCGGCAACGGCGTCGCCGCATGCAAGCGCCGCACGAGCGATTTCCAGGCCGAGCTCGCGCGACGCGTCCGTAATGAACCAGACAATGGGTTTCATTTAGATTTTCCTCGCTGCAATACGCCGATCAAAAACCGTTGACTTCTACGACAGCCTTGGCAAAGGCCTGCGGCGCTTCCTGAGGCAGATTGTGCCCTATGCCACCCTTGATAATCCGGTGCGAATACTTGCCGGAGAATTTCTTGGCGTAAGAACTGGCGTCGGGATGCGGCGCACCGTCGGCATCACCTTGAAGCGTAATCGTCGGCACGGTGATCACCGGAAATCCGGCAAGCCGCTTTTCCAGATCATCGTACTTCGATTCGCCTTCAGCCAGTCCGAGCCGCCAGCGATAATTATGGATAACGATGCTGACGTGATCCGGATTGTTGAAAGATGCCGCAGTGCGCTCGAATGTGGAATTATCGAACTTCCACCTTGGCGAAGCGATCTGCCAAATGAGCTTCGCAAAGTCGTGCCGGTATTTGTCGTAGCCGGCCCGGCCGCGTTCCGTGGCAAAATAATATTGGTACCACCATTCGAGCTCATTCTTCGGCGACAACGGCATTTTGCCGGCCTCCTGGCTGCCGATGAGATATCCGCTCACCGACACCATCGCCTTGCAGCGCTCTGGCCAAAGCGCAGCGATGATGTTGGCTGTCCGCGCTCCCCAATCAAAACCGGCAAAAACGGTGGTCTTGATCTGGAGAGCATCCATGAGCGCGATGGTATCGACGGCCAGTGCCGAAGGCTGGCCATTGCGCAACGTTTCGGCTGACAGAAATCGCGTCGTGCCGTAGCCGCGGACAAAGGGAATGATCACTCGGTAGCCCGCCTTCGCCAGCAACGGCGCGACGTCAACGAAGCTGTAAATATCGTAGGGCCAGCCGTGCAGCAGAATGACCGGCGGCCCATTGATCGGGCCGGCTTCAGCGTATCCAACATTCAAGAGGCCGGCATCGATTTGCTTCAGAGGGCCGAACGACGTGTTCGTGCCCGGTTTAATCTTAGGTAGGTCCGCCGGTTTCGTGCTGCCGGATTGTGCGCCCGCAGAGCTAATGACGCCGAGTTGGACGGACGCGAGGCTCATGAATGCAGCAGTCAAAAAATGCCGGCGATCACGGTTGATTTCTTTGGACATTTATCTGCCCTCCGCCTGGAGTCAAAGCATGATGGAATCAGTACCGCACATGATCCGTTGGGTTTAGAGAAGCGATCGAGTCGACGACTTCATCTGTCGTCACAATGGCGGTGGCGTAGTTCGGGATATTGACGTCGAGAGCGGCGTGCATCTCCTTACCCGAATAGCTTGCGGTCGCGTCCTTGACCATCGTGACCTCGTAGCCGAGCTCAGCCGCATAACGAACAGTCGCCTCCACACAGGTGTGTGCTATGAGTCCCATGACAATGAGCTGATGGATGCCGTGTTTCTTGAGCTGCAAATCAAGATCGGTGTTGGCAAAGCCACTGGAACACCAATGCTCAAGCGCCACGATGTCGCCCGGCTGAGGCGTGAACTCGCTACGGATCTCGCCACCCCACGTTCCGTATTCAAACGTCTTTCGCGACCAGGCTGCTTTTTGAACTGGCGCAATGTACTTCCAACTCTCGTAGTCGCCAGGGCGATAGCGACGATGCAGCGCGTAGAAAACACGAATGTCCGCCTTTCGCGCAGCGTCCAAGACCTGCATCATATGAGGGACACACTTGTTCGCCTCAGCTACACCCTTTAAGCGATCCCATACTTTGCCGCCCTCGGAAATAAAATCGTTATACGGATCGATCACAAGAAGTGCAGCGATCTCCTTGTCAAATGTCACTTGCACCATGATCTACCTTCCCGGCGACGACGTTGTCAGCCATCCATGACGAAACTCTGAAGTAATGCGGCCACAATGACTCGGCGTCACTGAGCGCTCACTTTTCCGATCAACGGTCGGTCAGCTCGCCCAGCAGGCGGCCCAAGGACATTTCCGCATCTCGAGTCTGGAAGCCGCGCTTGATCGCGGCTTGGATTAGCTTTTGAGCCTCGGGAGTGCGCACACCCTCGCCGAAAAGATCGGAATCGCGACGGAAGTCCTCGGTCGGCGCGAGCGCGATCGCATTGACTCGCTCCTTTACCGCGACTTGGCCGGCGGCCGGGAACCCGGCGATCCGATGAGCGAGCGATCTCACGAAACCGTCGAGATCTTTGGCAGGCAGCGCTCGATTGATCCAACCATAGCGTTCAGCCAACTCCGCGTCGTAATCGTCGGCGCTCAACATGACCTCGAGCGCCCGGCCTCGGCCCATCAGGCGCGTAAGATGTTGGACGGCGCCGCCGCCGGGAATCACACCTAACCCAGGCTCGGGCTGACCGAAAATCGCCGACTCGCGAGCGGCGAAGCGCATGTCGCAGGCCAACACGAACTCGCTGCCAGCGCCGCGTACGCGCCCCTCGATTTGTGCGATCGTGACGAGGCGGCTTGCGCTTAGATGGCGAAACAGGAGGGCGATCGATGGTTCACCGGCCAGCCTTGCCGCCTCCTCCCGGTACTCTTTGATCCGGGTCACATCGACGTGTGAAATGAAGTAGTCAGGGTCGGCGCTCTTGAATACGAGCACCTTGAAAGCGTCGTCGGACTCGGCCTGCCTGATTAGGGAGACCAGATCGCGCACCAGTTCGGGCCCGAGGAGATTCATGGGCGGGGCCGCGATTTCCGCGAACAGAACAGCCCCATCCTTACGCACCCTCAGCGTCTCGAAAGCCATGGCGCCATCGTCGGTCGCCGCGTTAGGGGAGGAAATGCCGCAAAGCCCGAAGGCGATTGCTGCCACCATGGCCGCGACAAGTCTGCATAGTGGTTTCTTCATCGTCGTTGTTCTTCCTTTTTGCGCGCTCACTTGACCACCGTGACAAGCGGCTTGCCTTTTTCGACGATATACGTGGCGAGCTCCGCTGCGCGGCCGCTGCCGACGTTCTTCGCCGAGTGGATTGTTCCGGCCGGGATGAACAGGACCTCGCCGGCTTTGAGGGTCACTGGCGGCTTGCCCTCCACCGTGTATTCCCAAGTGCCTTCGAGGACATAGATGATCTCTTCGCCCGGATGCGTGTGCCTCGGGGCAGTCGTTCCCGGCGCGAGCTCGACGCGCACCTGGATAACCTCACGTCCCGGGACGCTCAGATCATGCCGCTGGAGATCGATGCGCCGGGCTCCCACTTGCTGCGAGTGACCCACGTGGAGCGTCAAGCCGGTTGTGACGACCAGCGCCGCTACCATCATGATTCGGGTCGTTTTCAATTGGACATCCTTTGTCCTTCAAATGGGCCGCTCATGGTTGTTGTTTACCTCGCAAACGTCTGGTCCCTAGAAACACCCCCGCGAATCAGAAATCCGCATCCAGTACGATGCGGTAACGGGCCTTGCCCGATTCGAGTCGGGCGAAGGCCTCATTGATCTGACTCATCGGGAAGTGCTCGGTCTGCGGCGCGACATTGTGCCGTGAAGCAAAGTCGAGCATTGTCTCGATCGCCACTGGCGAGCCAGTCGGCGAACCCGAGACACTACGCTGCTGCAAGATGAGCGAGAATGCCCCCACCGGGATCGGTTCCAGCACAGCACCAACCATATGTAACCGGCCGTTCGGAGCGAGCGTGCCGATCATCGCATCCCAGTCGAGCTTCACGTTGACGGTGCTGATCAGGAGGTCAAAGCTGCCACCGAGTTTCTTGATCGCCGCCGAGTCCTTGCTCGAGACGACCTGGTTTGCCCCGAAACCCTTCGCTTCATCGAACTTGCTCTCGCTCGAGGTGAACGCTGTCACGTCGCAGCCGTACGCGGCGGCGAACTTCAGCGCCATATGCCCCAATCCGCCGATGCCGATGATGCCTACCCGATCGGTCGGCTTGGCGTACATGGTCAGTGGCGCGAAGACGGTGATGCCCCCGCACAGGAGCGGGCCGGCTTCGGCCCTGTTTAGTTTCTCCGGCAGCGGGATAGCCCAAGCCCAGTGGGATCGGATGTGGGTCGCAAACCCGCCGCGATGATCAACAATGGTCGGTTGCACTTGCGGGCAAAGGTGATGGCTTCCCGACATGCACTGGTGACAATGCATGCAGCTAGCCGAGTACCATCCGACGCCGACGCGCTGTCCGACCTTGAGTCCTTTGGCATTCGGACCTACGGCCGTGATCCGACCGATGACCTCGTGGCCAAGAACCGCGGGGTACTGCGAAATACCCCATTCATTTTGCCAGACGGAGAGATCGGAGTGACACAAACCGCAGTGTTCGACAGCGACTTCAACGTCCTCGGCCCCGAGCGGTCCAAGATCAACGGTTTCGAGCGCCATCGGCTGTTTCGCCGCCTTCGCAACCCATGCTTTATAATTCATCGCGTCTCCTATTCTAAAACTTGGGCCGGATTGAAGACGGAGTGAACCCCACCTTCGAACCCCGCCGCGAATACAACCGTCACGGAGCCTTAAAGAACGCGAGTAGATCCGCGTTGACCTCGTCCTTTTGCGTCGTGCACATGCCGTGCGCGCCGCCCTTGTAGATTTTCAACTGCGCATTTTTGACTAGCTTGGACGAGAGCATGGCCGATGCGCCGATCGGCACGATCTGATCGTCGTCGCCGTGCAGGATGAGCGTCGGCACATCGAATTTCTTCAGATCTTCCGTCAGGTCGGTTTCGGAAAAAGCCTTGATGCAAAAGTAGGACGCGGGGAAGCCGGCCATCATTCCCTGAAGCCAGAACGATTCGCGCACGCCTTCCGAGACCTTTGCGCCCGCCCTGTTGTAGCCGTAGAACGGCAGGCTGAGATCCTTCCAGAACTGTGAGCGGTCGGCGAGGACGCCGGCGCGAATCTGATCGAACGTTTCCATCGGCAAGCCGCCGGGATTGGCAGCCGTCTTCAGCATCAGCGGCGGGACGGCGCCGATCAGCACGGCCTTGACCACACGCTTGGTGCCGTGGCGGCCTATATAACGGGTGACTTCGCCGCCGCCGGTGGAATGGCCGACATGGATCGCGTTTTTTAAGTCGAGTGCTTCGACCAACTTCGCCAGATCATCGGCGTAGGTGTCCATGTCGTTGCCGCTCCACGGCTGGCTCGATCTCCCATGGCCGCGCCGATCATGGGCAATGCAACGGTAGCCGCGGGAGGCCAGGAAAAACATCTGGTCCTCGAAGGCGTCCGCGCTGAGTGGCCAACCATGACTAAAAATCACCGGCTGTCCGCTGCCCCAGTCCTTGAAATAAATTTCGATGTCTTTGGAATTTTCTTTACCTACTGTGACATAGGGCATGGCTGCTCTCCTTCTGCAGAGTTGAAATCAATTCGTGTTTCCGTTCTTGCCAGGTGCCATCAACCAATAACGAGTGCGTCACACCCTGCTCCAGTAAGCGGGCGAGGAAAAAATCCCTCACCCATTCGATGGGAGCGAGCCGGGATATTCATCAATTCCCGCCACCGCTGCCGCTATCTGAGCCTCCGCGTCCTCGCGCCTGATCGCGGCGCGCTTTGTCGATCTCCTCGTCGAACTGACGCCCGACGTATTCGCCCGCCATGATAAGCTGCGCGTCATCCAGTTTGACGGCCAATGTTTTTCGAACGTCGTTGCGAATTTGCATGCCGGGATCCCAAAAGACCCCGTACACGCGGTCCTCGGAGAAATATTCGAGTGTGTCATCGATCAACTTGAGCCCCGCTTCGATTTCTTTGCGACCGCGCTCGCGATCACCGGTTTTCAACATCGCGATCCCAAGATAAAGATGCGCGAATGCATCGTCCTTATCGACATTGACCGCCCTTTCCAAAGTTTGCCGCGCTTCTTTGTCTCTGCCGGTTTCTAGGTACGCCCGTCCCAGCAACGCCAGAACGCGGGCAGGAACCCGGTAGGGGAGCCTGTAGTTTGGATCGAGCTCGGCTGCTCGGGCCAGATAACCTACGGCATCGTTGGGGCGTCCGGTTTGTAGCGCATTGCGGCCCGCTTGAACGTCGCCCCCGACGCTGGAGCAACCCGAGATGTACAACAGCCCTGAAAGGGCGATAGAGCCGAGGATGTATTTTAAGATCATAAAATTATCTCCGCTGTTCCCGTGTTGTCCTCGCCTTGAAACGTTCAAGGACCACACGTGGTTTCTCATGGATCTCGAACATTGAACCTTGAAGTTTGAACTGACCGCTAAAATACCCATCATTTATCGAAAGTCGTTAGCTCCGCGCCGTCGTCAGCGACGAAAACAGCCAGCAAACTCGCCGGCTCTTTAGCGCTGACGTTTTCGCTGACCAGATGCTGGCTGCCGGGCGGCTCGAAGAAGCTTTGCCCCGTCGAATTGTCGGCAAAAGAACAGTCTCTGCGACACATCGGAATAAATCACAGAGAGCTTAAGATAAACAAGCGTTGGGCCGGCCTGCATGCGTCAATCCTTTGAGGGCTCCGTTAGCTTCGCAAGTCGATGCCGGAAATAGCTCTTCCAGCTTTCGGGAAGCGTTGCCACCTCAAGGGCGCGGCGAAGCAATCCGATGTTGTGCTTCTCGTGAGTATAGAGCGCGGTGATATCGCTGAGTCTGAGACTGTCTTTGCTTCTTTCAATGAGTTCGATCGGATCACCGACTCCGACTTCGCCCTCTTGCAGCACCGCAAAATAGCAGCCCGTGCGCTCGCTCGCCAAGAATCTTTTGACGACGTCAGGGCGGCCGAATCTGATGCCGAGCTTGTAACAAGGCATGCGCGGCTCGGTCACCATCACGATGGCAGAGCCGACGCCAAATTTGTCACCGACGTTTAGCTCCGATTCAAAAAGTCCCGCAGTCGTGAAGTTCTCGCCGAACATGCCCCAGGGTAATTTCATCTCAGGCAATTCGTGCTTCCAGTATTCGTAGTGTTCAGAGGGGTAAGCATAGACTGCCTTGCTGGGCCCACCATGCACGGAAAGGTCAGCCTGCCGGTCACCGTCGAGGTTGAGCGTTCTCAGCGTGACACGGCCCGCCACCGGCACTTTGAAAATCCCGGTCGATACTGGGTCGCCACTGCTCATGATTACCCGCGGGAGACCGACATTGACGGAGATGAGCTTCGCGCCAGATTGCATACGGATATCCTGTGCCGGTAACAACGCCTCGGCGTGGCCGCGGAGGCTGATCGGCGGCGACACGCGCCGGCAAGATCGCGGCGCTTTATCTAACAGGTTATCAATCTCGGTATTTGGGTCGCAACTGCTTGTGATCGCGCACACGCTGGCGAGTTAAGACGTCATTAAGCACCCATGACACCACCATGTAGGCGCCGGCTGGATCACGGATGATCGGCATAAGCTCGTCTGCCACCGCGACGATGAGATCACCCAGGGTAGTCTTGATAACTTTTCGCTGCCGCATGTTTTACTCCCTCCACGTACATCCGAATAGAAATCCCTTCGTTTACTGCTAATACTGATCTCAGCTTTTTTTTTAGTTTGGTTGCATCAGCATGGCAGCAAGCTGCGTACCAGACTCGAGCCAAGCCTGGAAAATATCCGTGTCTTACGAAATCGGGATTTTAGGATTTGCGAGGGAGAGATTGTTACGAAGATACGTGACTATTTATCGGCAGGTGTCGAAATATCGGCGTTGCCGCGGTGAGAAAATCACAATCTCAACATCCGAGTGTGAAGAAGTTGAGTGCTTCATCGTGAGCCGAGCGGCGTTGACGGAGGATGTGTTGATGATTCATTTCGGGGGTTGTTTTAGGGTCGTCGTTTTGGGGTCGTGCTCTCTAATCCATAATCCGTTCATTTCTTGAAACCCTATTGATTCGACAGATACGCTAGATTAGAAAGCCCGACCCTGCGGCCTTCCCCTGGTCTCAGGCGGATGCGGCTCTCTAGGCGTGCGAGTGATTGATTGCCCAGAGCGTAAGGACCGCCCCGATGATCGCCGGCAGGGTGACAGCAGGAAAATCGCGGGGAATTACCGATGGAGAGCAGATGCCGACGGCAACTTCCCACAGGTGGAAAACGGCATGCGCGGTGAGCCACAAGGTCGCGGCGGCCCACAGCCCAACGCGGCGCTCCGGTCGGATCATACCGATGCCGAAAGCTACGCCGAGGAACAGCTGAATAATCCCAATATCGCGAATGAAGTGCTGATTAAAGAAGCCGGTGTCGATCACACCTGGAACGAACTTATACCACGCCAGTGGAGCGACGAGCATAAAAAGTCCGTTTACCGATAGAAATATTCCGTTGAACGCCACCATTATGAATACCACTATCAAAATGGCACGACTACCTTCTGTCATCTTCATGATTTATAGCCTTCCCCTATAGAATGAGTTGCGGTTCGACCGCGCTTGGAACACTCTCCCTCGCGAACCGCGTCGCGGATATGAAGGCGTACTCCTCGGTAAAGCGTAGGCAGGGTGACGGGCAGCTCATCGCCGGTCCGGCGCTACTTGATCTGGGCGTCGACCCTGCCCTGGCTAACTTACTTTTGAGGTACGGAGCGGCTAAGCCAGTTCTCGAAACGCGTCGGGCCGATGCGCGGGTTGTCGCCTGGGGTGAGGCTTTGATCGTTCAACTCTATGCCGAAGTAGAGTGCGTGGACGTCTGTGGTTACCTTCCGTGCGTCTCGGCGCGCGCTTAAGAATCGTCGGACGAGTTCGTCGAGACGTATCGGTTCGGGACCGGCCAGCTCGACCGTGCCGTTCAACGGTGCATCGACTACGACTTGGACCAGTGCGGCAGCGACATCATCCGACACGATGGGTTGCACAAGCGCAGGTGACAACCGAACCGTTTGCCCGTCGGTGGCCGATTGGGCAATGCCGCCCACGAACTCGAAGAACTGCGTTGCGCGGACGATCGTATATGGAACGGGTGAGGCCTTGATCAGGTTTTCTTGGGCCATCTTCGCGCGGAAGTAACCACTCGCAAGTAGGCGTTCGGTACCGACAACCGACAGTGCAACGTGATGCCGCACGCCAGCGGCCGCTTCTGCGGCAAGGAGATTGCGACCCGATGTCTCGAAGAACTCCAAAACTGCCTTGTCCTCCCACGAAGGCGAGTTCGCTACGTCGACGACAACCTGAGCGCCCGCAAGCGCTTCAGCCAGTCCCTCGCCAGTGATGGTGTTGACGCCCGAGGAGGGTGATGCCGCTACGGCCTCATGGCCCTGCTGACGAAGGTTGTTCACGAGCTTTGTTCCGATGAGCCCGCTGCCGCCAATAACCACAATCTTCATGCCGAACCTCCTAGTTCGTAGCGGATCGATCTTATAAGTCGCTTTCAGATAATTCTCCTTTTTCTCCCGGGAAGCAACTGTATAACTCCTACCTTTTTGCAGTCCGCTTGCCACAGTTGGGATATTGGTGGGACTAACTCACCTTCAACGCCGATGCACCATTGCACACGAGATTCTGCGGAGACCCAAAGACCAAACGAAAAAGGCAAACGGGGTCAAGTCTGGAGCTGATTAGATCTGAGGAACCTCGACAGGCGACAAGATCAACAATGGAACCACGAGCCGTACAAAGAATCGTTGATCGCTTCCGTGAAACGTTGAGTCCCTTTGGCAGTGCACAGAGTCGACGGTCAAGGCTGAATAGGCCGTTGCTTCAGGTCCGTCATTACCGACTTACGTTTTATCTTTTCGGCTCTTTTCGCCGATTCCATTTTCACTGCGGGAAGCCCCAACTGCTTCGCCAGCCGCGCACATGAAGAGCATACAAGCATATTAAGCAGAACAACGCCTGCGTCCTCGCTGGTGACGCGATAGAGTTTCTGTTTTGTAATCCGGTCGCAGCGCCGACAAATGAAGCCCATGGCCCTTCTCCTTTTATAATCCAAGCGCGAGATGCTTCGAACAGGTTGACGAACAGTTACAGTAAAGTGCGTGAAACGTTAAAGCGAAGAGTACCGCAGCGTTAGCACAAGGAGAAGAAAAAAATCAGCGCGGCGGTTTTGTCGGATGCTAGATTATCCACAGCACAGTGTGAATAAATTGTTTATAAGGTCCGTCAAGCGTTGATTTCGCCAGCCGTTGCGCCATCAGCCTCACATTGCCTAACGCATGAGCGACGACGAAAAAAGTTGCGGCGCCACTCCAGTTTCTTTCCGGCTGTTCAGCTCGCCCGAGTTTGTGGTCAAATTGACGCACAGCACAAAGTTTCCAAGGTATCAGGGTGAATATTGGTGAGTGAATATTGCATTGGTGTCTGGCTTTACAGATTGACTGATCGATCTAAAGCTCGCCGACCAAGATCCGACAAAGATGCAGATCAGAGCCGTCAGGTGGGTAAACTGAGATACCGCGCTTGACGAGTTCGCCGGCTGCTCCTATAGGGCAGCGAGCCGGTAACCGGCGCGATGGCGCGCAGCGCATGATTTGGCGGCTGACGTTACCGCATCATCTATTCGACCGCGCATAGCGAAGCATGACGTCACCGGAGGGGTACTGCTTGGACTCGACGAAATCCAGTCTCAAGTTTTGACATGATCTCTTAGGTTGGCACATTCGCGCGACGCTCTGCCGGCTCGTCAGGCTGTCCTGCCGTGATCATGTCGCGGTTGGCGCGCCCCGGTGGCACGATCGGGTAAACGTTCTCATCGCCCGCGATCGGCACATTGACGAGACACGGGCCCGGTTGGCGCAGCGCTTCGGCAAGGGCCGCCGAAGGGTTCTCTGCTTGGCCAAGATCGATCGCGCGAATGCCAAAGCCACGGGCGATGGCGACGAAGTCCGTGCTCCCCAGGTAGGAACCGTGATAGCGGCCGCCGTAGAAGAGTTGTTGCTGCTGGCGCACCATTCCCAACTGGGCGTTGTTGAGCAGGATGATTTTAACTTCGACATATTCCTCGGCAGCCGTGGCGAGCTCTTGCAGGTTCATGAGCAAGCTGCCGTCGCCGGTGAAACAAGCGACCGTGCGGTCGGGGAGCGATGCGGCACGATGGAGCCGGCGGCCGAAGACGATCATGTCTTTGCCGCCGAAGTTAGCCATTGGCGCGGACGCTTGAAGGGATAGGCCTGCGCTGCCCACATCTGGTGCTGTCCGACGTCGGTGGTGATGATGGCGTCTTCCGGCAAAAGAGCGGCGGCGGCGCGGATAATTCCGTACGGCCGCAACGGGTCGTCTGCGCCGGGCATCATGAGCGGATAGCGCGCTCGAACAGCGTATGACCCGACGCATCCACTGGCAACGGCTGTCGCGCGCAACCAGGGGCGCCAAAGCGGCGAGCGCGTCGCGGATATCGGCCACGAGCCCGAGGCTCGGCTCTTATGGTCTGCCGATTCGCGCGGGTCGAGTATGTGAAGAATTTGACATGCGGGCAGAACTCCGCCGCTTTTCCGGTGGCTCGGTCATCGAAGCGCACGCCCAACCCGACCAGCAGATCGCACTCGTCGAGCAGCATGTTAGTAAAACGCGCCGCGTGCATGCCGACCATGCCCAGGTAAAGCGGATGGTCGTGCGGCAACGCTCCCAGGCCGAGCAACGTGACCGCCGCCGGAAGCGCCGCCTTCTCCATCAAGTTACGCAAGTCGCGTCGACGTGCCCGCGGCGATCACTCCGGAGCTGATCGAGAAGAGCAGTTTTGCGCGCGTTGATCATTGCCGCGGCGCGGCCAAGATCCTCGTCGTGAACTCAGCGGCGGCGGATCGGCGCGGCCGGGCTCGGGAAACGAAGCCCGTCGACCGATTCGGTCTGCACGTCCTTCGGAACATCGACCAGCATCGTAAGTCCCGGACGGCCCGAAACCGCAAGGCGAAAGGCCCGTGGAATGACTTCGAGCAACTCCGCGGCGGAGCGCACCAGGAAATTGTGCTTGGTGACGGGCAAGCTCAGCCCGAAGGTGTCGACTTCTTGAAAAGCTCGGTGCCGATCATGTTACGCGGCCTTGGCCGGTGCTCGCCATCGGGCAGGACCGAATCCAGTTTCCGTCGGCGATGGCGGTGAGCAGGTTGGTCGCTCCGGGTCCCGACGTGCCCAGGCACACCGGCGGCACAGCCGGTGGCGCGCGCCATGCCCTGCGCGATAAATCCAGCGCCATGTCGTGGCGCGAGAAGCCATGGCGAATCGTCCTGCCGGCGCGCGTCGTACATAAGACACCTTCGACGCCGCAGGGGATGCGGGCAATCGTCGTCACACCGTGGCGCTCGAGGAGCGCTGGAAGAATCTGGGAACCTGTAAGTCTCATGGGAGCTTTCCTCTCTTCGATTTGCTCCCTGCGTAGCTTGCGGAGACGGCAGGCGGGTGAAAAAACAAAACCCCCGCCGGCCATCGCGGCCGGCAGGGGTTTTTTAAAATTGTTGCTACTTTCCCGCTAGGACGCGACGGTGCCGTTGATCAAAACTACTACGACTACGAGGCCTAAAAAGAGCGCGTTCAAAGCCACCGTCTTGCGCGTCCGAGTCGTGAACATGAGGACGAAGCTAGCATCAATTTCCTCGCGCCGCAAACCGGAACGCGGCTCAGGAACTTGGTGTCGGTCAAAACATTAAACGACCGCCGCAACATTAGTGAATCTAATTTGCCGTTATCTCCATGTTTGGTGAAAACCCGCGCGCCAAGCCGCAATCTTTTGAGCGGCGCTCACCGAGCGATCCTCACCGGCCGAACTCTGTTCCGACGAAATTGCCGCGAAAGCCTCGGCAATGCGCGGCGGCGCGCTCGGGCGGGCGTACATCCGTTTCATGTAGGCAAGCAGCTGCGGGCATTCGCCGAGCAATTTATCCTCGTTGCCCCAGTCGAGCGTGTACGCCGCCACGAAATCGGCGACCGTCGCGTTATCGCCCGCGACGAACTCCCGCCCCTGCATGTGCTTCTCCAGCACGGCTGCCATCTCCTTGAACTCCCGGCCCGCGATGACCACGTCTTCCGGCAAGCGCTGCTCTTCCGGGTACAGCGCCGTATGGCGCGAAATGCGCCACAGCGGCTGCTCCAACTCCGTCGCCGCGAAGAGCAACCAGCGATTCACTTGGGCGCGCTGCTCGAGGTCGGTGGGAAGGAAACCCTTGTCCGAATATTTTTCGCCCAAGTAGAGTACGATCGCCACCGACTCGGTGAGCACCAGGTCGTCGTCAACGAGCACGGGTATTTTACCGGCGGGATTGATCTTGAGGAACTCGGGGCGCCGGTGCTCGCCGGCTATGAGATTGACGCGGATCGGCTCGAAGTCGACGCCGAGCTCCTGCAGCGTCCAGCGCGCGCGGATCGATCGGGTCGGGCCGAATTCGTAAAGTTTCATCTTCATCGTTCACTCCTTCCTTGATGTTCCGTTCAAATTGTTCAAGTGGTTCGACAGAGCTCACCATGAGCGGGATTTTAATCGCTGCGCTCCGTTCAAAACGTTCAAGCCGTTATGCAACGTCGGTATGGCGCTACGGTTTGAGGTCGACCGCGGCTTTGAAGCTGCCGTCCATGTAGAAGGGCACGGAGCTGTGCTCATGCGTGATCTTCCACTGGCCGTCGATCTTGCGAAAGCCGAGGGTGTCGCGAAACCAGAGGTCGACTTTTTCTCCCTTAGTCGTCGTTGCCATCATCCGGTTCAAGCTGTGGCAGAAACCGACGTCGTTGCCTGCCGTGATGTTGAGGTCGCGATTTTCGTAATCGATCGGTCCTTGGAACGAAGAAAACCATTTCTCGAGGCCGTTTTTGTCGAACGGATGATCTTTCGTGTATTGGAGCGGAGGCGCCAAGGTGAACTTAACGTTGTCCGCCGCATATTGAGAGACCACGCCGTCGGCATCCTTCGCACGCATGGCGCTCGCCCATCTATCGATCACCGCGCGGATTGCGGCTTCTTCATTTGCCTTTGTGCCGGTTGTCGTCATTTCTGTCTCCTTTCTGCCGATACCAGTGCTTCGATTCGCTGCTTTTGCCCCTTCATTAATACGACGAACCAAGGAGCCGTCTCGGGACATATTTTTGGGCTCTCTATAATTTAATTGTGTCAAAATCGAGCCGGATCTGAAGGGCGCGTCTGAAAATTTACTGTTGTCGACGATCCCGGACTCTGCGCTTTTGTTGTAAAATGTCATCGATTCTCTTAATGACCCGGACTTGGAGAACTATCAGCAGGCAAAAACAAGCCTTAGGTCGGTGATCGGGCCCGCAGTTTCTTTTCGAGCAATCCGACAGAGCACTTTTGGGGTATGAACCCTCTACCTGGGGGGGATACCATGTAGTAGGAGCTCCACGGAGATGGCAGGATATATGGAGGGCCAAGTTAGCCCGGCACCGATGCATTACGCGGGACGCGCCGCAAGAAGGTCGTAACAATGGCTGAAGACGAGGATCAACAAACCAGACAATACCTGCTCGCACGTTTTTGGGAGGCGGCTCTTGGCTTCTGGCGCAAAGGCGGCGGGCGGACCGCGTGGTTGCTGACTTTCACGGTGATCACGATTGCGTTTGTCAATCTCGGTCTTCAGTACCGGCTGAACGTATGGCACCGCGCCATGTTCGATGCGCTCGACAAGCGCGATGGCAGCGAGGTGCTGTACCAATCGATGATCTTTTTCCCGCTGATCTTCGCTGGTGTGAGCGTGGCGGCAGCGGCCACCTATGCAAAATTGACGCTGCAGCGCGGATGGCGCGAATGGCTGAATGCGCACGTGCTCGATCAGTGGCTCACCAACGGCCGTTATTATCAGCTCAACTTGGTTCCGGGCGATCACAGCAACCCGGAACATCGCGTGGCTGAGGACCTGCGCCTGAGTGTCGACGCTCCGGTCGAGTTTGCGATCGGCGTCTTCTCGGCAGTCATCTCGGCAATCACTTTCATCGGCGTGCTCTGGTTCATCGGCGGTGAGCTCGCGATCCCGGTGGGCAGCACGATACTCCACATCCCTGGTTTTTTGGTGATCGCCGCTTTTCTCTACGCGGTGCTGGCCAGCGGATCGATGGTTAGCATCGCGCGCGGCTTCGTCGTCGTGGCCGAGAATAAGAACCAGGCGGAGGCCGATTACCGATATGCGCTCACGCGTCTGCGCGAAAATGGCGAGAGCATCGCGATGCTCGGCGGCGAGAATGAGGAACGCGCCGGCCTGGATGCGGCATTCACGACAGTCCGCAGGCGCTGGCGCGAACTCATGATGCAGTACATCCGCACGACGATTGTGTCGCAGACCAGCGGCGGCATCGCGCCAATCATTCCGATCCTCCTATGCGCCCCCAAGTACGTCGGAGGGACCATGACTCTCGGCGAAGTCATGCAGGCCGCTTCCGCGTTCGTCATCGTGCAGACGGCGTTCAATTGGCTCGTGGAAAACTATCCGCGATTGGCCGATTGGACCGCGTCGGCGCGACGACTCGCGTCGTTGCTGGTGTCGTTGGACCACTTGGAGCGCGCCGACCGTGAAGAGACGACCGGGCGAATTGGTCGCCGGCAAACCGAGGATGGGGCGCTCCGGTTGCGAAACCTCTCGGTGACCTTGAATGATGGCAGCGCGGTGGTGAACGAAGCCGATGTCGCGATCACCCCCGGCGAGAAGGTGCTTGTCGTCGGCGAATCCGGCACCGGTAAGAGTACGCTGGTGCGCGCGATCGCCGGCCTGTGGCCGTGGGGCGGGGGCGAGATCTTGATCAAATTCGAAGGGATGTTCTTGATGCCGCAGCAGCCCTACGTGCCGCTTGGAACGTTGCGCCGCGCCGCGACCTATCCCCTCTCGCCCGAGACGGTCGATGATGCCATGGTCCGTAAGGCGGTCGAGGAAGTGGGGCTGGGTCATTTTCTCGACCGTCTTGATGAAGAAGACACACGCTGGGAACACATACTCTCCGGCGGAGAAAAGCAGCGGCTCGCGTTTGCCCGCGCGCTTATCCAGCGTCCTAACATTATCGTGATGGACGAGGCCACCGCCGCCCTCGATCCATTGAGTCAGGACCAGTTGATGCAACTGGTCCTGGAGCGGCTCCCTGAATCTACCCTCGTCAGTGTCGCACACCGCGCCGAGCTCGAAGCATTTCACACGCGCAAGCTTGTCCTGGAATATCACCCTGAAGGGGCGCGCCTTGTCCGCGATGAACCGCTGCCAAGAACGTTCCGCCGCTCGGCGCGGTTGCTCTCGAGGCTGCGGACGCGCGACAAATCGCCGAAGGCGCCAAATGCGGATCGGGGAGCCAGATAATGGCTGATAGCTCACCGTTCAGGGATCATCTCTTGTCGGTTTCGTCGTCTGGAGCTTGGACTTTCAATGGACGAGCCGCGTGGATCCAGTTTGACGCTTGCCTGCAGCATCATCTGCCCGTTCAGACATAGCGCGCACGCGGTCATGCCATCGTGCGCTTATTCGATCTTGACCACTTTCTTGTAATCCATGCCGTCATGGGAATGATGCAAGTCGAGTTTCCCGCGCGGGGGCGTCTTAGCTTCGCGCCCGGCCAAGGCGCCGATCGCGCCTTTCGCCGGCGTTATGCCGCCGTCGACGAGCCATACCGCACCGGTGACGTAGCTTGCGTCGTCCGACGCCAGGAACGCATAGACGTTGGCGACTTCCTCGGCCGTTCCCCCGCCTGCCGAAGGGTGTGGCAGCGACCAATGCTTCTTCGATCTGCGCATCGACGGCGCCGGTTTCCTTATGCGTCCAAGCGGTGTCAATCGGGCCGGGAGAGACGCAATTGGCGCGCACGCCGTATTGCGCTTGCTCCACTGCGACGCCCATCATGAACGCGTGCAAGAATGCTTTTGTCCCGCCGTAGGGTGTATTTCTCGGCTGCCCGTTCACGCCGGCTTCGGAACCGGCGCTGATGACGTTGCCCTTGGTTTGGCGCAGATCCGGCAGGGCGAACTTGGTCATGAGGAAAGCCGAGCGGATATTGCATCGGATATGTTCATCGAAGACGTCGACAGGCATTGCGTCGGTCTCGGCGTTGGCGAGCAAGACGCCCGCGTTATTGATCAGAACGTCGAGCTTGCCGTACTGCCGGATAGCGGCATTAATGCATTCGCGGGCCAGTTGCTCCTGCGAGACATCACCGGCAACCGGGATTGCCTGGCCGCCCTCATGCACAATCGCATTGGCTACATCGGCAATCGGATCACTTGGCAGTCCGTTGACGACAATCTTCGCGCCTTCGCGAGCGAACTTTCGGCAAATAGCCTCGCCGATGCCCGTCCCGCCGCCCGTAACAATAGCAACTTTGTCTTGAAGCTGACCTGTCATGACTTCTCCTTATGTTTGAATGAATTCTTTTCACCGAGCTTTTTCTAAACGTCGACATCACCAGCCCTATAAATCCTGGAGTGTGTCGCAGTTTCGTTACAGCCGTCCGAAAAATGCGAACATGGGTTTTTTCAGGGCAATCGCTTCATTTAATCTTTTCACGCAGCGCGCGCACCTAATTATGCGGAGTTTTCACACCTGTTAGAGAAAATACTGCATCACGTGTGCCACACAGCTCTTCTACCGGAGTGAAATTTTGTGAACTGAGCCGCGCGGGATCGTTTGAAGGCCGGTTGTCCCAGTTTTCCATACGACAATTCACCTGCGTGGTATCGAAAATTCTTTAAAAATGAACCGCCGCCGCGCCGGTATCGTTCTTGCGAAACATTAGCCTAACGCCCCTTAGGTGTTGGCAGCACACTTTATCTATCTTAATGCGCATCTCTTCGCGGAAATGACGAAATGAAATGAAAGGAGACAATCATGGCGAATCAAAAAAATAGCGTTGGTGAAGTTCAGCAAGCCATCAAGCAAGGCGCGATAACTCGCGAATACCAAGCCGACAAGGAGCATGTTGTCCAAGCACTGAATAGTTTACGCTCCACCGAAATTATGAGTTATCTGCAATATATGCAGCACCAGTACATGGCGGTCTCTCTGCTGTCGCCGGGAATGAAGACCGAGTTCGAAGCGCATGCCACCCAGGAGCTTGATCATGCCAACCGGCTCGCAGATCGAGTGCAGCAATTGGGAGGAGTTCCTATCTACGATCCGAAGGAAATTTCTTCAAAGGCAGCCAACGCCGGCGTCGCTCCTGAGCAGGGCGCGACTTTGGCGGAAATGGTTACGGAAGATTTAATGCTCGAAAGGCAGCAAATAGAAGTTTACAGCGCGCTCATTCGCGAGATCGGCGACCAGGATTTGGTAACGCGGCAAGTCTTATTAAGCATTCTAGTAGAAACGGAAAAGCACGCCAGCGAATTGGCCGATTATCTCAAGAGATCGTCGAACCAATAAGATCCAGATAGTGCCATCATCTAATTTAATGTGTGGCCGGCGCTGGAGTGCCGCGCGTCCGCCGCAGCATTGGTGTGAAAGTGCGGGCTCCGGCGCCGCCCCCGCAGGTCGGCAAACGGTCAAGTCTGGAATTGATTAAATCTGCGGAGCCTCGGCAGCGTAGGCGACAAGATCAACTGTGAACACAAAGTAACGCCAACTATCTAACTCCAGATTTGATCTCGTTCGCCTACGCGGACTGAGATGGCCCGGATTCCGTCTGACGCAGATCCCAGCGTGAGACAAGTTAAGCATCAAGAGTCCCGGCCCCATAGGCCTTCCCTCGTTTGGTGCTATTTGGGTTCCTTGCTTAAGGATATCATCGATCTTTTAAGTGTGAAGTAGCCATCCTCTTCGATCGAGTCATTCATCCGCCGTGGATATAAAACCGGCAACGACCACGTATCGTTGATCTCGCTCGTGCCCGGCTGCATCAAAACACGCGACAAACATCCTTCAGGTAACCCTCGCAAATATACAGAAAGCCGCTAGGTTCGGGTTGATCAGCTTCTTTACCAAGCTGACGATCTCATCATAGGTGTAATGCAAGCCTATGGAGAAATTCAGCGCTCGGTGGCTGAGCTCGAGCGCCTAACACAGCTTGGATCGCGGCGGCCCCTCCTTCGGCGGCCGATGGCCCTGCACGCACGGCGTAGGTTACCACGGACTCGGCGATCCTTTTACGAATTCAGCGGGCATGGGGACGAGCACCCCTTTTCATTTCTTTTCAGAGCCCCACAGCTCTTGCAGGCGTTGGTCGCGGCCGCAGCCATAGCGGTAGACTTTGTAGCGAATGGGGTTCTTTTTGTAATAGTCCTGGTGATAGTCTTCGGCCGGATAGAATTCCGAAGCGCGAACGATTTCCGTGACGATGGGTTGTTTGAAACGACCCTGAAGACTTTCTTTGACGCTTCCGCAAGCTTCTTCTGTGCATCATCGTGGTAAAAGATGGCGGAGCGATATTGGTTGCCGGAGTCGCAGAACTGGGCGTTGGCGGTGAGCGGATCGATGTTGCGCCAAAACACCTCGAGCAGTTTTTCATAGCTGATTTTCTTCGGATCGTAGGCGATCTGTACCGCTTCGGCGTGGCCGGTGTTGCCTGACACGACCTCCTCGTAAGTAGGATTCTTTTTAGTGCCGCCGATATAGCCGGAGATCGTGGACATCACCCCGTCGAGCTCATCGTAGGGCGGTTCCATACACCAGAAACAGCCGCCGGCAAAGGTGGCTTTGGCCGTCGGCGCGCTGCCGGGACTCGGCGCGGCGGCGTACCCCGCGCCGACTAGGATCAGTAAAATCATCGCAATCCGTGACAGCGACTTCAGACAAGTTACGGTGCTCATACATTCCTCCGAGGCCGCCAGTTCGGCGCGTCTATCTGTCCCATGGATCTTAATCGCAGGCCGTTTAGTCTGCAATCACACATTCCCCCGGGCTCGGCGATCCCTTTTACGAATTCGGCGGGCATGGGCATAAGCACGAAGCGCGCGTCGAGCTCGACGCTCCGGTACTCCCGTGGCTGGCGGAGCGCCGAGCCGTTACGGCTGTAATTGAACTGAATTCTCCAACGAAACAAACTCACGCTGAATCAAACTCACGGGTCGTTTGACATTTCATGCGATTCTGAACGGATAACACCAAATTTTACGACTGAGAGGTGGCCACTTGAAGCTCAAGCAAATCGCATCATTCTTAGCTTTACTATTCGTTTTGAATAACGCCACGGTCTGGTCACAAGAGCCCATCCCGTTTGTGCCCACGACGATGCCAGTTGTTGAGCGTATGCTTGAACTGGCTGGAGTCAGGAAAGGCGACGTAATATACGACCTGGGCTGCGGCGATGGACGGATACTCATTCATGCCGCGAAAAAATATAGCACGCGAGGCGTCGGAGTTGATTTGGACCCGCAACGCATAGCGGAGGCTAAACAAAAGGCGACAGAGGAAGGGGTCAGCCATCTGCTCGAATTTCGCGCGGAAGACGGGACCCAAACGGATATTTCCAAGGCAACGGTAGTCACACTCTACATGTTCAAATGGTTCAATAATGCAATTCGATCCAAGCTACAGAAACTCAAACCGGGATCCCGTATCGTGGCGCATGATTATGACATCGACGACTGGAAACCCACGCGGGTTGTAAATCTTGAGCCGGGGAAGGACCCCGACATCGAAAGGCATCACACGCTCTATTTATGGGAGGTTAACGCGGAGTCACCCGCGCCATAAAACGCAATCCTCTACGGGCAATGCTGGTAGAGGGCGCCGTAGAAGTTTCTTGAGCGCCTAGCGTGTCACACTTGCCTAAGTCTATTAACTCATGACAGGCCAGAACGATGCCGCGCCACCCGCGAGTTCATGTCGAAGGATTGCTCTTCCACGAAATGGCCCGTGGCAATGATGGGCAGAAGATCTTTCTCAGCCAAAGCGACTATCAGGCTTTCATCGAGGAAATAAGGAAACTAGTTCCAATTGTTCCAAACGTTCCAGCCGTTCCAATTGTTCGACCGTTCGAGAAGCCTCACGGCAGGCTTCCTCGACAGCCTTCAGTTCCGAGCCCGTCGAGGAATCACCATGAGCGGTTCCGATTTTACGCTCATCTGAGTTCATCGAAGGATTCGCGGAATCTGTCCTGAGCAAGGTCGTGCAACTCACACGCCGGTTCCAGTCGTTCTAAGCGTTTCAATGGTTCCAGTCGTTTCAACGATTGGACTATTACGATCAAGAGATTCCTTGACGGCGTCGCTGGCGCGGCGGTCATCTGTCTCCTGTCTCCTCAGCCGATGGAGCGCCGGCCGATGGCCCTTCACGCACGGCGTAGGTACCACGGGCGCGGCGATCCCTTTTACGAATTCGGCGGGCATCGGCAGACACTCAGGCCGCTTTTGCCGACGCGGTGAATGTCGCCGCATTCTTCCTGACGAAATCCTGCACGCTCAGCGGCCCTTGCCCCGTTAGCGTGCGCACGTCGTCCGACATCCGGTCGTAGCGGCCCACGCGGTGTAGATCGGCCATAGTCGCGAGGTGGTTCACCAGGTGAACCGGCAAGCCGCGCTCGAGCAGCCCGTCCCGCCACGGCTCGACCGGAATGTCCTCAAAGGTGATCGTGCGGCCAAGCGCCTTCGAATACTCCTGTGCATAGAAATGCATGTTCTCGGACTGCGGACCGGTCAGGTGATAGATCTTGCCGATGTGCGGCTGCGGATTAGCGAGCAGCGCGGCGAGCACACGTGCAACGTCTTCCACTGCGACCGGCGAAGTCTTGCCCTCGCCGAACGGTAGTCTGATCTGATTTGATTGCCTGACCGAATCCGCAGTGAAAATTAGGAAGAAGCCTTCGAGAAGCACTGTCGGCCGCACGTGCACGACCGGCAGACCGGACCAGTTCAGCGCCTGCTCGGAGAGCCAGTGCAGCTTGTGCTGCGGACTCGCGTGTGGTTTCGGTAATGCTCATCTGTGAGAGCGTCATCTGCGACATATTGATGAACGCCTTCACGCCGTGATGCTTCGCCACCGCCGCCGCATTGACCGTCGCGGCCAGATAGGCATCCGAAACCGACATGCCGAAGTACATCGTCTCGCAGCCGGCAATCGCCCTATGCATCGCATCGAGATCGAGCAGGTCGCCGACTACGACCTCCGCACCCATGTCGCGCTAACGCCTGCGCGCGTTCGTCTTCATTTCGCACCATCGCACGCACCGCTTTGCCTTGCTTCAACAGCAGTTCGGTGACCGTGCGCCCTACCGCGCCCACGCGGCCCGCCGCGCCAGTGACCAGAATGGGGTTCTCCATGTTTTTTCCTCCCCTGCGTTCACCTAAATCGAAAGTCAGATTTGTTGAATGTATGCATTCGCCGGCAGAATCACTTTTGCCTCACTACGTCACGTTCGAAAACTTTTGCAAAGCCAGGCGTCTCCCGCCGGTTATGAGCCTCGTGTGTATCGCTGCCCGACGAGCCTCGTCGACCGCGCCCGACCTATCTCTGAACGGGTTGCTCCACGAAAGTCGCGATCGGCTGGCCTGTCTCGACGATATAAGTCGACAGCATCCTCCCGGTTTCCGGGCCGAGGTCGCGCGCATTATGAGGGGTCCGCGGGGGGATCAGAAATCCATCTCCCGGATGCAGTACAACGGTAGCACGTCCCTGTACCCTCATCTCGACCTGGCCGGCGATGATGTAGCCGACCTCTTCTCCTGGATGAACGTGCCATCCGGACTCGACTCCCGTCGGAATCAACGTCTCGACCTGCACCATCTCGCGACTTGGAATCGATAACGGCGAGCGTTGGACCTCGCGCCGAGCAAGCTTGCCCGCCAGATCGTCCCGTGTCCCCTTATTGGCTTGTCCAGATGCGGGGACGATGTAGGCGACCATCCCGGCCATCGCTACGACTGCAACAAGCACGAAAACAATCCGTCTCATACGGTGTCTCCTTCAAGCATGCGTAAGTGAACCCATGCGTAATCCGGCAAATCGCGGATCATGGTTCACAACAGGGCGTGATCACAAAACAATCCCGAATAAGGACCGCCTATCGGGCTTCGAATACGGACGATCCTTTGCGTAAGTCATTCTATTCACATTAGATTCGAGCGCGCCACGGACTTGGGTGAACAAAGCCCGCCATCGAGCTAACCGAACGTGAACGCAAAAGCCTCCACGCCTGAATCGAGAAACTCGATCTCGAACTGTCGCTCAGTAATAGGCTTAGATTGTCGGATCAGCTGATACAGCCGCTGTTCGACAACCGTGCCGTTGCCCTGGACATCAAGGTCAATCCCGTGAGCAGCGCCCGGCGGCTTGCCATCGATGAGCACGCGAAATCGCACGGAAGTTCCTCGCGCCGCCGGTCCCATGACGAGATGAAGATCGCGGGCGTGAAAGCGGTACGCGATCTTCCCGTTGGCATTGTTCAGCACAGTGGCCTGTTTCTTCACCGTCCAATCACCCGAAAGGGCCCAATGATTGATTTTCAACCGCGCGGGAGCAGCATAGACACGACGCCTGTCCAAGACTGCACCGCCGGGAGACGCAAAATTCTCGGTGCGCTCATGGCCGAGATAGTTTTCCGGAGATTTCAAGCTACCCCAATCGGCGGGAGCTTCCAGACCAGGGGCATTGACCGAAACCAGTTTAGGATCGATGTTGCTGCTTCCGGCCTCGGCCAGCAATTGTTGAATAATCCTTTCCGACTGTTCGTATTCGCCCTCGCCGAAATGATGACCGCGAATATGCCCCTTGGCATCGACGAAATAGAGCGCCGGCCAATATTGGTTCTTGAGAGCACGCCAGATCGAATAGTTGTTATCGATCGCGATTGGAAAATCGACCCTTATGTCCTTCGCGGCCCGGCGAACGTTATCAATGTTTTTCTCGAATTCGAACTCAGGCGTGTGAACACCGATCACCACCAAACCTTGGTTCTTGTATTTCTCGGCCCATGCGCGGACATAGGGAAGCTGGCGTAACCAGTTGATGCAGGTGTAGGTCCAGACGTCGATCAGGACGACTTTTCCGCGCAGGCCAGCCGCCGTCAGTGGTTGGGAATTTAGCCACCCGGTCGCGCCCCCGAGCGAAGGCAATTCCCCTTCGATGGGTAGTTGACGCCCTGCAGGCGCGACCTGCTGCACCACAGGACCGAAAATATTGAGTGAGGTAGCGCCGAGAATAAGCGCCGCAGCGGTAAGAAAGCGGCGGCGATCATGGTTGATTTCTTCTGACATATATCGATCTTCGCATCGTTCCAGTATTCACGGAGCCAATCGCGCAAAGACGAAATCGTGCCCTTTCACGTTTAGATCATCGGCATGGCCGCGCCGGTCGTGGGCTAACCCTGCTTGAGGAAGAACAGCATCTGCGTATCCCAGTCGTCGGCCGATAGCGGCCAGCCGTGGCTGAACACCACGGGCTGCCCGCTGCCCCAGTCCTTATAATAGATCTCGATCTCCCTGGAATTTTCCTTGCCGACCGTGACGTATGGCATTGGCGCTCTCCTGATTCCGCAAGATTTAAAATCCGTTTAGTCGGTTTCGATAACTGTGCATAGTGCTGCAACGGGCGAGATGCCCCGCCGATCAATTACCACCGCCGCTGCCGCTGTCGGAGCCGCCGCGTCCTCGCGCCTGGTCGCGGCGCGCCTTGTCGATCTCCTCGTCGAACTGACGCCCGATGTATTCGCCCGCCATGATAAGCTGCGCGTCATCCAGTTTGGCGGCCAATGTTTTTCGAATGTCGTTGCGAATTTGCATACCGGGATCCCAAAAGACGCCGTACACGCGGTCCTCGGAGAAATATTCGAGTGTGTCATCGATCAACTTGAGCCCCACTTCGATTTCTCTCCGGCCGCGTTCGCGGTCACCGGTTTTCAACATCGCGATTCCAAGATAAAGATGCGCGAATGCATCGTCCTTATCGACATTGACCGCCCTTTCCAAAGTTTGCCGCGCTTCTTTGTCTCTGCCGGTTTCGAGGTAGGCCCGTCCCAGCAACGCCAGAACGCGGGCAGGAACCCGGTAGGGGAGCCTGTAGTTTGGATCGAGCTCGGCTGCTAGGGCCAGATAACCTACGGCGTCGTTGGGGCGTCCGGTTTGTAGCGCATTGCGGCCCGCTTGAACGTCGCCCCCGACGCTGGAGCAACCCGACATGAACAGCAACACTAAAAAACAGATGGGCACAAAACCACGATTTGATGTCATAAATTTATCTCCTGTTTTCAGTTTCTGAGAATCACCGGATGGTTTTCGGCTTCCCCCAGCCTCAATGTTCGGTACAGACAACATTATTTGGTTGAAAAATGTTTTTTCACGCTAATATGCTTTCAACTTTCATCGGTGCTGATAATCACCATGAAGTCGTTACTGCCTCCGGACAGCAGTTGTCAAGCCGGCGTGGTCGGCGTTAGAAAGAATTCACGCGATTTCACTGGCTACGTCGATTGACACATAGTTTGGCTTTCTATAAGACACAACTTGTCGATCAATCATTCCAGCTCGGATCATTGAATGAGACTGCAAAATAAAATCGTTTTGGCCACAAGCGCGCAAAACCCTTGCGCCAAGGCGATCGTCCTGGGTTTCGCCCGCGAAGGCGCAGATTGCGTCGTCATCGATGAAGACGTGAGTCAAGCAGCACAGCTGGCAGGCGAAGCTCGATCTCTGGGCCGGCGAGTTTTGTCGCTCCGGTGCGATGTCACGAAGAAATCCGATATCGAGGACGCCGTGCGGCATGCCGTCGCCGAGTTTGGCCGCATCGACGTCCTGGTCAATTGTTCGGGGATCACACGCGATAGCGATTTCCTAAGTTTCACTGAAGAAGCATTCAACGAATGCATCGAGCGCGGTCCCAAGGCTTACTTCCTTATGTCGCAGACCGTCGGGCGGCAGATGGCCGAGCAGCGCTCCGGAAAAATTATCAATCTCTCGACCACTGATGCTCGCATCGGTTCAGGTGAGTCGACCGGCAACAGCGCGGCCTATTCGAGCATCGACTCGATGACGCGTGCCATTGCCCAAGCGCTGGCATTTTACGGCGTCCAGGTGAACTCGCTCGTCTGCGGGCCGCTGGAATATTTTTCCCTGACCGCCGATGAAGCAGGCGAGCGCCTGCGGCGCATTCCGGCGGGACGTTTGGGTAAACCCGAAGATCTCGTGGGCGCGGCGATTTTTTTGGCTACCGACGATTCCAATTTCGTCGCCGGCGAAAGCCTCGTCGTCGACGCCGGTTATGCCAATGCCGCGGTAACGGAAGACAGCTTTCGACCGTCATGGGGCCGGACCTGGGGTCCATTCGAAATTCCATCCCGGAATAAGTAACCGTGTAAGAGGGACAATTATATGGGAACCAAATTTAAGGAAGTGAACACGCTATCGTTCATCGGCCACGTCGGCCCCAAAGCCGAACGGTTGTGGAAGGAAGTCGATGAGGAAGTCGACATCATCGGCTGCAAAGACAAGTTCGACCGGCCCTGTCAACTGATCGCGCCGTTGAAATTACTCGAAAAGGATCTCCCCGGCGACGGCGACACCAAACAGATTCCGATCTTCGTCAATGATGCCGTGCGGATCGAGTTGATGCATTGCCGCTCTTCGAAGGGCGCGGATGGACACAGGCCGGCGGGGTTTTCCGAAACCCAGATCCAAGTCCAAAACAAGCGCGTCACGAAGACCTCCGAGGGTGATTTTGAATTGGTCGAAGGTGACGTCCTCGTCGTGCCGCCGAATATAAGCCATGAAAATATTGGCGATGGCCCGACCACACGATTAATCGTTTACACCCGCAACCCGGTTCAGATCGCGCAGACCTATCCCGTCAAAGAAAGCGTCGTGCCGAACAAGCAGTGTACGTTCCTCAAGCCAACGACGGTGCTCGACAAAGTCGAAGAAGGCGGCTCCGGCGGCAAGCATTTCGAGCTGGTGGAAAACGCCGACATCATGGTCGAAACCACGCATCGCTCCGACGCGCAGAGAATCTACCACCGTGGTTTCGGTCAAGACGAAGTCGCCTTTCAACTCTCCGGCCGGCGCGCCACGCTGACCAACCAGGGGGAATACATGTTGGAGACCGGCGATTTTCTGTTAATCCCACCGGGCACATCGCACCGCAATATCGGCGACATGGCGACGATCCGAATCATCCTCTACGCCAGAAAGCCGGTGCGCTTGGCCGATGAATTCATTGAGCGCGCTAAACGGGCCGGACAGGCGATCTCGTAAAACCAAAAGTCTTTCTCGAATGGCCAGACATTATTTACAAAACAATGTTCGAAAAGTCGTGCGTCGGTTTTATCTCGTTCCGCTTTTTTGACGAGTCGCAGTCCTTCGCCCTCTCGGCCGACAACATACGAGTGTCTTATGCGACGCTCAGCGCAGCGTACATGGACCATATTTGCGCGATGGACAAAGGTTACTTCCGCGAAGAGGGGATTGAACATCGAAGTCATTCGCGCCCCGGGCGGTGTGGCGACTCCGGGTCTGCTGTCGGGCCAGTTTCAGTTCAGCAGCTCGGCAAGCTCAGCGGTGAGCGCCGCGGTGCGCGGCGGTCCGGTGAAAATCGTCTATACGAATCTCTCGCGTCCGAGCTATACCCTGGTTTCGATAAAGCCGGAGATCACTTCGGCGAAGGAGTTGATCGGAAAAAAAATCGCCATCAATAGCTTTGGCGATACCGGCCATCTATCGACGATTCTCTATCTGAAAAAAATGGGCGTTAATCCGTCGTCCGTGCTTTTCATCGCGGTCGGCAGAAACGAAGTCCGTTTTCCGGCTCTCCGTACCGGTGCCATCGATGCCGCTCCATTGGTGCCGCGCGACATGGTGGTTTTGAAAGACCAAAAACACATCGTCCTCGCCGATTTGGGTAAAGAGATCCAGTTGGTGTGGAATGGCGTTGCCGTATCCACCAAGCTTTCGGCCGAAAATCCGCAACTGGTAGAGCGATTCCTGCGCGGCTTGGCGAAGGGCCGGGAGTTTGCCCGGCGCTACCGCGACGAAACGATTTCGCTCATCAGCAAGCGTGATCCTTCGCCTCTCGATGCCATCAAAGTCGACTACGAAGTGACCAGAGCGAGCATGACCGAAGACGGCTCGTTGCCTGACGATATTCTTAAGAGATGAAGTTGCGACCCGATCCGAGCTGACCAAAGTTGCCAATCCACCCAACATATCGACCGTGTTTGATTACAGTGTTACGAGAAAAAACTACGCCCAGCTAAAGGCAGCCGGCTGGCAGCCGGTCCGGTGAACCAATGAAACTTGAAGGAAAAATAGCCATCGTCACCGGTTGCAACGGCGAGTTCGGTTCGGCCATCGTGCCCGGATTTGCCGCCGAAGGTTGTGATCGTCGCTTGTGTGGATTTCAAGCAGAGCGGACGCCGATGCAGCGGCGGAAAAAGTGCGGCAAAAGGGCCGGCGCACTCTCGCGATCGCGATTGATCTACGCAAGCGCGGCGAAATCGAAGCGATGGTGAAGCAAGTCGTCGAAACGTTCGGGCGCATCGACATCCTCGTCAACACCACCATGGCTTCGCACAACCAGGAGTTTTTGAATTTTAAGGAAGAAGACTTTCGACGATTCGCTGAGCCGAGGCGTGAAGAGTTACTTTCTCACCTGCCAGGCGGTCGCGCGGCAAATGGTGCAAGCAACGCTACGGCAAAATCATCAATCTCAGCTCCATCGTCGGCGTGCTCGGCCCCGGCCAGGCGGCGTCATGGACTGCGGATCGCGGCGCGTCAACGGGCTGACCCGCGCGGCGGCGCATGCGCTGGGATTTTACGGTATCAACGTGAATGCAGTCGCGCGCGGCAACACCGCGCGCAAGCCTTACAACGCCGGCGTTCTCGAACGAGTTCGCAGGTTGCCTTTGGGCCGGACTGAAACCGCTGAGGACATGGTCGAGCCCTGTGTCTTTCTTGCCTCCGACGGGTCGAGTTACGTCACCGGAACGATTCTCTATGTCGACGGCGGCTACACTGTCGCCGGCGTCACCGACGACCGTTATCGCCCGGAGTGGGCGCGCGCAGGCGCCGAGAGAAAAATAGCATCTTCCTTTCGCGAATCGGATTTCAGCATTTTGTTGCAGTCGCACAGGATAGATGTCATGTCGAGCGAAGCGAAACATCTCGACTCTCAAGAAGATAACAAAGACGAGATCCTTCAGCGAAGTTTATCCCGAGAACATCGAAGGGCCTCGAATGACATAACGTTTTCGTCGACCAATACATTCTCCGAAAACATATCCTTGATAGCTAGCTTCCTGTCCGTCACGCCGACCATCTCCGCATAACGCGCCATGGTCTCCAAGACGACCTGGTTGTCTCGAATATTGTAGGGCCACGCGTCGTCCCCGAATAGCTCTCTTTCTTCTTCCAACTCCGCGCCGTACCAAGCGAGAAATGAGCGCCGCGTATCGCTCACATGTTTGATGCCTATCTCCTTGGCTGTGATAAAAGCCTCGACAAGACTTCGAGCCACCCACGGATGACGTTCCAGGATGGAATTCTTCACCACCACCACGTGGCGGATCGGGAAGATCTTGGTGCGCAGATAATATTCTTTTTCGACCTCGCGAAAATTCGGCCACAAGCGGCGCACTCCGGGAGTATGACGGATGTGCTTCGGCGAGATTTCCGGCAACATGCACGCGTCGATCTCGCCGCTCGGCAAGCACATCTTCTATTTTTTGTCCCTTCGGCAAACGCTCGATCTCCATCCACTCCGGCGGTTGCCAGCCGGGAACCTGCTCCTGCTGATTGGTGCGTATGCGCAGTGAGCGCGCCGGCACGTCGTGTTCTTCCTGCAGCACGCCGCGCATCCAGAGCGATACCGGATTGAAGTGGGCGCGCATGCCGATGATTTTTCCGGCAAGGTCTTCGGGTTTTTGAATGCCGCTGGCGGCATGGACGAGCACGTTGCCATGACAGAATTTCCGGTGCGGAAAAACCGGGATCGCGCTAAACGGCGCACCGCGACCGATCCAACCGAGAAATACACCCATCTGCAGCTCGCACACGTCGAACTCCAGATCGCGGGAAAACCGTCTGTGACGCTCTTCCGACGGCAAGGATAAGATTTCGAGATCGATTCCTTCCGCCTTCACGGTTCCGTCGACCGAGAAATCGCGTTCGATCGTATTCGTTGCAGGATAAGGTCAGACGAAGTGGTGCCATACGATTATCGGGCCAATTGCGGCTTGATTTCATTTAACAACAGACGCGACTGAGCGCGCACATCATCCGACGCGATCCGCGCGATGATAGCGGTAAGACCTGCCGCGGCGTATCCTTTTAACAAGCGCACGCATTCATCCGCCGTGCCGAAGATCGTGAAATGATGGCTGAGGTTTTCCCGGGGTTGCTCGAAGAACCGCTCCATCCATCTCCAGCCTTCGTCTCTGCCCGGTCACCATTGGTTTGAATATTGAATGTCGCGTATAACGCGCTCACCCGACATTTCCCCACGCGGCCATGCTCCTGAGCATATCGATCGATCTTGCCCCGCGCCGCAGAAAATCTCTCCAATGTCGGCGCTAGCGTGACCCAGCCATCGCCCAAACGGCCTACCCTCTTAAAACCGTTCTCGTTTCGGTCGGCGGCGATCCAGATGGGTATTCCCGGTTTTTGCGCGGGGTGAGGCAGGATTCCGACATCATCCAAATTATAGTAACGCCCTTCATAGCTGATCGTTCTCTCGCTCCACAGCCGGCGCATGATCTCGATGCACTCGCTCAAACGTCCGGCTTTCTCGTGCGGCGGAACTCCACACGCGGCGAATTGGCGCTGGATGTAATCCCGTACGGGCCCTACGCTGACGCCGAGGATAATCCGGCCTTGCGAGATGACGTCCACGGTGGCGAGCGCGTGAGCCAACAAGACCGGATTTCTCAACGCGGGGAGCATGGGCACCGCGCCGATTTTGATCTTATGCGTGCGTGCCGCCAGCGCCGCCATCGTCGTCAAACAATCGCCGCGCGCTTTGTCCAAAACCGTGACGCTGTCGCCCAGCCAAATATGGTCAAAGCCTAACTCTTCTGCTTGCGCCGCATCCGCCCAGAGTTGCTCGAAACTTTTCGCCGCGTCTTCCTGCCGGATGATTTGGCGCGTGTGTAAGAGAATACCGATATCCATATCGTCGCCGTCAAATTTGCTTAACCTTTTAGAACGCCAAAACGCAAGCGCCGTTGGCGTGAATCGCGACTTGTCTGACCTCGGCACCTGATATATACACGCGAATTGAGGAGTAACGAAGATGTCGAACACCGATACAGTCGCGTTGGAGCGAATCGACCACGGCGTAATTCCCTCCAACGATCTCGGCCGAGCCTACCGCTTTTGGTCGACCTTTATGGGCGCACGGCTTGGCTTTCATGCAAATCTCAACGCGCGAGGGCTCAATCGCGAAGTGCCGATGATCGTTTTTTTTACGGTTGCGAATCACTCCGGCTTCGGTCTCGCCTTGCAGGATTTCCGTTTATCTCCGATCCCGGCGCGCCGTCTGGAAGGTGTGGTTTGGGGTTTCGAGGTCGCCGATGATGATCTCACGGCGGCCGCCGATGAAGCCGCGAAGCAAAAGCTGCGCTGGGAACGTGTAGCCGACTTTCCGCCGTCCAGCCCGATAAAGGAGTCGTTGTTCGTCCTCGATCCCGACGGCAACACCGTGGAGCTCTGTATTCGGAAGCAACCATCGGATTTAATCCCACAACAGGCGACCATTCCGCTGCGTCGCATCAGCCACGTGCGCATAGAAGTAACCGACCTCGAACAAGCGCGCTCTTGGTACAGCAAAACTTTCGGTATGGTCGAAGCTGACCAAGTGCGGGCGGAAGACCAGTTGACCCTGACCGTGCCTAAATCGGGGCAGTTGGTGATCATGAGAAAAGTTGCGCAAGTCGCCGAGCGCAGCACGCAGTGCTTCAAGGGACCGCATATCGATTTACGCTCCAGCGAGGAATATTATCCGGAGATCTTGAAACGTTTCAATCGCAAGGAAACGTATTGGGGTCCAGATCCCGATCTCATCCCTTGGCATGAACCGGATCCCAACACGGCTTACGGTTACGATCCGTTCGGCAACCGCATTCAGATCGGCGTCCTCGCCCAGCGTCCGATGCACTTCGGCAACGTGTCGCGTTTCGCCAACAGCGGCCATTGATAACGAAGATTCTTCCCTGTCCCGTCATGTTAATGAAAACAGGTCCGGTCCTCATCTTCACCCTGCTCGGCGCAATTTTCATAGCGCCGCAAAATATCGATGCCGCCCACCCGGAAGAAAAAGTCCGTTTCTCGGTCGCCGCGGTCACCGGCAGCTACATGGATGAGTTCGTCGCCATCGAAAAAGGCTATCACCGCGAGGAAGGGCTGGCGGTGGAAATGATCCGCGCCGGCGGCGGTATCGCCACCCAGGCGCTGATCGCCGGCGATCTCCAATTCAGCACGTCGGCCGGCTCGGCACTCACCGCCATGCTGCGCGGCGCCGAGATCAAGGTCGTCTACACCAACATCGACCGGCCGGGCTATCAACTCTGGTCCGCACAACCGGAACTCAAGCACCTGAAAGATTTAATCGGCAAAAAAATCGGCGTCACCAGTCGCGGTGACACGCAAGAATTGTCCGTGCGCCTGTTGCTGCGCAAGCATGGCATCGACGCCAACTCCGTTGTGTATATGCCCGTGGGTTTCGGCGGCACGCGCCTGGCCGCGCTGCAAGCCGGCACCGTCGATGCTGTGCCACTCGGCGCCGGCGACTTCGCTCAGCTCAAGCAGCCCAAAGGACACATGCTGGGCGACACCGAAAAAGAAATCCGTTTTGCCTACGTCGGTCTGGCCGTGTCGAGTCGATTGCTGGCGCGCCAACTCAATTTGGTCGAACGTTTCTTGCGCGGCGTGATCAAAGGCCGAGAGTACGCGCGGCGCTACCGTGAGCAGACCATTCCGATGCTCGGCAAGTACACGCAGCGCAAGCGCGAATTCAATGAAATCGACTACGATTCAACAGTTCCGGTCTTGACCCCAGAAGGTTGGGTCAGCGATGAAGTCCTAAAGGAAGACGTCGCCATGCGGGCTGAATTGGTTGGCGTAGCCGCGCCCGCCGATTACAGCAAGTTTTTCGACTATAGCATCGTGAAAAAAATTTACCGCGATCTCAAATCGACGGGGTGGAAGGCGAGTCCGTAAGAACTTGCGTGGCAATGACGAACCCATATAGCCCGATAGTGTCATTCTGAGGCGAAGCCGAAGAATCTCGACCGAGATCCCTCGCGTGCGCTCGGGATGACAACGTGACAGAGAGACGATTCTGATGAATTGAAGGAGAAATCATGACCACTACGTATCAAGTCGCCGATATGATGATCGGAGTTCGCAACATGATCGAAGCCGCCGATCTGCGCCGCGGCGATCAAGTGCTCCTGTTGGCCGACACGCGCAGCGATAAAACCACATTGGAAGCGCTGACCGCGGGGCTGCGTTTTTTTGGCGCCGAGCCGATGACTCTCGTCACCGAACCGATCGCGCGTTACGGCGCCGTGTCGCAGGCAGTGTTAGCGGCCATGCACGAGTCGGACGTGGTCATTTGGGTGTGGCCTGTGTTCATCACGTTCACGCCGGCGCATCGCGCCATGGGCCGCAAGCGCGAAGAAAGCGGCACCCAGCTTCGTGAAGAACGGATGAAGCCCTACCATATATACTTCGAAGGCAATGCCGGACTTCTCGCCCGCGACTACGCGAAGTTTCCCAACAAGGTGCTGTGGAAATTGGCCGAGAAAGTGCGCGAAGTCGTCGCTGCCGGAAAAGTTGTGCGCCTGGAAGACTCGCTGGGCACGAAATTGACGGCAACTTATGACGGCAAACGCCTGTACGGCATGCAGTTTCGCGCCGGCGATCCGCCCGGACGGTGCCACTTTCCGTGGGGACGCTGCGGCGTGTTCAACGGCGATGGACAGGCCAACGGCGAAGTGTATTTGACTTGCGTCCAAGGCGTCGCCGGCAGACTGGCGGAACCGATGCGCTGGAAAGTGAAAGAGTCTTTGATCACCGAGGTAGACGGCGGCGGTGAAATCGGCGAAGAATGTAAGCGCTTGTTCAAGGACGTTCCCGAATCGAATCGGCTGATCGAGATCATGTTCGGCTACCATCCGAAAGCGTCGGCGCAACATGGCATCAACGATCCGATGCATTGGGAGCTCATCAGCAAAATGCCCTGGGCCGGCTTGGGGACGCCACGCAAGCATCCCAATTTTAGACATATCGACGGCTCGGTATTTAATGCACGCCTCTTCATCGATGACCGACTCGTTGTCGACATGCACGGGATGCTCGATCGCGCGCTGCTGCACCACCCGGAAGTGCTCGATGCGGCGGCGGAGTTCGGCGATCCTTATAAAGTGCTGGCGCCGGTTTCGCATGAAGCGCACGGCTCGGGATCGAGCTGGTAGAGACGCGCGCGCGCAAGGCGCTTTCTTTTTGATCGAAGCGCCAGCGTTCCCTTGGAAGACTCTTCACCGGTCAACGCTAACGAGGCGGTCGCCATGAATTATCGCGCCCCCAGAAATTTGACGGCCTGGAGGTGGCTACAAACAACCCGCGCGTCGGAATGTCGGGCGCGCGCTCTGCTGCTGAAATTTTCCCGCATTCGCACTTGACCCGACAAGCGTCAATCCATTACCCTAAGGGCTATGGCTACGACTGATCCTAGAGTTGCAGTCAACATATTGTACGCTGAAGACGATCCCGCCTCTGGCCGTCTGGTAAAATCGATCGCATCCACCGAAGGATACTCCGTCATGGTGGTTCCCACTGGCGAGGAGTTCTTGCGAGCCCTGGATGACAAGCCCGACCTGATACTCCTCGATCTTCACTTACCGGATGCATCCGGGCTGGACTTGCTCGCGCGCTCGCGAGCGCGCTATCCGGACGTGCCGGCGATCGTCGCAACCGCATCAAATTCGATCAACGACCCCGTGGCCGCGCTCAAAGGCGGCGCGATGGACTATCTCACTAAACCCATCGACCATCAGCGTCTCGTCGTCTCGCTCGCCAACGCGATAAAAATACTGCGCCAACAGCAAGACCTTACCCAGCTTCGGTCAGAGCTCAAGGAAACCTATAAACTCGAGCATATGATCGGCGGCTCGCCCGCGATGTCCCACGTTCGGGAACTGATCCGCCAGGTCGCGCCAAGCGATGCGACCATTCTAATCATGGGCGACAGCGGCACCGGCAAAGAACTCGTCGCGCGAGCGCTTCATTATTCCAGCCCGCGAGTGGGCAAGCCCTTCATTGACGTAAACTGCGCGGCGCTCAGCGAGACCTTGATCGAAAGCGAATTATTCGGTCATGAAAGAGGCGCGTTCACCAGCGCGATTTCGCGTCGACGCGGAAAGTTCGAGCAAGCGAACGGCGGCACGCTGTTTCTCGATGAGATCGGTGACATGCCGCTGTCGACTCAGGCAAAGATGTTGCGCGTGCTGCAGGAGCGAACGTTTCAGCGCGTGGGAGGAGAAGATAAGATTACGGTCAACGTTCGCGTCATCTGCGCCACCAACCGCAATCTTGAAGATGCGGTTCAAGCAGGAACATTCCGTATGGACCTTTTTTATCGGGTTAATATGTTTGTGATCGAGGTCCCGCCGCTGCGTGAGCGCGCGGCCGACATTCCCGAGTTGGCTCGACATTTCTTAGCGATGAGCAGCCGATCCGGAAAATATGCCGCTCGGTCGATTTCCGACGCGGCGCTCGTCGCGCTCGGCAAACATCGTTGGCCGGGAAATGTGCGCGAGCTACAGAACGCGATCGAACGGGCTCTGATGATTTGTCATGAGGAGGAAATCCAAACCTCACACCTGCCCCCGGCTGTGCTGCATGAACCCCGGTCCGATCCCCAACAAGCCTACAATCCCGCTAGCCTTAACGGTCAAAATTTGGTGGAAGCAGTGGAAGATTTCGAACGCTCCATGATTCTGGCCGCGTTGGAAAAATGCGACTGGAATAAGTCCCAAGCGGCGCGACAACTCGGAGTCACGCGGCGAATCTTATCGTACAAGATGAATAATCTCGGCATCGACAAGTCCACTCTCGATCAATAGCTTAAACTGCACTGCGGGCAAATTGATGGAGTTGAGCCGTCGCCGAAATCACTGCCCACCCAGTCGCACGTCAAACACGCCGGCTTGGGATCCACGCCCGGCCTGACCCTAAATCGCATCTTTGTCCACTTCTGTTCGTTTTTGTAATTCGCACGCATCCCAGCGCTGAATTCACACTCATTTCTAATTGAAAATATTGAGAATTCATCAGGTCAGGAGCGCTTAAGTTTGGCATAATGGTTGCCTGGTATTTTGTAGCATCGCAACCGAAACCGACGGCATCCTTAACCCTTTTAACCATCGTTATCACCTCCTCGATTGGTTATTCGCTCTGCCGTACGGTTCCGACACCGGCACAAGCTAATGACTCATCGATCTCACCAAAAGCACTGCACGCAACTGTTTGCGCTGGATCTATTCACGCCGTTGACGCTTCTCGCGCGCGTTAATTTCCGGATCCCGCCAGCTAGTCGGAAAATCACTGACAAAGGCAACGGCATCGATCACTGCCGTGTGCGGTTTGCACACGCCCATTCTATCGATCACGCGAAGCCTGCATTTGCACTTGAAGAATGTCATCGGGATGCCGATGCAGTTAACTGTATAGCAAGCAAATATTTGGGGAATTTCGCGAATGCCCGACCATACTCCCAAGAGACTGGACAGCGAGAAAGAACAGGGCTCGATGGCGCTGTTTAGCCGATTGCGCTTCGGTCTCGCGGCGCAAATCGTGACCGTGGTCGTGCTGATGGTTGTACTGGTCGGCGGGCTGATCAGCACCGTGATGGTGCGCCAGAGCCAAAACATGCTGCACGCGCAGATCATCGCCAACAATCTTGCTTCCGTCGACCTTGCCGCTGAATTGGCCCACCGCTACATCGAAGGCACACAGATAGCCATCCGGCTTTTTGCCCGGAGCCCGTTCATCGAACAATCGGTGTTCAGCGGCGATTTCAGCCGCGCAAGTCCGGAGCTCCAGGAATTTCTCCGACTCAACCCGCGGGTGAACAGTTGCGGCCTGATCGACAGCAATGGCAACTACCGCGCCACGGGCACGACTCGGGCAGTAAGCCTCGGTAACTCGGCACGACACCGGGAATGGTTTCAGCACGTGATAGCGACCGGGAACGCCTATCTCGGATTGCCGACGATTACGCGCAGCAACGCCCGGCCCGTGGTTCCCTACGTCGTTCCTATTCGCACTTCAGAAGCAGAAACAAAGGGTATGCTCATTTGCGGCATCTCGCTTGCGGCGCTCAACGACGCGTTCACAAGGTTCCAAACCGGCCCTTCCTCCCGTGCTTCTCTCACCGATCGGCGTGGTAATGGCATTATCCTAGCTGACCGGGACCGCAATCGCATCCTGGCAACGCCCACGGGACGCAACCAAGCAGTAGATCGGATGCTCAAGGGCGAGCGCGGTGCCATCGAGACGACCGACAGCGCTGGCGAGCTGAATCTTGCAGTCTACGCACCGGTACCGGACTTGCCTTGGGGAATCATGATTCTGCAACCGAGCAAAGCTGCCTTCGCTCCCATCCACGAAGCCGCACGGCAGGGCGCGTTTTTCATAGCCCTGCTTCTGGTACCTTCAGCGGTGGTCAGCGGATTATTGGCGCGGCGCGTGACCCGCCCGCTGATACGGCTTCGCACGGCGGCCGGCCGCCTCGCCGCAGGCGATATCGCAACACGGCTGAACCTTACCCGACACGACGAGGTCGGCGACCTCGGCCGCGCTTTCGATCAGATGGCGATGGCGCTCGCGGACCACTCGGCACAGTTGCGGGCTGCCAACGAGGACTTGCACGCGCAATATCTCCAGGTCCAGGACGCCAATCGCTTGAAAAGCGAATTTCTCGCCAATATGTCCCACGAATTGCGCACACCGCTGAACGCCATTATCGGTTTTGCCCAACTCCTGCACGACGGTAAAGTTGGAGCGGTCAGTGCCGACCAGCGGGAATATCTTAACGATGTCCTCACCAGCGCCGATCATCTGCTCCAACTCATTAACGACGTGCTCGATCTCGCGAAAGTAGAGTCGGGCAAATTGGAGTTCGATCCCGAGCCGGTCCATCTCACGAAATTGATCGCCGAGGTGCGTAACATCCTTCAGCCTCTGGCGGCGGCCAGGCGATTAACCATCGCCGCCGAGGTCGACGATGCCGTGGAGCAGGTAGTCATTGATCCAGCGAAACTGAAGCAGGTGCTGTACAACTATCTTTCCAACGCCATCAAGTTCACGCCCGAGGAGGGACGTATCTCAGTGCGAGCGCGCATGGAGGATCGTGCGCATTTTCGTCTGGAGGTCGAAGACAGCGGTATCGGCATCCTGCCCGATGAAATGGAAAAGCTTTTTGTCGCATTTCAACAACTCGATTCGAGCACGACGAAAAAGCACCAAGGCACCGGACTCGGACTCGCTCTCACCAAAAAGATCGTCGAAGCTCAAGGCGGCCGCGTCGGTGTTCAGAGTCATCGAGGGCGAGGGAGCATCTTCTACGTGATTTTGCCCCTAGCCGCAGATATGAAAAAATCGCCCGCGCCGGTCCATTCTGCGCCCGAGCCAGACGCGCCCACCATCCTTGTCATTGAAGACAACGAAGCGGATCTCAACTGGTTGAACCAGACTTTGACCCAAGCGGATTATCGCGTTGAGACAGCAAAGACCGGCGCCGAAGCGATAATGAAATCACAGGCACGCCTGTACGCGGCGGTTTTGCTCGATCTCATTCTGCCCGACACCGGCGGCTGGGAGATTTTGCACGCGATTCGTAGCGCCGGTCCCAACGCGAACACACCGGTAGTCGTCGTTACCGTCGTCGCCGAAAAAGGCGTGGCTCGGGGTTTTCCGGTTCAAGACTACCTGGTGAAACCGATCCAGCCCAATGCGCTCCTGCACGCGTTAAAAAACGCCGGCGTACACCCCAGGGACAACGCAAAAAAAGTCATGGTCCTGGATGACGACGCAAAAACCCTGAAACTCGCCCAGGTCGGTCTTCAAGCCGACGGCTATGAGGTTGTATGCCATCGCAGCGGCGCCAGCGCGCTTCATGATGCAGCGCAGTCAGAATTTGCCGCAGTTGTCCTGGATTTGTTGATGCCACAGATGGACGGTTTCGAATTTCTCGATCGCTTTCGCCAAATCGACAAGTGTCGAAACACGCCGGTGATTGTCTGGACGAACAAAGATATCACCAGCGCCGATTTCGAACGGCTTAAAACTTCGGCCCAGACCATCGCACTGAAGAACCGTGATGGCATCGGTACCGTGCTTAAAGCGTTGCAGCACCAAACGCCAGCGGGCGGAACCGCACCGACGATAGAAAAAACTGGAAACGCCCGTTAACGCGGGAGGATTTGAACCGATGCCGAAAAAATCTCCGCCACGGCGACCAAAGAAACGCACACAGGGACGCAATCCACCTCCAAAGATAGGACGCGGGCTGCGCACGATGCTCCTCGAAGCTTCACCGGACGCGCTGATCGCACTGAATCTCGACGGTACCATTCTTTATTGGAGCGCCGGGGCCGAGGGCGTGTATGGCTACACCAAAGAAGAGGCGATCGGCATGCGCCTGGATGATTTAATCGTGCCGCCGGAGCTCACCGGCGACAGTGAGCAGATCACTCGGGAGACCATCGACAGTGGCGCCGCGGTGCATGAAACATTACGTCACAAAAAAGACGGCTCGACCATTTACGTTAATGTTACCGCCAAAGCCGTGCGCGCTCAGAACGGCGACGTCGAGTTCGTCGCCGAGAATCACAAGGATGTGACCCCGCTCAAAGTCTCAAATCACGGAAAAATGCTCGAGGCGAGATACAGCGGCCTTCTCGAATCGGTGCCCGACGCCATCGTCATGGTGAACAAGACCGGACGAATCGTTCTCGTAAACGGACAAGCCGAAGAATTGTTCGGTTACAGCCGCGACGAACTGCTGGGAAAGCCCGTGGAAGAGTTGTTACCCAAACGTTACCGCGACGGTCACGTGGCGCACCGGACCCGTTATTTTTCCGAGCTCAAGACCCGCTCCATGGGCGCCGGTTTAGAGCTATTCGCCAACCGCAAAGACGGCGCGGAAATTCCCGTCGAAATCAGCCTGAGCCCGCTCCGAACCGCAGAAGGCGTGTTCGCCATGACCGCCATCCGCGACATCACGGATCGAAAAAAGCTCCAGGAAGAACTGCGCAAGACTAACGAAGAGCTGCAACAGCAAAACCTGTCGGCGCAACAAGCCAATCGCCTCAAGAGCGAGTTTCTCGCCAATATGTCGCATGAGCTGCGCACGCCGCTCAACGGCATCATCGGTTTCGCCGAGATCATGCATGATGAAAAAGTCGGCCCGATCTCGCCGGATCACAAAGAGTATCTGCACGACATTCTGACTAGCGCGCGCCATCTGTTGCAGCTGATTAACGATGTCCTCGATCTCTCCAAAGTGGAATCCGGAAAGTTCGAATTCATGCCGGAAAATATCGATCCGGTGATCCTCGTCGGCGAGGTACGGGATATCGTGCGCACGCTGGCGGCCAAGAAGCGGATCAAGCTCCAAACCGAGATCCATCCCTCGCTCTCGAGCATCGAAGGCGACGCACGCAGTCTGAAGCAGATCCTTTACAATTACATCTCGAACGCTCTCAAGTTCACCCCGGAAGAAGGCGAAGTCAAAGTGAGCATCATGCCGCAAGACGCCGGCGACTTCCGCATCGAAGTGGCCGACACCGGCATCGGCATCCGGCCGGAAGATTTGAATCGGCTCTTCGTGGAATTCCAGCAGCTCGACACCAGCAGCACTGAGCAATACGCCGGGACGGGTCTGGGGCTCGCGTTGACGAAAAGGATAGTCGAAGCACAAGGCGGCCATGTTGGCGTCAAGAGCACGCCGGGCAAAGGCAGCATCTTTTACGCTACGTTGCCGCGAGCCAAGGGTGTAGCGGCAACGATTGTCCACGAGACGCAGGCGGTCGCGATGCCCGGCGCGCCGCTGATTCTCGTTGTCGAAGATGATGCCAGCGACCGCGCTTCCATCGCCACGGCATTGCGCGGCGCCGGTTACGCGGTCGAGGCCGTCGCCACCGGAGCCGAGGCTCTGGTGCGCTCCCGGGAGCAGCGCTTCAACGCCATCACTCTCGATATCATACTGCCGGACATGAGCGGGCGCGCCGTACTGGAGAAGCTGCGCGAGCGCGGCCTCAACCAGCAGACGCCGGTGATCATTGTGACCTTGCTGGCGCACAAGGGAGTCGTCGCCGGTTTCCAAGTCACCGATATCCTGTCAAAGCCGGTCGCCCAGAGTGAACTCATAAAAGCCCTCGAGCGCTGCAGCGTCGCCCCCGGCAAGGTTCGGCCCATTCTTGTCGTGGATGATGACGAAACCTCTTTGCGGCTTGCCGATGAAATGCTGCGCCAGCTCGGCTACCGGACGGTTTGCCACCAAGATGCTAAGAGGGCACTGCGGGCTGCATCCAAGGAACACCCGGCTGCGGTCGTCCTCGACCTCGTCATGCCGGAAATGACCGGCTTCGAGTTTCTCACGCGCTTTCGCAAAACCATCCGAGGCCGGCGTACTCCCGTGATTGTTTGGACCGGCAAGGACTTGACCGACATGGAGCGCGCCGAGTTGCGCTCCGCGGCGAGTATCATCACCAGGAAAACGGAACAAGCCGAGGAACTGGTGCACGAAATCCAGAGCATTCTGAGGGCGCCGGAGAGGTTCGCACACTAATGCAAAAATACGTGAGCGTGCGCCGAGACGCGGCAATTTTGGAGGTTTAGCATGGAGCAAGACACGATCTTGGTCGTTGACGATAATCCTTTGAACATGAAACTTGTCCGGGTCCTGCTCGCCGGAGAGGGTTATCACGTGCGAACCGCCGCTGACGCCGGAGAAGCTCTGACGGTTCTGAACGAATGTCATCCGCGCTTGATTCTAATGGACATCCAGTTGCCGGGGATCGATGGCCTCGAACTAACCCGGCGATTGAAAGCCGACCCATCGACCCGTGACATCACGATCGTCGGGCTCACGGCGTACGCGATGAAAGGCGACGAGGAACGGATTCGCGCCGCCGGCTGCGACGGTTACATTCCCAAGCCGATCGACACGAGAACGTTACCAGGCTTCATCAAGGCATACTTAAAGGACGACGCGCCAAAGACCGGCGCCACCTAGAGCGCCACCGAGCTACCATCGAGGGCCGCGCAAATGCAGCCGCTGAAGAACGAGACTTCGATTATGGAAGAAAGCTTCGGTCGCAAAAATCGGCGGCCGGCGTGTTCGGACCGGCAGCAGCCGGCCAACGGTGAAACTCGGATGCTTGAGGGTGGAGCGCTGAGGCTTTGACATGAAAATCCTGGTCGCCGACGACGACGCCGTGAATCGAAAGTATCTGCGCGCTTTACTGACGCTTGAGCGCCATACGGTGGTCGAATGCGAGGACGGCTTGGATTCCCTCTCCTACCTCGAACAAAACCCATGATCTCCGATGTCCTAATGCCGCGGATGGACGGCTATCGGCTATGTTACGAAATCCGCAAAAATGAAAAACTCAGAGCCACGCCCATCATCCTCTACACCGCGAGCTATTTATCCGACGCGGATGAAAAGGCGGCCCTGGCCATGGGCGCCGATCGATTCATTTCGGAAGCCGGTTCCCGAGCTCATCGTCAAGACCCTCCACGAGGTCATCGCAGCCCGCCCCGCGCTCAACGACGCGCCGCTGCAGGAGCCAAAGGATTCCTCCGCCCTACGCGAGTACAGCGAAGCGTTGGTGCGCAAGCTCGAAGAGACCAACGCGCAGCTTGCGGCGGCTAACGAGTCGCTGCGCGAGAGTGAAGAGCGCCTGCGCCTAGCGGCTTCGGCCGGCAATGTCGGCATCTGGGAATGGGACCCCGCCACAGACCGTCTCGTCTGGAGCGACCAGCAAAAAATCGTTTTTGGTTGGCAGCCCGACAGCCAAGGTCTAACGCTTCAAACATTCTTAAACGCAATTCACGGAGAAGATCGCAAATCCGTCGAGGAATCCCTTCATGCCGCGGTGGCAGAGCGCACCGATTATGAAGCGGAGTACCGCGTGATCTGGCTCGACGGCAGCGTGCATTGGATCGCCGACAAGGGGCGCGGCGACTATGATGCAGCCGGCCGGTGTCTGCGCATGAGGGGGATCGCGCTCGACATCAGCCGTCGCAAGGAAACGGACGAGGCATTACGGAAGAGCGAGGCGCGATTTCGCGAGATGGCGGACAGCGCGCCGGTGATGATTTGGATCACGCGATCCGACGGTTTTTGTATTTATCTCAATAAGCAATGGCAAGACTTTACCGGTCAGTCTGACGCCACCGGTCTGGGCTTCGGCTGGTTGGATGCCGTCTATCCGGAGGATCGCGAGCGCACCCACACAGAGTTCCGCACGGCGATGGAGCGCCGTGAGGAATTACGCATGGAATCCTGCGCCGGCACGACGGCGCGTATCGCTGGGTGATCGACTCGGCACTGCCCCGAATAGGTCAAACGGGAGAATTTTTCGGCTTTATCGGTTCAGTCATCGATATTACCGATCGTAAACTGGCCGAAGAGGAGCGCCAAAGCGTTCTCGAGCGGATTCGCTTCCTCCATGAAATCGGTTTGTCTATCAACTCGAGCTTGGACCTGCAAACAATTCTCGATACGCTCTTGGAAAAATCGATCTGTTCATCCCCTACCCCTCGGCGACGGCCGTAAGATTGTTAAACAAAAATAGCGGCCGATTGGAGGCGCTCGCCTGCCACAACCTTGATGCGGTTGAATGGAAAAATTATTTCGACGTCGCGCCGGTGGGGCGTGCTAAAGACGTGCTGGAGAGCAAGACGCCGGTGATCGTGCGCAACGTGCTGACGGATCCCGAAACGGCAAATCCCGCCATTTATCGGCGGCTGGGCGTGGTTTCCTTGATCGGCGTTCCCTTGATCATCGAAGGCGAAGCTTTGGGTATTCTCAACTTTTTCACCAAGGAAGAGCGCGAGTTTACTTTCGAGGAAATTGAATTTCTTATGACCCTAGCCGGGCAAGCGGCGGTCGCAATCCACAACGCCCGGCTCTACGATGAGAACGAGCGGCGGCGGGATGAAGCGGAAGAGCTCGCCAGCATCGCTCGATCGCTCACGGAAACTCTCGACCTGAAAGCGATCGGAGAGCGTGTCGTGTCCAGCGTGGTGAAGCTCTTCGGCGTCAAAGGCGCGACCGTGCGGTTGCGCGAATCCGACGGCTCGCTGCGTAGTTTCGCCGCAACGGGCGAAGTGTTTTCGCAAACTCCAGCGGGCGCGGTGGTGCCCGCCGGCGCGGGGCTGGCGAGCCGCGCCTTTACCGAGGAAAAACCGGTCTGGTCCACTGACATGCTGAACGATCCCAGCATTCGTCTCAGCGATCGGATGCGCGACTACCTCTCCCAGTCGGGTGATGGCTCGATGATCGCCGTGCCGCTGCGCGCTCACGACAATCTTATCGGCGTTCTCTCCCTCGGCGATCGCACTGGGCGAAACTATCTCGAGAGCGAGGTCGCGCTCTTGCAAACTTTCGCCGATCAAGTCGCTCTAGCGCTCCAGAACGCCCGGCTCTACGAACAAAGCCAGAGTCATCTCAAGCGCATCGAAGCACTGCGCGAGATCGATCGAGCGATCACCTCGACGTTGGACCTGCACTCCGTTCTCCATCTTCTGCTCGAGAAAATCGACGTCTTTCTACCCTATCCCGCGGCAACGACGATCCGACTATTCAACGGCGCCACGAGAAAGTTCGACAACACCGCGTGTCGGAACATCGATGAACGCGAGTGGAGAGCGCGGATCGGTCAGGGCTCCGGCAATCTCTCGGAGCAGGTTCTGAAAACGAAGCGCCCTGTCATTGTCCCCAATATTCAAGAAGACGCGCAAAGATCCGCTTCGCTCTTTTATCGCCAGTATGGCTTTGTCAGCTACCTCGGCGTGCCGCTGCTGGCCAAAGACGAGGTTCTCGGCATCCTCGGCTTTTACACCAAAATAGCTCATGAATTTACCCGGCTGGAGACCGACTTTCTGTTGACATTGGCGGGCCAAGCCGCCATCGCCATCAACAACGCCCAGCTTTACGAAGAGATCGATCGATCCAAGAAGGAACTGGAAATCACCAACCGGTCGTTGGAAACATCGCTAAAAAAGCTTGACAGTCTGTATACCGCCTTGTCGCCCATCACGACGACTGTATCGACGCAAGAGCTAATGAGTGGCATCATCAACCGGATCATCGAGGCTACCGGAGCCGACGCCGCGCTCATCCGAATAAGAGATCACAATGATGATAGCTTGCCCATCGTCGGCCACTACGGTTTTTCTCATGAATATCTCACGCGGGTTGCAATAGCGCCCATCGCTGGCGCGGCGGCGTGGGTTATCGAACATGGGGAGCCGATTATTGCCCCGGATATCGCCGCGGAAGCACGGCTTACGGGCAAAGTTCAGCTACAGCTCGGCTTGCGCTCCTGTGCCATGCTGCCGGTCAACGTCCACGGCGAGGTGCAGGGCATTTTGCATGTCGCCAGCCGCGTTCTAGGGCATTTCGACGAGGAGCAGAGAAACCACTTAGTGGCGATCACCCGACAGATAAGCATCGCCATGGAAAACCGCGAGCTTTTTGACAGGGTTAAAGCTTCGCGCGATGAGTTGGAACGGGCAAATGCGGCACTCAGAGAAAGCAATCGCATGCTGTCGGCGCTTCACGCGGTGGCGGCTGCGTCGAGTCAAACTTGGAATCTCGACCTGGTTCTAAATTCCGCGATTCAAAAGATCACCGACATCTTTCATTTCGACGCAACGCAAATTCATGTTTGTGACAAACAACTCGATGAGCTCCGTCTCCTGGCTTCATTTGAAAACGATCCGGCGCGATTCTCGACAGCCCGGTCTTTCAAAATGGGGCAAGGTATCATTGGCAAAGTGGCGCAGTCCGGCGAAAAAATCATTTTTGCCGACGTCCAAACCGATCCACGATACCAGGAGCTCAGCCGCACCAAGACCTCGGGACGACATGGCTATCATTTCTTTGCGACCTTCCCAATGAAAAGCAAGACGCGAAACTTGGGGACAATCGCCTGTATCGGCGCCGACCGCCGGGAGCTCGCCGCGAGCGAAGTTCAACTCCTGGAGGCGATCTCGGATCAACTTGCGGTGGCGATCGAAAACAGCGAGCTCTATGAAGACGTCCGACTCAAAGTCGAGGAGCTCCAGCGCAAGACCACTGAGCTGGAACAGGCAAACAAAGTGAAAGACGATTTTCTCGGCGTGGTTTCCCACGAGCTACGCACCCCGATCAATGTCATCATGGGTTATACGTCGCTCTTCAAAGACGGATTTTTCGGCGAGGTCAAACCGGGGCAGGACGAGGCTCTAGCCAAGATTGCCCGTGAATCCAAGGACCTGCTGGCGATGATCAATAGCGTCTTGCATGGGACCGCGCTTGAAGCTGAATGGGCGCCGCTCGAAACCATGGAGTTCAGCGTCGAAAGTCTCTTGGCGGAATTACGCGCGAACTATGCCGTAACCGTGCCGCGGCAATTGAGCCTTTATTGGAATTATCCGACCGACTCGCCGCAGCTCAAAACTGACCGCAGAATGCTCACACAAATTCTCGACAACTTGCTCGGCAACGCGGTGAAATTTACCGAAGAGGGCACGGTGACGATCACGGCGCGAGTCGGGGACGGTAAGGAGCGAAGCTGCGAGGGCACGGGAAAGGTTTCCGAGTTCGCGCCGCCCTGTCCCCAGAGGTCGTTGCTTGAATTTGAAATAGCCGACACCGGCGTGGGGATACCGAACGATCGGTTAGGCAAGATCTTCGATAAATTTTACCAGGTCGACAGCTCGGAGACGCGACGTTTCGGCGGCGTCGGCATCGGTCTATACATCGCGAAGAAATTCGCCGAGCTGCTCGGTGGAAGAATCAGCGTTGAGAGCCGCGAAGGCAGCGGCTCGAAATTCACACTGACCCTACCGTGCGAATCCGCTGCGGCAAACTCTTTCGAAGCGGCACCGCATCCGCCGCCGGCTCCCTAGGCGAATTCGCTCCTCACTCACCGCCCATCGTGCCGACGACAGAGAATCCGACTAGCGATCGAAAACGCCGCGCGAACTTGACAACTTTGACAACACTTCCCATAATTCGGGCCTCCCGATGGCCAGAACGGACATGATCCCCCCTAGTGCCCTAAAAATCGTGTATGCAAAACGATCTTGCAGGGTTTTTCACCGCGTTGCTCGCGCAAGCGTCCGGCGGCAGCGGCGCCAAATAGTCGCGGGTTTAGAATCACCACAGATGAAACTTCGTTCCTTTCTCATTCTGCTCGTTATCGCCGCGGTCCTGCCGGTCGTGATTTTCGCCGCGGTCATGACCTACTTATCGTACCGGCAGCAACGAGAGAAACTTGCTGATCGCATGATCGAGAGGGCACGCGCGATTTCAGCGGCGTTGGATCGCGAGTTTATGGTTTCCATTCAGAGCTTGAAGGTGCTCGCGGCATCGACGCATCTCGATAACGGAGAACTCGCGGAATTCTACGGCGATATGAAAGGCGCGCTCGCAGCCTACAACCGCGCCTGGCAAAACCTCACACTGGTCGACGCATCCGGTCAGCAACTGATCAACCTTCGCCGCCCTTTCGGCGCGCCCCTGCCGGCCACAGGCAATCCCGCAGCCCTTGAACAGGCTCGCCGGACGAAACAGGTCGTTATTGCCAACGTTTCTCCAGGACCCGTAACCGGTGCTCCTGGCGTCGTTGTGCACCTACCCATTCTCAAGGACGGCGAGGTTAAATATTTTCTTAATGCCATCTTTTATCCGGCACCGCTGACGGATCTTCTCTTGCAACAAAAACTCCCAGCCGGCTGGATCGCCACGATTATCGATCGCAACCACAACATCGCGGCGCGGACTCGCGACGTCGGGAAGTTTATCGGCAAACCCGTGTCGGCAATCTTTGCCGCGCAGGCGAAACAGTCCCAGGAAGGCACCTGGCGCGCCACCACGCTCGACGGCTCCGCCGTCGTCGCCGCTCATCATCGCTCGGATTTCACCGGCTGGACCGTGGGCATCGGCAGTCCCATTGAGGAGATTGACGCGCCGCTTATGAGATCGCTGATGACGACTGGCGCCGGCGGGCTGGTGCTTCTCTGTTTCGCCCTTGCTTTCGCGGTGGCTCTTGGGCGACGTATCGCCGGGCCGGTCGCGATGCTCTCCGGCGCCGCCGAAAAGTTGGGCCGCGGGGAAATAGCGAAGGTACCCGGATCGCCGATCGCCGAACTAAACCGCCTGGCCCAAGGGCTGGGAAGTGCCGCGAAGCTGCGTATCGAAGCAGAGGAACAACTGCGTTATCAGCTGCAGCTCAGCCAAAACATCACGGATAAAGCGGCCGACTCCATCTTTGTCTCTGATAAACTGGGCCGAATAACCTTTATCAACCCGGAAGCCGAACGAACTTTCGGCTTCGGCGCCGAAGAGCTTATCGGTCAGACTCTGCACGAAAAGCTTCATCACCATTATGTCGACGGTCGCCCGTTCCCGCCCCAGGACTGCGTCCTCGAGCAGATTCCCGCCGCGGAGAACTCCGTGCGAAACAAGCAAGACGTATTCTTTCGCAAGGACGGCTCGGCAGTCGAAGTGGAGTGCTCCAATGCTTCGCTGGAAGTAAACGATGAGCGGGTCGGCGCAGTCTTGATGGTGCGCGATGTCACGGAACGGAACAAAAACGCGTTGCGTATTCGGCAGCTAAACCGCGTCTACGCGGTTCTGAGCGACATCAACCAAGCCATCGTGCGCCTGCGCGACCGGCGAACGCTTTTGACCAGCGCCTGCCGCATCGCCGTCGAGAAAGGCGGGTTCCGCATGGCATGGATCGGCCGTGTCGATCCGCGAACCGGAAGACTCGAAGCCGCCGCCGAGGCCGGCTTCGCCGACGGCTACGTCGAGCAATTGACGAGCGTAACGGGAAGCTCTCAGTACAACGACGAACCTTCGGCCAGCGCCCTACGCCAAAGCGCGCACGAAGTTTGTAACGATATCGAGCTCGACCGGGGCTCGGTTCCATGGCGAGAAGAAGCGCTGCGGCGCGGTTTCCGCTCGTGCGCCGCCTTGCCGCTCAAGATCGGCGACGAAGTGGTCGCAACGTTTAATCTTTATTCGAGCGAGCCGGGATTTTTCAACGCCGAGGAATTGGCTCTCCTCGATGAATTGGCGGCGGATATCGGCCTAGCATTGGAAATCCAACGTCAAGAGTCGGAAAGATCTCTCGCGGAGAATGCTCTGCGCGAAAGCGAAGAGCGGTTCCGCCAATTAGCCGAAAACATCCGTGAAGTTTTTTGGCTAAGCACACCCGATAAGTCGCGCATCATTTACGTCAGTTCGGGCTATGAAATGATCTGGGGTCGCAGTTGTCAAAGTCTGTACAACTCGCCGCGCGATTGGCTCGACGCCATTCATCCCGAAGATCGCGAGCCGGTGCTCCAGGCCGCGCTGAGTGAACAGGAAACCGGCATCTACGACAAGGAATTTCGCATCGTACGACCGGACGGCGCTATCCGCTGGATTCGCGACCGGGCCTTTCCGGTGCGCGACGTCGCCGGCGCGGTTTACCGCATCGCCGGGATCGCCGAGGACATCACCGGCCGCAAGGACGCGGAAGTCCGGGCGCAAACTCAAAACAAAGAACTCCAGGTCCTGCACGATATCGGACAGGACATTAACTCCGTTGATTCACCGGACGTCGAGTTGCGGGACGTTCTCGCGCATATCCTGCAAAGATTGATCGTCGTCGGATCGTTTGATCTTGGCAGTATTCGTGTCGAAGACGTATCCGACGCACTCCCGCTCATACTGGTCCATCACGGCTACCACCACCCCGAACAGATAAATCGATCCACGAGAATTATGAATCGAGGGAACGCCGCTCAATATCCCGCGCGATATCGCGTTGTCGAGACCGGCAATGCTAAGGCGGTGGATGACGTCCAGAGCTATGACGGTCTGACCACGCTCAAAGCTGAAGGTCTTCGCTCGGTGCTCTTGGTGCCGCTGCGTCACGACGAAAACACTGTCGGCCTGCTGCAACTTGGGTCGCGCAGCCCGCGCAAATTTGCTCTTGATGAGATTCGTTTTTACGAGACCCTGGGCAGCTACCTGGCGGTGGCCACTCAACGACACCGGCTCTTGGAAAAATTGACGGCGGCAAAGGAGGGTCTTGAAATCGAAGTCGCCGCGCGCACGCGTGAATTAACCGCGGCCAACGAAAGGCTGACCGAGCTGGACCAACTCAAATCGCAATTTCTCGCCAATATGTCCCATGAGCTGCGCACGCCGCTGAACGCCATCATCGGTTTCACGCAGCTTATGCACGACGGCAAGGTCAGCGGACCGGTGTCCGCCGAGCAAAAGGAATACCTCGGCGATATTCTGAGCAGCGCCACGCACCTCCTGCAACTGATCAACGATGTCCTCGATTTGTCAAAGGTCGAGGCTGGCCGAATGGAAATTCTCGAGAGCACGTTCTCTCTCGACGAGGTCATCGTCGAGGTCGTGCAAAACGTCACGCCCATCATGTCCGTCAAAGGGTTGAAGCTGATCCGCGACATCCCGCAGGACCTTGCACCGATCACCACCGACCGGAGAAAGCTTGTGCAAATCCTGCTAAATCTCGCAAGCAATGCCGTGAAATTTACCGATCACGGTGAGATCGGCATCCATTGCCAGGCGTCCGCGGGCACCCTCCGAATGAGCGTGTCCGATACGGGTATCGGCATCAAACCGGCGGAATTGGCGCGGCTGTTTCAACCGTTTTCTCAGATCGATGACAGTTTGCAAAAGCGCCACGAAGGAACCGGCCTTGGGTTGTACCTATCCGGGCGACTGGCGACCCTCCTCGGCGGTGACCTTACGGTTGAGAGCGAGTATGGCAAAGGCTCGACGTTTACGCTTACGCTTCCGTACACCAACTGAATCGGCCTTGATTCCAAGCCGCGGGATTCTACATCGGTCGACTGTAAGTCGACTTTTTTTTCGCTGAATCCGAGAACCCAGCTGCCGCCCTGCGGTCATCAATACAGCCGCAACCGAGCTGTTAGACACAAGCTCCAAACTCAAGACCAACCAACCGCTATTGATTACGTACCGGGAGTGAGTATCGTCGTGACGAGGTCCATTCAGAATGAGGAGAGATCTAAACGATGAGCTATGATAGTTTTGATTTTGACACCACTGATGGCATCGCCACCATTCGCTTCAACAACCCGGAGAAACTCAATGCGCTGACCTTCCAAACCTACGCCGATTTGGAAAAAATCATGGAAGATTTGGCCCATGACGACGCGGTCGACGTTGTCATGATTACGGGGACCGGCAAAGGATTCTGCTCCGGCGGCAGCGTCAACGATATCATCGGCCCGCTCCTCAGTATGGCAAGCGACGAGCTCTATAACTTCACGAGCATGACCTGCAATGTCGTGAGAAACATGCGCCGGCTGAAAAAGCCCATTATCGCCGCGGTCAATGGCATCGCGGCAGGCGCCGGCGCGGTGCTCATGCTCGCCGCGGACCTCAGAATCTTCTCGGATCAAGCGCGCGCGGCGTTTCTCTTCGTCAAAGTCGGCTTATCCGGTGCCGACATGGGCGCGCTCTATTTACTGCCTCGCATCGTCGGTTTAGGCAAAGCAACCGAGCTGATCTTCTTCGGCGATAGCATCGACGCTCAAGAAGCTTATCGCATCGGCCTCGCCAATCGCGTCGTGCCGGCTGAAAGCCTGATTTCTGAAGCGCGTCAATGGGCGCTCCGTCTAAAGGCCGGGCCCCGGCACGCTCTCGGTGTCACCAAGGCACTTTTTGAGAGCGAAGCAAACTCGGAGTTGGAAGCCGCTTTGGAAATGGAAGCACGGGCACAGGCTCAATGTATGCAAGCGAGCGATTTCCGCGAGGGCTTCAACGCTTTCCTAGAAAAACGACCGCCGCGATTCAACCGCTCATAGGCATCGATCCCGCTGATTAGATGCGCAAGACCATCTTGCATGAATCATCGCATCCGCGATGCCGGCGATGCTCAGAGGCGTATACCGCGCAAGCGTTCGTCATTGCCGTCTTTGAGGTTCTTTTGTCCAGGCAAATCAGTACAGCACAGCTCGCAGTCGAGGATGGATCGCGGTCAGGCGATTGTGATGACCCTTCCAGAAAGTAATGTTGGATTTCGTCAGGTAAACAAGATCGAGAGCTTCGATCGTGAGTCCCAACCCCCACACCACCGAGGCACACGGCTCGCAGACCTTCAAATCGACAACCTTGCCGTAGGCCCGATACACGGCTTTGGTATGTCTCCGGCAGCGCTGGCAGTTCATCAACCTCATCGCGGTTTAGCCAATCACGCAAAAAATCCGCTGCTTGGACGCCGCATCGAGCTTTGTCCAACCGCGCGTTGCCTGTTTGTTCTCGCCGCGCACGTCATTCCGTCGGTTTGTCATTTCGCTCGTGCGTAGGTTGACCGAGGCGACTCGATCCCGTGAAGTTTGCGAGTCCTTAACCGGATCGTCACTGCTTATCCTTAGGTCCTCCGGCTGCAGTGACAGCCTGACGCCATCGTCAGGGAAAACCCAGCGTCCAAGCCAAGGACCGCGGCTGACGGAATCCTGCTGATTTAAGGCGTGCCAGAAAAGCGGCCAATCGATTTCTGCTATTTTCATTTCACTTATCTCCCAAGTAAAATTACCGCGCGCGCCCGCCCATCAATTCGCCTGCGTACCGGCCGGATCCGCGGCGCAGATAGCGCAAGCGGGTTTGAAACCACGTGCCTTCGGGCCACTGCCAATTGTTTCCGGGGAGCCCTTCACCACCATAGGCGCCGTTATTTACGCGACTTAGAGTAAAAATTAGTTCCCATGAGTTCATTGCAAAATCTCCTCCTCTTTCGGATGACGTTGAACGGGTCTCATGCCGGATTCCGTGCGACGCTCAACCGGCGAGCTTGGATCGCTCCGCGACCTCGGCATAGCGATTCGTTTTTTGGTTTCTTTCTTTCCATCGCAGCAACCCCTGGCGCACGTATTCGGGGTTTAACCCCAATGCTTCGCAAACGCTGTCGAAGGAAAAAATCCAATCGCCGGACGCCGTGCGGATCCATTGCTCGGTTTCTTCGAATAACCTCTTTTTCTTGGCGCCGCGCGAAATCAAATTGACCTGGTAGCAATTAATTGCGTCTTCCAAGAGCGCCAGCATAAGCCGCTTCTCCGGCTCGAAGTAGGTTTTTCTGCGCAGGTTTTCAAAGTACTGAGCCGACAGCAACATGTCGGGCTGAAACAACGACGTGATCTTCTCGTCTGCCGTGAGCGCGCTCTGCTCACTATCGTGACTTACGCTGGCCGCGCGTGGATTCATGCTTCCCTCCCGCTAATCAATATTGCGACCCATGTGAGGGTCGATTTTGCGCACGATCTCGGTTTTGCTCGCGGCGCCCAGCAGGCGTTCGATTTCCGCGCCGTCTTTAAAGAGAATCAGTGTCGGAATCCCGCGAACGTCGTAACGCGCTGCGGTGCGCGGGCTGTCGTCGACATTCAATTTGACAACCCGGCCGCGCTCAGCCCAATCGATCGCGAGCGCTTCAACCGTCGGCGCGAGCGCACGGCATGGCGTGCACCACTCGGCCCAAAAATCCACCAATACCGGTTTTTCTGAGTGCAAAACCTCCTGCTCGAAATTGTCATCGTTTATTTCCCCGATCGCTCTACTCATCGTCGTTCTCCTCCTTTGATCTCTTCGATGATCGCGGTGATCATGCAACCCGCGGCGGCCAGCTCCGCGCCTTGCCGATGCATCTCGGCTAATACGATCCGTCCCGCCTGATCGACATACGACACCTGTTTCAGCACGACGGTGACCTGCTCGCCGCTGCCGACAGCGCGCTGCCAGCATTCTTTCAATTCTGCGACCCAAGGACCGGTGAGGCTCCCCTCGAGCTCAAGAATCGTCTGCTGACCGTCAGCGTGAGTCGTGATTTTCAACATAAGTCAGAAAAAAGCCCTCAAAAAAAACTGCCCTCGACCAGCGGAACAAAGACTCCTTCAAGCTGCTCTTCTCCCTCGACGAACGCGCGATCGACGGCTACTCGTTGAATGCCAAAGCGATCGAACCAGGCAACGGCAACGAGACTACCGTCACGGTTGTAGACCTCGAGATAATCCGACGTTCTTTGGGTCGATGGATCGTCGTAAACGACCGCCAAGCCCAGCGCTACGCCCTGTTCCACCAGGGGAGACAACAAAACCAAACTCAACGGCTGCTGCGACATATCGAGCGTCGGTAAATCGATTTTGCTCCCCGAGCCGCCCTCCGCGGCACTGACATTCGGGCTGACTTGCGACGCGATCAAGATGGTCGCGGCGGCGAACAGCACAAGCTTGAACCCGGCTAAAGAAACTTTGTGTTTGAATGACATTGTCGGTCCTCCCCGGTGCGACATTCTCACTGCCAAATAATTTGCCGAATAGACCCTAAGTCTCACGATGATCGAATCGGCTTAGGTTAACAGTCGACGGGCATCGCCGATGATTCTCGATCCTGCGCGCATACCGCGCAGACCAAACTCAATCGCCGTCGAAATCAGCGCCGCTTCGAAACCGTGGATTTGTGCTCGCGCCAGCCAAGCAGTGCCAATCCACAACAACCCTGCAAACATCGGAATATCGAGCTTCATAACTTCTGCCGCCTCTCCAAGCTGTTCCTGTCATAAGGTGCTATGGCAACATGGGTGCCAAACGTCCCGTGTGAAAAATGGCTCCGCAACTCGTGATAATTTGACAAGTTACGTCGGTGGAATGCGATTGTCCTAATGTGATGCCGAAAGTCTTGTGACGACCTGTCGGCACGCGCCGACATTATGGCTTGTCACGCGGGAGTAGAGGCTAATTGTTTGGCAGGAGCGAGACGGCGGGCGGACGCTGCGAGCGCTCCAAAGCCATCCGCTTTCGGCTAGGCGAAAGCAAAAAAGTAACGGAGAAGTTGGACTGAGGCGGCCTCCGCCATCGGCAATGCACTAACCCGCTGAACGACCCTCGGCCTGAGCCGAGGGGGCTTCAAGTTTGTCGTTGACTTTAGTTCCCGTCATTCCCGCGTACGCGGGCTCTTTCTTGTTTTTATTCAATTCAAATCGACCCTGAATATTGGCCGGAGTTTATCCTGAGACTGATACGGATGTTGAGATCGAGACCAAGGCCTCGCAAAAGCGTACAACGGAGCAATCGTGTGTTGTAAGGAGGAGACCTTTAGTTATAGCGCAAGCGCGATGCCCTCCGACGTAATTCAGACGAGCTAAGAAATGCTTGATAACCGGGATGTCAAGGAAACGCGCTGATGGAGCAAAACCAGTTGCTGAAAGACGCTGCCGAACTGCCGGAAGGTGACTCAATCTGGGCTTTAGTTTGCCTGAGCGATCGCACTCATTCAGTTCAGTTGCGATCGACGCAAACAAAACTCAGCTAAGAAAGAGAACCGAATCAATAGAAATTAGTCCCAGCCATTGATCACCAATCTTTTCATGAATAGCTTCGACACGCCTTGACATGAGCAAAACGTGCGCTATGGGTGAATTAAGGATCACAAAAAAGCCTGCATTAATTTCCACGTGTAATTCTTCGCGTCTAGTTTTGCAAAAACTTCGTCCGGCATTCCAGGTCTGGCCGGCTTGTTTCGATCGAAAGCTTTAATCTCCTGATCGCAACAACCGCTGTGGTTTTGCGTGGTATAAAAACTTTTTCTTGGGGGAGGACTCTCATGCGACTAAGAGAACACCCGAAAATCCAGTGGTCGCCGAGGTGGTCAGAGCGGGCTGAAAACTCGCTTGGGGGAGAAGACGGGATTTTAAAAGACGTGGATTTTGACGGACCGAGCAAGCTGCTTCTAAGCAACGAAATGGACGGGCAAATTTATTCTGCCGAACTATATTGCTTCAACACGGCTTTCACCCGCAGGCTCCACGAAAAACTCATGCCCATGTTGGGGCGACCAATACGAGAAGTGGGGGAACTCGATTTATAGGATTATAGGATGACTCTAAAAAAGGAGGACATCATGAGGCATGCAACACACGGGGATACCGTAAAGGTTCATTACCGCGGCAAACTGCACGACGGCTCTGTATTCGATGATACCGGCGATCGCGAACCCCTACAGTTTACTATCGGTGAAGGTCAAGTCATCTCGGGTTTTGAGGAAGCCGTGGTCGGAATGAAACCCGGTGATTCGAAAACGACAGAGCTACCGGTAGAAAAAGCTTTTGGGCCCTACTTAGAAGAGAGGGTGGTTGAGGTGCCTAAAAACAAGTTTGCGCGCTGGGATACGGAGCCGACCGTAGGTGAACAGGTACCCATCCCTCAACCGGACGGACCGCCCATAGATGTAACCGTAACTGAGGTCACCGAATCGAAAGTGACTGTGGATTTCAACCACCCGTTGGCGGGAGAAGAATTGACTATTGACATCGAGCTGATCGACAATCGACATCGTCTATGGGGCGCACTGACTATGAGAGCGAAACATTAGCCAGTAATAATAGTGGCTGTGAGTAAAGTGGAAAAGAGCAGGGTCGAGAGACCACAGACAGCCTACAGCAAAAACGCCTGAAGACAGATAGAGGACTGTAACCGAACATGGAAACAAATTTATGCGAGAAAACGCTTTTTGAGTTGCTCCGGCAGGCGGAGCCAGAGCTACGCCAAAAGTATGGTGACGACTCAGCGGTTCAGATCCTGGATGAAGTGCTGTATCCGATTGCCGAAAAATTGATTGCAACGGATGCACGTTCGTCGGAACAGGCTGCAGCAAATAAACCCGTCCGAGAAGCGACGCAGCCAAAAACGGACAGGGAGCGGCTTGAGCAAATGCTCGCTACGCCAATAGAGGAAATGGTAAACGAAAGCATGCTGCAAGTGATCGCCAAAGCGCTCAGTATGTGCATCGATGAGCTTGATGAGTCTACAACCGATGAAGAGCGTTTTAATACGCTTGGCCGTGTTCTCAAGTCTATGGTCGTGTTGGGGCGATGGTCCGTGCTGCAATAAGCCCAGCGCCTCGTGCAACCCGTGCGACGCGAGTAGGTTTACCACCACACGCTCTCGCGCCGCTTGTCCCCTTCCCTAACTGGCCGCTCCGAGGCCACCACCCCGCCGGCCCTAAATTCTGCTTTGGAAGCGCCTCCGCCGGAGCGGACCACAGCTGTCTTCACGACGGCAGATCCAGCCAGTAGCCGGCAAATTCGAAGCGGAGACGGGTTGCTTGTGACAGTTCAACAATTCGCTCGATCTCGAATTCGATCAGTCGCTCTCCGCCGGTGAATTCGGCAATCCGTGGATCCTCCCAAAGAATTTTTGCGCTTCCTGTAAGCTGTAACGCGTCGCCTGTTTGAAAGTTTGGAAACAGCAAACCGGCGCGCGGGTTCGAAAGGATGTTGCCGAGCGAGTTGAACATGTTATTGCCACGGTAGTACCTTATCGACTCATCTGCGAGACGGCGGCTGATACGTTCCCGGCTCAGCGCGAAAACTGATCGTAATGCGATTCCAAGCGTTGATCGTGACCACCGTTAGGGTTAAATCCGCCAACTCCTGTTCACTGAATTGCCGGCGAGTCTGTTCGTAGAGTTCATCCGGCGCGTGATTGTCGGCGATCAACGTCAGAGTTTCGGTCCAGTCCAGGGCGGCGCGCTCGCGTTCGCTGTAGTACGGCGCCTCCCGCCACGCGACCAAACCGTAAAGGCGCTGTTCGGTTTCGCCTGCGGCCCGCGCGTCTTTCCAATGCATATCGATGCAATAAGCGCAGCCGTTGATTTGCGACGCGCGCAGCTTGATCAATTCGCGCAGCGGCGGCTCGATGCTGCTTTCGGCTAAATATTTCTCCAGGCCATACATTGCCCGTAACGCGCCGGATGCGACTTTGGTGTAATCGATTCGGGGTAACATCAAATTTCTCCTTTTTGTTTAATTCTCGAATCAGGTCGGTTTTAGCCAATGTGACTCATCGCCATTTCCTCAGCTCGGCTGGACTGCTCGTTTCGTTTCTTGGACGTTGCTGATCGACGCACCTGAAAGAGCGTGACGAGATGAAGCATGACAAACAACGGAACAAAAAACGCAGGGATCAGAACCAGCGGCAAGCGCGCCACTGGAAAGGTGGTGACGCCAATCGCGGGTACCGGCGGCACCCCGGGCGCTCTGACAAATGCTCCGCTAGCGCCAAGCACAAAAACCAGCCCGAACCAAATCGCCAGCCCGGCTGCGACGCTTGACGGCATTAGGATCTGGCATCGTTTTCATGACAACCTCACGATTGTTAATTTGAACATTCTGCCCAGGCAATTTCTAACCTTGGCAATGGTTGTGCCACGCCGCTCGGGGAGCGTAAAAAATGTCGCCGATGATGCAATTGATCGAAGATTATTGTGAGGCGATCTGCGGCCTAGCGATAACTCAGCCGAAGTCTGACGATTTTTCGGCACGTGACTAAATCTAGGCGCGCCAGAATTGAATGCGACTCGGTCGATAATTGCCCATGCGATGTGTCGGGAAGAGCGCTTCAGCCTCGCAACGCCAATGGCAGAACTTCGTCGATCAAGACCTGATCGAACTTTTTGGGCTCTTCAAACGGTGGATTATGAGCCGACTGCTCGAACCAAACCAATCGTTTGTACGGCGCGTTGACTTTGTCGAAGTACGTTTTGGCCAGAACCGACGGGACATGCCAATCATACCGTCCAAGCAGAAAGAAAATCGGCACGCCAAAGGATCGATACTGTTCACGAAGATTTAACCGCGCATTCTCGTCATCGAGATGGGTCAAGGAAAAGTGGTTACCCTGTCCAAACTTGATCAGATCGACCAAGTTAGTCTCGTCCGTATTCAAAGCCGTCCAGATCAGCTTGCCGGTGGAAAGACCGCCATGGTACATGCCGCCGAACCGCTCCACCCACTCGCCTAACGTAAGCCGATCTAAGACATTGCGAGGCAAAGGACAAATTCCACTCAGTTCACGCAAGGCGCTGTCATCGCCGTGTCTTTTGGCCGCCGACAAGGCGAACTCACAGGATAGCCGGGTTTCTTCGACGGGATTGGAAACTTGCGCGACTCCGACGTAGGCTGCGACATTCTCAGGATGGCGGTAGGAATAGATTGCCCCTAACGCGCTGCCCCAGGAATGACCGAGTAGTACGACTTCATTTTTATGAAAGCGCTGCTTGACTAACTCGACGACTTCGTCGAGATCGCGTAAAAGTTGCTCAATCGTCATCGACTCGGGCGGAATGTCCGAATGATACGAGCGGCCCGCGCCGCGCTGCTCCCAGTAAACAACCAGAAAGTGTTTTTCGAGTTCGGCGTTGTAATGGCGAAAAAGCGCGGATTCACTGGCGCCCGGCCCGCCGTGCAGCAGAATAAGTGCAGGGTTGTTACGGTCTTGACCGCGAAACCAGATACTTTGGGAAACGCCGCCGATACTGACGTTTTCCATTGTCGCGACGCTGCCGGGAATCACGCCACCGTGCGCATCCGTGAATGGCGCCGTACGAACGCATCCCGGGCACGACAACAAAAGTAGGATAACGGCAAAGCGCGGAAAAAAATAACAGGATGAAAAACCGATGACCGAACCATAATCCTGGCTCGCTGTGCGAAATGTCTCCATCCACGCTGAATCAACTCCAGCAGTCCAGCGCGGCTCGCATGGCGTCGTTCATTTATCCAGCCAAATATTCATCCCTGTGCCGGTTTCTTCGATGGCGAGTTTGCTAAAACGACTGCTTGCGACCAGTTCTTCGATCTCATTTTTGACATAGGCGCGTTTCTTCAGCATCAGCTCAAAAGTCCATTTCGTAATGAACGTGTCCCACCAGCTCAGGCCGATCGTGTCGACGTATTCATCGATGGTTTCCTTCGGCGCGTCCCGGCGCAAATCTATGATCAATGCTCTGGCGCCGTCTTTCAAAACGCGATGCATTTCATTGAGCGCGGCGGCGGGATGGGCAAAATTCTTGAACGCCGCGCGGCAAACGAGGAAATCGAATGTGGCATTTTCGTATGGCATAACTGCCACATTGCCCTGACGAAAGTCGATGTGGACGCCCGCTGCGCGGGCATTTTCTTGGGCGATTTGGACAAAAGTTCTGCTGATATCCAAGCCAAAAATCTGATAACGGCGTAGCTTCGCAAGCTCGATGGCGAGATAACCCGGTCCTGGAGCGACTTCCAAAACTCGGCTGCCCTCCGGCAAATGTCTGGTTATATCGCTTGCGCACTGTTTGAACTCTGTGAGCGTTTTCGCCGTATTCTTCGCATACCAACGGGCGACCGGCCCCTCCATCGCCAGTCCTTTGTAGCCCTTTGAGTGTTTCGGCCTGATCTCGTCAGTCTGAATAATATCCATGTTCGCTCCGCTTGAATTAAATGCAATGTCGGTGCCAATAGTGAATTCCACAGAGAGTCCGGAAAACTAAAGACTGCAATTATCGCGAGGCGAAATCACAATCAAAATTGTGATGAACTGAGACCTGTTCATGCCTCAGCGGCACGGGCGCAGGAAGATTCATACACGCCGCTTCATTTCCTCCATACGGCCGGTGGCAACGGTTGAAGATCCATCGATGTCGTGCGCGCCAATAACGACCAAAAATGTAGGAGGAAAAAACCTTCGACGGCTTAAGCGCAGATCAGAACGACTCGGTGCGATCCTCACCAAAGATTTCCTTGTGCTTGGCGTCAACCAGATTGGCATTGAACCAACTCGGGTAAAGGTTCGCCGGCGCGGAGATCCGCCGACTCGAAGCAACTCAAAAGAACTTGCTACGTCAATGACGAAGCTGGAACGAGCACGCCTTCAGTTGATTTGCTCTCGCTCCCGTGGATACGCCGGCAGTCGATCATCTAAAACAATCCAGGATAGACAGCTCTCCGTCCAGGTATGATCTTCCGGTATCAGTGTTTCCGGTTCGTCCAGGCTGCCGAGTGTTACGTCAATGGAGTCCGGCAAATCGGCGCGACGATAAGTCAATGCAGTTCCGCAATGACTGCAGAAAGTGCGCTTGACGTTTGGCGAGGACGCGTAGAAAGCCGGTTCGCGCTTGGTAAACGTGAATTTGTCTGTATCGAAACCGGCCCACGTCACAAACGGCGCGCCGCTCGCACGGCGGCAGGTTTTGCAATGGCAATGGGTGATGCCATGAGCCGGTCCATATGCGCGATAGCGAATTGCGCCACAAAGACATCCGCCTTCAATAGCTTCCACGATGATCGTCTCCTTTGAATTGTAAAAACGCGTGAGGTTTTCCGTGGTTCGAACCTGATCGTTACCCTATTCCCATACTGACTTATGTGAAGTTGGCACCCTTTCTGATTAACCCCACCCCCAAAGTGATGACTCCGGCAGCCAGAACAACTGCGCCGACATACGCCAGATAGATCAATCCGTTGGGCTCGCGGGCTTGGGGCGATAGGACCGAAAGGAAAAAAGCTACCGGCAAAAGAATCGCCGCGGACGGCGCGGCCAACCTGACGAATCTCTTTGCTGGCTCCGACAAATGCGCGTCGTCGACGTAGCGAAGAACCAGCAGACTCAAAATCAGCAGCAGGCCGGCATGCGCGTGACCAGCCCGCCAGAGATTTTGTCGCAACGGGTTAGCCGCGTAACCTGGCTCCCAAATCAGCATGGATAATAGGCTCCCGCCACCGATCATGACGGTTGGGAGAACGACCAGTAGAATCCCGGCGATTCGGTACGATTCTTTGCTCAATTCTGTCTCCTCAAGCCTCTACCTACGAACGACGACTCACCCGGGGAGAGTTGCGATCTCATCCGCAGAATTTGCCTAGTCGGCTTTTTCTTCATCGCACACGGACACGTCCAACAACGCTCCAGCTTCGCGGCAATCCAAGTCATATTGCTGCATGAGTAAGGTCGCCGCATCTTCGCGGCGATCTTCATGCAACGCGTTACGCGCTTCAGGAGACAGCGTCTTTCCGCCAAGCAGAAGTGGCACAAACGAAAGTTTCATGAGAAATGATCCTTTCTTGAGTCTTTTGTCGGACGTGTTATGCGCAACGCGCATGCCAACGCGGTTTACCGGATAAATTCCGTGTTAACTGTACCAATCCGGGAGCTTGGACGACAGAAATTTCGTCTTGAAAAGAAAACCGAAAATGTGCCGAAGGCTGCGTGCCGATTTATCGGCAGACGCCGAAATGATGGCTTGAAGCGAAGTAGCTGACCACTCTCATCATCACAGAGCGGATAGCTCTTAGGATCGGCCTGCACGACTCATTTGAATTTCCCTACTGTAACGGCGCAGTTCTCCACCTTTCGAGGCGAAAGCCGGGATCCCAGCCCAGCTCGCGGCGCGCTTTCGCAATCGAAACAAAGCCGGTGTCCGCAGCGATGTTGAAAATACCGGTTACCGTTCGCTCGATCGCCAGCAGCGTCGCTTGCGCTGCGGCGTCGACGTGAACTGGTGCTGACCCATTCGGTTTAGCGCTGCCAGTTGCAGGACCGTAGAACTGCCCATAACGCAGGACCACGCCGACAAGCGGCGCCGACCCCAGGGTCAATCGCTCCAACGTGGCGACGCCCTGTACGCTGATGGCACGGGCTCCGTCGGAGGCCAGATCGAGCGGAGCACTTTCTAAATAAGGCTGCGGCCCTGGCGCATAGGCCCAGGCGATACTCTGCGCAATCAGGCGGCTCGCTCCCGCTGCCGAAGCGGCAGCAACGAGATTTTTCGTTCCCTCACTGCGAATGCGCGCGTTACGTGCGGTCGCCTCCGCTCTCAGCTTTGGATCGCGGCCGAGGCGCAGATCCGAGAGCTGGTGAATGACGATGTCCGGCTGCACCGTAGTCATCACGAGAGACAACGCCGGCGCGTCAAATACATCGATGACGATCGGCTTCACACCGGCCGCCTCAAGTTCAGCGGCTTTCGTCTCTGACCTGGTCGTGCCGAAAACTTCATATCCGGTATTCGCGAGGAGCGGCCCTAGCCGACTGCCGATCGCGCCGGTCGCTCCTGCAAGAAAAACTTTGCGCGGCATAAATGTCACTCCAAGGATTTTAAATTCGATCCGACAGCGGGCCCGACTGTCCTCGGGAATCTCGGACGTCAATCAATAAATAGTTCGGACGAGACCGCCTTCCGCCCGCAGGGCAGCACCGTTAGTGGCCGACGACAGAGGACTTGCAACGAAAGCCGTCAAGTTTGCAATCTCACGTGGGTCAATCAAGCGTTGCAAGAGAGACGAAGATCGGTGCTTTTCAAAAAATTCCTTCTCGGCTTCTGCCGGTGTGGGTTCTGTCTTCGAGGACACGCTCCGCAAGAAATCGACGATTCCTTCAGACATCGTCGGTCCCGGGAGAATCGAGTTGACGGTAACTTTCGTTCCCTTGGTCAGCTCGGCGAGCCCTCTCGCAACCGCAAGCTGAGCTGACTTGGTAAACCCGTAGTGAACCATTTCTGGGGGAGTCATGATGCCGGAGTCGCTGGAAATGAAAATGATCCGGCCGAAGTTGCGCTCTAGCATGCCGCGCATGTAGTGACGCGCGAGACGAACGCCGCTCATCACGTTGATCTTGAAAATATGCATCCAGTCGGAATCTTGAAGCTCGAAGAATGCCGAGGTTGTTCACCAATACATCGACAACAGGCACGGAACTGATCATCGTTTCGATGCCGTCAGGTATACCCAAATCGGCCGCCACGACCATAACATCCAAGGCTTTTCCTGAGGATGATTGAATCGATTCCTTGGCTTTCTCGAGTTTCGCTTGGCTACGACCCGCGATGATCACGTTCGCCCCTTCACCTGCCAGCGCCGTAGCGATCGCCAGCCCGATGCCGGAAGTCGATCCTGATACGAGCGCTTTCTTGCCGTCCAATTGTAAGTTCACCTGCAAGTCCCCCTTTTGATACTACTCAACTCGAATTTCTATGTCGTCAACACGCGAAGCGAATCAGAGGTTCACCAGTCCCATCATCTCTTCAGGATAACGCCCGCCACTTGCTACGCCGCGCGGCGCGACCTCATCGATACGTTCTAGCTCTTTCGCGCTGAGCTGTATTCCTACGGCAGCGGCGTTCTGCTCCAGATAGCTGCGCCGCTTCGTTCCAGGAATCGGAATGATGTCATCGTCTTGCGCCAGCACCCAAGCGAGCGCTAGTTGTGAAGCGGTGCAACCCTTTTCGCTCGCAATCGCCTCGACGCGTCGGACCAATTCCAGATTGCGGCGAAAGTTTTCCCCCTGGAAGCGGGGATTGGTGCGGCGCCAATCATCCGCCGACAGATCCTCCTCCCGCTTGAACTCGCCGTACGCGTAAGACATGCCCATGCAGCCAAGACCGATCGCCGAAACCAACGGTCCATTCTTACCTAAACGTCTTTGCTTCATTTGTTGTTCTCCCTTTTTCTCAAGACACCTGACGGTGCCAAAATAATATTCCCGCGTCGTTATTGCTTTTGCTGCGCGACGCGGACGATCAGTTTGCCGAAATTGCGTCCTTGCAAAAGTCCAATCAACGCTTCGGGCGCATGCTCCAAACCATCGACGATATCTTCACGGTATTTGATGCGCCCATCGCGCAGCCACGCGGATACATCGCGCAAAAAATCGCCGAACCGCGCGCCGTGGTCGGTGATGATAAAACCGCGCACCGTCAGGCGCTTGCTAAGCACATGTCGGAAGTCCGGGCTCGGAGCCGACGTCGCGTCGTTGTAGTGCGCAACAAGTCCGCAGACAACCGCGCGCGCGAAATTATTGAGCAGCGGCCAGATTGCCTGCAGTACAGCGCCGCCGACGTTTTCGAAATCGACGTCGACTCCATTCGGACAAGCGCGCGCGAGCGCCGGTGCGAAATCCGCCGCGCGATGATCGATGCATGCATCGAAGCCAAGTTCATCAACGACGTAGCGGCGCTTCGTCTCGCCGCCGGCAATACCGATTACTCGGCAGCCTTTGATCTTGGCGATTTGGCCAACCACTGAACCCACCGCGCCGGAAGCGGCTGACACGACTATGGTTTCCCCGGGCTTTGGCTGACCAATATCGAGCAGACCGAAATAGGCCGTATGTCCCGGCATGCCGAGCACTCCGAGCGCCGTCGAAACCGGCGCCAGCGCCGGATCTAACTTGCGCAATGTTTTGGCGGGAATGACCGCGTAGTCTTGCCAATTGCCGAAACCGACGACGATATCGCCGGGAACAAAGGCCGGGTCGCGCGAAGTGATCACCTCGCCGACCGTCTGGCCGACCATGACGCCACCGATCGGCACCGGCGCGGCGTACGATTTCGTTTCGTTCATCCGCCCGCGCATGTACGGATCGAGCGAAAGAAAAAGCGTGCGCGTCAGCACTTCTCCATCAGACGGCTCGGGAATCGGAGCATCGACGATCTCGAAATTGGCTTGGGTGGGCACGCCCACCGGCCGGGAGGCCAATCTAACTTGCCGGTTCAGCTTTGCCATGCCACTTTCCTCCATGGGTCATTCGACTCAACCGCCGGGCGTTCGCCAAACGATTGCAAAATTACGCGACGCTGATCAGAAAACGGTCAGAACCGTGCAACATCCCTTTCTAGAAACCAAATAAAGCGATCAATCATCCTGGCACGCGGCGATATCTAAAAGATGTCCGGCTTCAACACAATTCAACCCGTATCCCGCGATCAAGATGTCCGCTGCATCCTTGATACGGTTCTCCCGCAAAGCCTGACGCGCTTCAGCTGAGATGCTTTCTCCGGTGAGCAGCAAGGGCACAAGTGAAAATTTCCATATGACATCGTCCTTTCTTCATAGTCCCGTTGTTTGAAAGACTGCGCAAGGGACGACGCTCCTTTCACACCTCACACCACGCCGCGGCCAGCTTGCACGTTTGTCCGGTGATCCAACGGGCGGCGTCACTGGCGAGAAATAAGGCCACCTCGGAGATGTCTTCCGGAGCACCGACGCAATTGAAGGGCGACAAACTCGCGCCGTAATCGCGGTACTCATCGGGCATGTCCGTATCGGTAAATCCCGGCGAGAGAACGTTTACGGTGACATTGCGCGGACCCAACCCGAGCGACAGCGAGCGAGCGAACTGCTCGATGGCCCCTTTACTGCCGAGATAGAGCGACATGTTGGCAAAATGCATTTTCGTACCGCCGGTCGAAACGACGACAATGTGACCGCCCTCGCGCACACGGCGGGCGGCCTCTTGCAACGTGAAAAAGACCCCTCTCGTATTGATGTCGAAAATGTAATCGTAATCCGCCTCGGTGTTTTCGATCAGCGGTTTTTCAATATGGACGCCGGCGTTGGCGATGACGATATCGAGACCGCCCATCGCCTTTTCAGCTTCGCTGAATAAGCGCCGCACCTCCGCAGGTCTGGAAACATCAGCGTGAATCGCTATGGCGTTGCCGCCCTTCGTCGAGATCGACATTACGACCTCATGGGCCAGTTGTTCGTTACGCGCGTAGTTGATAACGACCGACGCACCATCTGCAGCAAGCCGTTCAGCGATTGCCCGGCCGATGCCACGTGAACCGCCGGTAATGAGCGCCGTTTTTCCCTCGAGTGACATAGACATGTTCTCTTCCGGTTAAATTTTTATTTCAAACACCGCTGGGGGACAGATCACGGATGCCGCGGTGGCCTCCCATGTTGTCCCAATAGTTTAACAAGGTGCGTGCCAGGCCCTGTGGTGTTCGAAGGAAGCCTATAAATGCTTCGCACAGACGCACTTAGACAGCTCCTGATTAGGGTTTGAAAACGAACGTGATGAAGAAAGCCTGCCGACTTATCGGCAAGCGCCGAAATAGTGGCGCTAGTTGGTGCGAGCGATGCCTAACTTTTTCATTCTCGACTGCAGCGTGGTTCGCTTTATGCCGAGCCGGACCGCGGCGCCCGTAGGTCCGCCGATGGTCCAGTTCGTTTCGGAGAGGGCGCGCATGATGTGGTCTCGTTCGGCGTGCTCCAGCGTCGCGAGACCGTTTGAAGATTCGAACACTGGGGTTTTCGTTCTTTGCTTTAACTCCGCCAGAGGAAACTGGAGCTCCGTACCGCGGGATAGAATCACCGCGCGCTCGATGAAGTTTTCGAGCTCGCGCACATTGCCGGGCCAGTGATATTCCGTCAGGGCGCTCATTGCCTTTGTCGGTATCGTATCTATCGGCTTTTTCATCCGGCGCGCGTGCTTCTGCGCGAAATACCGCACCAGCAGCGGAATATCTTGCCTCCGCTCCCGTAGCGTCGGCAGGACGATCGGAAAAACGTTGAGCCGGTAGTAGAGGTCCCTGCGAAATTGATTCTCGGCCACCTTTTGCGCCAGATCGGCGTTGGTGGCGGCGACTAAACGAACGTCTACCCGGATCGTCCGCGCGCTACCGAGACGTTCGAATTCCTGCTCTTGCAGCACGCGGAGAAGCTTGGGCTGGAGGTCGAGGGAGATGTCGCCGACTTCGTCGAGGAAGAGCGTGCCTCGGTGCGCGAGCTCGAATCGCCCTTGGCGCTGGGCAATAGCCCCAGTAAAGGCACCCTTTTCGTGTCCGAATAGCTCGCTTTCGAGCAGGCCCGTCGGAATCGCAGCGCAGTTTACCTTGACCAGCGTGCGCTCGCGTCGGGCGCTCAAATGATGTATGGCGCGCGCGATCAATTCCTTGCCGGTGCCGGTCTCGCCCAAGATGAGAATCGTCGAATCGGTGGGCGCCACGGTCTGCAATTCTTTAAGAATCCCCTTCAACACGGGACTTTCACCGACGATCTCTTCAAAGTTGTACTCGGTGCGAATCTCATCTTGCAGGTAGAGCTTTTCTTCGCTCAGTTGATTGGCCCGCTCCACTTCCCTGCGATAGGCGAGCGAATTTTCGACCGCGATGGCGATCTGATTGGCGACGTTTCGCAGCAGTTCGGCATCGCGTTCCGGAAAATTCTCCTCGTGCAGACTGGCCACAACGAGCGTACCCAAAGGTCGGCCGTGAGAAATCAGGGGCAAGACGTAGCCCGACTTCAGCCCTTCGGCGAGGATACGCCGGGCAATGTCGGAGCCAAATTGTTCAATGTCGCTACGGGTGATGAAAACCGGCCGACGCGTGGTCAAGGCCCGACCGGTCGGTGTCCCCTCGATGGGCACCGAAAGACCCTCTTGAATAAGCCCCTTGCTGATCGGGAAGTCTAAGGCGTGAATTTGCAGCCGCTGTGTTTCCGGATCGAAAAGAGACAGGCTGGCGTATTCATGTGGCACCAAGCGTCGCAGCGAGCCTGACACGGCGTTCAGCAACTCGTGCAAATCGAGCACCGAGACGATGGTATTATTTACTTCAAGCAGTATATTCAGACGGTCGCGTTCTTCCTTGAGTTGCTGCTGCACCGATTGGGCTTCGGCAAAATTAAGCGCGTTATCCAAAGCGACCGCGACTTGCCGAGCTACCTGCTGCAGGAAGATGACGTCAATCTCAGAATAGGCTCCTTCAAGTCGGCTGCCGAAAGCCAGGGCTCCGAGTTTCCTGAGCGCTGTGGTCACTGGAACGACGCAGAGCGACGATACCCCGCGGCTGCATAGCCACTGCGCCACCTCAGGAAACCGCGTCTCGCTGCTAAGCTTTGCCGCCACCCACGGTTTTTGCGTATCCCGCACCCAACCGCCCGGGGTTTCCATCGGACAATCGCCGGGCGGACAAGTATACGCCGGGTCCGGCGTCTCCAGAACATGGGATTTCATCACCTGCCGCGTCGGTTCGTAGAGAATCAGATTGGCAAAGTCGAACTGCACGACATGATGCAGCCGCGGCGCAAGGTCTTTGAAGAGCTGGTCGAGATCGCGTTGCGACGCGATTCTTTCGGAAATTTCGAGCAAAGTTTGGAATTGGCTGTGCAAAAGATCCATCATTTGGCACTCGCGGGAACTGAATTCTACGCGCCTAAGAGTATACGGCGACCGGCGCCGGATCAAGACGTCGGGCTCGATGACCCCGTCAGATCGTCGCGACAGTTTGACCCATTCAAGGTCAATCATGGAAAACAATAATTCAGAAAAATTCTGGCAGTGGATTGCTCGTTCGAGTAATATTTCATTGCGACATTCTTGCGTGGTTGAATGACACCTTGGGAGAACACCAGTATTTGATTTTGGTTGCGGGGCACCTTTGATCCTCCTCTGATTGGGCAGTCAGATTTAGAAGATCTTTCTCTCCAGCAGCTCGCCTCCGTTCCTTAAAAAAATCTGCAAACGTCGCAGGCTAGGAGTTATGTTGAGATACCTGCGAATATTGATCGTTATTGGCAGCCTCTGTCCGGGGCTGGCATGGGCCCAAACGCCGTGGTCAGATGTGCCTACAGACATCTTTCGCCCGACGAGCTTTTCACCGGACAGTAACGACTATATGGAAGGGCTTCGCAAGGAATTCGACCCGCCGCTTATTAAACAAGCGTTTGCCCTCGATTTGGGCCCAAAAATCATTGAGCTGAAAGCGCTCTATATGGAGAGGCGCGAAGGTAGCAGTGCTCTGGCCGACTCTTTAAACGACCCGAACACATCCAAATGGGGGCGCTACTTCAACGTGCTCGCCAGCGGATCTCACTTCGACGGCAGATTGGTCGGCGAGGGCGAGCTGGCGTATAGCAGCCTCGGTAATCTGACTTTCAATGACCAGCGACCGATGATGTCACGACTCATGCTCAGGGGGAATTTTGGCAATACCACTTTAGGCGCACTGCACCGAACCTTCGGAAGCGGTTTCATCCCGTTGAACGGCCCCGCAATTGACTATGATCGCACGGAAAGCCAAATGTGGGGTGAATATAATTTTGGACTTTTTCGCTTAAAAGCAAGCGCCGGCCAGTTATGGGAAAGAAATGCCGTGACTAATGAATTCGCCTTAACAAAAACTGCCGCGACTTTCTTCAACCTGAGCCGACCGGGGTGGAACACAATCTTGTCATCAAGTTACTCGGTCATAGGCCGCGGCGAAGACGCCAGTCAGAAAAGCCTTGCCTTCGCTAATAGGGTATCCATCGCCTATCGTCCGCTCGCGATACTGACGATCGAACCCATACTAAATTTCAGTCAAGAATGGGACCGAGCGACCGGTTTTAAAACCGACACGCCGTCGGGAGGACTATCGCTGAATTGTAGTCCTTTTCTAAACGTACAGTTGACCGGACGCGCTGCATACGCCAAAGGCATGAGCGAGGATCCGCTGCGAGACACTTCGACCGTGAACACAGCGGCGATCGTGAATTGGAAAATCGGCAACTCCCCCTTTGGTGAACAGTCTTTGTCGTTTCAAGTTGAATACCAAAACACGCTTCACTCCAATCCTGCGACTAAATTGCCGCCTGCTGTTACGGGCCTGGTTCAATTCAGGATGGCCGGTTTCTGATCAGGCGACTCTCTCGACTGCCGCCAGTTGCATCGCCAAACTTCCGACTGATCCAGACGCTGCTAGTATTCTGATATTCTGACCCAGAAGTTTGTTGAATAAGTCATTGGTCTTGCCGTCATGCCGGCGCAGGGCGGCAGGGTATCCATATGTCTTTGAAATTTCTGGATTCCGGGTCGCGCTAGCTAACGCCAGCTTGCCCGGAATGACGTTTGATTCATCTTGCGAACTTCTGGGACAGGACACTCCGGTTGCTGAGAAAGACCTCGCAATGCTTCGAGACTCTCAGCATGAATAGAAAATCATCGACGATTTCAATCTACTCCGTTCGTCCTGAGCCACGTCGAAGGACTCCGAGAGGGTTTTCCAGCAGCGTGCCAATTCCGCCGCGAGGAGCTTCGTTCTCATGTGGATTTAAGAACCGAACCCTTTTTCAGCCGTACTCGTCGCGACACTATCAAATCATTCAAAATGTAGGACACCAAGATGTCAGCGTTCGCTGTGTTCTTCGCCAACGGATATACCGCATCGGACACCGCTACAATTAGATCACCTAAGGTCGTGTTTATGTGTTTTCTTCCATGCATGCTCACTATCTCCTTCATTCACTTGGCTGACGTCAAAATTTTCAATACTCGTCGAGGCCCTTAAAGACAGCAAGGGCTATGCCACGAGAAAAACTCACGCATTATCCTGAAATTATTTTGAACGGCGCGAATTCGACGACCCGAACGATACTGCGAAGACCGACAAAGCGCATGATTTTTTCTTACAAACCCGCGAGGATTTTGCTCTCGGAAATAATTTTCATACAGTACGAGTCGAAATCTAAAGTCAGTAAATCGCGCGAGCTGATGATAATGTTCCTGAAGCGCCCGTGGTGTCTCCCGTACCAAGTAAAGCCAGCTTCGTGGTGACGGCGCGACTGTTTGCTTGCCCCTCTCCGAGCAAATTCACGAGATAGACTAGCGCTGCGAAAACGCGCGCGTTCCGGATCTACGGCGTAAACGCGGTTTAGACAGCTGCCATCCCATCTTCGTCTGATTTTTCCTAATTGGAGATGTCGACAATTCCTGACAAATATCTTGAAGATCGTCCCTCTGTCTTCTAAGTTCTTAGAAGCATGGGATTATGTATCGACCTAGGTTTGGCACGGGCTTTGTACTTGTTGTTCCGTGTGTGCAATTGATTTCGTACGTCGACGACCGGACGATCACGACTTCTGTGAAAGCCAAACTGACCGCGAATAAAGTCGCGAATTTCACGCGGGTGGATGTCGACACGACAAACAAAGGCGTCGCGCTCAACGGCATCGTCGAGTCCTCTGCCCAAAAAGCACGCGCGGAGGAACTCGCAATGCAAGTGAGCGGTGTTCGCAAAGTGGATAACAATCTGCAAGTCCAGGCGCGCAACTGATAATCGTTTAGCGGCCGAGAGTCCTAAACTAAGCCGTAATTAAGCGATGATCAGCGAGCGCAGAAGGATGATAGGACGATGAAATCCAATAACGAGCTCGGCATATTTTACATGGTAGTCGGTATCGGCTTAGGCCTGATCGCGGGGCTTTTGTGCGCGCCGCGCCCGGGGCGAGAAACGCGAGATGAGCTTCGCCGCGGCGCGCTCGACGGCTTGGATTATGTGAGTGAAGAAGCGACCAAGGCTCGTGAGGGCGCCAATCGGTGGATCGGGAAAGTAAAGAATAACCTGTTTCACCGGCGGGATTCGGGCGCGGAATCCGCTGCCGGACCCTCGCTCTAATAAACTCACAGACAACTTTTTTTCTAATCGAGTGCGTGCGCCTCGCGCCAGTATGGGACTCGACGTCTTGTCACGCGCGCCCGATAAACTACACCATGCTCTTGACGATCTTTTTCATCATCATAATCCTGTGGTTGGCTGGAGTCGTCATGGCGTACACGCTGGGAGGATTGATTCATCTTCTGTTGCTTTTGGGTGTGATTATTTTGTTCATTGAATATCTCGAGCGACGCAAAGTGATATAGAATAAATCTACCAGACAGTGTCCCCCGCTACGTGTCCGAAGTCTTCTGCTCATCCGCCGTATCCGATTTTGCAGTCTGAGCTCGTTCCTTTTCTTTGTAGAAACCGATGTTTCGGACTTTTAAAATAGCCAACAGTTCGGGGCGCTCGACCACGTCTTTGCTCAAAAGCAATTTCGCCAACTCTTTAAGGGCTTGGCGATGCGACGCCAGTGCGTCGCGCACCTTGTTGTGCGCGTCCACCAGTAATTTCTTTGATTTCGCCGTGGATGGCTTTTTCACCGACAACGAGATTGGCGACCAAGCCCGTTTTAACCAACGCTTTGAACTGGCTGTAATTGATGGTTTCGATCTGCGGCGACGCGAGATAGGTCTGCAGGAGAAAAAGTAGGAGCAACGCGACGAAGAAATAGCCGATGGAAAACTGCTGGCGCCATTTGTCCATGGACACCCCCCGATACCGGGAAGTCTAACACCGGTTACTTAGCACTTCGATATAACGTAAGCGTGCAAGACGAAAAAAAATCGGAATGGGTTGCTGCACTCCCGCTCTGTAACAGATCAACACAAAGCCGCGTGTTTGCTGTTTTCCGGCCCGACCACCGAATTCGCTGTAGCTCATTTCGCAAGAGGTATATCGCACTCATTTCTTGTTCTTCGACCGTACGGATTTTGCTCCGCGTCGCGATCTCTTAATTGCGCTCGGCGTTGTTGCTCGGATTACGTCTGCACCGGCTTTAGAAGCCTCCGACATAAAATTGCGAAAGTCTGACGCGGATGAAAATTCGGCATCGGCAATCAAGTACTCACGATAAAGGCTCCCGCCATCGGGCGCGACTGGAACCATGTCACGGTGAAGCAGCTTACCCTTCTTAAGGATTTCGACTTGGCTGCCGCCCGACTCAGCACTGGCCGGCGCGGAAGCACTTGGCTCCTGGCTCCGCCCAGTCATCAGATTAATAATCCGCTGTGATAAGTTGATCGGACTGCTCGTCACTCCCGGCTCTCGTTGGGTGTCCTTCTTCGTGCCCAGTGCAATGCTAAAATAGCCGTCATCGTCCGTTGTAGCGGAAAGCGCTGTGGCCCGGCCAGTCTTGCTGCCCGTAACGCGCACGGTCAAGCCCCCGAGCGGCACCAAATCGGTATTGGAAACAAAGCCGTGAAAGACTTCGTCGTTGCTGGCGACTGCGACGAGCGCACGCTGGATTCGCACTTGGCCGCGCCGGGCTGTGCTCCGCAGGAGATCGGCGTGATCAATCGATGTCTGCAAGGCAGCGACTCGCGGGTCTTTCTCGTCGCCGGACTTCAGCACCCTCTCGTGCTCGCGTCGCTGCGAAGCGGTAAAAGCATCGGACAGAATACTCATCAACCCAGCCAGCTCAACACCGGTACCCAGCGCCGCTTGACCCGCTGCATCCATGGGCGCTTCGATGAATTGCCGGCGCAGGTTTTCGGTTGACTGCGTGTCGGCAAAAAACTCAGGAAATCCTGTCTTTCGGGATTGGGTTGCCATGATACATGCTCCTTAAGATTGTCGGTGCAGTTAATCGTTTCCGAATCGGCCGCATTCCCCAGGACAGAACGCAGTCACCAGGGACAGGTTGTCTCTGAAAACACGCATGCCCGGTAGTAGGGCTTGCGCCATCAGACAGTGTGTCGCCTGGTTGTCGGTTGTTGTGTTCATACCAGCAACCGACAGAGCCGAGAACCCAGCATGCATCCAGGTCTCTGAAAAACGGTCGTCAGCCACGCGCACGCTGCCGCCCAGCAAAACTGCATCAGAGTAGAAGAACACGTTGGTCGTAGTAATCTCACACTGGTTGTCGGTCATGCCAAGGTCGTCGAGGGTAAAGACCAAAATCGAGCTGATTCCAAAGCCAAAAGGTTCGTCGATGAGATCGAGAGTGATCTGATTTTCCGTGAGCAGCGTTTTACCCGTCGCCCATTGGGATACCACCGGCGGCCAAAAAGACGGCGGTTTGCTCGGATTGATCAGGCCAAACGACTTGGCAAGCTGACAGTACGATCCTGCAGGTAGTGCCATACCACCGACCGGGCCCTGAACCAACACGGCCAGCAAGCCGAGCGTCCATTCATTGCTGACGCCGAAGTTGCCGATCAGAACTGATGCCGCAAGCAAATCCAGGCCACGGCCGGTAGTGCCCTGGCTCACGAGACGGTTACGAGCCACCACCACTTGGTCCAAGCGCGAACAATGTGACGGCGCGGCCAAGCGGCGCGACAATGATATTGTCGCGTATCGAGCAGGCTGGAATTCCGTTGCGCACTGAACGTCTGCTGACGTGCGTCAATGCATTCGAGCTTGACGCCGTCTCGATGACGGGCAAAACGATCCAGATGTGCACCCCGCCGCGCACTCCGTTCTGCGCGTTCGAAGATGTTGCTGCCTCCGTACGCGCTCCGTTGTTGAGTATGCGATTGTCGTCGAGTTGCAATCCCTCCACTACGATTGCAAAAACCCCGCAGATAGGTTGAAGGTGGCTGGTGCCGTTGTTCACTATCTCGTTCCGAAGAATCCGTAGATCAATCACCTTCGCCAACGCAATGCCTCCGTATCCTACGAGAAACTGCATGGCTTGACTAACCTGCGCCAAATCGCGCCGCATACACCGAGCAATCAAGTTGTCGGTCACGTGCAAACCATGCACGCCGATCATGTCGCCGCCGGTTGCGAGGTTGAAGAAGCGAACCACGCCAATACCGTTGATACCCATGTCGCTGATGTGATTATCGACAATCTCAATATCGTACAAGTCTCCCGCAGATTCAAAGCGAACATTTGTGCCGCCCGGATCGTCGTCGCCCAGATCAACGGGCCTGCACGGATCGCACGGATCTTCCGAGGTTGGTTTGTCGGGATTGTCGCCTGGATCGTTTGAACCAACGATCTGAATACTGCCCAACGTTACACCATTCCAGATGCCGCCTCGAATGATGTTGCGGACAATCCGAACCCGGTCGGAACCGCCTCCCAACTGAATGCCTCCACGAGTCGCGAAGCCGACTGTGACTGGATCCTGCGGCGTGTTGACGCCGGCCGGCGCAGCTACTGTGCCCAAAGCAGGGGGCACGGTCGGCTTTGGTGGTCCACCTTCACGCGGCAATACTTCGATTATGTTCGAGTCGATCAGCACATCGTCGCCGCGCGAAAAGATCGCTTGCCATAAAGTCGGCCGATCTCGCATCTGAATCAAACAACGCTGAACGGTGACGTGACGTGCATTACTGATTTGTACCGCGCTGCGTGGTCCCGACTCAATGGCCATGTCTTCAAGGGTTATGGCAGTCGAATTCGAAATCATGAATGCCGGTAGCGCCGTACCGTTCGCATCTACGGTGGCGCGAACCCTCGTCCTTGGCCCACAACCGTGGATCTTTATCGCCACTCGCGCGTTGATAAGCACACTTTCGTTGTAAACACCTGCGAGTACACAAACCTCTCCCCCACTCGCCGGCAAAGCGTTTATAGCGTCTTGAATCTTGGTGAAATTGCCATAACTGTGTGTGCCGTCACCAACGGTGAAAGTGCAGCAACCTTTTATGCGTGTAAGCGGCAAAAACGTAGGCCGGCAATCATCAAGTACTTCGACCGGCGCATCCGCGCTGGTCCAATGAATAATTCCCAGCGGCGCGATCCAACGTCTGATTCCGTGAGGCGACCGGCCGTGACTCAGCTCCCACGGAACGAATACGTTCGGTGTTTCCGGGCGCGCCGCGATGATCCAGAAATCGTTCGTTCGCAGGTTGGTACCGGCAAATGTAACCTGGATTCCGGTCTTCGCCAGAGAAACCGGCGTACCCGGCACGAAGTTGATCGCGGCAGGCGAAGCAGTGTCGCCGCCGCGGTTCCAAACGCGCATGTAGAAGTAGACCTCTTCCGGCGGATCTTCGTTGCTAATTGCCGTGTTGTCGCTACGAGCACTCCATCGTTGGCCAAAAGGCATAACGGGGGTTCCCGTATCGTTACCCGGAGCCGTAACGATGTGTAGATCCTGCGTGTCAGGGTTGTAGCCACCGTCGACCTTTGCCATGAAGCCCGACAGCTCTGCGTTCTTCTGTCCATTAGATAAGAGGGCAGACCACGGTAAGAGTTCTACGACCTGACCCTCGAGCGGATAGTGCGCCTGGTCTTTGGGCACGGTAAGCAGGTGTATGCGCCGCAAAGCTCCGGTGCTATCGGGCAGAAGTTTCACCCGATAAAGGGGCGCGCCATTATCGAATCCCCAGGTGAACTGATTAGCGCCGACAATTTGAACTCGGATCGCCTGGTTTTCTGCTCCCAAGATAACCACCGCTCACTGGCGGTGAGCAAAGATCGTCAGTGCCGGCTGTGCCGTCGGGCTCAACAGTGAGCGTCGCGTTGGGTACCAACTCGAAGTCGCCATTGACGGTGCCTTCTGGGTTCAGCGAGGTCAGGAGCTGCGTCCAGGCAGCGGCGCAATCCACGTTGCCCACGTTTCTCAGCACCCGGGCGCGGCGCATTGTGCGGATGCGCGCGGAAGTGTCGGCGCCTCCCAAAGCCGCTTCGAACAACTCTTTGTCTTCAACCGCCGACACCGGCTGCTGCCACACATCCAGCCAGACAAAGTCGAATTGCTGGGTCGTGGGCGCGGTTAGCGTCTCGCCCGGACGTGAACCCTGTTGTAACCAATCCTTCTGGAGGTTAAAGGGTTCGTCGCTCTCCAGTTCGAGACGAAGACCGCCGACGTAGAAGGTCCCGGCGCTCAATACCAGCTGACCAGCGACTGATTTTGAGACGGAATCCGTCGTCTGGGCTTCCGGCCGGGCCAATCACATCCACGCGCACACGACGCGCGTCTTCGGCATCGAGCCGCTCGGCCTCGTTGAAGTCGTCATCGGTCAGCACCCGGCCTTGTTGCATGTGCACACGGTCGTAGTGTTTTCGGTCATCGGTTGCGTCTCGTGAGATGTCGATATTAGGCATAAGTCCTCGATTCAGGTTTCAAATACATAAACCTGCAGGAGCCCGAACGGAGCGAACTCCTCAACCTTGGCCCGTAAACTGTCGAGCCTAATGGGATTCAACAGACTGCTGAAGGCCCCTATTTCAGATTTGTTTTCCGCGCCCCGCCGCAGAAACTCCGGCGCGCTCTCCGCCAGTTGCGCATAGCCGGGTTGGCCAAAAATCAGCGAAGTAAACGCGCCATCGAATTCCCTCACAAAATATGATTCATACGGGTGGGGCACCCGACTGTGTGGCGAGGCGGGATTCAGCGGGTCCTGCCGTTCCAGTACGGCGCTGAAACGGAAACAACCTTCCTGTGTGTTGGTTACGTTCGTGAATCCGGTAATCAAAGTTTCTGAGGCGTCGAGCCACTCGACTTCAACCTCACCAAAAACGGTGACGCTTCGCATGGTCGACGCGTCCCGCCGGCACGGAGATCACTGGCGCCGCGGAGTGCTGGCCATCGATGATGGAATCGCGAATTTCGAGATTGGTAAGCTCGCCCGCGCCTTCGACACCGAACCGGGCCGACAATCGAATTCTCGATGATGAGTTTCTCGACGTTTCCGCGGATGCTCAAAGGCACGGGCATGATGGGATTTCCGGCTGCATCAACACCCCCCGGATCAAGCGTCATATGACGAAGGGTAACGCGCTTGTAATCACCTATCAACTGGATCTGAGAATGCACCGGTTGCGCCAATCCACAGCCCGTCGAGCGTGAGCTCGGAGTCGACGTTTGCCGATGTATTCAGTAGCCAGTTATGCGTCAAGCGCAGATAGGGCCGCCTGCGATTGGCCGCGCGGAATTCGAGCTGAGTGATCTGATTGCGATTGTCGATTGGCGTGTAGTTAGCAGAATCGCGAACCTCGGCAACATCTCGGATCGACGCCCCCTGGCGGGAGGAAGTTCGGCTCCGCCTGGAACCGTCGTTTGAATGGCCCCGCCACCGCTGATCACGCGCGTGACCGCGGCCGTTAGTGCGTACCTGCGCGATCATAACCGCCGGCTCCGATGTCTCGCGGAGAAGCCGTAGTGATAACTGACGAGCGGCTGTGGCGCCGCGCCGCCTCCAACCCAGCGCAAGCGGCCGCGTCTTAGGATCGATGACCCAATCTTTCGCGACGCCGGCTAATGCTCGCCGTATAGTTTTCCAGGTCGCCCCCAACGATCAACTCTCGGGCTGCTGGAACAAAGCGCGGGAATACAGATCATTCCGAAATCGTCTTCACTACAACAGAAGCGTCGGATGTATCCTGCTGCCGTCGTGCTCGGCGCTGTATCTGCTGCATAAACGCCGATCGGAAGCAGCGCTCGTTTGCCGCATCGTCGATCGAGCGGCAACCAGGAGTGGATTCCAGACCAGAGGATTGCGTAGCGCGCTGATCACGCAGTGGTGCCGGCAAGCGCCGCGGAGATCTGAAACAGCCGCGCCTCGCTTGGAATGCGTTGCTGATGGAATCTACGCAACAACGCGAGGATCACATCCGCATTGCGGGCGTAAGGGAAATTGGGGGGCACGTAAGAATGGGATTGAGCCGGCCAGAGACCTGTTCCGTGATGACAAACTCGGCATGATTCAGGACGACGACAACGCATAGGCGACGGGGACTTCCCATTCCTTTGCGGATATCCAGTCTTCCCAATCAAAACGTTCGCGATCGTCGGTGCGATGACGCCGCGCATAAATAGAGGTATGTCGCGTCCTGAAGGATCAAAAGTAAATGTGTCCGGCCAGCGGACCAGGCCGCGGCGTGATGTCGTCAAGTCGGGTTGACTTAGGCGGTAGAGATGAAAGCCGAGCTTCGCGATTCCGTAGCGGCCATCGCGTCCCCGAGGTCGTCTGACGTCGGCGTGTGATGAAACTCATCAAACGGCGAGTCGGCCAACTCGGCGCCATGTGCACTCCGAGATTGGCCCAACCGCCTGGCAGCGTTCCGGTAAGTAAACCCGCAAGCGGCGCGGGATGCGGATCTAAGCCATGACGCGTACGGCCCAGCCGGCGAAACTCCTCGACGAGCTTGCCTTCCCAACCCGTGATGTCGGCGATGAGTTCTTCAAGAATACGCGGAGTGCCGGCGCGCCGGCGGTAGTAGATCGTCTTCGCTACATCGACTCGACGCGCGCGCGGATTCAACGCCGAAACCAATCGAGTGGCGACAAGTTCGCCGATGATATGGAACGGCCCAATCCGCACACAGATCAATGAATTGTCGTCCCACAGTCGATCATTACTGCGACGCAACGTCGCCGCCTGTTGCGCGAGCACTTCAACGAATCCGCGCAGAACTCCCGGCGGTTCAGCCAGCCCATCTTCTTCGCGATAGTATTCCGGGATCAGCGCCCAGAGTCTTCTCCGCGTAGTAACGGTCAAAATGATCGTGACATGCCATCACTCTCCCTCCCATTCAGGAGAGACGGTTAGTGAAATCGAAGTAGTACCGGCCGGCGGCTTAATTCCGTAGTTCTGAAAACGGTGTTGAATCGAAAGTCGAGTCCGGTAACGGAAACGACGCCGGTGAGGTGCAGCAAGAACTCAAACAGCTGGCTGCGGAACAATGGTTTGCCGATACCCAGCCGTTCAGGTGGCAATAATCCGGTCTCAACATCCATCAATGCTGTGCGTGCAGCAGACAACACTTCGTCTTCAAATCGTTTTGGATCGTGAGTTAGTTGAATCGAAAGGTTTGCGACCGAGCAACTGCGCGCTCGACCTGAATTGGCGTGTCCGGCTGAGTCAAACCACGCAGGTGGCCCAGAATGAGCGCGGTGAGATCTCCGTCTGCGAGATACCAAACGTGCGCTGCGGGCACTTGAAGCTTCCGAACTCCAACGCCATTCAGCCGCGACAGCGCGAACTCCGGCATAACTCGCAGCGGCCGCTCCAAGGTCGGCAAGCGACACAGCGCGGCCGAACAGCAACGCCGATCGTGGCGCAAACTTCTGGAAACTGTTTGCCGGTTCTTCATCTGCTCCACCATATGGAGCACAGGACTGAACGAACGCTCTTCAAGCCCTTTACCGGTTTGGCAATTGCTTGATCGAATCGGTCGGAGGCATCTTCGCGCCCGCCGCCATGACGATAGTAGCCAACAACGGATGAGCCAGTGTTTAGTCGCTTTCCTGTACTCCATCTCCAAACGTGACAACGCTTTCGTTCTTGTCGTTCTGACGGACAATGTAGATCTGCGCGTCTTCTTCTTGATCCGTAAAAACTCTTCACCTCAGTCCACTGCAACCCATCAACGTAAACTTTCAAGCTACTGGTTAAGCCCGAGGGTGTACTTTCTGAGGGCGACGGAAGGTAGGTGACCGGACTCTTCTTCAGCGTGAAACTTTGATTGGCGATTGAACGATCACCGGTGCCCAGCACCTCGCCGTTAACAGTTTCGCCGCGGGAAGTATGGATAACATTGCCGAATAGTCTGAGCGGCGTGGCCAAAGACATGGGCCATGGATCACCCTGAATAGAAAACACTCCGTTTGCGAAATTCAAACTTCCGGGCCGAAGCACTCCCCAAACCGTTTATGTCTTCAAGTTCAAATTCACCTGGTAGCGATGAATCGCGCGGCTGATCGAGCGGCGTTTGGACCCTCAGTGAATTCGTGTGAGTAATTTCCGTGAGAGATTCGACGGTTATCGTTCCTGCCGGTACAAACGTATGATGAACGATTAGTTCAACGGCTTGTGCGCTGCCGAAATTGATTGACGGTGTCTCAATCCTGGTTGTCTGGGCGGTAATCGCCGGAATCGGCACCCTCGCGATTAATACTCCGGGCGCGGTGCCGCCATCGCGAATCTCGGTCGTCGAGGCTGCTTGCAAAGTTATCGCGGCAACTTCGACTTTGGTGATCGCCCTGGCCGCAAGCAGAGGTGGTCCTTCAACAATGATGTTGTCGCCGGTCCGGAAGAAGGGGGAGACCGAGTCCAACAGTATGAACGACGTGCCCGAAGTGGTCCCGAATCCACCGGTCGTGCGCGACCACACTGCTGACGTAGCGGTTGGCTTAGTAAGTTCAACGTCACTGACACTCAAGTTACCCGGAACTGGAAGTGCATCCTCTAGAGTTACTGCGGTGTAGGTCAGATGGTCCGCGCCTTCATGATCCTCTACACGCGTCACCCGGCTCGGGTAATTCTCGGAAAGTATTCGGAGAGCAACGATGTCACCTTCTTCAACTGATACGCTTCCGGCTTCAAACAGGAACGTTGATTGGTAATGGTTGTACAGTCCGAACGTGTTAGGTCGAACCGGTAAAAACGTCCATTCATTCAAGAGCGGATGAATCGTCGTCGCCCTGTCGAGTTCAAACACCTGAGGCGGATTTCCTTCGAACGCTCCGGATCTGAAAGCAGTGCCAACAGGCAGAGTCACTACCTGACGCCCATCTGCAAATGCGGCGAGCTCGGCCAGTGCAGCTACAGCAGGCCGCGGAAGGTAACCGAGTGGTGCGACCAGTTTTCGCAGCGACTCCCGTCGCCGTGCGGTGCGTACATACGACTCATGTGCAAGTACGTCGTCATAGAACGAAGTGAGGTCGCACACGTAAGCCCACATTTCAAGCAGCATCATTCCAAAATCTTCCGGATGACGGCCACGCCAGGCGCCTATCGCGGAGAGTGTCTCTCTTCAAGCCATTGCGATCGCGTTCAATCAGAAACCGCAAGGACCAAAGTGGATGATTCCCGAGTGAGGCGGTAGTTCGAATCGAAATTGCACGCAGCAATGCCCGCCGAAATTCCGCAAACGTGCCTGTTTGACGTGGCAATTCGGTGAGTCCGGCGACGATTGAGTTTAGGCGGGAAAGTAAAGATCGTCGCAGATGCAGTTTGTTCTGCCATGCGCACCTCCCTCCATCACTAGTCTGACTGCTCCCCGTTCAGGCAACTCTCGATTGTTTTCGACGCGAATGATTTCGTCGTGCGCGACGTGTAGACCAATTCGTCGAAGAGTCGCTTGGGAAACCAGCCACGACGACGGATGTAAATCTCTTCAACTGCGCGAACGCCTGGAACAGCTTGAATCGCAGCTTCCAGGCGTGCTCGTTCCAACGGAGTCGCCGAACGTCCAGTTGTCTGGAGAAAAGAAACCAGGACGTGGTCTAACACCACGTTGACCGAACAACGCTTCAAGCACAGCTTCCTTCACATCGCCAATGTACGAAGTCGGAGCAACGCAGATATGAATCTCCAGATCCAGATTCGCGAACTTGGGATTCAGTCCATAAGTCTCGCGTCCCGCAAGTCTGTAGCGATTGAGTTGACGTTCGAGGTCGATGCGTTGTTCTTCTGTTAACGTGAAGCTGCCTTTTGGATCTGGAGTCGCGAAGAGCGTGAGCCAACTTCCAGTCCAACGGAACTGCGCGCCAGCACGTTGTACCCATCTGAGTTTCTCGACGGCAGCTGCGTAGTCTTCGGCGCGCACCGCGCGAAACGTCTCAGCGCGAAACGCGTCTGGTGCGACATGTCGAACGTCAGCAAAGGATTCGGGATCTACCGCATTCGCAAGACCAAACTGGAGATCATCAGCCGCAAATTCATTGTCAGTAATGCCGAGTGGATTTGTGACCGCGATAACGAAGGTGAGCGGCGCCGCGGGATCGAATTCAGTGAGCGAGTTTGCGCCGACGTTGTCACCTCGACCTCTGCCAAGTCGATAAACAGTGCGAAACTGCATCCCTCGTGTTGGTTGTTCTCCAAACAGATCGTTACCAAACTGAACACTCGCACCACGGCCGTTGGCATAATCGAAATGCACAAACTCCTGGACCGTATCGGTTTCATCGACACGGCGATAAGAAGAAACACGTCGCCACGAACCATCGTCGATCGTGAAGTGTTTGTCGGTAGGCAGAGAGGAACTAACACCCAACATCGCTCGTTTCCACTCCCACTCGCTGTCGGTCACCCAGTTCCCGAGCACACGTGTTCCATCCATAACCCGCACTTCAGGAGACGCATGTTCAAGCGTAGGACCGTGCGACACCACATCACGTTCTTCCGATCCGGGAAGCGTGAAAAGTAGAGCGGAACGTTCAACTGCGAACGCAGAAAAGTTCTCGTTGTACAAAGTGTTCGTGGTTGGCAAGTGTGCCGGCTGCAAAGGCGGCAGCAATGCGGCCTGCGGATTTGGTTCGATCTCGAAAAAGGCTTCGAGCGTTTCTCCCGCCGTTGCCGGAACGATGTTGCCGCGAACGACTAGTGTTGGCAGCTCCATTTCGAACGGCAGCGCGTATGCAGGATCCCATTCCAGTCGTGTGAGGTTCGTGCCGGTGAGTGGATCCACCAACGTCGCGCCGGCATCGTCGACTTTGATCAAACGAACCAACCAGGTTCGTACCGGCACACTTGCATCGACTGGATTGGTTTTTAGTATTACCCATTTCCCACGAACTTGCGGATTGGTGAAATCATCGAGCGGAAGATCGTTTTGGTGATGACCTGTGACATGTAAAAAAGTAGAGCCGACTAACAGGCAGGTATCGTTTTCATCCCACTGATACGCCGTAAGTTCGTTTGCGGCATTGCGTAGCTCAAAATCCGACGTTGGATAGAGGTTGCTCTGCGAAGGCAACACGCCGAGCGGCGGCGTTAGTCCCTTGTGACCTTGAACAATTCCATGTCCTACTTCATACACTGATGGACTTCGGTGACGTCGATCTGCAAGCGTCTCTCCCGGTACAGCAGCTGGCGGCGGTACCCATACTGGCGTGCCTGCAGAGACAATGTGCACAGCCGCCGAAGCATCAACCGTGAAATCAAGCCACGTCGCAGCACCCTTGCCGTCGTGGACGTGGTAATCAAGCAATCGCGCCTGACGACGAATCGATCGGCGCTGTGTTGCGGATTCAAAATAGCGCTTCGCGCGAAATGCGATCCTGGTAATAGGCAAACTCGTCGCCGACAGCGCTCATTAACTCGGTGAGCATCATGCCGACATCAGCTTCAAGCCGATCTTTCCATTGCGGATGCCAGTCCGAAGCGAAATCCAGCAGCGCCTGCCGAATACTCCAGAAGTCGCGGGCCAGATAGTTCACCGGGTAGTCGATCAACGTATCTTCAGGACACTCGTGAGGCCGCGCTTCACAATCAAGCTCGCTCGGACAATTCGCCTTGAAACTGAACCCGACTCTACTGAAATACGGATCGACCAATGGACTGGTGAGCTGAAATTCATAACGTGAGAAGTCGCCGGGCTGTGAGGTAATCACGCGTAAAACTCGCCTGCCAAAACGTGTGACCCACGTCGGAGGAAAATTCGGATTGAGCGGCACAACCGGCAATGACTCCCCGCCACTTGGACTGATAATCTTGATCTGAGAAGGCTGGACCACACCAAGGATCTGTTCAGCATTCAACGTCGCGTTCGGATGAAATAACACAAACAACGTCGTCTGGTTTTCGCGGACAAAGATAAAGTCGATGCCCACGATGTCGTCGCGCCCGCGAAGATTCTCGATGCGATCGATTGCAGCCATGATTAACGAGTCACTTCCAAATTCAGATAACGGCGTTCGCCACGTGCTTTGAGCGTGTAGGCAATCTTGATTTCCAGTCGTTCATCGATCGCCAGAGCCTTTACATCGTTAACGTCAATTGCTGAGCCCAGCCAATTGGTGAGTGCTTGATAAATCGTTACCTGAGCCAACGACGCCGATACTTCACTGTTAGGGGCAAACACCAGTCGCTTTATCCCGCAGCCGAAATCCGGTCGATTGACTCGCTCGCCGGGCGCTGTGAAAAGAACCTGGAACATCATCTGCTCGATGTGCTCAGCGTAGTTCTCTTCTTCGGCTAAACGTCCGCGGCCGAGATCAACCGCGAAAGGATGTCGTATGCTGGTGAATGGTTCGGCCATCGCTATAGGCTCTTCACTTTCGGTTGCGTGTTTACCTTCATCACGAGTCCCTGGGGTAACTGTTGCGCGTTCTGGCAAAGACCGATGCTGCTCATGCTCAGAGTTGGCGTGCTATTAACTTTCGCGCGCATATCAGTCAGGATCCAACGAACGGTCAAACATGGGCTGGGAATCGTGGTGACGCCCGCAGGAATCTGAAAAGGGCATCCGGAGATCAAATACTGATCATTCGCCAATGCTCCGAATGCGCCACCAACCTTCACCCGACTGTTCGTGGTAATGATCTGGACCGATCCTCCGTGCGGACACATCAGAGTTGAACTCACGTTGAGAGTGTTTCCAGCCACTGCTTATGTAACCTCCCATGCGCCGTTGTTAACCTTCACAGTCGCCGCAGTGACTTCGACTTTTCCAGCTGACAATTCACTGACGACACCTTTCGAGCTGATAGTATGTTTAGCGTTGCCCTTTTGACTCTTGATGTCTTTCGCGAGCGTCACTGTCGATTTGCTGGTTGTCGCGAGTTTCATTTCGTCGTTCTGATCGTCGATTCGCAGCGTCAACTTTTCCGTTTTCCAAATCTTGATCGGAGCGCCGCCCGGGTCTGGTAATTCGTTATCAGCCCAGAAACATCCACTCCAGATTGGATAACTGGGATCGCCAGCTTCGAATTCGACCCAAACACCCGTTCCGTTTTCCGGGAGACTGTAGAAGCCGACTTTCTTGCCTGCGTAAGGAACACAAGGCATGGCCCACGACTCGACGGTGCCGAGAACCGCGGGCACGCTGACTTTCAAACGCCCGCGATTAGTCGGATCGGCGTTGTCAGTTACGGTGCCGCGATACTTTCCGAAAAAGTGACCGCGGATCCACATGTAACATTGTTGAGTTAGGTCATCGCCATACATAACGTTACTCCGCCCATCCGTTGCGGATTAGATCGAATTCCATGAAGTGTTCTGCTGAGTCGATCGAATGTCGCACTGCTGAACAAAACCAGGTGCCACTGTGGCGAGTACCGACGCCACGAAGATTCACAAGAGTGTGTGATCGCAAAACTTTCTTAAGGGCACTGAAAGTCGTCGTACCGGTCGCGCGCAAAAAGAAACCTGCATCGATGAGTGTTCCCTCGTTGCGCGCTTGCAGATCTCCGTTGTCGTCAACCGGCGCGTAAACATGGGCAACGCGAGAGCCGGCGGCGATCGTGGAAAGATCAGTGCCACCGAGAGCTGTCAACGGCGACCGTTGAACTGATCCGCTAAGGTTCGACTTCGTGTTTAAGTCGACCTCCGTTGAATTCGTCGACGTCGCCCTCTCCACGTCAAAAGTGATATCGAGGTCAGTAACGTTGAACTTCGGATCGGTGAGATTGATGATCAAATCGCATTCTGGCTCGCCATCGAACTTGGGACGTTTAAAGTGCGCGGTCTCAATCCCAAACTCGTCGCAGGTGACCCAGAAATGAAATCCGTTGCGGCGCGCGAGACGCCGTATGAAACTCAAGTCTGTCTCGCGTTGAACCAATGTGTGTTTCATCTCCATGTGTCCCGCCTGCGTTGTTTCAACATCGGGAAGAAGGCCCGCTTCCGAGAGAATCGAGGAGACGGCAGCGCTATCCGTTAGATTGCTCCACGCAACTGCCTTGTCTTCACGGTCGAGCTTGATTAGCGAATCCGCGCCCTGCACCGACAGAGTGGAACCGGAACCGCCCTGTTTGAATTGAATCTGTTGACCGTAAACAGGGCCTTTCACAAGACAGGCTGTGGTCGCGTCCGTTGGCACAAGCACCGAGATCTCAGAACCTGGACCAACACTCGCGTCCTTCAGCAACGGAAAGTCGCCGTCAGCTATGTCGAAGCTGTATTCAAGGCGATACTGCGTTGGTTCACCGACGCATTCAGTGACCTCAACGAACGCAGCACTCGCCGCTGTTTCGTTCGGCGCTCCGTTCACTCTGATCGCTACTCCGAGTCCCATTTGCTTACTTTCCCTTTACTGGAATCTCTACTTCTCGCGCTTCCGTTAATGCTTCAGGCAACATCACATCGTTCTGTTCAGCGATGCGCCAGAAGCCAGCGGGATCATTCGTATACTTGGCAGACAACAGATCCATCCGTTCACCTTGCTTTAACAAATGAATTCCGAGCAGTACTTGATCTGGTGGTGGTGGCGGTGCAACTACAGTCACTAATCGACCGCGCTTGTCGGTCACCACGTAGGTTTCCGCTTTTAGATATCTACTCTTTGGATCGAACATAGATCTGTCCCCTATGTCGGCAGCATTCCGATTATCGATTCGACACTGTTTGCGAGATTGGCAGTTGCTAATGCTTCTTTTTGTGCTTGCGTGAATTTGTAACAGAGCTTCGCGAAGTCAACGATCAGCGACTGTCCAGGATCACCGGCCACATTCACGAGGTGGTTCTCATTGAGCACCGTTAGGCCAAGTGATACCTTCGCTCGTATCGGATAGAGCAATGGTGAATACTGCTGTTCTTCAACTGAGAAGCTCGTGATGCGGACAGGAACGATGCGACCAGGCCCCCAGAAGAAAAGCACGACCGGTACTTGCAGCTTCGGCACGACATCAGCCGCAGTTCCGAGACCACCGATGCTGACGCCGCCCGTAAGCGAAACACTTACAGATACGTTGAGCAATCCGGCTAGCGCACTTGGTCCAGGCGGATAACAAAGCATCTCCATCGCTGAGATACGATCAGCAACACCGGCGATGGTCGCGATCGGATGCGTACTCGGCTCTTCCAAAGCGTCGGCGGCATCCAATTCGAGAGTAAGACTGAATGTTTCCTGCGGATCGAATGGCTGGGCCAACTCGTTAAGAAACTCCGCTGCAGCTTTGTCTGCCGCTTCCTTGCTCTCGTAAGTGATCTTTTCCTTCGGCTTCCACGGGACAACCTGGCGCGTCATCGTTTCAGGGTTGTACTGAAAGATGATGATGTTCGGGATGGGCACCAGCATCGGCGCTGAGAATTGAATCAGCGCGCCTTTGAGAAGTTTTGGACTTCTTGTGAATCCGTTCGCCATGAATTAGACCTTTTCGAAGTTCCAACCAAGTTCCAGCATGCCCGTGCGGTTATGTTCTTTAGCCTTCGCCGGGACCTTGTCGAGCAGTTCCTTGAAGTCGGCTTCATCTTTCGTAATCACATCCGGCTTCGTTTCGTCTGCAAGTTTGTATTGCGTTGTCTTTGCTATCTCTTTGTAGAACTCAAGTTCGAGCGTAGGCATCCGAGCTTTGAGCGCATCACTCATGCGGCGCTCAACCTCTTTGTAAGTTTTCTGCGCAGCTTGATAGGTCTCACTTGCGACGGTGTCGTCGCCGTGCTGCTTCCGATAATCTTTGAATGATTGTTCAGTCGAGACGAGCTCGGGAGGTACGTGTCGCTCGAATTCGTTATTCACCGCACCTGCCTGCGACGAACCTGAGGTGCCGCCAACGTCATCAGCCTCCGGCGTGATGTGCAAGCGTCCACTGCGGTGCGTCGATGCCGCGAGCGAAATTGTCGGCATCATCTTCCCACGAGTGGATGACGGGCCTTTGGTTTCGCCAACGAGGATTGCTTCCTTTTTGTCAGTCGCGTTCGGTTTTTCACTAATGTACTTAACCTCGTTGCCTTCCCACGTCAGCCCTGGATGGTTCCAGCTCTTCTTAAACGGCCGATGTGAGTTTGTAGGGGCAGATGAGAAGTAGTCGGCTATCAGATATTGTGTGAGGTGATGCGACTCACGTCCCGGGCTCTTTTGGCTGTCGTCGTGTCCGTATTGGGCTAAGCGAAGTCCAACGTTCGGCTTCACGTCCTTGTTTGTCTCGGCGTAAATCTTCCAATGAGGCAGATCCTTTGGATCAAGTGTCGAGCCAGTGAGGGCATTCTTTACAAGCTCATCGACCTCTTTCTTGAAGAGGTAACTGAACATAAAGTCTTTCCCGAACAGAGCCCAGATGCCAACGACGATCCCTTTCTTCTCAAACAGCGCGCGGGTATGGATGCGAATCTTGGTGAGCTTGTCGTCATCCGCCCCGGGCCAAGCGTTCTTGACTGAGTCGATCCAAAGTGGCGAGCGACCGTCAATGTAGGGAAGGTAAATATTCAGGATCTTTATTTCTTTGAGCGGTTTTGTCTCATCGATGATCTCGACTTCCGTGCTGTCTGGGGCCGTTACCTTGGTGTGATTGAAGGAAAGGGAAAGCACAACACCTGTTTTTGCGATGATGTAGCCTTCGAGTGACCTCGCAAAGTGAGTTGGCTTGATGACCTGTTCGACGGCAGGAGTAGATTTCGCTTTCGTTCCCTTTGCCGGTTTCGGCACTGGAAGATCCATCAGCGATTCGAGCCCAATCTGAGAGGCAGCGATTCGAATAGGATCAGCGTAGATGTTGTTGTTGAGACGGCTGTGTATCAGCTTGACTGCCGCCGTAAAAACGTCGGGATATTTAAGGATTGTGGTGTGCGATTGTAGGTTGGTGAGAACTTCAACCGTCTTGTCTACCGTGTTTGCTTCGCGTGTTTTTAGTTTCGCTTTCTTCTTCGTATCGAGGAGTTCTTGCCGACGTTTAATGTCGGGCAGATCCGTAATCGTGTGTAAGAGTTTATGGATAGTGAATAAGTTAATTCCTGAAGGTTGGAGACCTCCGTCCTCCTCGTTACCAACATCGGGTTGGGTGGCCAGCCGTCCTCCTGACTCAGCGATCTGATCCGCTATTCGTTCGCTAGCAGGATCGTATTTCAGTCCCATTTCTGGTTGGCCGGAAATAGGAGCAGTGTCGTTTGCCCTGCGACGCTTACCGGTTTGTTGCAGCACGTGGACCAACTCGTGCTGAAACACTTTCGCGCCACGACCGCTATAAACCGAAAGGCCGGGTCGCATGAAGACATGACTGCCCGTGGTTAGAGCATCGGCGCCAAATGTGTCTGTCATTGCAGCCGACTCAGATCCCGTGTGGAGTCGAACGTGTTTTAACGAACGACGAAACACAGATTCCGCACGTTGTAGTACTTCAGGAGTGAGTGGCTGACCTGGGCCATGCGAAGGAACATGTCTCGGTCGGAAGCGCAGAGGTCGATCTCAGTGAGGGGTAGGGATTCGTGGTAGCCGCTGCGACGGGAACATCTTCAACGTAGTCTTCGTGCGTTTCCGGGAAGGGATCGCCTTCAGGAGTGATTGCGAGCTTGTTTGCTTTTGGGATCGGCTTGAACACCCCTCCGAGAGCCTTAGCTCCGAGCAAATCGTTTATCTTCTTTACGACGTCATCGCGCGTCTCATTGAACTTAGTGGCAATCTCAGGAACGACCTGTTCTTGCCAGTAGATGTTTGGATCCACTCCTGCCGCTACGATCTCCTCTGCAACACGCTCGTTGAAGAAGTCGAGTGCGCCTGTCTTTTGCAGAATAAACAGAGCGGCCTTACCTTTGAGTCCCAGGTTCTTCAAGATAAAGCCTTCAAGAACACTCATAGCGCTCGCAATTATCGGTGGAAAATCGAGAATCTTTTCTGGCAGCTGGAATTCTTCGACTTGCCTCAGGATGTCGTGGAAACGATCACCAAAGCTCTCCTGCTGCTCCTTCAGTGTGTCCTTCAGTTCTTGAGCAACACCCTTTTTTCTGTCTTCCTTTGTGCCGATCTCGTAGATGGTTGTCGCGATCTTGGCTATGGTGAATATGTTGTCGGCAATAAACTGGAGTGCAAACGAGAGGACCGGCCGCGATGCTGCGAAAGTGTGAAAGTCCTCCATCGGTACCTGGACTTTGTCGTGAAGTTTTCGCAGGGCTTTAGCGAACGCCTTACCCAAACGACGAAACGCGGCTACTGCTTTTTTCGCTTTTGCGAACTTGTCTGTACCGCCTGAACTCGGTTTCGGATCGGCAGTTTCACCCTTTCCTATCGTACTTTTGGCGAGCAGCGAGTCGAGACGCGGGTCACCAAATAGCAGCAGTTGTATGAGGTTCTCCGGATCCGCGGCGTCTTTTATTCGCGTTAACAGGCCTTCCATGATCTCGCGAATTCCACCCGCAAGAATCTCCTTGACCTTCTTCCAATCACCGTCTGCCCAAAACATAGCGATCGTCGCGAGGACACGCGCTGCGGCGATTCCCTGGCCCACACCGGGAATAAACTCCGCCAGATCAAGCATCGTGTTGACGTACCACTCGATGCCGGCTTGTATGTTTCCCATTGCGCTGCCAAAAGCAGCCCACGCAAGTCCGTTGTGTATGTCAGCGAGGATCTCCGCATCTGCTGGGCCAACTTGCTTGGCTTCAAGGAGCACGTTTTTCTTGTTAAAGACTCGAACTTCCAGAAGTTTCTCGTCTTTCGCCAGAACGAGAGGTGTCTTATCGTCAAGCTCGAGGAATTTAGCCTCGGCGTACCCAGTTGCCGCAGTCTTCGTCTTCTTTTTCTTCGATCCTTTTCCCTCCGGCGCCTGGCCAGCGGTGCCATAGCCGTAAGCTGGATGGTAGATGTAGTCGCGGAGGATCTTTGTGACCTCGTAGTGAACGCTCTTTGGCTCACCGAGTATTGATTGACCTTCGCGTGGGTAAAGCTTTTGGCCCACTGGAATCCCACTGCTGTAGGCCATGAACACTTTGAATCCCTGATCCTTCGCAAAGGCTTTGTACCCAGACTTCTTTTGTACACTCTCGCGAACAGCCTTGAAGTGACTGGTGACCGCCTTTAAAGAAGCAACTCGAGGATCGAGCCACTCACTCTTGTTTTCATAGTCAGGCAAGAAAACATGACGGGCCTTTGGGTCCATTGCCAGGAACGTCGGCAGGTACTTCACGGCTGATTCCATCCATCCGAGCCATGAATGCACGACATCGAACCGGCTCTCATTTTCGAACGCCGCTTCGAGCTTTGGCGCGATCTCCAGCATCAACGCAGTCATCTCGGCTTCGACGTCCTGCTCTTCCAACATCGACACTGCCACAAAGAAGCGAACAACCTGCTCCAACGCCTTATTCGGCTCGTCGAAGGCTCGCGTATCGTCGTATTTTATGAGGTGTTCGATACTCCACTTGGCAATAATCTGACGATCAAGACGTGAGCCTTTCTTGATCTGAAGGAGTAACTGCTCCCATGCCCGCTCGCGCTCGCCCTCCAGAGCAGACGTGATGCCGGCTTGAAGAGTTCGAAGTTCGTCCTTCGTCATCTTCTCGTCTTTGAGCTGCTTGGTTATGCGTTCGCTCAGTTTCTTGAGCCACGTGGGGTCGTCTAATTGTTTTGTTTGCTCGAGCTTCTTTTGGTCGTCTTTGCCTGGCATGCCGGCAGCAACTTGGGCGTTGAGGAGATCGATCCCGCGAAACGTGGGCATCACGGTCCAGATGTAGGGGACGAACCACGCAAAGACCTTTCCAGGTTCAAATGGCAGTATCCATGTCAAGCTGGCGGTCTTGCTGTGTTCGTCAACCTCGTGGAAGGAATAGTGGGACTTAATGAGATCATCAAACGATTCTTTGCTTCCCTCCTTGATCGCAAAGTCATACGACTTAACTGTCCAAAACTCTGGAAATGGCAGTTTCTTAACTTCTTTATCAGCTTTGCCGGCGACGAAAGGTATTAATCCGCCAGCCTCAACCCACAGCTTCTCTTCCGCATCGCTTGTTGGCGTTAACTCTTTGATTTTCCCGGCGACCGCCTCGTAGTAGGATTTGCGATACAGAAGCGCCAGGTGTGTTCCAGTTAACGGTTCCCACGACTTGATGGATTGCACTTGCGAAAGGTCTTCAATTGGCACTTCTGGCTTGTGATGCCAGAAGTTGCCATCCTCATATGGCAGTATCGCAAGAAGGCTCGTTTTCTCTTTCTTGGCGAAGATTATTGTGTCTGCTTCTTCAACAACCTCGGTCCAATCAAGCGCTCTCCCAAGCCATTTCGCTCGACGTGCAAAAATTAGCCGTTGATGTATACGCTGATCGACTAGCGCGACGTTGGGATTAGTGTCCGGGCCTGCCGCGACCCAGGCAAGGAAGCTCATCCACTCACGCACCCAGATCGTCAACCAGATATAAGCGATTACGTCGTCTGTTTTTTGCTCATAGAGAAGTTTCGGTTGCGGTTTCTCGAGGTGCTCCTGAGAAAAACTCTTCAGTCGCTCTACTAAAGCTTCAGCTCGAGCACGAAACTCATCCGTAGGGGCGGGGCTTTCTTTTCCTTTACCGGGCCGGTTCAACTCGCGTAAGACATGAATTATCTCGGCGGGAAACCCGCTCTTTTCACCGGCTGCCTTTACTGCTTTTAACTTCTTGGTGGCTTCGGCGAGAGCTTTTGCTTCACCCTTGTCTCGACTTTCGTGGAATTGAGTGAACGTCTGATCAAGCGCGCTCTGTCGATCCCAAAGATCAATCGCAGTGGTGCCAATTCCTTTGACACGCGCTCCCAGTTTCTTTAAGAGTGGCTCCCACGCTTTTCTTGCATCGGTGTCAATTGCGCCAGTGGTGTCTTTAAAAATGTCCGCAGTTGATTCAAGAAACTTGGAGCCCCACTGCTGAACCCCATCAGCGTAGCGACGCTTCAAAAAGATCTGTCGCTCATTGGTTTTTTTCTGCTCCGCGATCGCATTGTTATTTATCTCAATGCATTTCTTCATACGGAGCTCATCAAGTTCTCGTATTCTGAACAGCGCCTCGTAAACCCATTCGGAGCTTGACAGTTTTTTGTTTTCACCCAAGTTATCTGACAACTCGGAGGCGTGCTCGGTAATGGTATCGGTGCTGGTGTCTCCCTCTTTCAAACCGTAACGACGAAGTGTCGGAATGGGCGCGCTTAGTGGGCCAAGAATGAAGACACCAATCAGTCGAACCCATTCTTCGATGTACCACGCAAGCACCGGATGTTTTTCAGCAGCCTTAACGAATACCTCCTCACCTTTATTTCGATCCTTGAGAACCGGAACAAAACTATTGGTCCACGCAGCCGTACGGATGCGAATGCCGCCTTTAAAGTCGTCGCGTTCGATAAGCTGCGATGCGAGTTCGAATTTTTCGTAGCGTTTTAGTGTGTCGAAGAGGAGACTCTCCGCTTCAGAGGGCCAATCCTTGATTTCTGGAAGTGATTCCTGGAAAAACGTATCTAGCGATGCCTTCGGATCGGTCATCGCAACTCGTTTAGCCAACGCCTTAACGACTTCGTCATACTTATCCTTTTGATCTTTCTTCTTCGGAGCGTGTAGTTTCTTCAAAGTGTCAAACGGAGGAATCGCAGCTTCCAATTGCACGAGTCGATTGCCACGTTGCGGCGTTGCTTTCATCATGCCGTCTGTCGACAGGCGTCCAGTCTGTTGCAACACGTGTGTTAGCTCGTGGGCGATCAGCAGTTTCCCTTCACGACTCTGAGGCTTGAACTTTCCTCTCGCGAAGTAAACATCTCGGCCGCTGGCGAAAGCGTTGGCGCAATGCTCTTGGGCCGCATGAGCCGCATCAGAATCTTCGTGAATCCGAACGGCGGCGAAATTTGCACCGAACGATTCTTCGAGTTCCTCTCGCAAATCTTTATAGAGCGGAAGGCCAGCGCTCGCAGGTAACGAAAAATCCGCTGCTCCAGTGGGTGTTATTCGTCGCGCCAGTCCTTTCTCACCAGCAACGAAGCGTTCGGCAATATCGTCGGCCTGACGTTCGAGACCGTCTGCGCGCTTCCGATTCGCTGCTCCGGCTAGCCCCGGTTTCGCCTTCATTTGCACACGACCATGGCCCAGCTGCTTGGGCGAAGACCGAGTTGCTGTTTTGAATTCCGTCGTGTTCATCGAATGAGTTAATTCACCCTGCGTCGAATGTGCGCTGTCACGTCACTTGCTAACCGATCGATTGAGCTAGTGGTCGATCGAAACTTGATCGAGATTTCGTTAATGGACTTAGTACCGTTCGTCTCGCTCGAAGCTTCACTCAAGCGCTTCGCTACGAGTTCACCCAACCGGCGACCTTGCTCGCACGTCAGACCAGAAGCGCAGATTCGAAACTCCCGAATGTGAACCTTGCCTCTCACGCAGCAGCCTCTTCTAATCGCAGAATCTTGTCGCGTTCGCGTGGTCCAATCGCTCGTCCTTCTTTCGCGAGCTCCCGATCAAGCCCGATGAGCAAATGACCAGCATTTAGTGATTTGCGCTCAGCTCGTGCCGCGAACAAGGCTGCCAGCACGGCAAACTTGATTTGCGCGCCCGTGACGTCGGTCGCGGTGCTGAGAAGTTCAATGGCCTCGGCCAACGACTTCGCCCGTTTTTCGTCCACCAACCCCGTAATGAGTTTTGTCCACAGTTTGCGTTGCAGTGCTGCGTCAGGTGGCGTGAGCTCCACGTGGTAACGAATGCGCCGCAGAAACGCTGAGTCGATGTTGGATTTGAGGTTGGTGGCGAGTACCGCGATTCCGGGATAACTCTCGATCGCCTGCAACAGAAATGCGGTGTCCGTATTCGCGAAGCGATCCTGAGCATCGCGGATCTCAGCCGATCTTCGCGCAAACAGCGCATCCGCTTCATCGAAGAAAAGCACAGCGTCGTTCTCAGCGGCCACGCGAATCACTTGTTCGGTGTTCTTTGCCGTCTCACCTACCCACTTGCTGACTAACTGCGCGACGTTAACGCGACACAAATCCTTCGTCAGTTGGGCGGCGATCACCTGCGACGCCATCGTCTTGCCAGTGCCTGATGGTCCACTAAATAGCGCCACTAAACCACGGCCTTGCGGAAACAATCGTTGTGCTTCCTCGTGCTGCCAAAACGAAACACGTTCTTCTGCTTCGAACGCGATTGCCTGGAGCACCCTCTTTACTCCGTCAGGCAATACCAGGTCGTCCCAGGTAAACGGACATTCGAGAATCTGTGCGAGATTTCCAAACCGCAATCTCGCACTCTCGCGCACGCGCGCCGCGGCTTCATCAGGGGTCTGCGCGCCAAGATGGATCGCGCGCTTAATGTCTCCCGGCCAAACGCTGTGGTGTTCGGCAAGTTTGCGAACTTGTTCGGCCGGCCATTTCGCCGCCTTAGGTGACGACTCCCGCCACAAACGTTCGCGCGTGCTTGCTTTCGGAATCGAAAGACGCACAACCTTGTCGACTATGCCACTTGTCTCGGTCGGTTCAGACCCGGGTTCGCACAAGACAAACTGAAGGGGAAACATCGATTGATTGGCAGGCCACAGTTGCCGTGTTGCTGCATCACCTTTCCAGCCGAGGACCGTCGCATCAAGAAAAGCCTGTCGTTGCGCGTGCAGAAACATTCGCTTCCAATTCGACTCGTCGGTTGAATCCAACTGGACCACGAGCAGTGGCATTCCTAACTCAGCCGAAACAGCCGCAGCAAACTGTCGTTTTCCGCCGCCGCTCGGAGCGACGACAACGACACGCATGCGAATACGTGCTTCGCTGGCAAGCGACTGCTTGATCCAGTTCAGAACTTCTTCAAAAGGCCACTCGGGCAACGTCGCGTTTTGCGATTCACCGATCGCAGCTACGCCGATCAGTAACTCATCGAGACTACTGCTGCCTTCCAACCACTCCTTGATGTGCGGATCGCAAACGAGGGCTAACGGTTCACCGACGCCCGTATCGCGCCGTTGAATCAATTCCCAGCGAAACACATTCATTTCTGGTGACCAGTTCACTTCACCGTTCAGTCGTAGCAGTCGCGCGGCGAGATCTTCCGTCAGATACGTCCTGCCTGAGTGGTCCTGCAGATATGCGCACACACGACTTAGTGAACTGTCCATAGCGACGGCTGCTGCAAGCTTCAGCAAGTCGAGTTCTGCCGGAGACAAACCAAGCACGCGGGCAATGCGCGCGAAGCGAGAGTTCTCCAATTCATCTAACTCGCGTTTGATTGCGTCTGCTTCCGACAGCCAATGACGAACGGGTTCCTGACTCTGCGCCCACTCCGTTTCAGCTTCGAGCGAATCCTGATTAGCAAGAATGGCGGCGAGCTCAGCGTGAGTGACCGTTGCGCGACCATCGATCGATCCGTCGTTAATCCAGAGATGTTGCAACCACGCTCCCCGACAACGCGCAAGCAAGCGGAACCACGCAAGCAACAATTCGCGTTCTCTCGCCGACGATTCGACCGGCGCAGTTTGATATTCGATTGGCTGCGACCCCGGTTTGCGCCTTCGCTTCGTTGACGCGCGCGTCGCTTTCGTCCCTTTCGCCCCTTTCTGGCGCGACGATGCTTTTCTCTTTTTTACTGCTCGTTTAGCCATCATGGCACTTGCACCCAGCGCGGCGAGTTCTCAGCGCCGTTCACAATCACGCGCAACGGCAACGTCGATCCGCTGTTCAGGCCGACAATCGGAAACTGAATTCGAATTTGCGTCGCGCTCGTAATTTCGAAATGGCCCGCCGTTAAGGCGAGTGTCGGTTCGATAGGCACAGGCTCGCCACCAACGATCACGCGAACGTTCTCTGGTCGAACGTCAGCGTGTTGGAACACAGCACCGTCCACCGTCACGATGTTGCCGACTGCTGTCGCAACAGTGTTGTAGGGAGGATTTGTAATCTGTGGCGCTACAACGAAGGGGACTTCGTTAGAAGCCTGCGGGAATGCGCGCATGCTACCGTCAGGCATTTGGCGAACCTGAGTGACGCGCGCGGCGGCAGTATAGAAGCCTGGAGCAATGTCTTCTGCGCCTGCGCGCTGATTGACCTGCGCCAGAATGAAATCGGTTCCTGCAACTACACCCCAGTCAAGACCAACCTCTTGCGGCGTATTCCAATCAGGTCTTTTGATTAGGAGTGTTGTCGAGTCGCCTGCGAGATCGGTGCCCTCGAATGCAATGTTTTCACCGATCGCTGCTTCGCCTGGTCTAACATCCACAGTTCGATCAGCAACTTCACCTGGTATGCGAAAAGTAACTGTGGCGCGGCTGGTATCTAGACGAGGCGCGCCATTAACAAAAATCTGGATACCGTAGCGAAGCACGCGTCCGCTAAGTAACTGGGGACGATCAGGTTCGAGGAGCGTTGCTGTGACTTCGTAATAGGCGGCGAGTCGAACAGCCTGTGTGCCAGCTGTCCAAAAGTTAGAAGCTTCGTTAGGAGCAATGTTTCGCTTAGAGATGCGAAAGACATTGTCTGTGTCTTGCAGTTCGGTAGGAAAGATCAAACCGCCGAACGACGTGTTTCGATCGAGACTGGGAAAATCGTGCAACGTCTTCAGCGCGAGACCGAACAGCCGTTGCGCTCGAAGCGCGGCAGCATGAGGGTTGTTCATTAGCTCGGCAGCAAGGACGAACAGCTGATACTGAAGAATGACACCCATGGGCGTGAAGCGAACCGGCGGCTGATCTCTGTACACAGGCGGAAGGTTTTTAACGTGCGGATCTTCGTGTGCGTAGTAGAGAAACATTCCCAGCGCCTGGTCCGCAGTAAAGGTTGTAGACGGCGAAACCCCGGTGTAGGTAATCGCCGGCGCCGGGTTTGGCGCGAAGAATGCGGCCCAAAGAGGATCGACCCGCACCCGTAAGAGGTTCAGGAGTGTCGTCGTCACCAGTGATAAGTCGATTAACGGCATTGTCAAAAGCGACTGAATCCGAAGCGGTGGGCCGACGGAACTCCAGCGCGTGTTCTTCTGCCACCGCCGATCACGACGACTTGACGTTGCGGCGTAACCACTGGTGTTGGCGCCGGCACGATTTCAACAGACAGTTTTCCGATCACTAGCGACGGTGCTTCGTCGGTGGGTTCAGAAACTCGCGCCTGCGGAGTTGGAGGTTGCAACCGCGTGGCAGTTTGAATCGGCCTTTCTGATTTAGTCGCATGCTGTTGACTATGGTCTTCCTCACTTTCCGCTTGTTCGCGCTTGCTCGAGCGACGTTCAAACAAGCTGGCGATGAACGAATCAGCCTTTCGCAGGAGGACTGCTTGCTCGCTCTCGATGTTCACTAAACGGTCGGTCATTTCGTCATCGTGCGATGACTGCGACACTTCTGTTTCCTTTGAGGGAGTAGTTGGAACAAGACGCGGAGACGTGTGCGCTTCTGGTGATATCTGCTGCGGTTCGACGTGCGTAACCTTGCGAGTCTCGAAAAGGTCGCGCGGTGGAAGCTCAGATTCCTTGGTAGCTCGAGTTATCGGTTGCTCTGGTTCAGTCGAAGGTGGCGCAACGATGGTCGAGCTCTTGGGAGTTGGTGTGACAGTCGACTCGGTCTGAGGTCTTAGCTCGGTAGTTTTTGACGACGATTCTGAAACAGCGTTGCGTTCAGCCGGTAGTCGATCAGACGACGGGCTAGTGGGCCAGACAGTGGAATGATGCGTCGTGTCGGGCGAGGTGACAGTCGCCTCGAATGGATCGTGAGCCCTGCGAGCGTTGACGGATTTGGGTGCCGGTGCGTTTGCGAGTGTGGCGCGAGCGGCCAATTTTGCGAAATAGCTTTTCATCAGAAAAGATGCGCATTACGCGACGTATTCGTTTTCAATGAGTTCAACCAGGTGTCGTCGATCACTGCGTGTCAGCGAAAGAATTTCATCGAGGGACCATGAGTAAGCTGCGGCGATACAGTTAATATCGCCCAGTAGACGACGGCGTTCAGCGACGAGTGCTCCTAACAAGTAGGTTTGAATATCGAACTGGACCTTGTGAACGTGATTACACTCCGGACAGCGCGCTAACAATTCGAGATCGATTAGCGGCGCAACAAGTTCAAGCAGTTCCTCAAAGGCCACGGCACCTTCGGGCCACCCACGATCTTCGGTGCAGCGATTCAGCAGCAGTGATTCGACTTCCTGCGGCGTTGCGCCGATTGCAGCTAACTCGTCTCCTCCCGTCGGTAGACGAAAGCTGACACCATTCGCCGCTCTAAAACTTCCGTCGTCCAACTGCACACACTCGACTGTTTCGTCCGCATTGCTGATCGAAGAGATCGCGCTCTGCAGTGAGAAATCGATATCGAAAGGTTGCTCGCATTTTGCACAGGTAAGTGTGCTCTCGATGCGATCACCGAACGCAGTTCTGTAAACGGCAGCAAGCAGTCGATCGCGATCCGCAGCAACCAGATCTGCAGCGCGCAGCTTGTCTGTTCCGGTGGCCGGGTCTGGTTCCAGGAGCGAAGCCAGCAGCGCGATTGCGTTGGCGGTACTGGTCCCCATGACCGCGTATTCGTCTCGACCCGTAAGTTCTCGCAGCTGCGCGGTCCGTCGGGTCCCGGCGAAACGTAATGAAATGCTCTCGGCCATCATGGACGCATACCTGGTCCGCAAAAGAACTAAGTCTGTACCGGTTCAGTCACTGCGAGGTCGCGCTCCCACCCTTCGTTTTGCAGCACCATGTGCTCGATCGCGACCGCATGGGCGTTTGCATCAAGTTCCGGCAGCGCCTGATACTCGCTGACCCAGCACCGATAGATCTTGTAGGCTTTCGCCACCACAGCCTGTTCGTTGAGAAGCTCGATAATGATGTCTTTGCGAAATTGCTCGAGCGAAATCGCCGCATCGCCGTCGGTGTTGTAGATAAGGTTCGCCCACGCTTCAAACTCGGGATCGTGCGTGACGCCCCGTTCAAGTGTGATCGGCTCGAACTTCCAGACGCTGGGTGATACGCGCGACGTGCTGGGGTCGCCGCCTTCCCTATGGGTCACCGGCTCAGTGCTCTTTTTGAGCGCGCTGATCTTGCTGACGCCGGCGACGTATCTGCCGTCCCACTTGATCCGAAACTTCATGTTCTTGTAGGGATCGAAACGACTCGTGTTCACAGAAAATTGTGGTGCTGCCATGACTTATTTAGCTCCCATTCTTGAAGTTAGGTTTCGATCTGTCCCGCCATTTGCTGTATGTACAGAATCACGAATTCCGCCGGTTTCAGTGGCGCAAAACCAACCCAGATGTTTACAATGCCCAGGTTGCGATCGTTCTGGGTCGTGGTTTCGGTATCGCACTTAACAAAATAGGCGTCTCTTGGCTTCTGTCCCTGGAACGCGCCTTGGCGAAACAGGTTGTGCATGAAGGCGCCGACGTTGAGCCGGATCTGCGCATACAGCGGTTCGTCATTGGGTTCGAAGACGACCCACTTAAGCCCGCGATAGAGGCTCTCTTCTATGAACAATGCCAACCGGCGAATCGGAACGTATTTGTACTCGCTCGCAAAGGCATCATCTCCATCCATGGTGCGCGCGCCCCAGTTAACGATTCCGTTCGGGAAAATGCGGAGAGTATTAACTGCTCTGGGATTTAAAGTGCCGTTCTCATTGTCGGAGAACTTCAGTTTGAGGCCGACGATACCGCGCAGGTCCGCCTCTGTACCTGCGGGCGCCTTCCATACTCCGCGTCTGCCATCGATACGGGCACAAAGTCCGGCTATCGCGCCGGACGGACCAATGTTCTTCTTCAAACCATTCTCATCAATTGTGATTTGCGGGAAAAATACTGCGCTGTAGTCTTTCACCAGACCGGTCCGCAATAGATTGACTCCAGTCGAGGCACTTTGGGCATCGGTCCATGAATCCGGTGGATCCATCAGCAGAAACGCCCGGCGGTTCCGGCAGAAGTTGCTGGCGTTCGGATAGAGTGATTGAACCGAGACTGCAGCGTCAGGAGGCAGGACCATTAGATTGAAGAGGTCTACTTCCTTGTCAATCGTGTTGTAGGCGGCATCGTAATCGGCGGGAATCGGAGGTCCGCCATCATTACCAGAAACCGGCAAAGTCTGCAGGCCGCTTCCCCCCAGGCCTAACCTGTAGTAGTGGACGTTTGGTGCCTGGAACATGGCTTGGAATGCTGGCGGCGCGGCAACCACCGCAACGAAGTCGTCGTCGAAAATGTTGCCGGGCTGAATCCCGAGTCGCGAGCCCCATACTTCCGCCTTCCAGGAGAATTTGGTCGTGGCCACAGGTGGAACGAAGTTGTTGATTTGTTGCGCGATGAGCGCCAACTTTTCGCGAACACCATCGCTGTTACCGTTTGGCGAACTCGCGGCCGGCACCGCGTCAGTGAACACGCGGCCACCCAGCACAGTCTCCACAGCAAGCGGAACAACCACCGCCACAACCGCTGGAGGACTCACGCTTGTATCAATGCCTTGCAGAGTTATTGAGTTCACCGCGCTTGCATTCGCATTCGCAAAGGCATTGAACTGAGCCAATGTGGTAACTCGGGTCGCTATTCCCGTCGGTGCCGGGCGCCGCACCGCGTGCGCGGATACTTCGATGCCGCCTTGTGCGGTTCCCAACATCATCGGCACGGCGAAATCTCCAGCCACCGGCGCCGGACGGATGAACACGTCACCGGCTCCCGCGGATCTAATCTCGATTCGGTTACCCAGCCCCGGCAGTCCAGCAACAAAATTCACAGTAACCGTGGTGCCAGCTATTCCTTGAGTGATAAACTCGTTGTTGATTGCATTCTGGATTGACGCCGCGGTGGCTGTTGTGCCCACGTTGACCCTGATGTAACGGCTACCGTCGACGCTAATCTCAATTTGGTTTCGGGTGGCTAGCAAAGCTCCGAGATTAGCGGCGGTCATCGAACGGCCGCTGAGCGAAGATCCGTTCGCGGAAGACGCCACGCCCAGGTCGACCGCATCAACCAACCTGGAATTCTGCGTCAGGAAATCTTGGGCATAGGAAGGCGAAGCCGGGTCCATGCTCAGACCTGACCACATCTCGATGTCTGTCTTCACGCGCTGGCCCGACGAGTCAAGCGCGAAGCGGAACAACTCCAGGTTGAACGTTACCTCAGGCTGGGCTCCCGTATACGTTACGACTGCTCGGAGATCATTGCCGAGCACCCCGGCATCTTTGGCTGTGAGTCTCAGAGTATTGGTTCCAGCTTCGTTTTGTAGGACGATCTGTGACGCTACTTCACCGTTCGCAATCCTCATCACATAACAATCGGTGCCGCCATTTAGAAAGAACAGCTTGACGTAGCGAACCAGCTGTCCCCCACTCGGGTCCTCTCCGTAGGTTCGCGCGTAATCCATGTAGCTGGTGCATCGAATTGGCCGGTTGATGGGTCCTTGCTTTGCCGTACCGATGAACATGCCAATCGAAGTGCCGACACCCACAATCGTGCGGACTCCACTAGGAACTTCCTGAACATAAACACCCGGATAACTTAACGCAGGCGTCGCTACCATTACACTCCTCCTTCCTCAGTCCATCGCTGTCTCTGAAATGCCCATACCTTGCGAGGCACTTTTCTAAAGTTTCGCCAAAATTTCGTCGACCCGATTTCGGTCGATTATCTCTAGCTGACTCTTGAGGCTTTCCGCTTCCGCTCTAGCACTATCTAACGCTAACTCCTTCTCAGCTAGAGTTTCTCTCGCTGAATTTAGTGAATTGAAAGCTTTGGTTATCTCCGCAACTAATGTCCTGTAGGGCTTTAGCTGCGTTTTACCAAGTAGAACTTTCAACTCCTCGTTTAAAAAAAACTTATTTCTATGATTTTGTTCTTTTTCGATCCGTTGCTTTTGATTTCTAAGTTCAACAAAGGACTTTTCTATTTCTTGTTGATAGTTCGGCACCGCCTGGTAATCCTTCTCTGCTCGGTCAAAGAGTTTTTTGGCAGCCTCGCATTCCTGGTTTGCCTTATCTTCCTTGATCTTCGCCACCTCGTAGTCCCTTGCTTTACCGTCCCGATACTCATCATATCGTGTCTTTAATTTTTCGATGGCCGCAGTTTTATTCTTCAAAACAGAAAGCGAGTTCTTTCTCTGTTTGCTATACTCTTGTTCAAATGTTTTCCGTTCACGGTCCAGAATCATCAATGTAGTACGATAGCGTTCCAAAGCAGACTTACTCTCCGCGGCCGTTTTCTCCATCTGAGTTGCCGTATTTTTCATTCGATCTATTCTCTTATTCTCTACAACTCTTCGGCTTTCCAAGTTTTGAATCTGCGAACGCATCTGACCGAGTTTAGTTGTGAATATTCCCGACGTAGTTAGTTTTTCCCTCGTCTTTTTGTGCTTTGCCATTTTACGCTTTGCCATTGCTCACCCGTTCTTCCGCGAAGCTAGAGGGAAGTCGTCGCCCCTTGAGAAGTATGTAGATCAAACGCTCGCGCTTGCGCGCCGTCTATTTCGTAACCGTGCTCAAACCGCTCAGAAATTCTGTGATCTCCGGCAGTTTTTCTTTGCTCACTCCGTAGATTTCCTCAGATTCGCGGATCGTCCGGCTGGTGATCCAACCTTTGGCCGTTAAAAATTTCAGTGCTATCCTTACTTCTTCCGCGCTCCAGTTTGTTTCGGCCGCCGCAAACCACCAGGTTAGAATCCCTTCGACCGTGTCTTTGGCCTCGGGATGTTCGACGCAGTACGCTAGGATCGCTCGGACTAATTCTTCTCGTCGGTTGCTTTGAGTGAACGTCGGCTGCACCAACGATTTTTTCACTTAGGTTGGCATGAGCAAACGAGGCGCCAAGCGGCTGCGACGTGCAGTTACCAGATTTTGTAGAGTATTTATGAAATCGGCGATCGGCAGAGCGCGACAAATCCGCCGCAGCAAAAGCTACCAAGGACTGGCGAACTCCAAAAACATCAATGCCTTAGCAATGCGGGATTTCTGCCGCGGCGCCGCTGCACACGCGCCGCATCTGGAAACGGATCAACTCAGCCTTTGAAAGCCGCGCGATCCAAGCAATATTTTCGCACGAGTCTCTGCAAAGTGCGGCGGTCTTTTCCCGCCGCCTTAGCCGCGAGGGTGATATTTCCCTGATGACGGGCGAGCAAGTCCGCCACGTACGCGCACTCGAACTCCCCGACGATGTAGGACTTGGCGCGACGGAGCGATTCATGGCGCAGTGTTTCTTTGGACTGCCCGTCGGAAAGCTCAATGTCAACCGCATGCAAGATTCCCGTTCCGTTCAGAACCGCCGCTCTTTGAATGACCGCTTGCAGCTCGCGAACGTTTCCGGGCCAACGATAGTCGAGTAGCTTTTGCCGCGCCGCCTCGGAAAGAACCGGTCGTTGGCAGCCCTGCGGGTTGCTGTAAAGTTCCAAAAAGTGATCGGCAAGAAACAGCGTATCAGCGCCGCGCTCTCTCAACGGCGGCAAGGACAGCGACAGGACGTTTAAACGGTAATAAAGGTCCTCGCGAAAATGCTTCAGCTGAACCTTCTCCTTAAGATCGCAGTTGGCGGCAGCGATCACGCGTACGTCGCCAATGAGGGCGCGCGACGAGCCGAGCGGACGGTATTCACCGTTCTGCAAGAAGCGCAAAAGTTTGACCTGAGCCGACGGGCTCAACGCGTCTACCTCGTCGAGAAAAAGAGTTCCCCCTTCGGCCTCAGCGATCAGACCTTGCTCTGCAGACGAAGCGTCTGTAAAGGCCCCTTTATTGTGTCCGAACAGCTCATTCTCAAACAGATGATCCGGCAAAGCGCCACAGTTGACCGGAATGAATGGCTTTGACCGTCGTACTCCTTGGTAATGGATCGCCCGCGCAACCAGTTCTTTGCCGCTGCCGGTCTCACCCGAAACTAATACCGTGGCGTCGGTGCGCGCCAAAGCGGCAGTCTTGTTGATCACGGCTAGAAACGCCGGGCTTTGACCGACCAGCGGCAGGTTTGCCGAAATTTCTTTGAACGGCCGACTACGGAGCTCCACTTTGGCTTGGCGGCGCAAAAGCAGCCGCTCGCTACGCAAGATCAGTTCCCGTTCGATGGCTGAGCAAAACAGAAACTCATCCGCCGCCGAAAGTACAGGTTGCAGCTGAGTGCTAACCTGGTCAGAGGGGTAACATAGGATTGCCATGATCGCCGCTTCGCTCCAGCGCGCGCGGCAGCGCTCGACCATTTGTTTGCCGTCCGAATCCTTTGTTATTCGAAGAAATACAATCTCAGGCTCCAACGAGAGTGCCGTCAAAGGAACGCTGGCGGGAAATTCAGTCGGATCGCCGAAGGATTTCGCCTGCGCAATTAACGCTCGTAATGAATCGCAGCGCTTTTCGCTACACGGCGACGTGTGCTGATTGAGAAACAGGGCCTTGGTCATCGCTGAGTCTCGACCTCTCGGAATCAAGTTCCTTGTGGCAACCTACCACGAACAATTCGAACAATTCCGAACAAACGTTTTAAAAGGCCGTGCAATCCCTACAAACACGACAAGCGGTTTCACGACTCCGATCGGTGAAACGCCAGGCGGTCAGTTTGAATGCAAAAACAAAGACCGAGCTTAAATTATTTGACTGCAAAAAAAGCAACCTACGTGCCACAAAAAATAGCAGAATGATAGGAACATATTGGTAACAATTTCGTTCAACTTTTGCCATGAATTCTTTCTCTGAGTCGAGGTCGATACAAAAGAGCCACAAACGAATACATCTCTAGTTACTGGTTTACAGAAGTGTATACAGAGTCATCATTGCGTTAGGTCTCGCCGCTGCATTCCATTTCCATGACGCGATATAAGATTGCGTTGCTGAGATGTTCTAAAGTTTAGAACAGCAGTCGAATCCGTGATGATTTTTCGCTTCGTATTTCTCTTTGCGAATTCGGCGTACGAGTTCGACTGGTCAGATGGGAGCTTTGACAGGTCGCCGTCGTTGGCCAATCTGCCGCGTCGCTGCGACGCGCGTCACGAGAGTGCGATAACGATAACGAAATCTGTTGCTACAGTAAGCTTAACGCTGATGGACCTGTGTCACATCGCGCGCGGCCAATCGCAGAACTCCATTGCTCAAGCTGCTCATGGCGAGACGACCAAAGCGCGGTTGCCGACGACTATCTTGCGGCGGTTTACCTCAAAATCCTATTTTAGCGTAAAACCTGTTCACATTGCGCAACTTACGTTGACAGCGTTTCTCTGATTGTGTAATTCAGAAGCCATGACTTTGGGAGATTCCACTCACGATCACCAGAAAGAACCCCGAGCCGGCCAGGAACATGTAGAAAAGCTACGGGCGGTTCTCAACATCTGTCGGCGCATGAGCTCCATGACAGACCTGGCCTCGCTGCAATCGCTGATCACCCGTGAAGCTAAAGAGTTGCTGCAAGCGGAACGCGTGAGCATTTTCCTTTTCGATCGCGACAACTGCGAGCTTTGGTCGGCGATCTCCCAAGAGGGCAAGATCATGCGGTTTGACGCCCGGTTGGGAATCGCCGGAGCCGTCGCCATGACCGGCCAAACGATTAATGTCGACGACGCGTACCAGCATCCGCTCTTTTATAAGGAAGTGGACGTCGAGACCGGCTATCAAACAAAAACCCTGCTTGCCGTGCCGTTGCATAGCCTGGCGGGCGCGGTGATCGGGGTCGGGGAGGCGTCGAACAAGCTCGGCGGAGTCTTTACCAACGAAGATGCTGAGGTCCTCACCACATTGGCGGCGCGGCTAACCGATGTTTTCGAGAACTCGGCGCTCGCCGCGGAACTAAAGGCGCAAAACACCGAACGGGCTAACTATCCCGCGACACAATTTATCAGCGGCTTCTCGACGCAGAATATTGTCGGTATGAGTCACCGAATTAGATCGATTATCCGGCTGATCGACCAGATTCGACCGAGCTCAGTGGATGTGCTGATCCAGGGCGAAAGCGGCACGGGCAAGGAACTGATCGCGAAAGCCCTGCACTTCACCAGCCCCCTGGCCAAACATCCGTTTGTCGCTGTCAATTGCGCCGCGTTGCCCGACAATCTAGTCGAGGCAGAACTTTTTGGAATTGAAAAGGGCGTCGCCACCGGCGTCGACCGGCGCATTGGCAAGTTCGAGGCTGCCCACGAGGGCACGCTATTCCTGGATGAAATAGGCGACTTGAGCCTAGCAGCTCAAGCAAAAATTCTTCGCGTTCTGCAGGAGCGCTCCGTCGACCGTGTCGGCGGCCGGGCTCCGATACCCATCAACGTGCGGGTGATCGCCGCCACCAACCGCAATCTGGAAGCATGCACGAGAGAAAAACAATTTCGCGAAGACTTATACTACCGCCTGAGCGTCGTTAATATTCAAACGCCGGCATTACGGGAAACCCCCGAGGATATACCGATCCTGGCAAATCACTTTCTGCAAAAGCACTGCGCGATGATGTCCGTCGAGCCCAAGCAATTTACCGCCGCAGCGATCGATCGCTTATCGGCCTACCACTGGCCGGGAAACTCGCGCCAGCTCGAAAATGAAGTGAAGCGATTGGTAGCCTCGGTACGGAGCAAAATCATTACCGAAGACCAGATCGCCATCCAACCAGAGTCGAAATCAGTCCAAAAACGGGTCGAGATTCCGGCCGTATCGCAGGGCTCCGGTAAATTGCTTTTCGAAGCCGTCGAGGCGCTCGAGCGCCAGATGATTCAAGACGCCCTTAAGCAATCTGGCGGTAATAAGCTTCGGGCTGCGCAGATTCTCGGCTTGAGCCGTCAAGGATTCCTGAAAAAACTCAAGAAGCTCGAACTCTCCGCTACCTGAGGAAAGCCGGGCGCCGTTCACCCGCCCACGGCTGTGTTGCGCGTCTTCATTGCTTAGGCAACCGACAAGACGAATTCGGCTCTCTCGCGATCGCAGCATGCCAAGAGTGCCGCTCTCCCCTTTGGCTATTTCATCTTGTTGAAGATGTCTTTGGCGGCTTGCTGCAAGAGTGGATTGCGCACGATGACTTTGCTGATCGCGCTGCGTAACTTTGCCTTGTTGTCTTTCGACTTCGAGGCTTTTCTGAGCGCGTTCACGGCAGCCTGGAGGTCTTTGTTTTCTTTGATGACCGCGCGTATGCCCTTTCTGACTTTCTCGGCTTTTGCCACGGATAACTTCGGTCCACCTTTTCCCATGTTAACCTCCCTGGTGTGAAGAAAATTTTCATCACGCTAACCTTAACAATTTTCGAAATCAAGAATTCTTCTCGCACTTCGCTCCTAGAGTTGGATCGCGCGTACGGTCGCGCGCCTTAAGCACGGCCAGTTTTGCGCGGATCCCGCTCTTGGCGCGAAACTGCGCCACGTTCGTGGACATTTTCACGAAATCCTCTAACAACCCGGCAAATCGTTTACTCCAAATCGACGGGTCCGAACCCTCATAAAGGTTACCGACGCTCAAGTCGTGACCTAATCCACGAAATTCCAACAGTACGCCGCGGCCGTCTCTAAGTCCGTTAACGAGAAAGTCTTCCGCCTGGCACCCTGCGACAATCGTATCGCGGCTTCCCTTGATCAGGAGCGTCGCGGTCTCATGGCGAAAATCCGCGGGATTCCATGGGCAAATTTTTTCATCGGCGACGATGCCAATCCTTTTAGCTTGATCACGGCCAAACTTCTTGTCGTCTCCCGGGCCCGTTGCAAAACGTTCCAGGTCCTTTCCGGAATAGCACGCCTTCTCGCCCATCATCACGGATATCCAGCGCGCCACGCCGTCGTACACGCCATATACATAGTTGCCCCGTCGCGACTCGCGTCCTCCCATGCGCACGCGCAGTTCGTCTCTGGCGGCTTTGAGTCTCTCGCAGTATTCACAGTCCGCCGCCGCGCCGCTAAACGGCGCGTCTTTCAAGCTGCAGCGGCTAGGATTCTCTGCCGTTAAATAATGCGCCAGCAGCAGCGCCGCGTTGATGCGGTTGCGGCTGTCCGCGACAAAAACCAGCGCGTCCTTTTCCGGCGCGCCGGTCATTTGCAGATAGCGCAACGCGGCAAAGAATTCTTTCGGGAACTGAGCGAATTGTTTTTGAAAGATCTGATCCTTATTGAGCGCGCCAAAGTTATCCACGATAAAATCAGCCGAGCCGTAGTTTTCATCGATCTCGGGGATGATTTTTTCCAATCGCTTGACGATTTTATCGACCAGATCACTTTTCAGGAAGCAAAAATTGTCGCTCGACCCGAGGCGGTTATCCATGATCGTGATTTGCGGGTCGGAAAAATCGGTGACGAGCTGCTTCAGAAACGACCCTGATGAGCACTGGCAATGGGCCACGCCCTGGGAACGATAGTAGCCATAAATCGCTTTGAGGTTTTCGATCGTCATGCGGGTGCGCGCGATCTGGGTCTCGGCCCGATGCCGGTCCACCGGCCCCGACAGGATCAGGCTCAGCACCTTCGGGCTCGGCTCCTTCGGCTTGCCGTATTTTGCCGCATAGCGCTGCGCGATGACCGTGCCCCAACTATGCGCGTAGATCGCATCCCACGCCCTCGTCCCGAGAATCTCTCGGCGCAGTTTTTCTATATCCTCCACGACATATTCGGCGCGCAGGAACTGATCGTATTCCTTGTTGCCGTCGATGGCGCTTTTTGCCATGCCGCGCGGGTGGAAATACACGACGTTGTGCTTCTTTTCCAACAGCCTCAAAGTCGCGGATCTGCTGTCCGAGTCGACGATCGCCCCCGGCCCGCCGGGAATATAGAGGATGTTTAATCGCTGCTTTTTGCTTAAGTCGAATCCCGCCGCGAAAAAATAAGCGAGCTGGAAGGCGCATGCTGACGGCCTCTCGTTGCAACGAAAGTTGGCCGGAAAGAGTTTGCCGTCCGGCAGCAAACTTAATTTGAGTAGCTTGTCTTCCGCCTCTCCCGGCTCGCCCATATCCTTGCCTGTCCACGAATCGACTGAACTATCCGCAGCGAGAGCCGGCGGCGCAAAGATAAGCAGCAATAAGAAATAGAACGTCAATAAACGGGCCAGCATAATCTTGAATCCTTTTGTCATCGCAGTGCCAAGCCGCTGATACGCCGCTCCGGATGCGCGACCATTTGCGCCAATATCCCGTAATAGTTTTGCAAAACCTTGGTGATCGCCGCGATGTCGAACAAATCGGTCTTGTAGTTTACAGCTCCCGTCAACCTCGTTGGCATCTCGTGCAAATGAAAGTTTACATCGAGCCGGGAAATCGCTATGCCTGGGTCCCCCACGCGATTTTTTCCGTTCCAAGACGCAATCGTTAGGCCATTACTTTCAGCTGGCGGAGTCGACAGATTTCTGTAGTTAAGCATCACCTGATATAGGGGAACTTTGCTTCTCCCTCGCCGCTTCTCGACCAGCGCTTCGACATACTCGAACGGCACGTCCTGATGGGCATACGCCTCGACGCAGGTCCGGCGCACGATTTTAAGAAATTCAGCCACGTTCATTTTTGGTTGAATCGGCGTGCGCAGAACCAGCGCGTTGACGAAATAACCGATCATGCCATCAGTTCCGGGCTGAGCCCGGTTGGCGACCAGCGTGCCGATTCGAATGTCGAGCTGCCCCGTATAACGATAGAGGAGAATGTTTAAAGCCGCGATGAAGACCATGAACGGGGTACAGTTCTGTTCGCGCGCGAATGCTTTGATCCGCCCAAACAGTGCTGTGTCAATTTCAATAGGACGGCGCGAACTGTGAAAGCGCGCCGGCTTGCTGTTTTTGCCGTCGCGGCGAAAATCGAGCTTGCCCGGCGGCCCGCTGAGCTGATTTCGCCAGTAGGAAATCTGTCGATCGAAAAATCCTTGCTTGAGCAGATCTCGTTGCCAAGCGACGAAGTCGGCAAATTGCACAGGAAGCCCAGGCAACGGCGAAGGCAATCCTCTTGTGTATGCTTCATAGAGCGCGGCTAGTTCTTTACGAAAGAGTCCCATGGACCACTGGTCGGTAATGATGTGGTGCATGGTCACGAGCAGCACATGCTGCTCTTCCGCCAAGCGGAGCAATGTCGTTCTCATGAGCGGCGGCTTCTCGACGTCGAAGGATTGCGCCGCATCCTGCTTAGAAATCTGCTCCAGCTTTGATTTCTTTTGTGGTTCCGGCAGTCGTGCAAGATCGATAAGAGTCAAGGACGGCTTCACCTGCGACCGAACAAACTGCCGCGGTCCCGCCGCCGTCTCACAAAATCCCGCGCGCAACACGTCGTGGCGCTTGACGATCTCGAGAATCGCTCGCCGCAATGCGGTCGCGTCCAGCCGTCCATCGAGCCGATAGGCGTAAGGCATGTTAAGGAAATCTCCGCCGCCGAACAATTGACTGAAGAGAAACAACGGCTCCTGACCGAGCGATAAAGAAGACACGCGCTTGTTCGCCGCGGCCTTGATCGGCGGAAAGTTTTCTTGACCGTTAACTTGAACCCTCCGCTCCAGTGCCGCGGCGAGGCCGGCAACCGTGGGCGCCTCGAAAAGATCGCGCAGCGATAGCGGGCGGGCAAACACTTCGCGCAGCTTTGCCGTAACGACGGATGCCGACAGCGAATGCCCTCCGAGATCGAAAAAGTTATCGTCCACTGCAATCGTTTCCAGCCGCAACACCTGCCGCCAGATCTGCGCAATGAGCAGTTCCGTCTCGCTGCGCGGCTCCATCGTTGTGCCGATACAAGTTTCTTTAAACGCAACCGGCTCCGGCAATGCCCGGCGGTCGATTTTGCCATTCGGTAACAACGGCAGGCGTTCGAGCATGACGAAAGCTGTCGGCAGCATGTAATCCGGTAGCCGTTCTTTTAAAAAACCTCGCAGCTCGCTCGCCGTTGGCGGGCGCTCGCCTGCAAGGACATAGGCGGTAAAGGATGGGGCGAATTTTGGATTTTGAATCCTCGATTTTGGATTGTCGGCGTCGGGCGGCGTTTCTCCTCGCACAACCGCGCAACATTCGCGTACTTCAGGATGGCGGCTGAGCGCCGCCTCGACTTCACCGAGCTCAACCCGGTAGCCACGTATCTTAACTTGGTCGTCGGTGCGACCCAAGAATTCGAGATTGCCATCCGCACAATAGCGCGCCAGATCGCCGGTTCGGAAAAGACGGGAATTTGAGCCCGCGTCAAAAGGATTCGCGACAAACTTTTCTGCCGTTAATGCCGGCTGATGGAGATAGCCGCCCGCTAGATTATCGCCGCTGACGTACAACTCGCCGCGCGTCCCGACCGGCACGGGTTGCATGCGGGAATCGAGCAGATAAGTTTGCGTATTGTGAATCGGCCGACCGATCAAAACCTGCGCGCGATTCGAATCAGCGCGGACATCATAATACGTCACATCCGCTGAAACCTCCGAGGAACCATAAAGATTCACCAGCCGGCACTTAGGAACCGCCTCGCGGAATTGCCCAGCCAACTCGGCGGGCAAAGGTTCGCCGCTGCTGAAGCAGAATTGAAGCCGGACCAAGTGCTTGTTCAGCTCAGGATATCGCATGATTTCACTTAACAATGACGGGACCAACACGATCCGTGTCACTCGATGCCGCGCCAGATATCGCACGAGCCGTTCAGCCTCGCGGGTCACAGTCTCAGGCACGATCACCGTCGGAATACCTCGGAGCAACGCGCCGAAGATTTCCCAAACCGAATCGACGAAGCTAAGCGAGGTTTTTTGGCAAGTTTTCTCGCCGGGGCTGAATGGGTACGTTGTCCACATCCAGGCGAAACGATTGACCGCGCCTCGATGGAGCCCCACTACCCCTTTTGGAGTTCCGGTCGAACCCGAAGTGTAAATAACATAGGCAGGGCTATCGGCAGTTGCGCCATTCCTTGGATTCGCTGTGCGCTTAGCCGTGCTGCGGCGCGACTCGTCGACGAAAAGCGTCGCGTCGCTGCCGCCAATTCGATGCGCGAATTTGCGCTGTGTCAGCAAAATGGCAATCCCGGCATCGGCCACCATGAATTTCAAACGTTCGGTTGGATAGGCCGGATCCAGCGGCACGTAAGCACCGCCGGTTTTTAGAATCGCAAGCAGGCTCAGCACCATCTCGAAAGAACGATCGATCATAACGCCGACGAGTTTTCCGGGGTCGGCGCCGAGTTCGATGAGTTCGCTTGCGAGCCGGTTGGCTCGATTGTTAAGGTCTTGATAGTTCCAGGCGCTGTTTTCAAACTCCAACGCAACTGCTTCCGGCGCCCGCTCGACCTGCGCCTCAAATAATTCGTGGATGCACGCGCTCGCGTGGGTACTCCGCCGCCGTATTATTCCATTCGACGAGCAGTTGTCGGCGTTCCGTCGCGCTAATCATCGGCAGCGCCGCGATGGAGCGGTCGGCATCGGTGACGAATGCCCTCGAGTAAAGTTTGAAAATGACCGGTCATCCTTTCGATGGTCGCTTGATCAAAAAGCTCCGTCGCGTACTCGATGAAGCCTCGCAGCGTGCCCTCGCGCTCGCGCAAGTACAGCGACAGATCGAACTGCGCCGTTTGGTTGTCGATTTCGATGGGCTGCAAACCGATGCCAGGCGGAGCGGCACGCCGACGTGGTGTGTTTTGCAACACCAACATTGTCTGGAAAATAGGGTTACGGTTCAGGTCGCGCCGGGGGTTCAACGCCTCCACGACTTTTTCGAACGGCACCGCCTGATGCGCGTAGGCGTCGAGACAAACCTCGCGCGCGCGCTGGAGTAGCTCCCGAAAGCTCGGCTGACCGGAAAGATCCACGCGCAAGGCTAGAGTATTGACGAAAAAGCCGATAACCCCCTCGATCTCGCTCTGTTCGCGATTGGCAACCGGCGCGCCGACAATAATATCTTCTTGTCCGGTATAGCGATAAAGCAAAAGTTGAAAGGCCGCGAATAGCGTCATGAACAACGTGACGCCTTCGCGCTGGCTCAGATCGTTGAGTGCTGCCGTCAATGTAGGAGGCAGCTCCAATGGCTGCCTCCTGCCCTGAAAACTCTGCGTCGCCGGCCGAGGATGATCCGTCGATAGGTCGAGATACGGAGCGTTGGCAAGGTGCTGCTTCCAGTACGTCAAATGCGCCTCAAGCAAATCACCTTGAAGTTCTCGCCGTTGCCAGACAGCGTAGTCTCGGTACCGCACCGTTAGCTCCTGCAGCATTGGAGCAGCTAGCGTTGACGAAATCGTTATAGAGCGACCACAGCTCATGTGTGAAAATTCCCATCGACCACGCGTCTGAGATCATGTGATGCATGCAGAAAACCAGCACATGCACATCGTTGCGGTCTTTGAGTAGCTGGATTCTGAGCAACCGGTCGCGCGATAAATCGAACGGTTGCCGCGCCTCCTCAAGAAGTAAGTGCGTCGGTTTGCTTTTTTCGTTCCTCTTCCAACAGCGCGCTGAGATCGGTGGGATTCAGGAGCAGAGATCTCTGCCACGGTTGCGCATTGAAGCGCGCGGCCCTCGACAGCGACAAACTTTGTCCGCAGCGACTCGTGGCGGCGAATAAGCTCATTCTAAGGACAATTCGAGCGCGCGAATATCCAGCGGACCGATGATGCGTACAGCGCGAGCGAGATTGTAAACCGAACGTCCCGGCTCCAATTGCTCCAAGAGCCACAAGCGCTCTTGAGCGAACGACAGCGGCGACGGCTGATCGTCGGCGCTGTGCAGAATGCGTGTCCCAGAGGTTTCTAACGGCGCGATTTGCGCGCTCCAAAAACCGGATGATCTCCTTCTTGTGTTTGGCAATCTGCTCACTCAGGGCGGGAGTCAGAGTACCGCGCGGCGCGTTCACGCGCAGGTGCTCCCCGGCCACGGAGAGGCGGATATCGAGGCTACGAAGCTGTTCGAAGAGTGCGGCGGTGTTTATAACTCGATCTCCTCTCGTTTGTCCGCGTGCGGATCGATTCCGGCATCGGCAGAAATTTCTGCAGATTCGAGGCGCTTGGCCAGCGTCGCCACCGTCGGCGCTTGCAGGAAGGTTCGCAGATCCAAACTCATCTGCATAGTTTCGCGAATCCTTGCAGCAGCCTGGGCGGCGAGTAAGGAATGGCCGCCGAGTTCGAAAAAATTGTCCAGCCTGCCGACTCGTTCGACACCGAGCACATCCGCAAAAATTTTGCCGAGTCGTTGTTCCATCGCGGTGCGCGGCGCTTCGAAAGGAATCCGCCTTTCGCGGTCGCGCTCCTCAAAGGCCGGCAAACTGAAATAGTCGATCTTGCCGTTGGGGCTGATCGGCAATCGGTCCATGAAATGAAAATAGAATGGGATCATATAATGTGGCAGCCTTGCGCTTAAAAACGCGCGCAAATCGTCTGCGCCGAGATCGCAATCTTTTTCGCGCTCGACGTAGGCTACCAGTCGCGCTTCTCTCATTCCCATGGCGTCGCCGCTGTCGAATTCCCGGGCCGCAACTGCAACGACGTGCACACCCGCGCATTGGGCGAGCGCTGATTCCACCTCCGGCAGTTCGACGCGGAAGCCGCGGATGCTCACGCGACGGTCCCGCCGTCCCGCCCATTCGACGTTTCCATCCGGCAAATATCTGCCGAGCTCCCCGGTTCGGTAAAGCCGATCGCGCTCATCGCCTGTAAAAGGACTCATCATGAAATTCGACTCGGTTTGCGCGTCGTCGCCGACGTAGCCCGCGGCCAGATGCGGGCTGCGCACATAAATCTCGCCCCGCTCGCCCACACCCGCTTGTTGGCGATCGGCATTTAATATGAGGAGCTGTACATCCTTGACGCCGTTACCCGTCGGAACCGTTTCCTTTGCGGCGCCGCCACGCATGAATAAATGGTTGGGAACGACATTGTAGCCGACCGCGCGCTGGGTTTCGGTGGCGCCGTAAAAACTCACGATCGACGCGTTCGGCGCGGCCTCGTGCATGGCGCAAACATCTTGCCGGGTCAACACATCGCCGCCGAAAAATACCCGGCGCACTGACGGCAGTTGGATGCTTCTTGCGGTTCGAAGCAGCCGCCCCAGCGCGGGCGTGAGATGAAGGATCGAAATCTCTCGGCGCTGCAGCCAATGAACCAGTTGCTCCGCGTCTTTCAATTGCTCGTCGGTCGGAACGTATACTGTCGCGCCGGACGCGAGTGCGGTAAAAAGCTCGCGCTGCAGATGATTGTAACCGAGGCCGGATAACAAACTGTAACGGTCTGAGTTTTTTAACTCGAAGGTTTTCTCCTGCCACGGCAGAAAATGCGTGATCGGACCATGCCGGCACAGAACGCCTTTCGGCTCACCGGTCGAGCCCGAGGTAAAGGCGACGTAAGCGGAATCATCTGCTTTAAGCGCGATATCCGGCACACGTCCCAGGTCCCGCTTCAGGAGCCAAGTGATTTCCTGGCGTGCGCGCGGCAAGTCGATCCGGCAGGAAATCTCCGTTGTCCCAATGAAGCGCGCGAGTTCCTGCGGCGGCGCGCCGGCCCCCGCCATGTGTATCCAGCCTTTGGGTTGTACGATACGAAGATAATCGAGCAAACGTGCCGCCGGATACGCCGGGTCGAGAATGACGAATACCGCGCCCGCTTTGAGGACGCCGAGGATCGCCAACGCGAGCGTCGCGTCGCGATGCGCGTAGATCGCGACGACATCCCTTGGATGAATATGCTGCTGAATCAGCAAACCGGCCAACCGACTGGTCACCGCATCGAGCTCTTGGTATGTCCAACTGGCATCTTCATCGGCAACGGCGGCTTTCTTAGTAGATTTCTCGGCCTGGCGTAGAACGAGCGAATGTATCGTCCCGAACCAAGTTTCGTCGAGCCGCTCCCCGGGATCGGGCAAAATCGTTTTTGCCAGCGCAGTCACCAGAGTGAATTGCTCTATCTTTTTATTTGGCTCACTGACAGCCTGCGATAGTAAATTGCTCCATTGATCGATCAGCGCCGTCATTCTCGCCTCGGAAAAAAGATCGGCATTGTAAACCACTGTCAACTCGATCCGGCCATCGGTTTGCGGTGCTTGCAACACCAGATCGAATTTTGCGCCAGGTGCGGCTTGACTAATTCTCTCTGTTTCGCAACCAGTCAAGACGAGTTCGCGCTCGGCAACATCCGCCATGTTAAACAGCACCTGGAAAATCGGATTGCGGCTCAAATCGCGCCCCGGATTGATCTCCTCGACGACTCGTTCGAACGGCAAGTCCTGATGCGTGTAGGCGTCCAGGCATGTTTCGCGAACGCGCGTGAGTAATTCGACAAACGTCGGACTGCCGGACAGATCCGTGCGCAAAGCCACCGCGTTGATGAAAAATCCGATGAGGCCGTCCAGCTCCGGCCGGTTTCGCCCTGCCACAGTCGAGCCGACAACAACGTCGTCTTGACCTGCCAAGCGCGATAGTAGAATTTTGAGCGCGGCCAACAGCGTCATGAATAGCGTCGCGCTCTGCTGCCGGCTCAGCTGTTTCAGCGCGTCGGTAAGCTCTTTCGACAATCGCTCGGTTACCCTGGCGCCTCGATAAGTCGGCGCGCCTGGGCGTAAGTAATCCGTCGGTAGATTGAGAAAGCGCAATCCGCTTCCGAGCCGGTGTTTCCAGTAGATCAGTTGCGGCGCTGAGGCCTTGCTTCGAAGCCAATCCTCCTGCCACGCGGCGAAGTCGGCGTAATGCGTGGTGAGCGCCGGTAACGCCACGCGCTTCTCCGCCAGCCTGGCTTCATAAACTCGCGCCAGTTCCCGATAGAATATCGCCAACGATGAGCCGTCGCAGATGAGGTGATGAAAATTCAATATCAGGAAGAAATCCTCGGCGCCGAGCCGAAGCAGCTTGGCGCGCATCAATGGCGCGCGGCTAAAATCGAACGGCTGGCGAGCGTCAGCGTTAAAAATCCGTTCCGCTTCTTTTTCCGCTTGCTCCAGCCGAAGCCGGCGTAGGTCGATCACGTCCAAGTCCAAGTGTGCCAACGCTTGAACTTGTTGAAATGGCTCGCCATCGATTTCGGCAATCACCGTGCGCAGCGTCTCGTGTCTGCGCACGATCTCATCGAGAGACGCTTCGAGCGCCGCAATATTCAGCGGCCCGCGCACGCGATGAGAAACCGGCATATTGTACGCGGTCAGGTCGGCATCCAGTTTGTGCAGAAACCACACCCGCCGCTGCGCAAAGGAAAGCGGAATGCCCCATCGCGCCGCACGGCAACAATCGGCGGCGTATTTACGCCGCGCGTGCTGCGGCACAGCCGGTCGATCTCTGCCCCGAGCAACGCCACGGTCGGCAATTCAAAGAGCCTGCGCAAAGGCAGATCCACGTTGAAATTCGTGCGCAATCGCCCGGCCACGCGGGCGGCAAGCAACGAGTGGCCGCCCAACTCGAAGAAGTTGTCGTGTACACCGACCCGGTCGAGTTTAAGAATCTCGCGCCAAGTCTGCGCGATCAATTCTTCGCTCTCCGTGCGTGACGCCACGTAATCGTGAATCGACTGAGACAAGCCGCCGTCGGGGTACGGCAGCGCGCGGCGATCGACTTTGCCGTTGGGGGTCAATGGCAACCCATCCAGCGGAACGAACACCGCGGGAATCATGTATTCAGGCAACGTCTGGCACAAGGCGTTGCGCAACTCGCTCCCCGACGCGAACATCGAGCCGTTGAAAACCAAGTACGCAACCAGTTGTCGGTCGGATTTCGGATTAGAGGATAGATTCGGGTCGTCAGCCGTCATGTCCCGCGCGACGACGACGCTTTCGCGAATTGCCGGATGCCGGTTGAGCGCCGCTTCGACCTCGCCAAGCTCGATGCGGTAACCGCGGATCTTAATCTGATTGTCGACCCGCCCGAGGTATTCGATGTTGCCGTCGACGTCGTATCGCGCCAAATCCCCGGTCCGATACATGCGTGCTTTCGCACTGCGCGCGAACGGATCGCGCAGAAATTTCTCGGCGGTTAATTGCGGTCGGTTCAAGTAACCGCGCGCGACGCCGGCGCCGCCGATAAAGAGCTCACCCGCCACGCCGATGGGCACGGGCCGAAGCGCGCCGTCGAGCAGATAAGTCTTCGTGTTGGCGATCGGTCGCCCGATCGTCGCCTTGCCGTCTTTCTTGCGCAAAGTGAAAGTCGAGTAAGTCGTAGTTTCGGACGGCCCGTAAAGATCATAAACTTGTTTGACCGTGTCGGTTTCATAGATCCGCTCGACAAGCTCCGTCCTCAACGGCTCCCCGGCAAGATTCACGGTTCGGACCGTGGGCGGCAGTGCGCCGAGATCGAGCAGTTCGCCGATTGCCGACGGCACGGTATTGACCAGCGTAACTTTGCCCGTCCCCGCCAGACTGTGAAGCGCCAAAGCGTTGTCGACCATGATCGCTTTGCCGCCCCAACAAAGCGGCGCGAACAATTCAAAGACCGAAAGATCGAAACAGATCGACGTCGATGCCAAAACGCCGGCGAGTTGCTCGGCAGAAAAAACTCGCTTAGCCCAACACAAAAAAGCAACCGCGTTTCTGTGCTCGATCGCGACCCCTTTCGGCTCGCCGGTCGATCCCGATGTGTAGATCACGTAGGCTAAATTGTTGGAGCCAGCCTTGTTCGAAAGTTGCCGGGAATCTTCCCTCGCGATCTTCGTCCATTCGGCGTCGATGCAAACTACATTGGGTCTTCGGCCCAATGACTGAACACTTACCGCCGGCAACCGACGAGTCGTTGACAACTTCTTGTGAGTTAACAGCACTTCAACGCCTGCGTCCTTGAGCATGAATGCGGTCCGGGCCGGCGGATATTTAGGATCCAGCGGCACGTAGGCACCACCAGCTTTCAAGATCCCGAGCAAGCCTACGACCATTTCCAGGGATCGCTCGACGCAAATACCAACCCGGCTTTCCGCCCCGACACCAAGCTTACGCAGGTAACGCGCCAGCTGGTTCGCCCGGCAATTTAGTTCGCGGTAAGTGAGAGTTTGACCGGCGCACTCGACGGCAGTCGCGCGCGGAGTTCGCGCAGCCTGAGCTTCGAATAGCTCGTGGATACAGCGGTCTTTGGGGTAAATCGCCGTGGTCCGGTTCCATCGAACCAGTATCTGCTCACGCTCGCGCTTGGATAGCAGCGCCACGTCCCCGATAAGCTCTTCGGGATGAGCCGCGATGCGACGCAGAAGCGTCAAAAGATGGCGTGCCATCCGCGCAATCGTCGGCCGATCAAAAAGGTCGGTGCTGTATTCGAAGAAGCCTCTTAATTCCGCGTCGCGCTCGGCCAACGACAGTGTGAGGTCAAATTTTGCCGTCGACCCCGCCAAGTCCAACGCTTCGACCTGAAGCCCTGGAAGCTTGAGCTCCGCGGTCGGATAATTCTGGTACGCCAACATCACATCAAACAATGGATTTCGACCGAGATCGCGCTCCAGACGCAACTCTTCGACTAATTGATCGAAGGGCAAATCCTGATGCGCCAGGGCGCCGTTGCAATGCATGCGCACGCGACGCAGCAGCTCGCGAAACGTCGGGCTTCCGGACAGGTCAGTGCGCAACACCAGCGTGTTGACGAAGGGACCCATCAAGTTTTCGGTACCGGTCTGACTGCGATTCGCAGCCGGGAATCCGACGCGGATATCGTCCTGACTCGAGTAGCGCCACAACAAAACGTTAAAGGCGGCCATCAACGTCATGAAGAGCGTCGTACCCTCTTCAGCGCTCAGTTTCTTTAATCCTCGAACCAGCGCTTTGGGAATCGCCAGAGGAAGCCGCGCGCCGCGGAACGATTGCACGTTTGGCCGGCGACGATCGGTCGGCAGCGCGATTCCCACGGCGGCACTGTTACACAGGCGTTCCTTCCAATAAGTAAGTTGACTTTGCAGTACGTTGCTCTGAAACAATTGTCTCTGCCGATAGGCGTAGGTGCCATAATGAATCGGCAGCTCGGGAAGGTCGAATTTTCGACTCGTTACAAAGGCCCGATAAAAGGTTTCTAGCTCGCGCAGAAACAGGCTCATCGACCAACCGTCGCAAACTATCTGATGCAGGACTACCAGCAACACGTGATCGGTGTCGGCGACCTGGATCAGTTTCGCTCTGATCAACGGCCCGCGCGCGAGATCGAACGGCGCCGCCGCGTCAGCGTTAAGCGCACGTGACGTCTCGGCCGAGTGCTGCTGTCTCGACAAACCGCGTAGATCGATCACGGGCAAAGGTATCAACAATTCCGGCGTGACGGTCGCAACCGGTTTTTCGTTTACACTGGGAAACGCCGTGCGCAGGATTTCATGGCGCCGGACAATCGCATTAATTCCGTTGCCGAGTGCGTGGCGATCTATGCGGCCCTTCAGTCTCCAAGCGCGAGAGATGTGATAGACGGCGCTCGCGGGATAGAGCTGATCGAGAAACCAGAACCGCTCCTGGGAAAATGACAGCGCGCCTTCGCCCGACATAATTTCCGCAAGCGGCCGGCGGGCGGGCAGGTCGATCCCATCTTTCTTAAGCAGCCGTGTCAGCAGTTTGCGCCGCGCCATATCCTGTACGCCAAGCGCGCTTCCCGGCTGCCTTTCAGCCATCGCTCTTGGTTCCTTCCGGATTCCGCACGGCGCGCAACACTTCAGCATCCGACATCGCTTCGACTTGAAGGAACACCGCCGCGATCTTCCGCGCTTGTTCTGGCTGGCTCTCATGATCCATGATGAAACGAGCTAATTCCGCGACGGTCGGCGTCGCGAATAGATTCGTCAGTGGCACTCGGAGCGAAAACAAGCCAGCGATTTTTGTGACCAGCCGCACCGCGAGCAACGAATCCCCGCCCAGTTGCGTGAAATCGTCGACAATGCCCACGGTGTCAAGATTCAGGACATCGCGCCACATCATCACCAGCGCTCTTTCGACGGCGTCGCGCGGCTCGACCAATGTCGTGTCGACACTGCGTTGATTTCTCTCGGGAGCCGGCAAAGCGCTTCGGTCGACTTTGCCGCCGGCATTCACCGGTAGACTTTGCTGCAGCATGAAGGAATCAGGAATCATGTACGCCGGCAACTTGGATTTCAGTTGCGTTCGTATCCGCTCAACGTCAAACGCGGTAGCTTTTTTAGGAACGACATAGGCAATCAGCCGGCTGCCCTTCGCTGCGTCCTGCCGGGCCACAACGACAGCCTGACGGATCGAAGGAATCTCATTGAGCGCTGCTTCGACCGCGGCAACCTCCACTCGATATCCCTTCACCTTCGCTTGAAGATCTTTTCGCCCGACGTGAAACAAACAACCATCCGGCAACTGATAGCCGAGATCGCCCGTCAGATAAGTGCGCATCTCGCCTTCTCTAGAATCGGCAAGAAATTTCGCGCGCGTGAGCTCGGGTTGGCACCAGTATCCCAAGGCCAAGTAAGGGCTGCGAACGGCGATCTCGCCCATCGTCCCCGCATTTGCCTCGTCCCCATCGTCGTCGAGGATAAGAACCTCATTGCCCTCCAAAGGATATCCTACGGGAACGTGAGTCACCGTGAATTTTCGTATCCTGGTTCAAGAAAAAATACGAAACCGCCTGCGTCTCGCTGATGCTGTAGCGCGAGACAAACAGGCAGTCGTCGGAAAAATGTCTACGGAACAGATCCACGTCGGTTTTGTAAATCGGTTCGCCGCCGATGTGAATCAGCCGAACGGCGGGGAATTTCTCCGCTCCGCCGACGCCGTTGACCGACTGGCGAAACACGGTCGCCACGCATGTGAACACGCTGATTTCCTCATCGCGCAGCCAATCTCCCAATGTCGCCAAGCCACCGGCGCCGAGATCGAGAAGGATCAGCGCAGCGCCGTTGAGCAGTGCCAGAAACATATCCCGGGCCGCGCCGACGTTATTGGCGCGCAACAAACTGATGCGGTCGGTTGACGCGATATGCAGCGCGTTGGTTTTCGTGCGGATGCCGAACAGCTCGCTGCGATGATTCCACATCACGCCCTTGGGCGCGCCCGTCGAACCGGAAGTAAAATTGATATAAGCCAACGCATCCGGCGACACCAACAATTCCAGGTTTTCACGGTAGGGATATCGATCGAGAGCGTCGATGTTCAAGACCTGCTTAACGTCGCCGGCGATTTCCATGGCAGCATCGAAGTTATTTTCGTCAGACAGCACGAGACAGCCACCGAGTGTCGCCAAAATCTCCTGAAGTTTAATCTTGGGCAGCTGGGGGTTCAGCGGCACAAACGCCTTTCCGGCTTTCAACGCGCCAAGAATAGCGACGACCATGGGCGTGCCGGCGTTGCAGAGAATCGCGATCCGGTGCGCCTCGGTTCCGCCGTGGCCCGAGATCGCGTGTGCGACGCCGTTAGCCAAAGCGTTGAGCTCGCTATAAGTAAGCGACTGCTTCCCGGCCTTTACTGCGAGGCGTTCAGGATACCGTCGTGCCTGAAGTTCGAAACGTTGCGCAATCGTTTGGTCAATATCCGCAAGGGGAAATTCGACGAAGGGATTAGTCGGGAACAAGGCTCGGCTGGAGATCATGGACGCATTATTGCGGTCGGGAAACTTGCATCCGGTTGGGATTGTTTCCGTGATTCAATCGGACAAGGTCTTGAGGGCGGCCTCCGCGCGATCTTTCCACCTTGTCATCGCCATTTCGCTATATTGCTCACGCGCCGCGGCTATTTCGATACGCGCTTGATCGAGCGCGCCGCGGGCCGCGTGAGCCGAGCCGAGACCCATCTGACAATGTGCCATGAGCGGACGCATGCCCATTTCTTCGCTGAGCGCCAGGGCCTGACCAAAGCGTGCTTCGGCGCCCGACGGATCGCGCCGGCTTTCGTGCGATGAAATATCGCCGAGCAACTTGAGCGCCCAGGCTTGATGGCCCGCGTTCCTTGTACTGCAGTGCAAGATCAAGGGCGCGCTCGGCCATCTCGCTTGCCTCCTCGGTACGGCCGGAGAACAAATATCCCTCGCCGAGCGATGCCGTGCTCATCGCCAGAAAGGCAGCGCGGCCGCCGGGTGCGTACTGCCGGCGCCTTGCTCCAAATACGGAATGGCCTCCGAGACTCGCCCGGAGTGAGCATAGGCGCATCCGAGGCGTGATGCGACGAACGGCACATAGACCGGGATGTTGAGCTGAAGCGCAAAGTTCGAGTGCTCTTTCGAGCACGGGTATCGCCTTGTCCAAATCGCCTTTCAGCAAATGCATCATTCCGACACTACACTTCATGTGGATCAGGCTCGTCGCATGCTCGACTTCTTCGCCGATGCGCACCCCTTCTTCGCCGAATCCGATCGCTTCGGCGAAACGGCCCATGGCGGCGAGACATTGAACGAGATGGCTGCGGCAGATCACTGATAACACCGCTGCAGTTCCAAAGCGTTCACGGCGATGTTCCGCGCCGAGGTTTTTCAGTCCCTGGGTCAACGATTCGATCGCCTGAGCATATTGGCCGGTCTTGTTATAAGCCGCGCCCAAGTAGTAGTAAGTCACAGTGCTCGAAGCGAGATCGCTCTGCACGACGCCGAGTCGGAGCGCGCGCTGGCCGATCTCGATGGCCCGCTCCGGGTCACCGGCCAGGCCGTAATAACTGTTCAGAAAATTCAGCACCCGGGCAAAGCGTGGTTCATCACCGAGTTGCTCCGCCAATGCTTCCGCGGCGTGCAGGTGTGCCGCGACACTCTTTAAGTCCCCGAGCAAGAACAACACGTTTCGCGCGTCGAGGTGAAGGTCGATTTCTTCCGCGAGCCTTCGCCGGCGAGTCGGCCTGATGAGTCAACGCGACCAGCGCGTTCTGGTAATCAGCCAGGGCCTCCAGGAATGCCGAACGCGACATCGCTTTGGCGCCGGCTTGACGCAAATAACGAACCGCTGAACCCCACAGCTCGCCTTGAAAAGCATGATGCGCGAGAGCTTCGAGATGATCGTATACATCGTCGCCGGCGATCGTCTCCAGCGCCTGAACGATGCTTCCGTGGAGCGCAGACCTGCGCTCATGCAGCAGCGCGCCATAGACGACTTCGTTGGTGAGCGCATGCTTGAAACTGTACTCCAAGTCGGGAAATAAATTGCTCTCAAAGAGAAATTCCGCCGCTTGCAGATTGGACAAATACCGTTGCAGATCCTCTTCCGGCAGCTCGGTCACGACTTGTAGCAAACGCAGCGGCACAACCACGCCGACCACCGCCGCGGTCTGGAGCAATTGTTTTTCCGCGGCGGGCAGGCGATCGACGCGATCGGCAAGCACTGTCCGCACCGTGCCCGGGACGCGAATGCTGTCGATCGCCGCTCCCAGGGAATACGCGCCTGGGGAACCGACCAACGCACCCGTCTCGACCAACGAGCGAACGATTTCTTCGATGAAAAACGGATTGCCCTCCGTGCGTTTAATTAGCAGTTCGCGGAGCGATGATAGCTCTGGGTGGTTGCCAACCAGCGACGCGAGCAATTCGTCGGCGCCGGCGGGCGAGAGAGGGTCCAGCCGCACACGAGTATAATATTCCTTGTTGGCCCAAGTATGCGTATAACCCGGTCGATAATTGACCAGGAGCAGGACCTGCGCCTGGTCAAGGCTTTCAACAAGGGCATCGAGAAATGATTGCGTCTCGCTGTCGATCCAATGCAGATCCTCGAAAACGACCAGCAGGGGTTTTTCCCGGCCCTCGCGCAGCAACAGGCGGACAAGCGCTTCAAAGGTCTGGGGCCGTTTTTCCTGCGGTTCCATGTCCTGGAAATTTACCATCGCCTCGAGAATCGCCGGCTGGTCATGCATAGAAGTTTCGGTCAGATCGTTTGCCGGCAACAACGGCAGAGCGTCCAACAGCGCTAAAAGCGGCGGCACCGTGTCGCCCAGCGTTGGATCGAGCTCCAAGACTCGCGCCACGACTTTCGTCCTAACGCTGCGGACGTCTTCACCGGGGCCGACGGCAAAATAGCGCCGCAATAAGTCGACCACCGGAAAGTACGGCGACGCTTTGCCGTACGAAACCGAGAACGCTTGCATGATCTGCCAGCCGGACGGCAGGTGATTTTCGATATACTCCCGAAAGAGCCGCGACTTTCCCATGCCGGCTTCGCCGACCAGCGCAAGGACTCGCCCGCTCCTGGAATCGGCTTCAGCCGTGCAGCGCCGGAACGCGTCGATTTCCCCCTGTCGGCCGACAAAGGTGGAGAGCCCACGCGATGCCTGAGCCTGCAAACGGTTCTTCGCCGTAGTCGCGCCGAGCAGCTCGAACGCCTGCACCGCATTGGAAAATCCTTTTAATGCTTGCGCGCCGAGCGAACGCACCTCGACGAATCCTTCGACCTCACGCAGGGTCTCGGCGGTCAGCAAGATCGACCCCGCGCCGGCCAGCGATTCCATCCGCGCCGCCAAGTGGGTCGTCTGCCCCAGCGCGGCATAGTCGATATTGAGGTCATTGGTGATCGACCGGACGACCACTTCGCCGGAATTGATGCCGATGCCGATTTTCATCCGATCCGCCGCGTTTTCCGTGAAGCGGCGCATTTCTTCCTGCATCGCGAGAGCGGCGTAGCAGGCGCGCAGTGCGTGGTCCTCATGAGTCAGCGGCGCGCCGAAGAGAGCCATGACACCGTCGCCGAGAACCTGATTGACCGTGCCTTCGTAGCGGTGCACGGCATCCATCATGATGTGCAGGATCGGATCGAAGTGCTTTCGCACCTCCTCGGGATCGAGCTTTTCAATCACGCTGGTGGAGCCGCGGATGTCGGCAAACAAGACCGTAACTTGTTTTCGTTCCCCTTCAATGAACCTTCGCGACGCCAGGATTTTTTCCGCCAGATGTTTCGGGACAACGGATTTCCCCGACGATGCCGCGGCAGTCTTCTCGACCCCTGGAGCACCAACGCGCTGACCACACTTCTTGCAAAACTTTGCGCTCGGCCGGTTCGACTCGCCACAGTGATCGCAGATCACGTCGATCGCGGCGCCGCACTCGTCGCAAAAGCTCGCGTCGTTGGCGTTAACCGCCTGGCAGTGGGAACAGTTCATAGGTCAAATCTGGGCTTCTTGTTTCGTCGACGCTACTCTGAGAATCGCGGGGAAGTAATTCGTCGTGACTCGGTCATGCGGCTACTGCCGCGCTCGGTTCAATTGGAAAAACTTGGCCGCATTGCCGCCAAGAAGTCCATTCCTTTCGTCTTCTGGCAGTCCAGCGCAAATATCGTCAGTGACGCGCCGCGAATTCGGCCAGTCGCCGGCGGAGTGGGGAAATCGTTGCCCCACATGATCTTGTCGACGCCGATCATCATAGCGCAGCCGCAATACCGATGCGGTCGTAAATAAATCCCCAGCAAAAATGCTCGCGAAAATATTGCGCTCGGCTCTTTGCCTAAGTGGCTTTAATCCAAAGTAGCGCTCCATCCAATGTTTGCTGCGTTTATACACGTCGTCGAGCTGATCGTAGTAATAAGGCAGCCAGCCGATCTGGGTTTCCGCCCAATAGATTTTCAATTTGGGAAAGCGGTCGAAGACGCCGGAAAGCAACAACTGCACGGCATTGAGCCCGCTATTGCCGCCGAAACGCGTCAGCACCCGGATCGGATCGCCACCGAATGCGACCTCGCCTGGATTCTTTGTCGTATTTGAAAAGCGGCCCGTCGGGCAGTTGCATCGCCACATGCACCGACAGCGGCATATTCAAATCCATCGCCGCCGCGTAGAATCGATCGTCCTCCGTCGATGGGATAGGAATTGCCACTCGGAAACGTGTTGAGCATCATGCCTTTCAGTCCGGCCTTGGCGCAGTACTCCAATTCTCTTACCGCAGCATCGACGGAATGAGTCGGCATCGCGCCCAACGCCAATCAACCGGTCGCGGTTCGCTGCGCAGTATTCTTCGGCCAGGAATGTATTGTAGGCGTGAAGCGTTGCCAGATAGGCGTCGTCATTTTTGATGCCGCGCCAAAAACTCAGGTTGCCGGCCGAAGTGTAAAGAATCTCGCCGTCGACGCCGTCCTTGATCCTGTTCTTTAAGCCGTTGTTCCGGCGAGCCGGCCCCTTCCGAACCTTCGTAGTTAACCCCCCTAAGCTCATGCCGCTCATAGGGCTTCCCGGCAATCGCGAGACCCGACCACATAAAGCGGCCGCCCTTCGACAATGATGCCGTCGCCGCCGTTGGCGAGTTTGACCAACCGTGGCGCCCGGTCGCGATACTTCGCCGGCACGCGATCAGTCCAACGCGACGGTGAAATTTCTAAATGTGAATCGGCGGAGAACAAACGATACTTACTGGCCATGATCTAACTCCTTCTAGATTTGACTAAAATCTTCAATCGTTCCAACCTTGAATTTTGAACGACATATTCACCGCGGCGTCTGCAACCACTTCTCCGGCTCCAGCCCCGGCCGGTCTTTATACTTCTCGGCGATCGCGCGCACTTTCGGATGATCCGCCGCGGTAATTCTCCCGTCCTTGTAGACGTAGTTCTCGCCGATCTTAAGATTGCCGCCGCGCAGTTCTGCCGAGATATGCATCAAGTAGGGAAACGTCTTGCTGCGCCGGCTGTTGCCCATATGAAAGTGAAAACTGCTCCAGTGATGGTGCTCGATGAAGTGGCGGTACGGCGCGTTGGGGCACTGGTGCGGCTCGAGGATCGCCGACGGATGGACGCCGCCGTGAAAACCGCGCACTTCGTAGGCCGCGTCGCCTAAATATTTTGAAATGAATTGGTAGAAGCGCGTCAGCGTCTCGGCTTCGGCGCCGCCTTCGAATTTTTTGATCTGGCCTTTTTCGATGAACACTTTCACCGGCTGTTTGAACGGACAAGGCACGCCGATATGGCGCGCCCAGATCACGCCGATCTCGTTGATGATGCCGACGCCCTCGGCGTCGCGCGCGCTAATCGACGACCAGACGCCTTCGGGAAATGGCCGGTAGACGCCGATGTCGCGGTAGTGCGCGTAGTCATCCATGTCTTCCGGCTTTACCACATAACCTTCGATGTGCGAACCGTTGGGATGGGTCATCACCCACTTGGCGCCCGGCACCGCCAGCGCATTAGCTTGGATCCGGATCTCAGAGACCAATTCGTAAGGCGTCAAGCCCCAGTTGCTCGTCAGCAGCGAGCCGGTCGTCGCCATGTTGCGCGCGTATGGTGATATTGTGCTCTTCGAGAATGTCCGCGGTCTCGCGCAGCTCTTCTTCGAAGGTCAGATCGACGGCGTTGCTGATGATGCAGTCGGCGCCCTTCATGGCGGCGGCGACAATCTTCGGCACGCGCCACGCTTTGCCGGGATCGGCGCCCTCGCCCCAAAGCACCATCGGCCGATAAGGAATATCGCACCACACCACCGTCGCATCAGCGCCGCGCTGGACGATCGCCGATGCAGCCACGAGATGGTTTCCGAGTCGACGATATTGACGCCGCCATACATGCCGTCGTTGCCGGCAACCAGCAGCACATTCATCCCCGGCTTCACCTTGGCGCAGTTGTCGACCATGTCGCCGACGGCGATCGCCGCCTGTTTGGGAATCAACGGCACAGAGCTCATAGGTTTCTCCATCCAAGTTTGTTCAAATGTTCAAGGTTCAAAAGTTCAAGGTCAGACTCGAACTCGAACCTTGAACTTTGAACTCTTGAACCCTTGAACTGAGCCAAATAACTTATGACGCCGCTTTCGCCTGCCCTCGCTCGCCTCGACCAACGGCCGATACTTGGCGCACAGCGCCTTCCAGCCCTCGGCCTTTTTCTTCGCGCGCTCGATCGGCGGTATCGGAAAATTTCACGATCGGCGTGCGCGCCGGACCTGGATTGACATAGCCGGCGAATTCAATGGGCAACTTCGCCGTCGCGCCTTCGTTGCCGCCTGGCCGCTCGCCGCCGGCGGCAGCCATGATTTCGCTGATGACTTGCAACGCTTCTTGATCCTTTCCCGCGCGCACCAGATTTCGCAGATGTAGCACCGGCCACGGCCCCATCCAGGCGTCGATCGACCAGCAGCCCGCCGAGCCCATCCGGTAGTAGGGAAACATCTGCGCCTGATTGGTCATCACGCTGATCTTGCCGCGGATGATTTCCATCAGCCGGAGAAACTCGCGCGTGTCGCGATGGCTGTCTTTCATGCCGACGATGTTCGGACATTTGACCAGTCGCGGAAACACCGACACCGGAATTTTGACTTTGTGATTGACCGGATTGTGGTAGATCAGAAAGCGCCAGCTTGGGAAACATCTCGGCGATCTGGGTGTAGAAGTCCGCCATGTATTCCGGCGACTGCGCGTCGTAATACGGCACGCCGAGCAGCGTGCCATCGCCGCCGATGTCTTGGACGAATTTCAACCGCTCGACGACTTCGCGCGCGTTCGGGCTGGTTGCGCCGATGAACAACGGCACGCGCTTTTTCACCGCGTCGACGGCTGCCGCCGCCAGAGTCTTGTACTCGTCCCAATCAGGTTGTAACACTCGCCAAAACTTCCCGTCGTGGTAATTACATCGATGCCGTCGTTGATCATCCTGTCGACGCCGGCTTTGAGATTATCGACGTCGATGGTGTTCTTCGGCCTCAGATCGCCGGCATCTTTGGTTGAAAACGACGGCATCATCGCCATCACGCCTTGCACATCTTTCGCCGTAACCATAACGAACCTCCTTAAAATTGGCGAATATTTTCTAAACTCATAGCTGGAAACAGTTGCGATTGTAAAGCCTAGTGTAACTCTTACCCATAGTTTTGCCAAGAATGGCAGGGAGAAATTACGGGGTCAGACTTCTACGACTCAACTATCTCGTTCAGCCGCTCGATCTCCCGTCTGGCCGTATCATTTGCTTGCACCCGATCGCTCAGCCGTGCGAGCAAGGTCGCGAGTGTCGCCATGTCTCTGCCAAAATAGGCCGCCACATCGCTTAACCGATAGCCAAGTCTCCGAACCAATACGTACGCCGCTATCGTGCGCGCTTTCGATATCGCCCAACCCCGATCCCGACTACGCAGCGCTTGGACATCAATTTTCAATAGCTTCGCCAGCTCTCTCGCCACCGTCTCGATGGACCGCCGGGTGCGCCTTTTGCCCGACAAGCCCGTTTCCTTCTTCAGCAACCTTTCTCCGAACCCTTCCGCGCCTAGAAATCTCTGGTCCTCCACCGCATAGTATTCCTCCTTATGCCCTTCGCTCAAACCGTCTTGAACAAACCTTCGATAGGCCTGTTTCCCTCCCAACATCGATAGAACTGTCGCCGGATCTATGGTTTCCGTAGCCTTCCCCTGCAGATAAACGTGATCCCCCGAGTACCGATAGCGCTCCGGACTTCTTACCATGCCGGCGCGCACCGGGTTGAGATGAATATAACGGATCAGCTGAAGGAGATACTCGTCTTTCTGGCAAAGGATTGCTTTGTAGCGCCCTTCAAACACGTGTCCGGTCTTGCGATGTTTACGATTGAAATATTGGCTGTAGGATTGTTGCAGCCCTTGCATGAATTTCGCCAGTGGCTGTTCGGAGCTTTCAACGAGCAGATGGACATGGTTGGGCATCAGGCAGTAGGCGTGCAACACATAGTCATATTTCTTGCGGTACCGTGCCAGCCGTTCAATATAGGCCTGATAATCACTTTCCGCAGTGAAGGTCTTCTGCCGCTGGTTGCCGCGTACAATCACGTGATAGAGAACCCCCGCGGCAAATAGTCGTGGCCGGCGCGCCATGATGCAAGTCCATATCAAGGTGAATCGAGATAGTCAATTTATAGAAGTCTGACCCCATAGCTTCCCCTGACCCCCATAGCTTCCCCCTCGCTGCGTCTTCCCGGTCCACCAAAGGCCTTTGCTCCGCGTTTGCCCAACTGCTCCTTCCACTTGTAAAGCTGATTGCGCCGTACGCCTAGTTGCCGGGCAACTTCAGACGATGGCTTCTCCGAACTTTCCATCAGCCGCACTGCTTCTCGCTTGAACTCTGATGTGTATTTCTTCCGCTTGGTCATCGAACACCTCCTTAAAGGTTATTTGTCCCTTATCTAAGGTGTCCGTCAAACCGGGGTTAACTCAGTCTGACCCAAGAATTGTGTGACCCCAAGAATTTGATCCTTTGGTCCGACCCGGAGTATGGGCGGGCCCTTACCGTAGCGTCACCAGATCATCATCTAAACCGTGACGCAGGATGTCGAGTTTGGAGGAAGTTGATAGCAAACGGTCGGCATGAATCGACTTGAGTCGAAACGGGAAGAGACTTGGGCTCTCGATGAGTTCCTTCAGTGGGACAGAGCCGTTGTCGCGTGCTCGCAGCATCGCTTCAATCAACCAGCCAAGTAGCTTCGGATCATCGATATCCAGCAACATGCCGGGATGGTAAATTCCCTTGGTCACTGTTTCGCTGAGCACGCCCCAATCATGAAACGACCGGAGAACCCGTCGGGCTGCTCTCGAAACGGTCTCCCTCTCGCCATACTGCTCCCGGACTCGGCGCTGTACCTGTGCTGCAACCGCAGATCCTTGAAGCTTTAGAAGTCGGCCGACTTGCGCGGCTACGCCGGCCCAAAAGGGATAGGTGGCCATGACCATCCCCCAATGCACGGCGAGGTGTTCTGGACGTGATATCTCTCTCAACAGATTCAAGCCTTCGGAGACGCAGAGACTCCAGTTCTTTGGGTACCGTAACCCATACCTTCAAGAGAATTGTAATGATTTTCTCGCGATTGCCTCGTACCGCTTGACCGCCAACGGACACTTTTTCCTTCAGCAGTTCCTGTAAAGCATCATCAACAGCCGCCTTGTCGTTGCCTGCCAAGACATAGTTGGCCGTCTGCTCAAGCCATTCCAAACGCACTCGCTGACTGAACCCGATCTGATTCGCTCGCCCGGTCACAAGGTGTTCCTCTCGATCTCGACCAACGGCACGATGATCTCCTCAACTGAAATTCCGCCGTGACTCACGCTCCGGCTGCCTTCGCGAATAAAAGCCCGCCGGTTAGGTGCGAGAAGAGCCAGATACGTATCTGGCAGACCTAAAGGCGGCCATTCAAGTGCAGTCGGAAATCGCTCTTTAACTCCTTGGCGAAGTATCACGTCCGAATAGATTCGGACCCGTTCCCCGCGCAAATCTGCCACGGCCCCTTCCGATGGACGGCCGCAGCCATCTGCTTCAATGTTACCGTGATCGGAAGTCAAGTAAATGCGGAATCCGCGATTAAGAAGCAGCTCCAGAAGGCTGCACATGTAAGGCTGCTGGGCCCACTGACGCACCTGGTTGTGCATTCCTGCCGTACCCAATTCCATCCCGTGCATGATCTTATCGACCTTGTCGATAACCAGTCCGGCGACCCTTACCTTGGGATGGGAAAGTGCTTCGGAAACACTCTCGAGCTTTCCGTCACCAAGTCCTTTTACATAAACGATCTCGTTAGGTGTGAGGCCCTGGTCGGCCCAGAACTGTGCCCACAGCCCAGGCTCTTTGTCTGTAGTGTGAATGCTGTTGGGAAAGAAAATGGGCGGCTTTCCGGCAAAAACAGCCTGCCGTCGAAACGGAAGTGATCGTTGGAATCCAGGCAAAGACCGCCTGCTCCCGGAATCGGAAATCTGCCTGTCGCGTGGCGATCGCTTCTCGCATGACAAGCCACTGGTCCAGTGAAAGGCCATCGACCACGAGGAGCGCAATCTTCTTTTTCCGGTCTTCTACTACTTCCCGGGCAAGAAATCTCGGAACATGGTGAAGCATGACCGGAGGCACTGGCGGAAGATTGACAAGACCAACGTAACGCTTCGAAATCCACGTGGTGAAAGCGCTGTCCACTTGAGATTGCAGGTTCTTGATACCTTGTCTTGCAGTTTCCGAAATGCGGTCGTTCCGCTCGTTTGACAGCAAAACCAGTTCAGCCCATCCACGGCCAAAATGTAGCCACTCACCGTACCTAGCATCTTCAGCCGGAATAGATGCTTGCAACGTCTCAATGAGTTTGGTCAGGCGACATGACCGGTTCTCCGATGGGTCGGTACGAATGCCGATACCAACCCAGGTCTTGGAAAGATTTCCTGCACTCTTGTGGGGCACAGGCTGCAGCAGTCCTTCAAGAAACAGATTGTCGATATAGACACGAACGTCTTGGTGATCAAAAGGCAGATCGACTGGCCCAACAATCGCCATGCCGTAAGGCTTTGAATCTTCCTCAACAGTAGGTTTCTTCTCGGCTGCAATGCGGTCGAGAAACTTCGGCCAGCGCTCCTGAAGAAACACGAAAAACTTCTCCCGATCTCCGAGTAGAATCTCAAGAGGCCAACCATCAAAAGCGGTATTGTGACGCAGCAATTGGATAAGGCGTTCGTCGAGCATACGTGGAATTTGCTGACCGCTGATAATGGCGGCGAAGGAGAACTCGCAATAGATCGGACGGCTGCTTGATCAGCTCCGGCGCGATTTCAAACACGTGCCGGAGGGCGAACTCCTTCGTGGCATTGTCTCCCAATTGGCCAGGCGCATGTCGCTGCTGGGCTTCATACAAAGCATCCAGATCCCCTCGGTCGAGGGCCGTCAGGACCGGATAGCTGAGGTTCGGAAAAATATCACCGAGATTGAACGAGAGCCTGCGGCCGACTTGCAAAAGATCATAAGGTAGAGACGCCGAGTTCGCTGGCTTGAGCGCACAGTACAACAACAAGGTCCGTCTGTTCGCCCCGGTCCCAGCGGGAGCGGAATTTGGATTCATAGGCGTAGCGGAACGCAATATGGTCTTCAAAAGGAATCAGTTCGAACCCACGATCTCGAATACCTGCCAGAATCCCTTCTTCGAGCAAGAAGCCCATCAGGGTCGGCTACCAAGGTGAGTCGTGCGACGTTCGGCGTGAACTCCTTGAGGATTTGGTCGCGCCAGCTACTCATGGCCTCCCGCCCTCCACCCGAATCATGAGCAAGGGGCACCATCTCGGGATAGGCGTGGGCTTTCTGGTCGAGCTGCTTCTGGAAACTTCGCTCTTCCTGGTCGAGCAGGTTCAGGCGATAGTTGCGGACCTGGGGCAGTCCGATCCGCTCGATGGTCTTGCGGCGGGCGGCAAAGGCGTAGTTGGCCTTCTCTCGCTCACGTGCGATGCGGGCCCGGTGCTCCTGCACGAGCGCCTCGTAGATGGGCTTTCCATGTTCCTCTGCGGCTTTCTGCAGCTTTGCGTAGGCGGCTTCGGAGACCGAAGTTCCGCACGAGCATGACCGGACTTGGTGCTTGCCGCTAAGAGTTGATCCCAGACATGTCTGGCCGTCGGCATGTAGACCATGCCGTTGTCGGCCAGGAAGAGGGGCATGATCCTGCGGCGGTTCCACTCCATCGGTCGGCGATGGCGATCCGCCACAGCGACCAGATACCTTGGACTTCTCGGCGATACCTGGGATCGATACGACCGGAACCGGCTGGCCTGGCGCGAAGCGGGGAAGCCGCATGGCCAGACCGCGCACCTTCGGCTCTTCCAGGGTGAGGTGCCGGGCGGCAGGAAATTTTTCGGCTTCCTTGCCTGTAAAGACCACATTGTCGTATGTTTCGCCGTCAGGCCAAGTGAGGTTCCAGCTCTGGCTTTTTTCTCGGCCTGGCCGCCGTGGGCCTTTAGATAGCTCACGGTCATGCGCTCGACCCAATAGGGCAAGGGATGAGTCAGTAGCTGCTGGGCTTCGCCGGATTCCAGGTCCTCGGTTGCGCCAAGCACGGATGCGGTTGTGCGCGCTTCACGAGCCTGCTCCTGCAAGCGGGCGACCACATTCTCCACGGAGTCTTCGACCTTTTCGGGGTTGAGGATTGCCTCGACATATATATCATCGAACATCCGCCCGGCCTGGGCCGAATCGAGGACGTCACCGGTCTTGTCGATGCCGAACTCCTCGAAGATGACGGCGAGCTTCTGCTCCAGAACCTCCCGGACCCGGTGCTCGACCGAGTCCTCGAAGACGAAATTGACCGCGCGGACGATGTGGGATTGACCGATACGATCCACCCGGCCGATCCGCTGTTCGAGCCGCATCGGGATTCCAGGGGATGTCGTAGTTGATCACGACATGGCAGAACTGGAGGTTCAAGCCTTCCCCGCCGGCGTCGGTGGAGATGAGGATGCGGGCATCCCGGGCGAAGGCCTCCTGGACCCGCTTGCGTTCTTCCATGTCCATGGAGCCGTTCAGGCAGACGACCGAGAATCCGCGCTCGGTCAGGAACCGTCGCAGCATCTCCTGGGTGGGCACGAACTCGGTGAACACCAGCGCCTTGAGTTCCGGGTCGCCTTCTTCGGACTGGAGGCGGTAGAGCCAGTCGAGCAGCGCCTCGGCCTTGGCATCCGGTCCGGTCTGCTCGCAGCGGGCCGCGGCATCCAGGAGGAGCTTGACCTCGGCACGCTCGTTCTTCAGCGCCTTGAGCCGGGTGTGAAGCAGCATGTCGATCTGCTCCTGGCCATCCAGGTCCGCCCATTCCTCCTCGGAGGTGAGTCGGGAACAGAGCGTCAGCTGCTCCTCGGGCGCGGCCAGCGCTTCGAGCCGCTTTTCGAGCGTGGTCCGGATGGCGCTCGTGCTGGAGACCACCAGCCGCTGCATCAGGATCATGCAGGAAGCCGATGTAGCTTCGCTTCTCCCGCATAGCCTGGTTGTAGCCTTCCCGGACATATTCGGTGACCGCCTCGTAGAGGAGCTGTTGATCGCGGTGACGCTCTTCCCAGGAGACCGGGACAAGCTGTGTGCGCCGGGGTTTGAACAGCGGTTTCCCCTCGGCGTCGATGGCGCGGCGCTTTTCGGTGCGGATGACATGCGGCTGGACCCGCTCGCGGGTGACACTGGCGACGTCCGGGAAATTCCTGAGCGTCGATCAGGGACACCAGCCGGTGAAAGGCATCGGTCTTGCCCTGATGCGGAGTGGCCGAAAGCAGCAGGAAATATGGGGCGGCCTCGGACAGTCCCTGGCCCAGCTTGAAGCGGGCCACTTGGTCGGTGCTGCCCCCAAGCGGTGCGCCTCATCCACGATGACCAGGTCCCATCCAGCAGAGATCAGGTCCTCGAACCGCTCGCGGTTGTACTCGTCCACCTGGGCGGCGCTCCACCCACGGCGCTTGTCCAGGGGCTTGACCGAGTCCATCGGCACGACCACCTGCGAGAACATCTGCCAGGCGTTGGCGGGCAGGGCATTCCGGCTCGTGATTACCCTTGTCTCCGTCTTTCCGGACCGTCGCCGGGGCGATCCGTTCAATGTCTTGATGTCCTCGGGGAGCACAAGCTGGAAGGTCTCTCCGAAATGGAAGCGCATCTCGCTGACCCACTGGCTCACCAAGCCCTTTGGGGCGATAACCAGCGTCCGCTTGACCAGCCCGCGGAGCTTGAGCTCCCGCATGATGAGACCCGGCCTCGATGGTCTTGCCCAAGCCGACCTCGTCCGCCAGGAGATAGCGCACCCGGTCATTGGCGATAGCGCGGGACAGGGCCCGAATCTGGTGCGGCAGCGGGATGACGGAGGACTCGATGGGCGCGAGCAGGACATCCTGGGTCAGGGCGTCAGCCACCCGTGCGGCAGCAGCGACGTAGGCGATATCGTCCGGCGAGCCGGTGCCTGCGCTCCAGGGACTTGAGCCTGGACGTGGAATGCGGACCACGGAGTCGCTGCCGGGCAGCCAGACGCGGCACGTCGTCTCACCCCAGAGCGTCTGGGTTTCGATAACTTGACAAAGCTGCCCGTGTTCAGCGGCCCAGAACCATTCTCCAGAATGTGGGCCTTTTTGTGTCATAGAATTGTCAGTTCATCCTTGTCACCCACATTTGCGAACTCGATGGTTCCGTCCAACAAGCTTCCAACGTGGACGGAAAGCCGGCCCCTTCTTCGTAAGATGAGTTCTACATGCGATGGCGCCATCATGCCTCGTGCGTTGGCGTGGCGAGTCAGCACTGACGCGGAAGACGTCGATAGAATGTTTCGGAATGCTCAGAATGATTCGAGCACAAGATTCGATTAGCAGGCTCGCGTAGTCGCTTCGACTCCCGAACCCCCAGGTACGCGCAGACTCGAGAAAGTGCGCTCCCAATGTAAATCGTGTTCTTCTCGTCTCACTTACCCCAGAAGCTCACCAATTCGCCTATACAAGCTTCAATCGCATCAGTGGCGGCCTGATCCTCTGCTGCACGTTCCCACACTTCCCAAATGCCAAGTTGCCGCAGAAGTGTGCTGTGACTCGTTGCGAAAGGTATTCTACCCGCAACAGCCATAGGCAATGAAGGCAGAGAATGACGCGCTTCAGTTAACCACTGCCAATCGTGTAATTCCGCGTCACATTGAACATCTGCCAGGTCGGCATACTCATCCTGCCAGCTCAAAGGCCGATGCAATGAATATTTGCTGAGGGCGTACTGCGGTAGTTGCATGCTGTTCTACCAACAAGATCACAAGCATCTCGATGAACGCCAGCTCGAGTCTTGCTCTTGAGGCGATTCACGAGCGTCTGGCGCAACACGCGTCTTCGTGTCCTCAATCAGTATTGCCTTAACTCCGTAGAAGTCCTCCAGGGACGGAGTGCGATCGAGTAGATTTTGCGTCAGGCGGCATATCGTTTCGTGGTCCACAACTTCGTACCGGTGTTCCCGCAAAAGATCTCGTAACCTGTGCTGATGTGGATACTCACCGTCCTCTAGTAAGGCTATGCGTGTACCATCGGAGACAAGCAAACACACATTCTGTCGCCGTAGCATATTGCTCCCAGCCGAGCAAAGCATCGACAAACGACTCTATTTGCTCCAATGAATTACCAGGGTCAGGGAGGACACATGAGGTAAGGATCGATGGCAAGCTCGAGAGTGTCAGGCATAGGTTTACTTTCCCGCTTCGCGCCGTTTCTGTTTTTTCGCCATAGCTGCGCGCAAGATGTCCTCTGCTTCGCGTGGACTCTGGTCGAGAAGAATCCTTCCGGCCAATCCAGGATGGCGCCGTATTCGTTAATTCTCACCTCACGGAACATAGAGCCTTCGACGCCTTTCTCAACGAAATAAACCTTGAGCTTTGATGCCCAGCTAGTATTTTCAGCTGCGGCTGCGGCGCGAAATCGAAGGCGATTAATTAAGTATTCGCTATGCGTTTCCACCAGGCATTGCTTTCCAAGCACAATCATGGAAAGGAAAAAATCCGCCAAACGGGTTTGAACTTTAGGATGAAGGTGAAGTTCTGGTTGTTCAAAGATAAGCGTACTATCGTCTCAGCCAAAAGGCTACTCACTAAAATGGGGAGGACTTGACTGACACCTACTCCCACATGCGTCAGGTCGTGTGATTGTGGTTCGTCGCTTACATTACTTTTAGTTCGTGTCCGAACTTACCGCGATCACGACTGTTGACCGACGAGGCGACTCCCAAATACTGCAGCCAGTCGACTACGGCCGATTCAAGCGAGCGAGTCGTAGTGTTGAATTGCTATATCTGTAGAGGCAAAGCAGTTGCTCGGAATGTACACGATCTGACGGGTTTGTTTACGTCAAGAACCGCGGCCGTATGCTCGCCACGAAGCCCACGTCCGCTTGGGTCGTGCGCGCCCGAGAGCGGGTACATCGCCTTTGGCTCGTCACGCAGAGGTCCAAAATATTTGAGGAAACCCTGAGAAGAAGCGCTCCAGATAGAGAGACACCTGGCTCGCAAGCTACCTGGTAATCGATACGTAACCAATTCGTAGGCCGGGGCCATGTTTTGCTGGTAAGCTGCCGCGATTTTCTCGCGAATTTCCGGATCCCTATTCATCGCGCGTCGCAACGACGATCTTTGACGATTGGAAGAGCTCGAAAGCTCTCCGACCATCGTGCCAACGTCATCGGAGAACGAAGGCTTTCCGCAAACAAGTTCTCTAACTCCACCAAATTGTCTTGTTCAGAGTGTAGCGATTCGTTGAGAAGGTTCCTTACGATTCAACCACGTTTTCGGGCACATAAATATCCTCTGCACGGGAGAAGCGGCGTAGACGAATGGGAACGTTCTTCCGCGGAAAGCCGTGGCAAGTAGAATGGAGTCCTCGACGGTTCGATTAATACGGAGCGAGAGACGCGGTCGGAAGAAAATGACGAAGCACACACCCGACAGCTTCCGCGGTTTGAAATCCCTCCTTAATTTCTTCCCGTGACGATTCGTCCAAGACTACATTCCAATCTAAGCTCGATTTCGCCGTCTCGCTAATTG
>CAWDPO010000002.1:0-277425 GCA_963804165.1 uncultured delta proteobacterium
CGGACCACGTGCGGGACCTCCTCCAGCAACGTGGCGACAGCCGGACGGGCCCTGGTTGGATGGGGAGAATCGGTAGAACAGGAGTGGGCAGCACGAATGGCACTCGTAGTGCTCCACAAGACTGAGATGCTAAACGAACCTACGTTTCGGAGGCAGGAGGCGAACTGGTTGGCCATTTGTGACAACACGCCACGACCCTATCTCGACCTTCAATCTGCGCCTAGGTATCTTTGCGAGCGCTTGGTAGGCATCCGACGTCACCCTGTCGAGTTTGATCACGTCTTCATTGAACTCCCAAACAATCTTGTGATGGTTGCAGGCGCCCAAGCATATGCGGTACCACTTCATCGGCCTTAAACCTCTTCCGGCGGACCCGCACATGCTAAGATTAGGTTGATCGATGTGGAATCCCTTCAAAAAGACTGAGGAAGCACAACACCCTACGGCTGCTAGACTGAACGAGATCCTCGAGGGCATATGCTGAGGTTCTCAGCAACGAGTCCAATCCTTGGCTTATGGATGAGTCGTGCCTGCCAGCAACCCAAAAAGAATTAAAGCTGGCGTTATTAGCAGTGCTTGCGAGTTCTACTACCGAAGAAGAACGCGAGCGCTGGCGGTGCTGCTATCTGTACCTGGCGAGCTTCTTGCCGGGGGTTGGGCCAAAGGGGATCCAAGACTTTGATGCTCAGGATCACGACCGGCTGCAGAGCCAGCTGGGGTGGACGGAAAAATTCGCGGAGGAATCGGATCGCCTGAAGGCAGAGCTCAGTCAAGATAGAAGCCAAGCTGCGCACCGATAAATTCATCTCAGTTCTTCAGTGGCTTCGTGATTTAAAACCCTAACCATTGGGTGAGATCGACAGAGCGGTTCACCCAAAACGTTAATATCGTGGAAATCTCAGTGAGGACCAAAGAATGCTGAAAACCTATGGCGGCTGTTGTCATTGCGGCGCGGTTCGTTTTGAGGCAGATATCGATCTGAGTGCTGCGACACGCTGTGATAGTGATAGAGAAACGGTTTGTCCAGGTAATCAACAATGGCTTCTATTCGGATCAGTAAAGCTCGCCGGCACAAAATTCTGAGGGAGCACCAATGAGATAATTTTCTACTATGGATCCGTCCAAAGAAACGGACAACAAGTTACGTTGGCAAGCCTGGGGAAGGCGGCGTTCTCTTCAAACTATACGTTCCCAAATGGCGTGTTCCGAAACCGTGGCCAGTTAGAATCGTTGTCAGGATCGACGACGATCCAAATTCGTTTCTCGCTGGCGCCTCCCTCCCGCGGGCCCGAGTCGGTGGAGACTGGGAATCTCGATGAACCCGTCGTTACCCTAGTCGCAAAGCATACAAAGCATACCACGACCGTTCGCTATACCCCGATTGATGATCCCGCAAACTGGGAGTTGGGCGAACCTTACATTCCATTCACCATTTTGAGGACACCGGTGCCGGAGCGGTTACGAATTGATGTTCGATTCATTGGGACCCAACCGCGGGTACTTGGACTGAATAGGCTTAGTAGCAGGGCAGTTTAACCCGCCGCTGGACCCGATGGTCAGGTCAAGGGATTGATGATTCTACTCCGAATACGGCTCACCGGCATAACGTTAGGTTCCGCAGGAGTGACTTATGTTCTGGCGAATGGAAAGCCAAGTCCTGAAGATAAAAAGCCTGTACGAGACCAACACAAACTGTTGGAGGCTACGCCTGCCGCTGGCGACAAGCGAGCCGAGATTGTTCTTTCGTTGATTGCAGTTGCCGACGAGGCACTGAAGATGCGCGAGTCGCTTGCGAAAATATTGGAAATCTACGAGAACCGATTCAACGAAATCCTAGAGGATGCGTCGCTGTACTTTCCCGTCGATCTTGCGGTGAAACCAGGGAACTGCACGAGTATTGAGAAGATTTCAAGGATGTTGAGGCGTCGTTTCACGTACCTGCAGCTTCGGCAAAGATCGCTCCTCACTTTCCAAAAACAACGGTAGAACGATGGAACGCAACTCCCCCGAGACCGAACGAACCCGGCGAGACCGCATTTTATCATACCAAACTTTCGCGAGCACAAGATGTCCCATGATCTCAGACATTGATGTTTATTCGCTATCACTCAGGAGGCTTTCGCCGAGATGAACCGGCTATTTAAGGCTCTTCTCGAACTCCAAAGCCCCACGGCGAGCCTGGGCACATCATTTCCTTTGACCCTGATAGACGGTCTTTTAAACAAGCTCTCATCGTCATTGCTTTTGCCGCAAGTACTAGGGGCGCTCATATATAGTCTGGCCTTCAAGCGATACGGTCACGAAGAAGCGTTAAAGATCGACCGACTATTATGAGCAACTAGGCTCGACTGGGAATCAACAGACAAGACTTCTCGATAGCGCTAAAGAGTTTCGCAACGCGCGCAAAGAATTGATACACGAAAAGGCAATTGAGGTGAGCGAGATGGGCGGCACAAAAATAGCCTTCGCGCAGACAGTGGCAACTGAGCTGTCAAGTTGATCCACCAAGTTCGCCAGCAGCTCGAAAATCGTCCGTAACTATGCTTTTAAGCCAAAATCACCTCTGGTTTGGCATAATTTTCGAAATTCGCCGAAATGAGTCTGCCGTCAAGGAGGCGTTAACGCCTCCTCAAACCGCTCTATCAGAGCGGATCGATCGTTCCAGCCTACAATAGCGTCACCCACACTGCCAGAATGAACCCGATCTCCCAAACCTCGACACAAGCATTGACCTCTTTTCGTCACTACCGGGTTCACTGTGGTTTATATGACCCAGCCCGTGTTGTCCGTGATCGAAAAGGAATTGGCCGTCGATGCGCGCCCCGCTTAGTTGTTCATGTTGATGGTTATTTTCGGTATCGCGCTGGCCAACCTGCGTTCGGCATGCTGGGTCGTCGATAAGTACGGCGGCACCGACCCCTTACTCACCATCACGATTTGCTTAAAGCGACCGGGGGATGTGCCGTTCGGCACCAAGCTAACGGAACCTAAAAGCAGTGCAACAAAAATGGCTCCCTGGTTGCCTCACCGGGATCCTCTCGGTCGATATTTTCAAGGAACCGTTTCACATCGAGGTTCTGCAGGGAGAGAAAAAGACAGCTTCCAAACCTCAGGCGCCTTCCTTTTTAGTGAGATGGGTCACGTACCCCTCTGTGCCCGAACCTTTGGCTGGAACAACTCACGTTTCGAGATCGTCGATATCGATGGCAAGCAAATGAACAAGGTGCTCGTGTCGGGGCGATGAAGAGCGTGCAAGGAAATATTCCAAAAAACATTTCATTTCTTGAGAATTAAACCGGCAAGCTTACAACAAGGCAATTTGCCTATCGTGACATTGCCCATGCACGTCGGGTTAACCGTATTAATCGTCGTTTTTTGGGTCATAGCAATAACCGCTCCATGAAATTTTCGTTCACAAGGCTTGACATTCGATGGTATCGGGCTGATATTCTCCAGCCAATGTTCAAAAAACCATCTGGCCGTAGTGCTCGTATTCTGCTGGGTCGTTCTCTCTCGCTTAGATCTACTAGAAGATCTAAAGTTGGAATCGGAACACAGCGGTTACAGTCAGAGGGCAAGTCTCTCTCGCCAAATTGGATCCAGCATGCCGGCCTGGCAAATAACATCCTGGAATCGGCAATTGATGCTTATGCATTTTATACTCCGTTTCTTCGACTGAATCTCTCTCAGTCCTCTATTCGCCCCGTCTCGTCATCGCATAAGGTCTTAGAACTCCACAAGTTGCATCGGGTCTTTCTCATTTAAACCCATTTTTCGGTTTCCTTCGCATCTTAATCAATTATCGGGGGCTGAATGAACTCTATCCAGAACCACCCATAGATTTTTTGATGCGATATTTAATTCCCTTTTTGACTTCACTCTAAAATGACGTCGTGATCGTTAGCTCAGAATCACCACGTTGAGAGAAGGATATCCGGATGGAAACATCTCTCTTCACCGCAGCCGCTCAGGCTTTGTGAACTTGCTGCGACTCAAAGTTTCTTCGCCATGCTCATTGGGGTAAGCATCGGCACGTTCACCGCCGTGGCGCCGCAGGGTTCGGGCATGCCCCTGGTCTATGCGATCACGCTTCCGATAGTTATCAAATGGGAACCCCTCACCGGCATTGCGCTATTAATCGGAGCCAGCTCGGTCAGCGCGATTTGCGCCGCGTATTTGCCAATCCTTTTCGGTATCCCAGGCGGTTCCAGCTCGCAGGCCACCGTGCTCGATGGCTACCCGATGGGAAAGAAAGGCGAAGGACGGCGTGCCCTAGGCGCGTCTTTTATGGCTGGGGCTTAGGATGTCTGATCGGCACCTTCACCCTGGCCGCGGCAATTCCCGCTGCGCGACCGATCATTTATCTCATGGGCTCGCCGGAGCTTTTCGTCGTTATGCTCTGGGGCTTGAGCATGGTCGCTGTGCTCGCGGGACGGCGTCCTATTAAAGGATTGATCGCAGCTGCATTCGGTCTCCTGCTCGCAACTGTCGGCCAGCAGGCGCAGAGCGGCGTCATGCGCTACGTCTTCGACGTACCCTATTTGCTCGATGGCATTTCGATAAGCATCATCGCGCTCGCGCTGTTCGGCGTTCCCTCAGCCTTGGACTTAGCGCTCACCAAGCTCGGCGTTGAGCAGCAACCGGTGCCGCTCAAGGGAAGTTAATTGGATGGCGCGAGGACGCCTTACGTGAGTGGTGGCTTGTCGTGCGCTGCAGTTTCGTCGGCGTATGGGTGGGATCGTACCGGGACTCGGCTCCCAAGTCGTCGACTGGCTGGCTTACGGCCATGCGGCCCAGAGTTGCAAAGGCGGACGACAGACGTTTGGCAAAGGCGATGTGCGAGGCGTTATTGCACCGGAAAGCGCCAACGATGCCAAAGACGGCGGCGACCTGGTTACGACCTTGATTCTCGGTTTCCTCAGGGTGTTGTGACCGCGCTCTTTATCGTCGCGTTGCTCGCCTGGGGCTATCTTCCCGGGCCTGAACTTGTGACGAAAAATCCAGAGATTATTTACAGCATCGTTTGGTTGCAAGGAATATCTGGCATCATCGGTACATTGATCGGCTTCGGCTTGGCCGCGCAGCTCGCCAAGCTGGCTGAGGTTCGCTACTCCTTCATGGTTCCCATCATGTTTATTTTTATCCTGATGGGAGCCTTTAGCGTCAATCGCGATCCGGCAGATCTAATCGTCGTTGTCGCTTTCGGCCTCCTGGGATATTTCATGCGTCGCTACGGGTATCCAAGGCCAGCAATGATTCTCGGTTTGGTTCTCGGCGATTTGATGGAAAAATATCTATATCGCTCCGTGGCAAGCTATGGCTTCACCTGGCTCGGACGCCCGGCGGTCATCACGCTGCTGTTCTTGGCAACGGCGTCATTGTTTTTCACCGTGCGCGGCAGAATGAAAGCAAATACGAAAGCGAGTGATGAAGAATCTGCGGTCTCCTTTACCGGCGCCATGGCGAGGTCTGAAGATGAAACTTGACTTGACTTTTTTTGGTTTTTTTGTCGGCGCCACAATTCTCGGATGGCATTGGCCGAATACTGAGAAAATCACGCCCGTCTACGCGCGGCTACTACAACTTAGATGGCGTTGTCAGTGGTATCCAACGACTTATTCTGCATTCGTCGAAAAAATGTTTCGACTTCTCACGGCAAACACAGTTGACGCTCATGCCAATATTAAAATATTGCGCATGCTCCAAGGAATTCGCAGTCAAAGGAGATCCATATGCTTGAGGCTTTTATCTCAGGATTTTGGCAAGTACTCGCATGGCCAGCCTTTGGCTACATGCTTCTCGGTATCGCTATCGGCTTTTGGGTAGGTCTTCTTCCCGGCATCGGCGGCCTCTCGACATTGGCGCTGATGTTGCCATTTTCCTACAACATTAAAGAACCGATTTCGGCGTTTGCTTTTCTTCTCGGCATGCTCGCCGTTACGGGCACCACTGGCGATTTAACCTCCGTTCTTTTTGGGATCCCCGGGGAGGGATCTTCGGCCGCCTTGATACTCGACGGCTATCCCATGTCGAAAAACGGCGAGGCTGGGCGTGCCTTGGGCGCGGCGATCATGAGCTCGGTGGTAGGCGCTATAATCGGCGCGCTGTCTCTCGCACTCTCGATTCCGATCATGCGCCCGCTCGTGCTGCTCTTCGGCTCCCCGGAGCTTTTTATCATCGCGATCATGGGCATAACCTTTATCGGCACCCTGGCTGGAACATCTTTGATCAAGGGGCTTTTGGCCGGCGGTATTGGCTTGATGCTGGCGGCCATCGGCGTCGATCCGCAGACCGGCTCCCTCCGATACACCTTTGGCTCTCTGTATCTGTGGGACCGCCTGGACATTATTCCGGTCGTCGTCGGCATGTTTGCGATTCCCGAAATCGTTGATTTGGCTGTGCGCGGCACCAGCATCGCGAGCGGAAGCCCAGGGAAACTCACCGGCGTGATGGAAGGCGTCAAAGACACCTTTCGCCACTTCTGGCTGGTGGTCCGCTGTAGCTTGATCGGTGTTTACTTCGGCGTCCTTCCCGTTCTGGGCGCCAACGTCGCCCAATGGATTTCCTACGCGCACGCGGTGGCTGGTTTAAAAGACAAATCGCGCGCCGGCAAAGGTGCAGTCGAAGGCCTGCTCGGTCCAGGCACCGCGAATAATTCAACCCGTGGCGGAGACTTGATTCCGACCCTTGCCTTCGGTATTCCCGGCAGCGGCTCTATGGCGCTGCTGCTCGGCGCCATGTTGATCGTCGGTCTCAATCCCGGTCCCGAGATGCTCAAGTCGCGCCTTGACGTGACTTTCTCGATGGTCTGGGTATTGATTATCTCCAACATCATCGTGGCTGGGTTGTGTTTCTTGATCTTGAATCATCTGGCGGCTTTGACGTTCATTCGCGGCACCTTGTTGATTCCGTTCTTGATGTTTCTGGTTTTCATCGGCTCGTTCACCGCGAACAACGATCTCAACGACGTCATCACCACGCTGATCTTCGGCTTTATCGGTTTTTGCATGGTCAAGTTCGGCTGGCCGCGGCCGCCGTTGATACTGGGGCTCACCCTCGGCAAGATCGCGGAAAATTATCTGTGGATTTCTACTGCCGCCTACGGCGCCAAATGGCTTATGTTCCCGACGGTCATTGGGCTCATTGCGCTCACCATCTTCACCGTGGCCTATCCGACGATCAAAGAACGCATGGGCAAAGCCAAATACGAACGCCCGGAAGACGCGGTTTAATTACCCTTACCACCGAGACGTGCGAGGCCGGCAGAATTACCACGCTGTCCGTATAATCTCCTCTGCGAGTACATTCTCGCTCCCCTTCGGACTTCACTGGTGTACTATAACAAGTGCCAAGCAAGGAAAGTTTTCCACGCTTAAGACCGCCCCGTCAATCTACATAACTAAGCCATGGCTGTGATTATGTTGGACGAAAAAACAAAGAACGATAGAAGTGTAATAATCTATCAAAAGACTTCGGCCAGCTAGCACAAGCGAAAAAAGCTGTCTTTAACGGCAGACTACTCCCGTCAATTCTTGCATAAGCCAAGATGAAGTCGCTTCCGTGTAATCTTGATATTCACCGGCTACCTCATGGGGTCCGGTTGATGTCAGGCGCAGGCCTGGCTTCGATCTTAGACATTGCAATTTTTTACGGGTTATCTGCCAATGGCTTTACGACCGTCACGACCAATCTGCTTAGCTTTACTTTGGGAACGCTTTTAGGCTACTCGCTGATCGCGCGAGGAATATTCGCGCACACCTCTGCGGTTGCGGTCGATGACCTGCATGTCCGAGTTCTTTATGGCCGCTTCGCCATTATTTTTTTACTGGCGCTTTTTTTTCGCGGCATCCTCTTTCCCCGTTTACTGGAAAGCTCATATTGGCCGTCTCAACCGGCCATTCTCGTGGCCGCTTTCGCGGCGCATCTCGTCCAGTTCTTCGGCGTGATCACAGTCGTGTTTGCGCAGGGTTCGTGGATATCTCCATCGCCGAATCATTGGCGACGACTCGCGATCGTAGTTGTCGGGTATACCGTTGCGTTCAGGCTAGCTGCAATGGGTCCGGTGAATTTGATCCCCGAGGAAGCCTACTATTGGAACTACGCGCAGAACTTGGACTGGAGTTACCTCGATCACCCACCGATGGTTGCCTGGCTCATCTGGATCTCGACGGCGTTGTTTGGGAGATCAGAATTTGCCGTTCGTCTGCCAGCGTTAATCTCCTGGACCTTTGCGGCCGGATTCATTTTTCGCTTGACCGCCAACGTCTTCGACCGGAACGCCGCGTTCCGTTGTCTTTTGCTGATGGCCGTCTTGCCGTTGTATTTTGGTTTTGGCTTTTTCATGACCCCCGATGCGCCGCTTTTCGCCGCGTGGGCGGGCTGCCTCTTTTATCTGTACCGTGCCTTGATCGCCCAAAGCCGTGGCTCCTGGTTTGGGGTGGCTTTATGCATGGGAGTGGGGTTACTGTCGAAATATACGATCTTGTTGCTGGCGTTCACCACCGCGGGTTTTTTGCTCGTTGACCGACGGTCTAGGCAGTGGTGGTTTCGCGTTGAACCTTATCTCGCGGCGCTTCTTTCCGGAGCCATTTTTCTGCCCGTACTGATCTGGAACGCCGAGTGGGATGGGCCTCGTTTGTCTTTCAAGGCCCTCGTCGCTGGTCGGACAATTTTGATTTTTCACTGACTTTCCTGATTGGCTCCATTCTGCTGGTGCTCACTCCCCTGGGTGTGGCGGCAGTTGCCCAAACTCTTCTGCCACCGGCGACGGACAACACCGTGCCGGGTCAAGAGACGCCGGACTATCGACGTCAATGGCTGTTTGGTTCGATGTTCACGCTCGTGCCACTATCCGTATTTTTGCTTTTTAGCTTCCTCCACCAACCTAAACTCAACTGGACGGCCCCCCTCTGGCTAGCGATTATTCCGTGGGTAGCGCAAACCATGGGCCGGAGGTTCAACCCACCGGGAAAATATTTCTGCTCGTGCGGCGGCTATGGGTGCCGAATCTGACGGCGCTCCTTCTCTTATTGAGCGCCGGGTTCTACTACATCAATTTGGGTCTACCGTGGGCGGGAGCGATGTCAGAGGGCCGGCTCCTGGGACCGTGGAAAGTGGTGGGGATGAAAATCGATGCGCTCCAACGAAAGATCGAGGTTGAAACCGGCGCCAAAGCTCTAGTGGTTGGAATGGACAGGTATATGATCACCAGCGAGCTGGCTTTCTACGATCAACTGGACGGCAACAGATTCAAGAACGGTGGTGGAACTCACTTTTTCGGTGATCGAGGTCTCATGTGGGGGTATTGGTTTCCTAGCTCCGCTCAGGTCAGCAGAACCATTATCCTGGTGGATTTGCGCGCCGAGAGATTAACGAGGCGTCCCTACCATAAGTTTTTTGAGCGTATGACGGACACCTTCACGGAAACTCTAGAGATCGACGGGCGAAATGTCGGACAACTTTACTGGCGCATCGGCTATGGCTACCGAGGCCCGCCCTCTGCGGCCAGTAGTCCAACCAACTGAAATCTGCCGGTGCAGTCACCGCCGATGACGAAGCCCGCATGCTCATGTTCGTCGGCGCCGCCGCATTTCGAGCAGGGATCGCCACACCACCGCGCCCTTTCAGTCTCGAAGGTGACGAAATATTTGTACTGGTAGAGTCCTTCGGCGCCGGTTTGGTCGATTTGACGCGTGTAGAGGCACCCCCTACGGTGAGAAACTTTTGTCGTCGCCGGGGCCGTCGCGGACTGCTAGCGAGTTCCGCCCGCCAATCTCGGGAAATACATACTCAGACATGATTGCCTGAGTATAGCCGCCACGATCAGGCGTTGGGACAAAGCCCTGATCCGCCAACGTCCAGCAGTACTCGGCCAAATTGTTGGCGCGACTCGAACACTCGATGGGCGTCCGCCGCTCTGTCCAGTGTAAAGACGTGGCCGATCGCTACCTTCAGACGGCCCGCTCCGTGAAGTGACAAAACTCTCTCGCATTCGTCCGGGCGGCTGCCCTTGGAAAATATCACCGTCGCCTGATTGAATATCAATGGCGAGACCTTGAATGAAAGCGTTTCCCCGGAAGCGCTGCCCGGCACCACGATCCTGCCGTTCGGTTTGATCGTGGTGGCGAGTTGCTCAAAGCCTGCGCCGCCGACCGTTTCGAAGATCAGATCGACGCCTCGCCCGTGGGTCAACTCTTTGACTCTTTGAGTGACGTTTTCCTTAGTCGAGTCGACGACTTCATCGGCGCCGAATGCCGTAAGACGCCGGGCTTTTTCCGGCCCGCGCACGGTCGCGATGACGCGAGCGCCGGCGTAATGAGCGACGCTCACCGCTGCGCTGCCCAGAGCTCCATTGCCTGAGGGAATCAACACCGTCTCACCCTTCTGCAAGCGTCCTTGGGTGATCAGATTGTGCCAGGCGGTAAGAGTGCCCCCTTGAAACGACGCCGCCTGATCATGGGCAAGCCCGCGCGGCTTGCTAACGAGACTTCGCGCGGGAACCGTAATGTAATCGGCGTATCCGCCCCACGAAGAAACTCCCTGATATCTCGGCGAGCGGCACATCTCTGCAAGATCAGCGCGGCAATTGTCGCAGGTCCCGCACGGAGTGATGTTTCTCGTGATCGCTTCATCGCCTTCTTTCCATCCCACCACCCCGGCGCCAACCGCAGCGACGACACCGCTCGATTCCCGGCCCAGTTGAAACGGCAACGACACACGGAAGTAGCGTTCCTGCCCGGCGCGCATCGTAGCGTCATTGCGCCGGATGCTGGTGGCAGAGACTCTTAGAAGCACTTCCTCTTCCACAGGAACCGGCGCAGGCACTTCTTCCAGACGCAGGACTTCCGGCCCTCCGTACTCATAAAATCGCACTGCTCTCATGAAGGAGTTACGGTCCCCAAGAGTTTTTTAAGCTCTGCACCGACGATCTCGGCCTGGGAATTTTCGATATGCTGCTCGAAGAGCGGGAACAGGTCCCGTTCTTCTTTGCGGATATGACGTTCGAGTAGGTCGCCTAAGTCAAAAATCAATTTTGCCAGGCCCGCGACGCTTTCAAGTTGCGCCACCCCTCGACGAATCTCGCTATGGTCGTGGATCAGTTCGTCGATGATTGGGCTCGATTCGGGTACCGTCGAACGAAGCACGGGAAATAGCACTTCCTCCTCGGCGCGAAAGTGAGCTACGAGGTTACTCGCGTAAAAAGCGGTAAATTCCTGCGCGCGCGCGCGCAGACCGGCTGCGCCCATCGGCTTGATTTGTCCCAACGACTGCTTACGGCAGCGTAGCGCCAGCGCCAAACCATGATGATGATCGTGTGACAAAGCAATCAGATTCGGATGGCGCATGAGGGAAATTCTCGAGTGAGGGAATATTGGAGTGTTGGAATTTGTCCCAACGTCGCCTACTACTCCATCGCTCCAATACTCCAACCTGTTTAGATCGATCCCTTAGTGCGGAGATCGACAATCGCAGGGCCGTCATAGCCCAACGCCGTGAGAATTTCGTCCGTGTGCTCTCCAAGCACCGGCGGTGGCCGGTCGATGCTTGGCGGCGTGCGGCTCATATCGACGGCGTTGCCGATCAGTTTCATTTTGCCCATTTTCGGATGTTCGACTTCCACCGGGAAGCCATAAGTTTTCACTTGCGGATCGGCGAACACCTCGTCCAGTGTATTGATTGGCGCTGCCGGAACGTCATTTTCGGTCAACCGGCGCAACCAGTCCTCGCGCCGCCCACCGCGAAAGATCGGGGTCAGCTGCTCGACGAGAATGTCGTAATTTTCCACTCGCACTTTGCGGTTATTAAAGCGCGGATCCTCAGCCCACTCCGGCTTACCCACTACCGCGAACATGTTGCGCCAGAATTTATCGGGCGAGGACATGTGCAGAACAAATGGCAAGCCTTCCTGATCCTCGAACGCGAAAACTCCCGCCGTCGTCGTGCGGTGCTTACGCCGCGGCACATGTCCGGTCTCGAAGTAGCGCGCGGCATTCTCACCGACGAAGGACACTGAAGCCCGCAACAGGGATGTCTCAACATGCTGCCCCTCTCCGGTGAGCATGCGGTTCATCAGCGCGCTCAAAACACCGTAGCACGCGTACATGCCGGTCAAGTGATCGGAAAACGAAATTCCCATGCCCTGCGGCTTTCCCGGATCGGTCAGCAGGCTCAACAAACCGCTGCGTGCCTGGCCAACTGTGTCGTAGCCGGGCATATCCCGATAGGGCCCCTTAGGGCCGAAGCCGGAAATCGAGCAGTAAACGATTTTGCCGTTAATTTTCCTAATATCGTCGTAGCCCAAGCCGCGCTTCTCCATCACTCCGGGACGAAAATTTTGGATCAGCACATCGGCGCTGGACGCGAGCTTAAGGACGATCTCTCGGCCTTCGTCCGCGCGCAAATCGAGCGTCACGCTTCTCTTGTTGCGATTTAGGCTGCAAAACGTTGCCGCATAGTTGCTCTCGCCCCAACCGCGGAACGGATCGCCGCGTTTGGGTTCCTCGATTTTGACGACGTCCGCGCCCATGTCCGCCAATAGTTGCGCGGCGAACGGACCGGTAACGTAGCTCGCCGCTTCCACGACCTTGATTCCCGCCAGCGCACCACCCATTGGACCATCCTATCTATGAAAAAAATTGTCGCTCGTATGTCCTAACGTTTGAGCGCGCGGGAAGTCAAGACCGGGCAAAATACGTGGAAAATGTGAAAGACACACCCATCCGTGGGCACCAATCAGGCTGTACAGCCGCGATCGGTACCCTGGATAAATGAATAGTGTGGTAATCGAACTAAGAAATTAGCGTTCTTCGGTGTGCATTTTACGCGGCGCCGGGGCATTGCCCAACGGCGAGACCATCGCGATGATTTCACTCCGGCTGAAGCGCCATCCGCCGCCGAACTTGCGACCCGGTATAGAGCCTTCTTTGACCAGCTTGTAGACCGTGCGCGGGTGTATCTGCAAAAGCTCTGCGACTTCACCGGCTGTCAGTATTTCATCCATTGTTTAAACCTCCTGCCTTGGGTCGAGCATTCAACGCTGAAGATAGGCAGAATCCGTGCCAGCACTGCAAGGACGACTTACGTGGCCAAATAGCGACAAATTCAGAAATTAACACCGCCATCCGTAGGAAAGTCCTACAAAGAAGTGCAGGAAAAGTGAAAAAACGAACAACCAGAAACAACGCCGTGAATACTCCGAGTGCGCCGGAACGACGTCGGCTGGCTCGGGCGCGGCGGCGTCATAAGCCTGGACCGATACTCTACGCGCCCAAGTAAGCTTCAATAATTTTTGGATTGTCTAGAAGTTCGCTGGCCGGACCCGCCAGCGAGATGCGACCATTTTCCATGATATAGCCGCGATGGGCAATGGCCAGTGCTTGGCGGGCATTTTGTTCGACCAGAAATATTGTCAACCCTTGGCGATTGAGAGCGCGCAGAGTCTGGAAAATCTCCTGGACGAGAACGGGGGCTAAGCCCATCGACGGCTCGTCCAGGAGCAGCACGCGAGGTTTCGCCATCAACGCGCGCGCGATCGCCAACATCTGTTGCTCACCGCCCGAAAGGTTACCGGCCAGGCCATCGAGCCTTTCTGCAAAGCGCGGAAACAAAGTGAGCAGTCGGTCCAGATCCGCGGCAATTTCATCCCCGTGCTTACGCCGATATGCGCCCAGGAGCAGATTCTCTCTTACTGTAAGAGTCGTGAGAATCTCCCTACCTTCCGGGACCTGGACGAGCCCGCGGGCGACGATTTCGTGCGGCGCGAGCCGGCTGACGTCGGCATTGTTGAATAGGATCGAGCCTGCCGTCGGCTTGAGCAAACCGGAGAGCGCCAACAAAGTGGTCGATTTGCCCGCGCCGTTAGCGCCGAGGAGCGCCGTAATCTCGCCTTGCTCGAGCACGACGTCGATGCCCTTGACCGCCTCGATCACGCCGTAATGCACTTGCAATCCGGCGACTTTTACGAGCGCGGTCCGGCTTCTCGCTCGCCTCGGGTCGATCCTCGCTCCCTAGATAGGCTTCTATAACCTGGGAATTCCCACGAATTTCGCCAGGCCCGCCTCGGGCGATGATCTGACCAAAATTTAACACAACGATATCTCGACATAATTCCATGATGAAACGCATGTCGTGCTCGATGATCATAATATTCAGACCGCTCTCACCGAGCTTGACTATTTCACTCATCAACTCGCGTTTTTCGGCGACGTTCATCCCGGCGGCGGGCTCGTCGAGGAGCAGCAGTTTGGGCAACGTCGCAAGCGCGCGCGCAATTTCCACACGGCGCTGTTCACCGTAGGAAAGCGTGCCGGCGGACAAATTGGACTTATCCGCGAGCCCGACTCGCGACAAAAGTCCGCGAGCCGTTTCGCGCTCGCGCTGTTCCGTGTTCCGATTTCTCGTCCAAGGCAATAGCGCTGCGAGGTTGCCGTAGCGCGTCGGATCGCGCATCGCCACAAGAACATTTTCCAACGTCGTCATCTCCTTAAACAGACGAACGTTCTGAAACGTCCTTGCTACGCCGCGGCGGGTAATCTGATACGGCGGCAGCCCGTCGATGCGATCTCCAGAAAACTCTATCACGCCGTCACTCGGAGTAAGCAGACCGGTGATCAGGTTGAAGACGGTCGTTTTGCCCCGCCGTCGGACCGATCAAGCCAAAAATACCTTTCTCGGGAATCCCAAGACTGACGTCTTGGAGTACGCGCAATCCGCCGAAGTGCTTAGAAACGGATGTTAGCGTCAGCATCGACTTGCTGGCGGGGGTTGGGGCGCTCGGCGCGTCACGGATTGTAAAATATCCCAAATCCCTTTGGGCGAGTAGAGAATGATGACGATCAAAATGACGCCATTGAGCAGCGGCCGATAATGGCCGAGTCCGCGCAGAAGCTCCGGCAATAGCGTGATCACCACGGCGCCAATCAGCGCGCCCCATGGGCTCGCGGCGCCGCCAAGCACGCCCATGGCGAGTATTTCCACGCCGCGCTCGAAGCCGTATTCGTTGGGACTGATAAAATGGGTAAAATGGGCGTTAAGCCCGCCAGCCAACCCGGCGAGCGCTGCGCCCAAGACAAAGGAAAATAGTTTATACGCTCTGACGTTGAGCCCCATGAGCTCGGTCGCTACTTCATCTTGACTGATCGCCGTCATTGTTCGTCCAACACGCGAATGCGCTAAGCGCAGCAGCACATAAAGCGTGACGCTGACCGCCAGCGCCACATCGTACCAGCCAGTCAGTTGTGGGATACCGTTGAGGCCGAGCGCACCGCCCGTCAGGGTTTCCGCGTTGAGGATCACGATGCGGACGACTTCACCGAAAGCCAGCGTCGCCATCGCCAGATAGACACCCGACAATCTGAGCGTCGGCCGGCCGATCGCCAACGCCACCAGGGCCGGCAAGAGCACGCCACCGAGGATGGCGCACAGGAATGGAACCCTGTACCTAGTGTGAGCAGCGTCGCGGCATAGGCGCCAATCCCCATGAACGCAGCATTGGCCACGGTGAGCAGCCCGCAGGCAAGCGTCAAATATATCGACAGCGCAAGGAGGACATTGGTGCCGACAGAAAGCACCAATGTACTGTACGTTGCCCAGAAATTGTCGAACCATTCCATGAAGTCAATCTGGAGTCGATCGAACAAACGATAGCACTGCCATTACACCCGGCGCTGCGCCGAGTGGCCGAACAGGCCTTGCGGGCGCACCAGCAAGATCGTGAAGAGCAATCCGAAAGCGACGGCGTCACGCATCGTCGACCCGATGTAGGCGACTGAAAACACCTCGGCAAATCCAAGGAAAAACGCGCCGAGCAGAGCGCCACGGATATCGCCCATTCCTCCAAGGATGACGATGGCGATACCTTTATGGAGCATCGGCTGTCCCATATGCGGAAACACCGCGTTGGAATAAAGCGCGATGAGCACGCCAGCCACGCCTCCAAGCATTGCGCCAATCACGGAGGTCAAGCGGAACAATCCTTCGACATTGACGCCTAGGAGCGCCGCTGCTTTTGCGGATTCCGATAGGGCGCGTAGCGCACGGCCCACAGGGGTGCGCTTTAATCCCCAAAGCAATAGGCCCATGAGCGTAAGTGAAAGCAAGATAATCCTCAGCTCCAGCCAAGTAATTCGGATATCCGCGAGACTCAAGGTCTCGGCCGGCAGCAGCTCCGCCGGGAAGCGCTGGTTGTGCGCGCCGAAGTAGCCCTCAATCGCGCTCGTGAGTGAAATGGCCACACCTATCGTCGCGATCATCGGCGCCAGGTGCGGCGCGCGACGAGCGCGCAGAGGCGCGAAGATCCACCTATCGAGAATCCAACCGGCGACGCCGGTAACCAGCATTGCCACGAAAATGCCGCCGAGCAGCGGCAGGCGCAGCTGCGCCACCGCCTGCAAAGCCGCATAGGCGCCGATCATAAAAACCGCGCCGTGGGCCAAGTTGATGACGTTCAAAACACCGAAAACTAACGTGAAGCCGATGGCGAAAAGAGCGTAAACTCCGCCGAGAGAGATCGCGTTGATAAATTGCTGCGCAAGCATGCGCTATTTTTGAATGACGTACTGATTGGCCTTGGTCACCATGACGATCGCCGTTTGCACGGCGTCGTAGCCCGCCGGTTTGCCATCGCGCCCCACCACTTGGCGGAACTTGAAGGGTCCGGTCGCGCCGCTCCATTGCGCAGCGGGCAACGCATCGCGAAGAGCCTTGCGATCCGCCTCCAGCTTGCCGGTGAGCTTAAGCTTCTTTAGCGCTTGCGCCACGATATACATGGCGTCGTAGGCCTGTGCCGCGAACTGATCGGGGGGCGAGCCGTGAGCTTTTTGATAAGCGGCGATAAAGCGCTTGTTTTCGGCCGCCGGATTCTCCACCGACCAAGGGCTACCGACCCAGAGATTATCCGAATGCTCTTTGGCGAGCTCGAACACACGCGGTGAGTTCATGCCATTGCCGCCGATAAACGGCAGCGTCAACCCCAATTGACGCGCTTGGACCATGACGGGCGCGCCCTCCGCGACCAACGCCGACAATACGACGGCATCGCCATTACTCGCTTTGATCTTGGTTAGCTGGGGCTTAAAATCCACGTCGCCTTTCGCAAACGTCTCTGTCGTCGTCACCGGAATCTTCAAATCCTGAAGCGCTTTTTTGAAATTGTCATAGCCGCTCCTGGTGAAAATGTCGTCGTTGCCGTAGAGCACTGCCACTTTCTTAAGGCCGGTCTTGAGCGCGGCAATCTTCAGCGTCACCGGGAGAATGTCCGCCTCTGTGACCGAGTTGCGAAAAACGTAGTTGCCGATCGAAGTAATACCGTCAGCGGTGTTGGACGTGCCGAAAACGACAACTTTCGCGCCTTGAGCGACGGGATCGCTCGCCTGCGCGGAGTTGGACAGCGTTGGACCGAATAGCATCAATACCTTGTCCTGGAAAATCAGCTTTTTGAAAACGTTGATCGCCTCTTCCTTCTTGCCCTGCTCGTCCTCGATTACCAGCTCCAACTTCTGGCCATTGATGCCGCCACTGCCGTTGATCTCTCCGGTGGCAAGTTCGAAGCCCTTACGGATCGGCAAGCCATATTGCGACGCATTACCTGTTAAAGCTTCGGCAACGCCGATCTTGATCTCCCGCGCACGGCCGAGATCCGGCACAACGCTCAGCGCCAACCAAACTGCCAGTATCGTAGTTTGCAACCTCATCATTTACCTCGACAACCGCAGACTTGAAGCCAGCCGGGGCTTGCCGACCCACGCGCTGCGCCGTCGCTCAATCAACGGGTCCTCAATCACTGGCGGTGCAAGCCATCGAACCGGGCGCGCACTCCGCTCGTCGGCTCGATGCGCATCAAGAGCTCTATTTCTTCGCCGCCTCGACGTGCCAGAGATAGAGCGTATGCTCCCAACTCGATCCGTCCTTGATATGCTCCGTTTTCAACGGCTTCCAATCGCCCATATCGAAATCGTGGGATACGACTCGCGAGCCGGGTTTCATCTGCTTCCAGATATTCGGCCGGATCATGAGATTGACCTCTGGCAAAAGATACATCGTCAGCACGCTCGCCTGCGATAAATCGACGTTGCGGATGTCCTGCTGACGAATCTCGACGAGATTCTCCACGCCGGCCTTCTTGATGTTTTCGTGGGACTCTTTGATCCGCTGCGGATCGATTTCGAAGCCAATCGCCTTGACCCCGTACTTCTTCGCGGCGGTGACGACAATCCGCCCGTCACCCGAGCCCAGATCATAGACCACGTCGCCCTTCTTAACCTGGGCCAATTCCAGCATGCGATCGACGACTTCCTGCGGCGTCGGTACGTAGGGGACGATCTTGCCTTCCTGCGCATGCAGCGAGTTGAGGTTCACGTCGCTTGTAAAAATAACAACGACGATTATGGCGAGCGACAAAAACCGCTCAAATCGACTCATAGGTGCCTCCTTCAAATTGACTTAGACCGCAGAAATTAAATAAGCGGCAACGACTCGTTGCATCGAGGTTCCCGTTGCTAACTGCTTTTCTGCCAAAACTTGCCCAGCCAGCTCGCGTTGTCTTTTTCCGCCACTTGCTCGAGTTCGCCCGCATCGAGCCAAATGCCGTGACAAGCAGTGCATTGGTCGATAGCGATTTTCTGAAAGCTGCGTTCTTTGAGGGCCTCGCCGCATTTGGGACATTTCATGAACGAGGCTTTTTTCGCGGCCTCTTTGGCTTCCGCTTCCTGTTGCAGTTTCATCTTGGCGAGCAGCTCACGTTCTTTCTTGACGAAATATTCGTCTTCCTGCGCCTTCTTGCGCTCGTCCCACTTATTCGCCACTGGAAACCTCCTTGCAATGTATGGCGCTTTTACGCCAAGGCTTTTTTAAGCCACTTTGCCGTTTTTGCCACCGACTTTTCGCCGGCCTCGCGGTTCGCTGGATTTTTTGTTTGCGGATTATTCAGAAACGCATGTCCAGCCCCTTGATACATCTCGATCTCGTACTTCTTCTTGTACTTCTTCAGGGTCTGGCGAAACATTGCGATCTCAGTTTTCGTCGTGCCCGGGTCGTCGGTGCCATAGTGGCAGAGCAGGGGCGCGCTGATATCCTTCAATTCCCCCGGATCAGGAAACAGGCTCTGGTAGTAGATAACACCCGCGGCGAAGGCCTTAGATTGCGCGAGTGCGTATAGCGCCAGTCCGCCGCCCATGCAAAATCCCAACACCGCGATTTTCTCCTTGCCGACCCAGGGGAGCTTGCGCAAATACGGCACGCTATCGACGATATTTTTTGCTGCCGTCGGAAGATCGAGGGAGGTTTTTTTCAAAGCGCAGTCTTCGAGCGTATGGTAGGTTTGGCCATGAAAGAGGTCCGGCGATAGACAGACGAACCCTTCCTGGGCAAACCGGCGGGTCACCGCTCGTTGGCCGTCGTCGAGGCCGCGATAGCCATGCACCAATACAATTGCGGTTCGCTCGCCACCGGCGCTGGGACGAGACAGAAAGCCATCGATGACTTCCTTGCCGCTGCGATGCGCGGCGTGCATGGAGACGATTCTTTCACCCATTTGGAAATATCAGCGGTGCACGACAAATAGGTTCAAGGGCGGAACTTCCTACTAACGGCTGAACCCGGTCATATAAGGCAACTTCGCCGCGGTTTTCTTCACTTCATCGAGATTGGAGCGCAACAACGTGGTTGAGTCCCAGAAACCCTTCGTCAACGCCGTGCGATAAGTCTCCGGCAGCGCTATGGCGATTTTTTGACTGCCATAGGAAATTGCTTTGTTTTCCAGGTCGACCGTGTATTCCGTTCGCGGATTGTCCTCGACACTCTTCATCAGCTGCTCGATTTCTTTGCCGCCGACGACCACGGTGGGCAAGCCCATCATCGTGCAATTGCCCGCAAAGATCGCCGCGAAAGATTCGCCGACAATCGCTTGAATACCGAAACGATAAAGCGCCTGCGGCGCGTGCTCGCGCGAGGAGCCGCAGCCGAAATTCTTATTGACAAAAAGAATCGAAGCGCCTTTGTATTCCGGATCGTTAAAGGGATGATCCTTCTTTTTCTTCGAGGCATCAAAGCGCTCGTCGAAGAACGGATAATCACCCATACGCGCAAAGGTCGCCTCTTTCAGATAGCGTGCTGGAATGATCCTGTCGGTGTCGATATCATTGCCGCGAATCGGCACGGCCGTCCCACTGACTTTGGTGATCTTTACGATTTCACTCATGGGTCCTCGCCTATTCGTATTCGCGCGCGTCGACGACTTTGCCGTTCAACGCCGCCGCTGCAACCATTGCGGGGCTCATCAACAAAGTTCGCCCCTGCGGGCTGCCCTGCCGGCCGATAAAATTGCGGTTCGATGAAGACGCCGAGATCTCGCGGCCGTTGAGCTTGTCCGGATTCATCGCCAGGCACATCGAGCAACCGGCCTCGCGCCACTGGAAGCCGGCTTCAATAAATACTTCATGGAGCCTTTCTTGCTCCGCGAGTCTTTTCACCTCCGCCGAACCGGGTACCACCAGCGCTCGAACATTAGCATTGACCTTCCGACCTTTGGCGATTTTCGCTGCCGCGCGCAGGTCCACAAGACGCCCGTTGGTGCAAGAGCCGATAAACGCCACATTAACCGGCGTACCAAGGATCGGCGCGCCGGGTTTCCAACCCATGTGCTCGTAGGCTTTCTTCACTCCCTCCGGATCCACGGATTCTTCCGGTGTCGGAAGTTTTTCGGAAATTCCGACTGACTGCCCCGGGTTGATGCCCCAGGTCACCGTCGGCTCGATGTCTTTGCCGTCATAATTTACGACATCGTCATAGTTGGCATCCGCGTCGGAAGCCACCGACTTCCAGTAATTGACCGCGCGATCGAAGCCGTCGCCTTTCGGCACATGCGGCCGCCCTTTGAGATAGTCGAAAGTCGTCTGGTCCGGATTGACGTAACCGACCAGCGCCCCACCCTCGATGCTCATGTTGCAGACCGTCATCCGCTCTTCCATATTCATGCGGTCGATCACCGGGCCGCCGTACTCATAGGCAAACCCTTTTCCGCCGCTGACGCCGAGATGGCGGATGATGTACAGAATCACATCCTTGGGATAAACCCCGGTGCCGAGCTCCCCCTTGATATTGATTCGGCGCACATTGAGCTTGTCCATCGCCAGCGTTTGCGTCGCCAACACGTCGCGCACCTGGCTGGTGCCGATGCCGAAGGCGAGAGTGCCGAAAGCGCCGTGGGTGCTCGTGTGGCTGTCGCCGCAGGCAAGCGTCATGCCCGGCTGAGTGAGGCCCAATTGCGGGCCGATAACATGGACGATACCTTGGTTCATGCTGTCAATACCGAAAAATTCGACACCAAACTGATCGACGTTTCTCTCGAGCGCTTGAATGAGCTCTTCGGCTTCGTTGTCGAGAAACGGTCGCTTGCGAATATCCGTCGGCACGATGTGGTCCACGGTCGCAAAGGTGCGCTCGCGAAACGGCACGTCCATGCCCTTTTCGCGCAGCATGTCGAAAGCAGGCGCCGTGGTAATCTCGTGAATTAAATGAAGTCCGATGAAAAGCTGGGTCTGTCCCGTCGGCAAAACGCCGACGCTGTGAGATTGCCAAATCTTATCGTAAAGTGTTCGTCCCGCCATTCAACACTCTCCTTCGCCGGGATAATATCGATCGCTACCCGTGACTTCAAGAGCATGGCCTGCGCTATTCTTAGGTTGTGCCGCTATTGAAAACGATTTGAACGGCTTGAACGAGCGCAAGCTCAGCTATGCGCTCTGTCCGTAAATCCACTTTCCCGGATTGCGCGCGTAGTCGTCGTAGGAGCCCGTCGCTGTGATGCCGGGAATCTGCGGGATCCAATCTTCGCGCAAGAGATCGTCAGGATCGCCGTATTTCTCGGCGAGCTTACGAATCTCGGGATCGTCAAGTGCGGTGAGTCTGCCGTTACGAATGATCGTGTGTTCGTTGCCACTCTTGGTGGTGATCGTGAAGGTCGGAAATAAGAGATGAATGTGCAGGTGGCCGTAGAGGATGCCGTTCTCGCCCGCCCACTTCTCCTCGGCCGAGCGCCACAGCGTGCCGAAGCCCATGTGGATCACGCCCGAGCGGCGCCGCTCCCATTCAAAACCGCCGGACGAATGCTTTTCGATACTACCGGGGCGCGCGATCTTGGGATTGGTGCCAATGGCCACTTCCCAAAGGTAGAACAACCCTGGACGTGGAAAGCAAGGGTATTGTGTGCGCTTGCTCTCTTCAAGCAAATCACGCCACGCGTCGCCATAGGCAGCGCCACCGATGACCTTGACGATCTGTCCACCTTCCAATTCGACTTTGACTTGCGGAAAAGCGCGCGAAAAATGACTCGTCGTTCCTGACACGACACCTGCGGCGTCTTCCTTGGCGATCATCGGCGGCACCGGATGGCCGAACAGATGGCCGTTGCGCGGCGTCGAGGAAAAACCGTACCGCGTGCCGTCGTAATATTCCTCCCAATATGTCCACGACAGGTCCGTACCCTCGGCGTCGGTCAACCTTGCACGTCCGCCACGCCCGTATTCCCAGATCGGATACCAGGTTTTCTTGTTGATCAACAGATGAAGATCGAGCGGATACGTTGTCGAGCGCTGCAGAAAATGTTCCGCCCGCAGCCAGGGAATTTGTTCGTAACGAAATTCGGTCTTCGGGATCGGCCCGCCCTTGCCGTGGATGAGTAGACTGTACGCGCTCCGCAGCGCGAAGTCTTCTATATAAGGCATCCCTTCCCAGCGCCGCGGCTTGTTGTCCCAGGGCTCGCGCCGCATGATGACCTCAACCTCATCCGTGTAAGCGAAAACACGATCCGGATCGCCCATGTCGGCGACGAGGATATCGACATGGGCGCCTTTCTCGCGCAGCGCGGCTGCCAAGGCATGCGGCACATCCAAATCGTACTCGCGGTCGATGGCGATAAGTATCTTGTCCCCTGCCACCGTCTTGTTATAGCCGACAAAGCCGATGTGACTGTCACGGTTCTCGCGTGAGTTGGCGAGCTGGCGGGCAAACGGCATCAACGCGGAGATATCCGCCGTTCGCAACCCGCGGTTGCGTAGCTGTATTTCACGCGAAACCGTATCGCTGATGCCGACGCCGTCGTCCGCTGTGTCACACATGGAAAGGCTCCTCTGAAGATTGGAGTGTTGGAGTATTGGAATACTGGAGTGCTGGGCAGACTCCGACGATCCGAGCCCATTACTCCATCACTCCAATACTCCATTACCCCTTTCTTATAGACACTTCTGCTTCACCCACTCGACGATCTCACAGCGCTTCGCGAACCATAGATCGGGGAACGACTTGGCATATTTAATACACTCGTCATAAACCTTGCCCGTCGCGGGAAATGCCATCTGGCAGTGCATCGCGAGAGTGAGCATCTTCGGCTCTTCGGCCGACTCTTCGTACAAAAGATCGAACTCGTCCTTGAACGAGTTGAACACATCGCGGGCGGTAATACCTCGGCGATACATGCCAGTATCGTTCAAACCGCTGACCGCGTTCTTGTACGGCACGATGATCATCGTCTTGCCATTAATGCTCACTGGATACGGATTATCATCGTTCACCGCATCGCCATGCCAGGCATAACCTTCGTCGGCCAGGATGCCGAGTGTGCGCTCCGTGTGACGCATGCCGGACGTCAACCATCCGGTCGGGCGAACGCCGGCAAATTCCTGAAACATCTTGGCGCAAGTACGAATCTCGTCGCGCTCCTCCGCTTCGGTCAAGTGAATCAGTTGCGTATCCTCGGCATAAGAATGGCCGACGATCTCGTGGCCGCGCTGGTGCACCGCTTTCACGGCGTCGGGATAACGATGGATGCACAATGCGTTGGTGTTAAACGATGCCTTCACCCCGTACTTGTCGAGAATGCGCAGGATGCGCCACACCCCCGTGCGTCCGCCGTAATCGTTTTCGCTCGCTGTACGGCAATCGTAGAGCGAGACGACATCGTCTTCCTTGATCGGATTGGAACCGCCGACATGATGCGTGCGCCGATGCTTGGGATTGGGAATCTCGGTCCAAGCTTCCAAATTACCCGCCAACGCAATCGCCATGCGCGCGCCGTGCGGCCACTTTATTTTGATCTTTTTCGCCTTCGAATAAACGTCGTAGAAATTATCGTGCTGAGGCATCATCGCTCGCTAAACCTCCTCTCGGAAATCGAGAAAATCTCACTTATCGCTTGGGTATATGGAAATCGCAACTTACTGTCAAACATTGTCCTACTGAAAAGCCGCCAGGCAAAATCAGCTTTCGAGTTTCTTTACAGATTGCATTGATTCCGATAGAACGCGCAAAGATTGCGAACAATTGCGAAAGCCGCGTATGAACAATGAGCCGTATCATCGGCAGACAAAGTTTTTGCTCGTTCTGATAACGCTCGCGGCGGCATATAGCATTTGGTTTCAGCAGCGACAGACGTTGACGGGCTACCCTATGGTGGACGGCTCCATCAGCGTTTTCCTGGGTCTCTATATCTGTTCGCGGCCGGCGGGTAATGCCATCGATCTATTTTTTTTTGAACGCAGTCCGTTTCATCGGGTGGTCACCGAATGGTCGAGCATTCGATGGCTCGTCTTGAATATATTGACTCTCCTGATGGGATGGATCGTGATCTACCTTGGGACCGCGCACCTCACGAGTCACGCCAATTGAGCAAGATAAGCGCAATTGTTGCTCACCTACGTGAGAAAGTTAGAATCGCACTCGGCGCTATTTTTTAAGGCCGAATATAATGAACAATGTCGATACCAAGACACCGGGCGTCGAGTTACATCGCCCCTCTCGACAGGGATTAATCGGGATCATCGCTGGGTACGGTTTAATGATAGTGGGAGCCGCTGTCATTCTTTCTTTCGTCCACAATTACGGGGCGACTCTCGTTGCTCCGCCGCCCTTTACACCGAAGTCCCTTGCGGGCGCGACCGCGACCAAACCCGAGATCTTCATGCACGTCCTGATTGCCCTCACCGCCGTGATCGTCACCGGGCTGATCTTGGCAAAGTGCTTTTTATACCTGGGACAGCCTCCGGTGATCGGCGAGGTGGTGGCTGGCATCGTACTTGGACCGTCGTTCCTGGGACCGGAAATTTCCGCGCTCATCCTCCCGCCTAGCAGCGCGCCATTTCTCGGCGTCATCGCACAATTGGGCGTGCTCCTGTACATGTTCTGTGTCGGGCTCGAACTCCACGCCGGCCTAATCCGCCAGCGCTTGCGCGGCGCCATAGCGACCTCCCATGCGAGTATCTTGGTGCCATTTGTGCTTGGCGCGATATTGGCCCTTGATCTGTACCCGCGACTCTCGACGAGCGACGTTTCCTTTACGAGCTTTGCTTTGTTCATGGGCGTAGCCATGTCAATTACAGCATTTCCCGTATTGGCGAGGATCCTGACCGACAGGCACATGATCCACACCGAGTTGGGTGTGATCGCATTGAGCTGCGCAGCCGCAGATGACGTGACGGCCTGGTGCCTTCTCGCCCTCGTTGTCGGAGTGGCGCAGGCGCAAGTCGGTGCAGGGCTTTTCGTCGCGGTCGCAACCCTCGGCTATATCCTCGCTATGGTCCTGATCGTCCGGCCGCTCCTCAAACGCGTGGTCGCGCGGACGAAAACTGAAGGGTTGTCGCGTAATGCGGTCGCAGTTGTCTTCATTGCGCTGCTGCTATCGTCGCTCACCACCGAATATATCGGCATCCATGCCATCTTCGGCGCGTTTCTCCTCGGTGCGGTGATCCCGCACGATAGTATCGTCGCCCGTACGTTCACGCGGCAATTGGAATCCGTCGTTACCGTTTTACTGCTTCCGGCCTTCTTTGCGTTTACGGGCATGCGCACGCGGATCGACCTGGTGTCAGGTATGGACCAGTGGTTGATCTGCAGCCTGATCGTCCTCGTCGCGACGGTGGGTAAGTTCGGTGGTACGTTCGTAGCTGCGCGCTTGACCGGATTGGATTGGCGCAACGCCGCCGCGCTCGGCACGCTCATGAACACTCGCGGCCTGATGGAATTGATCGTTTTAAATATTGGCCTCGATCTCAAAGTTATCTCGCCAACCCTCTACGCCATGATGGTATTGATGGCATTGGTAACCACTATCGCAACCTCCCCGGTGCTCCGGCTCCTGACGCCGACTAGGGCCGCGGACGATGCGGTAGAGAGAGTCCCCGCTCCTGTCCAGACCGACGAGATTTAAGAAATTGTAAATGTCTTGGACCGACTCTCATTCGCCAACCGAGACGGGGCGATGATGGCAAACCTGTTCCGTGCGATTCGGCACTCTCAGCACTTTAGCGGTCTAATTATTGGGCATGTTTTAGGCAGTCGGCTCATTACTTAGGCACGGCCGATCACGACTTCGCGCCTCCCCTGGCGCAACTCAACCAGAAGTGACGGTTTTATATCGTCGTAATACTCTAAATTTCCGCGGCATAGTAGTTGCTCGATTTTCAGCGCCTGGGCATACTGTTCATTCAGGACAATCGCCGAGGGAGCCTCAAGTGGGAGTTCGAATATTCTGCCGGGCAATCGCACATCGGTGCGCCAGCGACCGGGCGACTCGAACTGAAATCACCGTGAAGGAACCTGACTATGAACCAAGCGGAACATGTGCGCCTCGAGGTGGACTACGTCCTCACGTTGGAAGAAATTGCCAATCTCGCGGCCGAGGGGGGCAAGCCGGCCGAAACTCTGATGAACGTCGTGGCACTCATCGCCAAGCGGTTCGAAACCGACGTTTGTTCGGCTTACCTGCTGGAACCCGACCGGGCGAATCTCGTGCTGGCGGCCACCCTCGGACTCCGTCCTCAATGTATCGGCACCCTGCGCATGCCGATCCACGAAGGGCTCTCTGGCCTGGTGGCGGAAGAAGTGCGTCCGATCGCCGTGCAACAAGTCAAGAATCATCCGCGCTTCAAATATTTCAAGGAGGCCGGCGAAGAGGCTTACCAATCGTTCCTCGGGGTGCCTCTCATCGATCGCGGCGTCTTGCAGGGAGTGCTGGTCGTCCAGACCATTGACGACCGGACCTATCGCGACGATGAGATCCGCATGATGACCGAGGCCGCGGCTCAGCTGGCGCCCGTGATCAGCGAGGCGCGCACGCTCGCGCGCTTTATCGCCCCCGTCCAAGAACGGCTCTGGTCGATCGCCCGCAACCTCTGGTGGGCGTGGGATCAGGATTCCGTCAATTTGTTTCTCGACCTCGACCCGGCGCGCTGGCGCCAGCTCAATCACAATCCGGTGGCGCTGCTGGGAGAAATGCCCTTGGCCGGCATCGAGCACCGCGCCCGGGAACTGGTGCTGCACGGCCGGATCAACTACACCTACCGCCGCCAGCAAGAATATCTCCAAGCGGATCGTACGTGGGGCGCGAAGCACGCCGGTATTTTGCGGCCGCGCCCGGTGGCTTATTTTTCCGCCGAGTTCGGCTTGCACGAATCGATTCCCGTTTATTCCGGCGGGCTCGGCGTCCTCGCCGGCGATCATATTAAAAGCGCGTCCGATCTGGATATTCCGCTGATCGGCATCGGCATATTTTACAGCCACGGCTATTTCCGCCAGCAGCTCGATCGCAACGGCTGGCAGCAGGAAGAGTATCTTCAAACCGACGTCAACGAGCAACCGATGGAGCCCGCCATCGGAACCAACGGCAAACCAATTACGGTCCAAATCGAGACCCGCGGCAGCTCGATCAAAGCCAAAGTCTGGCGCATGAAAGTCGGCCGCTGCGACCTGCTGCTTCTCGACTCGAACGTGGAAGGAAACACCCCGGAAGACCGCGAGCTCACCTCGAACTTGTACGGCGGCGACGCGCGCACGCGCATCCGCCACGAACTGCTTCTTGGCGTCGGCGGCTTCCGTGCCTTGAAGGCGATGGGAATCACGCCCGGGGTTTTGCACATGAACGAGGGACACAGCGGCTTTGCAGTGTTGGAAGCGATTCGTAACCGCATGGAAGACGAAGGTCTGAGCTTCGATGAAGCCGTGCCGCGAGTTTCCCGGCAAGTGGTTTTCACGACTCATACACCGGTACCCGCGGGCCACGACCAGTTCAACGCCGACTTGATCGAGGAGCATCTCGGCATTCTCCGGGAGAAGCTGGGGCTGTCCCATGATCGACTGATGGCGCTCGGCCGGGAATATCCCGCCAATTTCTCCGAGGATTTTTGCATGACCGTGCTAGCCCTCAAGCTTTCGCGGCGCGCCAACGCCGTATCGGCGTTGCACGGCGAGGTGTCCCGGGCGATGTGGACGGGACTCTATCCGGGCAAGCCGGAAGACTCCGTTCCCATCGGCCACATTACCAACGGGGTGCATGTCCCCACCTGGCTCGCGCCGCAAATGTTTCGCCTCTACGATCGACACCTGGGAAGCGGCTGGCATGAGCACGGCGCCGAAGCGAATATCTGGGAAGGCATCGAAGATGTCGATGACGGAGAGCTTTGGGAGACGCATCTCAGCTTGAAAGCGCGGCTGCTGGAATTTGTTCGCCGGCGCGCCGTCGAACAAGCGCAACGCCGCGATGAGTCAGCGGACAGTTTGCGCCGAATCGGCCGGGTGCTCAGTCCCGATGCGCTCACCGTCGGATTTGCCCGTCGCTTCGCGACTTACAAACGAGCGAATTTGTTTCTCAAGGATATCGAGATGCTCGCCTCGATGGTGAATGATCCCAAGCGCCCGGTGCAATTCGTCTTCGCCGGCAAGGCGCACCCCCACGATCAACCCGGCAAACAAGTGTTGCAGCAGATTGCCGAGCTGATGCGTAATCCACTTTTCGCCGAAAAGTTCGTCTTCGTCGAGGACTATGACATCAACGTCGGACGCCACTTCGTTCAAGGCGTCGACGTCTGGTTGAACAATCCCCGCCGGCCGTTGGAAGCATCGGGCACCAGCGGTATGAAAGTAGTTTTGAACGGCGGCTTAAATCTCTCCGTCCTCGACGGCTGGTGGGCAGAAGCCTACGACGGCTTCAATGGTTTCGCCATCGGCACGGGAAGAACCCATTCAAACATGGACGTGCACGACACCCGCGACGGCGAGGACTTGTATAAAACGCTGCGCGAAGAAGTGATCCCGCTCTATTATCAGCGCGACCGCGACGGCCTGCCGCGCGGCTGGATCAAGCACATGAAGCGAACCATCCGAACGCTCGGCTGGCGTTTCAACGCCGACCGCATGGTGATGGACTACACGCTCAAATGCTACGTCCCCGCCGCCGGCGGCACGTCGAGCGACATGAGCCAGACACTGGGCGGCTGAGATCTGACTAGGCAAAACAACCTCCGCGCGGCACTGCGTTCTGTTACAATCATCAGCAAGCCCAACCTTAAGCTAATATGGTTCGGTGTAAATGATCCCGCACTACCCGAACGGCAAGATTTGGGAGGTAACAAATGAAAGTTGGAGACTTGCTCAAGCAGACGCCGCTCTTCAAAAACCTGAGTGAAGGTGAAATCGAAACATTAGCCCAATCCACGCGTATACAGACTTACAAGACTGGCCGCTACTTTGGGAGCCGGCGAATTCTTCGGTGAGATTGCCACCATGAAACATTTGCCTCGATCGGAGAGCGTGCGGGCTCTACAAGATACGGAATGCCTGGTTATCTGGCGAGTGGACTTTGATTCTTATAAGGCGATTTCCTGATGTCGCCGCCAACGTGGAATCGGCGCTCTCCGCCCGTTTCGACGACGGACAAGATCCCGAGGATTAATTTTACTTGCCCTCCTGTTTACTGCGATCTTTCAGGCATGCGTTCAACGTAAGGGAATCATGCAGATGATTCGAGTCGTATTCGCCTCGAAGCTTGTTGTGACAGAGAAGGACACGATCGTTTTGAGAAAGGGCAAGGTCTGGCACCTAACGCGAACCGCCGCCCGGCTGGGTAGTCGGGCGGCTATTGACAATTCCTGACCGCTGATTGCAGTCCCACGTGCGCTGTTGGTGGAGCTGTGCTTGCGGGGTGCGCTCCCATCAAGTGAGAAGCGATGGCGTTGGAGAGTCGGCCGAAAAAAGCTTGTATGCTTGTGCGTAACCAGACTCTCTCAGCGGCTTGTATAATATCTATTAATATGATAGAGTTAATGAAGTATGCGGGACCTCTTACTATTTGCCCTTGCGGGCTTCGCGGCTTCGCTTGTGGATGGCGCACTTGGAATGGGCTTCGGGCCGACGAGTTCGAGCATCTTGCTCGGCAGCGGCCTCGCACCGGCCGCGGTGTCCACCTCGGTCAATCTCGCGAAAATGGCGACCGGCGTTGTCGCTGCTATCTCTCACTGGCGGTTTCGCAACATCGATGCCCGTCTCGTCTTCAAGCTGGCGGTGCCTGGCTGCGTCGGTGCCATCGCTGGGGTCACCGTTCTTTCGAGCGTCAACGGCGCGACCCTGAGGCCCGTCCTAGCCATGTTGCTCACTGTCATCGGACTGCGAATCCTCGTGAGGTTCGCGCGTCCAACCAGCGCCAAAGAGCGTGAGAGCCACGAGTCCGACGAAGGTGCGAATCAGATTCCTCCGTACGACCAGCGCGGCGTGAAGGTCACCGCGTTCATAGGTGGTATGACCAACGGCATGATCGGCGCCTGGGGCCCGGTCGTGACACCCTTTCTCTTGCACCGTAATGTTAGCCCACGCTTCGCGATCGGGTCCGTCAATACGGCCGAAGTCGCCGTGGCGTCGACGTCGGCTTTCTCGTTGATCGCGTCCATGGGAACCGGGGGTTTCAACCTCGCGGTCGTCGTCGCGATGCTGCTCGGCGGAGTCGTCGCCGCCCCCGTCGCCGCCTGGTTGATTCGGTTCGTCCCACCAAGACCGATGGGCGTAGCGGTCGCCAGCCTCCTCCTGCTCACGAACGCGCGCGACCTGGCCGCATGGGGTGGGCTCGCGTCCGGACCATGGGTCTGGGCGATCTACGCGGGCATCATCAGTGTGGTAGCACTCGTGCTCTTCGCTTCGTGCGTACAGGCGCTCGGTGCGGGCTCTTTACAATTTCGTAGACGATCCCAATCAGCAGACGCGGATATTCAGTTAGGATAGTTCCGCAGCGACTCCGCACAGCGCGGCAGACGCGTGGGCTCGCGTAGCCGACCTACTCCACCGGCTGGATCAAGCGCATGAAGCGCACCATCCGAACGTTCGGCTGGCGCTTCAACCCCGACCGCATGGTGATGGACTACACGCGAAAATGCTACGCACTATGTGCAGAAAGCTATGAGCGCACCAGAACACTTCGAGATAATGGAAAACCACGCGGTTTTCCGGCCAATCGGTCAGGTTTCGCTACAACAGGCCGTGGAAATGGTGACCGCAGCGATTGGGTTTGCGCGTGCGCGGGACATCCGAAAGTTGCTGGTGATCACATCTGATCTTACTGGCTTCGAGCCGCCTACCATCACCACCCGCTACTATTTCGTCAAGGAGTGGGCGGAGGCTTCGCGCGGGGCCGTGCGCGTCGCGCTGGTGGCCCAACCAGAGATGATTGATCCTCGGAAGTTCGGCGTCACCGTCGCCGCCAACAGCGGCCTTATCGGTGACGTATTTGCGTCTGAGGAGGAAGCACTAGCCTGGCTTCAGAACGCCAGGTGAAACGAACATGAATGGAGTGCGACCCAAAACGATCGCTCGAGCAAACCGCCACTGAGCGTTCAGCCTTGTGAGTCAGTCGCTTTGACCCCCGCCCGTCTCAGGAAACGTCAGTCGTTGCATGAAGACGTATCCGTTCAGTATTTGACTTCAACTAAATACAGTCCATGCGGCGGGGCGGTGGGGCCCGCTTTGGTTCGGTCGCGCGCTGCCAATAATTCGTTGAACGATTCAGACGTGCGCGAACCGCGGCCCACTTCTACAAGAGTGCCGATGATACTGCGCACCATGTGGCGAAGAAATGCGGTCGCCTCAATTGTGTAAACCAGCAACTCGCCGCGTTGATCCAGAGACGTCCGGTAAACTTTTCGCACCGCATGCTCTGCGTCGCACGTTGCCGCTTGGAAGGACGAAAAATCATGCTCGCCGAGGAGGCACGGAATAGCGGTGCGCATCGCTTCAAGATCCAACTCCTCGTGCAGGTGCCAGACGCGGTTCAGATAGAACGGCGACTTCGTGGAACGATTGAGGATGCGATATTCATACACCCGGCTGCGTCCATCGCGCCGCGCATCGAAGGAGTCGGGAACGATCTCGACTTCCCTAATAGCGATGTCGTCGGGGGTAAGCGCGTTGAGCGCGCGGCGAATTCGGTGCGGATTATATATTTCAGCTGAAAAAAAATTGGCCACCTGTCCCAGCGCATGAACGCCGGCATCGGTGCGCCCGGAGCCGGTTATCCGCGTGGGAGTCTTGAGAAAGGTCGAAACCGCTTGCTCCAAAACCCCTTGAATCGTCTCGCCGCGGGGCTGGATCTGCCAGCCGTGGTAGCGGGTCCCATCATATTCGATGGTGATCTTGATGTTCACACAAGAATGGTTTCGGGTCTTGGGTTTAGCGTAGAGCAATCGGTCGTCGGTCACCGGCCCTATGATCACATTCGCCACCAGCGGGCAAGCTAGATGTAATCGCGGATCAGAATCTCGGCGATCTGGACGGCGTTCAGCGCCGCGCCTTTTCGCAGGTTGTCCGACACGACCCAGAGGTTGAGACCGTTGGTAATGGAATGATCCTCGCGAACTCTGCCGACGTAGGTAGCGTCTTTTCCGGTCGCATCGATCGCCATCGGATAGATGTTTTCTTCCGGCGCGTCAGCCAGTATGATACCCGGCGCTTCGCGGAGAATTTGCTTCGCTTCCGCCGCCGAAAGTTTCACCACGGTTTCAACGTTGACGGACTCCGAATGGCTGCAAAACACCGGCACGCGCACGGTCGTCGCGGTCACCGGCAAATTAGGCTCGCCTAGAATCTTGCGCGTTTCGTTGATCATCTTCACTTCTTCCTTGGTGTAGCCGTTCTCCAAGAAAGCATCGATTTGCGGGATGCAATTGAACGCGATCTGATGCGGAAACTTGTCTTTTTCGATTTCCTTGCCGTTGAAGAGCGCCGACACTTGCTGGCTTAATTCCTCCATCGCCTTGCGACCGGCACCCGAAACCGACTGATAGGTCGACACCACCAGCCGTTTTATGCGCACGGCATCGTGGATCGGCTTGAGCGCCACGACCATTTGAATGGTGGAACAATTGGGGTTGGCGATGATGCCGCGAGTTTGATAATTGGCGATATCTTTCGCGTTCACTTCGGGAACCACTAACGGAATGTCCGGCTCCATTCGAAAAGTAGAAGTATTGTCGACCACCACTGCGCCGGCGGCCACGGCGATCGGCGCGAATTTGGCGCTGATGCTGCCGCCGGCGGAAAATAGACCGATATCAATGTTCTCGAAGGAATCTTCCTGCAGCACTCCAACGCGAATCTGCTTTCCTTGGAATGAAAGTAATTGTCCCGCGGATCGCTCGGAGGCCAAGAGCCGGAGCTCGCCGACGGGAAACTCACGCTCTTCCAAAACTTCGCGCATCTGTTCGCCGACCAGCCCCGTGGCGCCGACGACGGCAACGTTGTACTTTTCCTTCTTCACGGCTAATTATCCCTTCGACCTTTCAATTCTGTCGCGGACCCACCGGCCCATTTCCTTGCAGCCGACCAACTTGCAGCCCGGCTCTTGAATATCTGCGGTCCGATATCCATCGTTCAATACCGCTTCGACCGCGCCATCGATCCGATCCGCCGCCGCTCCTTGATCGAGAGAGTGACGCAACATCATCGCGACGCTCAAAATAGTCGCCAGTGGATTGGCTTTGTCCTGCCCCATGATATCCGGCGCGGTGCCGTGGACCGGCTCATACATGCCGACTTTACCACCCAAACTGGCGGACGGCAGCATGCCGATGGACCCGGTAAGCATCGCCGCTTCGTCACTCAAAATATCGCCGAACATGTTGGTCGTCACGACGACGTCAAACTGTTTGGGGTTGCGAATCAACTGCATGGCGCAGTTATCGACCAGCATGTGCTCCAATTGCACGCCGGCGTAGCCCTCGTCTTTATGAATCTTCGTCACCACCCTGCGCCAGAGCTCAGTCACCTCCAACACATTCGCCTTATCGACGGAGGTTACTTTTTTTCGCCGCTTGAGCGCCGCTTGAAAAGCGACGTGAGCGATGCGCTCGATCTCCGGCGTCGTGTAGACCTCCGTGTTGACGCCGCGTTCGGTGCCGTCCGGCAGTTTGGTGATACCTTTGGGCTGGCCGAAATAGATCCCACCGGTCAGTTCGCGCACCACCAGGAGATCGGTTCCCTCGACCACCTCGCGCTTCAGTGTCGACGCCGAGGCGAGCGCAGAAAATAACTTCACGGGGCGAAGGTTGGCAAATAAACCGAGCTCTTGGCGCAATCCCAATAACGCTCGCTCAGGGCGAATCGAGTAATCGAGCCCGTCCCATTTGGGACCGCCCATGGCCCCGAGCAATACTGCGTCACTCTGCTTGGTGAGATTAAGAACCGAATCGATGAGCGGTTTACCGTGCGCGTCGATGGACGCGCCGCCGACGATTCCCTCCTCCAACTCAACGTCAAATCCATAAAGCTTCGCCACCTGCTTGAGGACCTGAGTCCCCTCACCCATCACCTCCGGTCCGATACCGTCTCCCGGTAAAACCGCAATCTTGTAGCTCATGGTCCCTCTCTCTCCACCTTTTGGCGATAGTGTTTCCGTCCTTCCAGTTTGTTGAGAGCGTTGATGTAAGCCAGCGCGCTCGCCATGATGATATCGGTGTGCGCTCCCTGACCCGAGACGCGAGCCCCATCATCCTCGATCACACAAGACACTTCGCCTTGTGCATCCGTGCCCCCGGTAATCGCGTTGACCGAGTAACGCACCAACTGGGATTGTGACCCTGTGATCTTCGTAATGACCTTATAACAAGCATCGACGACGCCGTCGCCGGATGCATGATCCGTCATCTCGCCGCCATCCACGCGCAGCTTCACCGTCGCGGATGGAATGCCGTCGGAGCTCGAGTGCACATTCATGTAGAGTAATTCAAATTTATCCGGCCGGCCCGGCACGCGCAGAATCTCTTCCGCAACGATCGCTTCGATATCCTCGTCGTAAACGTTTTTCTTCTTGTCGGCGAGCTCCTTGAAGCGCAAAAACGCCCGGTTCATGTCTTCCTTACTCAAGTTAAAGCCCAAGTGCTTCAAGCGCTCATCGAACGCATGACGGCCTGAATGCTTGCCCATCACCAGACGATTGCCGGGGATGCCGATCGACTCCGGCGTCATGATCTCATAGGTCTGCTTGTGCTTAAGCACACCGTCCTGATGGATGCCTGCCTCGTGCGCGAAAGCATTGTCGCCGACCACCGGCTTGTTAATCGGAATCGGAATGCCCGTGACCTGGGATACCAAGCGGGAAGTCGGATAGAGCTGTTCGCTGGTTATATTCGTGTCGAGATCGAGATAGTTCTTGCGCGTGCGCAACGCCATGACGACTTCTTCCAACGACGTATTGCCGGCGCGCTCACCGATACCGTTGATCGTGCACTCGATTTGCCGCGCGCCGTTATGCACGGCGGCGAGCGAATTGGCCACCGCAAGGCCCAAATCGTTATGACAATGGGCGCTCCAGATGACCCGGTCGCCGCCCGCCGTCCGTTCGATCAAATTCGCCATTAAGGTGCCGAATTCCGACGGGATCGCATATCCGGTCGTATCCGGGACGTTGATCACCTTGGCGCCGGCGCGAATCACTTCGCGAAATACCTGGATCAAAAACTCCGGGTCGCTGCGCGATGCGTCCTCCGCGGAGAACTCCACATAATCGGCAAACTGCTTGGCGAGACGGACCGCCTTCACGGCGGCTTCCACCACCTGATCTCGGTTCATTCTAAGTTTGTGCTGCAGATGAATATCAGAGGTCGCGATGAAGGTGTGAATCCCGGGATTTCTCGCCTGTTCGACCGCTTTCAGTGCCCGCTCGATATCTCCCTCCTGAGCGCGCGCGAGACTGACGACGCGAGGACGTGAAACCTCTTGACAGACCCGGCGTACGGAATCGAAATCGCCGTCCGACGACGCCGCGAAGCCGGCTTCGATCACATCGACGCCGAGCTTTTCCAACTGGCGGGCGATGATCACTTTCTGTTCCGCGGTCATGCTTGCTCCCGGCGACTGCTCGCCGTCACGCAGGGTGGTATCAAAAATTTGTACTACGTTTTGGTTGTCGACGTTTGCCATTTTCTCATCCCCTCGATGGTTGGTCCGTTGGCTCGCCCTAGAAATAAAAACTCCCGCGGCAGGGCCAACGGGAGTATCAATTTGCTTTTGACTAGAGTCAGGATCTCACGGCATCGCTTGCGCCGCCTCCCGTCTCCTCTCCCGCCGGTGCTTGTAGGTCGTTAAGCACCATAACAGAGGCCCGGATAACGTGTACAATAAGACAATCGTGAAAAACATAAGATGCCGCTCGGCAATGATCAGTGTAATCAAAACAAATCCAGAAACCAACATCCAAATCGGATGGCGCTTTCTGACGTCGTTATTTTTCAAGCTGAAGTATGGAATATTGCTGACCATCAAACCCGCCAAGCCATAAATCACCAACAACAGCGTCAAGTGGCGGCTTGGCGAGCCTTCGCCGCCGAGGTAATAATAGAGAATCACCGTAGAAGTGATCATTTGCGCCGCCGCGGGAATCGGCAGGCCGACAAAATGACTCTTCGACGCGCCGAGCGCCTGAACGTTGAAACGGGACAATCTCAACGCACCGCAAACGACGTAGGTGCACGCCGCCAGCCAACCCCAGGTATCCCATGGCACCAGCGCCCAGAGGTAAACCAATACCGCGGGCGCGACGCCGAACGACACGACATCCGCCAAAGAATCAAACTCGAGTCCAAACTGGCTGGTGGTCTTGGTCAATCGCGCGGCGTAGCCGTCGATCCCGTCGCAGACATTCGCCAACAGGATGAGCAGCGCGGCAGTAACGTAATCGCCGCGAAAAGTGGCGATGATAGAGAAAAAGCCGCACATGAGATTGCCTGCGGTAAACAAGCTCGGGATCAGATAAACGCCCCGGCGCAGTTTTTCTTTGGGCATGCGATGCCGCAGCGACACCCGCGGCTTGCCGCGCCGGCGCAGCAGTCGAACATTGCCGCTCTCTTGTAGCGGATTAGGTTCTTGAGCATTCATGGCACTCATACAAACCTCCCCAAGATGGTTTCACCGCCCTTAACGCGTTGTCCCTCGGTGACCTCGATTCGACAACCCCGCGGTAAATAAGCGTCGGTGCGCGAGCCAAACATGATCAGACCAAACCGGTCACCGCGTTTTACGTTATCGCCGCGCTTAACCTTGCAAACGATCCGGCGCGCCATCACGCCCGCGATTTGCACAACCCCCACCGCGCGGCCGTCATCATCGACGAGTTTCAAAGCGTTCTGTTCGTTGCGCGCCGACGCCTCTTCTTTGTAGGCGGCGAGAAATTTCCCCCGTTGGTAGCTCACCTCTTCGATTTTGCCCGAAACCGGACTCCGATTGACATGGACATCCAGGGGCGAAAGGAAAATACTCACTCGCGCCGTCGCATCAGCAAACCGTGGATCTCCTTTTATGTCGACAATGCTCACTACTTTACCGTCAGCGGGAGAAACAACAAGCCCCGTACCCGTTGGAATTGTTCGCTCCGGATCGCGAAAAAAACCTACGATTGCCAGCGCACATACTCCAAGTATAACGCCGATCGCCACCCAACCAAACACGAAAGCCAAAATAGTTACGGCCGCCCCTGCCAGAATGAGTGGATAACCTTCCCGAGCAATTTTCATCCGCTTTCACAGCCTGACTCGATCGCACCGCGCCTAGTTTCTGCTCTTGTCAACCAAACGATTCTGCCCGAGCCACGGCATCATGTTGCGCAAACCTTCGCCGACCTTCTCGAGCGGATGATTGCCGGCTTCTTTGCGCAATTCCGTAAAATGGGGCATGCCGCATTTATATTCGTTGATCCATTCCTCAGCAAATTTGCCGGACTGAATATCCTTTAGAATTTGCTGCATCGCCTCGCGCACCTCGGGTCCGATCACGCGTTTACCGCGCGTCAAGTCGCCGTATTCCGCCGTGTTGCTGATCGAATAGCGCATGTTGGTCAAGCCGCCTTCGTAGATCAAGTCGACGATCAGCTTGACTTCATGGACGCACTCAAAATAGGCCATCTCGGGCGGATACCCCGCGTTGACCAGCGTCTCATAACCCGCTTGGATCAGCTCACAAAGGCCGCCGCACAAAACCGATTGCTCGCCGAAAAGATCGGTTTCAGTTTCGTCTTTGAACGTCGTCTCGATGACGGCTGCTCTCGCGCCGCCGATCGCGCTGCCATACGCCAAGCCAATGGTTTTTGTGTTTCCCGACGGATCCTGATGCACGGCCAACAGACACGGCACGCCGCGGCCTTTTTGATATTCGCTACGCACCAAATGTCCCGGCCCTTTGGGAGCGACCATGAAGACATTGACGCCGGCGGGCGGCACTATTCGCTTGAAGTGAATATTGAAACCATGACCGAACGCGAGGTAATTGCCGTTCTTGAGCCCCGGCTTGATTTCCTTCTCGTACGCATCGCCTTGCAGCTCGTCGGGCAATAAAATCATAACGATGTCGGCAGCCGCCGCGGCGTCTGCCGTTTCCGCGACTTTAAGCCCGGCGTTTTCCGCCTTTGACCATGAACTGCTGCCGCGGCGCAGACCGACGACGACTTCAACGCCTGAATCACGCAGATTGTTGGCGTGCGCGTGACCCTGGCTGCCGTATCCAAGAACCGCGACTTTCTTGCCCTTCAGGACACTCAGATCGGCGTCTCGATCATAGTAAACTTGCATCTTTTTTCTCCTCTTGGGTTAAGAGTCTCCAATATGCCGGTTGGTTGTTGGTAAGTCAATCGCAAGTGTCCGTAAGACAACAACTAATTGTAATAACGCTAACCGAAACTACGCCCGCTAAGAGGCGGCTTCGCATTGTGAGCTTGCTGTCCAGTTGCTAAAGTGAAAATAGAACTATGTGAGAGATCAAGCAAATCTCCGCGTTATGCCCGTTGACGAAAACTTTCCCGAACAGGTGAATCCGCGAAAAACTCTGCGTGGGTTTAAGTGGGTTTAATAAGTGGTAGCGCCAAGGAAAAGAGGTGAGTATCTTCCATGAAGCGATTAGGTAAACATTTCATAATAACGATTACGGCGGCCCTACTCTTTTCTGCAGCGTCCTGCGGCAAATCAGACGAAAAATCTGAAGGACCAGCGGAGCGAGCCGGCGCGAAGATGGGAAGAGCCATCGATCAAGCCGTAGAAAAAGCCCGTCCGGCCATGGAGAAAGCAGGCACGACCCTCAAGGAAACCGGTGAAAAAGTCAAAGAGGAGCTTTCCGAGGCCGTCGATAAGCTCAAAGAAAGCGCTAAGAAAGCCGCCGAAAAAATGCCCGATGACAAAAAGTAAAGGAGGCGCGACGCCGACATTCATCAGCGCGGAGACTAAAGTCAGAATCTTACGCCTGGCTTTATTGCTGCCCCGAAGTCACTCTTGCGCCGAGCGTCGCTCATTTCTCAGTTCCGGAGTCGAACGTAATTTACCCAGCGGGGGCCGACGAACGCCGACTGACGCTGTTCTGATATCGAGCCGCGGGGGTTAATTCAAACGGGCCAGAGCTGCCGAACGGATGTCAGTTTTTTAGTAAAGCCGGCTCACGGCGCGGCGATGCAGTTCGTGTTGTTTCTCGGGAAATCGCGATCCGGCCGGTGCGCACCAGGTCTTTAATTCCCAACGGCTTGAGCATATTGATCATCGCTTCGACCTTATCGACATCACCGGTGATCTCGATCGTGTACGTGTTGGGTGAAGAATCGACGATCTTGGCGCGAAAAATATCTGCCAGCCGAATGGCTTCATCGCGATGCTCAGGCTTGGTATGCACTTTGATCAGCGCCGTTTCCCTGTCGAGAAAATGAGTCTCGGTCAGATCGACGACTTTTAGCACTTCAACGACCTTGTTGAGTTGCTTCATGATCTGCTCGATGATCCGATCGTCGCCGGCGGTGACGATGGTGATCATCGACGTCGTCGGATCTAACGTGGGAGCAACGGACAAGCTTTCAATGTTATAGCCGCGGGCACTGAACAGACCCGCAACTCTGGCGAGAACGCCAAACTTGTTCTCCACAAGAACCGATATGATATGTTCCATCCGCGAAAATCATCAGGCAGGAAGAACGCCCTCCCCCTCATCGACCTTTCTCTTATGTCCTCCGCCTTTTTTCGCAACCCTGAGCTCAGGCGGATCTTCAAGCATCATTTCATGTTGCGCCCCGCCGGCGGGAATCATCGGGTAGCAGTTTTCATATGGGTCGGTATGGATATCCATCAGCACCGGCCCCTTGTGTTTTAAGCCCTCTTTCAGAACGGGCTCTACTTCGCTGGGCTTAACCGCGCGTAGTCCGGTGATACTGTAGGCATCCGCAAGCTTGACGAAATCCGGCATGGTACCCAAGAGGCTCGCCGAGTACCGACCTTCGTAGAAAAGATCCTGCCATTGCCGCACCATGCCGTGCACGCCGTTATTAAGCAAAACAATTTTGACGGGCAATTTACGCTCAGCGGCAACCACCAACTCTTGTAGGTTCATCTGGAAGCTGCCTTCGCTGGTTATGCAGATGACTTGCCGATCGGGAAATGCGATCTGGGCGCCAAGTGCGGCGGGAAAGCCGAAACCCATGGTGCCGAGCCCTCCCGACGTCAACCACGTCCGCGGCCGGTTTCCTTTAAAGTATTGCGCCGCGAACATCTGATGCTGGCCGACGTCCGTCGCCACGATCGCTTCGTGTTTCGTCAGGTTGTAGAGTTTTTCAATCACGAATTGCGGCTTGATGATTTTATCGTTCTGCTTGTATGTCAGCGGATGCGTTTTTCTCCATTCATCGATTTGCTGTAGCCACGGTTTTCTCAGCGCTTTGATCTGCGCGGCGTTGCCGTCGAGCGAGCGAAGAATCAGGTTCAGCTGGCGCAAAACTGCTTTCACGTCGCCGACGATGGGAATGTGCGCGTGGAAGGTTTTCTTGATCGACGTGGGATCGATGTCGATGTGAATGACGCGCGCCTCGGGACAGAACTCCGACAGCTTGCCCGTAACCCGATCATCAAAGCGTGCTCCGACCGCGATTAAAAGATCGGAGTAATGCATCGCCATGTTGGTCCAATAGCCGCCGTGCATACCGAGCATGCCGAGCGACAACGGATGGGTGCCAGGAAAACTTCCCAAGCCCATGAGCGTCATGGTGACCGGGATTTGCGAGATCTCCGCCAGTTCACGGATCTCATCGGCCGCATCCGAGAAAATCGCCCCGCCGCCAATGTAGAGCATCGGCTTCTTTGCGCGCATGATCTCATCGGCGGCCTGCTTGATTTGGTTTTTGTTACCGCCGACCGTCGGATTATAGCCACGCAGGTTGATCTTGTCCGGATATTTGAACTCAGCCTTCGAGGTGCTCACATCTTTGGGGATGTCCACCAGCACTGGCCCCGGTCTGCCGCTTGTGGCGATATAAAAGGCTTCCTTGATCGTCTGCGCGAGGTCATTGACGTCTTTCACGAGAACGTTATGTTTGGTGCACGGGCGGCTGATGCCGACGTTGTCGGCTTCCTGAAATGCGTCATTGCCGATGAGATCGGTGGAAACTTGCCCCGTAAATGCGACGAGTGGAACGGAATCCATGTACGCATCGGCCAAGCCGGTGACGATATTAGTCATACCCGGGCCGGACGTGACCAATACGACGCCCGCCTTGCCTGTTGCCTTCGCGTATCCTTCGGCCATATGAGCCGCGCCCTGTTCGTGGCGGGTCAATACCAGATCGAGGTCCTTTTGCTGGCAGAGAACGTCGAATATCTTCAACACCACTCCACCGGGCAAACCAAAAATTGTTTTGACCCCCTCGCGTCTGAGCGATTCACAAAATATTTCCGCTCCGGTCAATTTCATTATCAAAGCTCCCTAATGGGCGGCGCCGGCTTGGCGATGTCTCCCCAGGATTTCCATCATGCGGTCTTTGCCGACGAGCTTCAGTTTTTGGATTTTTTTCATCTCCACTTCTTCTTCCGGCGTCAGATAATGCTTATGTTGAAACTCCGCGAGCTTCTTTTCGAGCTCCCGGTGTTCATCGTAAAACCTCTTCAGCTCTGGGTCTTTGTCCAACAGGGAGACAATCGCGTGTTCATCTTTACTTTCCATACGGCGGCCTCCTTTTTTAGATCAAAAAATATTTCGGCGGAAGTCAATCTAACTTAGGCTATTATCTTTGTCAACGAAGTTTCCGCCAAGATTTTCAACAAGTTAGATTGATTATTTTTGTTCTCTGCCTCCGCCCGGCGCAGATAAACCGGTGCCAGCGTACCGACATCCTCGACCGACTGAGTCATGATCCGCGAGTGGGCAATTATAGCGATGCGCGATGCCACTGATGGATAATTCTCGCTGGCGGATAAGAGCGCGGTCGTGCCGAACGAGTCGGATAGCAACTTTTCATAGGCCTTCGCGCCATCGCCAACAACCAATAGCGACGCACCGTCCGCTGCGCAAGAATGATGATTGCGCATTGCATCAATTGCGTAGTTTATTGACATTACTGTGTCGGTCGTAATGCGCGTGAGGTTTTCGCCACTGCGGCGAAACAGACTCATATAAACTTCGCCCTTGCGCGCGTCGAGCATTGAACAAATGAGGCCGTCGAAGTTTGTCACTCTCGCCGCATTGGCATGTAAGGTCGAAATACCCACCACAGGAACTCCCGAATCATAGGCGACGCCCTTAACCGTCGCTAAGCCAATGCGGAGCCCGGTAAATGAACCCGGGCCGATCGACACCGCAATTCCGGCTAGATCAGTGACAGTAAGCCGCGCTTTGCTCAGAACTGACTCGATCAACGGCAAAATGATCTCAGCGTGATTTCCGCGCAGTTGGGGCGCCGCGGCGGCGTTGACTTCTTTCGTAGTGACGAGTACTTCCTCGGCCAACAATTCTCCATCGTCAACGAGCGCGACGCTCGCGTTAGCCGTTGCGCTATCGACACCAAGAATCCTCACCCTCCGACCTGCTTCTCAAAAAATCTGACGATGTCGTTATAAAATGCGTAAATCATCAGGAGCGCCAGGATACAAATCCCCACTTGTTGGGCCATTTCACGATATCGAAGGGCAACCGGTTTGCGGGTCACCGCTTCAATCAAAAAGAACAACAAATGGCCGCCATCCAGCACTGGAACAGGCAGGAGATTGAGCACGCCCAGATTGATGCTCAAAACCGCCAGGAAGGCGAGAAAGCTGCCAACCCCCTCCTGCGCTTGCTGCCCTGCCATTTGAGCGATGAGGATGGGGCCACCGATATTGCGCGGCGATACGTCGCCCGAGATCATTTTGAATAACGCTACCAGCGTGAGTTGCGCGTAGTCGTAAGTTTGGTAGAACGCCCGCACGACCGCGAGTCCGGGGTTTCCCTTTTCAATGGTAACTTGGCTGCTGATTCCGATGATCCAATCGTCCTTGGGCTCGCCGAAGACCGTGCGGCCTTCCTTTTTGATCGGCTGCACGACAAAGTTAAGGACCTCGGACCCTCGTTGTACCTGAACATTCAGCGATTTGCCGCCGCTTGATTTTATTGTTGTTGAAAGCTCTTGCCATTCCTTTACGGGTTTACCGTCGATGGCTAGTATTTGATCGCCTTTAACAATGCCCGCGCGGGCTGCGGGGGAGCTGCTTTCGACGCCGCTGACTTGCGTCGACATCACTGGAACACCGTAAAATGTGAACACCACGATCAACAAGAACAGCGCGAGCAGAAGATTAAATCCGGGTCCCGCGACCACAATCGCAATCCGCTTAAATAGGCTTTTATGCGCGAAGGATCTTTCAACGTCTTCCTGGCGGACTTCTTCGTCGGGATCTTCGCCGACCATTTTGACATAACCGCCAAGCGGAAAGGCGCTCAACGCGTATTCGGTTTCGCCGCTTTTTTTAACCCAAATCTTGGGGCCGAAGCCGACAGAGAAAGTGAGCACCCCGACTCCAGATAGCTTCGCCAGCAAAAAGTGACCGAACTCGTGAAAGACTATCAGCAAACCGAGCCCGATGACGGCGGCCCCAATTGAGTAGACCAGATTCTCCATTAATATCTCCTTAAGATCTCCTCGGCACAGACTAGTTAATGAACGACGAAGCTTTTTCCCGCGCCCACCGATCCACGTCCAGAACTTCGCCGATCTCCGTCGCGCGCCGGTTTTCGTGTGCTTGCATCGTCCGTTTAATTATACGATGAATTTCGCGAAATCCTATCCGCCGGTTTAAAAATGCGGCGACCGCTACTTCATTGGCGGCATTGAGCACCGCCGGCATTGTCCGTCCCTCGCGTAGTGCATCGTAGGCAAGCGACAACGCTGGGAATCGTTTCTTTTCCACTGGAACGAAGTTTAACTGGCCCTGCCGGGTGAGATCCAGCGCGGGCCAGCTCCCCTCGAGCCGGTATGGAAACGCCAGGGCATAGGCGATCGGTATGCGCATATCGGCGATGCCGAGCTGGGCGATGATCGATCCATCTTGATACCGCACCATCGAATGGACCACGCTTTGCGGATGGATAATAACTTGGATATCGCTGGGCTGCATATCAAATTCCCAGCGCGCTTCGATCACTTCCAACCCCTTGTTCATCATGGTTGCCGAGTCGATGGTTATTTTTCGGCCCATTTTCCAATTGGGGTGCTTTAAGGCTTGCTCGACAGTGACGCGGTCCAGTCGGCTTAGCGGCGTACGGAGAAATGGGCCCCCCGACGCCGTAAGAATGATCTTGTCGACCTCGCTACGCTGATTTCCCCTCAGGCATTGAAAGACCGCGCTATGTTCGCTGTCTACAGGCAGCAAGCGAACCCCTCGTTGCTTGGCGGCATCAACAAAAAGCTCCCCCGCCATCACCAGCGCCTCTTTATTGGCCAGAGCAATCTCTTTTCCGGCCAGAAGGCCCTTGAAACATGGCATCAGCCCCGCCCCGCCGACGATGGCAGCGAGCACGACGTCGATCTCGGGCGCAGCGGCAATAGTTGACGCCCCCGCTTCGCCCCAGAAAATCTCAATTTTCTGCTGACCGACAAGCGTACGTAAACGGCGAACATCTTGTTCGCGCTCAATCGCGACACACTTGGGCGAAAACTCTTTAATCTGCTTTGCGAGCAAGTTCAAATTTCGTCCAGCGGCCATGCCATGGACTTTGAAACGGTCGGGAAACTCGCGCACGAGTGCAAGCGCGCTGACTCCGATTGAGCCCGTGGAACCGAGCAAAGCGATCGTTTTCACGGATGAAACACTTTCAAATACGCTGTCGTAAAAACCGCAGGAAAGATCAAACTATCGACCCGATCGAGCAAGCCGCCATGTCCCGGCAACAAACGGCCCGAATCTTTGACGTCAAAGACTCGCTTGATCCACGATTCAAAGAGGTCGCCGATCTGTGCCAGTATGCTAAGCGTTAGTGAGAGCGCCAGTATTTCAGTCCAATTAACGGAGTCGCTGAGAAATGACGCGCCAGCAACACCGGCAACTACCGCACCGAGGATGTAACCGCATGATCCGGCGATCGTCTTCCCGGGACTCAAGGCGACGGCGAGTTTCCGCGCGCCGAAATGCTTGCCGATAAAATACGCCATAGTGTCACCCACCATAACGACCCACAAGACCCAAAACACCCAGCCTCGTCCGTTCGGCAGCCTAAATAATAAAATCCAGTGAGGGAAAAAGTATCCGAGGTAAAACCCACCGAGCAACGCGAGCGCAAGGCGGTTCAACTGATCCGCCAGTTGACCACCTGCAAAAAGATACACCGTGAACGCGACCAACAATACTATGTCCAGCCAGACCAATGGGTCAACGTCGCCGTTCAGAAAAACCGCTCCCGATAAACATATTCCGAATGCGATCCCCATCCACCGGTCTTTCCACTGCCGAGGAAACACCATAGTGAAATATTCGCGCAATGCTTTCACCATTAAAATAAAAAAAAGCGACGAAAATAACCAAGGGGGACTCCAACCGACAAAGACGACCAGCAACGGTATACCGACCGCCGCAGTTGCCAGTCTTGATTTAAGATTGGCGTCCACCAGCCCCCATCGACCGAGTCACGAGTTCACCGAGCTGTTCATCAGTGCGACCGAACCTGCGCCGCCGCCGCTGGAAATCGAGCAGAGCTTGAAGATATTCCCCCTCACGGAAATCAGGCCACAATATAGGTGTAACGTACAGTTCGCTGTAGGCGATCTGCCACAGATAAAAATTGCTGATGCGCATTTCGCCGCTGGTGCGAATCAACAGATCGGGATCCGGCACACCGCCGGTGTCAAGCCGCGCACTCACGGTACGTTCATCGATCTGTTCGGGGTCCAGTTCTTGTGCGCGCGCTTCACGGGCCATCCCTTGAATCAGCCTTACGATCTCGTCCCGTCCGCTGTAGCTCAGGGCCAGGATGACAGTCATTCGTCGATTGTCGCGTGTGAGATCAATGACCTTTTCTAAAACGTTGCGGACATTGTCGGGCAGCCGCGATCTGTCCCCGATTGCCGTGAGACGAATGCCGTAACGCATCATTTTAACCTGCTCGGCCGCCAGATAGTGCTCCAAGAGGCCCATAAGCGCATCGATTTCGTCATGCGGTCGAAACCAGTTTTCCGTGGAAAAGGCGTACAGGGATAGATAACGGATGCCGATCCTACGGCTCATCTCGACAATGACGCGGACCGAAGTTTTGCCGCGGCGATGGCCTTCGATACGACTTTTTCCGCGTAGTTTTGCCCACCGGCCATTTCCATCCATGATGATGGCGACATGTTCGGGCAGACGCGTCTTGTCTAAACCGTTTAGCTCCATCGCTGCCTTGGTCGAATCAGTTTCATGGGTGAGATACTCAGGCGATGCCGGAAGGACTCCGGGGTACCGAACCTACGGGGAGACTGGAGAACGAAAAGTCGAAAGCGCCGAGGGTCAAACCGCCATGACATCTTCTTCTTTAGCTTTAACGATCTTGTCGATCCTGCCGATGAAATCGTCGGTTATTTTTTGTACGCGATCGTGACCGTGTTTTGCGTCATCCGCCGTGATTTCCTTCTTTTTTTCCGCCTCCTTCAGCTGTTCGAGGGCGACACGCCGGTGGTTGCGCACCGAAACACGATACTCTTCGGCAATCTTCTTCACATGCTTTACCAGTTCCTTGCGTCGCTCCTCGGTCAACTGGGGAATTGGAATTCGGATCAATTTGCCGTCGTTGCTCGGCGTCAGACCGAGATCGGATTTAAGAATCGCCTTTTCAATTTCCGTCATGGCGCCACGATCAAAAGGTTGAATGACGAGCAGCCTCGGCTCCGGCGCACTGAGCGTCGCTAACTGAATCAAGGGTGTCGACGCGCCGTAATAATCGACGATTATGTGTTCGAGAAGCGCAGTGGATGCGCGACCGGTGCGGAGCTTGGTGAGCTCCTTACGGAGCGCACTCACCGAACCCTCCATTTCCTTTTGCAGCTGGGTAAAAATGGCTTCATTCATCGCCTTCCTCCGCTGACCAGAGTGCCGATCGGCTCGCCAGAAACCACTCGCTTAATGTTACCTTTTTCCATGAGATTAAATATGATGATCGGCAAATTATTGTCCATGCAGAGCGAAATCGCCGTAGAATCCATCACTTTGAGCTCGCGGTTTAAGACTTCTATGTAGCTGAGCTCATCGAACTTTCTAGCGCCGGCGGTCTTGAAGGGATCGGCGTCGTAGACACCATCGACCTTGGTCGCCTTGAGAATCACTTCCGCACCCACTTCCATTGCCCGAAGGCTGGCGGTGGTGTCGGTCGTGAAGTAGGGATTTCCCGTGCCGCCGGCAAAAATAACAATTCTCCCCTTTTCCAAATGACGAGTGGCACGCCTGCGGATGTAAGGCTCGGCCACTTGTCTCATTTCGATGGCCGACAGCACCCGGGTTGAAACCCCCAATTTTTCCAACGCATCCTGGAGCGCGAGACTGTTGATCACGGTCGCCAGCATTCCCATTGTGTCCGCACTGGCCCGATCCATGCCGATCTCGCTCGCGATCGCGCCGCGAAAAATATTTCCGCCGCCGATGACCAAGGCGAGCTCGCAACCGAGCTCTTTTACTTCCTTGATCTCTTGCGCGAACGCCTTGACCGTGTTGCCGTCGATACCGAACTCAAGCGGTCCCGCGAAAACTTCGCCGGTAACTTTGAGAATGATGCGTTTGTATTTCGGGGTGCCGTTGTTCATGAACGATTTGACGCGCCTTTTACTCTTTCATACTCGCCTCGCCGAGATGATAACGAGCAAACCGCCGGATCTGGATATTCTCGCCAAGACGCCCGATCGATTCGTTGACCACATCCACAACTTTCTTATCCGGATTTTTAATAAAAGACTGCTCCAGCAAACAGACTTCCGAGTAAAAGCGTTCCATTTTACCTTCGACGATCTTGTCGACGACTTTTTCCGGCTTTCCCGTTTCCAAGGCCTGTTGGCGATAAATCACCTGCTCCTTGTCAATCTCCACGGCCGGTACTTCCTCGCGCCGTACGTAACGGGGATTGGCCGCCGCGACCTGCATCGCGACATCCTTGAGCAACGCTTGGAACTCCGCCGTGCGTGCGACAAAGTCAGTCTCGCAATTGATTTCCACCAGCACGCCGATTTTACCACCGGGATGCACATACGCGCCAACTGCACCATCCGCGGCTACACGATCCGCTTTTTTGGCCGCCGCGGCCAAGCCCTTCTGCCGCAGGTAATCGATGGCCTTGTGCAGATCTCCGCCGCTCTCGCCAAGTGCTTTCTTGCAATCCATCATCCCTGCCCCGGTTTTATCCCGGAGCTCTTTAACGGCACTAGCATTCACTTCCATCGAAATTAAGCTCCCACGGCTACCGTATTTTCCGCCGTCTCGGTCCCCGATCGATCTTCTTCCTTACCCTTTACCAACGATTGCTCGTACAACGTCTTGCCTTCATTGATTGCGTCGGCAATCGACGCACAAAACAATCGGATGGCGCGAATCGCGTCATCGTTCCCGGGTACCTTGTAGTCCACCATGTCGGGATCGCAATTCGTGTCGATAACAGCGATGACAGGTATGCCCAGCTTGCGGGCTTCCTTCACCGCAATCTCTTCCTGCTTGGGGTCGATGACAAAAATAGCATCCGGAAGCTTGCGCATGGTCTTGATGCCACCGAGCGACTGCTCTAGCTTGGCCCTTTCGCGCTTAAGTCCCAGCATTTCCTTTTTTGTTAACGCGTCGACGATTTTCGGGTCGTTTTCCATCTCCTCAATCTTGCGCAAGCGCTCAATACTTTGCCGGATGGTCGAAAAGTTAGTCAGCGTTCCGCCTAACCATCGATTGTGGACGTGGAACATGCCACAGCGTTCGGCTTCCTCTCTAATCGCGTCTTGAGCCTGCTTTTTTGTTCCAACGAAGAGAACATGCCCACCCGAGGCCGCTAGGTCACGCACCACCGATTCCAGATCTTTGAACATCGTCACTGTTTGTTGCAGGTCGATAATATGAATGCCGTTCCTGGCGCCGAAAATGTACGGCTTCATCTTGGGATTCCAGCGGCTGGTTTGATGGCCAAAGTGAACCCCCGCCTCCAATAATTGTTTCATAGAAATATCGCCCATTTTTCACTCCTTTGGTTTTATCCTCCCCTCTCTTCATCTCCACGTCGAACCTTAACGGCACCTCGACATAGATCCGAAAGGGTGTGAATTTGACTTATAAACTGCGCGTTTGCGTGGCGAAAAAGAGCTGCCGGGCAATCGCTCAGCATGGCTAATCGGTAAAGGACTTTGATAACCTTGCGTTCTTAACAGAGTTCTAGGGTCGACGCAAGATTCTGCGGAGCGGGAGAGGGCTCACTGGCTCATCGACTCAAGGAATTCCTTATTCGTTTTAGTGCCCCGCATCTTGTCAAGCAGGAATTCCATGGCCTCGACGACACTAAGCTGCGATAAAACCTTGCGCAAGATCCAGATCCGATTGAGATCCTCTCTAGCGATTAACAGCTCCTCCTTGCGCGTCCCCGACTTGTTGATATCGATTGCTGGAAATACCCGTTTGTCCATCAACCGACGGTCTAGATTGACCTCCATATTACCCGTACCCTTGAATTCTTCAAAAATGACTTCGTCCATTCGACTACCGGTGTCGATGAGCGCGGTCGCCATAATCGTGAGACTGCCTCCGTCTTCGATGTTGCGAGCAGCGCCAAAAAACTTTTTCGGCTTGTGCAACGCGTTGGAATCGACGCCTCCGGAGAGAATTTTTCCGCTTGGAGGCACAACGGTATTATAAGCACGCGCAAGCCGCGTAATGCTGTCGAGCAAGATGACCACGTCCTTACCATGCTCAACCAGTCTTTTTGCTTTCTCGATGACCATTTCAGCGACTTGGACGTGGCGCGTGGCGGGTTCGTCGAATGTTGAACTGATCACTTCACCATCAACCGAGCGCTGCATATCGGTGACTTCTTCTGGGCGCTCATCGATCAGCAAAACGATGAGAATGACTTCTTTGTGGTTGTGAGCGATGGCTTTGGCAATGTGTTGCAGCATCATCGTTTTGCCGGTACGGGGTGCCGCCACAATGAGACCGCGCTGACCCTTGCCGATCGGTGTCAACAAATCAACGATCCGTGTCGTATAATCATCGGGCTGGCATTCGAGCAGCAGTCTTTCATTGGGATAGAGCGGCGTCAGATTATCGAAAAGGATTTTTTCCCGCGCTCTCTCGGGATCTTCAAAATTGATCGTTTCAACTTTAAGGAGCGCGAAATATCGTTCGCCTTCCTTTGGCGGCCTAATGTGACCGGAGATGATATCTCCGGTGCGCAAGTTAAAACGGCGAATCTGGCTGGGCGACACGTAAATATCGTCGGGGCCGGGAAGATAGTTGTAATCAGGCGCTCTCAGAAAACCGAACCCGTCCGGAAGTGTTTCCAAAACCCCTTCGCCATAGATGTGACCATTCTGCTCGGTTTGGGCTTGCAGGATGGCAAATATCAACTCCTGCTTGCGCATATTGGCCGCGCCCTCGATATTGAAATTCTTGCCAATCAACGCAAGATCGCTGATTTTCTTTTCCTTGAGGGCTTTAAGATTCAACCCGTTATCTTCAACAACAGCCTCCGGCTCGGCGGCTCGAGTTCTCCCACGAACCATACGCTATAGTTCTCCTTTCATCGACTTAAAGCAGTATCCCGTGGCGCCAAGGTGACGCACGATTGTTAGCGAAATCTGTTAAATCACGTCGAGGCTCTGACCCATCACGCGCCATTGACATCTCGGCAAACAACGGTAGCAATGGGCACAAGTTCAGACACAAGGACGTCAATGCGACAGGATGTAGGACGCAGACGGAAATCTTTCTTTCAATAAAAAATCAACTTCAGAACACTTATCGCCGGGTGAATCTGTTTTTCGCGTGGGGATTGACTAAAGAATTTACTGAATTGGATTCTCTCGTAATTGATATTATTTTAACGTGACCTGCTTGTCAACCCCTCTTGTGATTATATCATGGGGGATCTCTACTGCGCCGCCGTCGCGCATTCGCAGGCGATTCAAAAGATCGGAGAAATCGTTTGGCAGGGGCGCCGAGAATTCCATCGGTCGAGCCGGCCATCCAAGCTCAATGGTCAATTTTTCGGCATGGAGAGCCTGGCGCGGGAAAAGATCAATCCGCGGGTCGCGCGGCACTTTTGCCACCGTCAGGCGTTTGCGACCGTAAATCTTATCGCCAATTAAAGGATGCCCCATGTCAGCAAGGTGTACCCGCAGCTGGTGTGTCCGCCCCGTCCTCGGCCGCAACCGCAGCAAGGTCATCGCCGCTAACGGATACGACTTGGGGTTGATTCGGAAGCGCTCCTCAACGCTCCACTCCGTAATCGCTTCGCGCCCGCGACGGTCGAGATGCAAGCTCGACATGCGCTTGCGGTCCGAGCGGTGGCGCCCTATGGCCCGATCGATTATTCCCCTGTCAGGTTCTATCATTCCCCAAACCAGAGCCAGATATTCTTTGTGCACGGTCCGGTTCTTAAACTGACCCACCAGTTGAAGATAAGCCGACATATTCTTCGCGACCACCATCACACCCGAGGTGTCTTTGTCCAATCGGTGTACGATCCCCGGTCGCCGCTCACCGCCCACGCCCGCCATGTTGGGATAATGATGCAAAAGGGCGTTGACCAACGTGCCACTCGATCGGCCAGCTGCCGGGTGAACTACGATCCCGGGAGACTTATTCACAACGATGCAGTCCGTGTCTTCGTACAGGATGTTGAGGGGCAGCGCTTCGGCGAGTAACTGCGTTTCACGCGGCGGCAACGGTAAAATGTTAATCCAATCATTGGATTTTAGTCGCGTGCTCGGCTTTGTCATTGCGCCGTTCAGAGTGATAAGTCCTTCAGCTATGAGCCGCTGGATACCCGCGCGACTAAGACCAAAGCACGACTCAACGCCAACCGTTAGACGTCGAGTCAGGTACAAGTCCAGCCGAACTCCAGCCGAATTTTGATCGATGACAAATTGCTCACCCACCATCGAAAGCACCGTCACGGGTTACGGGGGGTAAATTTAGATCGCTAAAGACGGATGCGGCAACTTTGACATCGCTGCGGATTTGCACGATCAACTCGTCAACCGATGAAAATTTTCTTTCTTCGCGGAGCCGTTTCACGAAGCAAAGCTTCACCGCTTTGCCGTAAATATCACCGTCGAAATTTAAGATGAAGCTTTCCACGGTCCTGGGTCCATCGCCGAAGGTCGGGTTCAGTCCGATGCTGCTGACGCTCGTCAAGTTTTTTTCGCCCAACTGAAACAGCGTAGCGTAAATGCCGTCCAAGGGCAGCGTTTCCGCCCGTGTCGCGATGTTGGCGGTGGGAAAACCGAGATCTCGACCGCGATGATGACCGGCGATGACCCGTCCTGAGATGAAGTAATAGCGGCCGAGCATCGGCACGACGTCATCCACTCGGCCCTCGCTAACCGCCTGGCGGACTATCGAACTGCTCACTCTAACGCCATTGACCAAGATGGGCTCGACGACCGCCACGCCGAAGCCAAGAGCAGCGCCCATTTGAACAAGAGTTTCGACCCGACCCTTTCGGCCTTGCCCAAAGCGCAGATCTTTCCCGACCCAGACTCTTTTCGCTTTGAGCCGATCCGCAAGAATACCGCGGACAAATTCATCGGCGCCGAGCTTGGCGAAGGATAGATCAAAATGCTGCACGACAACGATATCGACGCCCAGGTTTTTCATAAGCTGCATCTTGTCTTTGTGCGACAAAAGCATCTTTGGCGCGCGTTCGGGGGCAAGGACCTTCAGGGGATGAGGCTCGAACGTCAAGACCGCCGATGGGACACCAAGCTCCTTGGCTTCCGCCACAGCGCCTCCGATCAAAGCCTGGTGCCCCAAATGTATGCCGTCAAAATTCCCCAGGGTGACGACAGATCTTTCGAGCTGCAAACCCGGGTCCCCGATGTGGCGAAAAATCTGCATATTTCAACGTGTAAGTGGAAGCAGTCTCGCCGGCAGGCGCGACACCGTCGATTAAACCAGTAGCAGGGGAAGATTAGAATTCAAATTCGCGGAGAGCGGTCTGGCTACGATTCGAGGGCTTTCAACCTCTGCCTTGCTCTTCCCGCCTCGGGAGATTGCGGATACTTCTCGACCAACTCTTGCAAAACCAAACGCGCGTTGAGTTTTTCTCCTAATTCAGCAAAAGCGGATCCCTGCCTGAGGAGTGCCCCCGCAACCTTGTCACTCTGCGGATACCTTCTCCGTACCTCGTCGAATTCCACGATCGCCTTATCGAATTCTTTCAGCGCAAAGTGACTTTCACCGATCGAGAATTGCGCGCTTGGAGCAAGCCGGCTTTTAGGATTTCGCTTGAGGAAATCCCGAAACCGCCCAATCGCCGCTCGGTAGTCTTTCTTTTCAAATACCCTCCATGCGGTCTCAAAATCCTTGCGCGCGCTTTCCGACTCGGCAAGCGACAAGTCCACATAGCCAATATCGGTCTCCGGCTTCTGCGCCGCCTGTTGGAGGGATTCGCGGAGTTGCTTCAACTCGTCTTCGCGGCCCTTAAGCAATTCGGACTGGGACTTGGCGTCTTGTTCAAGCTTTGCGAGACGATCTTCTAGATTCTTGACCCGCTGGTCGCCGTCCCGGTTCGTTTGGCCCATTGCCTGCCAACTTGAACACGAGTCTCATCGATCCGTTCCTTGATCGCGTTTAGATCTCGCTGCATTTGTTGAATATTCGCCCGCGTGTCAGCCAGTGTGGCACGAATGCTGTCGACATCGGTGTGCAAGCCGTTCACGTCGCTCCGCATCCGGCGCTGTTCTCTTTCGAGCAATTCGATTTGCTGCGGGTTGACGCAGGCGGATAACCAGCCGCCGGTGAGCAGCAGCAAACAAAAAATCAACAAATGGATAGTTGGAGTCGAACGATTCACTGGCCGCACTCAACGCTACGACGTCGACACGTCCTTGGAGAATAACGAAACGCGCCCGTCGGTTTTGCTTCCAACAATCTTCGCTTTGTTCTCGGCAAACCGGAATTTCCTGACCGTAGCTAATCGTCGAAAGCCGGTCGACCGGGATCGCCGAGAGTCGACAAAAAGTCGCGTGCCGCTTGAGCCCGTTTGGCTCCGAGGGCGAGATTATATTCGTTGGTGCCGCGCTCATCGCAATGGCCTTCGATTTCGACCCGCGCCGAAGGATTGTTCTTAAGCCAATCGGCGTTGGCGCGCAGCGTGTGACCGTGCGTCGGCGCTTAAATCGTAGCGGTCAAATTCATAATAAACATCCTTCAACGGGCTCGACGCCGGGTGTGATAGGTGATTTTCCTTCTTGCATCTGCTTCAGGCTACTGGCGCCTGTGTTGGACTCACCTGTGCCGCCGCGTTGACCCTCTCCAGCTCGGCGATCGCCGCCTGATGCGTCCGCGTCCGCACGGTTTGCCGACGCTGCTGGGTCCGGCTTTTCGTAGCGCTCGGAGCGCATGCTGCGACGCTAAAAAATAAGACAACCATGCCCCACACAGACCATGGGATTCTAAATCCGACTTATCATATTTAACCTCCTGCGTGCGTCTGGGGTCGCATTGAATGTGAATCGACGTGGCGGAGTTGAAAGTCAGTCTAAGCGAGCGGACCAATGAGGTTTTGTATCATCCCCCCCCGACCCTGTCAATCTACGCTGGTTATCTCCACTCGCCTGCATAACATAAAGATGATACTTGCCCGCGCGATTTGATGAAAAAGCAATGAACCTGCCGTCCGGAGACCAAGTCGGATCCTCGCTGTCGAACGATTCGGAAGTGAGTTTACGCGCTTCGCCGCCGTCCACAGGAATCGTAAAAATCGCGAAGCGACTGCCGACGCGCCCCGTATAAACGATCCGATCGCCTCTCGGCGACCACTCCGGCGAAGTGTTGTAACTTCCGCTGTACGTGAGTCGGCGCGTGTTGCCCCCGGCATACATCCAAAATATACAACTGTGGCGAACCGCTGCGGTCAGACACGAAGACAACCTGCTTGCCGTCCGGCGACCAAGCCGGCGAAACTTCTATGCCGGGATCATTGGTCAATCGCCGGATTACGTTACCGCTTCGATCGAGCAAATAAAGATTGGTATTGCCGCCGGATTCCAATGTCGCCACAATCGATTTGGCCGTCTGGCGAGAATTTCCCGCTGAGATATCTGCCGCCCCCGCGCGGCGTAAACTTGGTTTCTTTGCCGCTGTATAGCTCAAACAAAAATAAGGTCTGACTGCGGTCCTTAAACGACGAGTAGAGAATTGAACGACCGTCCGGACTCCAGGCAGGCGATAGATTGATCGTGTGATTGTCGGTGACCTGAAATTTTTCGCTGCCATCCAAATGGGAAACATAGATCTCCTTGAAACGGCCGCCGCTGTTGGACACGTAAGCAATGCTGCGTGTTGAAGATGCCCGGAACGCCGGTAAATTGATTGATGATTTCGTCGACGAATTTATGCGCGATGCGGCGGAAGTCTCTCACTCGACCGGTATAACGCTTACCGATCCGTTCTTTGTTTTGATAAACGTCAAATAAGCCGCAGTTCGACGGTGATCTCGTCTCCTTGCACGGAAAACCCGCCCTTCACCAATCCTTCGGCGCCGATGGTCGCCCAGTCTTTGAAATCGAATGTTCCAAGAGTGATGCCGCTCGATGAGCGTTTTCGATGATAAGCCGAACGATCCAAAACTCTAAACCACCCGGACAGCTCCAGATCGTGCACCATCGCATCGGCGATGCCCGTGGAGAGTCGAGCCGAATCGGCACGTGTTGCCCCCAAGGTTTTTCAGGGGCGACACGGCGATCGGAAAGCGCTGTCCGCCTTGGCCGAGGATTTCGCCCGTAACTGCGCTCGCGCCACTCGCCACCCAAGGCCGAATCGCTAAAAACATGACGACTAGAAAGAATTTTAAAACTCATCGTTTATGCTCCTAAGTCTCTCGGTCGAAACGTCAATTCGACGTCGGCAAAATCCTTTCGATAACTTTCCGGCGGCGCCGGCAAGGGACTCGATTTTTTGACTGCTCGAAGCACCGATTCGTCGTAAGACGGATCCCCTGACGGTTGGACGATTTTGAGTCCGACAATTTCGCCTGTATCTTTGATGCCGAAATGAACCACGACTTTTAAGTTGCTGCGTTGCCCAACCCACGCCCAATTGTCTTTGATAGTGCCGAGCATGCGATTTTGATAGATGAGAAAATCCATCCCCTTTACGACCCCGGGACCACCACGCCCGCCCGGCCCAAGTCCCGCCGCACCCTCGCCTTCGCCGGACCCGGCACTCAAATCTCGCCTTTTGCCGGTTTTTGCGCGCTTTCATCGCGAGACTTCGCGCGTTTCAAGTGGCGACTGAAGCAGCCTCTCGCGCACGCTATCGGCGGATGCCGTTTCTGCTCTTTGCTTCTTCTTTCATTTCTTTCGCGGATTCTTTCTTCGCGAGGGCGGCTCCGGCTTGGTGGGTTCGACCTTGGTCTTCTCTTCGATCTTCTCTTTGAGCACCACTTTCTCTTCGACAGGCTTTTTCTCGGTCGGCTTTGGCCTTCTCACGACTTCCTTCTTGCTCTCTGTTTTGGTCTCCCGCACCGGCGCGACGGGTCCGATTCCGGGGTTTTGGCGGCAGTTTAGCCGCAGGAACTCCGTGCCCAATTTCGCGCCGCCTAATCTTTTCGCCGCCGACAAGGTCGACAACATAAACCGGCGCATCAGGGCGAACCGGTCGACGGCAACAACGGCGCCAAGAAAAGACACGCGACGAACACTCACATGCAGCATGAAGCGAGAACAACGAGCCATTTCGGTAAGCGCTCTTCCGAGCCCGCCGTCGGAAAGGAGCGGTCGCGCAAGCTAATGGTCGGCGATGGAGTTCCTTCGGCCAAGAGCGACTATCTTTCTCGGACGGCGGGCGGGTCACCATGCCCAATTTCTGATGCCGGCCTGTTTGATCTCCGCAATTGTTTTCATGACAACCCCATAACGCACGTCTTGATCGGCACGTAGATACACCTGCTTGTTCGCTTGCAATTTTTTGATCGCTCGGAGTTTATCACCCAGTTCCTCCAGCGACATGGCGTTGTCGTTGAGATATATATTACCATTTTTCGCCACGGTCACAACCAGATGCTCTTCGGTACCGGGAATGGCGCTTGATTGGTCTGAGGAAGATTGACCTGTACGCCCTGCTGGATGATCGGCGCGGTAACCATGAAAATAACCAGAAGCACCAACATCACATCGACTAGCGGAGTCACATTGATTTGCGAGATCGTTGTCGCTTTCCCGCGCGACGAGGCATCCATAGCCATAGTCACCTCTCCTTTGTTTAGCGATTTTCCACTCGAACCGGAGCGCCGATGGCGGACGGAAATGCACGTGGCATACCACGGACCTAGCCGCACTCACATGGTCTTTATCACTGCGTAACATGACTGCCCCCAACGCTGTACGACCCCAACACCATCAAGACGCTACGATTAAATCGTGATCAATTATACCCGATTAATTGATTACTTGAAGAAGTGACGCTCGGCGATATTGAGAAACTCATGCGAGAAATTATCCATCTCGACCGCAAGATACTTGATTTGTTGAACAAAATAGTTATAGGCCATCAATGCTGGAATCGCTGCCGCCAATCCGACTGCAGTCGCGATCAACGCCTCGGCGATACCCGGGGCCACCGCTTGAATGCTCGACGAATGGGTGACACTCAGTCCCCGAAAGGCATTCATGATCCCCCAAACAGTGCCGAATAAGCCGACGAAGGGCGCCGAACTCGCGGTGGTGGCAAGAAATGAACAATTTTTTTCCAACTTGGTCGTCTCCACACTGGTCGCTCGCTTCATGGCGCGCGAAACATTTTCGACACCGCCCAATTCCGTGGTCAAGATTATCGCCGGGCGAAGATTCCTTTTTTGAACGAGAAACTCGCACCAATTCTTCGTATCCCGAACGAAACACTTGACCCACCGGACTGGCCGTGAGCTCGCGGCTGGCATCGTGAATCGATGAAAGATTGCGCCGCTCCCAAAAGATTTCGATGAATCTTTCGGATTCGCGTTTGGCTCGCCGGATTTGCCGGAACTTCTGAGCGATGATTCCCCAGCTCACCACAGAAAACAAAACCAACAGATAAAGGATCGCTTGAACAACCAGTCCGGATCCGCGAACGAGATCCAGAATGCTGTGCTGTTGCGGCGTAGCGAAGACTGTCTTGCACCAACAATTGAAGAGACCAGAGAGAAGACATCAGTGTTATCGGTGGAGTTGTTTGAAAAAGTATTACAAGCCTTGTAATTAGTCAATTGAGAATGGAGAATTTTGCCGACAATAAATCGCAAGATGGAACAAATTTTCATGATTCGAAAACTCGATCGATTTGGAGCTTCGTGACAAGAGCTGTTTTTCTGCGCGTTGATTTCAACGTGCCGATCGACAAGGGCAAAATAACCGAGCCCCATCGCATCGACAGCGCGTTGCCGACCATCCAGCCTCATCTTGGACAAGGCTAAGAAGGTTGTGATCGCTTCTCACTTGGGTCGCCCGGATGGCAAGTCGTCTCGAAGTATAGCCTCGCGTCCGGTGCGAGAGCATTTAGCAGAGCGTACTTGAATCAGCCGGTCGATGCTGGCGCCTGATTGCATCGGCGCCGAAGTGGAGCGCATGGTTCGCGACGAGATCAACATCGAATCGTCTTGCTCGAAAATCTACGCTTCCATAAAGAAGAAGAAAAAAACGACCCGGCATTTTCTCAGGCGCTTGGCCTCTCTGGCGATGTTTATGTCAATGATGCCTTCGGCGCCGCACATCGAGCCCACGCGTCGATCGCCGGAATGGCCGCGTTTTTTACGAACAAGGCGACCGGGCCTGCTGATGCAAAAGGAACTGGATTACTTCTCGCCAATTCTCTCTGATCCCGAAAAACCGTTCGTGACCATTTTGGGCGGCGCCAAAGTTTCCGACAAGATCGGCGTAATCAAAAACTTGCTGCCGAAAGTCGATGCCCTGCTCATCGGCGGTGGCATGGCGTACACATTTCTCAAAGCCCAGGGCATCGAAATCGGCAAATCATTGCTTGAACAGGACAAAATAGGCGTTGCTGCAGATATCTTAAAGGAAGCGGCCGTTCGCGGCGTGAAGTTCTTCTGCCGATTGATCACGTCACCGGCGACACGAGAAAAGAAACAACCCAGCACCTGCGACAAGTCAATTCCCCCGGACCGGATGGGACTGGATATCGGTCCAAAACGGTCGAGATATTTTCCAGAGAAATCAGCAGCAGCCAAGACTGGTGCTCTGGAACGGTCCTGTCGGTTTATTCGAAGTACCCCCCTATGATCAAGGCAGTCGCACGCTCGCGAAAATCTTGGCAGAAAACCAACCACGCTTGGTCAGCATCATTGCCGGCGGAGACACGGTCGCTGCGGTGACAGCCGCCGGCGTTGAAGAAAAAATCACTCATTTATCGACGGGTGGCGGAGCGACTCTCGAATTTCTCGAAGGCAGAGAACTCCCTGGCATTGAAGCACTTGGAGGAGCGCTCATGAGTACCGCCACTGGTCGTGGGCAATTGGAAAATGAACGGCGACCCAACGCGAATGCCGGGAATTGGCAAGCGATATCGAGCGCCAGCTGCGCCGAAATGCGCCGCGTCGTTCAGGTCGTCGTCGCTCCCCCGTTTACGGCTCTCGCTTCGGTTTCGAAGGTAATTCAGCGCAGTAAAATTGAGCTCGCGGCGCAAAATTGCCACTGGCAAGAAAGCGGCGCTTTCACCGGCGAAATCAGCCCTCCGATGTTAGCGGAGATCGGCTGTGAATTACGTTGTTATAGGCCACTCCGAACGACGTCATCTTTTTCACGAAAGCGACGAAATGATCGCGAGCAAGGTCGGATCCGTGATCGCGCACGGCATGCGGGCGATCTTTTGTATCGGCGAAACACTGGCGGAACGAGAACAGGGACTGACCTACGAAGTCATCAATCGGCAGCTGAGCATCGCGTTGAAGGGGTTAGCGAAAGATGCTATAGAAAAACTCGAAATCGCCTATGAGCCCGTGTGGGCGATCGGCACGGGGCTCAATGCGACAGCCGAACAAGTCCGCGACGTTCACATTAGAATTCGACAAATATTAGAAGCTACTTTCGGTGAATCGACGAGCGGCCAAGTCAGGATTTTATACGGCGGCAGCGTCAAGCCGGAAAACGCGAGCATGCTAGCCCAAATCGATAAAGTGGATGGCCTTTTGGTGGGCGGAGCGAGTTTGAAGGCGGAATTATTTTTGCCGATCGTCGCCGCCTTCACAAATAGGTGATCAATTATGATTATCGCGGTAACCATCCTTCACGTGATCGTTAGCATCGGTCTCATCCTCGTCGTCTTGCTGCAAACTGGCAAAGGCGCGGAAGTGGGAGCGGTATTTGGCGGCTCGAGTTCGACCATTTTCGGAAGCAGCGGGGCCGGTAACTTTTTAACCCGGTTAACGACCGGCATGGCGATTGTATTTATGATGACTTCGTTGACACTTGGCTATTTTGCCGGGAAAAAACCGACGTCGACGATTTTCGACAGTCGAACACCGGCGGCGGCACCGGCTCTTCCGGCGCAGCCGTCGGCGCCAGCAGAGCGGCAAGAAAGTCCGGCCGGTAGCGGTAGCGGTGATACGAGCACTCCGAGTCGCACCCGAAAGTACCAAGACAAAGACTCCGTAAATTTCGATTTCATGCGAGGGTGGCGGAATCGGCAGACGCGCTAGTTTGAGGGGCTAGTGCCGGAAACGGCGTGCGGGTTCAAATCCCGCTCCTCGCACCAAACCATCGACAGCTTTCTCAGCAGCTCTTTCATTGGATTGGGACTGCTCCACTTTGCGCACGCTAACTAAAAGTTCAGCGTGCACAAAATTGGCGCTATGTCCAATCTTGTTGCCGCACCCCTAGCCGATTAGTCTACGAACCTAGCCGGTCAAGTTTGCTGAAATATATCAAGGCCTTGGAATGCACAAGATTAGATCGCCGCAATTCCAAAGAGCAAAATGGCATGTGCACCATTCCATATTTGTCGCTCAGAGTTCGGAAGTGTCGATTTTTGTCCTAAAACAAAGTTTTTTTGCCGCCCTAAGCTGCTATAAATTATTGAAAAGTCAGCACCTTATGCAACGTCGACTAAATGGCATATAGCTTGCTCTATTTTGGCTTTTCTAGGAGTAGAAGAACTATGAAAAAACCTGACACTTCCATAAAGCTTTTAACTCTCGCGGAAGCCGCAAGCATACTTAAAATTTCTAAAAGAACTTTGCACCGGATGATCCAGAATCGTCAAATCCCTGCGTTTAAAGTTGGGGGGCAATGGCGCATTCTTGAAAGCCGCTTCCAGGAGTGGGTACAAGAAGAGGAAAATACCACCCCGAAAGCAGGCTAGGTATTTTTTCTCCGCTGCTATCCGCTTGGGGAGTAAATCGTACGATTCGGCAGCGAAGGGCGCTCAAGCCAAAACTGAGCCGAACGACTCCTATTTCAAAAATCTTCAGATAATTGCGCAATTGCACCTCTAGAAACCCGATCACGTCTCATTCTCTTGAGTTGCTGTTCGACGAATGGGCCCGCCAGGTAGGCGCGCTGATGCACTGAATTGGTCCACGCTGGGCATTTTTCGGCCCTCCATTTTATCCAATCGAGAAAACCTGCGCCCCGCACGATACTCGAACTAAAACCCACTCGGCGTTAGACACTCGGCAACTCGACTTTAAATTCGCTCCCTTGCCCCTCCGTGCTATTCACCGTCACACTACCACCCAAGAGTTCGGCAAAGGCCTTCACAATGAACAGGCCCATACCAATCCCGCTCTGCGTGCGCGTGCGCGCTGAATCGAGCTGCCAAAATTTGTCGAACACGAAGGGCAATTGCGAGCCGGAGATACCGATACCCGTATCCGTTACACTGAAGACCATGCGACGATGTTCGGCATTATGTCGCGCTGCGACACGGATCTCACCCGCATCGGTAAACTTAAGCGCGTTTTGAATCAAGTTCATTAAAATAATTTTGAGTTTTCCGGGGTCGCACAGTACTACCGGCAAGGGCGCCGGAAAGTCCCACACCAAGGTCGCGGTTGACTTCACAACCGTCCCTTCGCAATTCTGTTTCAATTCATCGAGAAACTCCGAAAGAACGAGTTCCTCCTTTCGAACAGATACCGCCCCCGTTTCTACGCTCGCTGATTCCAATATAACATCGACAATGTTTGCCAAGTTCTCGCTCTGCCGCAATACTTTCTCCAGCGCCTCTTCTTGGTCTCGATTGATCTCGCCGAGCGCTGAACTTTTCAAAGCTTGCGTGTAGCTCGTGATCACGGTCAGCGGTGTTCTCAGTTCATGCGAAAGAATGTTGAGCAGCTCGGTTTTGGCTTGCCTTCTGTGTTCGGCCCGTTCGGTTAAAATTCGCTGGGCTCTCACAAGTTGAGAGAAATGACCGTAGAAAAGCCCCACGACGAGCAGGAATACCAGCTGCAGGTATTGAGAGGGATGGTAATTCATGTTGTCAAAAAAAGCCCGCGTACGCAAAAGGAGCCGCCAACGAAATGGTAGCGATCATCCGCGGATTTTCAAAGATCGAGCAGATGATAATAAGCAAGAAATAGGCAAGATAAAAATTACTCTCGACCTGACCGTTGATCATTAAAGAGGCGGTCAAAACGAGCGTATCCAATCCTATAAGCAAGACATTGAACTTGACGTCACGAAACTCCGACTCACTCGCAAAATACAATCCGATGTTCGAAAAAGCATACAAAGCGGCCATCGCGTCCAGGAGCGCCGTCTGTGGCGCCTCGTTGTTTCGAAACAAAATCAATGAGCAACTTATCAGCACGACCGGCCACCGAATCAAAATCACGGTGGATTTGGTGGGCAAATACGTCGCCCGATGTGCCGACCCTGCGCTAGCGGGCAGCGCGTCTCTTTGTGGATCATATTGCATGGATATGCCTTAAGTCTTTTACGTTCAGGCGACACGACAAACGGTTCACCACACCGTTGCCGTCGGGCTGATCGTTTTCATTTCTAGAATAAATCCCGATCCAGAAGCGAATTATCAGGACCATTTAGCGAGTGTTTCTTGTCTCCGGTTTGCCGAAGCCATAGGATTCCCAATTCTTTAGCACGCGCTCCTGCAGATCGGCGGGCCAGAGATTTTCGAAACTCGCTTTTTCGGGGATACTTTCGCGCGGCCAATCTTTTGGCCAAGTACAGTCGAAAATTACGCCGCCTGCGTCGCCGATCAACCGCTCCTTCGGCGCCAGAAACGGCAAGAGCACCGGGAAACCGGGAATATGCGGCACGTGGTGGATACCATTGACCGGATGACACTTGGTCGTCATCGCGTGCAGCACCTCATCCATATTCGTCGGATCGACATCGGACTCGACGATAACCATGTAATAGACAAACAGCCCTGGTTTAGTCGCCCACACGGCATGCGCGACTCGGCGCGCAAAATTGACGAATGGCACCTCGGTCGACACCACGCACATGTGGCCGACGCCGAACGGCGGGCAGAACACTCCCTTAACCGGCAAACCAAGTTTTTTGAGTTCGGCGTAGATTTCAGCTCCCTTGATCAGAGCAGTTGCGGTTTGCCCCTCGTGGATCGGCATGCCCATATTGGAGAAGGGTAGGATCGGATTGTTGCGATAGGTGATCGCTTTAATCTTCAAAATCGGCTTGGGCGACGACTTTCCGGCCTCGTAGCCCATGTATTCGCCGAACGGCCCTTCGACTTTGCGTTCATGCGGCAGCACCTCCCCTTCGATGACGATTTCAGCACACGCCGGAACTTCAAGGTCCAAGGTCTCACACTTGACTAAGGGGATCGGCGAACCTTGAAGTGCACCTGCGACATCAACTTCATTTACATACGGCGGCAACATCACACAACTGACCAGCGGAATGACGGGCTGCCCGCCGATCGCCACGGCAACGGGCATGGGTTTATTCATCGCTTCATATCTTTGGTACATTTGGCCGATATGCTGCTGCATTGGGAATAAGCAGCCCAGCGTGTTTCGGTCGTGAACCATCAAACGATACATGCCCCAGTTAACCCATGAGCTATCGGGATCTTTGGTGACTACGGTATGCCAGGTTCCAATATAACGGCCGCCGTCCCCTCCATGGATCAGCGGGATCGGAAATTTCAGCACATCCACGGCATCGCCCAAATCGATATTCTCTTTGCACGGTCCGGTCTTAACCACCACAGGAGGGATCAGTTTTTCCTTGCGTTTCAAATAGGTCGACATGATGTCCTTTGCAGACGACGCTGGCGACATGTGCATTGCGAGAGCGGTTCGCGCAAATAAACCGTGGCCGGGAAATTTACTAGCTCCAAGTGGAGCGCCCAGCGCACGAAAGCCACTGGCGTAGCCCTTGACGTTTTCAAACAACGCAGCCGGAGCTCCAAGGTCATAAACGCGCCGTGTTATGGCGCCCATCTCTAGATTCCAGTCGACCTGGGCTTCAATCCGTTGGACCTCATGGTACTCTTCGAGCACATCGAGGAAATCCCTCAGATCGTCGATTTGCATGGTAACTCCTTGTTTTACCGGGATTAAAATCTGGACTAGAGCTTTTGAAACTTAGCTCTGATCGTTTACAATTTAACGAATTTATACCAACTAAGTGCCTGAAGGCAAAACAATTACGGAATTTTGGCGCAAGACCGGACGGGTGAAAAGATGTGGACAAGTTTTAAATAGTGATTTATATTCAGAGATTATAAAGAAAGGGGGAAACCCATGGCAGAAACTAACAGACCAACAGGCTTGCCGGCAGATCTCGGCGCTTATCTCGGACCCGGCACAAAAATCAACGGCAAATTACACTTCGACGGCCAGGCGACCATCGATGGCGAAGTTGAAGGTGAGATTGTCGCGCAAGCTCATGTGACGGTGGGACAGCAGGCAACCGTGAAAGGAAAAATTTCCGCTGCTTCGATCTTGGTTCAGGGCAAAGTGATGGCGGATGTTCACGCCGACAAGAAACTTGAGGTTCAACCCCCGGGTTCGGTCGTCGGCGACGTCACCACACAAAGCCTCGTGATCGGTGATGGTGCGATCCTTGAGGGTCATGTGTCGATGAAGAAGAGCGAAGGACGCGTATTGCCTATCCGTCAAGATATCAAACAAGAGATCAAAAAAGAAATTGCGTCCTGAGCGTCTCAGTCGACGAATAAGGGAACAATCCTTCGCTTCTTGACGTCGATCAAGCCGCGCGCTGTAATCCGCAGTGCGGGCAAAGTTACGAACGGTAAAAAACTCAATGCGAAAATGGGCTTGTCGAAAGACGAGCCCATTTTTTTTAGCCGCTGTTGGATGCTTCTGAGATTGCGTCCGACCTCCTGCCACGGCAGTAATGAGAAAACTCCGCCGCATGGAAAATCGATCTGTTCCAAGACCGTGCCATCATTGACGACAGCCATGCCGCCACCAGCTCGAATCAGCGTGTCGGCGCAACGCGCCATATCATCGTCATCACTGCCGACAATCATGAGCGTATTTTCATCCAAATTCGTCGTCAAACCGACTGCCCCCACTTTGGCGCCGAATCCCTTGAGAAAGCCAAACGCGACTTTCGCCGATCCGTGGTGCCGATCAAACATCGCTACTTTGAGCACATCGTCGTCGAGATTTGTTTCGATCGAACCGGAGGCGCCGTTGAATTCCATTATTTTCTCGGCGGTGATGGTCTGGTTCACCAGTTCCATCACGCGAACTTTCGCGGTAGCGGAAGGAGCCACGATGCGAAAAGTTTCGGCAGAAATCGGTAGGCGAATCCGCAGCGAGTGCATCATTTCATCCGGCAACGTTATTGCGCCGCTTTCTACCTCCGATACGCCGTTTTGCGCCACGATTTTGCCACCAACTAGTACCTCTCGCACGTGACAGCGGTCGAGATCGTCAAGAAGCGCAACATCCGCGCAGCGACCGGGAGCAATGCCGCCGATTTCCTGCTCCAGGCCGGAATACGTAGCCGGATTTATCGTCACGGCTTGAATTGCCTGCAGCGGCGTAAGCCCCAAAGAAATAGCGCGTCGCACGACGTGATCCATGTGCCCGCGCTCTTCGACATCATCCGGAGACATGCTGTCAGTGACTAGGATTAAACGTTGAAGGGTCACGCCCGTCGAGATCAGCGGCGGCAGCGTCGATGCCAAGTCTTGTCGCAACGAGCCCTCGCGCAACATCGTCCAGTAACCGAGCCGCAAACGCTCCAACGCATCCTCGAAACGGATCGGCTCGTGACAAGACGACACTCCAGCCGCCGCGACTGCGCACAGCTTTTGATCCCGCGCGCCGGCGGTGTGGCCGTGAACGATTTGTCCGTTCCGGTGCGCCAACGCCAACCGATCGAGAATCTCTTCATCGCACTGGGTGAGCCGCAACCACGACACGATCTCCCCCATTCCCAGCACCCTCGGATGGCCAAGCGCATCGGCAATTTCAGCATCGGTAAACGTCGCACAATCGCACAAGAGCGGATCCTGGGGCGCGGCCATTGAAACTAGAGTGTAAACACGCAGCGGATGCCGCTCGACTTCGTCCAGGAATAACTTGAGCCCACGGTAGCCGAATACCGTCGACAGTTCGTCGCAGGAGGCAACGACTGCCGTCGTTCCGTGCGGTAGGAATGACTGGAGGTTTTCAAACGGACGAGCATAGTGGCCGATATGTGTGTGCCCATCGATGAAGCCCGGAGAAATGAAGCATCCGGCAGCATCGAGGATTTCTGTAGCGTTGCCGCGAGTATGCTTTGCGCTCGCGCCGACGTAACAAATCCGTCCGTCGAGAATCGCGATTTCAATCCCATCCAGAACTTCTCCCGAATAGACATTGATCAATTTACCGCCGGTAATAATGAGATCGGCTTTTAGATCCCCCATCGCGCCGCGAATCAGTCTTTCGATCTCCGCTTTACCGCGAGTCATGGCCGGTATGTTACATGAAGGCCGCAGCGTTACCAGAGTTGCACCACGCGTCGCGCATGAAAAATCCGCAACCGTCCGCCGCTAGCTCTGGAAAACTAGCAACCAGGCACTCCGACAGGTATATTGGCGGGCATAACCAACTCCGGACTCTTGGATGACACGCAGAATCTTTCTTGTTTTGTCGGTAATCGTCGCTTTGACGATTTGCGATCAGGCCACCAAGTTGCTGGCGAAGCGTCACTTGACGCCGGGTGGAATGATATCCTTCGCGGCAGACACGCTGCGCCTGCAATACGCTGAAAACACCGGGGCTTTTTTAAGCCTCGGATCAACGCTCCCCGAACCGTGGCGCCACCTAGTGTTTACCGTTCTGGTCGCGCTATTCCTTCTGGCGTTGCTATTTTATATGCTCTTCGGCCGTGCACTGCCGACAAACCACGCTCTCGTTCTATCGCTGATATGCGCCGGCGGCATGAGCAATCTTATCGACCGGATCGCCTATGACGGCCGCGTCGTCGATTTCCTCAACGTTGGGATCGGCCCCTTGCGCACAGGCATATTCAATGTCGCCGACATGGCAATCACGGCGGGCGCAATCTTGCTAGCGCGCAATACCCTTAAGCGGGCAGAATGAATCACGAACCAAGAGCTGGTCGAATTCTGTGAAGCAAGGTTAACGGCCCAAAACAAGCGACGTTACGTAATTACGCCGCGGAGGAGTTGAATGGCATGGAGCCACTTACGCGTCGCGGCCTATTGGAAATCATTTGCGCCGTGTGCCTGAAGTAAACCGAGGGCTTTGCGAAACTTTGGCCTAGCGTGATGACGGGCGTCGGCATGACCGCGAGCGTGTATTGTTTGTCTCAAGCGCTTAAAGCTATACCGGTTGGAACGGGATGCGCTGTCTGGAAGGGAATCGGCGTCGGCATCATCGGGCTTAAGCTGACTTCAGCGTAGCCTGACTTTTCCGGTGCCATCGCTGCATCTTGTTCGACGACGCCGAAGGCGGTATGAAACGGCACAGCTGTATTGGCAAGGTTACGGTAGTTCTCTGACTAGAATTCAGCCAAGGAGAAATTTGTTATGCCCAAAGAAGACGAAAACGTCGCTATTCTCAAAGCAGCCTACCGACACTGGCACGACACCAAAGGCAAGAGTGTCGACCATTGGCTCGACAACATGGCTGATGACGTAACATTCCGCTCCCTGGCAGAAGGCGCCAAAGCCATGGAATTCACCCGCACGTCGACCTGCAAGGACGAGGTCCGACACTACTTCGCTGGGCTCAATGCCGACTGGGAAATGATCTATTATCGCATCGATGAATACATCGCCCAGGGCGATCGGGTCGCCGCGCTCGGTCGCTGTTCTTTCAAACACAAAAAGACTGGCAAGATTCTCACAACTCCGAAGGCTGACTTCCACAAATTCCGCGAGGGCAAGATTTGCGATTTCTTCGAGTTGTACGATACGGCACAGGCGATAGAGACGGCGTCGTGAAAATGTCAGTGGAAAAGGGTTCGGCGCAAAGCGCGGCGATTCACTTTTCGCGATAACGTTCCCAAAATATCTTAGGATGGGTTGAGCGGAGCGATGCCCAGAAGTAGTTTGATCCCGGCAATAGTTTCACCGCCGGACGAAAGCCGACGCACACGGTGAAATTGACATTTCTATCGCGCACCACATAGGTTCTACCTCTGAAGGGAAACGACTATGATTATCGACTGTCACGCACATTTAGTTCCGCAAAGTTGGCATCATCCGAAGTCGCCGAAGTCGATTTTTGATCTCGACGGCTTGTTCAAACAGCAAGACGAAGCCGGTGTCGATATTACGGTCTTCGGCAACAACTGGATTCGCTCTCCGGACGGTTACGACGCGCTGAAAGTTGTTCAGGAGTTCAACGAACACGCGGCAGAATTGTCGGTGAAGCATCCGAAACGGCTGCTCGGTCTTGCCTGCTCGGTGCCGTTCGATAACGACAAAATACTCGAAGAAACCGAGCGCGCGATCAGGCAATACAAGCTCAAAGGCGTCATGATCAACTCCAGCGTCGACGGCGAGTATCTCGACTCACCGCGGGCAACGCCGTTCTTCGAGCTGGTGAGCGATCTTGATGTGCCGATTTTTGTCCATCCACCGAAGTTCACCATCGGCAACGAAAAGATGGAGATATTCCGTTTACCGGAGATGCTCGGGCGGCCGTTCGATACGACACTTTCGCTCACGCGGTTCATATTCACCGGCGGCTTGGAAAAATTTCCCAAGCTCAAGTTGATATGCGCGCACGTCGGCGGCGCGCTGCCGATGTTGCCCGGCCGCTACGGTTTCGGCTACGAGCTTCGAAAAGACATGAGCTTCGGCCCGTGGGAGCCCGACGTCATGACCCGTCCGCCGGCCAGTTACATCGCGCAACTCTATCTCGACACGGTTTCGCTCCATCCGCCGGCCGTGCAATGCGCCGTCGACACCGTCGGCGTCGACCACGTGGTTTATGGCAGCGACTTTCCCCCTGTGCCGATACCGCTGAAACGCTCCGTCGATGTGGTTCTTCAATTGAAATTGCCGGACGAAGACAAACAGAAGATCCTGGGCGGCACCGCGGCCAAGTTACTCGGCTTGGCGGACTGACGAATCTGACGAGGTCTATACCCAATGGCCAAACAACTGAATCCCGGTGACGCGTTTCCGAATTACACGGTCCCGATCACAGACGGCCGGACACTGAACATACCCGGCGACCTATACGGCGAATACGCTGTGATCATTTTCTATCGCGGTATCTGGTGACCCTACTGTGTTCGGCAGGTGGCCGACTTCCAAGGTCACATCGATGAATTTAGGAACGAAAACACCGATGTGATCGCTCTATCCGTCGATCCATTGGATAAAGCCAAAGAAATGGTAGAGCGCACCGGGGCGACATTTCCAATCGGATACGGGTTAAGAGTTCCCGAAGACGCGGACAAAGTCGGAGCGTACTGGGAAGAGCGCCGTGGCATCATTCACGCGACCAATTTCACTCTTGGGTCGAACGGCAAAGTTCTCCAGGCGTGCTTCGCTACAGGCCCGATTGGCCGGATCGTCGCAGTCGATGCCTTAAGCTCGATCAGGGGAGCGAAGAAAAGAAAGACTCAGGCCGGATAAACTCACCGGCAGCATGCTCTTGTCATGCCGAGGGTGGCCGAAGCATCTTGATCGCATGCGCGATTCCTCGCGGTCATTCGGAATGAGATAAGAGTTTTGCCAGCAAATTTTCTGTGATCTCCAACCCGGTCAGATGAGGTTTTCCATTAGCAAGATTCATCCGTTCAGTTCTAGAACCCCTTCCCCACCACTGCACCGATAACTCGCAGCGCTTGCTCGATATCCGCTCTGTCCACGTCCAGATGCGTCACCATGCGCACCCGGCGGGCGTCGACCGGCCCGCCCAACACTTTGCGCTCGGCCAATCCCTGTAAGAATTGGCTAGAGCTAAGTCCGCTTTCACCGACATCGTAAATAACAATATTGGTCTGAACTTTTGCCGGTTGGATACGAATGCCCGGGACGCGCGCCAATCCTTGCGCGAGCAGCTGCGCGTTTTCGTGATCGACGCGCAGACGCTTCGGGCCTTCTTCCAAAGCAACGAGAGCTGCCGCTGCCAGAACGCCGACCTGGCGCATGCCGCCGCCGAGCATCTTGCGAATCACCCGGCAGCGCTCGATGAAATTCTTCGCACCAACGATCATCGAGCCGACCGGCGCTCCGAGTCCTTTGCTGAAGCAGAACTGCACGGAATCAACCTTCTTCGTTATCTCCGCAACGTCCTCGCCCAAATACGCAGCCGCGTTGAACACGCGCGCGCCGTCGAGGTGCACTTTGAGTCCGGCGTCGTGCGCCCTGTCGCATATTTCATGCGCCAAGGGAGTCGGATAAACCGTGCCGCCGGCCATGTTGTGCGTGTTTTCCAGCGCGACCAAGGCGGTTTGCGGGCGTGTGTAAGCCTTTTCCCGGATCGCCAGAGCGATCCGTTCCCAAGTCATGATCCCATCTTCAGCCGCTACCACGCGCGGCAAAACACCCGCGATCGCCGCCATCGATGCCATCTCGTAGTTGTAGACATGACCGGTCGCCTCACAGATAACTTCCTGTCCGCGTTCTGCCAGCGCCATGATGCAGACTAAATTGCCCATGCTGCCCGACGGAACGAAGAGACCCGCCTCACGTGCGAATATCTCCGCGGCCCGCGCCTGCAGCCGATTGACCGTCGGATCCTCGATGTAAACATCGTCGCCGACCTCCGCCTCCGCCATGGCTTTACGCATGGCCGGTGACGGCTTGGTCACCGTGTCGCTGCGCAGGTCAATTACTTTGTCACTCATGATTTTAAGATGTCATTCCACGAAGCAAATGCGACGAGAAAATCTTTCCGACTATCCGACCTTGAACTTTTGAACCTTGAACTTTGAACTCTCTATTCGAGCCGCTCTTCAATCTCGCGAATCGTCGCGCTGGAAAGCGCCGGTCGCACGAACGCATTATAGATGCAATCGTTCTGTAGCCACATGATATCGGCGCGTTGCCTGACCGCCTCGCGCATTTCGTGTTGGAGTTTCTCTCCCATGCAATGCTGCTTGATGACGTCGATCACCATATTGCCGTGCCCCTCGTCGTGATACTCGTGGGCGCGAAAAAAATCCAAGCAGCCCGTCGGAATCCAGGTGTAATATTTTTCGATCGCCTCCCTCTCCTCTTTCATGCGCTTCGGCCCGCCCCCTTCGAAAACCAACCCCGTGCCGATCGCCACCGCCCAGTGACTTTGCTGCACGAGGGAAACATACATCTCCAGCGCGGCGCGAATGCCGGGCAGCGGCTCGTAATTTAGAATATCGTCGCGCGCGATCCCAATACCTTCGGCAAATTGCACCCACAGATCCCGATGACTCGGATACTTGCCGCCGAAAAGATCCTCGCCCTCTTCCTCCACCATGTTTTCCAAGAGCATCCGCCGCAGCTCCGGCACAGGACACTTTTGATAACGAATCCCGAAGAAACGGTGAATGTTGCGGAATTCGTGAAACTGATTTCTCGCCCACCATCTGAGTTGTTCTTGGGATAGCCTGCCGCTCAAGAGCAGTTGACGGATCGGATGGGGTCGGGGGTGGCGTTGCTGCAAGGTCTGTTGCAAATCATCAATCAGCTCTTCCGGTCCAAACAAACCAGCCATAAAACCTCCGGCAAAGCGCGCCGCCGCGCCAATTTTTTCTGGCCGCATCATAACCAAGTTCCCCCTGCTTCGCCAGCTAGACTTCATATTGTCTTTTTGACCGGCCTCTACTAGCATAGCTCCATGGTTCCGCTCTCGCTACGCAAGCTCACAAAGAGATTCGGCGCCGTAACCGCCGTCGATCAAGCGAATCTGGATGTCAATGCCGGTGAATTTCTTGTTATCGTCGGTGAGAGCGGATGCGGCAAAACCACGACCCTGCGACTCATCGCCGGGCTCGAACAACCCGACAGCGGCGCGATCTTTATCAACGGCGCGCCGGTGAACGACGTGCCGGTTGGCCAACGTGCCGTGCAGATGATTTTCCAAAATTTTGCTCTCTGGCCACATATGAAAGTCTTCGACGAGTCCCGCTATTCGAATCTTTCGCTGCCGCTCAGAGTAAGAAAATGGTCAAGCGATAAGATCAGCGAGTTTCTCCGTCCGCTCGCATGGAAAATCGGTATAGAAGAGAGTTTTTTCAACCGCAAACCAACCGAGTTGTCGGGCGGGCAGCAGCAGCGGGTCGCGTTGGGTCGAGCGATGGTGACCTCGCCGAGAGTGATGTTGATGGATGAGCCGCTCAGCAACATCGATCCTCCTAACCGTTTGAAGATGCGTCAGGAGATACTGACATTTCACAAGGAAAACCGGCTCACCACTTTGTATGTAACACACAATTTAGCGGACGGCATGGCGCTTGCCGACCGGATCGCTGTCATGCACGAGGGCAGATTCGAACAGTCCGACACGCCGGAACACTTGCTGCGGCATCCGGCTACCCCATACGTCGCCGATTTCTTTAAGGCCGAGCAGTTCAGCCACAGGATCAGCGCGCCCTAGAGACTTGCGATGAATCGGGCAATGGCATTGGCGTTTTTCGTGCTATCGATTCTTTCCGCGGGCGCGGCGCATTCTGCCTGCCGGGAGTTAGACGTTGCGCGCCGGTGGTTGCCCCCGGCATACGCCGCCGAACCCGACGGGACGATAGAATTTTTCGGTCACAATTTCTTTCAGGTCACTTCCAGCAAGGGCACCAAGATTATCACCGATCCGGTGGCGCCGGGATTCTACCCGACGCCGAACGTCGTGCCGCACGCCGTCACGGTCGGAAGGGAGCATCCGAATCACAATTATGTCGAAGCCGCGCAGGGCAAACCGGTCATCTTGAGAGGATTGGGTAACTACGGCTCGGAATGGAACAAAATCAGCACCACGGTGCGCGATGTCTTAATTTACAGCATTCCCATCTATCAGCAGCAATTCGGCAACGCGTTAAAAGGCGCGGCCTTTGTCTTCGATCTCGGAACGATTTGCATCGCCCACCTAGGCGATTTGAGCCACAAGCTCACCGAGGAGCAGATCAAGGCATTCGGCAAGGTCGACATTGCGATGATCCCCATCGGCGGCACGTTCACCATGCCGCCGGATACCGCCCGTGAAGTGTTGCAGCAATTGAAACCCAAGATCGCGATCCCGATGCATTACCGGGAGAGCACATACCTGTTGGACATGTTTGTGAAAGGCTACTCGCACAAATATCTCGGCACGTACAAGATGACGTTCAGTAAAACGGCGTTGCCGCCTCCGACACAAATCATTGTCTTCACGCCCTGGGGGATGCGCGACTATAGATAGTAAGATTGGAGTGTTTTTTCGCCCTAGAGTCTTTTCCAACCAATCTCTTTTGTGCGATGTTTGCGTTCTCTGCGGTTAAATCTTGAACGCCTCTACGGTTTCCCGCGCAAAGAGCTCATCGAGATTGAGTTTCTGCTTGATCAAGCCTTGCTCAGCCAGATAGCCGTGTAAGGTTTCCAAATTCGCGCGATTGGGCTCCAGCCCGTACGGCCAGTAATCGGCCGTCATCAGCTCGCGGGTGTCTTCGTACTCCGCGGAGGTCCACGGTAAGCTCACACGCAGGATGTTGGTATCGTAGAGATCGCGCATGCAAATGTCTTTTGCTTCGCAGAAAGCTTTGTAGAGCGTCTGCGCCACCCAAGGTTCCCTGTCGTAAATAGACCGCTTGATCACAATGACGTGCATAATCGGAAACAAACCGGTCTTTTTGAAATAATCCATTTCGGCTTGGCGATAATTTGGAAACAAACGCCTCACGTGCGGCGATCCCTGAAGAAAACAGGTGGGCATGCGCGGCGACATCATGGCGTCGACCTCGCCGCTCTCGATCATCGCATTGAGGGTCGTATCGGGTCGGCTTTCGAGTGTCACGCCGTTGGGCATTTCGAAATCGACGCGGTCTTTTCTTCCGGGATGCTCCTCGCCCGCCTGGACCCAATGAATCTCGCTTGGCGGCACACCGTATTCATGTTGAAACAAACCGCGCAACCACACCGCCGCGGTCATGGAATACTCCGGCACGCCCATTCGCTTCCCGCGCAGTTCCTCGACCCGCTGAATGCCGGAGGCGTTGTTGACGAAGATGCAGCGGTGACGAAACGTCCGCGAGGGAAACACTGGGATCGCTACAAAAGGCCGCCGCCCGTGCGCCGCGGCAGTCAAAAACGCCCCCATCGACAGCTCCGACACGTCGAACTCTTCATACTTCATCATGCGCCAGAAGATCTCTTCCACCGGCATGACCAGATAATTGACCTCTAGCCCTTCTGCCTTGACGATGCCGTCTTTGAATGGACGGGTGCGATCGTAATCCTCGCAGGCGACCGTTAAATTCAATGGAATCATTTCTTCCTCGATGTCGATTTCGTCTGCCGCGCATGTGCGACCACTTTGACAAACTGCTGCATCTCTTTAATGAATGCCGTCTTGCCTTTTTCGGTCAGTAATTTTTCGAGGTAAGCGCTGCCCAGGCAAATCCCGGTGACGCCGGCTCTCACATAATCCGTAAGGTTTTTTAAACTCACGCCGCCGGAAACCATGAAACGGACGTCCGGAAATGGCGCCTGCATCTGCCGGATGAACTGCGGACCGCCGACCAAATCGGCGGGAAAGATCTTCACCAGATCCGCCCGTGCGCGCTGCGCCGCGATGATTTCCGTCGGCGTCGCCGCGCCGGGACAGCAGGCGACGTTTGCCAGGTGGCAGATGCCGACCAAATTCAGCTCCAGGGACGGAGAGACAATGAACTCGGCCCCGACGCCGATGGCGCGCTCGGCTTGTTGCGGCGCCAGCACGGTGCCGGCGCCGACGTGAAGACCCTTACGCGCCGTCAGTTCTTTGATGACGTCGAGCGCTCCCGGCACGCTGAACGTAATTTCGATGAACCTGACGCCGCCGGCGGCGGCGGCCTGAGCCAGCGCGAGCGCTTCGTCGGCGCTTTTAGATCGCACAACAGCGATCAGACGATCCTGGTAGAGTTCACGTATGAGTTCAGTCCTATTCATAATGAAGCCACCATTTTCCGTTCCATTGGTACGTTACAAAAGCTGCGCTTCGCGGTCATTGCTCCACTTTAGGTCCGGCGCGATCAAGACGGTCAATCTCACTTGCGTGGTCGCCGTCATCGCCGCTCTCCCAATGGCTCGGGTTCTGCGGAATTTATTTCTTGCCGGCGGTCACCGTAGTCGATTCTCAACGATCGACGCTTTTCCACCGCTCTTGTGTGTACGATTTCATACATCGCATGCATGCCGAAGCTGCGCCCAATTGCAACCACTCATGTTCACTTGCAAATACCGTTACGTCTGATTGACCGTCGCATTGTCTCCCAGAAACTTCCGCACCGCCGCAACAAGCTCCTTCTGCTCGTTTTCGGGGTGATACCAACGTATCTCTTCATCCCGCCGGAACCAGGTTAACTGTCGTTTGGCGAGGCGGCGAGTTTCCTGTTTCATCTCTTCGAATGCAACATCCAGATCCTTGGCGCCCTGAATAACTTCACCCATCTGCCGATAACCCACGCTGCCAAGGGGTTTCAAAGTCAAAGCAAAACCGCGTGAAACCAAGCCGCGCACCTCGTCCAGCAAGCCGTCACGAATCATCCGCTCGCCACGTTGGTGGATCAGGTCGTAGAGCTCGGCACGCGTCCGCAGCAGACCGATCTTGAGAACTTCGAAGGGCTGGTCTTGAAACGCATGCTCGTGCTGCCAAAGACTGAGGGGTTTGCCGGTGGTTTGATAAACTTCCAAAGCCCGAATGATGCGCTGGCGGTCGTTTGGATGAATCGACGACACGACGCTCGGGTCGATCTCTGTCAATCGTTGATACGTAGCGGGCAGGCCTTTCTTATCGATCTCCATGTCCAAGTTGCGACGCATCTCCGAATCCTGACCCGGACCGGCGAAAAGACCATGCGTCAGAGCCTTGAGATACAACCCGGTACCGCCGCAGACCACGACATTTTTGCCGCGCTTTTGAATCTGTTCGATGCTCTCGGTCGCCAACCGGCGATAGAATGCAGCATTAAACTCGTCGTCCGGATTCACGATATCGATCAAATGATGGCGTACACGCTGCCGATGGCTTATCGACGGCTTTCCCGTGCCGATGTCCATGTACCGGTACACTTGCTGCGAATCGGCGTTGACGATCTCGCCGTTGATGCTTTGCGCCAGTTCCAGTGCGAGCTCGGATTTTCCCACGGCGGTGGGGCCGAGAATAATCACAATCTTGGCTTTCATCGAAGACGCGGGGGCGGTTCAGAGTTCAAGGTCAACATCCAACAGGCAAATTCAAATTCCAACTCTCGTCGCTTTGAACCTGGAACCTTGAACTTCTCAAACTAAAGCACTCGCTTGAACATTCGTTCGAGTTCCTCACGGCTGATTTCGATCAACACCGGCCGGCCATGCGGACACTGCGTGGCGAAATCAACGCCGTCCAAGTCTTTCAGCAACGCGCGTATTTCATCCATTTCCAGGATCCGATTGGCTCGAATCACGCTGTGACAGGCAATCGTCGCGAGACGGTCTTCGAGATGCGCGCGCAATTTACCCGAGCTATTCACATCGGCTAGATCCGCGACCATCTGGCGGACGACTTGGCTGTAATCGCCCTCGGGGAGAAGCGCGGGGGCGGCCGTGATCGCGTAGGCGCCGGGACCGAAAGGTTCAAGGGAGAAACCGAAGCGTTCGACGACCTCCAATTTTTCTTCCAACAACATCATTTCCCCAGCGCTGAGATCAACTGTTTGCGGCACGAGTAGACTTTGCCTTGCGACGTTCCCAGCATCCAGTTGCCGACGCAGCCTTTCGAAAGCGACTCTTTCATGGGCGGCATGCTGATCAATTAACGCCAGTCCCCGCGATGAGACGCAAACCAGATAGCAACCGAGAATCTGCCCAAGAACGCGCATCGAAGAGTAATATCCCTCACCCCCAATCCCGGCGCGCGGTAGCGGTGAAAAAACCTCCTGGCGTATCGCCTGAGTCTCGCTTTGCGCCGTCCCAAGGAACCCGCCGTAAGACAAGGCGACTTCGCGCACGCCGGAAAAGGGATGCGGAGAGAATGCGATATTGCGAGCCGACGGTTCTCTCGCTTCCTGCTTTAACGCTTGGCGAATCGCCCGCGATACCGCTTCATGAACCTCGGACTGGCGGCGAAAGCGAACTTCATATTTGGCGGGATGGACGTTCACGTCGACCTCGTCGAAGGGAATGTCGAGGAAGAGCACCACAGCAGGGTATTGACCCTTCATCAGAAGTGTTTCGTATCCCTGGATCACTGCGTGGGTCAGCACCTTATCGCGTACGTAGCGTCGATTGACGAAGGTATAGAGGTAACGGGTGTTGGGAAAAGACGCGGGCGCCACGCTGAAAAAACCGTGGACCCCAAGGTCGCCCTGGCGCCACAAAAAAACGCCTAAGTCGTTTGCAATCTCGCGCCCGAAAACCTGGTACAAGCGGTCCTTCGCCTCGCCCACCGCCAAATAATCCGCAACCGTACGTCCATCATGTTGCAGGCGAAAGTGAACCTCGGGATATGCCAACGCCATGCGATTGACGGCATCGCAAATATGGCTCAACTCCGTTGCCGGCGACTTGAGAAATTTTCTCCGCGCCGGCGTATTATAAAAAATATCTTTGATCTCTATCGTCGTTCCAACTGCCGCTGCCGTCGGAGCTATTTCGTCCTTTCGTCCGCCGTCGATGCTGAGCTTTTGCCCCGTGGGCGCATTCAGTGGACGAGAAACGATCTGCATCTTTGAGACCGAGCCAATACTCGGCAAAGCCTCGCCGCGAAAACCCAATGTTGCGATGCGAAACAAATCTTCATCGACTTTAAGTTTGCTCGTCGCGTGGCGCTCGACCGCCATCATTAGATCCTCGGCCGTCATTCCTTCGCCGTTATCGGATACCTGGACGAGCGACGTGCCGCTCTTCTCAATCGCAACAAAAATTGCCGTCGCACCCGCATCGAGGGAGTTTTCGATCAGCTCTTTGACCACCGAAGCGGGCCGTTCGACGACCTCCCCAGCGGCGATACGGCTGGCCATTTCATCGGATAAAATTTGGATCTTCACGCGGGCATCGGCCTCGACTTCGACAATACTTACCGGCTAAGCCGCGGTCAAGATAATCCCGCCTTGATAGCTATTAACCGGTCTCAATAATCGTTAAAATGAGGCTGCAAATGCTGCCGAGACGGCTGAGGAGACTGTCATGAAATCGATTCGACGGCTTACCCTTGTTATGCTGGTTATCGTCCGCGCCTCGCGCCTCCTAGCGGCGGAAAATTCTCCCCTGGTCGAAACGAAAATCAAAACCCTTCTGATCGATCCGGCCACCCAATCTCCGGTGGTCGTTCTCGAAACGGTCAACGATCAGAAACTATTGCCGATCTGGATCAGCGTCGTGGAAGCACGAGCGATTGCAACCGAGCTTGAGCATGTCACGCTGCCGCGACCGCTCACCCACGATCTCATTCGCAATATTCTTCAGGGGCTGGGAGCGACCCTGCAACGCGTCGTTCTCACCGACCTGCGCAACGACACCTATTACGCGCTGCTCTTCTTGAGGTTCAAAGGACAGGAGTTTCAGATCGACAGCCGGCCTAGCGATGCAATAGCCGTCGCGCTGCGCATGAAAGCGCCGATCTTCGCCACGACGCAACTGCTCGCTAAATCCTCGCCCCCGCCGACGCTACCGGGCCGCGCCGAGCAGACGCAAAAACGCTTGGGGATACAAGCCCAGGACCTAACGGCGGAGTTAGCCGGCCTCTTGGAGAGCCCACACCGAAACGGAGTTCTTGTAACCGACGTCGCGCTAGGCAGCATCGCGATGAAAGCGGGCATTCAGCGCGGCGACATCATCACCAAGGCCAACGAGCGCAGCGTATCTTCTGCTAAGGCTCTGGAGGCGCTTGTTCACGGAGTGAAGCCACCAGCTCAGATCAAGCTCGAAGTCTTAAAAAAAGGCAAGCCGACCACGATCGTGATCGATCTGCCTTCGTAGTGAGAGGGACACCGTCGTGGTTTAGATCATCCTTCCGTAGTCTCGTCGGTTTCCTTATTCGAGTCCGTAGTCCCGAACTCTTGTATCTGGAGTCGAGGCGAGACCAGAACCATCCCAAGGCGCGCGCAATTAACCGTCGCTTCCACTCCTCGGGCGATTACCTTGAACGCCGTTTCCATCGGTTTGTTCGCTTTCCGTTTCCCCTTTCTTGGCCGTGCCGACTGATTTCTTCGCCAAATCCTTGCTCTCCCAAGAAGTGCTGATCTTTCACGGCGTAATGGGCCTCGTTGTAGTTTTCAGCTATTCCACGATCCGTAAATTGGGCCATTCCGTCAATCACGTCCAGAACACGTCATCAATGCGGTTAGACGACAAGATGCCGCTCAACTCTGAATCTTTTTCCCAGCGCTTTAGTGACCGTTGTCGACGGGGCAAATTATGCGTTCCGCTTTGACCTCAGTAGTCCACGAGACTAACCGTTTAGTATTGTCGGGAGGAGAAAACCCCCAAATCATCATTCACCTTGTCTAGTCAGCAAGAAGCGTCCATCCATCGGTCGAAATAAGAACGGGCAAACCGCTTGTCACGGTTTGCCCGTTTGTTGAAGAACTCTGGGTATTTTCGATTCCTATTTCTTACCGTTCGTGCCGAAAAGTTCCCCGCCCCACTTCTTCGCCGTGGCGTCGAGAACTTCCTTGCTGGACTCGGCGACCGGCGGAAAGTCTTTCATCCATTCGTAGGGCCGCGTTGCGTCGATTATCGCCCGCGAATTGAAACCCTTCTTGGTCGGATGAATGACCGGATCGAGCGGCCCGCTCCAGCAGCGGCGTAGGATGTCGATATCCTGCTCGGGCTCGCAACGGCTGGACATCGCCCAGATCATGTCATCGGTGTTCGACGGATCGATATCGTCGTCGACGACGACCACGAATCGGCCGAGATAAGCACCCGCATGACATTGCGAAGCGACGATCGCCGCCTGTTTGGCATGACCGGGATAGCGCTGCTTGATGGCAACGCACATCATCAAACGGCTGCCGCCGGAAACCGTGAGCCACACGCCTTTGACGTCCGGCACGCCGGCTTTTTCCATCTCGTCCCAAATCAGCGCGGAACGGAGATACGAGCGATACCAGCCCAACTCTGCAGGCGGACGGCCCGGAGGAGAACCGAGGATGATGGGATCGTTGCGGTGATATAGCCGCTTCACTTCGACCCACGGCTCAGCGCGTTCCGCGCTGGCGTAGTAGCCGGTCCATTCGCCAAACGGACCCTCGACCTTAGGATTGTCGAAGTGGACATCACCTTCGATGACAATCTCGGCATTAGCCGGGATCGGCAGTCCGGAATACTCGCCTTCTATCATCTCGAACGGCTCGCCGCGCAAGCCGCCGATAAATTCATATTCGGGCACGCCATACGGCACTTCGATGCTGCCCGCCAAAAAAGTTAAGGGATCGTGACCGAATGACATCGCTATTTTGAAAGGCTTGCCGCTGGCAGCATACTTTTCCCGCTGGATGCGGCCGTGCTTGCCAGGTGAAATGTAAAATCCAAGCTTATTTTTGTCATGGATCATTACACGGTAGGTGCCGTAATTAACCCAACCTTCGTCGGGGTCGCGGGTGATATCGACGCTTCCCGTGCCGATATAGCGACCGCCGTCTTTGTCATGCCAGAGAGGCGTCGGGAACTTGAACATATCGATATCGCCGTCTTTGTACACGTTGTCGAAAAGCCCACTTTTCTTGACGAATTTAGCGGGTATCGGTTTGATACTCTTATAATTGTCTTTCCAAATCTTGACGAAATCCATTTTGGTTTCGCCTGAAGGGAGCCCCAACGTAAGCGCCAATCGCTTGCGCGATGAAAGCGAGTTGGATAGTACGCGATAACCCGGAGGATAACCCTTGATGTCTTCGAATAGCACGGCTGGGCCGTCTTCTTTGTGGGCCACGATCTCGGTGATCGCGCCGATCTCCAGGTTCCAATCGCATCCCTTCAGCGTTTTGAGTTCGCCCATTTCATCGGCGATTTGGATCCAGTCTCGCAGATCCTGATATTCCATTATGGCCTCCTGATTGGTTGGCAAGAAGTTACAAAAACGTGGAGTTTTCTGTGTCTGTGACCTTAGCGAAGTTTTCGCGCTGGGTCAAGCTAGTGAAAATTCGTTTCTGGCGCGATATTTAATTGAAAACAACGACTTATCGTGCTACCCAAAGATTGTGTCCGGCAAGCTGAAAAGTGTTAGCGAGGTCGCTACTATCGCCGCCCAAGCCCAACAACACGGTAAGACCGTGGTCTTTACCAACGGTTGTTTCGACCTGCTGCACCGGGGCCATATTCACACGCTTCGACAGGCGAAATCGCACGGTGACTTATTGATCGTCGCGCTCAACAGTGATCGTTCGGTCAAAGCCATTAAAGGGCCGAATCGGCCTATCCTGTCGGAACTCGATCGCGTTGAGTTGATCGCTGCGATGGAGATGGTAGACTATGTCGTTGTTTACGACGAACCCGATCCATACACACTGATTGCCGCGATCAAACCGAACGTTTTGGCGAAGGGCGGCGACTGGAGCAGCGACAAGATTATCGGCGCCGATATCGTCGAGCAGAACGGCGGACGAGTGGCGGTCATTCCCTACTTGCAGGGATTTTCGACAACAGAAATCATCGAAAGGATACGACTCGAAAATGGCGAGAATTTGTAAAATTTGCGGCAAAGGCCGATCCGTCGGCAATCGTGTGAGTCACGCGAACAACAAAAGCAAACGTTCCTGGCGCCCCAATCTGCAGCGCGTCCGCGCTAACTTTGATGGCCAAATCAAGCGCGCGTTGGTTTGCACCGATTGCATTCACTCCGGCCGCGTTCAAAAAGTAGCGTAGCTAATTCGTTTGAACTCAGTGCAATTCTTCTTTCGGAGTGTGTTCTAGTTCAACCTTTCCGCCGGTCCTGCCCCGAGCGCGAACCGCCTTATAGACACCCTTCACCTTGGAGATATTCTGCAGCACTCGTTGGAGGTGATCGGAGTTTTTAATCATCACCTCGAAAGTATTGATCGCCCGTTGGCCTGTAAAAGTTCGCACTTGCGCGCGGGCGATGTTGGCCTCGGCGCTGGTGATGGCCGAGCTAATTGCCGCTAGCAGCCCGGGCTGATCAACGCAGGTCACCTCGATCTTGACGGGCCTCGGCGACTGCTCGGCTTCTTCCCAACTGACGTCGATCTTGCGATGTGGATCGCTCTCCAACACCGTGGGACAACCCACCGTATGAACCGTCACTCCACGCCCGCGTGTAATGAACCCGACAATATGCTCCCCAGGCAGGGGGTGGCAGCAAAGAGCGAAACGCACTAAGACATCGTCCACTCCTTTGACACGAATTCCCAGACCGCGCTTTTGTTTCGACACCAGACGAAACAGCGATTCGAGCGCACCGTCAGCCTTCTTCGGCCCCGCTTCCAGCTTCTCCGGCGACATCAGCTTGGCGAGCACGTGGCGCGTAGTGATGCGGCCGTAACCGAGGGCCGAGAGTAACGCCTCCTCATCCTTCATCCCCAGCTCTTTCGTCACTCCGGCAATCTTGCCGTCCTTCTGCAGCGTCCCATACTCCAACTGATAGCGATGGAGATCACCGTCTAAAATTTCCCGGCCCAGCAGAACGCTCCGCTCGCGCTGCTGAGTTTTCAGCCAATTGCGAATTTTCGCTTTGGCCCGCGGCGTTTTCACCCATTTGAGCCAGTCGCGGGCGGGCGACTGTTGTTGGGTGGTAATAATTTCAACGGTATCGCCGCTGCGCAGAATATACTTGAGCGATACCAACTGGCCGTTGACCCGGGCGCCGGAACAACGGTGCCCGACTTCCGTATGGATCCGGTAAGCAAAATCGATGACCGTCGAGCCTTTGGGAAAATTCAAGAGATCCCCTTTGGGGGTAAACACGTACATCGAGGTCGAAAACAGATCTTCCTTTAAGCTATGTAAAAACTCCTGGGGATCCTGCAGGCTTTCTTGCCATTCCAGCAACTGTCTCAGCCACGCGTATCTTTGGATGTCGCTGACCTGAAAATCTTCCCCCTCTTTGTAGCGCCAATGCGCGGCGATTCCTTCCTCGGCGACACGGTGCATTTCATGGGTGCGAATTTGAATCTCGATGCGCTCCCCATAGGGTCCGATCACGCTGGTGTGGAGCGACTGATACATGTTGACCTTCGGCAACGCGATATAGTCCTTGAATCGCCCAGGCACCGGACGCCACTGGGCATGAACCACGCCTAGCGCTTCATAACACTCGCGCGGTGTATCGACGAGAATACGAAACGCAACGAGATCATAAATCTGATCGTAGAGCAGGTTTTGGCTCTCCATCTTCTGATAGATGCTATAAAAGTGCTTGGGCCGCCCGGTCACCTCCGCTTCGATCCCCTCCGCCTCGAGTTTTTTCGTGATGATCGAGATGACCTCTTCAGTATATTTTTCCCGATCGGTCTTTTTCTTCGCGACATTGCGCTTCAGTTGATAATAGATCTCCGGGTGCAAGTACTTAAGGGACAAGTCTTCCAGCTCGCTCTTGATCCAGGCGATGCCCAGCCGGTGCGACAACGGCGCGTAGATATCCAGAGTCTCCTGCGCCGTGAGGAGTTGCTTGTCCGGCGGCATATGATCCAGGGTCCGCATGTTATGCACCCGGTCGGCAAGTTTGATCAGGATGACGCGCACGTCTTTGCCCATTGCGAGCAGCATCTTGCGGAAATTCTCGGCCTGCTTCTCTTCCCGGCTGCTGAAATTAGCCCGACCGAGTTTCGTCACCCCGTCGACGAGCGCGGTAATTTCCCGGCCAAAAAGCCCTTTAAGTTCATCGAGCGTCGTCAGTGTATCTTCAACGGTATCGTGCAGCAGTCCGCCGGCAACGCTGGGCACGTCGAGTTTCAAGTCGGCAATGATATCGGCAACCGCCAACGGATGTATCAAATAGGGCTCACCCGAAAGCCGTTTTTGTCCCTGGTGGACCTTGGCGGAAAAATCATAAGCCTTGCGCAGAAGTTCGACGTCCGCCGCGGGATAGTAGGACTGGACTTTTTCGACCAGATCGTTGATCTTAATGTCTTTGCCCATGGCTCGTTTCAGCGCGCCCTCTCTGGCGGAGCGAATCAATTCGCCATTGCGTCACCCGGGAAACTTTGGCCCGCTCGGCGTCGACGATTGAGCTCAAGTTCCGAACGGCCTCATTCACCTCGCGGTTCACCACATAGTAATCATAATAGATTCTCTCCTTGATTTCATCCTGGGCATTGGCGAGCCGGCGGCGGATGATTTCTTCCCGGTCCGTGCCGCGCGCCGCCAGGCGACGTCGCAGTTCTCGCAGCGAGGGCGGCAAGAGAAAGATCGATACCGCGTGAGGGTAGAGCTGTTTGATCTGGCGCGCGCCCTGAACGTCTATATCCAGGAGGATGTCGCGCCCCGTTTGAACACTGTGATCGAGTGGTTCTCGTGGCGTTCCGTAGGAATTGCCGTGAACTCTAGCCCACTCGGCGAATTCCCCGTTGGCCTTCATTGCCTCGAACTGTTCAATCGTAATGAAGCGATAATCCTGACCGTTGACCTCGCCCTTACGTCGGGCGCGAGTCGTGCACGACACCGACAGTTTGATTTCCGGATAGGCTTTGCGCAGACCGTGATACAGCGTCGTTTTCCCAGCCCCGGACGGCGCCGATAAAATGAAAATAATGCCCTGTCGTTTGGCGATTTGAGTTGACTGCCTGGTCATTCGACGTTTTGAGTTTGCTCGCGAATTTTTTCGACTCGCTCTTTGCCTTGGAGGACAAGCTGGATGACGGCGAGGTTGGGCACCTTGGAGCTGATGGTATTGAGTTCCCGGTTAACCTCCTGGAGCATGAAATCGATTTTTTTCCCGACCGGCTCGCGCTCACGGGTGACCTTGGCCAACGCGGCCACATGAGTTTTCAATCGGACAATTTCTTCGTTGATATCGCCTTTCAAAACCGTCGTGGCCATTTCGGCGCCGTCTCTTTCTCCGCGTGACATGACTTGGCCCTCGGGGCTGGGCGCCTTTTGTACCCGCACGCCATTTTCAGCAGCCAACTCTTCGAGCGCGACGGCGATGCGCTTGATATGTTCGATTTGCGAATCCATATCGGCTCTGAGCTGCGCCCCCTCCCGCTCGCGCGCACGCTCGAGTTTCTTTAGCGCCGCGCCAAGCGCCCGAAGCAACGCTTCGCGCTCGCTGCGATGATCCACCTCGACTTCGCGCACATGAAATAGTTCGGGTAGGTTTGCCAATATCGACACGCCGACCTCGCCCCCCAACTGATACCTTTTTTTGAGCTGCTTCATGCCGGCAACGTACTGCCCCACCAGCGGCTCGTCCATTTCCAATTTGCGCGTCTGAACCTTGGCTGCATAGCGATTGACAAAAAGATCGATGCGTCCGCGTGATATCTTTTCGCGAATGGACTTGCGGATCTCTTCTTCGAAGGAAAGATATTCCCTGGGAACTCTCAGCTGCAGATCCAAATGGCGATGGTTAAGACTACGGATCTGTACCGTAAGCCTCGTCCCGCGAATGTTCTGCGACGCCTCGCCATATCCAGTCATGCTCTTCATGTTTTGTCCTTAATGGCGCGTTTTATCATCACGGCTCGCACCGCCACCGTGCCGACCTCATCGCCAACGAAGCCGGCCGCGATATTGGCAAGCACCGCCGCATCATCATAGCCGGCGCCGCTCGCCAGCGCCAAGGCGCAGACCGCGACGACGGTGTCCCCCGCTCCGGTCACGTCGAAAACGTCTCGCGGTTGGGTGGGAAAATGTGTTACTGGAGCACGCGGTCGAAATAAACTCATTCCCTCGCCGCCGCGCGTGATGAGAACCGCTTCGGCGCGCCACTTGCGCAGCAATATTTTCCCCGCGGCAAGCAATGACGCCTCATCGCGTATTGCGGTTCCGGAAGCTTCGCTGGCCTCGTTTTTGTTCGGGGTAATCAATGTCGGCGATCGATAATTGTCGTAATTTTCTTTTTTGGGATCAACAACGCAAAGAATCTTCCTACGGCCGACAGCCGCGGCAACGGATTCAAGTAGTTCGCCGTGAATAACGCCTTTACCGTAATCAGATATCACGATGCCGTCGAACCGACCTTCGTTGGCTGAGACAAAGTCGCGCAGTCTCTTCAAGGTGCCGTGGCCGATGGATTGTCGGCTCTCGCGGTCGAGGCGAACGATCTGCTGATGGTGCGGCGTGGCGATGATCCGGCTTTTTTGTATGGTCTGAAATTGTCTGTCGGGGATGACGCCCGCAGTCGATGCTCCAACGTTGCGCAGGGCGTTGATAACGCGTCTTCCCGCGTCATCCTTACCAACGATTCCGCAGGCGGTAACACGCCCCCCGAGCGAACAAACGTTGTGAATCACGTTGGCCGCGCCGCCGAGCGTGGAGTTCTCGGAAACGACTCGAAGCACCGGCACGGGCGCCTCGGGAGACAGCCGTTCCACTTCGCCCCAGACGAACCGGTCGAGCATTAGATCTCCGACAACGAGCAGATGCACATCGCGAAATTTTTCGACTACCGTTAACAGAGGGTCCATGAAGAGCGCCGGGGGAGATTAGGTGCCTGTCCTGAGAAGCTCGTAATAATACGATTCATTCTCCATCGCCATGCGCTCCAGAGTGAAGTGCTGGAGCACGCGCTCGCGTCCTCGACGGCCCATTTCATCGGCGAGCGCCGGCTCCCGAACCAGCTTCGCGACCGCTCCGGCCAGTGCGCGCGCGTCTTGGGGCGCCACCAAAATTCCAGTAACCCCGTCGATCACCGACTCGGTCAATCCGCCCACGCGGGTCGCTATCACGGCTTTGCGCGCCGCCATGGCCTCGAGAACCGCAACTCCCAAGCCTTCGAACAAGGAAGGCATCACCAGGAAATCCACATCGAGGAGAAAGTCTGCAGTGTTGCCGACGAAGCCTAAGAAATCCACTTCGTCCCGCAATCCCAACCTAACCGCTTCTTTTTCGAGATGAGCTCGCAGGTGACCGTCGCCGGCGATGCGATAGCGCAGATCGAGCCCTCCCGACTTTAACAAGGCTGCCGCTTCGAGCAAGAAATGATGGCCTTTGCGTTCGTCGAGCCGCCCCAGACAGCCAATCACTTTTACAGCAGTCGAAGCAGTATCTTTTGAGGCGCAAGTTTGAAATCGGCGCGCTTCGATGCCGCTGGGAATCCGGCGGATCTTCCGCCCCTCCACGCCGGCCTTTTCCAATAAATCGCCGATCGCCTGCGATATGACCACCACTCCGTCGACTCTTCGATTGTACAGACAATTCGTGTACCAACCGGGTCGCGCGGGATAATCCATTCTACGCGTTACCACGAACCTTGGCTGATTTCCCGCGCGCGCCAACCAAAGCGACAAGGCGTGAGCACGCTTGGTATGAAAATGGACAATGTCGTAGCTCTCGACTAGAATTAATCGGCGCAGCGCGGGGACTACTCTGAGATCCAGGTCATTGCGCATTGAGAAGGAGCGTAATCTAACGTCTAAATTCCGGCATCTGTTGAAGAGCACGCCGTCCGGATCGGCGAAAAGGTCGTTCCGATGTCCCCGGCCCGCGAGATAAGTTAGCAGTCCTAGTACCTGCGCCTCCCCACCACCCCAATTTTTTTCAGGATCGATGTGTAGAATCTTCAGGAGGCGGCTATCCCCGCTTCCGCTCAAGTTTTCGTTTCTCCTCCAATTCCAGCTCCCAAAGCTTAGCATACTTGAGAAAAACATAAACCGCCGCGGTGACGGCAACATAAAATCCGGCAAATCCTTCCATAAAACCTCGCTTCAATATATACGAGCGAAAAAACCGAACCGCCGGCCGCAACAATGCGTCGCTGAGATGCCAACGCTCCCCTTCCTTTCTCAGCTCTCGTGACGAGATCGAGGTGAACTGATTAATCCTTCGGAGGTGATCGTCGATGTTGCGGTAGGAATAGTGCTGCAAGGGATTGCGCAGGCGGCGCACTTTGCCATCTATTAAAATTTTATCGTGCGGCTCCGATCCACCCCAGGTCGCCCGGTCGCGGCGGAAGAGCCGCACGTTATAGTCGGGATACCATCCCCCACGCCACCACCATCGGCCTAAATAGTGAACCAGTCGTGGCACTGAATAACCGCTATACTCGCCGCCATCGCCGGCCAAGACCGACCGAATCTCATCGCGGAGATCCGAGGTCACTCGCTCGTCCGCATCCACCGACAGAACCCATTGTTGGGTTGCTTGCGATTGTGCAAAAGCCTTCTGATCCCGGTAACCCGCCCACTCACGCTGCATAAACCGATCCGTATAGCGCCGGCAAATTTCCGGCGTCCGATCCGTACTAAATGAATCGACCACAACAATCTCATCGCACCAACGCAGGCTCTCAAGGCAGTCTCCAATGCGGTCTTCCTCGTTGCGGCAGACGACGATGGCGGAAACCGCCGAAGACGCCTGGGAGTTGATCCGTTCCGAAGTCATGGCTGTCAGAAGATAAGAAGAACGTTCAAAAAAATCAAATGACTGCTTCAACTCCATGCGCCCGGATTTCATACGTACAAATCATTCAACGGCAGCAAGATACTGACTGAATTTGATTGAAGAGTTAGATGACGCCCAGGGTGCGTTCAGGAGAGAAAGAGGAACTCTAAAATTCGACCCACGGGCAAAACGCGGTTTCGGCTCGCCGGCGTTGCGAGGAATACATATCGGTGCGCGGAAAAGCCCGCTTCTCTATTCTATTCCGTCGACCGCTGGCTGTTTCAAAGATCGTAGCTGGCGATGATAACGCTAAATTCCCGAAAATTCACGCTAACGATGCGACGCGCTCCATCGGTGTTGGTAAATCCGATACTTCAGCGAGTAGGGCGAATGCGCTACGGCTGCGTCGATAGCCTGCCCTGCCGCGATAAATTGATTACTCCTCCAGCGGCTCTTCGCGAGGCGGTAGTAGCGGTAGGCAATCCGCCGAGCAACTTTTCTTGAACCGACCATTTCCGCGGCGTCCGGGAAGTCGCGGCGCAGTTTTTCAATCACTTTGATATTTTCCGTCAGCCGCAGTTCTTCGTTCAGCGTGATGTTCCCCTCATGTTTGCGGTATAGAAACACGACTCGGTCGATATACTTGACCGGGAAGCGTATGAACAAACGGAAAAACAAATCGAGGTCATGGCAGATGCGCAACGATTCGTCCATGCCGCCCACGGACGTATAGGCGCTCTTTGAGATGAGGGACGCTTGGAGCCGCACAATGCTCTTTGCAAACAGATCGTCCAAGCGAGCTCCTCTCGCCTGCAATTGCTGCGACTTCCTTGCCGGAATGATCGTCGCTCGGTGATGTGCAGGGCCGTCGAGATAGGCTCCGTTGCCGAAGACCAAGGCGCATTCCGGATGGTCGTGCACGTATCCATATAAAATTTCCAAGTGATCGGGAACGCATAAGTCGTCGGAATCTTGAAAGGCGATCCAAGACGCACAGGCCTGCCGCACGCCGACATTTCGCGCCGCCGCCGGACCTTGATTTGGCTGGTAATAATATCGCACTCGCGGCCCGAACGACTCAATGACCGCACGAGTGTCGTCGGTAGAGCCGTCGTCGACGACGATCAGTTCATAATTTTCGAATCGCTGTTGAAAAACACTCTCGATAGTCTGGCGAAGGAAATGCGCGCGGTTGTAGGTGGCAATTATCACGGACACGCCCGGCGGTTGGGTCATAAATCAATTTCGCAAGATTAGGTGTGAAGATCGCCGGTGGCCCGGCGGCGCAATTTGCCCATTAGGTAGCCCCAGCGCTTCAGTACACGACCTTCAGTCTTGTAAGCCTTTTGGGTCCGCCCAAACATCCGGTAAATCCCATAGCGGATACAGTTGGCTAGGAGGTCGGGAATTACCTTGAATAGGAGTGAATCGTGTCGGTAGACGCTGCGGCTGACACCCTTGCGATACTCAACGTCCCGGTTGTAGGCCCGGCCGTAACGCGCGGGATTGAGTTCATGATAGACAATTGCATGCGGCGTATAGCCGATCTTAAACCCAGCTCTTTTGATCCGCATTGAGAATTCGGTATCTTCGCTGAATCCTGATGCGCCAGGTCCAAGACGCACATCAAACAAACCTATCCTTTCGACGATTTCACGTTTGAATGACATGTTTGTTCCCGTGAGACCACGAATTTCGCAGATGTTATCGCCGTAGTCGATCACTGGTATGTTGTATTCCCGTAGTCGTTCAAGCTCCGCGGATTTTCCCAATTGATCCAAACCGGGAAGCACTCGGCCCTGAACGGCATCGTAGTGTGACCCATGATAGCATTCCAAATGTTTCTTCAACGCCCATCGATCAATCACGACATCATCGTCAATGACCAAAATAAACCGACCTTGAGCCACCGTTAGCGCGAGGTTTAGAGCAAACCCTTTTCCTTGTTGCTTCTCATTGAGAACCGTTAGTCGGTAATAATTGTGCTTCTTCTGGGCGGTCTCCAATACTGAGGATGTTTGATCCGTTGAGCCATTATCAACAATCAGCACCTCAAGGGTAATAGACTCAAGCCCCTCCGCCAATTGAAGACTCGCTAAGAGCCGCTGCAAACTTGGGGCCCGATTATACGTAGCTATTATAACGCTAAGATCAGCGACTGAACCGATCGTCATTCGGTCTTTTCTCCGATAACGAGAATTCCGGGAGCGAAATCCAAATTCAGCAGTCGTAGCAATCCGCGATATCGGCAAATACGAATTCGCTTCTTCCATGTCATTTGAACGATCCTATATCCCCAGAATCGTTTAAAACCGGCGGTCCCCATCCATCCTGCCACATGACGCAGTCGAAAAGGAGTAATATGGGTTGAGTCGCCCCAAAAGGCGATGGGATGATGTACATTGGGGGTCGACACAAATAAGCGGCCTCCTGGAACCAGCAATTCGTAAGCCTTACGAAATAAAGTCAACACCATTCCTGGAGACATATGCTCAACAACCTCATAGCATACGATAGCCTCGTATTTTCCCGCTATTTCCTCTAGTGTATAAAAGTCATGTTCAAAGGTACGGTCAATATCCATGCTCTTATAGTCAAGGCTCCACCCTACTGATCTCTCCAAGTATCCCTTTAATTCGCGCTGATGAGCACCGACTTCCAGGACTCTCATTCCCGGTTTTAAAAAATCGCAAATCGGCTTGCGGGAATCACTAACTATGGGAAACTTCAAGATGGGCTGTTCTAACTGGTCCTTGGCAAGTCTCTTAGCCCTATTGACGATTGTCCAGTCGATATCCATATCGCATCGCGTAAGTGAATTATTGTTGCAGATATCAACTTCAGGTAACAGGAATCAGGCGAGAAATTATCGCGATGAAAAAGTTTGAGCTATATGATCAAAACGCATTCCGCAGAGGAGTATACTTAAGTTATTCGCACTTTCACCTAGATTTTTCCACTTGTAAACTGTTTATTTAATCAAAATAGTTTCATTTAAAATCTTCACGTTATGCCTTCTCGCGAGATTTGGAGTCGGAACTATGACGCTGACCCGGTTCACGTGATCCCTTCAGCGTATCAACCCAGCGATATGCGTCATTGGACTCGTCGCGCTCCGAGACTCAGCATTTGTCTTGCCAAACCATAAATTCGACCTAACGCGCCGTCGCAAATCCGCGTAACAGTTTCCGCGGCAGTGCGCGCCAGTGGCAACGCTTCACTCTCACTTGATTATAGATTCTACGCAGGCGTATCGTGGTCTTTGCCTTGAGTCGGTCCATCAAAGTGATACGTCCGGCTTTTTGTATCGCAAGGATTCCATCCACTTGTCCCAAAACACGATAGCCGGGATTGGGCAAAATCTCGTTGTCAACGAGCTTTCTAACTCCTTCCCACGAATAGGTATCGTGCAACGCGATGACTCCGCCGTCTGCTACAAAAGGAAGCCAGCCGTAGAAATCCGTCGAAACGGACTCATAACTGTGATCCCCATCGATCCACAGCATGCCGATTGTCTTATGCCATCCTTCGAGCGCATCCATCGATGTCACAACAATCGGAATGACTCTCTTTTCGAGCCCGGCTTTTCTGATATTTTCTCGAAATGCTTCCTCGGTATTTACGTTGATCAAGCCGATTTTTTCTAGATCCCGTCCGCCGACATGCGGGTCGATTGCGTAAAGCTCGCTGCCATCGGCTGCTTCGGAGCCCTTGGCCAACCAAATGGTCGATTTTCCCTGCCAACTGCCGATCTCAACGACGACGCCGAGACGAGACGCGCATCTTGCCAACTGATAAAGATAGGGGCCCTCCACTGCTGTCCAAAATAATCTGAGTTGGTCGACCCTCATCTCGTAAAATCAGACATTTAGGACAGGTCAAACCTTAGGTCGGCATTGAGGTTGTCCTTGCGCTGCTGTCCAACATTTCTATCCTAAGAGCATCAACTGTTCGCCCTGGGGAAGCACGATCGGAATTTCAAACGGTGCATCGAGCCACGCCCATAAGTCACGGTAGCTCAACAAGTTAAATCGCAGCATTGCAGCCAGATTGGACAGACTCCACGTCCAACTGGACTTGAGCAGCAAGTATTTGAGCAACAACATGGCGATCAATGCTGTCCAAATCTGCACGTTCACGGCGTTCTCACTGGTTCCCACAAAGGTCTTAATCTTTAAGTTTTGTTTGAGCGCCTTGAAAAACAGTTCGATCTGCCAGCGATCTTTTATAGATCGCCCCAATGGTGCTTGCCGCTAGGTGAAAAATATTGGTGAGAAAGACCAACTCCCTTTTGTGTTCGCTATCCCATACCACCACTTGGCGTAACCGGCTCGGGCAACGCTCTCGCGCATGCTCGCTCATCAACTGAATCGTTTCATCACGCTTTACATTCCCTCGCGTCGGCACCGTGCGCCGCTCGAGCACCTTGTAGATCATGTTGGTTCTAGGGCGTGTCACAAAGTACACTTTGGCTGTCGTCCAGCGTTCATAAAGCGCGTAGTCGAGATACCCGCGGTCTACCACCACAATCGTGCCGGGAGCAAAATCGAGCCTCTGAGCAATCCGTACATCGTTGGTGTCCCCGTCGGTGACCAGTGCCCAACAAGGTAAACAACCCTGATGGTCTAACTGCAAATGCAATTTGATGGCCCCCTTGGTCCGTTGAAACCGCGCCCAGTCAAATACCTCAATGCACAGTTCAATGACCGAAGCGTCCAGGCTTCGCAGGGGATGTTTGAAGCGGAAACGACGCCTTTTAGTGGTGGCCAACACTTGGCAGCTCTTGAGCAAATCTTCGAACACCGTCTGATAAAGCTGCCAAGGTCGATGAGTATTGGCGTAAGCCAGAGTCGAGCGAGTCGGGGCTTGGCGCAAACCCAAGTGCGCAAGCTTCCCCATCGCCGTCGCTAAACCCCCACAGATCTCCCGCAAAGAATTGGCTCCGCCCATCTGACAAAACAGCATCGCCACAAACTGCTCCCAGCAACTAAACCCTTTGGCTCCTCGCTCCGCTTGATGTTCCCTCACTGCTCGTCCAAACGCGCCCCGATCCACTAAAGATAACAATTGCGAAAAACAACTCGCTACGGCTATCATAGCGTTACCTCCGACTTGTGAGTAAGTGCGGCGCAGACACGCCGCCTGTGAGATTTGCTTCCCACTATCTTACTCCGGTCGGGGGTTTTTCAGAAAACTATCTTGGACAAGTGTGGGGGCCCTCTCTTTTTCCCAACCAACCCTCGACCCCGTCGGTGATCGTGTAAATTTCGCGGAGGCCTAAGTCGCCCATTTTAAACTCGCTGCATTGAGTGCCATCGATTTGGATTACTTTGAAGCCTGCTCCGGCGCCCGCTTAACCCGGATGACGAATTGATACCCGAACAACTGTTTCCACATGCGCGTCAAGCCAAAATGAATTTCATGCAACGCGTTGAAGAGCGGCCGTCGAGTGAACGGTAGAATTAACTGGACGGGGACGGGAGTCGCTATCACTTCGATGACTCGGCAACCGCAGCCTTCCAACAGTTCAGCGACGGTACGAAGCGTGAAAAAGCGCAGGTGTGTTTTATCAAGGATTCCCCGTTCCGTGTAATCGAACCGCCCGGCCAATAAAGACAAGCGAATAAAAAGATTGGCGACATTGGGAACCGAAACGACGGCCTCCCCGGTGCTTTTTAGCACCGGAAGCGCTCGGCGAAGAACCTCGGCTGGCCGCTTCAAATGTTCCAACGTATCGGCGAAAAGAACATAGTCAAATTCGTCGTTAAATGGAAAATCGAATTCTTCCACGTCAGTTAAATAAAATTGGTCATAATAGCGCCGCGCCTTTACTGCGAGCGCCTCGTCGTTTTCAATTCCTACGACGTAATGTCCTCGGTCTTTCAGGATTGCCCCCAAATAACCGTCCGCGGTGCCGATATCTAGGATTCGGAGCGGTTGTTTGGCTTCGGACAGCAACTTGAGAATCCAATAGTGGCTATTATATTTGAAATCCTTCAGCTGGTAGCGTGGCCCGGCGCGCTCCGCTCGGATCATTCCGCTCTCCGATATCGGGCCGGGAAGCATTCGAATTGCCTCTGGTTAATCCACGACGAGCGATGGAGCTTATATCGGGCCAACAACCAAAGTATACTCAGCCCATAGATTACGCTGGCGGAAAAACTCGCACTGGAGGCTTCCGCAAAATATCTCGTGGGTACCGGCACTTCTTTGACACGAAAACCAAGATGCATCGCCTGCACGAGCATTTCCTGATCGAACACGAAATTGTCGGAATTGAGCAGAAACGGCACTTCTTCCAATACGCGACGGCTAAAAGCTCGATAACCGGTGTGGTATTCGGTAAGTTTGTTTCCCAGCACCCAGTTTTGTATTCCTGTTAGAAATCTATTGCCCATGAACTTCCACCACGGCATCCCTTGCTCGACCACATTTCCCTGCATAAGGCGTGATCCCAAAACAACGTCCGCCTCCCCCGCTTTCAGAGGCGCGACCAAGTTAGGCAGCAAAGTCGGATCATATTGATAGTCGGGGTGCAACATGACGACGATGTCCGCGCCGGCCTTGAGCGCTTCGGTGTAGCAAGTTTTTTGATTGCCGCCATAGCCGTAGTTGCGCGCGTGGACAAAGACTTCTAACTGTAGCTCCCTGGCGATCTGCAGCGTCTCGTCGCCACTGGCGTCATCGACGAGAATCATCTGATCGACATCTGCTTTGGGGATCGCATCGTAGGTCAGACGCAGGGTCTTGGCGGCATTGTATGCCGGCATGACAACGACGACTTTTGGTTTTTCAACGACTTCGATCATGACCCACTCTTACAGCACCTTGAATAGCAGCATCTTGTTATCTCGCGTTCCGATGAACGTTTTCTCTAGAGCTAAACCGTACCGTTCAGGTCGTTTCGTAATCTCGGGGTAGGCTCTCTCAAGCGTTCTCGATTCTATGGCGAGATAATCCGCCGTCTGCTTTCGCAATTCGCTGCTCAACTCGGGTTGTTTGATTTGAGTAAGTGAAATGGTCCGGGCCGCCGCGTAGAAAGTGACTCTCTCGTCGAATACCGCGACTTTTAGAGCGCCCGCGTTGTTTTGCGGTTTCAGATACCATCCCGTTTCGCGAACGTAAGCCTTTTCACGGGACACCGGCCTCAACGTCTTTGGCAGGGTCGCAACGAGAAAGATAACAATTATGATTGCTGCCACACGCACACACTTCTCGGTGGAAAACGTCACCCGCAATTTGTCCCAGGCATACATCATGCCTAGTGCCACCCATCCCAGTGAGATCGGCACGGCTTGCAAGGCATATCGTCGCTTTACATAAATGAGCGCAAATCCGAAGACGTAGAATAGCACAAAAACAATAAGTAACAGCTCCGGTTTTGTCCAAAGCTTGTTCCGGTAACCGACGAAAATGCCAACCAACAGGAACGGCACGTAGGAATAGTACAGGGCCGCGAAAAACACGCCCGCGGCGGGAATCATGTCCGAGGCCACCTGACTTAAATAGTGAATGGGATGACGGCGAATGTAATCGTTAAACACAAACGAGCGAAGGCCGGCGTCTTGCTGGAGATCTCCCGCTTCGAACGCTCCTGACTCTTTCAAGTTAATCGCGAGAGTGATCCCCGCCTTGCGGCTGATGGCTCCGAAGCGCCCCGTCTCTTTGCTCAAGTAGGTGATATAAGGGAGCGAGAACAACAGGAAGCCCATACCCAGCAGTGCCAAAGAGGGCACCCATTGCGCGAAACTAGTTCGTCCGCGCAAAAACCAGCGGAACAACGAAAATACCGGAATGATCAACAAGAAACCGATTGCTTCGGGGCGCACCAAATAGGCGTAACCAGCAACCACACCACCCCAAAATAAGCGCGCTTTGCGCCCTTGTTCAATGCCGGTAAGAAAGAGATAGAGAGCGACCGTGGAAAAGAAAATATAGGTGTTTTCACTGCGCACGTGGACAGAATAGAGAGCCAGAAAAGGGCTGATAGCGGCAAGAAAACAAGCTAGGATCGAAATTTTCTTACCGAATACATCGGTGAATATCCCATACAACGGAAGCAGTAACAAAACACCCAGAAGCAAAGACAAACCTTGCCCAGCCAACTCCCAGTCACCGAACAACGGATAAATCGGGGGCAACGAGCAACGGATACCCAGGTGGATAAACCGAGGACATAGCGGCATTGAGGTCACCCCGGTAAAAGTCTTGCGCGGCTCGCAGGTAAACGACTCCGTCCGAGCAGATGCAGTAATATTGCCACAACAGGTAGAGCCGAATGCCCGCGGCTACAGTTAAAGACGCTAAAAACCAATGTTTGGCATGACGCGGCACAAAACGTGAGTTAACCATGACTTTCCGTTTTCAGAACGGATCGGCCGCGCAGCCGCCGCGCTCTCATCGACTCTAAACGCTTCGACTCTCTAAGCACATTTTTAATCAGCTGGCGCCGCGCTTTTCGTCGCTCGAATGCCGTCCCCAGGTAGCATTTTAAAAACATCAATTTATCGGTCTGCCCTAGCTGTCGTCCCAGAGTTCGGTGTAGTTGGACGAGATTTTTGATCCGGCGTTTTTCACTTAATGGCATATAGCGTCTTACGCCCTCAAGGTCGAGTAGAACAAAACTGACGGGGTCTTCGGATGCGTCACTGGTCGCCAGAATATTCGCATCCTTAAGATCATTATGGTAAATACCTTGACCGTGAAGATTAAGAAATAGTTGTGCCAAACGCCTCAAGAAACCACGCCTTCGCGCAAATCCGTCGCGACCGCGTCGGTTCGCGAGCTCATCACGCCAATAAGCATTGATGGTCTTGCCGTTGACAATCTCTTCAGTAATGAAGAAGCTTTTAGTGATCGTGCCCCGCACGCGGGTTTCAACCGCTGCGATGGGTACCACAGTGGGAATATTTGCGGACTGAAGAATCGCTGCGCCCCGCAACGCGCGGAACGCGCCGGAACGCATAAACGGCGACGCAAGTTTATAACGCAAGGAAAACGCATTGTACCGCTTGATATAAACTGCATGCGGCACTCCCGCAACATCCACGATCAAGCGCCCAACTTTGATCTTTTTTTCATCTTTTATAATTTCACACGGCGGACTGTTAAGAAGCTGATCCGCATCCGACAATTGTTCAATAAAAGAGCGATCGGCAAGTCGCTCAGCGATCCAAATCGATGCACCTCTTCGCCTACGATGAATGAATTCAGGAAACACGGGGCAATGACGGCGTTCGGCAAGCTTCGCGCAAAACCGATTCAAGCTTTTGAAAATGATTGTCCCACGAGTATTCTTCGGCTAACCGGCGAGCCTCATTCGTCAACGCAGCGTCTTTCGATCTATTCACTAACGAAATGATTTTGCCTTCCAAATTCTTTGGTTCGTTGCACCTATCGACAATCCCTTCGACCAAAGTTCCCGTGAGGATTTCTGAAGCGCCGACATCGCGGCTGACAAGGACGGGCAAGCCGGTGGCGAGGCCTTCGAGAATCACATTACCGAACCCCTCCTGGAGCGAAAGCAAGATAACGAGATCGGCGGCCGCAAAGTAATTCTCGATGTCCTGCTGGCGCCCGGTAAATACAATTCTACCCGGAGCCACTGATTCGCCCCATGCTTGATAACGAGCAATTTTGGCATCCGCACCGACAACCAATAGATAAACCTCCGCGAGTTTTTTGGAGTCCCAAAGGGAAATCACCCGGTCCAAGCCCTTGCGGCGAAACCCGCTCCCGGCAAAGAGCACGAGGGGCGCCTCCGGCGGAATCTTCCAGCGAACGCGAATCGACCGGCGAAATTCGTCCCGTCGGGCCGGATGAAACAAATGATCGTCCACGCCGTTGTAAAGAACACTTATTTTTTCGCTCGCAACGCCGTAGTTCGACATGATGTCTCTCTTTACGAACTGCGACACGGCAATAATCTTCTTTAGCCGATGCGCATCAAACTGTCGTTTCTCTACCGCAAGCAGGCTCCGGTGGTAGCCGCTGATCGATTGCCAAAGACATCGCGCCGGGCCGCCTTCGGCCCCCATCCGAAGCAAAAACCCGCGATGCGTGGCGGCGCCGCAGCGTAGAATATCCGCCGCAAACAGCCGGCCGAAATTGACCACGACATCGCAGCAACTGTCGCGAATCGGTTTCTGCGCAGCCAGAGCAAAGCTCCACAATTCCGCCGTCCGACCCATTGGTACCACGGGCACCCTATGCGCGAGTGCGCCGCGCGGCACCGCTACGCTATATTCATTGCAAAATAGATGCACCTCATGCCCGAGATCTCGCAGTCCTTCGGCGGTCTTGAAAAGATCCCTTTCAGTTCCCCCTCTTAAATCGAGGCGTTTATGAACCAGCGCGATTTTCACCGGCTGCAAGCGTCTTCCGGGCGACTCCGACGATATTATCCGATAACAGCAGAGCGGGATTGAAACAAAACGAGAGAATCTGCCAATTGTAACGTCGCTGCACCGGATCTTTTTCGGCACGAATTACTGCGATGAGACTGCAAACCCACATGAGGGGCCACAAGAGCATCGCGGAAATTCGCGAGGCCATTTTGACCCGCGTCCTCTTCGATTCCTTGATCTCAAAACCGTAATGAAACAACAAATAATACAGCTCGTAAAAGTGCAGCAAGTAAATATTCGGCGCTTGGCCTGGCGTACTCGTGTAATGCGCCGGCCTAACCCGTCCGCGCAAGAATCCGGTAAACAAGAATCGTAGGCGAGAAAACACATTGAGGATGTTCGGCGTACTGATCAATAGCGCCCCGCCGGGTCGAAGAACCCGCGCGATCTCCCGGATCAGCTGTGGTTGATTTTCGATATGTTCGATCACCTCGACAAGGTCCACCGCGTCAAAGCTTTCAGCGCGAAAAGGCAAGTAACGGTTGAGATCGACCCCGGCGACTCGCTCGATACCTCGCGGCATCAGCAGTGGGGCGCAATAGTCTGTGGCGACGACGGAATAACCGAGCTTAGCCAATAACTGCGCGGTATCACCATCGCCGCAACTTAAGTCCAGCATCTTCCTGCCACTACGGGCATTGTCGGACCACGCTGTCGCGACCGAAGTCAATATCGTCGAATTTGCCATCCGGGGTAGACGAACCTCAGTGAAACCGTTTCCGTGTTTATCGGTCACGATTCGCGGGAAATGTCCGAATTCCATTGCAGCAGTTTTCTGAAACTCACGGTTGGGTCAACACCGTCGCACTCATGGCGGCGTTTGCGTGTTTGATTTTCGATCCAACGCGCGAATTGACGATCGGAGCCCGACAGCCGTTCTCGACCCAAATAGGCACATAAAAACCGCACTCGATCGTGCAAAGTGATACAGGGCAGTGGCATGCGATTAAGTTGAATCAGATTACGCTTCCATAAAAATCGCGGGAACCAGCGCGGATATCGACGGGTGCGATCGTTATCCATGAAATACACTGTGAGTCCCCCGGGGGCGGCACTCGAGATAAATAGATTCGATGCCACCAGATCGCCATGGACGAAGCCGAGTCGGTGAAATTGCCGAAGCAGCTGCGCTATTGTGGTCACGCCGTTTTTTTTTATCGTCATTAATCCTTTACGGTCACCGTCGTTTGCCGACTGTGCCAAGAATAACGGCAACGAATATCCGTCCACTTTCGCGGTTAAAATAAACCCCCGTTGGACAAATCGAAATGAACGCAGTTCGCCGGCTGCGATCGTTTGCGGAACCTTGAACCCTGCGGCTGATAAAGCCAACCCTTGACGCCAGAAGCGAAACGGCTTCGACGAGCGAAAGAAGTCCTTAACGGCGCTACTTGCCGGTATGGAATGAAAGACTTTAAGGTAATATTGATTTTTGCTTCCAGGCGTCGGCCAGTCGACTGCGAGAGTCTGAGGGTGCTTCGAGGGCGCTTGCTCGTTGACCAGACCCAGCACCCTCGTTTGTAATTCTCTACTCCATGCCTCCGGCAGGACAACCAGACGCCAGTCGCCGTCGCTGAGCGATTGATAATCAGCAGCGCGGTGCACCGTGAACCTGCTGCGTGCCAACACTGCCGATCGCGAGGTCGATTTTATCAGCGATTTGTTCGGCTGAAATGGACTTCATACAAATACGCCCGATACTGCATCGTCTGCGATTACACGGCACGCAGGGCGCATGTCCCTGGATCACCAAATTGCCAAAGCCGTACGGGCCCGTGCGTTGAGGGCTCGTCGCTCCCCAGAGCGAAATCACCGGAGTTCGCACGGCCGCGGCGATGTGCATTAGCCCGGTGTCCGGACCGACGGCCAGTTGAGCGTTATCGATTATCCCAATCGCTTCGCGAAGCGATGTGCGTCCTACCAGGTTGGTGACAACGACGCGTGCGTCGGCCGCCGCCTCCAGCGCTAACGCTTGATCTTCCTTGCCGCCGAGCAGAACGACATCGAGACGATAGTCGTCATGAAGCATTTCGGCGCATCGAGCCATTTGGACGGCAAACCATTTTTTACTATCCCAACGGGCGCCGACAAACACAGCGGCGAACGGCGGACGAACTCCGGAGAGATGATGCTCGACGGAACTCCACTCGGCACCGGTGAGATGAAAATCCCATTCCAGCGGCGCGCGCGGTACGCCCAGATAGTCGGCAAATCGGAGATAATGTTCGAGCTTCGAAAACGTTTCACCATACGTGTCGATATGCAGGTTGTTATAAAGCCAATTCAATTCCTTGCTGTCGTGGCGGCCAAAACCTATACGCTGACCCGCACCGGACCACCAGCTGATAAAACCGCTCTTAAAATGCCGCTGCAGGTCGAGCACCAGATCAAATCGCTCGGCTCGAATTTGCGCGAGAAACCGTCCAAAGCTCTTCCACCATTGAGAGCGGTCGAAGACGATAATTTCATCGATGGCGGGATTCTCCTGAAGTAAAGGCAACGACGCCGGTTCGACTGACCACGCCAGAAAGGCGCGGGGAAATCCTTGACGCAACGAATCGGCCAGGGGCAAAGCCCGAGTCACATCCCCAATCGAGCCGTGCAGGATGATCAAAATCTTTTTGGGATTAAACTTGGGCGTATTAGGTTGCACGGTAAAAGCTGAGAAACTCGCGCCAAGCCGACGGCGAAAATAACTTTAGTTCCGGATCGAGCCGACGGACGGATCGCCATAGACGGGCGAGATTTTTGTTGGCCATGACCTCAGACAACTGGCCCAAGAAAAGCTTGGCCTTGTCATAGTCGATGATGTAGCATGCCACGCCGTGATCTTCGACGCGCAAAAGTATATTTTTCAGATTGAGATCGGCGTGATAAACCCCCTGACGGTGCATCAAACGAATGCTCTCGGCGGCCGCCTGCAGCGCGGCGTCCAGGCCCACGCGTTCGGTCATACCGCTCTGCAAGGCCGACCAAAGATCCTCCGCACCGGCCAATTGCTTCGTCACCAGCCACCCGCGGTAAAAAGGTCCGACCGAACGGCTCATATAGGCCGCGTATACTTCCACCGTCCGTAAGCCACGCCGGCGCAATTCCTCGGTGATCGCAAGTTCGCGAAAAGGCCGCGGCGGCCAGGTAAAAAACATTTCGCCCGTAATGCCGCGAAAAAAACCGCCGTGGCGGTACAGTCGAACAAGCGCGGTCTCTCCCGGCGGCAACTGAACCGCCTTCAAGACCCCGCGTCCCTGGTAGCGGCCCGCTTCTGTGATCGACGCGTGCTCGTTCGGGGATGTGAAAAATTCAATATGCGCGACCTGATCCTGACGGACAACCAGCCGACGGCCCTGCAAATCGACTATTCTTTTAAAGCCATCCGGAGTCGCCCCCCACCCTAGATTTTCGATCCATGCGCCGCGACTGACGGTTGCGCGCATTGGCCGAACGACCTCTTGCTGTTCGAGCTGGCGTTTCAAATCGTCACGACGACGGGCTCAAACGACCGGCGCCCCGGTGGAACACCGGGTTTTCCGGCGCCCATAAGTTTGCGCACGCATTCGAGGACGTTTTGCGCGCCAATTTGCCGGATACAGTCCTCTCCGCCCAACGGACAACGGCGCCCGCCGTGAGACGCGCACGGTCGGCAAGAAATATCTCGCCCGATGACGATCGCGTCCTTCGTATAGGGGAAAAACCCGAGCTCGGGGGTGGTGGCGCAAAAAATCGCCACGGTGGGCACCCGCCGCGCCACCGCGATATGCATGGGAGCGCTATCGTTGGTGATAAACATCCCGCACCGGCTTATCGCCGCCGCCAACTCGTGCAGGCTGATCTGATCGATGAGATTGATCGCCGCGCCGCCTGAGCGTCTTTGCACATCCTCGACGACAGGCGCGTCCTCAGGGCCGCCGAAAAGCAAAACCTGGCAGGCGAATTCCTTCCTTAAGAGCAGGATCAATTCGGCGAATCCCGCCGCCGACCAACGCTTGGTCGGCCATACGGAGCCGGGGTTAATGCCCACAACTTTGTCGTTTTCCCTGACACCGAGCACCGTTAGCTTTTGATTCACGGCCTGCTGAACTGCCGCGTCCACGGGTAAATCGAGCACGCGATGGCATTCTTCAACGGGCACGTCGAAGGCCTGCAAGATCGAAAGATTTCGCTCAACGTCATGGCGCCGCTCATCGCGCTCAACGCGGCGGTTAAATAGAAACCAGCCACGACTCTGGCGGAAACCAACCCGGCACGGTATCTCGGCGAGGTAGAGCAGCAACGCGCTCCGAAGAGATTTGTGCGGCGTCAGCGCAAGGGTAAAACCCTTTGCTCTGAGAACCGCCGCTTTCGCCCACAAACCTCGGAATCCGCGATCCGACAATTTTTTATCGTCGATGATGATTTCATCGATGGCCGGATGATCTTGCAAAAGCTCTCGGCTGGCTGGCTGACAGATTACGGTCAGTTTCTTTACGGGGAAGCAACGTCTGAGCTCGGCTATCAGCGGGACGGTCAATACGCTATCACCGAGAAAACTCGTTTGCAGCACAAGGACATTATCCCAACTGGGCGCGGCCATTAAACCTCTCAGACGGATCGCTTCATCTATCAGCATCACCGGAATGTCATCTTTGATGGGGTACATCAGCCGGCAAGCGTCGCAGATCAAGCCGTCATTGGTCGGGTTTAAATGAATATCCCCTTTGCATTTCGGGCAAGCTAGAATGTCCAATAATTCCCTGCTGATCGTCATGTGGGTATCTCCTCAGCGGATAGAAACATTCGAAATGGAAATCCGGCGCGGACGACACCGCATAGCCGGAAAAATTCGTCAGCGCTGAAACGGGGTCAGCGCGTCCCAGCCCCGGCGATAACCGCGCTGCGACTGGTCCGGGTCTCGGTTCACGAACGGCCGGTGATACATCGGATGCTTGAGGCTCCTTACCTCATGTTCCAACGTGAATTTGCGTATGTCGCCGTTGGGATCGACGATGTCCTTGAAACGAAATTGATGGTTGCGCACAGCCTCGGAAATCAATCCGCGGCTGTTGAGGTAAGCATAGGGTGCGGAAAAGTTTGCAACGTAAATCGCGATATGATGGCCATCATAAGCCGCAAGAGCTTTGTCCGTCTCACGGAATAACAGCGACTGATGACGCCCGATCTTGACGCGGCCGAACGGACCCTCGGAATCCGACTCTATCGTTACCGGGGCGCCAAGCGCTGCCCCGTAGAAACGCAAGATCCCTTCCATCGCCCCCACGGGCACCGAAAACTCCACGTAGGGAATTCCGAGTGTCATATCGCCAAATGCAGCCTGGCTGGCATAACATCGATAACGGTTGCCCCACGGAGACGTAACGACGATCTTTTCCCCGCTTCTTGAGAATGAGAACTCGCTGCCCTTCAATCCTTCCGTGACGGATTTTAAGCGCGTCTCAAGCGCATCGAGATCCGGCACGACTATGCCAACGTGGCCCTCGATCATCTGCGGGTTTCGCGTCGGTAAATGAAACTGCTGCTCACCGACGTTGACCCACATATTGTTGAGGCCCACGTTCAAATAGGGATCGCGCGTAAAGCCCAAACCTACCACATAGAAGAGCGACGCCCGCGATTGATCCGGAATCTGGATATTGACGTGCTCCAGACTAACGATATTGCCGATATCTTCTTCCGCATATTCGTTCATTGGTCACCTCGAGATTAGCGATTTCCAACCCGATCTCCTGGATTTATTCCACCCGAATCTTGTCCTTGTGATATCTCGCCTAGTCCTGCATGGCGCAGATCCAATTCCATTGATTTGCCAATCCTTCCGCCAACCCGACCTTTGGTGAATAACCAAGCTTATTTTTCGCCTGGTCGAGGCGTGCCGTTGTGTGGCGTACGTCGCCTTTCTGGCGATCGCTGGACTTAAGCTTTGCCTTGCGCCCGGAAATTTTCTCGGCGAGTTCGATGGCCTTCAAGAGACTGACTTCTGTCCCCCCTCCCAGATTAAAAACCTCACCCACGCCGGGATATGTCGCCGCCGCGATGACACCCTCGACGATGTCCTGATAATAGGTAAAATCGCGCGTCTGCCCGCCATCATCGAACAGCGGCACTTCGTCACCGCGCAACAACGCGCGCATAAATAGATGAAAGAACATATCCGGCCTTTGGCGCGGACCATAAACAGTAAAAAAACGCAGCGAGACCGTCGGCACGGCAAAGGCCTTCCAGTAAAGATGGCACAAGTGCTCGGCGGCAAGCTTCGATGCGCCGTAGGGCGAAACCGGCCTCGTCAAACCCTCCTCGCGCATCGGCAGGTCATCCGTATCGCCGTAAACGGATGAAGTCGACGCATAGACAAACTTCGCAAGGCGAACGCCTTTTGCCGCTTCCAGTAGAAGCTGGGTCGCCGTGATGTTATTTTCTGTATACCGGGTAAATTCTTTACCCCAACTGGCGCGAACCCCGGGCTGGCCCGCGAGATGAAAAACGTAGGTGACGTCGCCTAACAGATGCGGCAAATTCATCTGCAACAAGCTGTCGCCGACAAACGTAAATCTCTCGCGATGGGCAAAATGAGCGAGATTCTTTTCTTTGAACCGGCGTGGATAGTTATCGAGGAAATTGTCAACCCCGATGACTTCGTGGCCCGCCGCCAACAGCTGTTCCGCGAGGTGTGAACCGATAAAACCGGCGACACCCGTAATCAGCGATTTCACCGATCGCCCGCTTTCTCAGCGGCAAAATTGTGATGATTCATACTTGTCTTGAGCCGTTTAACAGAGTATACGAGCCGCAGAAATTAAGGCAAATATAAATCGCTCCCCTTGATCATGATCGGACACCGCTAACAGCTCGAATGTGCAGTTCATGTTCAAGTGCCGCTTCGCGATTCCTTAATTTTTTCGACGATCGCATCGACCAGTGCCGCGCCGTTATCTACGCTCATCGCGACGCGCAGCGCCAAAAGTTTGTCTTTTGCAAACGGAAACCGCGCCAGCTTTAGAATATCCTTCTCCGTGGTGACGATCAAATCCACCAATCGACCGACGCGATTGATTTGCTGCCAATCCCGCGCCGTATACAAGTGGTGGTCAGGAAATTCAAGGGTCTCGACGATCTCGCCCTCCCACTCATGAATAAGACGATAGAGTCCCCTGGGATCAGCGACACCGGTCACGGTCAAAATTTTGCTGCGATAGAGAAGCGTCAACGGGAATTCCTTGCGCCGCCCCGACCCCAGACCCAATAGCGACACCGGTCTCAAGGAGCCGACAAAGGTAACGTTCTGCCGGTCGCGCGGCAGAATCGAACTCCACTCGTCCTTTACCGCGGTAACGAGTAACAAATCGGCCCGGCGATGATTCCGCCGGGGCTCGCGAAAGGGCCCAGCGGGAAGGGTCCAGCCGTTTGTATCGGAGCCTAAGAGCAGCAAATCAACATTTCTCTTCACGCGCCGATGTTGGAATCCGTCGTCCAAGATAAATACATCAACATCCGCAGCCCGCAACAGCTCAACCGCAGCGGCGCTGCGGTCCTTGCCGATACCGACGGTCTGACCATATAGCGCCGCCATCATCAACGGCTCATCGCCTGCTTTGGACAGTCCCGCGTCGGTTTCAGCAGTCGAAAAATCTGTGCTTTGCGGCGGCAAGACGACCGCTTCGGTGGTTTGACGGTGATACCCACGGCTTAAAATTCCGACACTCAATCCCCGTTCTTTCAACTCTTGGGCGATCCACAGGCAGGTCGGTGTTTTTCCCGTGCCGCCCACAGTGAGATTGCCAACACTGATCACCGGTTTGGGTAACCGCGCAGATTTCATGCAGCCCAAAGAAAATAGCGCGTTGCGCAGCTGCACAAAGGTCATGTACAAAAACGAAACCGGCAATAGCAAAAACCACGTAAGCCCGCCGCGGAATCCTTTCCGCTCCCACACCTCACGCGCCGACAGAGTCATCATAATCATTTAATGCATGGCGAGTGCTCTTTGATCCGTTCCCTGGTCAGCCCGTCACAGATAACGCTGCGCCAACGAAAAGTTGCGCGCGAAAGCGTCGCGGTTCGCGCCCGCGAACTCAGACGCGCGTCTACCCATCTGGAGACGCGCGTCTGAATCGGCCAAGAGGCTAATCAATACACTGGCTAAATGGTCTGCGTCCTGGACCTCGATCGCGGCGCCGCTCCGCTTCATTCCTGCGGCGATGGATTCGAAATTACTCATATAGCGGCCGAACAGCACCGGCTTTTCAAATCGCGCCGGCTCTAGAACATTGTGGCCTCCCACGTCGACCAAACTGCCGCCGACAAAAGCAACATCCGCGGCGGCAAAAAAGTCGGACAATTCGCCGACCGTGTCGAGCAGCAAGATATCTTTTTCAAAGTATTTCTCAGGCTGAACTTGGCTTTTCCGATGAAATGCAAACGGACTGTTTTTCAGTAACTTCTCCACTTCGGCGAAGCGTTCAGGATGACGCGGCGCCAAAACCATCGTCAGTGCCGGAAACTGCTCTCGCGCTAACGCCAATACCCGGAGCAAAATTTCCTCTTCGCCGCGATGGGAACTCCCAGCCACAAGCAGTTGGCCGCCCGGACCTCGAGCCGAGACGATGCTTCGGCAACGCTCGTCGACACTCTCCGAGGCAAATTTTAGACTTCCGGCCACTGCGACTTTGGTTTCGTCCGCCCCGAGCTTTTGAATCCGCACTGCGTCCTCCGGCGACTGCATGCCGAAGAATGTGAAATACCCGAGTACCTGATAAAAAAAACGCCGCCAGACGAAATACCGTGAAAAGGCTTTCGGTGAAAGACGTCCGCTCAGCAGTAGAGTCGGGATGCCGCAACGATATGATTCACGCACCAGATTCGGCCAAATTTCCGTTTCTATGAACACCAGCAGGGAGGGTTGGATTCTCGCCAACGCGCCACGCACGATCCAGTCGAAGTCCAAAGGCAGAAAAATCGCCGCATCAACACCCTCCATTTGTCGCGCTAGCCGATTGCCGGTCGCGGTGAATGTAGAAATCAGGACTTTTCGCCCCGGACACGCCGCCTTAAGCGCCCGCAACAGGGCGCCGGCAGCGCGGACTTCGCCGACCGATGCCGCATGGATCCATACGGGTTGGAGCCCCGCCAAACCGGCAAACAAATCTTGAGGATAAAATCCAAATCGTTGGCCGAGACCATCTCGATAACGCGGTCCGAGCACTAGGATGAACGGCAGCAACGGCAGCGCCGCCACGAACACAATCATTAGGGCAATGTTATAGAGCAAATACCACACGAGAATTTCCGAAGTTAATGTAAGATCTCGCGCTCTTCAGTGTTACGGTCTTCAAGCGCCTGGATCGAGTAGAGTCGGCTGTACTCGCCATTTCGAGCGAGCAGTTCTTCGTGGGTTCCCTCTTCCGCTACGGCGCCATCAACCATGACGACGATCCGATCGGCTCTGCGCACCGTCGACAATCGATGGGCGATAACGATGGTCGTTCGCGTGGCCATGAGATTTTCCAGGGCATCCTGCACCAAGCGCTCCGAATCCGCATCGAGCGCCGACGTCGCTTCATCAAGAATCAGAATCGGCGCGTTCTTGAGCAGCGCTCGCGCGATGGCAAGACGTTGGCGCTGCCCGCCGGAAAGTTGCATACCCATTTCCCCAATCACGCGAATCATAGCCCTTAGGCATAGCCACGATAAACTCATGCGCGTGCGCCGCCTTGGCCGCCGCGATGACAGCAGTCAAATCCCGATCCGGGGTCGCCGTAGGCGATGTTATTTCTCACCGTATCGTTGAATAGAAACGTGTGTTGGGTGACAATGCCGATTTGCGCGCGCAGCGAACGAACGGTTATGTCGCGAACATCAACGCCGTCGAGTGTGATTTGTCCTGTGCCGACGTCGTAGAATCTTGGGATCAAGTCGACCAGCGTGCTCTTCCCCACTCCGCTCATCCCGACTAGCGCCACCCTCTGTCCGGCTTCGATGGTCAGATTAATATCCTTCAGCACCGGCGCGTCGCCATAGGCGAAATTGACATCGTGAAACTCGATCCTTTCTCGAAACGGCGCCGCCTCCCTCGCGTCGGCCTTATCGGCAATTGCCGGTTACTCATCGAAATTTCGAAGACGCGCTCGGCGCCGGCGAGGCCCTGATGCACGGACGTGTAAGTCCGAGCTTAACCCTTTGAAGGGCCCGTACATTAGAAACATCGCAGCCATGAAAGCCATAAATTCGCCTTGCGTGCGTCCTCCGTCGATGACACTCCAACCGCCGTACCAAACCACGCCGCCGATCGCCGAAAGACGCCAGCAGTTCCATTGCCGGCGCGACGATCGACTTTATTCTGCTTGCGCGTAATGATTGCTTAAAGAGCTGCCAGTTCTCCGCCATGAAGCGGTGGTCTTCGTAGCTGTTCCATGCCGAACGCTTTGACAATGCGATTGCCCTGAATACTTTCCTGTAAGAGCGAGGTCAGCATGCCGGTACTGACCTGGCCGCGCCGGGTGAATTGTTTGATCTTCCTACTGAGTCGCATGACCGGCAGCACTGACGCCGGAAAGACAAAAAAAGCGATAGAAGCGAACACCCAGTCCTTCATGAAGGCGACGAACGATCAGCACCACGAGCGACGTCACGTCTTTCATCACCGATGCCAGAGCGTCGGTGATCGAGTAACGCATCAGCGAACATCGCTGATGAACCCTGGCGATCAGCGTTCCGGTCGGGATTCCGATGAAAAAACGACAGCGGAAAGCGATAGGAAATGGCGGTTGAGGCTGTTTCGAACATCATTGATAATCCTCAGACCGACGTAATCATTGAGATAGCTCTGGCCAAAATTCATAAACCACGAAAGGCGAAGATCCGACCACGATAACCGGCAATAGTTCAACAGCGCGCTTCGATCCTTGCGCGCAAAAACGTCATCCATGATCCGCTGGACTAAGAAACGGAATCACCCCGTCGGTGGCGCCAAAGCCGATCATGCAGAGCAGCCCCAAGGCAAAATAGGGCCAAATATAGGGTTTTAAATAAATTAATAGCCGAAGGTAATACTTCACCGATTCACTCACGATCTAATCTCATCGCATCATCGGTCATGGCGAGATCAGCAACCCGTCCCGCCGCGCCGGGCGACGCCGAAACGATCGCGCAGCTTGCGCGAGTTTTTCAGCGAGGCCGCGGCGCAGTATTATCGTCGTCGAATAAAAGACCGGCTTTCCGCCCAGACGATCGACCGACATCGTTTTGGAGCAGTTCCGGCACCACTCTTTCCTGGGCAACAAGATTGACCATGCCGAAATGTTCGACCCGCACGAGAAGCATCGCCAAGCCAGGTGAGCCAGGACACGCGATAAACGATAATCATCGGTGTGCCGAGTAGCCGATTTCGACGTCGCCGTGCCCGACGCCGTCCAGGCCAGATCGGCCGCATTGATTGCATTATAGCGATCACTTCCACACTAGGATGGCTCGTTGGCTGTCCCGAACGCGCCTCGCAGATTTCGCTCATCTCGATGGTGCTCGCGCGCAGGCAAAAAAATTGAACTATTACATTTCTGCTGCAACTGAAACGCTGCGTCGCGCATCACCCGAGGTGGCGGCTCACCTCGCCAGTCCGACTACCCGGTAAGAGCGCAATGGTCAATTTTTTTGGATCCGAGTCCGAGCCTCGTCAAGACGTCTTTTCGCGGCTTTCAGTCGCTTTCACGCTTTCGAACAAGAGGATGGCCGACAAAGGTGGTATTTACCCGATGGCGCCGGTAAAAAGCCTCTTCAAAGGGAAACACCACCGCCATATGATCGACTCAGCGGGCGATTATTTTTACCCGTCCTTTGCGCCACGCCCATATCTGCGGGCTGATGTAGTAAAGAACCGGAATGCCCAATGTTTTAGCGACCCGCGCCAAACGCAAATTAAAATCCGGGAAAGTCGATCAACACCAACAAATTCGGCCGCCGTGCTGATCAATGCCTCGCTTGAGCAGATCGGTAGGCGCGCCAAACATTTTTGAATTTGCCGGCCAATTCGGTGAAACCCATGCCGGTCAATTGGGCGACATTGAACAACGGTTCAAAATTGCGTCGCTGAAGTTGCCGCACCGGCCACGCCAAACACTTTCAAGGTCGCATCCCGTTGATGCAACGCGTCGACGAATTGCGCGCCATGACGCGTCACCCGACGCTTCGCCGACCACGAGCATAATCTGTTTGGGCGAATCTGCCACGATGGGGAGAATCACGGCGAGAGCTCAAAGCTGTTAACTGATCAATCGAGGCGATCTCCAGCGCGCGCAACGCTTCGGCGCCGCCGACCAACGGCAGCGTCCGAGCCGCCACGCAATCGAGAAAGGAATCGATCTCATCGGCCAAAGCATCACCGTCCTTGATTTCGATATTCTCGGCGCGAATGTCGAGCCATCCGGCGCCGGGCGCCGGTTTGTGATAAATCTGTGCCCGGCGTTGGTCGTAGTCGATCGAAATATAAGCATCGGATTGAAAAAATCGCATCTTGCGCTCCCGCTTGAGCGAAACCCGACTTGAGGTCACGTTGGCGATGCAGCCATTGGCAAAGTTGATACGCGCGTTGGCAATATCCGGCTTGTCGGTAAGCACCGGCACACCGACGGCTTCGACGCGCACTACCGGCGAGCGTACCAAACTCGCAATCACGTCGATATCATGAATCATCAGATCAAGACCACGTCGACATCGGTGCCACGCTCGATAAACGGCGCCAAGCGATGGCACTCAACGAACTTTGGACTTTTGATGACTCCTTCGAGGCGGCGGATCGCCGGGTTGAAGCGTTCAAGATGACCGACTTGCAGAAGCACGTTTTTCTGCTGCGCCGCTCGCGACCAATTCGCGCGCCTCGTCAATGTCCGCGGTCAAGCGGTTTTTCCACCAAAACATCGATGCCGGCGTCGATGAAGTCGCGCGCCACCTGATAATGAAAGCGCGTTGGCACGGCGATGCTGACGCACTTTACCCGGCCAAACAACTCCCGATAATCGGTCAATGCCCCGACGCCAACCGCGGCGCCGATTTCTTTGGCGCGAGCTTCGTCAGTGTCGGCAACCGCGACCAGGTTTGCTTTTGCCGATGCGGCATATTTCTCGGCGTGGAACTTGCCGAGATAGCCGACGCCGACGACGCCGACGTTGATTTTATTGCCTGCCACGGTCAATGAGTTATGAATCTGCGCTGACGCCGACGACGCGATCCCATAAGCGTCGGCGTGGCCCAATAAGGCTTTCTTTCTCCAGCAAGATCGTCTTGCCGGCTTCCACGCCAAAACGTCGCCGCCGCACTGGTGCAGCAGAACGATGGTGTCGACCCCACGGCCGGCACGTCGAAGCGCAGATCCTGCTGCGGCTTACTTACTTTGACCACCACGCATCCCGATTTGGCCAGCGCTCCGCCGCGCTTGATCGCCGCATCGGTTCCTTCCACCGCTTCGACCGCCACGACCACTTGATTCTTCACGACGACGGTTTGGCCGATACCCAGACGGCCGATTTCCTTTGCGATCCGAAAACCCAGCTCGATATCGTCCCACTCCTCTGGCGCGGCTCGCGTTTGGTCAAGACCCTGCCCGCGCAAATGATTTGCGGACAAACAGAGCGTCGATTCCAAGAATCCGAATGCCCTCTCAAGCTAGCTCATCGGCGATACCGCGTAACAGTGCGTCGTCCTCGCGGCTTTTCAGTTTGGCTAAAAAGCGCACGCCGCGGAGATCCGGCCGAAAATTGCCGAATAGTTTCACTTTGCGGATGCCGCCGGCCATCACCGCCTCGGTGACCGCCGCTGCGTTGAAACAGTGCGAATAATTTTACCGAGCTGGCCGACATAAATCCAAGTCGATTCGTCGGCGATGTCTATCAATCTCATTTTCCGTTTCGCCGTCGATGCGCCACCGCGATCACGCGAATAACCTTGCGCGTTTTGCCTCCTCGGCAAAAATGAGCGGAAACTTGCCATTGCCCGCGATTAACCCTAATTTCTTCACGGCGGTAAGCAGAATTGCTCGAGACCACCGGAGCATTGAGAAAATAGATTCAAAGCTAGCGGCAAACTCCCCGCTGCGACGTGCGCAATGAACGAAACGAATTCTTCGATTTCAGCAATGGCAGGCAATTCCTGGCGGATCCTATTCAACGCGTCCTCGGTTCTTGAGCTTGGATTGAAAGCGATCCGGTAGGCTTTGCGAATCGATGTCAATGACCGTTTTATCAAAGCCCCGCCGTTTGAGTCCCTCGATATTTAGGCCGTGCAGCTTGGCGCGGTCGCCGGTGGCATTGCAGTACGGTGGAACGTCTTTCGAGACCATCGAGCCGGCGCCCAAGATCGCGCCCGTGCCGATACGGACGAACTGATGAATGCCGACCAGACCGCCAACGATGACGAAGTCTTCAATCGATCACATGGCCGCCCAACGTCGCGCCGTTGGCGATGACGTTGCGGTTGCCGACGATGCAGTCGTGCGCGATGTGGCAATACATCATGAATAGATTTTGATCGCCCACGCGCGTCACCATGCCGCCGCCGCGTGGTTCCCGGATTGAGCGACACATATTCTCGAATGGTGTTGCGATTGCCAATGATCAGTTCGCTCGGCTCGCCTTTATACTTGAGATCCTGCGGCACGGAGCCTACGCTGGCGAATGGGAAAACTACATTGCCTCGCCCAAAGTCGTCCGCCCTTGAATGACGGCATGAGAATGAATCTTGCTGCCTTTGCCGATCTTTGACTCCCGCGCCGATGACACTGAATAGGGGCCGATTTCAACGTCGCTGTCCAAGTTCGGCGTGGGGATCGACGATCGCGGTAGGATGCATGTGGCTCATGTCACGTCAAAGACTCCTTACGTCATCTCCACTTCCATGGCCGAGATTTCGGCCTGAGCTGACCACTTTACCATCGACTGAGGCGACTGCCCTGCATCTTCCAGAACGGAGCCGCGCCGTTTGATGCAGGTCAATTCCATGCGCAATTGATCGCCCGGGCTCCACCGGTCGTTTGAATTTGACTTTATCGAGTCCGGTCAGACACAAATACTTTGTTTTCCGCCATGCCGCCGCGCGCATTATGAGCGAAAATCGCGCCCACTTGGGCCATCGCTTCGCAGATCAGCACTCCTGGCATCACCGGCCGTTGGGGAAAATGGCCCTGAAAAAAATTGCTCATTGATCGAAACATTTTTGATGCCGACAATTTTTTCGTCGCCGTGGATTTCCAAGATTCGGTCGACCAGCAAGAACGGATAACGGTGCGGGATAAATTTGAAGATTTCCTTAACGTCCAGCATCGCGATCGAGTCTCCTTTTCCGCCTCTCTTAAGCAGCCGCGCCAGCTGTTTCTCCAAACTGCGCACGGTACTCCAAAGTTTCGGCAGCTGGGGCAGCAGCAGTCATCACCTTTAACCACTCATGATGCGGCGCAGCCGCGATGCCCCCAGATAAGAACGGCGCCTGCGGAGCAACAGATTGCGGAATTCCCGATTGCGGTCCAATCGATTGCGCCGTCGCCGATCTCAATATGATTGACGATGCCCACTTGTCCGGCCAGCGTAACGTTTCTTCCTAACCGCGTGCTGCCGGCGATCCCGCCTGAGCCGCGACCACCGAATACTCGCCGACAACCACATTGTGGGCGATCTGCACCAGGTTATCGATCTTCGCGCCGCGAGCCGATCACGGTTCGCCCGAGCGTCGCGCGGTCGACCGTGGTGTTCGCGCCGATTTCGACATCGTCTTCGATCGACAACGATGCCCGACCTGGGGAATTTTGATACGATATTCGCCGGCACCCGCGTAACCGAAATCCATCGCTGCCGATCACAACGCCCGCGTGCAGAATGACCCGTTCTCCCAACCGGCACCCGTCGCGCACGACGACGTTGGGATGAAGCGTACAATCAGCGCCGATCTGTGAATCCGCGCCAAGAAACACGCCGGGGAAAAGCACGGTCCCCTTGCCGATTCGCACGCGGGGTCCGACAAATACATTGGGAAAGACCGTCACGCCCGCCGATAACCGCGCTGCGATCGATATGAGCTTGGGACTCAAATCGCCGCTGAATTGCGGCGCGGGATGAAAAGGGTTGAAGAATTTTTGCGAAGGCGACGTACGGATCCGCGGTCTCGATAAATATTTAAGTCGCGGCGCTTTAGTCGCTTTCGCTCGACAACACCGGGGCCGACAATTACCGCGCTAGCGCGGCACTGGGGCAAGAAGCGTTGATAGCGCGGGTTGGTAAGAAAAGTGATTTCGCCCGGGACCGGCCCGTCGATCGGCGCGACTCTTATGAATGATGACACTTCCGTCTCCGATAACTTTGCCTCCGACATGAGTGGGCGAGATCGCTGAGCGTTTGCGAATCGTCACTTATTTTTTGGCCCGGCTATTATAGGATTCGATCACCTTGCTGGTGATATCCGATGCCTTGGTCGCTAAAAAGAATTTGCGATTTTTCGAAGATGAGCGTGAACTTTTCAGCTTTGCCGACTTCGTTAACGATCTGTTCGAGTTCCTTAAGAATATCGCCCATCATCTCGTTGTTCTTTTGCTGCAGGTCGTCTGATAATCGCCCATGGTGCGTTGCAAGGTGACTGAACGTTTTTGTAGATCCGCCTCAAGATTGCGCCGCTCTTCGTCTTTCAACAGCGGGCCCTTTTTTTCGATATCGCTCTTTATGCGATCGAGATCTTGCCGTTCTTTTTGGATATCCGCTTCGGCCTTTTTTATCTGCGCCTGGAATCTTTCTTTAGCCCGTTTCCGGCCTGCGAATCGGCAATGACCCGCTGGATATCGACAAATCCAATCTTTATGCGTTCCTGAGCAGACGCGACCGAACAAGAAAGTAACAGCGCCCCGATTGCAAGCAGCCAGTATTTCACTAAGACCTCCGGAACTGGTTGATGAATTGATGAGAATGAAGTGCCTTTACGGTTGAGTGCCGATCGAGAAGCCGAGCACCGACGTATCGTCGCCGGATTTTTTACTGATCGGAAACCCGAGTTCGACGCGTAGCGGGCCAAACGGCGACATCCACCGTACGCCGGCGCCGACCGAGCGGCTGCAGATCACTGAAAAGTTAAACTTGTTCTCGAAGGAATTGCCCGTGTCGAAAAATGCCACGCCGCGCAGTCCATACTGTTCCATAGATAGGAAACAACAACTCGGTATTGAACACTATCGCCTTATCCCCACCGACGACTTCGGTCGACGAGCACACGACGTTCCGGTGGCGACCCGGATCAATCCGATGGGCTCCCGCGGTCCGATGGTACGATCTGCGAAACCGCGAATGGAGTTAATACCGCCAAGAAAATAGCGCTCGAAAAGAGGCAGATCTTTCTTGCCGTTGTTGCGTTCAGCTAAGCCCACTCCATAACCTACGGAACCTCCCAACGACAACACGTAGGCGCCGCCCCAGTTAGGATCCTTGAGCAATGGATAATACCAACGCCCGCTGACGTCGGACTTGATAAACCGCTACGTCACCGCCCAATCCTGCCATCTTAAAGGATAACCCGGACTTGAAGCCCTCGGTCGGGCTTAAAGAAATGATCGCGGCTATCGTAGCTGAGCCGCGGCGTCACGCTGCTCGTCAACGATTTACCTTTTTCCGCTATTGATCGACTCCGGCGCATTAGCTGATACATTTTTGATATTTTCATTTGTCAGATCGTAGGACAAACCGCCGCGCATATAATCCCAAATCGTCGGTCTGATCGTTGCTCGCCAGTAAAGTCCGAGCCTCGCTCTGCCTCCGGTTTACTCCCGTCCGAAGAACGGCATGCGAAAATCTTTCAAGCGGGTAGCTGCGAATTAATCCCGAAACCGATCTTATCCTCATCGAAATCGAGTAAATTCCCGTTTCGTGTTAAACACATCCAAGCCCAGCGAAGACTTTGAATCGATAAAATAAGGATCGGTGACACTCAAGATATAGTCTTGGCGGCTCGTGCCGATGCTGAAATTGCCGCTCACGCCCTGTCCCCGGCCCGAAAAGTTTTTCTCCGAAACATTGGCAGTGAAGACAAAACCATCACCGCTGCTGTAACCGCCGCCAACTTGAAATGTTCCGGTCGGTCCCTCTTTTACGTCAACCAGCACATCGAGAGCGTCGGCTTGATCGGTTTTCTTTGTGGTGATCTGGACATCCTCGAAATAACCGGTTCGTTGCAGCGGCATTGTTACTCTGGGTGATTTTGTCACCCGAAAAAAGCTCTTGTTCGTTCGCGATCAATTCACGACGCACGACTTTGTCGCGGGTTTTGGTATTGCCGGTGACCAGCACTCGATTGAAATAAACCGGCGGGCCCTTGGTTGATCACCAGCGCCACGTCGACATTTTTGTCGCCGGGATTGATCTTGGTCATCGGGTCGACTTGAACGAAAGCAAAGCCCTTGTTCGAATACATGTCGGACAGCGAGGTGACGTCTTCGCGCAAGCGGCTGCCGCGAAAAATTTGCCCGGTGGTGAGCTTGACTCGATTTCAACATCTTTTCCCGTCGTCGATCAATTCGCCGCCGATCTCGACTTTGCCGACCCGATACTGCGGCCCTTCTTTAATGCGAAAGATAACTTCCAGACCCGTCACGTGCCCGCAAAATCAGCCGGGATCATCGATCTTGTGTTCGACGTAGCCATGATCATTGTAGTGATTGGAGAAGATCGCGACATCGTTCGTCAGCATGTCGCGATCGAGCACGCCACGATTCGTTATGAATGAAAAAATCCACTCCTCTTTGGTGCCAATCAAGCCTTTGAGCTCACCCTGACGAAAAGGCCTTGATTCCCATCAAAGACACCTTCTTGATCAAAAGCCGATTGCCTTCGATGATATCAAGAGTGACAACCGCTTGATTGTTAGCTTCGACTGAAACCGGATAATCGACCACCGCGTTCACATAACCTTGTTCACTGATATAACTTTCGTACCTTTTCGACGCCTTCGGCGACTTTCGTCCGGTCCAAGATTGTGCGTGGGCCCACACCTAAAGCGGTTTCGATCTTTTCTTTCCGACACTTGCGACGCGCCTTGAATCCTGACTTCGCGAATATACGGCTTTTCTTTGACCGCATAGGTCAGAACACCGTCCGGTGAGAGCTCGGCATGGACGTCGTCGAAAAAACCCATGCGAAAAATCGCTTTTACATCTTGATCAACGACCGCAGGATCGAAGCTTTCTCCCGCCCGGCTTTTCAGGTGCAGACGAATGCCGTCGTCTTCAACTCGACGTTGCCGCTAATGCGGATATCCTTCAGCGTGACTTTTTGTCGGTTTGGATCTTCAGCGGAAAACGTGCCGACGGCGAAAAACGACAAGAACAGGAAGCAAACAATCGCGGCATTTCGTGCGGTTTTGAAAAATTCCATCAAGGCGTGCAAAACAGGTACCTTAAAATGCCAAAAGATTTCTAAATGTTTAGCAAAAACCGATACTTTTGTAAAGCCAAAATTGCATTACTGGATCGCGGTCAGGTGGCCATCCTTCAGTTCCGCTTGCCGGCCGATCCTGTCGGCGAATTGACGGTTGTGGGTGGCAACGATCAAGCCGATCCCTTGCTCTTCGTTCAGCCGGAACAGCAAACTCTGGACCTCCTCACCGATGCGCAAATCCAACGATCCCGTGGGCTCGTCCGCCAAGACCAATTTCGGTTTGAGAATCACCGCTCGCGCCACAGCCACACGCTGCTGTTCGCCCCCGATAGCTTTCCCGGGCGATGGCTCATACGGGCCTTTAGCCCGACCAGTGCCAATAATTCGGTCGCATCGATTTTGGCTTGACTGGGATCGACCCCCCGTATGAGCGCCGGAAACATTACGTTCTCTAAAGCCGAGAAATCGGGCAATAGGTAATGAAACTGAAAAACAAAGCCGATTTGCTGATTGCGAAACTCACATAACGCAGTCTCGTCCGCGAGTGGCAATTCCTTGCCGCCAAATAGAATTTTGCCGCCGGTCGGCCGGTCCAGAGTGCCGAGAATATGCAGTAATGTGCTCTTTCCAACCCCCGACTCACCGACGATCGCTAGACGCTCACCTTGGGCAATATCGAGATTCACCCCGCGCAATACATGAATCTCGTTGCCACCCTCGGTAAAGGATTTGCGTAAGTCTCGGACGGCGAGGAGATTACTCATAGCGGATGATTTCCACGGGGTCGAGCTTCGCAGCTTGACGCGCAGGGTAGATACTTGCGACCAAGCACACCGCAAACGACGTCAAAGCGACCAAGACGAAGTTGCTCAAGTAAATTCGCACCGGCACCGTGGAGATGAGAAACACGCCGTCCGGCAGTTGGAACCCATACTCGGAGATCAGACCGCAGACCAGCAGTCCCAAGATCACGCCCATCGTCGTTCCGACCACGCCGATAATGCATCCTTTGAGCAAAAAGATTTTTCGGATGCTCTTTTGCGTAGCGCCCATCGAGCGTAATATCGCGATATCCTTTTTCTTTTCCATCACGACCATAACCAAGGTGGATACGATATTGAACGCGCCGATCAAAACCATCAACAGCAGCACCAAAAAATAGACTGTCTTTTCGAGTTTGAGCGCGGAAAAAAGGTTCGGCCAAAGCCGCGTCCAATCCTCAGCAAAGTAAGGAAAGCCTAAACGCCTTTGAATCTGGTCGGCGATCTGGCGCGATTGATTGACGTCGCGGATTCTAATCTCAATGTTTGTGACGGCGTTGCCAAGCTCGAAAAACTTTTGCGCGTCGGTAAGCGACATGATCACCAAAGTAGAATCGATCTCGCTCATGCCGGTTTTGAGGATGCCCGTTATGACGAATCGCCGTACTTTCGGAATTACACCGATCGCCGTCGGGCTCCCCAAAGGCGATACGACTTGCACCGGACTGCCAAGAAAAACGCCCAACTGGTTGGCCAATCGCTCGCCGAGGATAATTCCCGGAAGCAAAACGGTGCGCTCCTCGACTCGGATGGGCCGCGGCGTTTTGAACCCGTCGAGGCTTCCTTCTTTGATGTAGCTTTGTAAGTTGACGACGCTGTTGACTCGGTCCGGATCGACGCCGCGCACCACGACACCGGAGACCCTCGAGCCCGCGGTCAGCATGACCTGGCCATAGATCGTCGGTGTGGCCGCAACGACGCCATTTTCTTTGACCACTTGCTGCATCAATCGCTCGTAGTCTTGCAGCTGGTCCCCCGACTTGACCAGCGCGATATGCGCGTTGATCCCGAGCAGACGATCGCGCAGGGTTTCCTCGAAACCGGTCATCACGGCCATCACGACGTTGAGAGTCATCACGCCGATCATGACGCCGAGCACCGAGATCAGCGTGATGAGCGAAATGAAAGTTTCTTGCCGACGCGCCTGCAGATAGCGCAGGCCGATGAACAATTCGTATTTCATAGGGTGAAATAATTCCGCTTAACGTTGCGGTCGGAGCAACGGAAAGAGAATGACGTCTCGAATGGATGCGGAATTGGTGAACAACATTACCAGACGGTCGATTCCGATGCCCTCCCCTGCGGCCGGCGGCATGCCGTATTCGAGCGCGCGCACGTAGTCGTCGTCGATCGGATTCGCCGTGTCGTCGCCGGACTCCCGCGCCGCCATCTGTTGCAAAAACCGCTCGCGCTGATCGGCCGGATCGTTGAGCTCAGAAAACGCATTGGCCAATTCGCGGCCGCCGATATATAACTCGAACCGATCCACCATCGCCGGGTTCACTTCGTTTTTACGCGCCAAAGGCGAGACCTCGATCGGATAGCCCGTGATGAACGTCGGCTGGATCAATTGCGCCTCGGCAACGTTTTCGAAAATTTCCACCAAGGCATTGCCGTACGGCGCGCTCGAATCGATCTGCAGACCTCTTTTCTGGGCGTATCGATGGAGCCCATCCAAGGTGTCGACATCCTCGTCTTGCGCGTCCCCGTGAGTGATAATCGCTTGACGAAGCGTCAGCCGGCGCCAGGGCGCGGATAGATCGATGACCTGATCACCGTAGGTCACTTGCAGCGCACCGATCACTTCTTTTGCCAACGTGACAAAAAGCTCCTCGGTCAATTGCATCAAGTCATCGAAGGTCGCATAAGCCTGGTAAAATTCAACCATGGTAAACTCAGGGTTGTGACGCACCGAAATGCCCTCGTTGCGGAAATTGCGATTCAGTTCGAAGACCCGTTCAAAGCCGCCCACGACCAGGCGCTTCAGGAAAAGTTCCGGCGCCACGCGCAGGTACAGCTCCATATCGAGCGTATTATGGTGCGTAATAAACGGCCGCGCCGCCGCGCCGCCGGGGATCGGCTGCATCATCGGCGTTTCGACTTCGAGGAAGTCGCGCTCCTCGAAAAACCGGCGCAATGCTCGAATGATCCGCGAACGCGTCTCGAATACCTGGCGCACTTCCGGATTCACCATAAGGTCGACATAGCGCTGACGATAGCGCACCTCTACGTCGGCCAAACCGTGCCACTTTTCCGGCAGCGGCCGCAAACATTTCGTCAGCAGGCGTAACCCTTCGGCCTCGAGAGTCAGCTCGTTGGTTCGCGTGCGAAACAAATGGCCCGAAACACCGACGATATCGCCCATATCCAGAGTCCGAAATAATCCGTAAACGTCTTCGCCAACCCGATTCTGCTGAATGTAGATTTGCAAGCGTCCGCGGCGATCCTGGATGTGAAAGAACGAAGCTTTGCCCATGCGCCGAATTGCCATGATGCGGCCCGCGATTCGGATATCCTTCGGCGCCGCGGCAAGCTCTTCCTCGCCGCCGGCGGCGAATTTATTAGAAATTTCCGATGGAGTGTGGGTCGGTTTGAAGTCGTTGGGATAGGCGACCGCCCCGCGTAGCCTTGAGTTTCGCGAGCTTCTGTTTGCGGACTTCCACTTGCTCGCTGTTGTCTTCGCTTAAAATTTGGTCTTTGGCTGCCATTTTGCCTCGCCGCGCGCACAAGCGCCCTGATTCGCGCTGGTTTGAATTTTCGCCGAAGGATTACAATCCGAGATTTTTGCAGATCGCTTTAACGGAGTAGGACTTGTTCAATGAATAAAAGTGAAGCCCCGCGACACCGAATTTGATCAATTCCTCGCACTGGCGAGTCGCGTATTCGACCCCTAACTCGATTGCGGCTTCATCGTCATGCTCGACCTTGGCCAGCTCCTGCTCTAGTTTCGCCGGAATTTTTGCACCGCACAACGCAGTAAACCGGCGCACTTGCGGCGCTGACAAAATCGGCAACACCCCGGGCACGATGGGCACGCGCACGCCCAGTTTTGTCAGATCCTCGGCAAACCGATAATAATCGTCATTGTCAAAAAATAACTGGGTAATCACCACGGCCGCACCGGCATCGACCTTTTCCTTTAAGAACTTCATATCCGACGCGCGACTTTCGGCGCGCGGATGAACCTCAGGGAAACCTGCCACGCCGATCGAAAATGCGCCGACGGCGACGGCCTCGCGCACCAGCTCGACGGCGTGCTGAAAGCCATCCGGGTGCGGCTGCCAATCCGCCATTCCTTGCGGTGGATCACCGCCCAGCGCAAGCAGGTTTTCAATTCCCTTACTTTTGAGCCGGCTCAAGATCACACGGGCTTCGGTTTTCGACTGTCCGACCACGGTTAAATGACACATAACCTCCAGACCGCAGCCGTCGTGAATGGTTTCGACAATATCGATGGTTTTTTCGCGCGTGCTTCCGCCCGCCCCGTACGTAACAGAACAAAAGCCAGGATTGAGCCTCTTGATCGTTTCAATCTCGCTAAAGAGGTTTTCCTCGCCTTTTTCCGTCTTTGGAGGAAAGAACTCGACCGATAGGGTCAGCCCAGGCTGGGCATACAGGTCGGCTAACTTCACACAAGTCCTTGATGACTACCTTCGGCGTAGCGCTATTAGTAGCACAATGTTTTGCGCCGGACAATTGGCACGCAAAACGAAATAAAGGATCTTCTTAGACGTTATTGCCGGTTAACCCGCTCACGGGCGGCAAGCGGATCGCAGTTGGAACCGGCTTCGGGCGTGATAAGCGGGCGGAGGGAATCCGTATGCTTGAGCAGCGCAGCCTTGATACTCTCATCCACCTGATAAAATTCCAATGTTTCCTTAAATATTTGCCGGCGACGCGCAAAATGACCTCCCATGATCGGATGATTCGCGTGCACTTTGCCGAGCGGTCGACCCTGATATTCAATACCGGCGCCGAGAAATTCCGCCGCGAGCTGATATTCTAATTCTTTAATCCGTTGTCGGTCGGCGTTGCGAAAGAAAAACCCGATCATGCGATCGGCAAAGACACGGTCGATAAACGTGCTGATAATCAGGCGCAGCCGGTTTTCGCCGCCGATCTTTTCGAAAAGACTTGCATTCATGCGAACATTGACACGATTTCCGACCGTCACATCATCCCGAGTTGCAGACGCGCAGCCTCCGACATTTTGCTCGGGTCCCAAGGCGGCTCCCAGACGAGATCGATTTTCGCGTCGGTGACGCCGTCGACGGCCCTCACTTTGGCTTCGATCTCGGCCGGTAGAGATTGTACGGCGGGGCAATGGGGTGAGGTGAGCGTCATTTGTATTGTCACAGTGCCTTCGGCGCTCACTTTCACGTCGTAAACCAACCCCAGCTCATAAATATTGACGGGAATTTCCGGGTCGAAGCAAGACCGTAGAGCTTCCACGACCTGCGCTTCGATAATCGTTTCGTTGATACTTTCCATTTGCAACTATCACCTTACGTGTTATTCGATACCCAATTGCTGTTTCGCAGAGATCGAGATCATGCTCTGATTCCACGGCGGATCCCACACGAGCTCGACGTCGGCCTCGCGCACTCCGGGCACGGCGAGCAATCTTTTTTTGATATCGTCCTTGAGAAATTCCCCCATGCCGCAACCTTGCGCGGTCAACGTGAAGCGCACCACCGCTTTGTGCCCGCCATCCGCAAGCGGCCGCACGTCACAGTCATAGATTAGACCCAGATCGACAATATTAACCGGAATCTCGGGATCAAAACACGAGCGTAGCTCACTCCAAACGAGTTCATCAATGGAGCCGGATGATATTTTTTCCGCCGGTTGCCAACGAGTTTCGTCGTCTCGCGGAGGTAGACCGAGCGCATCGCCGTCTTTGCCGTCGATCCGCACATTATAGCCGCGCTCGGTCATCACCGTATAAGTGCCGCCCAGCGCTTGAGTCAGCCAAACCGTGCTCCCGACAATCAACGTTATCCGCTCGCCGCTTGGAACCATTACCGCATTGCAAGCGCGCTTGAGTTTGATCGGCTCTTCCGTAATCATTGGCTTACCCCCTCGCACCGCGATCGAGCGCGTCACTCCGTGGTTGCCGGCTGAGTTTCGCCGTGCAGCGCCGCGTTGACTGTATGCCAAGCCAAGCTGGCACACTTCACCCGCGCCGGGAATTTACAGACACCGGATAGAATCGTAAGCTTGCCCACTCTCTTAGCCGCGGCGTCTGCGCCGTCCTCGCCGGTCAACATTTTGTGCACGCTCTCAAAGAGCTCATTGGCCGCAGCTTCGGTCTTGCCCTTGAGCTCGGCAGTCATGATCGAAGCCGATGCTTTGGAGATCGCGCAACCCGAGCCCTGAAATGTAATGTCCCGAATGACGCCATTGTCCAGATGTAGATACACCGTGACGTGATCGCCGCATAGAGGATTATAGCCCTCCGCCTTGCGGTTGGCATCGGCCATTACCCGATAGTTCCGCGGACTCTTATTATGGTCCAGGATGACTTCCTGATACAGCTCGTCCAGATCCGACATCAGCCAAAAACTTTCCGAACTCGATGGATGGCTCGCGCCAGCACATCGATTTCTTCAATCGTGTTGTAAAAAGCAAACGACGCGCGCGTGGTCGCCGGCACGCCGAAGCGCTGCATCACCGGCATGGCACAATGATGTCCCGCGCGCACCGCTACGCCTTCCTGATCGAGAATCGTGCCAACATCGTGCGCGTGCACGTGGTCCAAAACAAATGACAGCACGCCGGCTTTTTCCTTTGCGGTGCCGATGATGCGCACGCCATCAATGCTCGCGAGGGCGTCCGTCGCGCAGCGAAGAAGCCGTTGCTCATGCGTCACTAGCGCGTCCCAATCGAGCGCCAGCAAATAGTCGATCGTCGCGCCCAAGCCGATCCCGCCGGCGATATGCGGCGTGCCAGCTTCGAACTTGTACGGCAAAACATTGTAATGGGTTTTCTCGAAGGTCACCAGGCTGATCATGTCGCCGCCACCCTGATACGGCGGCATTTTTTCCAGCAGCTCGGCGCGTCCGTAAAGCACACCGACGCCAGTCGGCCCGAACATCTTATGGCCGGAAAATGCGTAAAAATCACAGTCGAGATCCTGTACGTCGACTCTCAAGTGCGGTACCGCCTGGGCGCCGTCGAGCAGAACAGGCACACCCCGCTCATGCGCCAATGCGACAACCTCTTTGACTGGCACGATTGTTCCGAGTGCATTGGAAACATGGGTTATCGAGACAAACTTGGTCTTATCGTTTAACAGTCGACAGAACTCTTCCATCACCAGCTCGCCGTCGTGATTGATTGGAATGACCCGCAGCTTCGCGCCGACCTGCTCGCACAGTATTTGCCATGGCACGATGTTAGAGTGATGCTCCATCGCCGAAACGATGATTTCGTCGCCGGACTTTAAGAAGCTACGTCCGTAGCTTTGCGCGACCAGATTGATGGCTTCGGTCGTGCCGCGAACGTAAATAATTTCCTTGTCGGAACGGGCGTTGATGTAGCGTCGGATTTTATCCCGCGCCGCTTCGTAGGCCGCCGTGGCCCGTTCACTCAAATGATGCACGCCGCGGTGAATATTGGAATTCTCAGCGCTGTAATAAGCAACGAGGGCGTCGATCACGCTTTGGGGCTTTTGGCTAGTCGCGCCGTTATCGAGATAGACCAGCGGCTTGCCGTGAACTTTCTGCTTGAGGATCGGAAAATCCTCGCGCAGTCGCATCACATCGAAGTCCCTGGATTGAGTGCGAGAATCAGGCAAATGAGATACTGCTTTCATGATAACACTCAATCCCTGCGAAATTTCGCCACCAGGTAATCGTTTAATTGCCGGCGCAAAGAATCGATTCTAATCCGCCCGACCACGTCGCCGGCAAAGGCGAAGGTCAAAAGACTCCGCGCTTCCTTCAGGTCAAGGCCGCGCGAACGGAGATAAAACAAAGCATCGGCGTCCATTTGGCCGATGGTCGAGCCGTGGCTGCATTTGACGTCGTCGGCATAAATTTCCAATTGCGGCTTGGTATTCACCACGGCGTTTTCGGACAGCAGCAAATTCTTATTGACCTGCCGCGCGTCTGATTTTTGCGCGTCTTTGTGCACGACGATCTTGCCGTTAAAGACACCATGCGCCGCGCCGTCCAAAATCCCCTTATAGAATTCGAAACTGCTGGCGTGCGGCTTGAGATGATCGATTTCGGTAAAGGTATCGACATGCTGCTTGTCACCGGCCAGGTAAAGACCGTTGAGCACGCATTCTGCGCCCTCGCCATTCAAAGCCACGTGGACGTTGTTGCGAACCCACGATCCGCTCAGCGTTACCGCGTGGGCCGTCAGACGGGCACCGCGATTTAAGTCGGCCTCCAGCACTCCCATGTGAAAAGCGGCTTGCCCCTCCCGCTGCAGGCGATAATGCTCGACTGACGCATCCGCCTCTGCGATCAATTCCGTGACCGCGTTGCAAAAATAACTGCCGCCGTTTGCGCCGACGTAGCTCTCGACAATTTTCGTTTCGCTGCCGGCGCCGAGAAAGATGAGCGTGCGCGGATGCGAAACCAACTGCCCCGCACCGCCGCTCGACGCGTAAATCAAGTAGATCGGCTGCGCCAAACGACAACCCGATGGAACTACAACAACCGCGCCGTCGCCCATAAACGCGGTATTGAGCGCCACGAAAGCGTGACTTGTAGGGTTGGCATGACGCCCGAGCTGAGCCGGCAAAAGCGGGTCGTCGCGCTTGACCATATCTGCTAGGCTTGCGAGTCGCACTCCCTGAGGCAGATCTTGCCCGGAAGAAATTTCGCGCGCCCACGCTCCGTTGACGAAACCCAAACGAGGACAAGCGGGGTCGGCAAATCCTCGCGTAATCACTTCCTCGGCATTGATACCTGTCGCGGCGCCGTTCGCCTGCGCGAAAGGCAACGACGCGATTGGCTCGACGCTGGTGTATTTCCAGTCTTCGTCTTTCGTCGTCGGAAATCCCCGTGCCGCAAAGCTCGCGATTCCCGCCCGGCGCAGTTCCTTGAGCCAAGCTGGAGCGTTGGCGTTTCCATTCGACTGCCACTGCTCGAAGGCCGCCAGATATCGCTCTTTACTTTCCGCAGCGATCATATTCTTTCCAACTATAAGGGACGTGTGACTTATTGCACGGCAGCTGCTTCGCCCTTGAGCCAATCGTAGCCCTTACTCTCCAGCTCGAGCGCCAATTCTTTCGTGCCGGACTTTACGATTCGGCCGTCGTGCAACACGTGGATGAAATCGGGCACGATGTAATTCAATAAACGTTGATAATGGGTAATGACGATCATGGCGCGGTCCGGCCGCCGCAGCGCATTGACCCCGTTGGCGACGACGCGCAGCGCGTCGATATCGAGGCCCGAATCCGTTTCGTCGAGCAACGCCAGCATGGGATCCAACACCGCCATTTGTAAAATCTCGTTGCGTTTTTTTTCGCCGCCGGAAAAGCCTTCGTTCAGCGGCCGATTGATCAGCGCCTGATCCATTTCCACCAGTTTCAATTTTTCTTTAATCAGAGTGAGGAACTCCATCGCGTCCAGCTCTTCGAGACCGTTGTGTTTCCGCACCGCGTTGAGCGCGGCTTTGAGGAAATAGGTCGTACTGACCCCGGGAATCTCGACGGGGTATTGGAACGCAAGAAAAATCCCTTCGCGGGCGCGCAACTCCGGGCTCATGGCCAGGAGATCTTTGCCGCGGTAAAACACTTCACCGCCGGTGACTTCGTAGTTTTCGCGTCCCGACAAGACATGCGCCAGAGTACTTTTTCCCGAACCATTCGGTCCCATGATCGCATGCACTTCACCCGCGCCGACATGAAGGTCGATGCCGCGCAAGATTTCCCGACTGCCAACCTTTGCCGTAAGCCCGTGAATATCCAACATGCTCAAACCTTTCGAAATTCCCTGTCGCTCAAACCGCCTTTTGCAGGGGCGCTTTAACCAATCGCCGTTTGAGGCCTTGTCGGTCCGCAATCTCGGCGAGCGAGACGCCGGCGAGAAATTCGGCGAGCACGATCTGCGCCTTTTCCCAGACCGATTTTTGCGAGCACACCGCGCAAAAAGAACAATAATTGGCGCCCTGTTCGAGACACTCCATCAACACCAGCGGTCGCTCGACGGTCTCGTAAACATCCTTGATCGAGATCGCCTCCGCGACCTTGGCGAGGGTAAAGCCGCCTTTGGAGCCGATGTGCGACTGGACCAATCCGCCAGCGACTAGATCTTTCATGATTTTGGATAGATAGAATGACGGAATATCCTGGCTCTTCTCGATCTCGGCTCGGCTAATGATCTTGCCCGCCGGTTGTCCGGCAAGATAAGACAACGCCCGGACCGCATAATCCACGCGTCGCCCGACGTTCATTAATGAACTGCGTACGCCCTTAACCTTCGCGCGATTCACGATTGCCTCACAATTTGAATATAGACTCTGTAAGTCTGCATTGTCAAGGTGGCAAGACGAGAGCCTGATTCCACCGCGGATTACGAAGTCGGGACCAATGGTAGACGGATTATTCGGTCATCCCGGACCACCCGACGTCGGGCGCCGTCGCGGAGCTATAAAATAACTAATAGTCGGATACACGCCGATTAGAATACCAACGCTGCCGGTGTCACGGCGATTTCTTCGAACGGAAGAGTCCATTCACCTTCTCACGTCCGCGATGCCAAGAAGTCATCGACGGCCCGATTGACTTCGTCTGGTTGTTCCGCGAAAGGGAAATGACCGGCATGTTTGAGTTTCAGATATTGCGAGCCGGAAACGGCGTTGTGTATCTCAAGCTCATACTCCGGTGTCGAAGCGGGATCGTCGACTCCGCGTATCAGGAGCAGTGGTGGCGCGAGCGTATGAATTCGCTCGCGCACATCGAAATGATCGATCGCCATGAAATCACGGTGTTGCGATAACGGCCCTACCCTGCGGTGACACTCCACGAGATGGTCCCGCAATTCCGGCTTCATGAACAAGAATTGATGGCGCATGGTTTCCAGCCATTGCCGGTATGTTCCAGGATCCGCCGCGGCCTTCAAGCGAAACTCCAGCGCACCCCCCGCTCGCTCCCTCGGTCGCATCCCGGTGGTCATCAACACAAGTGCTTTCACCTCCTCGGGATAGTCGAGGCCATACTGGAGTGCGATGCAACCACCCAGCGTATAACCGACCAGTATCAGCTCTTTCTGTTTGCCCTTAGACCACAACCACCCTCTTAGCCACTCGGTATATCGTTCCACATTGGTGCAGGGCGCACCGTCCGGATGGCCGGGCAATGTCGGCGCGAGACTGCCGGGATAGTGTTCGAGCTGATAAACGAATGAGTCGGCGCATCCTCCGGCGCCAGGCCCATGGACAAAAACCATTTGAGTCATAGGTTGCTCCTAGGCATGGGACGCGAGGCGACAGTCAGACGTTCCTTTCCGATTCGTCCCACGGCTTCACTCCTCCTCAATTGCCCGCACCATCGTCACCACACTTTTGTTGACGGCAAGAAACGGCGCGTCGAACTTCTCGTTTGGCTCCGGCAGCGCTTCCACTTTCGCGTCCGTCAGGGCGAGAAAGTGCTTATCCGCATTGTTTAGAAAGTCAGATAGCCGCACACTGTATCCGCCCACCCCTGCCAGTGGCACGAACAGCGTTCCTCTGATTTTGTAGGTGTCAGTGAAAATCTCGACTTCAATTCGATAGCCCTTGGCCTCCGCCATCATCGCATCCTCGCTGGATGATTAAGACTCGCCATCGCCGCGTGGGGACAAAACATGTGTGCTCGCTCGGGTCACCTTACTTTACGGTCGCAACGCGTGGCGAAGCGTCATCGCGTTAAGCGCATAACCGGATTAACTCCCTTACATCGACCAGTTTATCGAGGCTCCCGATCAAATCACGCATTTGCTGCGCGCGATCACGGCCGATCACGGGCTCGGCGTTTGCCATGAATTTTGCCTCGAGCGCGGCCTCGCTCATGGGATTGTCCGCCGTTCCGGTGGCGTGCTCAATAAACGCACGATGTTTCACACCATCGATGACGACGACCGCCTCTGCCTCGTCGTTGCCGAGTGATTCGTCGATCATCACCTTCACTTTGCGCCGTAGGGCGATCACGGACGGATCGCTGGCGCGTCCGTCGGTGTACTGCGGGATACGCGCCGCGCCGTCGATAAGCGCCACGGCTGCGCTGTGATAGACGCTGAACTTGGATTGCAGTCCCGACGCGGGCTCCTCGAGGCCGGTCACCGAAACGACGAGAGGATTGACGCGCAATTCGATAGCATCGATCCGGGCGGGATCGATTGTAACCTGGGAGCGTAGGGCGATCACCGCGTCGATCACCGGATGCTGCACGACTCCGCAGGCGTAGGGCTTGTGGCCGTTGCGCGTGATCTCCCAGCGGGAGCCCAACTCATCGGTGAGCGCTTGCGGCGCCGCCACGTCGCTGTAGATGCGGCAGTAGCCGCGCTTGCCTTCGATGATTTCCAGCGAGCCGTCGAAGCCGCGCTCGGCGAGGAGCGCGGCCAGCACGCCGCTCGATGCCGCCTTGCCGGCGTGAAATGACTTGCACATCGTGCCGCGATTCTGCTGCATGCCTGCCGACTGGGTCGCAGCGATCGCCATTGCGTGGTTCAGGCGCTTGGCATCAAGCTTGAGCAGCTTTCCCGCCGCGACGCCGGCCGCGATGCTGCCGAGCGTGCCGGTCAAGTGCCAGCCGCCTCGATGATGTCCCGGCGCCGTCCGGCCGGTACGCACACCCGCTTCGAATCCCACGGCGTAGGCAAGCAGAAAGTCCGCACCGCTCACCAGATCTCGCTCGGCAATCGCGAACAGCGCGGCAAGCGTCGGCGAACTCGCGTGCAGCAGTGTACCGCCCATATGTGTGTCGTCGTAGTCGAGCACGTGCCCGGCCTGGCCGTTGGCGATCGGCGCATCGAGAAATCCCAGCTTCAAGCCGCGTCCGAAAACCGTCGCCTGCGGCCTTCCGCCCGCCTCCTGCAGCACCGCCAGCAGATGATCGAGGGTTGGATGGCGGCTTCCCGCGACCACACAACCCAACCAGTCGAGCACTCCGCGCTTGCCTTCGTCGATCGCTCTGCGGGGCAATTCAGCAAACCGCACCGACGCCATCCGCGCGCAGAATTCACGCGTCGCTCCTGAGACTTCCGGGGCTGCGTCGTTCAACGTGTCACTCCCCCTCTCAACCGGCTCTCGGCCGGTTCTTCGACGAGCACTGCCTAAAACAGAATCGGTGTCAGAAATTCACAGCTACGATCAGTCACTAACGGTCAGGTCATGAGCAAAGTGCCCGGTGAATAAACGTACAGTTGCTACCCAAGCTCGAATTCCGGACTTTGGATGTCTCCACCCCAGATATCGACGGGGCTGCCGACTGGATAGATTATCGGCTGATGAGTGGCGTCGTCGAGACGTCGATGGCCCCAGCCGAACTCAACGGCGAATCCGCCCGGGGTTTGCACGTAAACATGGACGGTCTGACAATTGATATGGCGGCCGGGTCCCATGCCGATCGGCGCTTTGTGAATGCGCAAGAAATGATACGAGCGCATGACATCGTCGAGGGACTCCACTTCCAGCATCACGTGTTGCAGTCTGGGAGATTTGCCGGGCATGCACGGCGCAAAAGCGACGGAGTGATGGCGCGCATTGCAGCGCAGGAAGCACAAACGAACGTTGTCATCGATGTATACCCAGTCGCTCAGGCGAAAACCCAACACAGCCGTGTAGAAATCATGCGACCGCTGGGTATCCCTCACGGTGAGCAGCACGTGACCCAAACCCAGAACGCTCAGGTCCCGGGTGTAGCGCACCGGCTCTTTTGCGACTTCGAAGCCGTACGCCAGTGCCAGATTGTGTCCGTCGGGGTCGGTGAATTCGATAAAATCTTTCACACGCCGCTCGATGCACTCTTCCGGCATGCCGTGGCGCCAATGGATGCCTTCGGCTGTGAGCTTGGTCTGCCATTCGGCTAGCTCTTGCGGACCACCGGCGTCGAAACCGAGATAGCGGAGAGTCGACTCCCGAGCAGTCGACGCCGCGATGCGATGCTGATACCGATCCGCCCGGATATACGTGAGCATCCCATCCGACGACCGGCTCACTGGAAATCCGAGCGTATCGCGCGCAAAAGTTTCGAATCCTTCACGATCCGGCAAGCCCACTCCGACCTGCATGATATCGATGATTGTCGTCATGATTGACTTTCCTTTTGGCGCGATGCGAGAGAGCCAGGCTGTGTTTGTTTAATATTGCGGATTTCAGGACACAATAGTTCAACTGGTTGAAACAGTGCAACCCGTTCAAAGTTTGATCATCGAAGCAGGTAAGACTTTCCCAGCAAGCACATGATTAAGGAATCCGACGACGATCACCCCTTTACTATTCTCCGCGGAAACAAGCCGTGACTAGTGCGCGGACCTTTTTCGATGACGTGAACGTTTGGAATGGATGTTCCCAGTTTACACTCGCCCTCTTTTTCCTCACGACCCCCTGTGCTAGAAAAATTCCATGTCGATACTCAAGGTCACCCGCCTCGGGCATCCGGTCCTACGTAATATCACCGAGCAAGTGCCGCTTCAGGAGCTGCAATCCCCGGTCATGCAGAAATTTATCGACGATATGGTCGAGACGATGAAAGAGTATGAGGGCGTCGGCTTGGCGGCCGATCAGGTTTTTGAGTCGAAGCAAGTTGCCGTGCTCGAGGTCGCGGATAATCCGCGCTATCCGAACAAGCCGGCGGTGCCGCTGACGGTTTTGGTGAATCCCAGAATCACGCCGCTGTCCGACGAAATGGAAGAAGACTGGGAAGGCTGTCTCAGCATTCCCGACTTACGCGGCCGGGTGCCGCGTTACAAGAGTATTCATGTTCAGGCCCTCGACCGCGACGGCAACCCGCTCGACTTCGTCGCCGAAGACTTTCACGCCCGCGTGATTCAGCACGAGTTCGACCATTTGAACGGCAAAGTCTATCTCGACCGCATGCGCGATTTGACGACGCTCACGTTTCTGCAGGAATTGGCCCGCTATTGGCTCCGTTCCGAGCAGGGTTAGTTTTGAGCTTTGAGAGAAAAGCTTTGAGGCGTGAGTCGGACGTTTTGAAAATCAACGCTCAACGGTTTCCTCCCGGCCCTATCACTCCAGCCTCGTTGAGTTTCCTGTCATGAAAAGTTACAGTCGCGCCATGCATTCTCCTCAGCTCGAATCATCTTTGGAACGACTCCTCGGCGCTGTGTCAGCGGGAACCGCGCCGATTTTGGAGCGCGCTCTTTCGGGCCAAGACATCAGCGTCGACGAAGCGGCGCGGTTATTCGATGCCAACGGGTCGGATCTTTTGGCGATGATCGCCGCGGCCGACGAACTCCGCGCCCGAACTGTCGGCGACGTCGTCACCTATGTCATCAATCGCAATATCAATTTCACCAATGTGTGCGTCAAAGCCTGCGGCTTTTGCGCCTTTAGCCGCGGTCATCTGGCCGAAGAAGGTTATTACCTGCCCAACGAAGAAATTATCCGGCGCGCTCAAGAAGCTCATGACTTGGGCGCGACGGAAGTCTGCGTGCAGGCCGGCCTGGCGCCGGGCATGGACGGCTGGCACTACGTGAAACTCTGCCGCGCTTTGAAGGAAGCGCTCCCCGATATCCACGTGCACGGCTTTTCCCCTGAGGAAGTGCTCTACGGCGCGACCCTCACGGGAGTGAGTATTCGCGAGTATCTCGTTGCGCTCAAGGACGCCGGCGTGGGAAGTCTTCCGGGGACTTCGGCGGAAGTTCTCGTGGACGAAATCCGCCAACAGGTATCGCCGGGACGCATCGGCACCACGCAGTGGGTCGAATTGATCCAAACCGCGCACGAAGTTGGTATCCCCACCACGTCGACGATCATGTATGGCTACATCGAAAGCTCCCTCGACAAAGCCATCCATTTGAATATTTTGCGGGAAATTCAAAAGCGCACCGGCGGCATCACCGAGTTCGTGCCGCTCAGTTTCGTCTACGAAGAAGCGCCGATGTTTCACCGCAAACCGCCCGCCGGATTGCGCCGCGGCGCCAGCGGCGCCGAAGTGATGAAAATGTATGCGGTGTCGCGATTGATGTTGAACAACACCATTCCCAACCTGCAAGTATCGTGGGTGAAAGAAGGGCCGAAACTGTCGCAAATCGCGCTTCTCGCCGGCGCCAACGATTTCGGCGGCACGCTGATCAACGAGAGCATTTCCACTGCGGCGGGTGCCGGCTACGGTCAATTGATGAAGCCGTCGCAATTCCGCGGCATGATTCGAGAGATGGGGCGCATTCCCGCGGAGCGCTCGACGACCTATCAAAAAATTCGCGTCTTCGAGTCCGAAGATCAGCACCGCGACTTGCTCGATGAGGTCAACGATCCGTCGCAGCGGTTCGGCTCTTATCAGAATCTCATCCAACTGAAAGAGTACCGCTTTCGCGATTTTTACCGGACGCAAAAAGATCTCAGAGATTAGTCGGCGGCCCAGATGAATGCTTCAACAGCGATGAACGGCGACCCAGCGCAGTTTGAAGCCATCGGCACTCGCCTCGGATTTAGTGTCGCCGAGCACACGCCCGAACGGCTGCGTTTACTTTGGCAAGGTCCGCGTTTCCCAGCGTTTCTTTGCCTTGGCATCGCACTACTCCTGTTGTTCGTGTCGGTACCTATCGTGCAAGCTCTGCATCAGCGTGGATTTATCGGACCTGCGGCGTCGCTGTGGTATTTTCCCCTGATGAATTTGATCCTCTTCGGCATCGCGATCTTTCTGATCACGCAGCGCCGCGTCATTGAAATCGACGGCGACGCGCGTGTGATTACCCTGCGCCGCCAGAGCCTCTATCGTTCGATAATATTTTGCGCGTCGTACGGCGAAATCGAGAGCGTGGAACTCGGGGTCGATCAGGTCTACAGCGGCTTTGCCTTGGGCGGCTCTACCGCGGCGCAACAATTCGCCGTCCCATCATTGCGCCTAGGTCTAAAAAGCGGCGACGCCTTGTTATTGGACCGCGGAAGCTTTCGCAAGCTCACGGAGCTGGGGAAGCTGGTGAGCGAGCGCATTGCAAAACCACTCGAGATCGATCCGCAATTGCAGCCGCAAGCGCAAGCGGTTCCGGAAGAAAATTCAGGGAAATAAGTCGTTTAGGAAGCGGCGGCGCGGCCGATCAGCTGATGTAACTGCGCAATGGCCTTTTTGACCCCTTCTTGGGTCAGCTGCTCGGCGTTCAACCATCTAACACCGCGCGCGCCGATCTCCCCGATGGCGAAAATATTTTCACTCAGCGACTTTTGCGTTTCATCGAAACTCGCGGACCAGATCACATCGCCGCGCCGCACATCGACGAGATCCAACACGAACCCCACCGACGCCGGACTCTTGGCACCCCACTCGTCGCCCACTCTCTCGCGATAGCGCCGCACTCTGCCGATCATCACGGCGTCGGCGTACACCATCTCACCGAGTTGGCGCAAGCGCGCCGATTCTCCCGTTGCTGTGATCGTTTGACTGACTTCCCGCACTTCGCTCTCGGATACGATCTGCCAATTGGGGAGGCTATTCATCACGGAATAGATGATCCGCGCTAGCGTTTCCGACGGATCGCGCTCGGCATTTTTCGCTTCGCCTGGCCCTGCGGGCGTTCTCAAACGCTGTGCGCTATTGTCGCCCGGCAGCATGACTGCAATCCGCCGGATGCGTCGCGCTTCCAAGTCCGTGGAATGCCGGCTTTGCAGATTGCCGGGCCCGAAGCTGCAGCTGCACAGCAAAAGCATGAGAAGTGAGAAAACTTTTACCATACCAACTATTTCTCCGCACCGCTTACCCGAATACCGAGTTCCCGAAGCTGGCGCGTCTCTACGCTCGACGGCGCGTCGGTGAGCATGCACACCGCGCGCTGGCTCTTGGGGAACGCGATCACGTCGCGCAGCGACTTGGCGCCGCTCAAGAGCATCGCCAGCCGATCGATACCGAAGGCAATGCCGCCGTGGGGCGGCGCCCCGAAACTCAAAGCCTCCAGAAAAAACCCAAACTTCGCTTCCGCTTCTTCGGCGCCGATGCCCATGAGGCCGAGAATTTTTTTCTGCAACTCCACTTGATGGATACGAATGCTGCCACCGCCGATCTCGATGCCGTTGAGCGCCAAATCGTACGCCTTGGATCGGCTCTTCGCGGGCTCGCTGTCGAGCAAAGGCAAATCCTCATCCAACGGCGACGTGAACGGATGATGCAGGGCAACGTAACGCTTTTCTTGAGGATCGAATTCCATCAGCGGAAAATCCACCACCCATACGAGCGCGTAATCTTTTTCCGGGATCAAACCGAGCTTTTCGCCCAAGTGCAGGCGCAGATTGCCGAGCGCATCGTGCACCACCTTGGCGCGGTCGGCGGAGAATAGCACCACGTCGCCGACCTGTGCCTCCGCGATTTCTTCGATCGCCTTCTGTTCGGCCTCCGAAAGAAACTTCGCGATCGGCGATTGCCAACCTTCGGCGGTGATCTTGGTCCAGGCGATTCCTTTGGCGCCGAACGTCGCCACGAACGGGGTCATATCGTCCAAGTCTTTGCGCGACAGCGCCGCGCCGTTGGGAATGCGGATGCCTTTCACCACACCGCCGTTCTGAATCGCGCGCGGCAAACACCCGCGCCTGGCAATTGCGCAGAGCGTCGGTGAAATCCTTGATTTCCAAACCGAAGCGCAGTATCCGGCTTATCCGAGCCGAAGCGATTCATCGCCTGTTCGTAAGTCAAGCGCGCAAACGGACGCTTGAGCTCGATGCCTTTCAGCTCTTTGAATAAGAGCGAGATCATGCCCTCGACAACCTGCATCACGTCTTCGGGTTGGACGAACGACATTTCCATGTCGAGCTGGGTGAATTCCGGCTGGCGGTCGGCACGCAGGTCTTCATCGCGAAAACATTTGACGATCTGAAAGTAGCGGTCGAGTCCGCCGACCATGAGAATCTGCTTGAATAATTGCGGCGACTGCGGCAGCGCATAAAACTTGCCGGGATAGATGCGGCTCGGAACCAAGTAATCGCGCGCGCCCTCCGGCGTGCTTTTGGTCAAAACCGGTGTTTCCACGTCGATAAATCCCAGGCCGTCGAGATAGTCGCGGATCGACTTCGTCATCCGATAGCGCAGCAGCAAATGACTCAAGCTCTGCGGCCGGCGCAGATCGAGATATCGGTATTTGAGCCGGGTGTTCTCGTTGGCGTCGGTTTCGTCTTCGATGACGAACGGCGGTACAGCCGACGCATTAAGCAAGCGCAGCTCGTTGCAAACCAGTTCCACTTCACCGGTAGCGTGATCGGGATTGATCGTCTCCGGCGATCTTTTGGACAGGGTCCCGCGTGCCGCGATGACGTCCTCGGAACGAATCTGTTTTGCTTTCTCGTGTGACGCGGCATCGACCTCCGGGCGAAATACCACCTGGCAAATACCGCTGCGGTCGCGCAGATCGACAAAAATAACGCCGCCGTGGTCGCGGCGGCTATGAACCCAACCTACCAAGATCAGGTCACTGCCGACCGCAGCGGCGCGCGGTTCGCCGCAATAGCAGCTGCGTTTCCAGTCGCCCCACTGATCGCTAAACACTCTGTCCGTCGCCATCAGCCCATCTTCCTGGCCAGCAACTCCGCCTCGATTCTGTCCAAACCGATTTCCTCCTGCCGTTTGCTGGCCATGTCGCGCAGCACCGCTTTGCCTTTGGCCAGCTCATCATCGCCGAGGATCAATACCGACGCTGCTTTGAATTTGTCGGCGCGGCGCATTTGACTCTTCAAGCTGCGCGCTTCGCCTTCCATCTCCACGTTCAGATTATTTTTGCGCAAGCGATGAACCAACGGAAAAGCCCAATCGCGCGCCTCCTCACCGACCCAAACGACATAGAGGTTCGGGCCAGCGTTCGCCACGCTCTCTTGCATCTTGAGCAACATCGTCAGCCGCTCTATGCCCATGGCAAAGCCGACACCGGGAATCGCCGGCCCTCCGAGTTGCTCAACCAAACCGTCATAACGCCCGCCCGCGGCGATCGCGCTTTGGGAGCCCAGTTGCGCGGTGGTCCATTCGAACGTCGTGCGGCAGTAGTAATCGAGGCCGCGCACCATGCGCGGATTGAGCGTGTATTTCACGCCTGTGCTGCGCAACGGCCGCTGCACGGAGTCAAAATGCTCGCGGCACGCGGCGCAGAGCGATTCGAGAATCGACGGCGCGTCTTTCGTTGCCTCGATGCAACCGGGCTCCTTGCAATCGAGTGCTCGCAGCGGATTGCGATCAATGCGCCGCCGGCAATTGGCGCACAACGAATCCTCCCGCGCTTTTAAAAAGGCCAACAGCGTTTCGCGATACTGCGGCCGGCATGCCGCATCGCCGAGCGAATTGAGCTGCAGCGTTGGTTCGGTCAAACCGATGAAATCGAAAAAATCGTTGAGCAGGAGCAAGACTTCCGCGTCGATGAACGGATCGCCGCGCCCCAAAGCTTCAGCGCCGATTTGATGAAACTGGCGCATGCGGCCTTTCTGTGGCCGCTCGCGCCGAAACATCGGCCCCATGTAATAAAGTTTGCGCGCCGGTTCGACTTTATACATCTCAGCTTCCACGTAAGCGCGCACGACGCCAGCGGTGCCCTCCGGCCTCAGCGTGAGCTTGGTTCCTTCGGCATTGTTGTCAGTGCTCCGGCCGTCGCGATCTTCGAAAGTATACATCTCCTTTTCGACGATGTCCGTGGTTTCGCCGATGGACCGGCTGAACAGCTCGGTCTTTTCGACGATCGGAATGCGGATCTCGGCAAAGTTGTAGGCCGTAAAAACGCGGCGCGCCACCGCTTCCACCTGCTGCCAAGCGCCGACCTCTTCCGGCAGGATATCCGAGAATCCCTTAATACTAGTGATCTTCATCTGCGTTATCGGGTGAGTCTCAACCAAGACACCATAAGAAACCAGGCAGGTCAAGTTAACGATGATTGCGGCAACCAAGATGCGACTAATCGGCGCGCGCCCGGTAACGGTATATTCGGCTCCGCCGCGTGGTGCCGTACAATTCGGCAAACAGAAAACCGCGAAAGGTCATCAGATAGGTGAGGCCAAGACCGATCATGAAGGAATAAAGGAATAGACTCAGCACAGCCGGCAAGCCGAAAAGCAACGGCGCGCTGACCTCAAGCAGATAATAACCCGCGACCGCCAATAGAATGTTTGGAATTAGCCACTCGATCCAATTTTCCACGATAAAATTATAGCTCGCGCTGATCAGCTCGAGCCCGGCTGTCCGACTTTGATAAATCAATTCCGGCACCGGATTGAGCAGAATGTATAGCCCGAGTTTGATCAACAGGTAAATCAGCGCGCCGTTGGGCGACGTCGCCAAAACCTCCGCAGCCGACGCGCATGGGAATCCACAGGATGAACGCGATCGTCATCAACTCCCACAAATAGACCATGAATCCGTTAAGAAAATCATTGAAATTAGCCTTGCCGCTTTCGACCATATTTTTGATCAGATAGAGACCCGAACTTGCGCAAGCTGCCCTCGCGATCGAATACAGCAGTCCGCCGATGATTCCCAATGGCGCCACCAGCGAAAGCGACGATCGTTAAACCGACGCCGTAAGCGATCGGAGCGAAGCTGACGATCCAATTCTTGCGCACGCACTCCAACGAGCGCTTGAAGGCCCTGGCATAGAGCCAAAGCGTGGCCTGGAAGATTTGCATTGCTCCCTTATATAGCAGATGCGTGACGTCGATGCAGCGCCAAACCGAAAAAATGGTCGATATGGGCGTGGACATATGAAAACGGCTGCGTTATAAGCCTCGAAACCAAGGAATCTCACAATGAATTCTCGGCGAGGAGAGCGCCCCATGAAAACATTCACGCTCTTGTTTCCGGTCTTGTTTTTCTTCGCGGCTGTCCACCTAGCGTCGGCGCAGAGCATCACACTTCGCTACGGCCAAATTCCCTCGACGATCAAGACGATCTCCTCGCTGCAGTTCTACCTCGCCCAGCGCAAAGGTTTCTTTACCCGCGAAGGAATCCACCTCGAGATGGTGCCGATCGAAGGAGGCGCCGCGAATATGGTTGTCGCTCTCAACAAGGGAACCGTGGACATCACCCGCACCGCGACGCCCTATTTGATCCAGGACGTTCTCAAAGGCTCCGACAATGTCGCAATCCTCGGTGAAACGGCAACGCCGATCTACAGTTTAATCGTGAAACCCGATATCAAAACTTTTGCCGACTTAAAGGGGAAAAACGTCGGTCTTTCTCTGGCCGTAGACACCATCTCCATATCAACGCGCAAACTTCTGGCGATGAACGGCGTCAAGGAAGGCGATTTCAAGGTCAAAGAGCTTGTCGGAACTCCGGCGCGAAGTGATTGTCTCAAGAAAGGGGAATGCGACGCGGTGCCGCTCGGCCAACCGGAAGATCTCGTGTTAATGAAACAGGGCTATCGACGTCTCGGCGTGTCCACCGATGCCATGTCGAACTTTCAGTTTGTCGTCAGCGCGGTGCGGCGCTCCTGGGGCGAAAAGAACAAAGACGCACTGGTTCGCTACGTCCGCGCCTTGGCAACATCCTATCGCTACATGCGCGAGTCGGCGAACCGTGATGATGTCGTGCGTGTCGCCGTAGACACCACCGGCACATCCGAAGAAATCGCCCGGGAAACGCTCGCGCTTTACTTCGAGCCTGACCGCGGCGTCGTCCCCAAGCAGGGCGAGATCGACGTCAAGGGCTTTAGCGAGGTGATTCGCGTCATGGGCGAAGCTGGCGAGCTCAAGCCGCCCCTGCCCTCCGCCGAGCGTTTCATCGACTTGCAGTATCTGAAGGCAGCCGGTTTGCAGTAATGACGCTGCGTGCCAACAACTCAACACCCCCCTAATCTAATAGATTGCTCAGAAAAGCCTCTGCAGGCTGCTCAAAAAGATCCAGAGGCGAGGCGCGCGAAAAAACGACGAGCGGAGGCGTACAATCACATCGGAGCGAGGCGATCGAGCGCAACGACAGACTGTGTGAAAACTCCGAAACTTTTAAGACGGTGGGAATAGGGAACCATATTCATGACGAAATTAACGATCGTCATCCCTAAATCCGTTTCGTTCATGCTTCAAAGTGGGAGAACATGAGCGTCATTTTGGTCCGTCGCTTACTTTTCACACAGTCTGACGTTGACGCGAGGCGATTGAGCGAACGAAGCCTATGGGTCTTTTTCAGCAGCCAATCTAGCAGGAATAAATGTGTACTTCGTTTTCTTCGATGCGCCGGCCGCGGGTGATCAATTTCAAGAGGCTGCACACGTTTCGGCTCACGTCATTGATATTAGCGACCGGAAATCCGTCCTTAATATACCGACCGATGAACTTATCTTCGCCCATATTTACGATCTGTAGATACTCGTCGTTGGTGCCTTCGAAGTAGTGCTTCGTTCCTGGCGCCGGATTAGCCAAATCGTCTTGCAACGCCTTGGTAATCTTTATGCCCACGAACAGCCGCTTCGTCCCTTCGTCCATCATCTGTCTCCTTCGCTACGGTCATTATCATAGCCGAGCCGAAACAACCACACCGTACGAGACAGAGGCTTCCCCTCGCTGCGCCACGCCACGTCACGTAACTTTCCCGGTTGACGCTTGCTCCGATCGACTCCGATAAAACCCGATTTGCACCCTTTCCACGGTCGCCAACCCGTCCGAAATCGCGCGGTCGATGACCGGCAAGAACGCCTCGATTTTTTCCGTCGTATCGATGATTTCGACAATGGACAGATCGGTCGAGAGCTCCAAGATCTTGGCGGTGCGCACACGACTGCGCGCGCCAAAGCCTTCCACACCGCGCAGCACGTAGCCCCCGCTAGACCTCCCGTCCTGAAGTGAAACTAAAAGACCCCTACCTCAATCCAATCAAAGTAGGGGTCATCAATTCGCCGTTGCGAATGGTTTACTGGCGAACCCCATCGCCTCAAATCTATCGCATTATTTGTTCAAAAACGCCGCCAAGTCAATTTAAAGGATGGACACATGAGAACGGCGTCGATCGCCCTCGCGCAAATTAGCTGGGGAAAAACAACTCTTGCCATGCGACCGACGGCGCTGCTTTCGTTTACCCACAAAAAACGGTTACTCTCGTCCGATCACCGGATGATGAAAGGCGTACCATGAAGATCAAATCGAAGGAGTTTCGCGTCGTTGAAGGCGATAAGGTTAACCTCAAAAAGTGGCCGACCAAGGTGAACCGTTATTACACATCAAAGAAACAACTAAGAAAAATGCTGCGCGCCCACGTCAAAGAGATGAGCGAACTGCAAAATCTCCTCTACGCCTCCAACAGTTATGCCGTGCTGCTGATCTTCCAGGCGATGGATGCCGCCGGCAAGGATAGCGCGATCAAACATGTAATGTCCGGAGTCAATCCTCAAGGTTGCCAGGTGTTCAGTTTCAAGCATCCGAGCCTCGAAGAGTTGGACCATGATTTTTTGTGGCGCACCACGCGCGCACTGCCCGAACGTGGCCGAATCGGGATTTTCAACCGCTCTCACTACGAGGAAGTTCTTATCGTTCGAGTCCATCCCGAACTTCTGCGTGCCGAAGGTATTCCCGATGAAGCGCTCGACGACAAGACAATCTGGCGCGACCGATATCGATCGATCCGTCATTTCGAGGCCCATCTGCACCGCAACGGCACGCGAATCGTCAAGTTTTTTCTCCATCTTTCCAAAGAGGAACAGCGCAAACGTTTTCTCGCCCGCATCGACGAGCCGGATAAGAACTGGAAATTTAGCAGGTCAGACGTCGAAGAAAGAAAATACTGGGACGACTATATGAATGCCTAATGAATGCCTATGAAGCCTGCCTGAACGCCACGAGTATGCGCCATTCACCCTGGTATATCGTCCCGGCCGATGACAAGGGAACGCGCGACTGATCATTTCACGAATCATTCTCGATACTCTTCGCGGATTGAAGATGAAGTACCCAACTATTACTGAAAAACAGCGCAAAGAACTGCGCGCTCTGCGCCGGCTGCTGGCTAAATAAAGGATGTTTGTCCATCGATTACCGACGGAGGCTCGAAGATCGTCGCAGCAAACGGCCTGGATCGGTATTTTCTCGCCGCGCTGGTTTGAATCCGTTAGCGCTGGCCGCTCCCTGCCATTTGCTTGCGGCGTGGCGGGCAGCAGACCATGGGCGATTTGCCGCGACGCGTCGACGTGAATATACTCATGAAACCCAGCCGCGCCGTTGAGCGTCGAGGGCAACGAAGGGAATCAGCGATGAGAGTAAAATCAACTTTGAGGACCGCCGCGCTTATGTTTACGCTACTGAGTGCGGCGCATGCGCATGGCGGAGCGACGGCGGATGCCGCCCTCAAGAAGGGCTTTATTCGGTGCGGCGTCAACACCGGCCTTGCCGGCTTCGCGCAGCCGGATAGCAACGGCGAATGGCGCGGCATCGACGTCGATCTTTGCCGCGCCGTCGGCGGCTGCGCTGTTCGGCGATGCGCGAAAAGTTCGCTACACGCCGTTGACCGCGCAACAGCGCTTCACCGCTTTGCAGTCGGGCGAAGTGGACATTCTTTCGCGCAATACCACCTGGACCTTCGACGCGCGACGCCAGTCTCGGACTCAACTTCGTCGGCATCAATTTCTACGACGGCCAGGGGTTCATGGTGACAAAAAAACTTAACGTAAAAAGCGCGAAGCAATTGACCGGCGCCGCTATTTGCGTGCAACCCGGCACCACCACCGAGCTCAATCTCGCCGACTACTTTCGCGCTCAAAAGTATGAAATTCAAGCCGGTGGTGATCGAGAAATTCGAAGAGGTGCTCAATGCCTATTTCGCCGGGCGTTGCGATGTCTTCACCACCGACGTGTCCGGACTGGTCGCGGCTACGCGCGTCGCGCGCGGCCAATCCCGGCGACCACGTCATCCTGCCGGAGGTGATTTCCAAAGAGCCCTTCGGTCCGGCGGTGCGCCACGGCGACGATCATTGGTTTGACGTCGTCAAATGGACGCTGTTCGCCACGATCGAAGCCGAAGAGCTCGGCCTTACGTCGAAGAACATCGAACAGCAAGCGCAAAGCGCCAGATCCGGTCGATCCAGCGATTCGTCGGCGCCAAGGGCGACTTCGGCAAGATGCTCGGCCTGGACAATCGCTGGGCTTACAACATCATCAAACAGGTGGGCAACTACGGCGAGAGCTTCGATCGCAACCTGACGCCGCTGGGTCTCGACCGCGGCCTCAACAAGCTATGGAATCGCGGCGGCCTCATGTACGCGCCGCCGATGCGCTGACCGCAGCGGCAGTCGCAAGAACTCCATCCGTCTTGAAACTCGTGAATCGCAACGTGTCACTGGCGCCGGCGAAAGCAATTCATGGCGTCCTTGAATCAGCTGCGCAGTTCGATCGCGGCGCTCTATCAAGCCTTGCTGGCGGCCGCCATTATCCTCGCTGCTTGGTATTTCATTGCCAACGCGCTGGACAATCTGCTTGCGCGGCGGATCGCCAGCGGCTTTGGTTTTCTCGCGTCGCGAGGCCGGCTTCGAGATCGGCGAAACCACATTTCTTTCCTACAACGCTGCCGACACCTACCTAAGAGCGCTGGCGGTCGGCTTGCTCAATACCTTCCGGGTCGCGACCCTGGCGATCATTTTTTCGACCTTCATCGGCGCGCTCATCGGTTTGGCGCGTTTATCGCCCAACTGGCTGCTTGGCAAAGATCGCCGCAGGCTATGTCGAAACTGCTCCGCAACGTGCCCTTGGTCGTGCAACTGTTTTTCTGGTACGCCGTGATCACCGAGAGCTCTGCCCGCGCCGGCCGAGGCGCTGAATCCGCTGCCGGGCGTATTTCTCAGCAATCGCGGCTTGGCAGTTCCCCTCAATCGTCGCAACTGCTCCCATTCGAAGCTGGAATATCCCGCTTGCTCAGCGGATTTAATTTTTCCGGCGGCGGTTGTGTTGTCGCCGGAATTCGCCGCGTTGTTTCTTGGCCTGGCGCTTTATACCGCCGCGTTTATCAGCGAAATCGTCCGCGCCGGAATCCTCGCCGTCGACCGCGGCCAAGTTCGAGGCGGCTGCATTCGCTCGGCCATCGGTGAAGCCCAGCTCATGTGCTTTATCATCCTGCCCCAAGCGCTGCGCGTGATCGTACCGCCGCTCACGAGCCAATACTTGAACTGCACCAAAAACAGTTCCCTGGCCGTGGCGATCGGCTATCCCGATCTGGTTTCCATCGCCAATACGACGATCAACCAAACCGGCCAAGCCATCGAAGGCATCGCCATCATCATGCTCGTTTATCTAACGATCAGCCTGGCGATCTCCGGCTTCATGAACTGGTACAACCGCCGCATTCGCGCTGCGGGGAGCCAAGCGATGAACCGCAACGGCGATCGACGCCGCGCACGGCGGCACTGCAGCATGGCTGCGCGACAGGTTGTTTTCCAGTTGGCCGAGTTCGATGGCGACCCTCGCGATTCTCTATCTTGCTTGGAAGGTCGTGCCGGCACTGATCGACTGGGCGCTGGTCCGCGCCGTCTGGTCGCCGCATAAGCGCGCGTCTGTGTCGCGAGTGCCACCGGCCAGCGGCGCCTGTTGGGCGTTCGTCGCCGACAAGTACCGCTTTATTTTATTCGGCACCTTTCCGCATGACCAACAGTGGCGACCCGCCTTGGTGATCGCGATCTTGCTCGCGACTTTACGCCGTGAGCGCATTGGCAAACACTGCGCGCGATCCCGCTTGCTCTCTTTGGCTCGCAGGCATGAGCGGCGATCGGCGTACTTATGTGGGGCGGCATTTTCGGCCTGAGGTACGTCGAAAACGAACGCTGGGGCGGGCTGACGCTGACGCTCCTGCTCAGCACCTTCGGCATCGCCTTCGCGTTTCCACTGTCGATTCTATTGGCGCTCGGGAGGCGCTCCGAAATGCCGCTGGTTCGTTGGCTCTCCATCGCCTACATCGAATTGATTCGCGGCGTGCCGCTGATCTCCGTTCTGTTTATGGCCTCCGTCATGTTTCCGCTTTTTCTGCCGGCCGGGAGTGTCCATCGACAAGCTGCTGCGCGCCCAGCTGGCGATGATCTTATTTGCCGCAGCCTATCTTGCCGAAGTGGTGCGCGGCGGCCTGCAAGCGATTCCTCGCCAGCAAGACGAAGCGGCCCAAGCTCTCGGACTCACGCTACTGGCAGCGCACGTGGTTACGTTAATCTGCCGCAAGCGCTGCCCATCGCTATTCCGCCGTTGGTCAATACCTTCATCGGCTTTTTCAAGGACACATCGCTGGTCGTGATCATCGGGCTCTTCGATTTTCTGACGACGATCAAAGTTTCTCTCAGCGAACCGGCCTGGACCGGATTCGGCGTCGAGGCATACTTATTTGCCGCCTTGGGCTATTTTCTTTTCTGTTATCCCATGTCGCGATATAGCCAAGCCCTTGAGCGGCAAGGAGCGCGCGGCACGGGGATAAATAATCTGCGGGAGAATTGAGATCTAAACTCGCGCGCGAAAGCGTCCTCGCGGCGTTTCATCTGTGCCTGGGGATCCATTCCCTAAAGATCACATCGGCACGCTCAGACAAATTCTTACGCGACTCGCCGTATCGCTGAAGAAGCGATTTCCACTTCTCATGTTGACATGCGTGATCGCCAGGGTTCAGTCGGAAACAGGATCATAACCGCATACCCCGAGTCACGCCTGAAAGATTGTTGCCGCCGATCGGTAAAGGGCACCGAAAGTCGCAGCCGACGATCATATCCAGCGCTATCTTGCCTGCGCGCAAATGGAATGAGGAGTTATCTCGGGAGGGGTGAATCGGTCGTGTGGAGTCGAATTCGATACTGTCCGCGCTTTTTACCGGAAGTATTGCACGTTCCTTCTGCGCCTCTTCGGTTTCGCTACACTGATAAATATGACGAACGCGATTACCGGCACCGCAACCATAATCAAAACGAGCGTTATGAGATCAGTGTACATTGCAATCCTTCCTGACACGAGCCTCTGAGCAACTCGGATGCCAGGCAACAAAGCCAATAAAATCGGACGGTTACCCGCAGATAGTGGATGGCCTGTGGTGTCAAATTACGACACGGATGTCACAGTTGGCATTGGCAAAAGTCACGTAAGTTTGTGATTTTCACCTTTCCTGGACTGGCCATCGGCGAATTAACACCGTCCGAAGTATTGGCAAAAAGTACGGGTGAGACTGCAGACAGATCCTTTAAAATGAAAAAAATTAACAAAGCTTTGCGGCGAAACCATGGGAGCAACTGTATTGCTCACAGCAGTTTACCGATGGAATTAATTCAAGGAAGCCCGGGTTGCCTACTTCGCGCGATACAGCCCGAACACCTGGTGGTAGAGATCTGTGAGTTCCTGAGTCTTAAGGGTCTTAACGTTGGGTGTCAAAAAAATAAATTCCTTTTGCAGGAGCTCCTGCAGCCACGGCAAATGCTTAACCCCTTTTCTAACCGCGATCCGTCCGGTCAAATCCGACATCTTGCTCTGTCCCTCCTGCGACAGTAGCCAGTCGTAGAAAAGGACCCCCGCGTGCGGGTGAGGCGAATGCTGCATCAGCGCCAACAAATCGGGCTCCGCGCCATAGGGATCGAATAGGCGGAAGTCGATGGGCGCTCCCTTCGATTTGAACTCGGCGACGCGCCGCCCGCGCGCCGCGACGGCGATCGACGACTCGCCGCCGAGCAATAATTGCACGCGCATCACACTACTCGATCCGGGCATGTGGAGGTCCTGTTTTGCCAGCGCCCTCATGTATTCGAGTCCTTTGTCCTTGCCCATTCGATCCAACACGACACCGAACCACTCATAGTCTTCGGTGCCGAGACTCATCTTCCCTCTCCACTTGGCTTGCAACAGATCCTGATAGGTCTTCGGTGCGTCCTGCTGCGAAACCAGCTTTGTGTTGAATGCGAGAACGATCGGCGTCACGTCGAACGCGGTCCAGTAGCCGTCTGGATCGAAAGCTCCTTTGAACAGCGCGTTCCTCTCCGGCGAATAATACACTGTCGCCAACTGCAGCTGTCGTAACTGTGAGGTTTCGACTGGGGCCGAGCCAATGACGTCAACCGCATGACGACCCGCTTTGGCTTCCGTATCGGCGCGCCGGACGACACCGGAAGGCGTCGAGCGAAAAGCATTGGTCTTGATAAAGGGATACGCTTGCTCGAAGGCGCTCAATATCTTTGGATAGTCGGTTAAGCTTACCGACGTATAAAGAACGACTTGACCTTCGCGCTTGGCCCCTTCTTCCAGCATAGTCCGACGCTGCGCTGGCGGCAGACTTTGAATTTTTTTCAGAACTTCGCCGACGGTCGCAGCATTACCGGAGACCACAGCAAAGAGTTGGGAAAGTCCACACAACAAGACGCTAGAAAACAGCCGAAACCTCATGCGCTCTTTCTCTCGCTTGTTCGCATTCTCTGCTTCAGAAATCCGCTTGAGCATTCGTTACCTCTTCGCGTCATCCTTGCCTGAATTGATCTGCTTTCCGATAACATGCCGGATGATTCCGACGCAACATGTCGACGTCGTTTCTGCATCAACTTCCTCATCCGCCCAGGCGAGATCATTGACGCAGGCTCTGTAGAACGCCGAGTGACCGCTCGGTCGAATTCTACACCACGCGCTACGAATTCTTGACTTGTGCTTTCAGCATCGAGTACGCTCACGCTCAGTTCGGTGGTCGAGATTGTTCAACCCGAACGAGCAGTGCGGGCTGAAACGTCGACATCGCAGATATCACCGATTGGTCCTTTGCTAAAAAAGCCAACGAACAGTTGAAACGATAAATACATTAAATGGAGGTGGACAATGGCTCGAATTCGCCACATCGCGATCGGCACGCGGGATCCGGAAGCAACCGCGCGGTTTTATATCGAGGGTCTCGGCTTGAAACAAGTCGGTAAGGTCAGCACGCCAACTTCTGAGGGTTATTACTTGAGCGACGGCCACGTAAACCTCGCGATCCTGAAGTTCAAGTACGACGACCCAGCGACAACAGAGGGCGCGCCCAAGTACACCGGCCTGCACCACTTCGGCGTTGAAGTCGAAGACATGGCTGAATCACGGGCGCGCATCGAAAAAGCCGGTGCCGTGCATCGTCCTTACCCGGGAACCGATGAGATGGCGAAGCGCGGCAACGTCGAGGTCAAGTTTACGGTGCCGGACGGCGTGACCGTTGACCTATCCGAGCACGGCTGGCTCGGGACCAAGTAATCAGCTGCCCCTGCAGCCAAGTCCTCCCAAAGTCGTTGCGCGGATCAAATAAAGAAACTTCGCAGCGCCGAACGACAACACGAGCGGGAGATTAACCGTCTACGCTGGAACAATTTCCCGCGTACAATGTTGGGAGCGCCGTCGCCCTGGCCTGTCCCGGCGAATCACCAACAACATTGTCGAATCATCACGAAAGGAATAACAACATGCCGCCACAACGCTACAACTCGGCGATCCAACGCGTAAAAGGTTTTCTCGAATTGGCCTCGGCGCTATACGACACATCGTTATCGCACCAAACTCAAAGGGCGGCCGAAGGCGTACTCCAAACGGATTCGCGCCTCGGCTATTATCTGCAGCTCTCCTTGCTGCCGCGCGGCAAACAAGAAAAATGCATTTCACTCTCCTTTGCGGCGGACAGCTTTCGCGAGCTCAAGCTTCTGGCGCAAGGGAAAGTGTCCGTGGCGTGGATCAATCCGTCGGCCTCGGCGACGCTTGCTTACAGAGGGACAGGACCGCTTCGCGGTCGAATTCCGCTAAGGACAATTGCGGTTTTTCCTTCCTGGGACGTGGTGGGCTTTGCCGTTCACGAATCAACGGGGATTACATCGCTAGAGCAAATCAAGAAAGAGCGGCTTCCAATCAAGCTTTCCACCGGGCCGGCGAGCGCGAGCGACTTGGTGGAAAGCCCGGTGACCTTCATGATCAGCGCGGCTATGAAGGCGGCCGGTTTCACGTTCGCAGATATCCGCAAGTGGGGTGGAAAGATTCAAGAGGTGTCGCGGCCGAGCCATCCCGACCGCCGCGCTTCTGTGGAGAATGGCAGCGTAAACGCGGTCTTCGACGAAGGTATCAAGAGCTGGGGCCAATCCGTGCTCGATCACGGCTTTCGCTATCTCCCCATCGAGGGATCGATGCTGCGAAAACTAAAAGCCCTGGGTTACCGCCCCGGAGTGGTACCGCACACCCAATTCAAAGGTCTCGCCGCCGATGTGCCCACTATCGACTTTAGCGGCTGGCCCATGGCCGTGCGCGCGGACATGCCGAACGATATCGCCTATGCGCTGTGTGAGGCCATCGAACTGCGCCGCGCAGCGATTCCGACCGACAACTTCCGCCCCCTCGACATCGCTGACCTCTGCGCCAACGGGCCGGAAGCGCCCTACGACGTCCCTCTTCATCCAGGAGCAATAAGGTTTTATCGGGAGCGAGGTTATCTGAAAAAATAAGGCAGGAAAGGCGGTGTCATGAATCTCATCGAGCGCGGATCTGTCGGGTGACTAAGCGAATGCGACTGGGTCGGGTAAAATAGTGCATGACCGCATCGAATACCACAAAACTGATAACTCGTTCGCATGGAGATATGACCGATTTCACGAACTCAACAGTGAACAATGGGATTGGTATGCCCCACCCCGCCGAATCTCATCTTCCCTCCTGGCTAGCTCGACGATCCGTTTGGCCGCCTTCTCCTTGATATCGCGTTTTCAGCGCCGTCCGCGGTTGTCGTGAACCACGCCCATTAGCTCCGGCTCTCTTCACCTTCGCTTTGATCTGGTAACACTGCCGCTCGCTGATCCCCAAATAGCACAGCTGCCCTGCCCATCGTCAGCTCGTCTCGAAACACTCTTTGAATGATCTCTATCCGCTTCTCGTCTTGCATCGTCAGGGTTGTCATCGCCAAACCCTGACATAATTACGTTGCCGTTATCCCCTGTCAGAATCACTTTGCTATACATAATGGTAAATAAACAGTTGACATTTTTGTCATAATTGTGCACTTAATGCGTCCGATTATCAGCCGGTCCAAAGTTGAATTGCATTATCTCCAATGAACGTCTTCTTCGACGGCTTGCAGCCGAACGCCGGCAGCTTGATTGCACTGTCAAGAGCCAAAGATAAAAATTAACAAACCCGATAATGACCGCATGGTTGAGAAACCCGTGTAGAAAATAGTTGGCAAGATCAAACACAGTAGAGGGTGCAAGAGGAAATAGATGTAACGCCCTATATCCCAAGGCTCACCGGGGGAAGTGTGTATGGCCACCAAAGCGTTGAACCTATCGAACATTCAAGGAAACATAATCGGGGGCTTCAACAAGGATTTTCAAGACTTTTTGTTTCTACAATTTGCAGGAGCCGGCCATGCGCGAGCTTGGATCCGTGAAATCTTGAATCCAAAGTTTTCTCCTGGGCTCGCAAACTCAACCAGTCGGAACGTCCTAAAATTCAACGCTCAGTTCAAGGCGCTACGTGCCGAGGGTATCGAACCGGAAACGGTGATCACCTCTGAATGGACACACCTCGCAATTTCCTTTCTTGGCTTCAAGGCGCTGGGAATCTCCGCTAGATCGCTGGCTCGTTTTCCGCGAGCCTTTCGCGCCGGCATGGCCGACCGGAAAAAGATCCTGGGGGACTTGGGTGCAAACGATCCAAAAAATTGGCTGCCGGCGTTCCAAGCGGGCAATATCCATGCCCTCTTAATCGTGGCCGCCGATAGCGAGGCGCAACTCAACCTCCGAGTTGATGCCTTGCAGAACTCTAGAATTTTCAAGAACGGAGTCAGAGTGCTCTATCAGGAACATGGCAGAACTCGCGAAGACGAACGCGGGCATGAGCACTTTGGGTTCAAGGACGGTGTATCCCAACCGGGAATTCGTGGGGTCACGCAGCCAACAGATCCTCTTGGCAATCCCCATTGCGGCCAACCGGGTCAGTCTTTGGTGTGGCCAGGAGAGTTCGTCCTCGGCTATCCGACGCAGAAACCCAAGCACAAGCCTGGAGTTGATGGCCCCAATCCAGATCCCGGGCCGCTCAGCAGATCGGGCCCCTCCCGGTGGACTACAGACGGTTCGTATCTGGTATTGCGCCGTTTGCGCAAGATGTGCTCGGATTTCGCAAACAACTAAATGACCTTGCGGAGCCAATGGTCTCACCGAAGATCTGATGGGCGCAAAACTTATGGGACGCTATAAAAGCGGCTACCCATTGATGCAGCGGGAATTTCATCGTCAATCAGCCATTCCGCCGGGCGCCGATCCAGGGAAGGTTCTTCCCGCGCTCAACAAGAGTGAAACGCTGAATAACAACTTTAGATTTGCCAATGATCCAAGCGGAGATGTGTGTCCCTTCGCGGCTCATATTCGGAAGGCGAATCCCCGTGATGAAATTATTTCAGACAATCCAGCGGACAGTGAAAGCCAGGTGCAAACCCACCGGATTTTGAGGCGCGGTATCCCCTTTGGCGCATCTCTAGGCGCGCTGCGCGGCGGAGATGCTAATGATCAGCGAGGCCTCCTCTTCGTGTGTTTTCAGAAAGACATACAAAGGCAATACGAGTACGTGCAAACCCAATGGATCAATAACATCAACTTTCCTCCGTCTGCTGCTGATGTAACGCCTGGTCCGGACCCAATTGTCGCGATGACTCATGGTGGACGATTTCATCTGGAGTCAAACAAATCGGCCGTTCACATTCAAAATTATGTCAAAATGACCGGCGGGGAGTATTTTTTTTCTCCGTCGTTGAAGACACTAAAAAAATCGGTCAACATAAGATTTAAGGCGCGTCGGAACATCGCATAGCAAAAAACTTATGCATTGGCTAAGTGCGAATTGGCCGGAATCAGTTCTAAAGTTTCTCTTGAGAGTGAAACAAATCTAAATAAGGAGGCAAAGGTCATGGTCAAAGCAAAGGCTAAGAAATATTCTAAAAACGGACCACCGCGAAGGCCGAGAGGCAATGGGAACGACGATCCGACCGAAGCCGTATTTCGCGTCGATTTAGAGACCGGAAAAATGCGCATTACCGACCAGAGGGGTGATGAGATCGTAGAGGACCCGGTCACTCCAGAAAAAGTCACCAAGTATGGGATCACTGAATGGGTGCCCTTGGGGCAGTTATTTTACGCAAAGTGCAATATTAAGCACGGCGGCTGCACCATAAGAATAATCAACAACAGAGAAGTGTTAGTTTGGTAAGCCTCCTGGGCAGAAGCTAACTCGATCAGCCCAGCAGCTATTCCCACACGCGATCTCGGCCACACAACTGCAGCGGGCTCACGGTAGAGCCAAGCTGATGCGGCCGAAAATTGTCCTGGTTGGCTGAATCCGCGGGTTTTTGAAATCCAAGTCGAAATAGTTGAACTTTTTGTCCAACAAATTAGTTGCACCAATGGTGACAAATCCATAGCGCATCGGCAAGCGCCAATTCAGGGCAAGGTCCAGTGTCCAAAAATCATCGCTGCCGTTGCGCGAGACTCCGGCTACTTTGAGATTGAATTTTCCGTTTTGATGATAGTAGGTAGGCTGCAAGACAGCGCTCAGGCCTGAAGAGTGAAAAAAGTTCAATCCCAGTGGCACTCGATGGGTATTTAGGCGAGCCGGAAAACTAGTCGTGCCTTCTCTGGTGAAATGTTCAAACTGATATTCGGTGCGTAGCGCAAACCAGGGATGTGGCGTCCAAAAGAAATAGACCCGACTCTGTTGTTCCTCTGCGTCCTGCATTTCCTCCACGAGCTGGCCGTTGTTGTTCAATCTCGTCAACGGCACCTTTAGGTTTCTTCCTGAATATTCGATCCCGCCAAAGACTTCCTTGGTAAACTTTTGATCCACAGCGACTCCATAGCGCCACGCCTCGGTTCCATTGATATCATCGAAGAATTGATTGAACCCGGCGACTTGGGTGGGCTCAAGGGTTTGATCGGTTATCAATGTTCGCTTTAGCACGCGAAATGCCGCACCGCGAACAGTGGTATCGACCCATGGGTTCCAGACAATGCCGAACTTCGGATTGAATTGATCCTTGGATTCGAAATTGCCACCCCTCGTATCGACAAAATCGCCACTGGCGCCCAGCGTTACAGTCAATGCCTTTGTCGGACTCCAATGGAGATAGTTGTACAAGTTTACATGTTTTTGATCGTCGCTCTCGCCGGGAAAGGCAAGGATGTCATCGGGCGGCGGGAGCGGTAACCCGATTGTCGTGAAAAACCGGCCGTTGATCTTCGCATAGCCAAAACCCGAGACGACGTTAAAGTATGTTGAGCGATATAGATGCTGAGCTTCCCCCTGAAATAAGTCTTGCGGGTTCTTGAAATCTTGAAAGGTAAACAACGGTAGTAACTGATCGTCTTTCTGAGTAAATCTTGAGTGTTGAAAAATGAACGAGCCGAGCAATGTCGAATTCGATGTCAACGCGTGCCGGATCCCGAAGCGGGCCGTTTGGCGTTCTTCCCGATTGACTTCCCCAGGAAAAAAATCGTCGGGAAAAAATCGCAGTCTATTGTCGCCATATACCAGGCTTCGGTAACGATACTCCCCTTGAATGCTTGTGCTAGACGATAGTTCCGCTTGCACGAATGCATTGCCGATTGAATCTCGCTGGCCGATATTTTTGCGAAAACCATCAGTCTGAAAATGAAACCCCCCTAGGCTAAAGGAGGTCTTCTTATAAATTCCCGATAAGACTCCTTCCCCCGCGTAAGTGTTATTTTCGCCGGCCAGGCCGGTCGTCTGGAAATTAATCCCATTCCGATTAAACAGCGGATTAAACTCATTGAACGAGAAAACCGCCGGACCGGCGCTTCAATCAAGAGCAGATCGCTCTCAGCCAACCGCGGCTGAATCGGCGTCATGTTCAATGGCTGGAGCAATTGCGACTGCAATAGTTCGCTCACCCGGGCGATCTCGTGGCGTGGCAAAACCGAATAAGAGTCCGCAAGAAATCTGTGGGCGGAAAAATTCGTTGGATCGGTATTGACCGACTTCCATCCTTCGACCAGCGCAAGCTGCTGAAACCCAAGATCGCTGTAGATTCGACCCAGGCTGGCGCTTCGTGCCGCGAGATCGGAATCGAGTTGAAGACTTGAGCGGTAGACTGCCCGATTGTCGTTTAACTCGATTGCTTTTTGTATGTCATGCAAAGCCTCGACCGGGCGGTTGGTGGTTTGCTTCGCAATAGCATCGTAGAACCAGGGTGTGGGATCCTTCGGGTCCAGTTCCTTGGCAATGGCATACTCGCGCTCGTCCCTTGGGCCGCGCTTCTCTTCAAAATAGGCTTTGCCCAAATAACTTCGGACGATCGAGTTGTTCGGGTCCAGGCTGGCAGCAATTTCAATCTCCCGTCTACCCTCCTGCAAATCACCCTCTCGGATCTTTGCTAGTCCCAGACCCAGCCTCGGGAGGTAATCGGCTTGGTCAAACTCAATCGCTTTTTCGAAGGCAGCCTTGGCCTCCGTGGTGTTGACCTGTGTCAGATAAGCGAATCCGAGGACCGTCCGCGTTCTCGACAGGTTTGGATCCAGAGCGACCGCCTTTTTGGCCGCTTCAAGGGCTTCGTCCAGATCGGCGAATGACATGTGGAGCTCCGCTAACCGCGCCCAAGCCAGGGTGTTTTCCGGGTTTGCTTGTACCGCCTGTTGCAAGCTGGTCCGCGCGCCTTCGAGATCGAAATTCGCCTGCTGACCGTAGGATAAAGCGATCAGCGCTGACGCGGATTTTGGGTCGCCTTAACGGCCTTCTGCGCGAGTGCAAGCGCTTTTTCCTTGTCGTTTTGGACAACGGCAATTATCGATTGGAGTGCGATGGCATCGCTGTATTTTGGATCTAAACTCAGTGCCCGCTCAAGATCCGGACCTGCTTCATCGACGCGCCCTACGGCAAGCAGCAAAGAGGCGCGGTAGGCAAAAAACCGTGGTTCCCGGAGATCGTTAGGCACACCTTTGATGGCCTCAAAGGCCCCCTGAAAATCACCCTTCATGTAAGACTCAAGAGAGTTTCGCACCATCCCCTGCCAACCGGGCCCGGCTGGAAATTCCTCCGGGCGTAAATAGAGGGCGGGCGGATAGTATAAGGCCCATTGAACTGCATCCCGGGGACGCACAACGGTGCGCAATACGGGAGCTTGTCCTCTTTCGGCTACAGCCGACTGACCATCGGTCAGCGTCACGCTCCCAGCTTGGTTCGAAGCCAACACCATACCCTCAAAAATCGTTATCAAGGCTCTGTCGGCCTCGACCTGAACCAAGCCCTCGGTTCCCTCCACACCAGCGTTGACGAACGCGGTGATGATCTCCAAATTGCGCGGCAGGCGGCTGAAAAAGTAGAGAGCGCCGCGGACCAGCTCGATGAGGGAGGTTCTCTCTTCTCTCACTCCTCCGAGAGTGATCGTGGTGTCTTGGTTCAGGCGGAGAACGGGTTGATTGACCAACGCAACATCAGCCCGGCTTCTCTCGCCAACCTGAATCCTATCTCCTGGGCAATAGCCGTCGTTTAGTCGGGCCGGCTGCCATTGGGTCTGGCCCGCCCGACGAACTTCGACGCTCCCTTGAACAGAGACTAACTTGGCTACAGGGGGATCGCAGGTCGTCGCCGCGAAGGACGGAATCGATGACAATAAACTAAGACTCGCGCAGAGCACCGCAATCCGTCGTATTCTGTTCATACTATCAACTCCCGTTCTCCCTAGTCCTCTACAGGGAGCGTGTCGGAAATCGCCGTGGCCCTTCGACAGCGTCGAGGCAAACGACTAACCTGTTGAATCTCGATCTTGTGGCGTCTTTTCGTCGGCAGCTTGTCGAACAATGAATAGACTTTTGACATAGTCTGAGGAGAGAGTGCGAATGCGTTCGGGACGCATCGTTCGGGAGGAAGGTTTCCTTCGATAATTGATTATTGAAGAATCGGCTTTATGCGTGATTTATCTCCGCCCGTCATCAATCATCGACGTATATATCACAGGAATAGTCAGAATGGTTATTATTTTTCGTCTATGGGGATCACGCCCGTCCAAGACCCATCAGGTGGATGCATCCGGTACTCCTTACAAAGTTTAAGGTAGAACAGTGACAGGCTATCTGCGCCGAGAATATCGATGCATTCATGAAATTTCTTTTCGGCATCGTCCCAAGCGCGCCGTCGGAATGCGCCTAGGGCGTCGGAAAAGATAGCGCAAGCCTGCTTCTGATTTTCATTGGCATCTTCCGCCCGATCTAGCAATTCGTAAACTACGACCGGCTGTGTCTTACCTCTCAGCAAGAAGCTCCCCGCGTTTCTCGTCATAAAATCATTTAAATCGTGGACGACCTCTTGAGAAACCAATATCTGAGTCCCTAGATATTTATTTAGACCGTCCAGCCGAGCCACTGTGTTGACCGTATCCCCCGTAACGCCATACTCATAATGATCCCCGGCGCCCATGTTGCCGAGGTATATTTCGCCGGCGTGGACCGCAATGCGGGTCGGAAGACTGACGCTCGCAAAGGCCTGATTGAATCGAACGACGGCTTTGGCAAGCCCCAAAGCTGCCGCACAAGCTTTTTTCCCGAGCGTCACGTCCGGACCTTGCGCCTGCCAGATAGCCAAAATCGAATCTCCCTTGAGCTCAACCACAAGACCGCCGTGTTGCTTGATCGGCTCAAAGGTGGTCTCGAAATACTCGTGCATGAGGTCGCTTAACTCCCGCGGACCCATCTTTTCCGACAGGTTCGTATAACCCGCAGCATCGGCGAACAAACAAGCACCGTAGACGGTTTGCCCGCCGCGTCTGATATCGACGATGTTTCGCGCCATCTGATTGACCACATCGTTCGGAACATAGTAACCCAACGCATTCCGAATATTCTGCCGTTCTTTGTTGGTTTCGAAATAATTTAATAACATGGAGCCGACGATGCCGAGAGGCGTTTGCACAAGGAGCGGAATGACAATCGGATACCAGGTGGCTTCGGCTTTGAACTGATACTCGGCAGCCGCCAGATAGAGAAGGCTCAAAATCACAACTGCGACCGCAGCCGGTATGGTTCCGGTCGCGCGGCAGATCGTACCGATGACCATACCCCAGACGAGAATAATGAAAATGTAGGAATATGAACTGATCGTTTTTACCGGTGAATCTTCGAGAAGATTCGCAAACGCCGTCGCGGCAATTTCCACGCCGCTGATAAATACGCCGTTGGCTTGTGAATAAACCGTATGGAAGCTGTCCTGTCGTTCCGCGAGCAAGATTTCCGAATATCCGACAAAAACAGCTTTCCCCTTGAGCTCCACCGGTTTTTTGTCGCCGGAAATTCCACCGGGGCGCAAGGCGTGATTATAGGGGACGGTCGTTAGCGTCCGGGGCGGACCGTAATAATTGAGATAGCGGCGATTTTCGCCGCCGTACATTCTTACAAGAGACTTGAGCAATCTGTACTTTTCGCCGTGGCTTGCCGCGAGATTCGAGCGCTCCAACTGCGCGATCATTTTCTCTGAAAGGGTTGGGTCGCTTTCAAAAATTTCCCTTATATCTCTCATGAATTTCGCGACGCCTCGGGCTTGTAGCCCAGTACCGACAGTCCACGGCAGCCTTCTCGCGTGCTGCGGACTGACCTTTTCGAGCAATGCAACGAAGTCGCGGTAGACCGGCAAGGCGTAAAGTTGGAACGTCACCACCGGGAAAGTGGGCAAGTCTCCCGCGCCTGACTGGAACGTCCAATACTGATTGATCCTCAAGGGAAATCTCGGCAGGACAAATGGCGCCGTGGCAAAAGCAGCCTGAGATATCGGCTGAATTGTTCGCAACGGTTTTACAATAGTGTGCCCCATCGACCCGATGCCATCCGACGCAGGGACCTCTTCCACTCTGAGCGGCTCGGCAAGCACGACATTGCGAGCTCTATTGATCGCTGCGGCTAACGACGCGTCGCTCCCATCGGAACGGGGCTCGATAAAGTAAACGTCGAGCACTATGACCTTAGCACCTTCGCGAACCAGTTGGTCAATAAGCTCCGCGTGGAGCGAGCGTGGCCAGCGATCTGGGTTTTGCGGCAAATTCAGACGCTCCGAGGAATCTCGGTCAATGCTGATAACGACAACGTCGGAAGGCGCCTTGCTAACGCCCCTGAGTTTGAACAGCAACCCCAGCTCAAAGTCTTCCTCAAAGTGATGCGTGGCGGGGAAAAAACTCACCACCAAGCCGGCTATCGCGATGAGCAAGCCAAAGACAGCGGCCTTTAGGAGGCGCAACATATTGCCGCTCCTCTTAGGTTCTCGATCCTTGCGTAGTCCTTGAAAAGCGTTGATCCTCCGCGCCTATCCCTGCCGAGACTGGATATAATCCAAGCCCCTTCATGCACGCAAGGCGCGCTCCGACGACGCAAAGCCAACGTGGCATGCTCCAACGCAACTCGTGTGCCGCGAGCTTTCTGTCTAGTAATCATTAACACAAGCTATGAAATCTAAGGAAATTACCTATTAGCAGTAGATTGACGAAGCATACGCATGTGCTTTAGTTCACGCCGGCGGCTACTAAAGTTTACAGTGCGAGACAAACTGGCAATGGCTAGAGAGGACCTTGCGGTAAGCGGCCGTTTGCTATGTCGCCCCGCTGGGCATCGGAAAAGGGCTGTTCCAATAACCGCGTATCCTGCTGCCGGGCCCGGAACAGACTCAGAATAAATTGCATGCGTTCAGAGATATCGGCCCAATCAACGGCTCCGCTAGCCAATGCGGTATTTCCATCGGCTCGATATTTCGCTAAGAAAAAGCGGAGATCCGGGTTGTCAATGAATTGGAGATCAGCGGGAAAAAGCGATCGGCCCGGCAAGGGCCGCAAGTCTTTTCCCAAGTGAATTTCGCCGTCCGGCAAGCGCAGCGTCATAAAGACACGTGTCACACATTCGCGCCATATCCGATTCAACTCAGCATTCATTTCGGCGATAACCGGGTCGATCTCGCTAGCAAGCATACGGCCCAATCGCTTGCGCAGATTTTCTGAATACCTGCCGCCCGGGCCGCCATCGAACAACGACCGCAGCGCCGCGTCGAACGGCAGCTTCAGGGCTCCGGCGATGGCCGGTTGCAGCCGCACTTGTTCATGTAGCCCGGTTTCGGCGTTGGCGAGCAGAAAAAGGTCCGCTTTGCGATCCCCCTGGACCTCAAACTTTGCTTGATAAAAATGACGAACTGCGTCGCGCAGCAAACCCTGGCCGCCCTGTTCCGGCGGCCCGGGCCTCAAATTCAACTCGTCCAGCAAACTCTCGAGAATCCCGGCGTCGTAAGCCGTGCCTGCTCGAAAACGCGTGCACATAACGGTGAACAACGGGCCGAGCTCGGCGAACACCGCAAGATTGCCGGCTGCAATATCACGGCTTACCTCCACAGTTGGCGCCGCCAATGCTTGGACAATCGCCAGCCGACCGAGTCCTGCCGTGGCGTCAACGCGCCGTAGCAGCGTATTGATGCGATCGAGTTTTTCCGCCAACCTGCGGTCGCCCTGCAGTGCATCCCGAAACATCGCCACCAGCTCGCCGCGGATAAAACGTCCGGCCGTTTTCGAAGCCCACGTCGCGAACGTGCACCAGTTGACGTTTATTTCTGCGTTCGCCGACGCGATCGCCCGAGAGAGATCATGATAGCATTGGGTAATTTTCAGGTTTCGAATGACCGGCTCGCCGTCGAGCGCGATGATCGAATCAATCTCCTGCCGAGACGGCGGCTGTAACGATTCAATCATAAGCTTATCTTACAATAATTCCGGGACAGATCCTCCCGATCCGCGTGCGTCGAATCATTACCAAACTTACGCTTTGTAGCTACACGCCTTCGCCAACCAGTTTGTGGTGAGTTTGGCCGGCGTAATCTTCACAAGGAAATTGCGCATTGCGCACGCCAGCGGGTTTTCCAACTGCCCGACGCGCCCGATCCTCCGTGATTGCCCGGCGATCCAGGCGGTGCGTGGCATGCGCTCGTTCTCGTAGCGCGTCAAGGCCGCGGATAATGAGATCTCTTCGGCCAAGCAGCGGGCGAGTGTCACCGCGCTTTCGATGGCCATGCACGCCCCCTGTCCCATGTTGGGCGTTGTGGGCTGCGCCGCGTCGCCGAGGAGCACCACGCGCTCGTTGCTCCAGCATCTGAGCGGCGCCATATCGTAAATGTCGTTATGGAGAATCTCGTCGGCAGGAGTGGCGTCGAGCAAGTGTCCGATGGGCGAATGCCAATCGCCGAAACGCTGCCGTAGAAAGTTTTTACGTTCAGCTGCGGTCTGCGATAGTCCTTCCGGGACGTTGGCGGTGGCAAACCAATAGATTCGTTGTCCATCTATGCGCGCCATGCCGAAGCGCGAGCCGCAGCCCCAACTCTCCGCGCTCCGTCCGAGCGCCGTTTTGTCTTGAGTCGCCACGACGCCACGCCACGCCGAATAACCCGAGTAGCGTAGCTCGCTCGTAGGAAACAGCCCTTGTCTAAGACTTGAATGAATGCCATCGGCGCCGACGACCAAATCGGCGCTCTCCTTCCGACCGCCGGGAAAGCTAACACTCGCGCCAGCGCCGTCCGCTTCGACACCGGTGCACCGCGAGTTCAGACAAAGCGCCCCCTCGGGCAGCGCGGAAACGAGGATTTCGTGCAAATCGGCGCGATGGATCGGCACCGCCGCCTCGCCAAAGCGTTGTTCCAGTGCCGCAAAGTTCCATTCCGATAATAAAATTCCCGCCGAGGTGCGGATCTCGCCCCTTTCGATCCTGCCGCCGGCTTCAAGAACCGCATCAGCGAGACCGAGATAACGAAGCGCCTTGAGGGCATTGGGCCACATCACCAGCGCGGCGCCGACGGCGTTCAGTTGCGGCGCCTGTTCATAGACGACGGTTTGCACGCCGATTCGACGCAGCGCGATGGCGGCGCACAGTCCGCCGATGCCGCCGCCGACTATAATGGCTCGCTTGATTACCGCGGGCATGAAAACTGATGGGGCGTTGATTAGATTTCGCGGCGCGACTATTTTCGTCGCCTCGTGGTCTTACAGGCCATAGAAGCGTCTCGGGTTGTCGGAAAGGATCTTTCGTTTCACCGCTTCGCTGAGGTCTCCGATGGCTTTGAATCGAGCGATCGCATTGAGCTCGCTCGAGGTATCGCCGTGGCCGTAGTCGGTGCCGATCAAGAGGTTATCCTCGCCCGCGTATGAAATGATGTAAGAAAAATCGTCGTCGGTCTGCGTGGACACAAAGATGTTATACGCGCGCAAGCAGTCCCGGGAAATCGGATGGGCGCTGCCCAGCGAGCGGCGCACCGCTTCGTGCACGACCCACGGCACCCACTGGCTCGACACCTCGATGAATCCCCACCGGAGTTTAGGAAACACACGCGGGATCTCACTCATGATCAGCGTGTAACAGGCCGTGACTGTCGGCACGCGAAACGTCGAAAAGCCACCGCCGGCTTCATTGGTCATTAACTTGAACAACTCCGGGCTGCCATTGGCGAGGTGAACGGTGACGGGAAGATCGAGCCGCTCCGCCTCATCATAGATCGGGTAATAGTATGGGGCCGTCATCATCCGGTCCCGTTCGAACGGCCGCATGCAGACGCCGACGGCGCCGTGCTCTTTGGCGAAGCGAATCTGTGGAACCGCCTCTTTCGGCGTCAGCGCCGGCACGACGCAGGTCCAACGCAGCCGATCGTCTCCGAGTTTCCAAACGTCCGCCAGCCAGCGGTTCCAGCTCCAACATAAAGCAATCTCAGCGTCAGGACGCGTCGTGAGCTGCGTCAGCCACAAAGAGTTGTAGAGAACTTGAATATCGATGCCGAGCTCGTCCATGTGTTGGAGGCGCTGTTTCACATCGGATAGCTCGCGCGCCTCGACCGGGGTATCGACCTGGCGGCCGAACCTTTTGAGATGCTCTTCAGATTGTTTTTTGTCCGGTGACGGAAACTTAACCCCGAGGTCTTCGCCGTCGAGAAACCAATTCTGCCTGTTGGGATTATCAGGGGAAGGCACGAGGGTCGGGCGATATTTCACCTCGGAAGCTTCGAGGTAATCCCACACCCGCTCGGTTTCGACCACGTGCGCATCGGCATCGATGACGTCGGCTTTAACTGTAGGCACTGTCACGCGCGATTCTCCCTCGCTGAGGCTTTACCTCAACTCGGTTCTGCTGTCTACCAACTCTTGACCGTGAGGGTCCAATCCGACCACCACGGTCCGGAAGAAACGCCTAACGGACGAGCGCCTACGCCTCCAAGATCGCTGAGCGTGCCGTCCATAAAACGCTAACGCGAGTCAAAGTTCTCTATTTTATTTCGTAGCGCTTCACGGTCGTCTTACCACCTTGCAATCCGCGCGCGTGCTTCTGGATTTCCGCGTGCGCTTGGCTCTCGCGGTATTTGTCGATGTTCCCCTGGCTATCCCACTCGGAATACGAAATGAATTCCCCCGGCGCGTCGACACATTCCAAAAGCTTTTCGGATAGACAGCCGGGCTGTTTAATCATCAAAGGAGCACAATGATTCTTCCACAGATTGATCGCCTCTTTGGCCTGTTCGGATTTAACGTCAACGTAAATAAGTCTGACGATCGACATAAAACCTCCTTGTCACCTTGGGTCAATAAGAATATCACATGCCACCAAAGCCAACGCTCTTGATAATCAGCGTAGACCCGGGAAGCATCTGGATCAATAAATCTGCGCGAAAAAAGTGAGCGCTGGGTTGTCCGGCCGCGGAATGCCATCGGAGCAGTGTCGGATTATTTGTACTCAAAGGCAGATGCCGTCTGAAAAATCAGACAATACGGTCTTTACGAACCAATCAAATCCTGAATGAAATCCATCGCCACCGTTAACTTCAGTTAACCTTTCATTGGGCCCAATTTTTGCCTCCGCTAATCCTTAACGATATTCGATTCGACTGGCGTTTTTCCGAGAAGCTTCTGGCCTTCTCATGAGACGAAGTCATGCGGTTCAATTCACCCGCGAGATCGGCCTTCCTTTTTATTTCGGCGCCATGAACACGACCGCATCCAGAGCGCAATTCGCAACCACGTCATGGCAGTGTAACGGCATGTCCGTATTCGAAACAATTTCATTAGTTATAACCACGAAGATAATAAAATTTACCCAACGGCAAGGAGGGGAAAAGTATGTTTGTCGAGAATTATCGCCACGAGCAAGTCGATTCCTTGATGGGCGGCAATAACGCAAGACCGATTCCCTACCCGAAACTCTCCGACGAGGATTGGCGCGTCTGGAATACATTTCTTCCGTTTCGGTCGGTGAATCTCGACCGTGTGGCGGCGTCCAATGCCAGGCAAGGAATGATGCTATCACTCTACGACATTCCCTATGTCGTGACCGATGAAATCCACAAGGCCGCTGAATACTTCGAGAAAATCGAAGTTTGGCGTAAGCACAAGATCGAGAAAGATCCCATCGCCGTGGGAATCGTCGGCGGGCAGCGGTACATGATTACGCGCTGGGGCATGGAAAAACTGATTCCTTTTGCCAGCATCAAAAGATCCTTACCGCTGATACTCGCGTGGCAATTCATCACTAGCCCATTGGCCGCAATGTCGGCCATGGCGGCGATCGGACTTTTGACTTGGAGTTTGTTCGTATAATTGTCGCGCTGAAGACTCGATGACACCGGAGTGTGAGCTCTCGGCTCGCACTCCCGCCGAGTTTTCATGATATCGGCCGGGAGGAAACACGGCCTTGCTGCGTCTCTAGGCGGCAATGATTGTCGTTGCCGCCCGCGAAGGCATTCGAGTTGCTATCTCCCGTAAATAACAAGAGCCCCTGGGTGGTTCTTGTCCACCCAGGGGCTCTGTTTTCAACCTACTCTACGTTGCCTTAAGTGAGCGCCGCCGCTTCGCGCCCGACGCCCGTATTATATATCGCGCGGCTAGTTTCTTCGGCTTCGAGGGCAAGCGCCAAAGCTTCATCAACGGTTTTCAAAAACTCGAAGCTCATGCCCTGCAGCGCAGCCGTGGGAATATCTTCCAAGTCGCGCCGGTTCAATTCCGGCAGGAGCACTCGGGAAAGTCCCGCCCGTTTCGCGGCCAAGACCTTCTCTTTGATGCCGCCCACAGGAAGCACCAATCCGCGCAAGCTGATCTCGCCGGTCATCGCAACTTCCTTGCTGACACAGCGATCGAGCAAGAGCGACACAAGCGCCACGAACAAGGTAACGCCGGCGCTTGGACCGTCTTTGGGAATCGCCCCCGCGGGAATGTGCACGTGCAAATCGTGCTTTTGAAAGATCCCAGGGTCGATGCCCAGCGAATCGGCCCGCGATTTGATCAGGCTGAATGCCGCCTGGGCGCTTTCCTTCATCACCTCTCCCAGCTGGCCGGTAAGCTGCAATTTTCCGCTACCCGGCATTTTGGTCGCTTCGACGAAGAGAATATCGCCACCGACGGGCGTCCACGCCAATCCCGTAGCCACCCCAGGCAAACTAGTTCGCAGAGCCACTTCGTTGAAGAATTTCTGCGGACCGAGATAATCCTTCACCGCGGCGCGCTCGATGGTCAGCCGTTCCTTGCATCCTTCAGCCACCCTCGTAGCCACCCCGCGGCAAATCGCCCCGAGCTCCCGCTCCAGTTGGCGCACACCCGCCTCGCGCGTGTATGAGCTAATAACCTCGCGGATGGCGTCGTCGGTAAAAACGATTTCACCCTGGTCGAGCCCATTCTGCGCCGTTTGCCGCGGAATCAGGTAGCTCTTCGCTATCGCCAATTTGTCTTCCTCGATGTAACCCGACAACTCGATGATTTCCATGCGGTCGCGCAACGGCCGGGGAATCGTGTCGAGCACGTTCGCTGTCGCGATAAACATCACCTGGCTCAAGTCGAACGGCACCGCCAGATAATGATCTTGAAACGTCCCGTTTTGAGCAGGATCCAGCACTTCCAGCAACGCCGCCGACGGATCGCCCTGAAAGCTGGCGCTGAGTTTGTCTATTTCGTCGAGCATGAACACGGGATTGTTCGTGCCCGCCTTGCGCATCCCCTGAATGATGTTGCCTGGAAGCGAGCCGACGTAAGTGCGTCGGTGACCGCGCACGTCCGCCTCGTCATGCACGCCGCCCAAGCTTTGCCGGACAAACTTGCGGTTCATGGCACGCGCGATACTTTGGCCCAGAGAGGTCTTGCCAACCCCCGGAGGACCGACGAAGCACAAGATCGGGCTCTTGCCCTGGGGCTTCAGCTTGCGCACGGCGAGAAATTCGATGATACGTTTTTTTACCTTCTCCAAACCGTGGTGATCGGCATCGAGAATTTTGCGCGCTTCCTGCAAATCGATGCGCTCCTCACTCGATACGCTCCACGGCAACTCGATCAGCCAATCCAAATAAGTCCGAATCGTGCTGTGCTCGGCGGCCATCTCGGGCATCCGTTCAAACCGGGACAGCTCTCTCAACGCTTCCTTTTCAACCTCCGCAGGCATCTTGGCGTCGGCGACTTTCTTGCGCAAATCTTCCGCTTCAACTGATTGGCCGCTTTCTTCGCCGAGCTCCTTCTGAATGGCTTTCAGCTGCTCGCGCAGAAAGTATTGGCGTTGGGTCTTATCCATCGATTCTTTGGTTTCGTCGCCGATCTTTTTGCTCAACTCGAGAAGTTCGATCTGCGCCGAAAGCTTCTCGGCGACTCTTTGCGTGCGCACTTCCGGGTCCAGGGTCGCCAATAGCTCTAGTTTTTCGTGAACCGGAAGATCCAGAGTCGAAGCGATCGTATCGATCAATGCGAGCGGGCTATCGATCCGCTCGATGGTCGGCCGAAGCTCCTGCATGGGCGCCGGCAGCAACGATAGCGCCTTAACTGCTTCTTGACGCAAGTGTAAAATCCGCGCTTCGAAAGATTTCGTCTGCGGTACGGTTTCTTCGACCATGGATACTCGGGCGATGAGAAACGGTTCCGTTTGAATGAACTCCTTGATCTCGAAGCGCTGCTGACCTTGAATGATCACTTGCCGCTGCCCATCCGGTAGGCTGAACATTCTCAACACGTTGGCGGAGGTGCCGACGGACACCAAGTCAGGCGGTTGCGGCTTTTCAACGCTGGCATCCAGTTGGGTGACAAAACCGATGGGCAGTTGTTCGCGGACGGCATGTTCCACGACTTGCAGGCTTTTTCGCCGTCCTACGCCCAAAGGCATGATCGTCGACGGAAAAAGCACGGTATTGCGCAGCGGCAAAATTACCATCGCTCCCGCTGGTATCGTGATTGTAGATTTACTCTGTGTGTTTTCTTTTTCTTCAGCTGTCATGAATTTTTCCTCAGCTCGATATTGAGCAGCCCATCCTGCAACGTGACCTTACCGACGGAGAGTGGATATTTGCCGTCGATCAATGTTAATCGCCGCTCGAACTGACCTAGCGGTATTTCCCAGAGTTTCAATTCACCGGCACGGCAACATCCGGGAAGCGGCCGTTTACCCGTGATAATGAGTTCCCGTCCTTCCAATCGCACCGTCACATTATCCACGGTCACTCCAGGCACCGCTGAAATAACCCAAAGACTCTCGTCGGTTTCGATGACGTTCACCGGCGGCTCCCAGCACGCACTCCTTCCGTGACGGACTCCATAGTGAGCGCCAACGGCCATTTGCAAAAAATTTCTCTGGATCCGCTCAGCCTGTTGACGCAAGTTGCCCGCCCTTCGCCAGACTAAGACATCCCAATTGTCGAACGCCATGCGATCCGATCTAACCCTTTCTCGCCTATGTTCTGTATTAAAAGCTAAGAACGGTGTGCCGTTTTGTCAAGAATACGCCAAAGAATTGCGTGGCATTTCTGGCGGTTACGCGATTCCGCAGTGCGGCAAGAGTTAACGTTCACACATTTTCATGACTTCGCTCCTCTCGCCGTTAGCAATCAAGAATAGATCATCCGGGCAGTTACTTTTCGGTTACTCGACTGTGCGGCAATTTGCTCGCATCACTTTGCCGAGCTCAGGAGCGAACAAATCAATATTTGATATCTCAATCGGCCGATACCTTCCGCATTGAAGACACTCGAACGTGAACGGTATCGCAACACAGTCGTAAAGCCGGAAGTCAATTCATCGGCAACTCTCGTCTTCGTCCAGCGTACAAGATATACAAGACGATCAAGGCTCACTTCCGCGCGCCTATCCTCAATTGCACGGCAACCAGGAGCACCACTCATCTCGATGAATGAATTCGCCAATTTCCGAGAACGATTGCCGGCCATCGTCAGATCACTGGCCGTCGGTATCCCGGCGGGTTTTGTGTTCCAGTATTTGCATACACCGATCCCCTGGATGATCGGGCCGATGGTCGCCGTCGCAGCGCTCAACTTAATCGGCGTGCACATGCATTCGCCACCGTACGCCCGCCAAATGGGACAGGTGATCTTGGGCTCCGCGGTGTCACTTTATTTTACGCCGCCGGTCGTCGCTGCATTGGCCGGCAACTTCCCGGCAATCGCCGCCGCGACTGTCGCCGTGTTTCTTGTCGGCATACTCGGCGCGCTGACTTTGAGCCGCGCCTCCGGCGTCGATGCCAAGTCTACCTTTTTTGCCTCCATTCCCGGCGGCGCGATGGCGATGGCCGTGCTTGCCGATCGCTATGGCGCGCAGATTGCCCCTGTAGCGGTCGCGCATAGTTTGCGCGTCTCCGTCGTCGTTATCCTGATTCCGTTCGCCCTGACTTATGGCGGCTTTCCGCTCGAAACATCGGCCTTCCGACCGACGGTGTCGCTCAATCCTTCAGTACTTGTCGTATGGCTGGCGATCGGGTGGCTGTTGGGGGAGATTTCCGAAAGATTTCGATTTCAAAATGGCTGTCTACTCGTACCGATCTTTTTCGGCGCAGCATTGACGATGAGCGGCGTCCAGCTTTCTGCCGTGCCGGGTTGGATGACCGACTTCGCCCAACTCATGTTCGGCCTGGTGCTGGGGGCGCGCTATGAGCGCGCGTTCTTCGCCCGCTACAAACTCTTCATTCCATTTGCGCTGCTGAATTCGTTCTTCATCCTGCTCGCATCGGTAGCAGCCGGTGCCGCCTTAGCATGGGTCTTCGGGCTGCCCATCGCCACCATGATCATCGCCACCTCTCCCGGCGGTTTGGCAGAGATGACGCTTACCGCACAGGCCCTTCAAATCAGCGTGCCACTGGTGGTCGCCTTCCATCTATTCCGCGTCGTGGTCGTCAACGTGGGGACCCAGTATATATACGGTTGGACCGCCTGGATGTTCACCCGTGGCGCAGCGCCAGACCGCGGGCCGAAGTCTTTACCGAGAATTTGATCCGGTTCTCCGCTCGGGCAAATTTCCGCTTGTCCAGCGCCACAATTACGGGCCAATTTAACTCGTCGGCAATGACGTCGCCACGAAACGATCGTGCCGGTTTTTTTTGCCAGCAATCTTCATTGTGCTCCGCGCAGACGGGAATCTCCTGACCATAACTGATCGTCGACAAACGCTGCGGGTCGACTCCCAAAGTCGCTATACAATCTTTAGCCGCTTGTGCTCTCTTTGCCCCCAGTGCCAGGTTGTATTCAGAGGTTCCGCGTTCATCGCAGTTTCCCTCGATCTCGACCGTCGCCGCCGGATTCTGTTTCAGCCAGTCGGCGTCGGCTTTTAGCGTGTCGCGCGCATCGGCACGCAAATCATAACGATCGAAATCAAAGTAAATATCTTTCAGCGGGCTCGATGCGGGGGTGCCCACGGGCTTTCCTTGCTGTAACTGATCCAAGCTGGAATTTTGGGTTACCGCCCCTTTGCGAAGCCTTTGGTGTTGTCCGGCGCCCCCACTTCTCCCTGCGCCGCGACTTGTGGCTTAACCGCCGGTTTGGCCGTGGAGCAGCCCGCAAGGTTAAGCATAGCAACTCCGCACAAAGCCATTGTGATTGCACCAGTAAAATAACCACGCTCATGCTTGAGTATCTTCATACCTTCCTCCCTCCCGTTAGTCATTTCTGTAATGATGAATTGCCTGGCCTTGCAAACGTTGGCCAACAGCTTTTGGTACTGGCAATTGCCATGCCGATAGCGCCGCTGCTGGTTTTGCAATTGTTCCACGTGAATATCATGCGAGATTGACGATATTCGCCCGAGTGAGATTAGGGGGTGGGGCAAAGATGCGTTGCAGTGAGGCAAATTTTCCGGTGTCGCTGACCTGTAATGATCCTCCGCGACACCAATGGGATGAATTGAGGTTGCGCTAAATACGCATCAGCTGATCGCCTCCGCAAAAGCCGCGATCGAGAATTTCCGCCTATCCATCAACGCCGCCAAAAGCGGCAGGCGTGCTCCTCTACACGGGACGTCATGGCAACTGCGGCCTGGTCGGGTCGACGCCGCGCAGATGGCTTCCTTGACACACCGAAACCTCTGGGGCTATTTTGACGGCAAATCACAGCGAGGGAGCGCCAATGATAGATGGATTGAAAGAAAAAGTAGTCATCGTTACGGGTGGCGGCCACGGCATCGGACGGGCATACTGCCACGGTTTCGCCGAAGCCGGCGCGAAAGTCATCGTCGCTGACATCGACGCGCCCGCCGCGGAAAAAGTTGCCGGCGAAGTCATTCAGCAGTTCGACGGCAAAGCGTTGGCGGCGAAAACCGACGTCGCCAATGAAACCTCCACGAAGGACATGGCAAAACTAGCGCTCGATAAATTCGGGCGGATCGACGTGCTGGTCAACAATGCCGCGATCTTCGCGACGATTCCCATGAACCGCGGCGGCATCGACACCATCGATCCGGCGGAATGGGACCGCATGATGCTGGTGAATTTGAAGGGGTTGTTTTTTTGCACACGCGCCGTGCTGCCCGCGATGCGTCAACAGAAGTCCGGCAAGATCATCAACATCTCCTCCGGCACGGTGCTCAACGGCAGCGCCGGACGCATCCATTACGTCACCTCGAAGGCGGGGGTGATCGGCTTTACTCGTACCCTCGCGCGGGAAGTCGGCGACGACAATATCAACGTCAACGCCATCGCTCCCGGCTCGACGCTGTCGGAAGACAATCCGTCGGAAGAGATTCTTAAGATGCGCGGCGCGCGCGTCGGCGATCGCGCTTTGAAGCGCGTCCAACTGCCCAAGGATTTGGTCGGCACGATGCTTTTCCTCGCATCTCCGCTCAGTGACTTCATGACGGGGCAAACGGTTGCTGTCGACGGCGGCGTGGCCTTTCTCTAAAGGGATCCTTGCTGCGCGATGGCTCCATACCAACATCGAACAATTGTCGTCGGCGATATCAAGACCCATTTTCTCGAAGCCGGCAGCGGCCCGGATCTCGTGCTGCTGCATGGCGGCGAATACGGCGCCTCGGCGGAAATCACCTGGCGCCATAACATCGAAGCGCTTGCCAGGAATTTTCATGTCGTCGCACCGGATCTTCTCGGCTGGGGACAGACGGACAAGATCTACAGTTTCTCGGATCCCGCCGGATTGCGCATTCGACATCTGCAGAAGTTTTTAGAAACTCTCGGCATCAGCAAAGCTTTTTTCGTTGGCAACTCCGCTGGCGGCGGGGTCATTTTACGTGCGGCCGTGCGCCGTCCGCCGCCTTTGCAAATCGAGAAAATGGTCACGATCTGCGGCAATGCCAGTGTGTTCAAAACCACCGCGCAAGCGGATCTCGATAACTACACGCCATCGACTGAGAATATGAAAAAGATCGTCGCGTTGCTCTACCATGATCCCAAATGGCAATCGGCGGAAACTGTTCGCGAACGATACGAATCCTCGATCATTCCCGGCGCCTGGGAAACATTGTCCGCCGCACGATTGCGCAGCCCAGCGCATCAGGTGCGCTCGACCACGGAAGAATTCGTCAAGCAGCTGTCACAACTCGATATCCCGCTATTGCTCATGTCCTGCGAGCACGATCCGCTCAATCAGCGTGATTGGGACGTCAACTTCCAGAAAATCGTCCCCGGCTCGAAAGTGCATCGCTTCATGCACTCGGCGCACGAACCGCAGATAGAAGAAACCGACGAATTCAATCGGATGCTGACGGAGTTTCTGCTCAGCTAGTTTGCCAAAAGTCCGTCATACCCGCGGACGCGGGTATCCAGGTTAATTGGAAACGATCCAAGGAAAGAGAAGCCTGGATTCAAGACGCGTGGGAATGACTTTCTGGAGATGCTTATATGTTCCAGTTTCGCGTTATTGTTTTGCTCGCAACTTTAGTCCTATCTTTCAGCACTCCATCCGCCGTCGCCCAACTCACCCGCCTCAAGACTTCGTACAGCGCTCTCACAGCGAACATGGCCGCCTATTGGCTGGCCAAAGACGCCAAGATTTTTGAAAAACATGGATTGAGTGTCGACGTCGTGCTGATCGAAAGCGGCGTCACCACAGTTCAAGCGCTCACGGCCGGCGAAACTCAGATCGCCATGGGCGGGGGCACCGTTGCCGTAAGCAGCAACCTCGCCGGCAGCGATATCGTGTCGATCGCCAGCATCGAGAGCCGCTTGCCTTATGCCCTGCTGGCGCAAAAAGAAATCAAAACCATCGATCAGCTCAAAGGCAAGCGGCTGGCAGTTTCGCGCTTCGGCAGCGCTTCGGATCTCGCCGCGCGCCTGATCTTGCAGCGCTACGGCTTGGTTCCCGACAAGGACGTTACGATCCTTCAAACCGGCGGCACCAGCACGCGCCTATCCGCGCTGAGCAAACGCAGCATCGACAGCACCGTTCTCACGCCGGAATTTTTCAATATCGGGAAAAAGGCCGGCTTCACGATTCTAGTCGATCCGACACAGTACGATATTCCATTTCCCCAGTTGGAAGTCATCACCAGCCGGGCGTTCCTCAAAGCGCAGCCGGACATCGCGACCCGCTATCTGCGCGCGATTATCGAAGGTATTTACACGGTCAAAAACAACCCAGAGCCGAGCATCCGCGCCCTTAGCAAATATCTGAAGATTGATGACCGCGAGGCACTGGAAGAAGTTTATCGCCTTTACCGGGAGATCTATCCCCAAGTGCCGCACGTCTCACCCGCCGCGATTCAAACTCAGCTCATCTGGATGGCCGAGCGCGATCCGCGCGCGAAAGCGGCAAAGCCGGAACAATTTATCGACGGCTCGATTTTACGGGAAATCGAGAAGAGCGGGTTCGTAACTAAACTGTATCAAAGAAATAGTCTCTCGAGCGTTTAGTTCTTGTTTCGCCGCAGGCGCGGTCGGTCACCTCACTGCAGCGCGATATCTGGTCGTCTTCTACCAAATCCAGTAGCCTGCTCAAACGCGTGGGCGATTTGTAACACACCGTGGTCATCGCGATAACGGCCGACGATTTGGATGCCCACGGGCAACCGTCGTCGGTGAATCCGGCGGGTACCGAGATCGCCGGACAAAAAGTCGGCGTGATCCAATACGCGCTCTTCATCCAATCGAGGTAGGTCTCCATCTTGATTCCCTCGATCTCATGCGGCCAGGCGATTTTCGCATCGAAAGGCGGCACCTGATTCACGGCGCAAAGGAGGAATTCATACTTCTCCTGGAAAACGCGCATACGCTGCATCAGTTCACCGTGGTGCGCCATTGCATTGGCGATGTCGCTGCCGCTCAATTTGCTTCCCGCCTCGATCTGCCAGACCGCTTCGGGTTTCATTTCGTGGCGATGTTTTTCCAGCAGCGGACCGAGCGTATGCCAGTAATTCCACGCGCGGATCGTGAGAAATATTTCATCGGCGCCGCTCAGGTCGGGACAAGCGTCATCGACAATACAGCCAAGATCGATAAACGTCTTTCGTTGCCCTTCCAACACGGATCGAACGCTACGGTCGAGCGGCAGACCGCCCAGGTCGGGGCACCAGGCAACCCGCATGCCTTTAAAATCCCGATCCAAAGGTTTCGCAGAATACAGTTGGATCGAATGGATACACGGCGGGATCGCGCGCATCGGCCCCTGCCATGACACTCAATAGAAAAGCGACGTCGGCAACCGAACGCGCCATCGGCCCCTTAACCGTAAAACCTAAAAACGGCAACGCAGTCGGCGCGGACGGCACGAGTCCGACGGTCGGACGCAACGCGACGATGTTGTTGAAATTCGCCGGATTGCGCAGCGAACCGCCAAGATCGCTGCCGCTCGCGAGCGGTAACAAGCCCGCGGCAAGCGCGGCGCCGGCGCCGCCGCTCGAACCGCCGGCGCTTTTCGTCAAATCGTAAGGATTGAGCGTCGTGCCGTACACGTCATTGTACGTATGCGAGCCCATGCCGAACTCGGATACGTTGGTCTTCGCCGATAGGAATAACTCCCGCATGCTTCAATCGCTCGACAAGAACCGAATCTTCGCGCTGGCACGAAGTCTTTGAATATTTTCGAACCGCGCGTCATCGGAAACCCGACGGCAGGGTCCAAATCTTTGAAGGCAAAGGGCAGGCCGTGCAGCGCACCGATCTCCTCGCCACGCGCGAACCGTCGGTCGGCTTCGTCCGCAAGCGCAAGACACTTCTCGTCGTCGAGCTTCGCTACTATCGCGTTGATTTTCGGATTGAGGCGATTAATTTGGCGCAGAAATGCGCCCATGACTTCGCGCGCTGATGTGCGGCGAGTGCGAATCAACTGCGCCAATTCGCGCGCGCTCATGAAGCATAAATCACTGTCTCCGAGAGTGGCCATCACTAGGCTGCCATCAGCATTGGCAGCGGATCAGAGTCGCGTCCGAGGCTAAATCCCGGACTCTTTCACTCCCACGGGCGGCATCGCAATATTCTTGGAAATCTCATCGACGTCCCAGAGTCGCGAAAATTTAAGAGCGCGCGGACAATGGCTGTAGGACTCATCGACGTCCAGTAAGAGGCCTTGAAGCACTTCCGCCTTCTCATCGGGATTGAAAACTTCAAGCTTGGTGCCATTCAGCTCCGCTCGATCGATCACTCTAACCCGGCCGTTGATCCTGACCGTGTTGTTGTGGCCGGGTATAAAAAACACCAAGCCGACTTGAGGATTGGTCTCGACGTTGCTGTAGCCGTGGAAAAGCTTGTTGCCGGCGACATCCGGAATAAAGAGCTGCTTGTCGTTAAGCACTTTCACGAAGCCCGGCATGCCGCCCTTCGGCGATGCGTCACAATCGCCCTTGGCGCTGCTCGTCGCCATCACGCAGAACGGCGAGTGCCTGATGAAGTCCTGAATCCCGCCGCCATGAACGGCCTCACTTTTCCCTTTGTCCGTTCAATCGGATAACCGAACTTGTCTTGATATTTGTTATTCATCGGGGCTCCTATTCCACTAAATTGGCATCACCGTCTTCTGCTAAGCTCGGATAGTAATTCTAATTGGATTTCCTGAATTTGCGCAAGCCGCTCCCACTGGTGCGACAAAAGATGATCGACTTTTTCGTGCGCAGGTTTTGGCTTCTCTCGCGTTGGCCATGGTAACATTGAGAGTGAGAGCGCGTCAATTGAATCGACTATTGCTTTCTAAGAACGTCAGACGTTCCGCCATCGGCGTTTCGGGGAAGACGTAGCCGCAGGCGCGGCAAGTGCGCAGCTTCGGATCGGCGTTGAATTCGGCGTAGACGGCCGAGACTTGCGAAGGGATATTGCCCTGATTCACGACGCGGGACAACACCAACTCGTCGCACTTTTCGCAAAACCAGGCGAATTCTTCCTTTTCCTCTTCGCGCCGTTTGCGTTCGATGACCAGACCCCAGGTATTTTCGAATCGGCGCGGCGAATGGGGCAAGCCGCCGGGGCAAACGAAGATCTCTCCTTCTTTGATCTTCACGACCTGGCGGCGCTCCCCTTCCGGCTTCAACACCAACTCCATTTCACCCTCGACCTGATAGAAAAACTCATCGCCCGGATCGATATGGAAATCTAGCCGCGTATTCGGCCCGCGCAGGACCATCACGAGAAAGTCTTTGTGGTGAACGAGTAGCTGGTTCGTCCTGAAGGGCGGGTTGAACAAGTGCGCATTTTCCTTAACCCATTGCCTCAGATGAAACGTCGAAAGTAAATCCATAGAGCTCCTTATTGGAGTATTGGAGTGATGGGCCTCGGAATGTGCCAATCCCGCTACCCATACGTTTCGTTGCTTTCTTTGACAATCAGATTATCGATCCAGTCTCCGTCGAGTTTCTTTTTCTCGAGGCTCTCAACTAACTTTAGTAAACCGTTTTCCAATTTGAAGGCGAGTTTGTCGAGCACCTGAAAATTGTCTTCAGTATTCTGGTTAGCCTTATGATATGCATGCAGGCCAGATACGCTTTCACCGAGCGAACCCAAGGCGATGTTGAGAAAATTCAAATACTCTCGGACCGACCTCCTACAATATCCCTCGGCAATATTCCGATGAACTGAATCACTCGATGCTATCGCCTGCGAGGCAATCCGTTTTAGCTCGTACGGGAGCGACCCAAATACATGGCTGTTAAGCCTATAAAACTCGATGGCATCCTGCCAAACTCGAAGTTGCTGATAACCACGATTTTTGTTTTTCAGCACCCCAACACTCCATTACTCCATCACTCCAGTTTTCCCTTGCCCATCACTCCACTATTCCAGTATTCCGATACCCCAACACTCCATCACTCCAGTATTCCATCACTCCAATCCAATCTTATTCCTGCACTCCCGCGCGACCCCATCGGTCAGCGACCACCAGATCGACAGGCCTTTGCGCAGCGCCTTTAACACTCGCACCTGCAATTCATTCGTGGTCGCGAACTGCTCGACCAACTCGTAACCGATATTGCTGTGTTCGGTGTCCGCCTCGCCATGTTCCGCGAAAAATTCAATATCGTGCGGCTTCAAACCGTAATGATCGCGAAACGCGCGGAAAAACTTGCCGCCGGTCAATTGGTTCGAATACTCGTTGCAGCAGTTCGTCGACGCTACTTGTTCGAGGATGTGGTTGCTTCGAAGCGCGATGTCGAGCCAGCCAACCCGGGCCAGGACCGTCGTCGGCAGAAAATCTTCTTCCTCCTCGCAGCGCTCCAACTCTTTTGCAGGGATACCGATGCTTTCACCGAATCGAAGAAACAGCGCGCGGTGGCCCAAAACCGGCCGCGGCGATCCTTCGAAGTAGGTATAACCGACCTCGGAATGAATGATATCGACGAATTTCTTATGAATCTCCGGATCGTGGATACCGGACAATTGGCAACGCACCAATTTCGCCGTATTGATCGCGACATTGTACGCGAAGATTCCCCAGGCCTCCCTCGCCCAAATCTTTACGGCATCTAAGGAAAGCTTGCCTTCATACAAGTCGAGATAGAATGGGTGGTACAAGCGCGCATGCTTGTTCTTCACTTCGTTCATCAGCACATCGCAAAACTCCTTGGCCGGTAAAGTCTTGCCGCTCAACACAGCTTCAGCTGACATTTTTCACCTCTAATAGTTTCTCGTAGCCTCGCAGGCCGCAAATCAGATCCTTCACTTCGTCAGGATGACAGTAGAGGTGAGATGTCATTCTGAGCAAAGCGAAGAATCTGTTTTCCAGCCTTCGTTAGCGAGGAATGATCCCAGTGTCTGGACGCAAATCCTAGCTTTCATGCTCTTTGTCTGCCGTCGATTGTCGAACTGAAATTTATTCGCGTTACAGGCGATCTCGACGCGGTTGCCGTCCGGATCGAGAAAACTGATCGAACGGTTGCCGGCAACCACGAGCGTCTCCGGACCGCTGACGATGGGAATCTTGCGCCGTCTCAAAATTGGAGAGAGCTTGTCGATGATGCCGTTCGAGTCGACGTAGATGCAGAAATGGTGCACCTTGGGCATGCCCTTACCCGCCACATGCTTCGAACCCTTCGGCAAAGCCTGTAAAGCGATGTCGTGATGCTCTTTGCCGTAGCTCAGAAACGTCATCTTGGTCTCCAAGTTCCGCGCGGAAACATTCAGACCGAGAATGGACTGATAAAATTGTTCCGATTTTTTGAGGTCGGCGACATTGAGAACGAGGTGACCGAGCGCGCCGTTCTTGACAATCATTTTAGCACCATTAATCGCCTCGATGATTGAGTGTCAAGGTATCCGGCAGAGGTCTGGAATCTTCTATGTTGGGCGCGGCCTAGAAGTCGCTTTGTAGTTGGAGTACGAATCCTTGCACTGCGCCGCGGGCAGCATGTAAAACCTCTAACGCCAGCGGAGCTTTAGCGGACTCACGCTTAATAAATGGATGCGGATCAAAATAGAGAAGCCAAAGGGTAATTCGCGCGCGGCGAGTCATCCTGCCAGACGGCATCGCGCCCGCGAGCGTGCATATACAGGACGGCGTTATATCTAAAGTGGGTGAATGGGATGAGATCGAACCCAGCGGCACGGCTTTTTGATGCGGGCGACCAAGTAATCTTGCCTGGCGCCGTCGATATACACGCACATATCAATGAACCGGGCCGAAGCGATTGGGAGGGCTTCGAATCCGCGACCCAAGCAGCCGCGGCTGGCGGGATTACGACACTGGTTGATATGCCTTTAAACAGCATTCCGCCGACCATCAATGCCGACGCACTCGCTAGAAAGATCGCAGTCCACCGCCGGCAAGCTCTGGATCGACGTCGGCTTTCATGGCGGTATTGTGCCCGGCAACGAGACGATTTGCCGCAGTTAATGCGCGATGGCGTGGTAGGGCTTAAGTGTTTTTTGTGCGATTCCGGCGTCGATGAATTTCCCCCAGTCACTCTCGGACAACTAGCCGCAGCAATCGAGCAGTTGAAAGGCTTTGAGCCCTGGATCCTTGTTCATGCTGAATCTCCTGAAGTCCTGAAGGACAGCGCGAGCAGGCCTATCGAACCACGCCAACGGCGGCGGTTGGAGCTACGAGGAGTATTTGCGCTCACGACCCGACGAAGCAGAGTACCTCTCGATCCAGCAAGTGAGTGGGCATCGCGGAAACGATTTCGCGCACGGATCCATATCGTTCATTTGTCGTCCGCCTCCGCTCTGCCGTTGATTGCGCAAGCAAAAGCAAAGCATCTCGCGATCACAGCGGAGACCTGCCCGCATTATTTAACTTTTGATGCGGAATCCATTCCGAGAGCGCTACCGAGCTGAAATGCGCCCCGCCCATACGCTCCGCCGCCAACCGCGAAACTCTTTGGGAAGGATTAAGAGACGGCGTCATCGATATCATCGCCTCCGACCATTCGCCTTGCCTGCCGGACCTGAAGGCGAACCGTGATTTCGCCCAAGCCTGGGGTGGAATTGCGTCGCTGCAATGCAGTCTCGCCCGCAGTTTGGAGCGAAGCGCGCCGGCGCGGATTCGGTTTGAGCGACTTGGCGCTTTGGATGTGCCAACGACCGGCTGAACTGGCAAATTTGCCAGCGAAAGGAGCCATTGCGCCCGGCAAGGATGCAGATCTGATTTGTTTCGCGCCGGATGAAGAGTTTGTTTTCGAACGCGGGGCAAATTCTTCATCGTCACAAAATGACGCCCTACTCGGGCCGGCGCATGTGCGGCGTCGTCAAGCAGACCTTTTTGCGCGGCGCGCTGATATATGATTGCGGCTCATGGAGCGGCGAGCCTGAAGGCCGGATCATTCGCCCGCTGCGGCGGGAATCATCGGGATCAAACTAGGCACTAAGCTGAAAGCAGCGACCATGCGCAGCGACTTCAAAAACCGGCCGTCGAACGATTACGAAACCTTTCCTCGTGAAGCTCTCGACCAATCCATCGGCGCGCGGTTCGACGAGATCGTGCGCCGGTTTCCCAACAAGCTGGCGGTGCGCACTAGAAAGTATTCATGGACCTATGCCGAGCTGAACACCCGGGCGAAAAACATTTCTCGGGCGATAAACGGGCACGCAATCTCACGCCCGGCGCCGATTTTGCTCCTTTTCCATCACGATGCGCCGGCGATTGCCGCCGTGCTCGGCGTCTTGAAATCCGATCATTTCTACTGCGCTCTGGATCCTTCCGTGCCGCTGGAACAAAACAGGACTATCCTTCAACTGCTGCGTCCCCGAGTGTTGCTTTGCGATCGCGCCAATCTCGACACGAGTGAGAAACTCGCGGAGGGTAGGATCCCGATAGTGAACAGCGACGATGCGCCGGTCGAAACCCGGCCGCGGCGCTTCGCAGGTCCAAGTTTCCCGGCCGCGCTGGCCTATGTGTTTTTTACTTCGGGAACGACGGGGAAACCGAAGGGCGTCATGGATTCGCATCGGAACGTGCTGCACAATATTCTCCGCTACACCAACAATCTTCATATCACCGAGCGACGACCGCATCACCTTGTTACAGACCTTGAGCTTCAGCGGTTCCGTATCGAGTTTGTTTTGCGCCCTGCTCAACGGCGGCACAATTTATCCTTTCGACCTCCGCCGGGAAGGACCCGACGGCTTTAGCGGATTGGATATCGGAGCAGGAAATCACGATTTATCATTCGGTGCCGTCAATTTTTCGTCTGATCGCCGGCGAAGGACGCCGCTTTCACCAAACTGCGCCTCATTCGACTGGAAGGCGATCAAGCATCCCCCGCCGACGCCGCCCTATTTCAGAAAAATTTTCACGCGTCCTGCAGTCTCGTCAACGGACTGGGCGCCACCGAGTGCGGCATTGTCCGGCAGTTCTTTGTGGGCACGGATTCACCGCCTCCTCACCGGTCCCTGCCAATTGGCCATGCGATCGAAGATATGGAGGTATCGGTGCTCGACGAGCAGGGATGTCCGGCGCCCTGCGGCGACATCGGTGAAATCGCCGTAAAAAGCCGCTATCTCGCGGTCGGTTACTGGCGGCAACCCGATCTGACGGCCGAAGCCTTCAAACCGGCATTCGACGATCCGGAAGCGCGTATTTACCGCACCGGCGATCTTGGTCGATTGGACGAAGACGGCTGCCTCGATTATCTAGGGCGAAAAGATTTTAACGAAAAAGTCAGGGGCCAGCGCGTAAACTTGGCGAATATCGAGGCCGAGTTTCTACTCATCGACGGCGTTCGGGAAGCTGTTGCGGTCGTGCAAGGCCTGACCGGCAAGGTGAAAATCAGATCGCCGTTTACTATACTGAATGGGATGACCAGCCGGTGAATCTCGACGAAGTTTGGAACCGTTTGCGCGATCGCCTCGAAAGCCATTCGCTGCCCTCGGCTCTGATAAAGCTTGATCGCCTGCCGCTAACTGCCAACGGCAAAGTCGACCGGCGTGCTTTGCCGCATCCTCACAAGCAGCGCCTGCTCGCCGCACCTGCGACTCCGCCAAAAACTCAAAGCGAGCTCAGACTCGTCGCCATCTGGAAAGACATCCTTGGCCTGGATCAGATCGGAATCGACGATTCCTTCCTTGAACTGGGGGGCGATTCGTTACAACTCATGCGCATGCTCAACCGAGTACGGCAAATCTTCGAACAGGATGTATCGATTCCCGAATTCTTTGCTTCTCCAACCGTTTCTGCCTTGGCAAAAATTCTGGGCAGCTCAGATAAAATCGTCAACAGTTCATTTTGAATGCGCTAAACGATTACAAGGAGATACTCGTGAAAATACTCGTCGTGATGGGCGAATACCCGCCCGAAGAAGGTGAACGGCGTCGGCAAGCTGTTTTGAAGTGCGCGTCAGCCAGGCACGGAGATCGGTTTCGACGTGATCAAAGCGACATTCTTTCGGCGTTCCAACTCACAGGTTAATTCTCTTTCCGCCGGGCCGCTCGTTGCCGAAGTTGCCGTAAAAGCCGAAGCGGACGGTTACGACGCCGTGGTGCCGTTCGGTACCTTGGATGCCGGCGTCGAGCTGGCGCGAAACTTGATTCGAATTCCTATCGTCGGCGCGGGACAATCCGTTCTGCATCTCGGTGCGCAATTAAGCAACCGACTCGGCGTCATCGCCTACGAAGCGAAAAGCATTGCGTTCATGCGCAAACAAATGCACGCCTGGCGAGTCGCCGATTCGGTCGTGGGAATTCGCAGCGTAGAGATTCCGCTGCCCGAAAGCACAAAAAACCGCGACGCCATGCGCAACCGCTTCATCGAAGTGGCCCGCGAGCTCATCGACAATCACGACGCCGAGATCATCGTGCCCATGGGTGTCACGATGGTGCCGGTGCAATATGCGCCAGCAAGAATTCGAAAAAGAGCTCGGCGTACCTGTAATGGACGCGCTCAAGACCAGCATCCAAACCGCTGAAATGCTCGTGCGCATGGGCCTTACGCACAGCACGAAGACCTACCCGCGACCGCCGGCCAATTAGTGTTGAGTTATGAGTGCTGAGGACTGAGAGTTTGTGGATACCTAAATGCGCAATTTCGATCTGATCGAACCGACGAAACTGCAGGACGCTTGCGCGATTCTTGCCGCGGACGAGGACGCGAAGCCCGTCGCCGGAGGAACGGCGCTTCTGACGATTATCAAACAGGGCTTGCTGCTGCCGAAGTTACTGGTCAACCTCAAAAAGATAAATGACGCATCGGCCATCACGTTCGATCCGCAACAGGGGCTTCGCATCGGCGCCCTGGCGACGATCAACGAAATCGAAACGTCTCCGCTCGTTCAGCGATACTACCCTGCCCTCGCCGAGGCCTGCCACGTCGTCGCCAATATACGTATTCGTAACATGGCGACCATCGGCGGCAATCTGGCTCACGCCGATTATCAATCTGATCCGCCGACTGTGCTCGTCGCATTGGACGCGTACATCGAGCTCATCAGTCCAAGCGGCATTCGACGCATGAAGTTAACCGAATTCCAGCTCGGCAGCTACGAAACTGCGCTCGAGCCGGGAGAATTGATTTCCGCGATTATCATTCCACCGATGCCGCAAGGCATGACCGGGCATTACATCAAATTTACCATTGGTTCGTCGGAAGAGCGGCCGTGCGCCGGTGTCGCTGCGTTCACATGCATAGAGGACGGGATTTGTCGCGAATTTCGTCTTGCCGTTGGCGCAGTTTCGCCCCGCTCCCTACGCATCGCCGCAGGTGAAGAGGCGGCTCGTGACATGATTCTGACCGATCAATTGATCGATAGCATCGCCTTCGAAGCGGCGCGTCTCGTCGAACCCATCGGTGACCTACGCGGCTCGGCGGAATACAAGCGCCATCTGGTTCGCGTGCTCGTGCGCAGAGCAATCACTATTGTGACCAACGGAAGAATGGAGACAGCGGCATGACCCTCGTCGGAACCAACGTCGAGATGGTCGGCGCTCGCGCTAAAGTCAGCGGCGCAGTGAATTATATCGCCGATCTGGAACTTCCCGGGCAGCTTTACGCTAAAGCGCTGCGCAGTCCCTACCCTCACGCGAAGCTCGTGCGAATCGACACCAGCAAAGCCTCGGCGCTGGCGGGTGTGCGCGCAGTGGTGACACGCGACGATCTTGTTGAATTGAGTCCATGCTTCGGCACAGGCGTCGAAGACCAACCTGTCGTCGTCTTCGACAAGGCGCGCTATGTCGGCGACATTATCGCCGCCGTCGCCGCCGACAGCCGCGAGATCGCCGAGGAAGCGGTTGCTCTCATCGAAGTCGAATACGAAGAGCTGCCGGCAGTCACGGACATTCTCGAAGCAGCGAAGCCCGGCGCGCCGATTATTCACGAACAACATGTCGACAAAGCTGCAGGCGGCAATATCCACGGCGTTTATCGCGCTACCAGCGGCGACATCGAGCAAGGCTTCAAAGAAGGCGACGAAGTTATTGAAAACACTTATCTTTTACCGCCGGTCCAACACGGTCACATCGAACCGCACGCCGTAACGGCGTTGTGGGAACCCGGCGGGAAACTCGTTGTCCACTCGCCTTGCCAGACTCCGTCGCCGCTGCAAGAGCAACTCGCCAAAGTGTTCAAGCTGCCGCTGAATCGAGTTCGAGTCATCGTTCCGCCCGTCGGCGGCGGTTACGGCGGCAAGAACCACGCGCGCATCGAGCCGATAGCCGCGTTGCTCGCCTTGAAAGCGCGCTGCCCCGTGCAGTGGATGCTTACCCGCGACGAAGTTTTTCTCACTGGCCGGCGCTTCGGCGCACTTATCAAAATTAAAACCGGCTTCAAGCACGACGGTAGATTGTGGGCGCGTAAAGTCGAGGCCTGGTATGACATGGGAGCCTACGCGCTCTCCGGTCCGGCCAACACGAAGAACGCCTGTATCATCGCCGGCGGCCCGTACAATATTCCACACCGTGATTTCACGACGTATGCGGTCTACACCAATCTCCCTCCTGCGGGCCCCTATCGCGGCGTCGGCGCGTCCCACGTCTGCTGGGCTTATGAGTCGGAGATGGACGAGATCGCGCGCCGCGTCCGCATGGACCCGCTCGAATTACGCCTGAAGAATCTACTTAAAGAAAGCGATCGATTCATTACCGGCGAACCGATGATCTCCGTGGGAATTTCCGAATGCGTACGCCAAGCGGCCAAAGCCATTGATTGGCGCGGCAATGAAGAACAAGCGGCAAAATCCACTGGACCGTTTGTCCGCGGCAAAGGTCTGGCGGTCGCCATTAAAAGCACGTCGACACCGAGCACTTCGGCGGCAAGCGTGCGCCTCAACTCCGACGGCTCGGCGGTTTTGCTGACGAGCAGCGCCGAGATCGGTCAAGGCGCGCACACCTCGCTCGCGCAGATCGTCGGCGACGTGCTCGGTTTGCCGTTGGATAGAGTAAGCGTCACTTTTCCTGATACCGATGTGACGCCCTACGATAAATCCACCAGCTCGAGCCGAACGACTTTTCACATGGGTCGCGCCGCGCAAATCGCCGCTGGTCAGATACGCGATCAGCTCTTGCAAGCCGGCGCCAAGTCCCTCGAAGCGCGTGTCGAGGATTTGGAATTGAAAGACATGCGCCTGCAGGTAAGAGGCGTTCCGGAAAAGAATCTGACCATTCCCCAACTGTTTCGCGCGATCTACGGCGAGCCGAGCGGCAGCCTCTTCGGCAACCACACACTGCGCACCGAAGGCGGTGTCGATTCCAAAACCGGAAAAGGCAAAGGATCGTCCTTCTGGTTTTATTCCGCTGCAGGCGCCGAAGTTGAAGTCGATATCGAAACCGGCAAAGTGCGCGTGCTGAAAGTTGCCACCGCCGTAGACGTCGGCAAGGCGATTCATCCAAGACAATGCGATCTGCAAAACGAAGGCTCCGCGCTCGCCGGCCTCGGCTCGGCGCTTTTCGAAGAGATGCGCTTCGACAACGGCCAGCCGATCAACGGCACATTTCTCGATTACCTGCTGCCGTCCATGCAGGATCATCCTGTCGAATTCGAATCATTGCTCGTCGAGACACCACATCCCGACGGCCCCTTCGGCGCCAAAGGCATGGGCGAAGCCGGACTCCCGCCGATGGCGGCGGCAATCGGCAACGCCGTTGCCAATGCGCTCAACGGCGCACGCGTGCGAGACTTGCCGATCAAACCGGATAAAATCATCGCTGCGATCCAAGCCACCAAGAAGGATCGCTAAATGAAAATTGCCCTCGATCACCACGATCAACGGCCAGCGCCAGGAAATCCAGGTCAACGGGAATCAAACTCTTTTGGAGTTTCTCCGTGACGATCTAAAACTTAAAGGAACGGTTGAAGGCTGCAGCGTCGGAGTTTGCGGCTCCTGCACAGTGCTGATCGACGGTAAACCGGTCAGCTCCTGCCTATCCCTCGCGAGCAACATCGAAGGCAAACAAGTCACGACCATCGAAGGCCTATCGCAAAACGGCGACCTCGATCCCGTGCAACAAGCCTTTCTCAAACACCAAGCCTTTCAATGCGGCTTTTGCACGACGGGCATGATTATGGCGGTCAAAGGCTTGCTAAACGCCCATCCCCATCCGACCGAAGAACAGGCGCGCGATTATCTGTCTGGAAATTTGTGCCGGTGCGGGACGTACAAGGAGGTGTTGGCGGCAGTGGTAGATTTAGCCGGCACATAACCTGGACGAATTGCCGCCAGTGTCCTGGAGCCAAAGTTCGCAACAAAATTAAATCGTCATTCCGGGCAACCCCGGATCACAGTCCGGGGTTGCGCGACCCGGAATCCAGGAGTTTCAAAGACTTCTGGATGCCGGTTTTCACCGGCATGACGGCATAACGCTGAATGACTTGTTCAAACAACTTTAAATCCACGACGCCAGTGCTTCTATCGATTCAACATCCGCAGCAGCCAGCTAGACCTCAACGCCGAGGAAGAACATTATGAAGGCGTTTATCTCGCTTCTAATCCTGTCGACGATCGCGTTATGGACAAATCAACCGATATTTTCTTCAGAATCGTCCGGCTCGGACACAGTGACGATGAGATGGCTCGGTACGGCAGGTTGGGAGATACAGGTCGGAGGGACGGTTATCCTTATCGATCCGTTTCTCACAAGGAAAACGGCGTCGGCAAATTCCGAGTGGAAGACAAATGAGGAAGAAGTGCTCAGGATCATCAAGAAAGCCGATTTCATATTCGCCGGCCATAGCCACGCCGACCACATCGCCGACATTCCTTTCATCGCGAAGCGCTTCGGTTCCAAAGTCATCGGATCCAGAACTACCACCAATATCGCTTTGACCGCCGGAGTAGACAAGTCACAGCTGACGACCATCGCCAGCGGAGAAAAACTCGAGTTCAAGGATTTCTCGGTCGAGGTCATAGAAAGCCAGCACGGCGTTCTCAATCGATCCGGCCGGCGGCGCCAACCTAAGTCTGACGAAATTCTCGAACCATGGTCAGGCCCCATCAAAGGCGACGCCTTCGTCGAAGGCGGCAGCTATCTCTATTATTTCATCTTCGGCAAGCACCGCGTGCTGCATCAGAGTACGGGAAATTTTATCGAGGCCAAGCTCAATACAATTCAGCCCGACGTTGCCCTACTCGCGGATAATAGTAATTACGATTGGCCGGACGCGTTGAAAATCATCCGGCCAAAAACCGTGGTGATCCACCACTACGACGAATGGCGCACACCCTTCTCGGAAGGTATCCCGGAATCAAATCGGCGCAGGGCACAGCGCTTCGAACGCGTCATTAAAAGCTTCGACAGCAAGATCAAGGTAATTATTCCAGAGCTTCTGGGGACGATATCGTTGGATTAACTCCAATGAGGAACAAGCGCACGGCCATCTGTCCGGAAACTTCAGTAGCTGCGGGAAGTAAGACGAAGTCTTCGCAGCTCTCTAAGAACGCTCTCAAGAATGACGAGCCTCACGAAATTGTTCCTATTCCTATCAAGTTGTGCTCCTCTATCTGGGAAGATATAAGATCAATGCAGTTCCGGCAGGTTACCATGCATTACGAAGCTTAATGTTTCGATTTTATCGGAGGTCTTATGCGATTCTTTGCCGTATTTCTAATGCTGTCTCTCACCGCCTGCGCCACGACGCCGGTGACTATTCAGCAAGCGTCTGCGATACCGGGCTCACGTATCTTGGCACCGCAGCTGGTCTCTCAAACGTCCAATACGGGCAGCCTGATCGTAAAGCGCGACAGCGGTTTCATGGGGTCGGCATGCACGATTCGCGTTTTTGTAGATGCCGTGCCGGTCGCTGATCTTAGGCCAGCCGAGAAAGTCGAACTGTTCGTCCCGTTCGGGGAGCATAGTGTCGTCGTCACGCCGAATGGTATTTGCGGTGGCGGCACTTCTGAAACGGCAGTGGTGATCATGCCCGAGCGTCAGAGGATTCTGCGGATCGCCAGCGGTCAAAGCGGCGACATTTATCTTCAGCCGAGCGCGTTCTGAGTTTCGGTCACCCAAATGTTTTTGTCGCGGTCTGGTTCCCGAATCGCCTGGGTTCCCGCTTGAGACATGCGGGAATGAACGGACATGGCCGCGGCAATTTCATCAATGTATATCAACGTGCGGAGGCATTGATCGAATCTTGCGAAAAACACTTTTGCATCAGTCACCTTGTCACGACGCCTGCGAATCTTCCATCACTTTCAATTCAAACTTCCCATCCTTGTCTTGACCGATCTTCTTCTGTTCATATAAGCGCGCCACAGCGCTTGCGACCGTTTTGTAATCCGCCTTAGGAAACTTTTCTAGGAGATCGGCGAAGAAGCAGTGGGATTTCTCCAACGTCGCGACAATTTTTCCCGTGAGGTCGTCGACGCCCTCTGACGGCTTCGCCGCGGCTGATTTCTTCCCGGCTTCGACTGCACCGAGATAATTTTTCAAATCCACTTTCCCCTGATTAAAATAAACGATCCGCTTGTAGCGCTCGGCAGGAATATTTTCCGGAATCGTCGCGTCGATGCCCATCTTTGCCGTCGTGGGAACTTTGCCATGGATCGGCAGTGGCAAGGATGGATCGAGCGGTTTTGAGCGGGCGTTGGAGACGATGACCACGTCGCGGTCGGCTTGCACGCGGGTGGCCACCGCCCACTCCACGTCGACAGGATGTGGAATTTGATCGCTTCTCAGGACTGTGACAGAATTTCAGCCAGGCCGGAGGGGTAACTTATGTCTAAAGCGAAAGAAGAGCTGACGAAACTGATCGAGGAGCAACCCGACGACAGTTCGCGCGAGGAGATCGTACGCGAACTGGCATTTCACGTTATGGTTCAGCGGGGGCTTGCTGATTCTGACGTAGGGCGAGTCATCTCGAATGATGAAATGGCGCGGCGTATCCGTTCATGGCAGAAATAGCTTGGACGGAAGAAGCTCTGCGTTGGCTCGAGGACATCTTCGAGTACATTGCCGTGGATAATCCGAGTGCCGCCGCCCAAACGGTCAACGGGATCTATGAAAGAGCCCAAACGCTGGCAAACTTTCCTGAGATGGGCCATCGCTACTGGGCATCGAACCGCCCTGTGCGAATTCTCCTTTACGGCCACTACCGCATCGCCTATCTGATCAAGGACAATGGAAACATCGATATCTTAGGCGTCTTCCATGGCTCCCTGGATATCACCAAGTATCAGCTATGATTGAACACGATCAGGCTAGTTCGAGTCTGGCCTAAATTGCTAAATAGAATTCACACTCGTCACGACCACTAACCCGTCTAAACCCTCAGTTCAAACTTCCCGTCCTTGTCCTGACTAATTCTCCCCTCTTCATATAATCGCGCCACCGCACTCGCAACGGTTTTGTAATCCGCCTTAGGAAACTTCTCCAGGAGATCGGCAAAGAAGCAGTGGGATTTCTCCAACGTCGCGACAATCTTTCCCGTGAGCTCGTCGACGCCTTCTGACGGCTTCGCCGCGGCTGATTTCTTCCCGGCTTCGACTGCACCGAGATAATTTTTCAAATCCACTTTCCCCTGATTAAAATAAACGATCCGCTTGTAGCGCTCGGCAGGAATATTTTCCGGGATCGTCGCGTCGATGCCCATCTTTGCCGTCGTCGGGACTTTGCCATGGATCGGCAGTGGCAAGCGATGGATCGAGCGGTTTTGAGCGAGCGTTGGAAACAATGACGACGTCGCGGTCGGCCTGCACGCGCGTGGCCACCGCCCACTCCACGTCGACAGGATCGAAGGCGTCGATGTCGTCGTCGACGATGGTCACGTGCTTGATGTCGGCGATGGATAACAACGCCATGATGGCGTTCTTGCCGTCGCCGGGCGCTTTCTTGATCGACGCGACGATGTGCCAGTGGCAGCAGCCGCCGGGGGTGACGTTGATCGCCGTCGTCTGCACTCCTGCCTCGAAGAGCACGCGCCGGGCGGCAGCTTCGTAGATCGGCGCGCTCATCCAGATATTTTCCCAGGGCATCTGCAGCGCGTAATACATCGCGTCTTTGCGGTGCATGATCGATTTGATGCGCACGCGCGGGTTCATGTGCAGGCCGCCCATCAACCGGTTGAATTCGCAGAACGGTCCTTCGGGGTGAACCCAGCCCTCGGGAAGGATCTCCCCTTCCAGGACGATCTCTGCATCGGCGATGCACGGCACGGGCACCGTCTCGCCGTCGGCAAGTCGCAAAGGTTCATTGCGCAGGCCGCCGGCAAATGTCAGTTCATTGACTCCCAGGTTCGCCTTGAAAGTCGACGCGACCAATTCGTAGGGATGCGTACCGATGGAGATCGATAACGGCAGCGGTTTCTTTTTCGCGAGCGCGCGCTCGGCGAAGCGGCGCATGTTGTTCGGCGTGACAATGTCGATACCCGTGATGTTCCTTTCTTTGAGCATCAGCCGGTACATGCCGGCGTTCATACCGAACTCGGCATCTTCCGCGATGACCACGCCGCCGGTGATCATCGGCCCCCCGTCCATCACCGAAAACACCGGCACGGGCAAGTCGTAAAGATTCACTTTCTTGCCGGTGACAATGACTTCTTTGACCGGCGGGTTCGCCACGCGCTTCGGCTTGATTGGCTTGTTCATCGCGTTGCCGAGCTTATCGGCGACGTTTTCGTAGGCGACGCCCATGCCGAGGGCGATACGCTTGCGGGACTGCAAGAGCCCGGAGACCACCGGCATCGAATATCCCGGCAGATTTCTAAACAGCAGGGCCTTTTCCGATTGCGCCACCAGCGCGGCGACATCGCGAAGGTCCACGGGCTTGGTGATTTCCAAAAGCTCGTCGTTCTTGCGAAGCGTGTTGATGTAGTCGCGAAAGCTAGCTTTCATCTCGTATCTCCCTGCCGCAACCAAATTTTCTCGGCGACCTTTAGCACGCCGATTCCGCGAGTATCCAATTCCGGAGAAGATCATTCAACCGCGAAGAATGCAAAGTTCGAAAACAAATTTCGTGGTGGTCTTCGTATCCTTCGTAGCCTCATCTTTCGCGAAAGTAACGCCCTGTGTTATAAACGCGATGATAAACTGACACTCAGGAAAGGCTCTGTATGCCCTCATTCGGACTGACTTTGGCGAATCGCGGTGTAATTATCGGCGCGGTGACTGTTCCCGAGCTATTCGACATGGCGAAACGGGGCGAGGACTCCGGCGCCTTCGACGCCGTCTGGGTCGGCGATAGTTTGCTGGCCAAGCCGCGCCTGGAATCCATCACTCTTCTTTCCGCGTTAGCGGTGGTCACCAAGAAAGTGAAACTCGCGGTCGGCTGCATGGCGACGTTTCCACAGAGACATCCCGCGCTGCTCGCACAGCAATGGGCGAGCCTTGATGTGATCTCCGCCGGGCGCTCCTGGCTCGCGGTCTGTCTGGGCGGGCCGAATGAGCAGAGTCCGGCGCAGGCGCTCGAGCACAAAGTCATGGGCATCAAAGACACCGAGCGCGTCGGCCGGCTCGAAGAAGGCATCGTTATTCTAAAGAAACTGTTTCATGAGGAAAAAGCTTCACACCACGGAAAATATTATCAATTCGAAGGCGTGACGATTCAGCCGCGGCCGGTGCAGGATCCCTTGCCGATCTGGATCGCCAGCAATCCCACCGGTCTCACGTGGAAAGACGGCGCAAGCGCGCCGTCCCCGGCCGTAGAAAAAGGCCTGCGCCGCGTGGCGAAGTTTGCCGACGGCTGGATGACCAACAAAGTCACGCCGGATGAATTTAAATCACAGTGGACGCGCATCCTGGCGATGGCCAAAGAAGAAGGCCGCGACCCTTCGAAGATCGGCAGCTCGCTTTACCACAACATCAACATCAACGAGAATCGCCAGGCCGCGCTCGATGAGAGCAAGGCGTTTCTCGATAAATACTACACGTCCAACTTCAGCATGAAATTCGTCGAAGGCTTCACCACCGCGGGAAGCCCGCAGCAGTGCATCGATGAGTTGAAGGCCTACTTCGCCGCCGGCATCGAACATATTACTCTGCGCATGACCTCCTGGGATCAGCATAAGCATCTTAAACGATTTCTCGAGGAAGTGGTGCCGGCATTTCGCTAGACTTTTCACAAGGCTTCTTTGAGATGGAGCAGCCAAAATGAAAAACTCTTTGCCTGTGCTTTTGTTTTTCGCCGTGCTTGTGGGTTTATGCACCTTCGCGTCGAGTTCTGCCGTTGCCCAGGCTCAGCTCGAACGGATCACTATCGGCTATCCGGCTACGGCGATGAGCCACTTCCCGATCTTTGTCGGACGCGAATTTGGCCAGTTTCGCGAAGAAGGCCTCGACGCTCAACTGGTGCGAATGTCAGGCAATGTCGTCGTCGCTGCGCTGCTTTCCGGCGAGCTCGGCTACACGACTTCAGCCGATGTGACGATCCGGTCGCCTCTGCAGGGCCTGCCCATCAAAATGCTCGCGGCGATCGGCGTCAAGCCTTCTCTGTCGCTTATCGTCCGGCCGGAAATCAAGACAGTCGCCGATCTCAAAGGTAAGGCGATCGCGGTTTCACTGCCGGGCACGACGACGGATTTTACCGCCCGCGAGATCGTCAAGCATTACGGCCTAAATCCCGAACGAGATATCACTACGTTGGGAATGGGCGATCAGCCGCAGCGTATCGCCGCCATGCAATCCAACGCGGCCGCTGGCGCCATTGTGACCCCACCCAACGATCTCAAGGCTGAGGCGCTCGGTTTTCGTCTGTTGGTTTTCACCGGAGACTTCATGGAGGACATGGTTCTGGGCGTGCTCGGCACGAGCGAACGAAGGATCAAAGAGCGGCCTGATCAGGTGAAGAAAATGGTGCGCGCCGTGGTGAAGTCGCTTGTTTATATTCGCCAGCAACCGGAGCAGGTGACTAATTTTGCCCAGCGTTTTTGGAAGCTAGACCGCAAGCAAGCCGAAAAAAGCTATGACCTTATTGTCAAAACCATGAGCCGCGATGGCAGCGCCACCGATGCGGCGATGCAAGCGGCGATTCGCCAAGCGAGAGCAACGAGCAAGATAGATAAAGAGCTCACGCCGGCACAGGCGATGGAGTTGAGCTTTCTTCGAGAAGTTCAACAAGAACTTAAGGTACGCTGATCGGCTTGTAAGTATTTGTAATATCTTCTCAAGTCTAATTCACAATGATTCAAGGAATCGATCATCTCGTGGTGGTTGTCAAAGACCTGGCACAGGCGATGACGGACTACCAACAACTCGGTTTCGCTGTGGTCCCCGGCGGACAACACCCGGTGGGCAGCCACAACGCGCTGATTTCGTTTGAAGACGGCTCTTACCTGGAGATCATCGCTTTCTATCGCGAAGCGGTCGATCATCGCTGGTGGGATCCACTCAGTAAAGGCGAACGTCTTGTCGACCTTTGTTTTCAAACCGACGATCTGCGCGGTGACACCGACAAATTGCGAGCGGCGGGAGTCGCGATCAACGATCCCGTGCCCTGGTCGCGCAAGCGTCCGGATGGCTATGAGCTAAGATGGTTGCTCTCCCTCGCCACCGGTAGCCACCGCGGTGTCGCGCCGTTTCTGATCGAGGACGTTACACCTAGGAGCGAGCGCATCCCGCAGCAGTTTCATCATGACAATTCCGTTTCGGGCATTGAAAAAGTCATTGTCGCCGTTGACGAATTGGCCGCTATTCAAAAGTGGTATCGTGCGCTGCTCGGTAGCAGCGGTCGAGACATCATGGACAGGGAGCTCGGTGCCGAGGGTTTAGCTTTTTACGCCGGGCCGCATGCAGTGGAATTTCTCACACCGCGCGACGCGGCCAGCCCATTGGTCGACTGGCTACGCCGGTTCGGGCCGTCGCCCTATTCTGCCGTGCTCAAGAGCAACGGCATTCAGGATAAGCCGTTGGATATTCGACTAACCCACGGCGCACAATTCATTATCCGATAGGACGAGCTTCGTCACGGAGGGATAGATGACGCTTCAGGAAAAACTTGCGACCGCATGCCGGATCCTCGCCATGCAGGGCCACAACGATATGATCTACGGCCATGTCTCGGCGCTCACGGATAATCCGGGACAATACTGGATCAAGGGTTCGGGCATCGGTCTCGAAGAGGTAACCGAAGACGACCTGGTGCTGATCGATTTTGACGGCAACACGCTCGCCGGCAAGCGCAAACGCCACAATGAATTTCCGATCCACAGCGAGGTCTATCGGACCAACCCCGATATTCGCTGCGTGATCCATACGCACCCTACTTATTCGACGATCATCGCTTCATCCGAGCATCGCCTGCTCCCTATCACTAATTTGAGCTGCGCGTTCTACCCGCCGGCACTGAACAAATTCGAGGAATCTTCCGACCTCATCGTCACGGCGGAGCAAGGCAGTGCCGTGGCAAAACTATTGGGCGAGCACAAAATCGTGCTGTTGCGCAATCACGGGATCGTGGTCGCCGCCACTTCCATCGAAGAAGCCTGTATTCGCGGCGTTTTGCTGGAACACAGCGCCAAGACCCAGGTCACGGCGGCATCGATGGGCGCGTTCTCCTGGGCCACCGACGCCGAAGCGTTGATCAAGCGTAAACGAATTTATCGACCCGACGCGATGATCAATCTTTGGGAATATTACGTGCGGATGCTACGAAAACACGAAGCGAAGTGACTGTTCAAGGTTCCAAGTTCAAGGTTCAACGTCCGATCAATAACTTTGAACTTTTGAACCTTGAACGTTGAACCGCTTCTTAGCGGTGCATCGCCACGAACGCAAATACCTTCGCTGCGTTAAAAACATTATTCAGCGCCACCAGATCGTGGTCGGTGTGCTGGAAACGGATATCGCGCGCGCCGTAGTTGATCGATTGAATGCCTCTGAAATTAAACAACCCGGTATCGTTCGCCGCCGTGGAAAAACTAAACTGGGGCTCGTAACCGAGCATCGTGCGAATGCCGTGCTCCAAAGCCTGGGTCACCTCGGCATCCTTGTTCACTTCGCTCGGATACATGAAGTCGCGCGGCGCGACTTCAATCTCGAACGGCTCAATTTCACCGATGGCGTCTTTCATCTGTTGGATCGCCTTGGCCGGATCGTCGCCGGGCAGCAAACGGCGGTCGAACATGATGCGGCACTCCCCCTGGATCGTATGCGTGGCCTTGGGAAAACTTTCGATGGCGTTGGCCGCAAGGCTGACTTTTCCCAGCTCGGCGTGAGTTCTTTCCTCGGGGAAAGGCATCAATGGTTTTAATCTTTCCAAAACCTTCATCGCGCCGTCGATGGCGTTGATGCCGTCCCAGGGCCGGCTGCTGTGCGCCTGCTTGCCGCGCACGGTCACGAGCACGTCGACGCGCCCTTTGTTGCCGAGCTGAATCTGCGGTGGACCGTCGATGACGCACCAGTCCGCTTCGACGCCGCCGTGGTCGAGCACGTAGGCCAATGAGTCATGCCGGCCGGTTTCCCCGGCCGTGCTGACGACAAAATATAAATCGCTCGGCAATTCCAGCTTGCTCGCGCCGATGAATTTGATCGCCGCCATCATCGCCGCCAGACTGCCCTTCTGTTCGCAGGCGCCGCGGCCCCACACGCATTCGCCGTCGAGCTTGTACGGCGCGCCGTCGACGATCGCGCCGGAATACGGATTCTGCATCGTGCTCGGCGCCGCGCACATGGCATAGCCGACGAGCATCAATCGGTCGCGGTGGGTTCGCCCTGTCAGGTGCAGAATCAGGTTCCCCATCTTGTCGATCCCCGGCTTGAGACCCGACTGTTCCAACTCTGGCTTGATCAGCTCGCGGATAAGCGCGAGAACCTGCGGTTCGGCTTCGAGCCGTTCCGTCTGCGGGCTGGCGTGCTGAACCAGCTTGACCGTCAACCGTTTGACCTCGTCGTAAGAGAGGTTTTTCTCGATCAGTTTCTTAGCAGTTCCTGCATCCATCTTACTCGCGCCTCATGCCTGTTGCCTCAAGCCTTTTCAATGTCCCTCGATCTCGCCGCCCACTTGGCCGATCCTCCGCGCGATCACGATCAACGTGATACAAATCAAGCTGACGATCAATGCCAGGGAACACATCGGACCCAAGTTGCCGTCCACGTAGAAATGATAGAGCAACGGGCCCAGCGGCTCGGAGCCGGGCGAATAAAGAAAGATCGAAGTGCTGAACTCGCGGAGATAAATCGTCGCGAGGATAATCCAACCGGCGAGGAATCCGGGCCGGAGCAGCGGCAACAGCACGCGCCAAAAAGTAGTACGGAAGCTGGCGCCGCAGACCAGCGAGGCTTCCTGCAAGTCATTGTGGATCTGCACCACGGTGCTGGTCATGGTGCGCAGTCCGTAAGGCAGAAATCGAGTAATATAACCGATGAGCAGAATCCACAAAGTGCCGTAGATCGGCAACGGCACGTAGACGTAGGTCCATAGCAGACCGATCGCGAGAGCAGTGCCGGGGAAGGCCCAGGGAATGAATGTCAACGCTTCGATGATTCCGCGCCCTCGCCCCTTCGTCTTGGTCGTGACCCAGGCGGTCACGGCCGCCAAGAACATGCAGAGCGTCGCCCCCACCACGGCCAGGAAGAGGCTGTTTTTTAGCGCACGGTAGGTTCGCGTGTCGGTAAGGTTCGTGTGGTAATGCTCCCAGGTTAACAATCCCCAAGTCTTCGGTCCCGGCACGTGAACGTAGCTCACGACGGACACGTAGATGAGAACGAGAAAGGGCAAAACCACGATCAATATGAGGATCAGTCCGGCAATCCCGGAAGCCAGATAACGCCATTTGCCGAGATCGATGATGGTCGGGCGGTAGCCGCGGCCGGTCACCGTCACATAGCGTTCCGAACGTGCGGTCAAACGGCGGTAAAAATAGACAAAAAGCATGGTGATCAGCAGAAGCGAAACACCGTAGGTCGCCGCGAGATTTTGATTGGGCGGAAAAGCGCCGATCGCTTCGCGGTAAATTTTCGTGGTAAACACCTCGATTCGCGCCGGCAGGGCGATGATCGCCGGAGTGTCGAAGCTCTCTATGGCACGGACGAAGTTTAGCATCGCCGCGGCCAGCAACGCCGGCCGGATAATTGGAAAGGTAATGTGCCACGCTATCTGAGCGTTGTTCGAGCCCGCCACGCGCGCCGATTCCTCGAGCGATGGGTCCATGGAGTAGAGCGACGCCGACACGATCAAAAAAGCCAAGGGCGTGGTAATCAATGCCTCGACAAAGATCATTCCCCCGATCGAGTAGATGTTCAGCGGCGCGTTGTCCAAGCCGAAGACTTCCATCAACAGACGGTTGATGAGCCCGGTGCGCGGGCTCAAGAGAACAGTCCACGACACCGCCAGCATCACCGGCGGAAAAATATTCGGGATGATCGCCGTCAATTCGAAAAATTTTCTGAACGGCGCATTGGTCCGGATCGCAATCCACGCCAGAGTCGCTGCCAGTGCAGTCGCCAATAGCGCCGAACCGGTGGCAAATATAAATGAATTGAAAAGCAGCTGGTAAGTGAGCGGATCGCTGTAAGCCGTCACATAATGAGCCAGCGTGAAGTCTCCCGCCACTCCCAGCGGCTTACTCAAGAAGCTGCCATAGAAGAGCATCAGCGTCGGCGAAAGACTGAGAAAGGCGATGATCACGCCGACGACCAGAACCACCGAGAGCTGCGGATTCTGCCGAAACGCGCGCAGCGGTCGATCGAAAAGGCCGGTGGCAAGCGCTACGTCGTTGGTGAGCGTCGTGTTTTTCACGGGGGTCACAGAAATACAAAGAGGACCGACCTTGCGCGGCCAACGCGCTGGCCAGTCCTCTTTTGGGGAAATCGAGTCAGAGCGATCCCGCCGGCAGCTATTTGCTGAAGAAGATTTCCCGGAAGGTATTGCTCATCAGCTTCTTGAACTCATCCTCAGACGGATTATCCATGAAAATCATATTAGGAGCGACTTTCTCGGCGTCATTGATCGGCGGAAAGATTCCCGGATACATGACGAACTCGCCCTCTTCGGCGACCAGCTTTTGGCCCTCCGCCGAGCATATATACTCAAGATAGAGCTTCGCCGCGTTTGGGCGAGATGCCTTGGCGCCGACGCTCATATAGTTCGGGTCGGTCAAATATTTGTCCATCAGAACGTAACTCACCGGGCCTTTGTACTGTTTGACGTATTTGATGTAGGTGATGCCCACCGGCGCTTCGCCCTTGATAACCGTAGTTGTCACCGGCGCCAAGGATTCAACCAGCAGCGGCTTTTGCTTGGCCAGCGCTTTGACGAAATCCAGCCATTTATCGCCCTTGAATTTGCTCAGATTCCAGAGAAACTGAGCCGTGGTGGTATGGCGCGTGGGATCGGGCATGGTTATTTTGCCGGACCATTTGGGATTCAAAAGATCGTCGAACGTTTTCGGAAGTTCGCCCGACTTGACCATATCGGTATTGTACAGGATGCTGATCGGCAGCACCCGCCAGGGAGTGATCATGCCGTCTTTTTCCTTAAACTGGTCCGGGAACTTCGCAGACGACGGCGGAATAAATTTCTGAAATAGCCCGTCATCGCGCATGATCAGCTGAACGCCGCGATTGCCTTCGATGACGTCGAAGCCGGGTTTGCCGGCGCGCCATTCGGTCAGCGCACGCTCGGAAACCTGGGTCGACGAACCGCGCCAATACTCGACCGGAATGCCGTATTTCTTTTCAAACGCCGCATGTAGCGGTTTCATCGCCTGAGGCACCTGAGCCCCATAGACAATGACTTTGCCTTCCTGTTTCGCCGCGTCAACGTTAATGGCTTGAGCCGATAGATTACTGCGTGCTGCCGCGCCCACCGCAGCGACCACCGCCAAAACTGTGAACCAATAATTCACTTTTTGCCGCACAAGTCCTCCTTTTGGTTTCGAGCCGGGTCAAAGGTATAAATTGAACCGGTTGAAGTCAAGATCGTGTCAAAGCGTTTATCTCGGCTATTTTTTTAGGAAAAGCTGGCGAAACTCGCTTTGCAGCTTAGCCAGTTGATCGCCGCTGGCATCCTTCATCAGCAATAGACTACTGATAATTTTGTCGGCGCCCTGGATGTTCGGATAGATACCGGGAGCGAGAACGAATTCGCCGGTATCCGCCACTTTTTTCTGCCCTTCCGCCGAACAGAGATACTCGATAAACAACTTGCCCGCGTTCACATTGGGCGCTTTCGCGCTCAGTGCCGCGTCGCTCGGATCGGCGAAGACTTTATCGATGGGCGCGAAGCTGATCGGGCCCTTAGTTTGTCCGGCGTATTGCACATAGGTGATGCCGACGGCGCTCTCGCCGCGGACGATGGCGTTGGGCACGGACGAATAGGATTCAACTAAATGAGGCTTCTGCTTGGCCAATCCGCGCACGAAATCCATCCACTTGTCACCCTTGAGCTGCTCCATGTTCCATAGGAATTGCGCCGTGCTGGCGTGGCGCGACGGATCCGGCATGCTGATCTTGTCCTGCCATTTGCCATCCAGAAGATCGTCAAAGGATTTCGGCACGTCCGCGCCCTTGACCAACTCGGTATTATAGAGAATGCCGACGGGCGTAACCCGCATCGCCGTGAGTTGCCCGTCGCTGTCTTTGAATTTCGCGGGAAAGCTACTGGCCGCCGCCGGCGAATATTTAGCATACACACCTTCCGGTTTCGCCAGTGCCAACGGGCCTCTCGCGCCAATCACCACGTCGAAGTTCGGCTTGCCCGCGCGCCACTCGGTGAGCACTCGGTCGATCACTTTGGTCGCGTCGCCGCGCCAGTACTCGGTCTTGATTCCGTACCGGGCTTCGAAGCCCTTTTGAATCAACGTCATCACTTGCGGCACGATGGTGCCGTAGATCACGACTTTGCCTTCCTTCTTGGCGGCCTCGAGGTTGATGTTCTGCGCGCGCAGCGCTCCAGGCAAGGTTAGCGCTGCGACAATCGCGACGGCCGGCAAGAACGGATGTAAACGGATCGGTGACATGGACGAACCTCCTTGGTAGGGGCGACCCTATGTGGTCGCCCGTCCGAAAGGGCAGACACGCAGGTCTGCCCCTACATGAACAAACGTGGAATTCAAATTGAACCGCGGCGCAATCCCAACCCTAACCCACCATTTCTCGAACCATGCGCAGGACCTGCATCCGCGCTTGCTGGGTTCCCATCGGCAAGACAACCGGCAACTGGAGTCCCCCGCCAACGAACGACTCGAGCTGCTTGCGGCAATCGTTCGGTGTGCCGGCGACAGAGTGCGCGAAAACGACCTCGTCGCTAATGAATTTCTTAGCCGCTTCCCAATCGCGCTTGCTCACCGCCGCCGCCAATCCCTCCTGGTCGATCATGGCGCCGCCCAGGCGAATGTTTTCCGTATGGTGCGTATTGCGAAAGATATATGCGAGAAACATCTTGTTCGCTTCGATCGCTGCGCGCGCATCGTCGGCCACTGACGCGGTTACGAAGCCGGCAACGTCGATGTCCTTGAGAGCCTTGCCGGACCTCTGTGCGCCGTGTTCGATTTCGCCCACACATTTTTGAATATAGCCCGGCGCGCATCCCGCCGACAGCAAAACGCCGTCGCCGATCTCGCCGCCGAGCTGCAGCATGCGCGCGCGCACGGCGGTGATGTACATGGCAATTGGCGCTGCGGGCATAAAACCCATTTTCGCGCCATTGATTTGAAACATCTTGCCTTGAAAACTGACCGTTTCGCCCTTGAGAAGCCGGCGCAAGATCTCGACGTATTCGCGCATGGTCTGGAGCGGATGCGGCGATTCGATGCCGGCTTCCTTCAACGCCGCTGCGTTGCCCGTGCCCGGGCTGGCGATCACCCGTCCCGGCGCGAACTCATCCATTGTCGCAATCGACATCGCCGAAATGATCGGCGTGCGCGAGTATGGGCTCATGGGCGCCGGCGCGACTTTGATTTTCTTTGTCGAAGCGAGCAACGCCATCGACGTCGTTAGCGAGTCGCGAAAGCAAAGATGATCCGACATCCAGATCGACTCCATGCCAATCTCATCCGCCAGCAGAGCGAGCTCGATCATCTCTTGAATCGAATAGAATCCGTCAAAACAAAGTCCAACACGCATGACCCAACTCCTAATGTCCGCTAATGCGTCGAGCGACAACTGTTGGAAATGCCCCCATCATCTTATCGTCTTCTCCATGTCATCCTGAGCCAGAGGCGAAGGATCTGATTTTGTCTAGTCGCACGCCTAGTCGGTGTTGTTGTTTTTGGAAACGAGATTCTTCGTCGCCTGGCTCCTCAGAATGACATGCCCTGTTACTCGAATTTCCCGCAGAACCTAAAATCCGTTCTCAAGAACCCCCGGCAGCTTTTGCGGGGGAACCCCCGCCAACCCCATTTTCCCCAGCGTCAACCCTTCGCTCCGAAAATCGACACCGAGCCCTGTGGATGCAAGGGTGATCAACGCATCCATCACCGGCGTTCGCACCCCCAACAATCTGCCGATCTCCGCCATCGGTACGAGCCCGTAACCGACATCTTCTCTAATATATCGGTGATCGAGGGACGGCGGCGATTTGATCGTGAAATTTGGCTCGCTCTCATGAATCGCCCGGTAGGCCGAGCCTGAGTCTCGCGCTTCGGTCGTGGTCAGGCCGGCTTGATGAAAAATATCGACGAAACGTAAAGGTCTGAGACCGAGCGAACGCACAATCGCCAAACGTTCTTTGTCGACTTCGTCGATCCATGCGCCGATTGCCGGCGTGATTCCCTCACGGTAATAGAGAAAATCGCCGCCGCTATTTTCGATCCAACCCGCGTTGCCGAGCATGCCCGCGGGATGCATCATCGCGTTGATATTCGAGAAGCCCGTCTCGAGCACATTTTCCGCGGCGACAATGTTTGGAAACACTTCTTGGATCTCTTTGACAAGCTCACCCGTGATTCTCGCGGGAAAGCCGGCGCAGCGCAGGTTGGTCGTACGCCGGTAAATCTCCACGCTCCCCGGCTCGCGCATGCGACAGATGTACGTGAGCGTCACCGTTTCGCAAAGCCGGATCTTGGCTTCGCAACCGAACGCTCGCAGTAAGTTGGCGAAGTGAAGCGAACCGCCGGTGTGGCCGGGGTTGAGCAGAATCATTTGGCCGTCGCTGAGATGCTTGGCCAGACCTTTGGCGAGGTATTCATGAGCGACCGCGGGTGATGCGACAATGATCAAATCGGCGTCGGCGATGGCCGGCGGCAGATGCGGGCTCATGAAGTACGGCGTGGCTGACTTTGTGACTCCGTTTTCAACCAGTTCGATTTCACCGCGCTTGGCGAGCTTCGCGATCGTACTCTCGGAACGGGAAAACAACCGTACTTCATAGCCCCGCAGAGTTAGATCCGCAGCAACGGCGCATCCGCCGTTGCCGGCGCCCAACACTGCAATCTTTTTAATGGCCATGGAAATCCGAAACGCCGGGCGCAATGAATTGCGCCCGATGATCTTATGAAATGCGGTAGTGCTTCAGCTTATCTTCGTCGAGCTCGATACCGAGCCCTGGTTTGGCGGACACAATCACGTCGCCGTCGGCATAATCGAACGGCTCCTGGATAATATCGTCCTGATAATAGATACCGGCGATGCCGCCTTTGCCCTTTCCTTTCGGCGTCGACACCGGCACGACGCAACCATACGTGACTACGGCGGTCGATGCCGCGAGATGAATGTTCGCGGCGTTGCCGACGCCGGTTTCCACCGAGCCGTTGACGTTGCACTTGAGTCCCGCCGCTTCAGCAACGGCGGCGACCTTCTTCGCTTTAAACATACCGCCGGGCTTGGTCGTGTAGATGGAAATAATGTCCGCCGCTTTCTTCCGAACGATTTCAATCACATCCTGCGCCGTCCAGGCGCTCTCGTCCGCCATGATCGGTGTATCGACGCGGCGCGCCACTTCGGCCATCTGATCGATGCCCTCGACCGGCTGCTCCATGTAGAGCAGGTTGAACTCTTCCATCGCTCTAATAATCTTCACGGCGGCTTTGGGCGTCGGGTAACCCTGATTGGCGTCGACGCAAATATGCAAATCCGGCCCGATCGCTTTACGAATCCGTCGAACCACGTCGACGTCGCGCTGTTCATCGACGCCACCTTTGAGTTTGATCGTCTTCACGCCCTCAGTCTTCACCTGCAGCGCCTCTTCCACAGCTTTGTCGATTTCCATCAGCCCTAAACTGTGTGCGATGGGCACGCGCTCGCGCACGAGACCACCCAGCAATTGATACGCGGGAACTTCGAGCGCCTTGCCGACAACGTCATAAAGCGCAGCATCGATCGCCGCCTTGCAGTACGGGTAACCTTTGACCGCTTTGTCCATCAACGCGTGGATCGACTCGAACCGGCGCGGATCTTGGCCGGCCAATGCCGGCGCGAGGATGTCGTTGATAATATAGGCCGTGGTCTGCGGCGTCTCGCCGAAGTATTTGCCGTGATCGCCGCCCCAATCTTTCAGTACCGGCGCCTCGCCGAGGCCGGTCAAACCTTCGTCGGTGTGAAGCTTGATAATCACGTACACGCCGATCGGCGTCGTCAGACTCGCCCACTGATGCACGCGCCGCGTCGGCAGGCGAATGGGAATTGTTTCGATGGTGGTAATTTTCATCTTAGCCAACTCTCAGCAGAGTATCCGTCGGTGTGACATCGGAAAGCAACTCACAGCCGTTTTCCGTCACGCAGAACATATCTTTATTTTGCATGCCGAATCGGCCCGGAATATAAAGCAGCGGTTCGAAGGCGCCGACCATGCCGGCTTCAACGATCTGGTTGCCGTAACGACCCATATAAGGCTCCTCGTGAAGATGCAGCCCAATGCCGTGCGCGACAAAGCTGATCGGCTCAAAACCGAGGGCGCTGAATTTTTGCAGAAACTTATGGTAAACCTCCGCGCAGCTCGCGCCGGGTTTGATCAAATCCATGACCAGATACTTGCATTCGATCAAGTTCGACCAAATCTTATACTGCTCGGCGCTCGCGTCTCCGACCACAGCGGTTCTACAAACGCCGGTCAGGTAGCCACTCTTCTGACCGAAGATTTCCATGCGAATCAGATCGCCATGTTTAAGCCTTCGGTCCGTCGGCCCCACGTTGGGAAATTGGCTGCGCTCGCCGGAGGCGATGATCATGAGTTTGTAACTCTCCGCGCCGCCGCCGAACAGTGAAGTCAGTAAAGTACCAGCGAGTTCCATTTCGCTCATGCCGATTTTCGCCGAACTGAGCGCCTCGCCGATGGCCCGATCCGTGAGCTTGCTGAGAGACCGCAGCAGGGCCAGTTCGGTGGACGTCTTGATCTGGCGCGCCCGATCGAAGACCGCATCGGCCGCGACCCATTCCAAACCGGGCAGCAGTTTATGCAGCGTCGCAAAGTCCTTGGCCGGCAAAAACGCCATCTCGACGCCCACCCGCGCCTGATTCAAGCCCAAATCCGTTATCGCGTCAGCAAGTTTCTCCATGGGATCATCGGAAAACTCGCGATAAATCCTGAGGTCGTCGATCCCGGCATGCGCCTTGACCGTCGTCGCCTCCATGTCGATGGCGACCATCGCGATCCGTCCGTCCGCCCTAACGATGCATGCCGCATGGCGCCAGCGCATGAGAGCCTGCGAGGGCACGACGAAACCCGATACATAGGTGACATTTTCCGGAGAGATGGCGACGAGCGCATCGAGACTTTGGGCAGCCATGCTCCGGGTGAGACGCGAAATTATTTCCTGGTCCATGCTCGATTGAGATGATTGAGCGATGAGAATATCGACTGGTCCTCAGAGGGTCAAGCGCTTCGCGCCTATGGCGCCGAGCGCTCTTTCGCGAGGGTCATCTCCACCGGCGCATTGCCTTGATCGTCCATGATTTTCAGCCGAATCTCATTGCCGGCCAATTTTCCCTCATAACGATTTCGCCGCAGCCGCGTCGTGGATCCGGAGATCTCTTCAAACCCGACGCTGAATGTAACCGTCTCGCCGACTATTTGACCGCTCTCAATTCCGCGCTTTGCGCCGAGAAAGCTCGCCGTGCCGAAGAGCTTGTCGCCCTCCGGTTGGAAAAGAAAATGTTCCGTGTATTTTGCCCCCCACGGATAGGCAACCTCGCCCTGCCAAGCACCGGTAAAAGCCGCCGCCTTCGACGGCGCCTGTCCGGTCCGGGCAGCCGGCGGCGCGGCATTTTCCTTGCTCGTCTGCCACCACACCGCCAGCGACATCAGCAGGAAAATCAGCGGCACTTTCCATACCATCCGGCGCAACAGTTTTTTCCGCAACTCGTCCCTGGCGTCGGAGGCGATGCCCGTCGTCGATTTACCTAGCGCCGGGATTTTTTCGAGCGCCTGGATCAGCAGATCGACATCTCGCTGAAATTCGTTATCGTTCAAGATCGCGGCATTCTTACCGGCAAGATCTCGCAGATCGTGGCGCAGCTCTTCGGCCCTCGGCATGCTCGCGCCGCCGACCAAAACCGGGATGACGAGAACGCTGCGCTGCAAGGCAAGCGCCACTTCCATGCCGACAAAGTCATTGGGATCGCTTAAACGCAGCTGGCCGTTGGCGGCGCGGGCCGTCAACCAGTTCTTGCCGATCACGGCGAGCAGGGCGTCGCACGAGGCGACTTTGGCGCCGATGTGTGCCGCGAAATCCGCTCCCGGGGGGATATCGTCCACGTCCATGAAGATCTGATCCGCGCCGAAACGGCTCGACAGCCGGTCGTACAACCGCCCCGCGTACGGGGCGCTGTCCTCTCTACGATAGTTGATGAAGATTCCGGACATGCGAAAGAAGGGAAAGCTCGACCGACAGGGATCGCAAAGTCTTAGAAGCGAAAACTGCCTCGGATGGTCGTGCGCAGCCCGTCAACGGTCGGTACGCCGTATCTACGATCGAGCAGATTGCCGGATCGATCGAAAAAGACCAAGGTTGTTTCGCGCACGCCGAAACGACCTGCAAATTGTTGACCCTCGGCTGAACTCAAGTCGACCATCAGAAACGCAATTCGATCTGCAAATTCCGGACGGAGCACGTCGACGACGTGCTTTAGCTGCACGCAATGGTCTCAGCCGGGGCTGTAGACCTGCACGATCGTGGGATATCTGCCGATGGCGTCAAAGCCGGCGTAATTCAGCGCGTTGACGACCGGGACCGGTTGCGACGGGATAACCGGCAGGTCAGGCTGCTCCGACTGTTGCTCATACAGACTCACCATGACACCGATAACACCCGCGGCCACCACCCAACCGATGTGCTTCTTTTGTTTCCACCAGGGAGTCTTATCTGAATCCTTTTTGAGCCGAGGACCGAGGAACGACTCCAGGGATTGCACCAGTTGATCGACGTCGAACTCCCATCTACGATCGCTCAATTCATACGCCTGACGACGGGCGAGGGTTTGGAGCTCGACGGGCAACTGCTCCGCCTTCGGCATCGCCGCGCCGCCGACCAGAACGGGAATCACCCGCGTGTTGCGTGTGAGCGCCGTGCCAATTTCCAAACGAATAAAATCATTGGAATCATCGAGACGCCGGCGGCCTTCACCATCCTTGGCGGACAACCAATTCGGGCCGATGATGGCCAAGAGCACCGGACACTGACTAACGGCTCGATTCAGAGCGTCGACAAAATCCGCTCCCGGCTCAATGGTTTCGATATCGCGAAAGGTGCGATTAGGGCCAAAGAACTTCTTCAGATCGTCGGTCAAACGCCCGGCGTCGCCCCGAGAATCGTCTCTTCTATAACTGATGAAGATACGCGGGCTGTTTTTGCTTTTGTCGCCGAAGATCCGGTCCAACCCAAGCATTTCTAGAAGCGTGCTCATCGAGAATCTCCATCGCGTACCGCTAAACTCCTCGCCTTAATCATGGCAGATCCGTTCAATCTACCGTAGGGAGATCGCGCTCCGCTCGTATTCTGACCCAGCAGTTTGTTGAATAAGTCGTTGGTCCTTTGCCGTCACACCGGCGAAAGCCTGTATCCATGTGTCTTTGAAATTTCTCGCCGCAAATCTCCCCTTCCCCTCTTTAGCAAAAGAGGGCTCAGAATCGCACGGAGAAAATTCTCCCTTTGAAAAGGGAACCAAGGAGGATTTGAGTTCACCTCGGTTGCTGCCATCGTTTGGACTCTTTAAACGAACTTCTAAGACGTCACACGAGTTCGTCCATTGATCATTTTCATTTCAAAGAATTTGATCCCAATGCTCGTGCAGGTATTATTATACAGATTTTTCTGAGCGGTGGGGTAGTTTTTTAAGGAAAGGATATCGCGCCGATCAATCCCATCGTGATTCACATCGATACGACGTGCCCTACTTCCCGCCGGCTTCGCGCTTCACGTCCCTCAGCAAGCGAAAATCGACGACCTTGTCCACCGGAATCTCGCCGATATTTTTCTCCATCCGCCGGATCAGCTCGAAATGGATCTTGAGCTGCTTTTCGCCGATGATGCCGTCCTCGTTGAGCGCCTTGACGATCGCTTGATAAGATCCTTTGGCGATTTCGGAATCGACTTTCCATTCTTTTTGGATCACCCCGATCGTGCCCTCGGGATTTTCTTTGGCGTAACGCAGGCCTCGATACAGCGCTCTGACGACTTTCTTTACTTCCTGCGGATGTTCCTTGATGCGTTGCTCGGTCGTGGTGTAGCCGTTGCTCGCGAATTCGACGACGTCTCCGACAAACGATACTTCGTTATAACCTTCCCGTCTCAGTACGGCGACGGCCGGCACGGGAACGATGATCGCGCTGACCGATCCGGCTCGCAGTGCCGCCATGCGTGTTCCCTCGGCGCCGATCTGAATGAGCAACGCATCACGCTCCGGTTCGACGCCGAAATGCTTCAGCGCCAAACGCGCCGAGAGATCGGAAGTACCGCCGAACTGGCTGACCCCCACTCGCTTGCCCTTGAGCTCAGCGACCGAGCGAATGTCTTTTTGCGCCACCAGATAGTACATCGGCCGGTTGGCGCCGTAGAAGATCGCTTTCAAAGGCATTCCGCGCGCCGCCAGCCGCAACCCCGAATCGGCCAATCCGTGATAATGTACTTCGCCTGCCAGAAGAGCATTTTGCGCCATCGCCGGAACCAGTCTCGGCAGTTCGATTTCGATCCCTTCGTCTTTGAAAAATCCCCTATGAACCGCGACGAACAGCGGCAAATAGCCCATCGAATTGCCCGGCAGCGCGAACTTGATGGCATCGGCGGCCGACGCTGAACGATTCGAACCTGGAACATGAACGGCGACGACCAAGGCGGCGATCACAAGATAGCGAGAAAAAAATCCGTGCATTCTATGAATCTCCTCAAGGCTGCAAAAGCTTCACTTCGTGTTACCCGCCTGTGACAGCGCATCGGTCGGATTGAATTGAAACTGAAACGGGATTTCCTTGCTGTCGATCGGCAAGCGATAGTGATCGGGATCTTCATAGCTGTAGCAATCGCTGACGAGGTTGAGCAAGATGCTCGGCGCGCTCGCGACGTTCTGCACGCCGTGCCAAACACCGGCCGGCACCGTAACCAGCGCGGGCCGCACGCCACCGAAACGGAACTGGTTCAACTGGCCGTGGGTTGAAGAACCTTGCCGCGCATCATAGAGCACGATCAGCACTCGCCCATAGGCAGCAAACAACCGATCGGTCGTCTTGGCATGGGCGTGCCACGCCGATACCGCGCCCGGTTCGAGCATCGTTTGAAACACCTGAGCGACGTTTCCCGGCACCATGTGCCAATCGTCAGGTTCGGTCAAGTAACCGCGGCTGGTGACGACGTTCTTAACTTCGACTACGGACGACGCCGTCGATCAAGTGTTGATCGACAATTTGCCAGTCGCGGGTCACGCTTTGCCGGTCCTTGACCATCCCCGGCAGTGTCCAGTTTTGCACGTTATTTCTTTGATTCATGAGTTATGCTCCGAGTATCGTTTAATCCGCGGCGCCGCAAGGATTCGAGTCCCCGCAGCCGGCGCAATTCGTCGATCACCGCGCCTTTGCCCCGTCCTTTGAGCCGTGCTCTGATGGCGCGCGGATGCACCCCCAGCCACAATGCCGGGAGGTAAATTAATTTCCGCAGGGCTCGAATAAAACTGAAATGTATCTTTGGCGCAACCGCCCGCCCCGTCAATTGCAGCGCGATTTGCGCGAGTATCTGTTCGCGAAAACGGGGATTGTCGCGCATTTGCTGCGCGTAATAGGCGTTTTCGTAGTCTTCGCGAAGGCGATAGACGTCCTGCCGCGCGCCGGATTGCACCGCTAGAACGCTGACGCCGTGCGTGGATCGCAATTTCTTTCCAGCGCGAACAGCGCGGAAAAGAAAATCTTGCGACGATTCGATGACGCACTCCATCGCGGGTCGCCATGGACCGATGGATTCGACCAGCGAACGCTGCAGCAACCACGACGACGCGGGCGCAAATACATAGGGCTCATAACGGTCGGAGCCACTGACCCCCAGTAATCGGAAGCGCCAGTCATTGCCCGCCAATTGTTCGGGTGTTCGTCGCGCCGCGGCCGCCGTGGTGGCAAACACCAAGTCGGCATTGGTCTTTTCCAAACATTGCCGGCAAGTGTCGAGATGATCGGGAAAATAAAAATCGTCGTGGTTCAAATAAGCGATATATTTCCCGCGCGCCAACTTGAAGCCTTCGTTATTGGGACCGGACTGTTCGCCGAAATTGCTTGTCAGGTTGTGGAAGCGAATGCGATTGTCTCCGAACGATGCAACCACCTCTTCGGTGTCGTCGGTGCAGGCATCGCCGATCACCAGCAACTCCCAATCGGCAAACTCTGATCGAAGCACGCTCTCGATGCTATAGCGCAATACGTTGCTGCGGTTATAGGTGGCGGTGATCACACTGATAGCCGGCCGCGGCTGTGTAACGGTCATCTTTTCAATCACTGCGCGTTCGTTTCTCCGCAGTTTGCCACGTAACTATACTATTCCAGTCCTTCTTGGAGTCCGTCATTCCCGAATGCTTCAATCGGGAATCCAGGCGAGTCGGGAATTGGACCCCCGATTAAACCATTCGAGGGCGACTTCTATGGGATATATTTCATCTTATATTCATGAAAGGGCCGCCGAGCCATAGATCCGACGCTAATCTCCGGCGCGCACGAGCGCCAACGGAAATTTGTTGAGACAGCGCGGACCCTTTTCTTCGATCGCAAAAAAGTCACCGACGAACAGGCCGCGAGTGTGGCTGCGGTCGACGATGTGCATTTGCAAAGTGAACACATGACCCGATTGGTAAACCAACCTTCCGTTTTGATCGAAAAGAAAACGGTCCTCGGCGCTCTGCACCCGGTCGAAGCCGATCTGCGGCTCGTGGCGCGGATTGGCGCCGAGCATGCCCTGGAGAAAGCCGCCGTAAAACTCGCAACCGCTGTCGCGAATGAATTCCATCGCGGCGATCGAATCGTCGCTGCTCTTGCCGGGATAGAGCGTCGGCACCAACCGGCGATAGCCTTCCAGCGCGATATCGAACATCGCTTGATACTCGGACGTCGGCTCGCCGGTGAGCACCGGCCGGCCGCACTGCGCTTCGTAGCCGTTGTAAAAAATCCCCAACTCGTTGTTGATGATGTCGCGGTCACCGATGACTCGCTCCACCGGACGGGGCCGCTGATCGTTGATATCGGGATCGAGCATGGAGCAGGAAGCGATTTGAATCATGCCCATCTCGCCGCCCGCCTTGAGCACTGCTTCGTGGACGATACCGAACACTTCTCCCTCGGTCATGCCGGGCTTCACCCGGTCCCGCATGGCCTTCAGGCCGATGTCTCCCAGCTCCGCCGAGCGTTCAAGAAATTGAATCTCCTCTGCGCTCTTCAGCAATCGCATAGCGATGAATTCCTTGGTGACGAAGAGAAATTCCGCCTGGGGCAACTTCGCCGTGAAAAAGTCCCAGTGATTCTTCGGAATCGAAGTGTAGGGATCGTATTCGACGATGCCGACGCGGCCCCTGTCGTAGCCGCGCTCTTTGATTTCATTGACGATGCCGCCCAGCACGCTCGGCTTGCCGACGATGATGTTTCCCACCGCCGTGCGCGCCAGCATCGCTCCGGCGAGCGAGTGGCCCGGCCGGGTAACCACCGCAGGCTCGCCGTCCTTCGGGAAAAAGCAATAATTCGCCATCTCCGCTTTGCCCATCATGTTGGTGACGTAACGGACGTTGAACCAACCTCGCCCGTAAGCGGCCGAGCCGCCGATGATGAGCAGGCAATCGAGATTCAACCCACGCATCATATTGCGGATGTTGGCGTAGCGCCGTTCGTACTCCGCCTCGGAAAAGCGCGGGTACGGAAAGCGTTTCTGCATCCGTGCGAGTTCTTCATCCGTGAGCAGCATCGTTCCCTCACCAGTTGAGATGTGACCGACAAAGGTCTTACCCGGCGTCGCCGCCCCAGCGTTTACAAAGCGTCAGATCGACCACGTCTTCGATTTTGACCTGGGCGGCCTTGGGGTTGATTCCCAGCTCCGTCATCAACTTCATGATCGAGCGTACGCCGGGAACCGTGGGACAAATGCTGCGCGGCAAGTCTTCCACCAAGTCGGCGTAGACGCTATCGCCTCTTTCCCGGTCGGAGATTTTGAGATTTTTCATGATCGACTGCAGGACCACGTTCTTGTTTGCCGGAGCCGCGATGAAACGAATCGCGTCCACCGTGGCCCGGCCCACTCGATCGATCATCACCGGCTCGCTGCGCAACGTCCTGCGCAACACCGTCAAACCGCTCGCCTGAAACGGAATGTTCAGTTTCGCCATGTCGACCAGTACGGGATACCCTTCCGCGATGGCGGCTTGGGAAATTTCCGGCGCAATCACCGTCGCCTGGGTGGTGCCCGCTTTCACTGCCGCCAACCGCGCAGGCTCCGGTCCCGTAGCCAAGAGCGTGATATTGTCGCGGCGCGGATTGAGGCCCAAATGCTCCAACGACATGATCGCCGCTAGAGTCGCCAGCCCCGCCATGCTGGCGCCGATGCCCACTTTCTTGCCTTTCAAGTCTTCCGCACGCTTTATGCTCGGATGAGCGATCAATTGATAACGGACCCTGTTTTGATTGCCCATGATCATCACCATGTCGCCGCCGGCCGCCGCCGCGTTGACGATATGGGTCGGTCCGATCAGCCCGACCTGCACTTCTCCGGCGAGCATGGCCTGCGCCGCTTGGGTGGCGATGATGAAAACCGGCTGCACTTCCACGTTGTGTTTGCGAAAGAAGCCTTGTTCTTTGGCGATCCACGTCGACGTCATGTAAGCGTTGATCGCGCCGTAGGCGAACAAAGCTTTGGAAACCGATTCAGCGGCGCGGGCCGAGGGTACTCCTGTAAGCATAGCCAGAATCATCACACTTGAGATGGCTTTAAGCGTCATTCCGTGACTCCTCCGTCGGTTCAAAGTTCAACGTTCCAGGTTCAAGGTAAGAATCAGAAGACCGACGTTGAACGTTTGAACCTTGAACTTTGAACGAAATGTTCAGCCGATATCATATAGTCGCGCACAATTATCCCACAGAATCTTGCGCCGATTGGTCTCGCTGAGGCCGTTAATTTCGAGAAATTCGTCGATGGCGCGGGGAAAGTGCGCGTCGATGTGCGGATAATCCGTCGACACGACGAGATTATCGTCGCCGAGACGCTTCACCACGTCGGTGACCAGATATTCGTCAGGGTCCACCGAAATAAAGCACTGCTGGAGAAAATAGTCACTCGGCTTGCGTGACAGCGGCACATCGGCCAATGGGCCGTGCAGCTCGGCCCGCTCGTCGAGCCGATAGAGGAGCCAGGGCAGCCAGGCGCAGTTGCCTTCGAGAAACGCGACGCGCAGCTTGGGAAATTTTTCCAAAACGCCGCCGGCGCAAAAGCTCGACACCGCCTGAATCAGTTCCATGGGATTGCGCAACGCCAGGGCGACGATGTTGGCGTTGGGATGGCCGAAAAATTTGTTCGCCACCTGGTCCTGCTTGGGCCGCGCCGGTGGATGAAAACACAGGGCGACGCCAAGCTTTTCGATTTCCGTCCACAGCGGATCGAAGTAGCGGTCGTGAATGCGCCTGCCGTTAATCGGTTCCGGGCAGAGCGACAATGCGCGAATGCCGAGTTCGGTCGCGACGCGACGCACCTCATCGACCGCAAGGTCGATGTCGTGCAACGTAATCAGCGCCGATGCCTTGAGTCGCTTCGGATTCTCTTTGCAGAAATCCGCGATCCAGTCGTTCCACGCTTTGCAGAGATCGTTGGCGTACTCCGCCTCGAGGGTTTCGTCGCAGTGGAGCGGCGAGGTGCGAAACAAAACCGCCACGTCCAAGCCTTCCCGGTCCATGGCCTCCACCTGAGAAACTGCGTCGTAATCGCGCGCAACTGCGAAGTCGTAGCGATCCGCCACCTGTTTCTGGCCGTGATCGATGACGTCCGTGATTCCGCGCAGCGTCTCTCTGCCGCCGCCGATGGAGAACTCCACCCGGCCGTGCTTGCCGTTTCGTTGGCCCCGCGGGATCCGCTCGCCCCACTTGGGATTCATGTACTTCTCGTAGAGATCAGCCGCGTCGTAGACGTGCATATCGCTATCGAAAGCACGAAAACCATTCTTCATAGACTCCTCCGGAAAACCTCGCGCGTATCAATTCCTATTTGCCGCGAGCTGTCACCTTAGCGCCGAATTGGAGTAATGGAGTGTTGGAGTACTGCGCTTTCCGAAGCCCCATCACTCCATTACTCCAGCACTCCAATTCTATCTCCTTATCCCCAGCTCCTTCTGGACTTCCTTTATGATGTTGAAGTCGGCAACTTCCGAATTCGCCACCGGCCGTTCGATCTTCATCGCTTCCCGGCCCTGATCGACGACCAGCTTTAAACCGCTTTCCGAGATGCCGCCGTCTTCGCTGAAGATTTTCCACGTCGAATCGTACGTCGCCGCTGCGCTCTCACGGTCAACCTTGACCCAATCCATCAGGGTTTGAATCGTCCCTTCGCGATTGGACCGCACGAAGCGATTGGCCCGTAGCATAGCTTTGACCATGCGTTTCACTTCATCCGGCTTTTCCTTGAGTTTTTTTAGGTTAGTACCGACTCCGGTAAAAGGCATTTTGAAATGTTCATGGAACCGCGACAGCACGCGATAGCCGCTACGAAGCGCATCGCTGTCCGTCGGCGGCGATAGTACAGCAACATCGACGATGCCTTCCTTCAACGCCGCATAGCGCCCTCGCTCGGCGCCCAGCTGAACAATTTTTAGTTCTTTTTCCGGATCGACTCCGCCTTGTTTCATCATCATGCGCGCCGCGACGTCGGAAGTCGCACCATAATTGCTCACTGCAAGCGTTTTGCCTTTCAAATCGCGAATTGTTTTGTACTCCGGCCGGGCAATGAGAAGATGCGTCGAGCTGTCCATAAAGCTGGCCACCACTTTCATCGGCAGTCCGCGCAAAGCGCCACGCACCACCGAGGCGAACACCATCGTGTAGTCGATGTCACCGGTGCTGAGCGCCGTAACCGACACGTTGGCGTTCATGCGGATCAACTCAACCTCCAAACCTTCGTCGCGAAACATACCGCGCTTGACCGCCAGACCGCTGGTCAGAAACGACACGTCGATCGCCGATATCGACATCCGAACCTTGTCGGCAGCCTCGGCCGTGCTCGTCGCAATGACTAACGCTAGACATAAAATCGCTAAATGTTTCATCAAAACCCCTTTCCTCTCACACCTCACCCACCACCCTTCATGCCTCACGTGCTCGTCCCTTCATGCCTTCACCCGGCGCCCTTTCGCCTTATCGCCGGTGACGAAATGTTCTCCGCGCACCGCCAGCGCCGCTTCTTCCTCATCTTCCGGTGTCCACGCGCCCAGGCTGTAGCCGTGCCACGGTTTTTTCGGCGTCAGCTCCGGCAGACCTAACTCCTCCCAAATCTCCTTGGCATTTTCCATGAACTCTTTGCGCGGTAGAGACACGGGCGGGTAAGGCCAAGGCCGGGTTGCGTTGATCAATAGCGCCGAAGTCGACGACACACGGCTGACATGAGTCGGCACGCCCGGCGGATAGGCGGACGGATCGAGGCCTGGGGATTTCCCATGCGCGATGGCAACGTCCTTTTCCGGCCGCACGTTATAACAAATCGCCCAGTTGATCATCGCCGGATCCCAAATATCGACGTCGTCATCCACGGCCACGCAGATCTTGGCGTAGCTGCCGACAAAACCCGCGCTGGCATTGAGCGCGCGCCACGCGTCCGCGTCGGTGGGATTTTTCATCTTGATCACGCAATACGCCTGGCCGCTGCCGCTCACCTCGTCGTGAATCGCCACGTCGGTCACCGCCGAGTTGCCGCTGTCGACGCGAAGAAACTTGTAGATCACCTTTTCCGTGCCGGTGTGCTTGATCTTGCTCGACTCGCTCGGCGGAAACTGGCTCATCAGCGCCGTGTAGATTGCATCGCGCCGGTGCGTGATGCAAGTAACGTCCATAAACGGCGCAACACCGCGTTGCCCCATGTAGCCCGGGTATTCTCCGAACGGTCCTTCGGGCTCGATCCACTCCGTCGAAATCTTTCCCTCGATGATGATCTCCGCCGTCGCCGGAACCAGCAAATCGACCGTCTTGCATTGAATCACGGGGATCGGCTCGCCGGCGAGTCCGCCCGCCAGCCGATACTCGTCGAAATCGTACGGTAACTTGGCTGTAGCGGCGTAAGCGATCGCCGGCACCACGCCGATGACAATGGCCGCTTCGAGCGGAATGCCTTTGGCCTTGCATTTCTGCCAGTGCGTTCCCATGTGCTGACCGAGAAACAGTCCGCCGTTTCGGTTCGGCGCTTTGATCTGACTCCGGTAGTTGCCGATGTTGTAGGTACCGGATTCCGGATCTTTGGTGACCCAGTTGGCCGACGTGAGATACGGCGCGTTGTCGAAGCCCGGCGTCGATATCGGCACCGGCAACATGTCGAGCCCGTGGCCGTTCAAGAGATCATCGCCCTGCCAAATCACTTCTTGTGCCGGACCGGCGCCGACCTTTGCGGGCTCCAGTGGACGCATTTGCGCGTTGGTCCAGCGTTCGTGGATCTGCTCCGCTTCGCATTTTAGACCGAGAGCATAAATTTCCGTCGAGGCCGCCAGCGTGCCCACGGTCACGGGCATCGTGTACCTTTTCCCCTTCACGTCGATCACATTCTCAAACAGAAATGCCTTGCGCTTTTTCTCCTCCAGACCGCGGAACTGCCAACGCACCAGCGGCATCAGCTGCGTGTCTTTGTTGATTTGCTTCTTGATACGAAAGAGTTTATCCCGCTCTTCGAGCGCCTTTAGGTGCTCGCGCACGTCTTTGTAGTAACTCGTCATGACGATCTCCCTTTGAATTGAACGGGATACTAGTGTCCTGTCTCAGAAGTTCGCGACATAAATCTCGCGTCATTCCGTCGGAAAATCTCCCCTTCCCCTCTTTGGCAAAGAGGGGTGAGAATCGCACGGAGAAAATTCCCCCTTTGAAAAAGGGGGACAAAGGGGGATTTGAGTTCAACTTCAGTGGCTGCCATCGTTTGGACTTTTTAAACGAACTTCTGAGACGCCACACTAGCCCAAAGACTCAGAAGTGAAAAGAATCACGGGAAGATCAACGAATCGAGATTCGTCTTTTGAGTCCAGTAAACCTTTTGAATATCGGCATAATTAGGGATTGGCTCGTACACCACTGTCATTTTCAACCGAAGGGAGATCTTTCCCAGTTCGTTCGTAATGACAAGCATATGAGGTAAAGAACGGTAGGAGCCGCGGCAACCTAACGCGCTCTGACGTCGACAATTTTCTTCTTGAACTGTTTGAACGTTTTGAACGACTTGAACTCCTCAATCTTCTAAAGATCAACGTATTCGGCGCGAATAGCTCTTCCAGCGGCATCTTCCTATCCGCAAGTCCCTGCTCATAGAGATAGCCCGCCAGCGTTTCCACCACGTGGCGATTCTTTTCCAGACCATACGGCCACGGATCGTCGCCGAGGATTTGTTGCTGTTCCTCCACCGGCCCGCGGAACCACGCCAGACTGATCTTATACGGCGACAAATCCTTCAGCCTCGCGTAGGCGTCTTCCTTGGCGCGCTGGAATGCCTTGAACATGCTGCGCGCGATCCAGGGATGCTCTTCCCACACATCTTGCCGCAGCGCGACCGAGTGCATGATCGGGAAGATGCCGGTCTTCTTGTAATAATCCGCTTCGACTTTCGGCGCGTCCTGGAACAAACGGCGTATATGTGGCGGCGGATCGAACAGTGACGGAAACAGACTGGGAACCATGATCGCGTCCAGCTCGCCGTCAAAAAACATCTGATCGGGCTTTCGATCCGGCGTGATTTGCTTGACCGTGTAGCGTTTTGGTAGCTCCATGGCCATCCGCGGGTGCGGCGTCCAAAGATGCCACTCGATATCCTCCAGCTTCACGCCGTATTCGTGCTGCAGCATGCCGCGCATCCACACCGTCGCCGTTTGTTGAAACTCGCCCAAACCGACGCGCTTCCCCATCAGGTCTTTAGGCTCGCGGATACCGCTCTTGGTGTTGATGAAAATGTAGGAATGGCGAAAAGCCCGCGCGGGAAAGACCGGAATCGCCGTGAGCGGCTTGCCCATATTCTTTGACGTAATGTACGACGATAGGGAAATCTCCGATGCATCGAAATCGTAGTAGTTCAGCATCCGCGTCCAGATTTCCAGATGCGGCAGCACGAGCCAGTTGAGCTCGATGCCCTCCGGCTTGATGGAGCCATCGATCAGGGGATGCGTTCGATCATAGTCGCCGCAGGCGATGGTGAGTTGAAGTGACATTGGTGTCTCCTACTCTCAGCTACTTTCTTGACCTAAGTCCCTCTCCTAATCCGTCATTCCCGTGAAAACGGGAATCTAGCGCTATTCCGAACCTGGACTCCCGCCTCCGCGGGAGTGACGATCGTTAGAGCGGCACGCGGCCAATGAAATACCTAGGACAGTTGCTCTCCCCACTTTCCCAGAATCCTCTCGCGCAGTTCTTTGCTCGAACGCGACACCTGCGGGAAGGTATCCTTCCACTCGTAGGGCCGAGTGGCGTCGATGATAGCTCGCGAGTTGAAACCCTTTTTGTCTTTATGAATGATCGGATCCAACGGTCCGCTCCAACAGCGGCGCAGGATCTCGATATCGACCGAAGGATCGGAGCGTGTGCACACCGCCCACAAAACTTCGTTCAAGTTGGTCGGATCGATATCATCGTCGACCACGATCGTATAACGGCCCAAATAAGCGGCCGCGTGACATTCCGTCGCGACCAATCCGGCTTGGCGCGCGTGTCCCGGATAGCGCTGTTTAATCGCCACGACCAAAAACAAATACGCCGCGCCCGCCGCCTCGTGATACCACACGCCGCGCACGTCCGGTACGCCGGCACCATCCAAATCGTCCCACACCAGCGCAGCCTTGAGCGGCGCCCGCCACTTGCGCGTGTAGCCGAGCAGGATCGGATCATTGCGATGCATGACATTGTGAATTTTTACAATCGGTTCCGGCCGTGACGAGCTGCCGTAATATCCCGTCCATTCGCCGAATGGCCCTTCGATTTTTTCGGGCCCCGGCACGCACTCGCCTTCCAAGACGATTTCCGCGGTCGCGGGAATCGGCAGTCCGGTGAATTCGCCGCGAATCACATCCACCGGCTCGCCCTGAATGCCGCCGATGAAATCGTACTCGCAAACTCCGTAAGGAACCTCGAGCGCGCCAGCGAGAAAGATCAACGGATCGTGCCCGACGGAGATCGCGACCTTGAACGGCTCCCCACGGGCAAACGCTTTGTCGCGATGGATCCGGCCGTGACGTCCCGGCGCAATATAAAATCCCACGGTATTTTCGTCGTGAATCATGACACGTGCCGTACCCAGGTTGGTCCAGCCTTCTTCGGGATCGTGCGTAATATTCACACTGCCGGTGCCGATATATCTGCCGCCGTCGAGCTCGAACCAGCGTGGTGTCGGGAACCCCAGGATGTTCACATCTTTACCGCGCTGAATATTCTCCAGCACCGGCCCGTCGCGCACCACGCGAGGCGGGATATGCTTCAAATCCTTCGATCGCCGGCGCCACTCGGAGACGAATTCCATGGAGCTGAGGTTTTGCGCCATCCCGAGACTCAAGCCGAGCCGCCTAGTCGAGCCCAGCGAGTTGACCAGAACGCGATAACCCTTGGGATAGCCTTTCACGGAGTCGAACAGCACCGCCGGGGAGCTGCCGCGTTCGTTGACGATATCCGCAACCCCGCCGATTTCTAAGTCCCAATCCGCCCCTTCTATGGTTCTGATCTCGCCCAATGCGTCGGCTTGTTCAAGCCAGCTTCTCATACCGTCTGGTTGTTTCATGCTTTCACCCTGTGAACCCGTTCAATGTTCCATGTTCAAGGTTCAACGTCGAAATACGAAGCACATTCGGCATTGCCGAAAGAACATTGAACATTGAACCTTGAACTTTGAACGATCTATTCAGAATCCCTTCTGCACTTCGTGCAGCAGCCGCAAGTCGAGCACCCGGGAAAGCGGCGTTTCTTCCTTGAGCGCCAGGCGCTCGGTTTCGCGCTTCAGCGCATCGCGAATACCTTTTTCATCCATGCCGCCCTCCTTGGAAAAAGCGGGGAGCATCGACTTGTAAAGCTCATCGGCCAACGCCGTATCCACGCCCCACTCCTTGGCGATGAATTGCATCGACTCAGCGGGCCGTTGCTGAATAAACCGCAGGCTCTTGATGGTCGCGGTTAGAATTCGTTTTACCAGATCGGGCCGTTCGCGAATCATCTTGTCCGAAGTGCCGACTCCGGAAAGCGATTGCTCCACGTAATCACCAAAATACGACAAGGTGCGATAGCCCATTTGTTTTGCCATGGCGTTAAACGGCGGTGACAAGACTCCAGCGTCGACGGTGCCGGCTTTCATCGCCGTGAGAATATTTGCCGTCGTACCGGTCCCGAGCAACGCTACATCGCGATCCGGCGTCAGACCATTTTTGCTCAGGAGAAAACGCGCGAGAGTGTCCGTGGAAGAACCGATCGCGGTGATCCCGATAACTTTCTTTTTCAGCTCGGCCATCGACTTGATCTCGGGTTTCGCCATCAGCCAGAAAGAAGGCTTGATCGTGAGAAATCCGACGACTTTCACCGCCAACCCACGCGCCGCACCGGCCATCACCTGGGATTGCGCGCCGGAAAAATCGATGTCGCCGGTGGTCAGCGCGGCGACTTGGATCGTTGACGCGACCAGCACCATCTGCAGATCGATGCCCTCGGCCTGAAAGATTCCTTTGTCGCGTCCCATCGTGATCGGTAAATAATTCAAGCTTTTCGCGGGATAGGCAAAGCGGACTCGATCGGCGGCGAGACTTTGCGACGGATTATTGATCAATGCAAGCAGCAGACTAAAAGCTACAACAAGAATTTTCACCGTGAAACCTCATTGCCCCTCCCCGCTCCGAAACCCCTCTTTAGCAAAGAGGGGCAAGGGGAGATTTTCTTCCAGCAGGTCGTTCGCCAACGAATAAAATCCCCCTCTGTCCCCCTTTGAAAAAAGGGGGATATTGGATCTCGAACGGCGCGTGGTCAGCGCATCCCCAACTCATTCAACGCTTCTCTCAGCATCGCGAAGTCGACGACTTTACCCACTGGCACGGCTTCCTTCACCTGCTGATCTTTACGCGCTCGCTCGATGTCGGATTCGAGCACCCGTTCCGGAACTATTCCATTCAAGCTCATACCTTTGACGTAGATGTCGTAGGAGGCCTGAGCGATTTTTGCTTCAAGTTTGAGCCAGTCGGCAATCACGCGCACGCTTTCCGTTTGGTTGTTTTTGATAAAAGTTTGCGCCTTCAAAAGCGCCCGCAACATTTTCTTGACCTGCGCCGGCTTCTCTCGGAGCGTATCCAGGTGCAATGCCAGGCCGGAGACGCTGGTCTCGAAGACATCGGCCGCGGCCATCAGGCGCACAAAGCCTTTGCTCTCGGCCTCGAAATTAAAAGGCGGCGGCACGATCGCGGCATCCATTTTACCGGCGAGCAAAGCCTGCAACCTTTGTCCGCTGCCCGAAACCTGGAACGCCTGCACGTCTTTTTCCAATTCCATTCCCGCCTGCCGGAGCATGGCGCGCAGCATAAATTCAGTGGAATCCCCGTAGCCGGCAAAGCCGATCACCTTCCGCCGCAGATCCGTCAGCGTCTTGAGTTCTGGCTTGGCGACGAGAACATGGAGCGGACGACCATTAAAATACGTAACCACTTTGAGCGGCAAGCCTTTGACGGCGCTGCGCAGTCCGGCGCCCACCGCCGTGGTATATAGCCGATCTCTTTGGTCGTTACGGCGACAATCCCGACATTGGTGGCGATACGGATAATCTCGGCATCGATCCCTTCCTCGCGAAAGAATCCCCTTGCGTAGCCAACCTGCGGCGCGATGAAGCTCAACGAAAGGCTCGGCATGCCGATACGCACTTTTTCCAATGTCTGGGCCGTGCTGAATTCTGCGCGTGCCAAGGTCAGCCCAAAGACTAAAAGGAACGGCAGTGCGAGGCGCTTCCTACGAGCCGGCGTTAGATAGCTGCTTCCGCCATTCCTGCGTCCTCCGAAATCCAGGTTCTGCGTTTTTGCCGCTGGGGGCCGCGTCCGGATACCAGCGTGCGCGGGCATAACGAGTTTGATCTCTGTCATCCTCGCTCCAGGCAGCCTGGTCATGTGAACATGATTCTGATCCCTCATCTCCCTTTGATCCCCAGTTCTTTCTGCGCTTCCCGCAGCAGCGTCGTATCCGCAACCTCACCGACAGTGACTTGCCGTGTCAATTTAGTTTCCTTCACGGCCTGATCGATCACGGCGAGCAGACCCTCGTCTGGAATACTGCCGTCGAGATTATAGACTTTGAAAGCGGAATCATACGCAGCCGCCGCTAGCGACGGCGACGTCCGGCCCCAATCGACCAGCGTTTGGATAGTCCCCTCACGGTTTTGACGGATGAAACGATTGGCCTTGATCAACGCCTTGATGGTTCGTCTGACCTCGTCGGGCCGTTCCTTGATTTTTCTCGTGTGTGTGCCGAGTCCGACAAAGGGAAAACTGAATAATTCGTAGGCTCTCGCCAGTACGTTAAACCCCAGTTTCCGCGCTTCTTCATCAGCCGGCGGCGACATCACCGCAGCTTCAACTACGCCCTCTTTCAAAGCCGATAACCGAGCGGCGGCGGGTCCCAGCGCGACGACTTTGACATCTTTCTCAGCGTCGACGCCGAAGTGCTTTAACATCATCGTTGCCGCAACCTGGTCGGTGGCGCCGTAGGCTTGAATGCCAAGGGTCTTTCCTTTGAGATCCCTGGCGGATTTGAATTCCGGCCGTGTGATGAGCGCGTGGTCGAACCGTCGATCAAACTGGCCACGACTCTTACCGGCAAGCCGCGTATCGCGGCGCGCACCACTGAACCGAAGATCATCGTGTAATCCGTGTCGCCGCTCGCCAGCGCCGTGATCGCCACGTTGGCGTTCATGCGAATCACTTCCGCCTCGATGCCCTCCTCTTTGAAAACACCCCTCCTTACCGCTAATCCCGACGGCAAAAAGCTCATGTTGAAATTGGTCACCGAAATTCGAATCTTGTCGGCAGCCATCGCCCAATTCGGCGGCGCGCCGACCAGCCCAATGAGAGACAACACCGCAAAGAACAAATTTTGCATCAGGGAACTAGCGTCCTGTCTCAGAAGTTCGCGACATAATTCTCGCGTCATTCCGTCGGAAAATCTCCCCTTCCCCTCTTTGGCAAAGAGGGGTGAGAATCGCACGGAGAAAATTCCCCCTTTGAAAAAGGGGGACAAAGGGGGATTTGAGTTCAACAGTGGCTGCCATCGTTTGGACTTTTTAAACGAACTTCTGAGACGCCACACTAGACCTTTCACTTTGGATATTCTTGAGCAGCTTCGAGAATCGATTGCGCGATCGCACCATAGGCGCCGCAGCGGCAGATATTACCGCTGAGCCATTCGGCGATCTGTGCGCGGGTGGGATGGGGATTTTCAATTAACAGCGCCTTCGCCGCCATGATTTGCCCCGGCGTACAGTAGCCACACTGCGCGCCGATGTTGCGGATGAACGCTTCTTGGAGTGGATCCAACGTATCGTTCTGCGCTACGCCTTCGATGGTAAGAATCGATTTTTCGTGCGCCTCGAAAGCTAAATAGTTACACGAGCTCACCGGCCGGTTATCGACCAATACCGTGCAAGCACCGCAAACTTCGGATTCACAAGAGCGCTTCGTGCCCGTCAGCCGCAGGCGGTTACGAAGAAATTCCAGCAATGTTTCCTCGATGGCAACCGAGCCGGACCAAGGTTTGCCGTTGACTGTGAGCGATAGATTGAATGTGGTTTGAGGTATCATGCGGAATAATTAGCTTCCTCACTTCGGTAGAAATGGCGTCGCGTTGTCATCCTGAACAGAGTGAAGGATCTGCTTTCTCTGAAACCTACCATCACTAAACATTTCCATTTTCCATGACCTGCTCCAGCGCATCCCCAAGCATGATCCCCGTCATGTACAACTTGTACTCCGCACTACCCAAAAGATCATCCACCGGCCGGAGAAGCGCGCGCAGAGATTTTTTTCTTCCGTCACAATCCGCCTGGCGTCGCTTAGCGTTGCTCCTTTAATCTTTGTCTCAAGTTCCTTCAATCGCTCGGCTTTAGGTCCCACGCAACCGACCGCCAACCTGACCTCGTCGATCGCCCCGCTGGTCGTTCGTGCGCCCACCGCTACGCCCAGCGTCGGGCGCTGATAGCGATGAAGCCGCAGGTAAGTGCTCGTCATTCCGATGGGCAGCGGTGGAATCGCCACTTCTAGCAAAACATCACCCGCTTCGAGCGCCGTCGCATACATGTCCACGAAAAAGTCCTCCAGCGCGATCCGCCGCTCGCCTTTATCATTGCCAATCGTTACCGAAGCGTTGTGAATAAGCAGCACTGTGCCGGGATCGGAATGAGGATCGTTGAATGCCAAATTGCCACCGACGGTTCCTTGACTTCTTACACGCACGTTGGCGACCTGCGATTCAGCGTAAGCCAACGCCGGCGCATGTTCGCGCACAAGCGCGCTGTTTTCGAGTGCATGGTGCGTCACGCAGGCGCCGACATGCAGCGTACCGTCTTCCATTGCGACGCGATGCAAGCGCTCGATCTTCTTCACGTCGACCAACACTTCCGCAGCCAATAAGCCGTTGCGCAGCAGCAACAGCAACTCCGCGCCACCCGCGTAGATCTTGGCCTTCTCGCCGTGCAGCGCCAGCGCCGCAGATGCTTCTTCGACGGTAGTCGGCTGAACTAACTGTAACGATCCTAGCATCACAACCTGGAAAACGACCATCCGCGTAGGGGCAACCCCCCGTGGTTGCCCGGGATTGGGCAGGCACAGGGGCCTGCCGCCAGGCCATTGACTACAGTCATTCGAATTTTCCCATCGCCCGGAGAATCTTTTCCGGTGTGATCGGCAAAGACCTGATCCGCACGCCGAGCGCGTCATAGACCGCATTGCCGATGGCAGGACCTACGGTCACGATCGATGTTTGCGCCATGCCTTTCGAACCGAACGGACCCGGACCGTCACCTTTCTCCAGCATCGACGAGTAAAAATCGGCCGGAATATCTTTCATCACCGGCAAGCGATACTGAAACGGGTCGCCGTTCTGGAATTGGCCGTCTTGATAAATAGTCTCCTCGAACAGCGCGTGGCCGAAACCCATCACCGCGCCGCCGTCCACCTGGGATTTGGCCGAGGGATGATGAATCGCTTTGCCGGCGTCGGCGATGACCGCGTAGCCGAGAATACGCAACTCGCCCGTGTCGCAGTTTACTTCCAGATCGATCGCCGCGCCGCTGGGCGCCCAGTGATCCATCCCCGCAAAGGCGGAGTCTTTCACCATCGGCGGCACACTGTGATAGCCGACCGCCTTCAAAACCACGCCGCCGCCGATCAGTCGAATAATTTCATTGATCGAAAAACTCGTTTCGCCCCAGCAAAGCCGTCCTTGAATCAATTGCCATTGCTCAGGCTTGCCGCCCTTCGCTTGCGCCGCCAACGCGAATAGTTCCTGCTTCAATTGGTTGCAGGCATTGTGCACCGCGTTTCCCATCTGCATCGTGGTGCGCTGGGCGCTCACGCCGGCAAAAGGTAAGCTCACCGCCGTGTCCGGCGTGCATACGCGAATTTGCTCTTGCGGGACGTCGAGGGTCTGCGCCGCCACGACGCTGAAAAGATTATGCGTCCCTTGGCCGATCTCCGGCGCGTTATGCTGGATCGTGACACTGCCACGGGCATCCATCGTCACCAGAGCGTAGGCCCGCCCGCCACCCTGGGAGCCGTGGCGCAGGCTGAGCGCCATGCCGCGGCCGCGCGCCCAGCGCGACACTCCGTCGCCGATCTTCGGCGTTGTCGGATTGGCTTTGCCATCCCAACCGATCCCGGCGATCGCCTCGGCCATCAGGTCGAGATAGTCCGTATCCATGCGCGGTGTGCCTTTACAGACGAAATCGCCGCGTAACAGCACGTTCTTTTTGCGGAACTCGTAGGGATCGATACCCATCTGGCGCGCGACGCTGTCCATGGTGCATTCGATTCCCCAAGTCGTTTGGATCTTTCCCGTGGCGCGGGTGTGGCCGGCGGGGACTTTATTGGTGTAAACGCAACGCCCCTTGATGCGCAGGTGCGGAATGCGATAGCAGCCCCATGCGGAAATCACGGAATTATGCGCCGCGGTGGCGCCGCCGGTGGTGTATGCGCCGGTGTCGACGATGAGATCGACGTCGAGCGCCGTGATCGTTCCATCCGCTTTGACGCCGACCTTGGCTTTGAATACCTCGGCGTGGCGCGAGTTCTGCCGGAAGCTATATTCCGCCGAAGGCATCAACCGCACCGGGCGGCCGATTCTGCGTGAAAGTAACAGCGCCGCAAAGTGCGCCGTCGTCGGGATCTTCGAGCCGAAGCCGCCGCCGACGTAGGGCACGCGCAGACGCACTTTCTCCGGCTTCGAGACCGAGAAAGTGCGCGAACTCGGCGGCGTCGCGCATCGGCGAGCTGGTCGGCAGCCAAACGTTCACTTCGCCATTCACGTAATGCACGAGACAGCCGCCGATCGGTTCCATCGGATGATGAAACATCGACGGCGATGAGTAGGTTTCGTCGAAAATCACGCTCCGCCTGGCGAAAGCCTTCGTCGATATCGCCCCAACTCAAACTGTCTTCCAGCAAAAGATTGGTGCCGCGCTCCTCGTGCAATATCGGCGCGCCGGACGCCAGCGCTTCGACCGCATCGAAGACCGGCGTCAGCGGTTCATATTCGACGTGAATCTTTTCCAGTGCGCGCTCCGCGCTCCGCAGGTCTTCGGCGACCAGGACAGCGACGAGATCGCCGTCGAAACGAACTTTGTCGATGGCGACAAAATCCTGGTCGTCGGTGATCTTTAAATGCTCGTGCGGCGCAAGCTTCAATCTCGGATTGACGCCGTCGAGATGGTCCCGGTCCACGATGCCCAAGACGCCGGGCATTTTTAGAGCTTCGCTAGAATCGATGCGCAGAATTCGCGCGTGGGAGTACGGGCTCAGCAAGGTCGCCCCGTACGCGGTGTTCGGCAGGTCCGGTAAGTCTTCGACGTATTGCGCCTGGCCGGTGACTTTGTCTTTCAAGTCGATCCGCGGTGAGGCATGCCAAGAATTTTGGATTTTAGATTTCCGATTTTCGATTCTGGATTCCATCGGTCACCCTTGCCGCCGTCCAACTTCCCCCTGGGATAGATGGGGTATTTGCTCACAGTTCAGAATGGGAGAAATCTCCCCTAGCCCCTCTTTTTCAAAGAGGGGTAAATTCGGCAGAAGAATATTTTCCTTGTTCTCGGGAGCAGCGGATACACTTTATTACCTCTCGTTAACTGTCATGTGGTCAGTCACTCGGATTGATCAGACTTCCCCCTTAAAAAAGGGGGATCGAGGGGGGATTTGATCGACTTCCGAAAGAAAGAAAATCTCCCCTGGCCCCTCTTTCTTAAAGAGGGGAAACTTTCAAGATCCTTTATCTCTTATTAAGCACCTCCCAAACAACTCTGGGAGTCAGCGGCACAATCTGCAATCTTTTACCGATGGCCGCGAACACCGCGTTGCCCACCGCCGGCGCGACCGGAAGAATCCCGCCCTCGCCCATGCCCTTGGCGCCGTAGGGTCCGGGACCGCCTTGTCCCTCCATGATGAAAGTTTTGAACGTCGGTGGAATGTCGTTAAACGTCGGCAGCCGATAATCGACGAGACTGCCGTTGACGAGCTGACCGTCCTGGTAAACGAGATCTTCGAACAACGCTTGACCGAGTCCGAAAACTGCGGCGCCTTCATCCTGCGCATGGCATTGCAGCGGATTGATCATTTTTCCGGCGTCGGTCAGCGACACGTAGCGCAATACTTTCACCTCGCCGGTTTCCACGTCGACTTCCACTTCCGCGGCGCCGAAGCCGATTTCCCAGAACGGCGAGGGGTAGCCGAGCGGGACGTTCTCGTCCTTGCCGATCTTGAAATAGCCGCGCCCCCAGATCTCCCCTTCCGTGTCGCGGAAGTGCCGCTGCATCACTTCGCGAAAGCTGAGCTTTTGCGCGCCATACGCGGCCAGGCCGTTCTCCAGGCGAATTTCTTCCGCCGGCGCTTTCAACACCGCGCTCGCCGCTTCGAGAAACTGCCGGCGCGCATCGCGTGCCGCTTTTTGCACGGCTTGCCCCATGATCGACGTCGCGCTGCTCGCATTGGTGCCTTTATCGAATGGCGTGTAGTGCGTATCCAACGCCGCCACCCGCACTCTTTCCGTCGGCACCGACAACTCCTCGGCAACAACCTGCAAAAAGGCCGTGCGCATGCCCTGGCCGACTTCGACCGAACCGGTGGACAAGAGCACGCTGCCGTCGTTGAAGATCGTCACCGACGCGTTCGCCGGTTTGTTGGTGCCGCCGCCGTCTTTCATCGCCGTCGCGATGCCGATGCCTATTTTTTTCGAGCCGGCGCGCTGTTCGCCGTTCGGCCGCGCATCCCAGCCGATCGCCTGCGCCACGCTCTTTAGACCCGCTTTGAGATCGCAGTCGATGGGCGTGTCGCCGTGGGAAAAGCTCTCGCCCTTGTCGAGCAGGTTCTTCATTCTGATTTCGAACGGATCGATGCCGAGCCGCTCGGCGATCATGTCGATGTGCGTCTCGTAAGCGAACGCGACCTGCGGTCCGCCGAAACCGCGAAACGCTCCACCCGGAACCGTATTCGTGTAGACAGAGTAGGCGTTGGTGAGAAGATGCGGGATGCGGTACGGACCATGCGCGCGATATCCGGCTTTTTCCGTCACCGAAGGGCCGGAGTTGGCGTAGGCGCCGCCGTTTAAATAGACCTCGCACCGGCGCGCGACAAACGTGCCGTCTTTCTTCACGCCGGTTTTGAGCATGATCTTGGCGCGCGGCTGGCAAATCGTCTTGAACGTTTCGTCGGCGCCGAACGCGAGCTTTACCGGCCGGCCGATCATGCGCGATAGGCACGCCGCGATTCCTTCGGTCTTGATGCCGCTCTTGGCGCCGTAACCGCCGCCAACATAGGGAACGATCACGCGCACCGCGCTGAACGGCAAAGCGAAGACGCGCGCCAGCTCCTGGCGCACCGGAAACGGGCTTTGCGTCGCGCTCCATACAATAAGCACGTCGCCTTCGAACTGCGCCACGCACACGTGCGGCTCCATCGGGTAGTGCTGCGCGCTGGGAAAACAAAAACTGTCTTCAAAGATCTGATCGGAATCGCGAAAGCCATCTTCGATATCGCCGCGCTCGTGACGAAAATGGAAACAAATATTACTGTGATCGTGAACGATGTGCGTGCCGCCCCGGCCGTAACCGGGATCTTTGCGTCCTTCGAGTGTCTCATGCACGAGCGGCGCATTTTCTGCGAGCGCCTCTTCGACCGTGTAGACGGCGGGCAGCTCTTCGTAATCGACGTCGATCAATTCCACCGCCGCGGCGGCGCTGCCGGGATCTACAGCCGCAACTGCGGCCACCATATCGCCGACGTAGCGAACTTTTTCGCCGGCAAGAATCTGCTGGTCTCGGACGTAGGCGCCAAAGGAGTTGCTGGCGAAGATTTAAATTGTCGCGGGTGAGAACTCCGAGCACTCCCGGCACCGCCCTCGCCTTGGCGCAATCGATCCGGCGAATCCGCGCATGCGGTACTGTGCTGCGCAGCACTTTCGCGTAAGCCATGCCCGGCAGTCGAAGATCTCCGGCATAGACGGCTCGGCCCGCGACCTTCTCCGCGCCGTCGATGCGCTCGAGACTCACCCCTACCGCGGACATCGCTTTGCCTCTTTCCTCGCCGCGCGGCGAACGCGCGCGCATTCCATGCAAAACGCCAACATTGACATTTCGCGAAGCCTTCGGCTAAGAATCGTAGAGAAACTCATCATGGGCAGAAAGGAACCGACCCGTGACCGAACATAGCAAACTGACAGCGCCAGAAGCAAAGCAAAAGGCTGAAGCGATTCGAAAAATCATCCTCGATACCTATCACCGTGAAGTGCAACCATCACCGTTCTTCAATGATCTACGTGCGGGCAACTTATCCCAAGCCCGGCTGCAGGGATGGATCAAGAACTGGTACTCCTTCGCCCTCGAAGTGAATACCGGCATGGCCACCGTCTATCATCAGTTTGTCGGCTTCTTCAAAAGACATCCGGAGTTGGAAGATCGCATCGCGCAAAAGATCGGCGAGGAATTCACCACGCCGGCGATCGGCGGCCACGCGCGCATGCTGCCGATTCTCGGCAAAGCGTTGGGCGTACGGGCCGACGAGATGATCGAATGCGAGCTGATTCCCGAAGCGCGCGGCCTCGTCGACTTCTTCGTGCGCTCGTGGATCGACATCCCGCTCGCCGAGTGTTTCGCCGTGCATATGGAAGAAGAGATCTTCGGCTTCATCTCGCGGGATTTCCGGCAAAGCCTGCCCAAGTACGGCGTCAGCAACGACGATATGAAATATTTCCGCATACACGAAGAAGCCGACCTCGACGAAGATCACGGCGGCACGAACCAGGCGATCCTGGAAGTCGCGCTGCAAGAAGGCTACGGCAACGAGCGCGCCGGCTGGCCGCTCGAATACTGCGGCAAGATCGCCGTGCAGATGATCGGCAACTTTTACGACGGAGTCTATCGCCGTTTCGCGTAAGCGAAACGGCGGTTCAAACCGTTCAACCGCTTCGCTCCGTTCAAATCGTTCAAAACGTCCGAGTCCCCGAACGGCTTGAACGGCTTGAACGATTTGAACGGTTTGAACCAGTTAGTCAGGAGGTTAGATGGATCACCCCAAAGAAATCCAAGAGCTAAACGATCTTCTTCGCCCGCGTTGGGTTTCCGGTCTGTGGAATCTCGACCACGCCGAGCGCCCGTCCGATCCGAAGACGCGCGTGAAACCGCATCTTTGGAAGTGGCACGACGTTTACGACAGCTTGCTGCAAGCGCGCGACAAAATCTCCGTGGCCCGCGGCAGCGTCGAGCGGCGCGTGATCCGCCTCGTGAATCCCGGCTTGGCCGAAACTGAGATGACCAGCCAGACGATCCTGCTTTCTTTTCAATTGATCCAACCCGGCGAGGTCGCGCCCGCCCATCGCCATACCATGAGCGCGTTCCGCTTCATTCTCCAAGGTCACGGCGCTTACACCAACGTCGACGGACAAAAGATGGTGATGGAAGACGGCGATTTGATTTTGACGCCGGGCGGCTGCTGGCACGAGCACGCCCACGAAGGCGACGAGAATATGGTCTGGATCGACGGTCTCGACGTCCCGTTCGTTCAAGCGCTGCAACAAATCTCTTTCGATCCGTGGCGCGGCCGCTTGCCGGTGACCGAGAGCATCGATCCCGCGACGTTCTACGGCATGACCCGCCCTGTGGGAAGCGCTTTGCCGGAAGCTCCGCCTTTATTGCACTACCACTGGCGCGATACCTATTCATCGCTGCAACGGTTAGCCAAAACATCCGGCACCCCGTTCGACGGCGCCGCGCTGGAATTTGTCAACCCGGCCACCAATGGCGCCACCTTGCCGACGATGTCATGCCGGGTGCAGATGCTGCGTCCCAACGAAAAAACAAAATCCCACCGCCACACCAGCACGAGCATCTATCACGCCTTCCGCGGCGGCGGCACGACGGTAATCAACGGTGAGACATTTCAATGGCAAAAAGGCGATACCTTCATCGTGCCGTTGTGGGCGTGGCACGAACACGCCAACGCGTCATCGACCGAAGAAGCGATTCTGTTCTCGATGCACGACGAGCCCATCTTGCGGGCGTTCGGATTGTACAAGGAGGAAGCGCAGGCCGGCGTAAGCCCATAGCTCAATATTGAACCCGCGCCTCTGGAACCTATCCATTCATGAGCTGGATCCGCGCCATTCCAACGCCGTCTCCAACCGATCGTTGCCCCAGAACAATTCCCCGTCCACGACGAAGTTCGGCGCGCCGAAGATTCCGAGCTCGGCCGCGCGCTCAGTGTTGGCGCGCAGGCGTGCTTTCGCCTCCGCGCCGCGCGCCGCCGCAAGTACCGCTGCCGGATCATCGACCAATCCAGCTAGACAGTTGGACAGGACGGTCGGTTCGGCAATGTCCAAATCTTCGGTGAAATTTGCCCTGTAAACTCTCCGCGCAAACTCCGATACCCACGTCTTCTGTTCAGATAAGCAAGCGATCCGCGCTGCCAGCAAGCTGTTCCGGGGAAAGCGCGATGGCTTACGAAACGGCAGGCTCGAGGCGGCGCAAAGCCTTTCCAGGTCGCGCCACATGTAGCGCCCTTTGACCGGGTAGATGTTGAACGGCGAGTCTTGCCAACCTTGCTTCTTAAAAATTGCGCCAAGAAAAAAACAACGCCATCGCACGATAGATCCGTGACTTTTAGCGAGCTCTTCGATTCGCATCGCCGCCGGGTATGAGTACGTGCTGGCGAACTCAAACCAGAACTCGATTATTTTCGCTGTGCTCATGATCAGGCCGAAAATTAGATTTTCAGCCGCGGCCGGCGCTAGAACTTCTTGACGGTTGCGGCAACCCAAGCTTGCGCGAAGATCCCGCCGCTTCGGCTCCACTCACGAACTGATTCGGCCGAGGTCGAATCATTCGTTCCAATTGGCGATTGCAGCATCGCGTAGCTCCGCGCGGACATGAAGCCCATCGCGTTCCGGCTGTGACCCGGGGTGCAAAATCTTTGTCGTCTTTACTTCAGCAGCACCAAACCGAGCGCCAAAAGCGCGGCAAACAATGCCGCGCCGGCCAGCGCGAGCGCCGCAAATATCGCGGTCCGCCACACAAGAACAGGCACGGGATTAACCACCGCTGCGGGACTGTCCGCGAACAGCGACTGTTGCATGATCGCCTTTGCCGCCATGACGTCTCGCGCCGCGTCCTCGAAATGTTGCTGCGATATACGCTTGCCTAGGTCCGCGCCAGGTTCGGCGGCGGCCGCGGCCGCCGCTTTGATGACCGCGTTCTTGATATCGCCGCCGCTCACCACGTAGCGCTCGGAAAGCACCTTGAAGTCGACGTCGGGCGCCAAAGGCGTCTTTCTCGGGTGAATCTGCAACTGCCAGATCCGTTCCCGCTCCTCGACTCCCGGCATCTCAAAAAGCACATGGGTTCGGATGCGGCGCTCGAAGGCGCGGTCAAAATTGGCCGCTAGATTGGTTGCAAAAATCACGATCCCGTTGAACGCCTCCAGCTCGCGCAGGAGCACGTTGATCGTCAGATTGCTCTCACGGTCATGCGCCGTAGCCACGCCCGCCGAGCGGCGCATCGCGATGGCGTCCGCTTCATCGAAAAAAAGCACCGCGTTCTGCTCGGCTGCCGCGCGAAATGCAGCCGCCACGTTCTTCGGAGTCTCGCCCAACCACATCGACTCCGCCTGGGCATAGTCGACAACGAGCAGCTTCAAGCCGAGCTCATGCGCGATCGCCTCGGCGCAGATCGTCTTCCCGGTCCCGGGAGGTCCGGCAAAGTTAAACGCCAGACCGCGCCCTGCCGTGTGCCGCTCGCCAAGGCCCCAGCGCTGGAAGATCAGCGTGTGATTGCGCACCTGGGCGAGCGCCTGATCGAGGGTACGCCGCGTCTGCGGCGGCAGCACGACGTCCGCCAACGTGCGCTGCGGCGTGACCGTTTCGACCACACGCCGCGAACCGAGACCGGTCAAGAATGAAATCAACGGGCTAGCCATTCAATTATTTTATCATTTCACGCGGCGATCTCACACCCGCAGGCTAACGATGCGTTGGCGGTCTTCTCCCGTCACGTGGCCCGATGTAGGCCGGGACAACTTGTGGGCAAAAAAAGCGCAGCGTGAGCAGGGAATATTGAAAGAGAAAACTGTCCGAGACCCGTTCTGCTTATTTTCCCAACTCACGATTTATTTCTTCGACGATGCTGAAGTCAAAGACACGGTCCAAGGGGACCTCGCCGGTAAACTTCACCTGCCGTTTGCGCTCGTTGACCAGCGTTTCCATGCCGACGCGGCTCAAAGTCCCGTCTTTGGAAACCCCTTTGATAAAGACATTGTACGTGTGCTCCGCGGTTTCCTGATCCAGGCGCAGCCAGGCCGAGAGCAGTCCGATCATTTCATTACGGTTGCGCGGGTCGTTGGAATAGCGAATGCCGCGCACGGTTGCCATCAAGAATTTTTTTAGGTCGGTGCGCTGGCGCTCGATCATGGACGTGGCGGTCGCCAAGCCGACAAACGGCAAATCAAGTTCGTCGGCAACGTCGAGAAGAGTCTTAAGGCCGGCGCGCCGCGCCAGCACGACGCCTTGCGGGCCGAGCATCGCTGCGTCGATCTGACCTAGTTTGAGATGCTGCAATCTTACATCCTCATCGCCGATCGCCAGCACTTTGGCGTCTTTTTCCGGGTCGACATGGTATTTTCTCAGAATCAACGTCGTCAGGACGTGGGTGCTGGCGCCGGGAGCGTCGACTCCGACGATTTTGCCGCGTAGATCCGACACCGATTTGATCTGCGGCTTCACAACCAACGAATCCATCAGGCGGGTCGAAAAGTAGGCTACGATCTTGAATGGAAAGCCGCGCAAAATAGCGCCGGCGGCAGTCCCCGTAGCGGTGGTGTATTGGATTTCACCGTTCGTCAGAGCCGCCGAAACGATGGATGGACGCATCATGATAAACTCGGGTTGAAGCGAGTCTTGCGTATAGAAACCTTTTTTCGCAGCGACGATAAGCGGAAAATAGCTCGCGGATGGACTCGGAACACCGACCCGCACCGGAGCGCCGTTAGACACGCCGATTCCGCCGCTCAATAAAGTCGTAACGGCAGCAATAATTACGATGATGACTCTGATCATAAGATCTCCGAGAATCTTCACACTGACGCAGAAAATTGGCATCACAGCGTCTTCGCTCCGCGACTCACAATTTGAACCCTTTGAACGCCTTGAACGTTTTGAACAGCCTTTTTCAGATATGCGTGTAGCGTGGTCGCAGGATCTGCACACCCTCGCTGTTTTCGATATACCGGGCAAAACGGTACTTGCCCTCCTTGCCATCGAGTGTGAGGGTCGGCAGCTTGTCCACGCTGCCTTTCTCCACTTTGGCAACAATGAAATAATGTCCCGGATTGTTGACTGCTCGGCGCGCGGTGGATTCGAATTCGGCCACTGTGGTGACGACACTCGCGTTCACGATCCCGGCGCCGCGGGCGATGGCGGCAAGATCCGCCTTGCCGGCGGTCGCTGACTTTAAGCCGCCTCCGCCTTCGTAAGACTCGTTATCGAGCACGATATGGATAATGTTATTCAAGTTCTGATTCGCTAGATCGGCCAGGCTCGCGAGATTCAGCAACAAGTTGCCGTCGCCGTCGAGCATCACCACCTGGCGATGCGGCAGCGAAACGGCAACGCCAAGTCCGACCGCCGCGCACAGGCCCAAGTTGACTTGTAAGAGATTCGCATCACTGGGGCGCAGCGCGTTCCACTCGCGGCAAATCGGTCCGACATTGGTGACCACGATCGTTTTCGGGTCAAGCAACGGCGCCAAAGATTTCAAACATTCATAGCGTTTCATTTTATGGTTTCTCCAGTAAGCAGCACGGCAACCGGACGTTGCCAACTTATCGTCGATCCTTGGGCATCCACGATCGCCTTGGAAATATCTTCATTCTTGGAAATCACGCTGTATGGCGCATTGAGAACTTTTAGCAGCGGCTCAGTCGTGTCTTTATACGGTCCCATCAACCAAAACGCATCGCCGATGTCGCCGCGATAAGGAATCAACAGAAGCAGCGGCAAGCTCCACGCCATACAAAGGCTCGTAAGCGGCCACGCGGCCACCAGCAAGCCTGACGTCGGAACCAATAACGCCGGCCTTTTTCCGCTCAACCACGCGCCGGCGCAGACGCCGACGCCGATCGCCTCATTACTGACGGGCACGTAGGTAAAATGTCGGTCGTTCGCGACCCGCTCCTGCAAGTCCGAAAAATCCGAGTCGGGCATGAGAGAAACAAAATCCACCCCCGACCTCTTCAATCCGTCAACGACTGCATCGACCGCCGCGACATCCATGATTGCTTCCTCTTCGCTTTTTTAATTCGCTGCCATCGCTAACAACCTAATAGTCAATCCCCGCACTCCAGTCAATTTTATTACGGCTTCCATGCTTTGGCGCGCCGCGGAGAATCGGCAGCAGCCCGGCGCCGCTGGCGGTGGAAAATTTGACATTCCCGCCGAGCAGCGCTTGCGACCCGAGCGCCTAAGGCAAGACGACAAGTTGCACGTCGAGTCCTTCTTGCCGGTAATAGCCGCGGTCGCGGGCGACGGCAAAAGGAGTCACGGCCGGCATGATCGCCGGGATCTGCAGCGGCACTTTGACCGGCTCCTGCGCCGCGCTGTGCGAACGCATGAGAAGCAACGCCGCGACGATTATAGTTCTGAGCCAAATGGCGATTTTACATCCTTTGTGTTATTCGAACAAAAGTTCCGCACTGACGAATCGCAACCTAGCTTTCGCGTTGGTGCGAGTCAAGAAACGCTTGCTCGGAGGATGATGATGAAGTTTGGTGTTTTTCTTCCTGTGTCCGGCCGCGCGGCCGGTCGCAAAACTCTCATGCAGGCGGCGCAGCAAGCCGAATCCCTGGGCTACGATTCCGTCTGGGCCGCCGATCGTCTCGTCATGCCGTGGAAGATCGACACCGCGTATCCCTACAGCAAGGAGGCAACGTTTATCGTTCCGCCCGACCGGCCGTTTTTCGACACGCTCACCTGTTTGGCATTTTTGGCGGGATGCACCGAGAAAATTCAATTGGGCATGAGCGTCATGGTGCTGCCCTATCGCCATCCGCTCCACTGGGCGAAAATCGCGACCACCATCGATCAATTGTCCACGGGCCGGCTGATCATGGGCGTGGGCGTCGGCTGGATGGAAGAAGAGTTCGCCGCGATGAACGCGCCGTTTAAAGAGCGTGGTAGCGTCTCCGACGAGCAGCTCACGTTACTCAAGCAGCTCTGGACCGAAGAGCACATCACGTTTCACGGCAAGTATTACAACGTCGAAGACATCGCTTTTAATCCGAAGCCCTATCAAAAACCGCGCATCCCGGTCTGGGTCGGCGGCGAAGGCAAACCGGCGCAACGCCGCGCCGGTCAATACGGCGACGCGTGGTTCCCCTACTTCGTGAAAGTCACACCGAAAGAATTGTCCGCCCGCTACGATAACGTGCGCGCCGAGGCCAAGAAGGCCGGACGCAACCCCGACGAAGTCGAGCTCGCCTGCTGCCTGCCCGTCGAGCTGACTCCCACCGATGGCCCACCGATCGAAGATTATTTAAAAGGCAGCATCGACCAAGTCGCCGAAAGACTGCAGCAGTTCATCGACGTCGGCGTCATCCACATCGGCCTCCAGTTCATGATGCCCCACTACCCCGAGCGCCAAGAACAAATCGAGCGCTTCGCCCGAGAAGCATTGACGAGTTTAAAAGCCTACTCGAAGCCGTGATCGTGTCCCGTTCCCTCCGAGGGGTATAACTCGTTCGAGACGTTCAAAACGTTCAAGTAGTTCAAGCCGTTCCAGAAGTTCCAATCGTTCTGGCCGGTAACCCTGGAACGCTTCGAACCATTGGAACGACTGGAACAAGTCCCAAGATTGGAACCATTGGAACATCTGGATCTGCCCTTGAACTTTTGAACCTTGAACATTGAACCGGCGCAGCCGTAGCGTAGCCATTGAACCGGCGTAGCCCGAGTTCGGATCGCTTGAAGTGAACCGCGCTCGCGGATAAAAACATAACTGAAACTAGGAAGGACAAACTCTATGGCCAATCTACCCAGAGTTGCTTTAATCTTGACCGGCGGCACCATCGATTCGGTCGGCAAAGACCGCCTCGATCTCGCCTGGTACATCGAAGCCGGCAAGCGCTTGAACGACGGTGAGCTACTCCAGCAGTTGCCGGAATTAAAAAGCATCGCCGAAGTGCAGGAAGTTCCGTTTCGCCGTCTGCCCAGCCACGCGCTGGTCGACAAGGACTGGCTCGATCTCGTGCGCACGATTCATAAACTTTTCGACGAAGACAAAGCCGACGGCATCGTCATCACCCACGGCACCAACACGATCGAAGAGACCGCTTATTTTTTGAATCTGACCTTGAAGACCGACAAGCCGGTTGTCGTGGTGGGATCCATGCGCCCGTCGTCGGCGATCAGCGCCGACGGTTACTTGAATCTAGTGAACGCCATCAAAGTCGCCGCCGATCCGCAATCGAAGGGCCGAGGCTGTCTGCTGGTCATGAACGACACGATTTTCAACGGCCGCGACGTGACGAAAAATGCCACTTATCGCGTCGAAGCGTTTCAATCGCGCGACCTGGGACCGCTCGGCTTCGCCGACGGCGACGGCAAGATCGTTTACTACCATCAGCCCGTGCGCAAGCACACGGTGAATACGGAATTCGACGTGAGTAATCTGCAATCGCTGCCCCGCGTCGACATGGTGCTCTCCTACGTCGGCGCCGACGGCACGATGATCGAAGCCGCGGCCAACGCGGGAGCGAAAGGCATCGTCAGCGCCGGCACCGGCGCCGGCCGTCCGACGCCCGCCGAAGATGCGGCGTTCGACAAATACTTCAAGGAAAAAGGCATGCTCATGTGCCTGTGCAGTCGCGTCGCCTCGGGCCGCGTTGTGCGTAGCCCCGGTTTGCAAAAACGCGGCTTCGTCGCCGGCGACAATCTGCAGCCATGGAAAGCGCGTCTGCTGCTCGCGTTAGCGCTGACGAAGACAACGAATCCGGATGAGATCCAGCGGATGTTCGATACTTACTAGAATCGAACAAGTTCCAGTTAATCTTGCAACTTTACCCATAGTTTTGCAGGATGGCAGTATTATGCTTCCAAATTTTCTAGGCAACATTATGCTTTCCAGGATTTAGCGGCGATCTTACTCGAGACGTGACCTTGAAAAATCTTTTAACAGCGCTTTTGATTAGTCTTTTCTTGACCTGCACCCTCAATGCAGCCGAGCCGAATCCTTCATCGCACGCCGAATGGGGAAACACTCTCAAAAAAGCCCACGAAGAAGGTCAGCTCACGGTTTACGGCAGCACCAAGTATGACCTGCTGTTTGCGGAATTCCAAAAGCAGTATCCGCAGATCAAAGTAACTACAAGCACGACACGGGGAAGCGACGTGATCAGCCGTCTGATGTCCGAGCGACGGGCCGGAAGATATCTCGTGGATCTGCATCTGGGCAGCGCCAACGCGAGCTATCTTTTGTACAAAGCAAAGATCGTCGATCGGCTTAAACCTGCATTGATGCTTGCGGAAGTCACCGACGAATCCAAATGGTGGGGCGCAAAGCATCGCTACTTGGACGGCGAGCGCGAATACATTTTCTCCTTCGATGGCGAAGCGCAGATGCTGTTTGCTTATAATACCAATCTGGTCAATCCCAGTGATTTTAAATCTTTGTGGGATCTGCTTGATTCCAAATGGAAGGGAAAGATTGTCGGATTAGACCCCACCAACCAAATTGGTATCGGCGTAGGATTGCGCTTCATATATTACAATCCCGACCTCGGAGCTCCGTTTTTGAGGAAACTTTTGGGAGAAATGGAACTTGTCGCCAGCCGTGATACACGCCAAATCGGAGATTGGCTGGCCGTCGGCAACTACGCCCTTTCAGTCTTCACGGACCCCACTCGAACAGGATTGGACGCAGCAAAGAAACAGGGGCTGCCGGTGGATTGGTTTGGCCCCAAGGCTTTTCGCGAGGGAGTGCCCTTGAGCTCCAGCACCGGCAACGTCGCATTAATGGATAAAGCACCGCATCCCGCTGCGGCGCGAATTGCAATCAACTGGCTACTGTCCCGGAACGGTCAGTCGGCATATCAAAAACTTTTTAAAGAGCCCGATTCCTTGCGAATAGATGTTCCCAAAGAAGCGGTTCCACCGGAGAGCCGCAGGACGGCTGATGCAAAGTACGTAGAGATCGATAGAGCCGATAGAATGGACATGGAGCCTATCTTTAAGATTGTCGATGAAGTATGGAAAAAGGGTAAAAGGGATTAGCGTGGAAGGGTCTGCCGAGCAAGATTCGCGATCGAGCTTTTAGGGTGGTGAAAGGAGAAGTCAAGATGCTCACGGTTGCGCAAAAGAAAGAGGGTGACGTGCCGGAACTAGCGATGGAAGATGTTTCGTTCATCGACTGCGATACTCATTTTCTGCCGCTGCAGGCTTTGGAAAAGCTCGGACGCCTGCATCCCGACTTCTTCCGCTTTAGCGCTGAAGAAGATTGGGTGCGGTTCACCTATCAGGGAAGAATTATCGCCGAGAGCCGAGCGGGGGGCGAAATATCGGGCGCCGCCAAACACGGCCATCTCTACCTTGAAAAGAAAGCCCAGGATATGGACCGCGAAGATCCGCGCAGCGTGCAGATTCTCGGCTTCGCTCAGAGCATCTGCGGTACCCTCTATCCTCCCGGCATAGGCGCCGACGTTTGTCGTTCCCTCAACGAGGGAGTTGCGGAGCTGTTGGACGGGTCGAATATACGAGCCCGCTTTATTCCCGTGGCGGCCATTTATCTTCCCTGGGTTGAAGCGTCCGTGCGAGAAATAAAACGCACCCAGAAGCAAGGTTTCAAAGGCGTATTTCTCGGACCTATCCGCGAACCCTACGCAGATCTTAGCCTTGGCTCCCAAGGGATTTGGAATATTTATGAAGCGCTCAATGATCTCGACATGCCCATCGTCTATCACACCAGCAACCGCCAGTGGAAAGATTGGAGCAGCTACGACTACAAAACGATCAACATCCCTGAATTAGTCGGCGCGAACCATAAAGCGCTCCAAAGGGTGGGTGATCTCGGCCTGCTCTACGGCTTACCCTTCACCTATGCTTGCGACATAGCCGAGTTGATTTTTTCCGGGACGCTCGATCAGTTTCCCAATCTTCGTTTCTGTCTGCTCGAAGGACGCGTCGCGTCTTACCTTCCGGCGCTCATGGACTCGTTAGATCAGGTGCGCCTGAAACGTCTCAGCTATAGGATCAAGCGCCGTCCGAGTGAATATTTGTCGCATTTTTATCCCGCGGTTACAGCGAATGAAAAGTGGCTTCACCACACCATCGAGGCTTGGCCCGATCACAATATGGTATTGGGAAGCGACTACCCGCACGCGGACGCGAGCGGAACGTGGCCTAATTCAGTAAAAATGATTCGAGAGAATACAAAAATCTCCGACGCGGATAAGGAGCGGATCCTGGTAGGAAATGCTCGACGATTCTTTAGATTTTAATGTTACGGGATTTTCGCCCTCTAGGGAAGAACTACGGAGGGAAGAACTACGGTCGGAAGGGAAGAACTACGGTCGGACCAAGCTATGTCCTTGCTTCATCAACGGTTTCATCCCAAAAGAAAGTGTTTTGATCCCTTAGAGCCTCATTTTCCGCGGCAAATTGAGTCCGTAAGCTTCGGCCGGTTCGCGCAGCGCGTAGCTTGCATCGCCTTCTACCACATCGCGATGTGCGGCTTTGAAGCCAAGCTCGTTTTTGACACTTTCAACAAAAGATCGACTTCCAACCGCGATCGCTTCCGACCAGCGATCATCGCGGCTCGCTAATCCGTTTTCCAGTCCTTGCTCCACCCACTGGCGATGCGCTCTTTGAAAATCTCCAAGCCGAAAAGCCGCTTAACTCCCTCAAGCCCTCCCATCGAACATTGGAACCATTCGGCGGATTTTGAATCTCGAAAAACCACTATCCTTCCATTCTCAGGATGATTCACCACGCCCGCGCGCACCATGTTTAGGTCTATGTAAACCAAACAACGTTGCAGGTGCTCGTCAGCGTCGACAGCTGTGGCGTGATAACGATCTTCCCAGAACGCTCCCCGCTTCCCTTTCCGCTGGTTGTACTCCAGCGCAGTGCTGCCGGCGATGAGTTGCATACTCTCCGCGATAACGTTTGCGCCTGTGTCTTTAACCATTAGGTGAACGTGGTTGGACGTGACTACATAATTGAGAACAGACAGGCCGTAACGCTTCTTCGCCTCGAACAGCCAATGTAAATAGCGCCGTCGATCGCGCGCGAACTTGAGGAGAAATTTTCTTTGATGGCAGCGGTGCGTGATATGCCAGACGTAACCAGGCAGAAAGTGACGGCTTGCTCGTGGCATCTTCGTTCTTAGAGCCAGCGTTCTTGGTTCAAAAAGTGGCCTCTAAGCTCTAAATAGATGCCTTTTATTCTATCTTAGCTTGTTAAATCAAGATCTTGTCTTGGTCCGACCTAGAAACCTTCGGCCCGGTTTGCAAAAACGCGGCTTCGTCGCCGGCGACAATCTGCAGCCATGGAAAGCGCGTCTGCTGCTCGCGTTAGCGCTGACGAAGACAACGAATCCGGATGAAATCCAGAGGATGTTCGATACTTACTAGTTAACGTCCTGTATCCGAAGTTCTTCATTGAATGTCTTCCTCTTTTCCGTCATACCGGCGAAAGCCGGTATCCAGAGGCATTTGAAATTCCTGGATTCCGGGTCGCGCCAGCTATCGCCAGCTTGCCCGGAATGACGATCAACTTGTGTAACGAACTTCAATTACAGGACAGTCGTGAACGGTAACTGGAATCGCGTTTGTAACTTTACCCATAGTTTTGCCAGAATGGCGGTATTGGTGCTTCAAATTTTTCTACTCGCTCTCGTGTAAGAACGTCTTCTGTCTATGCTTCCCGCGCACGATCACGTGATACAGAACGCCGGAAGCCAACGGCCTGGTTCGCCTCGCCATGCATTTCCTATAACAGCGAGTGATCAGAAATTATTCAAGATTGGCTAGATCAGAAAGTCTGGCGACAGGCTTGCCTTTCAAAACATGTTGCATTGCAAGACCTGCCCCAAGTTTTGACCCGATATTCTTCTGACTGGAACCACTGGAACGCTTGGAACTGAGCAAAGCGATGGAACAATTAGATAGAACCGCCGATGCGACCGCGTGCAATCAAACCGATGTGAACCAATGGCGTTTCATCGTCGTCCCGACGAACGAGCTTTTCTCCCTCTCTTGCCTTCGCCCGACGGATGTTGTTGAATTCCAATCGAGAAAAGGAGATCACGGTCGGAGCCAAGCCTGGTTCCGCTGTGAGATTGGCTATGAAAGCTGTCAGAATCATTGCTCTGATCGCACTGATCGCTATCCCTAGCTCGTCTTACGCCTGGTCGCGAGGCGGAGCGGTCGTCGTGAGACCCGGTTTTTCCAGAGGGGTCGTTGTTGCCAGACCTGGTTTCGCCAATGGCGTCGTTTTCGGCAGACCCGTATTTCCCGGACGCTTTGTCGCGGGCCGAGTCGTCGTCAATCCGGTTTTATATCCCCGGCCCTATTATTTTTCTTCACCCTACATTTATTACTATCCGTCGAGCTCAGTTTATTCTTACTCTTATACTGTACCACCCTCGACCCCGTCCGCGCCGACTCCACGTGACGCCTACGATCGCGGCTACGCCGAGGGGTACTCGCAGGGTTACGAAGAGGCTCTGAAAGCGCGCGACAACGAACGCTACGAGGAAGGGAAAAAACAGGGCTACGAACAAGGCTATGAGGCCGGCAAAGAAGCTCCGAACCCCTGATCCACTGTCGTCCCGCGAATTAGAAATAACTCGCAGTTCATAGCGCTAGTTATAGTTGTCGGCCATGAGCTGAGGACATTAAAAAGGGGAGCAGCTACTTGCGAGTCCGAATCTCATCGCGATTTGCGCTTGCCAATCCTTCCTTCCGAACGGTCTCTGTCGATTGACGTCACGGATTACACGGCGGATGTGGCATTGAATGACCGGGAGCGCTGGGGTCAGGCATGAGTTGTGATTCGCTGAAGAACCCCTCATTTTGATTTGTGATCGACGTTAAGAATGGTGCTACGACGAGGGTAATGTTGCCGAGCGAGAAATTTTGACCTGCTACGGCGCCACAAGCAAGAGAAGTGGCTCGCTCTTAACCTTAGGCAGGGCTCAGAGCCGATGTTCTGATGTGGAAGGCGAGCAGATTTAGATATCGTTTCACATTGCAAGCGGCTCCAATCAAATAATGCGATAGCCCGACTCGGCTCAGCCCCCGATATTTCGTCCGTCTCAGCCCGTGCCCGCGCACCAACTCGCTGTGGGTCCCTCTATCCCGTTTCGCGGATGCATGCTCTTTGAGAACCCGCTCTGTTTCATTTCTCTGCGCCGCTGCTCGACCAGATCATGGCGCAGTCCGCGACCAAAGTTCTCCGTCCACTCTTGGAACGTGTACACTGATTTTGTACAGGACAACTATCACATTGATTACCCCACTCGATGCGATAGTACTCGGTTCCATGTAGCTATCTTTGATGCGGCTGCACTGCGTGCTGAGTTTGCCCTGGGGACAAACCGCCTGGCGTTTGTCGATATCAACATGGAACGCATCGCTATTGTACGCTCCCTTGTGCGGGTCGGGACGCGTCGGGCCTAATAACTCGATGCCGTTTTGTTCAGCTTGCGTTAAGGTGTTCTCGGTGACGTAACCGGCATCGGTATACATCGCCTGGGGTGTGATCTCATGGTGCTGCTGTTCTCTTTTGAGCGTCTCGGTTAAACCCGCCATCTCGTCCTGGGCCGCCTCGGTGGTCAGTATCTCGGTAATAAAATGCTCGGCGGGCTCGCCTTTTTTCTTGATGGGTTGTTGTGGATCGACGCTCTCCGCCACATGCACCTTGTAGCAACTGCACTGCTTGGTCCTCTTATCGGCATAATGCGCATCGGGATCATGCGGATTATGTACCGCGCGGGGCGGCCGCTTGGTGGCGGGCTCAAGCTTTCCCTCGACCACCTCAAAGTGCTCCTCAAAGACCCGGCGCAAAAGTTTCACCGCCTCCCGTTCCCTGAGCTTAGAATCATTTCTGTCTAGCCACTCCAAAAGCTCTCTCATGTGTTGCCCACACTGCCGATAGCGCCTATCGTGCTCGGTCTTGCTTAATCGCCAATCGAGTTTGCTCTGCACGTACAACTCCCATAGTCTGTCCCAAAACTCGGGCCGCTTTTTTCTTCCCAACTTCATGTTCCAAATCCTCCACCGCCAAGCGCAGCGTCTCCATCGCGCACTCCAAGTAGCTCATCGCTTTCACGTATCCCACGATATGGGTGCTATCGAGCCGCTGCTTGCCTTTTTCTTCACCAATCCCAACTCCACGAGGAGCTTTAAGATCCAGTCAAAAATCATCCGCTCGGCTTTTTTCTTTTCCAGCGGGGCGCGAAAATAAACCAACACGTGGAATGAAACGGTCGTAGTCCAGTTCCAAATACAGGGCGTACTTCCAACGCAAGTGATACACCACCTGCTCGGTGGCCGAGCGGTCGGCCGCTTTCTCCATGAACTGCAGCAGCGTCACCGCGCATAACAGCACGGATCGATAGCCGGTCGCCCGTTATCCTCGCAGTAAAGCGCATGAAGCTTAGCTGAAAGCTCTAAAAGCTTGGGCTAGATCTTTTCTCTAAACAGCCGGTAGCGGTTGGCCGGACCGAAAAGATTTCCAGCAAGATAGTCGGTATGATAAAAGCTTCTCTGGGCATCGGCGGCTCTTACGCTCATGGAAAAATCATGAAGGCGACATCTTCGCTTGTCAACGTCTATTTAATTAACTAGAGTCGCCAAATGAACTATCCCACTAAAGTCCAGGCTATCCGCCGCAAAAAGGCCGTCTCTCAGTGTTATGTTAACTTGCCGCTGCCTCTAGCTGCGGCTATTGATATCGAACCAGGGGAGATGGTGCAGTGGAAAGTCGACACCCGTTACAAACTCTTCCTCATCCGCGAACGACCTAAGAAAAGAAAATAACCATGGGGGTTTTTAGCAGAATGAGTTGTTGACTTAATCCTAAGCAAACGCTGCAGCTCCGACTCTGATCGCTTGTCCCGTGCCGCCGCGAGTCCCAGCTGGCTTTCTAATTGTATCGATTAAATGGCGAACCCTATCGATGGAATCATTAACGGCTGGTGTAAGGATAGCCAGTTGCATCAGAAATTTAGCAATCGACGCGATGGGAAATGTCATGACTCTCCTTCCGCCAGCTACCTGACCGTTGTATGCACTCGGTCCGGCTTTGAACGTTTTGAACGGAGCGAACCGATGGAACGTCCGGAATGGGTCGCAGGGCCCACCGGCGGATTAGCGTGGGAGCGCTAACTGTAGCAGCACTCCGAATTCCGCCACAGCGTCACTGTAGGACTGGGGAGATTCCTCATCCGCATCTTTGGTGTATTGCCAGTTGAAACTAAGCGCCTCGGTTGCTTTCCATCCGAACCATTCGAAATTCTGTTTCTGAGTCTTCAGAACTTGTTCGTCGTTCCAGTTGTGACCGAACAGGACGATGCCGGCTTCGAGCTTCTTTAACTGGGGTATCGGCTTTTCTCCAAGTGAGGTAACTCTGTTCTCGATCCAGCTAAGGCGTTCGAAGAGGCGCTGATACACGCTGTTCGTTTGTCCCCATCGCACGGAGACGAAAAAGACCACCGCTTGCGATTTGAATAATTCGCGGCTGATCTTATAGAGTTGGTCATCGTGGTTATTGATAGAGGCCCAGCACCGGTGCTGGCCCGTCGGGTTCTTCCCCTTGTCGCGCAGCTTCGCTTCGAGCACGCCGCAATTGTTGCCACGCTGTGCGCTAATATTTCCCTCGCAGGCATGTATTTTGAGATTCGCAACATCGAGCACGGTTACATGCTTTCCTTTTTGCTTCAAATGCTTTTCGATTCGAAGCGCGAGTTGTGTAGTCTTTGGGATATCCCAGGGATGCTCCTGGTACCGAGTGCTCGTCGTGAGCAGCAAGATGTTATTCTTCGCCTCGAGATATTTGACGAGCCGTCGGCATTTTGTCGCTATCAGGCCAATGTTTTCCTTTTTCGAGCCGGTCATGAGATCCACGCGTTTCTGAAACCTGGACTATTTCTGTGGGATGAGCCAACTATCATCAAAAAGACCTCCCCTGGCAGGGTGCTGAAAAACTCCGTCGGAGTCCTTCGACGGTGTGCTCAGGACGAACGGAGGGGATTTGAAATCGTTGATGATTTTCCGTTCTGCTGAGCCCGACGAAGCATGAGGGTCTCGAAGCATTCCCTAATTTTTTTTAGTAAAGGATAACTCCGAACTCTACCTGTCCCTTCCGCATCTCGTAGTCTCTACGACTTATTCTCTGACCCCGATAATCTTCCTCCACCTGGTTCATCTGGTAATGGGAGTTAGAGCGGTAGCCTAACACGGGTGTCTTGTTCCCTGACGCCGTTCCAAGGAATTGGCAACCCCATTGACCAAAAGCGATCATGAGCGCTAGGAGCACGGTAAATTTTCGCATGTCAACCTCCTTGGGTTGGACAGATTAGGAGGTTTAAGCAGGCTTACTTAAAAAATTTCGAGTAACCTCAGAAGTGAAACCCCACGTCTAGAATTGCTCAAACTCTACACTGACCGGAGAGGGATTACTGTCTAATAGGGGACCCTTTCTTGAAAGGAATGAGCGAAAGAGGCGGGTTAACGAACCGGCTTCCCGCCGGCTCGCAAACAATCAGCTAACACGCCAGGACCGACTGGATTTCACTTAGTTGTCGGGGCACCTCGGTCGCCGTCCCATGGGACGAGAATCATCAAATGGATCGTTTTGTCCTTTAAGTCGCGCCGATCACAGCGGTCGAGTAATCAGCACCGGATCGCCGCAATGGCGCACCACCGATTCCGCGACACTCCCCAACACCCAGCGCTTAACGCCGGATCGCCCGTGCGAGGACATCGCGATCAAATTGTCCGGCGTTTTTTGTCCTAACAAAATAATTTCATCGGCGGCAAGACCTTCCTTGGTGACGCACGTGATCTTCGCGACCCCAAGGTTTTTGAGATCGGCTGCCTTCTTGTCTAGATATTGCGCCGCTTCGTCGCGCACGCCGGCGAGCAGCTCCTCGTAATTCCCGGCGTAAAAACCCTCATCGCCGCCGTAAACGTTGTACGGAATGTGATAGGTGCGGAACAACTCGACCTCCAGATCGAGCTTTTTCGCCATGCCGGCGGCCATGGGCAGCACGCCCTCGGCAAGCTCGGACCCGTCCAGCGGCACAATAATCGACTTGAGCATGGCTTCGCCTTCTGACTTCGCCTCCTCGGTAGCGCGGATCAACAACAGTGGATTCACCATTCCGCGCAGGACCTTTTCGGCAACGCTGCCCAACAAGAAGCGATTCAATCCCGACCGGCCGTGCGTCGCCATCGTGATCAGCATCGCTTTATCGGTTGCCGCTTTTTCAATGATCATGTCTTCGGCTTTGCCCTTTTCCACCGAGCATCGAACATCGGTGCCGGCAAACGTTGTTGCCACGCTTCCTAGATAGCTCGTGAGGCGGCGGATAGCATCGTCGATGATGGTGTCGAGAAAGCGCACCTTTTCGCTCGCCATGTGCGAGGCGACCTCGGCGATATCGACCACAGCCAACAACTCGACGGGAACCTTAAACTTGCCCGCCAGGTAACGAGCATAGGGCAGGACCTTTTCCGCCGTCTTCGATCCATCCAACGGTACGAGTATTTTGCTGTACATGCTTTCCTCCTCGCCGCCTGTTAAAAAAGTCCAGAGGGACTGTCGTCTTCCGTCCTCTGAAGGTAAAACTAACCCGTGATGGATTGCGGTCTAATATTGGACAAACTCAAAACTATAATTCTGCGTCGCGACTAATCTGAAAGGTCACCACCCTGGTCGCTCAACCGGGGCCTCATTTTCAGCGACAAATTTGAGTCCGTAAGCTTCCTCCGGTTCGCGCAGCGCATAACTGCCATTTGCCTCAATAACATCTCGATGTGAGGCTTTGACACCGAGCTGATTCTTGACGTTCTCAACAAATGCCATACTGCCCACCGCGATCGCTTCAGACCAGCGATCGTCGCGTACCGCGAAGCCGCTCTCCGGCCCTTGCTCAATCCACTGTCGATGTGCTCTTTGAAAATCTCCACGATCCGCAAACCCGCTCAACTCGCTACCCCTCTGCCATCTAACCTTGAACCATTGAACCTTGAACTTTTGAACCACGATCCTCGTGTGCGGCCGGCGATGAGCTGCATGCTCTCGGCGATAACGTTCGGACCTGTGTCTTTGACCAGTAAGTGGATGTGATTGGATGTGACCATGTAGTTCAGCACGGACAAACCGAAGCGCTTCCTCGCCTCGAAAACCCAATGCAGGTAACGGCGACGATCACGTGCGAACTTGAGTAGAAATTTTCTTTGATGGCAGCGGTGCGTGATGTGCCAGACGTAACCAGGCAGGAAGTGACGGCTTGCTCGTGGCATCTTCGTTCCTTAGAGCCATCGTTCTTAGTTCAAAAAGCGGCCTCTAAGCTCTGAAAAGATGTCTTTTATGCGATCTTAGCCTGTCAAATCAAGATCTTGCCTTGGTCCGACCCGGAGTATTTGTTTCTATCCTCCCACCTCCAATCAGTTGGAATGCATGCGCATCTACCCAAGTTTCTGCAGCGCAACCCGCAATGTCATTACGGAGCATCCACTCCGTCGAGGAGGTGTCGTGTCCTGAGGTACTTGGCAAAGTATGTAGCAGCCTCACGGCTTGGGTGCCAGAAAAGATTGTCGCCAGTCTCGGTCACGACGACGCCATCTGCCAGCGCCTCGTTCAAAGGCTTCAGCAGGTCGAAATAGTGGAGCCGCAAGGATTCGAGTATGCCGAGAATCAGGCGCCGGTACTCTTGGTATTCAGGCTTCCAGTCGCTGAACGGCCGCAGAATCGGCAACACCAAGACCGTGAGCCGCGCCCTATCGACGGCGACCAAGCGCTCCAAGTCTGTCAGGCTCGCGCGGACCTCTGCAATGATCTCAGAGCGCGCGGTCTTCTTTGGGGTTACAAGTCCGAGCCAGTAACGATAGGTGTAACTGTGCTGGAAGAGCCACGGGTTCAGGCGACGAACCGGCCGGTTGGGTGCGAAGACGACCAAGGTCCCGTCGGCCTCCCGAAACGCTACTGGCGTCGTCTCGAAATCGTTGAGGTGAAACGTCAAGATGACGTGATCAGGATTAATAGCTCGATTGAATCGCTTGTAATACTCGACTTCTTGCACCGTATTGAAGGACTCGACTCCCGCATTCCAGTACTCATACTTCTGCGAGCCATACACGGCTCTGAGGGCCTCGACAATCTGACCACGATGGGTGACGGAGTCTCCGATGAACAGGAGCCGATTCACACCCGGGGGCTTCGCTGCAGCATAGTCGTTTGCGAGCGTGCCAAAGCGCGTGTAGGGGCCATCGCCGAGCACAGGTCGGAAGCCGAAGCTGGGATCTACTACGAAGGAGAGCCCCTTGGATGCGCTCTGTCGGAACTGGGGGAGTTCGTAGGCTCCGCCGAAAGTTCGATATGGTGCCTTGATCCTGTGGAATACCTCGATACCGAGAATCAAGAGAGCGCTGGTCAGGCCAGCGACCAGGAGGTTCACGAGTAGTAAGCGTACCGTTGGTAATGCCTTCCACCTCAAAGGGTTGAGCAAAGGCCACATGCTGGTCCGCCTTCTCCTTTCGTATGCCTAAGCCTACTTCGGCCTGAGGGTCAGACTTTCTATTCTTGACAATCTGCCGCTAATTGCGCCGCCTGCTTCCTCAAAGGTTCGTTCTCGCTCATACGAACGGCCAAGCGCGACACCAAAGAACTCACTGATGCCTTCTGCACCAGCCTCCGTGGCGATCATGATCTGTCCCTGCTCACGGAAGTAATCGACTAGGGCGGAGCGCATGTCGGCGGTGCGCGAGCCCGTGACACGGTCCGTGCCCTGGTGACATTCCAGCCAATCGGCGTAGATCGCCTTGGAACCGTCATCGGTATTGGAGCCGTTGAACAGGACGATGCCATCCTTCCACGGGCTGTCCGCCAATACTCGCAATAGATAACTCTGAGTGCGGCGGGATTCGGTGAAGATGATCGCCTTCTGCTCGGCGCCGAGTTCCACGGCTTTCTTCATGGCGATAGCGAGCGCCTTCAGCAAGGCTTTGCCCTTGCCGTTGTGGTCGATGGACGTGGCTAGACGGGCGAAGTTGTCGAGATCAGCGATCTCAGCCTCAATGGCGGCGCGGTCAGCTTCCGAAAGCGGTGAGGCGGGTTCGTCGTCGTCCCATTCTTCCGCGGTCTCGTCCAAGGCCTCGTAGTCTTGGTCGAGCTCTTCTTCCAACGGTTCTTTTGGCTCCTGCTTCTGCGAGCTTGGCCTTGAGCCGGTTCGAAATGGACGTGAGCGCTCCCGCTATGGCGAAACTCGAAGATGCCAGCAGCTTGCGCAAAACTAACGTCATCAGCGAGCGCTGGCTGGAGGGAAGCGCCTGGAGGTTCGGACGGCGCAAATATTCCGACACCAGTTCGTAGAGCTGGTCTTCGCTTTCCTCCGGCGTAAATTTTTCAAGAATTGGTAGACGCTTAGTATAAGGAATGTAGCCGGTAACCTGCCGACGCAATGTGCGATGGCAAATCGGCTTCAGACGCGCCTTGAGAGTTCGGAAGACTTGATCCTGAGACAGGTTGGCAAACTGCTCACGAAAACTTTTCAGATCGCCGAAAGCGTGCTCGTCGATGATGCTCGCGAGCCCGAAGAGTTCCAGCAGCGAATTTTGCAGCGGCGTAGCCGTGAGGAGAAGCTTGTGCCGGTCCTGCAATGCACCCTTGAGCGTGTTCGCAATTACATTGGAAGGCTTGTAAACGTTGCGCAGTCGATGCGCTTCGTCGATCACAACGAGATCCCACGGCGTATTCGCGACGTCCGACGCCTTGCTGCGCGCAAAGTGGTAGGAGCAGATGACGATGGCGTCTTTCACCTCGAACGGTTTGAAGAGCCCTTGTTTGATCGCGTCGTTATAGGACTTGGTCTCCAAGATCCGGCAAGGCAGAAAAAACTTTTCCGTTAGTTCCTGATGCCACTGCTTACGCAGATTGGACGGCACGATGACGAGAATGCGCCGCTTCCGCTCCGCCCATCGTTGCGAAAGGACCAGACCCGCCTCGATAGTCTTTCCCAGTCCGACTTCGTCAGCCAGCAGCGCGCCCTTCGAAAGCGGCGAGTTAAAAGCAAAGAGCGCCGCATCAACCTGGTGCGGATTGAGATCAACCTGCGCGCTGGCAACCGCGCCGGCGAGCTTCTCGATGCTGTCCGACGAGCAGCGCTTGGTCAGCTCATAAGCGTAGTATTTGGCGTGATAGGGAGTTAGATCCATTCGACGTTATAATTCTCATCTGCCAGCGAGTTATGCCTCGCTTCATCGTCACCTAAATTCGAGTCGGTTTGGAGAAAACTCACCGGCGCGGTGGTGCGGCGCTCTGGGTTGATGTCGGGTCTAAATCGGCCAAAATTTCTCGTAGTCTATTAGATTTGACGGGTTTCTGACAAGGGCGAATTATAAAAGGATAAGGGCAAAAGGATTATCAACACCGCGGCCGGTTCCGAGCGTTCCAGGGTTCCAATGGTTCCAAACGTTCGAGGAATTAAAACCAAAGAGAGGAAACTTTCTTGTTTCGGAAATTCTCAAAACGTCAAAATATAAATTCGCCCGAGCTTGGCGATGATCCCACTCAGGATGTTTGCCTCCTCGTCTCGTCGCGTAAAACCCCACTGACAAAAACTTTTCGCGCTAATATCTAAAAGGTTAAGCAGGCTCGAAACGGATTGCAGTCTAATATTGGACAATTTTGAAAAGAATCTGGGGCGGGGGACTCGTGTTCGTGTTTCGTGGTGGGGAGAAGTGCCGTGTTCGTGGTCGTGGGGGGAACTTCCACGTTTCGAGAATTCTCGAAAGGTCGAAATGAGCAGTTTACATCGTTAAATAGAGCGACGACGCAATTCGGGGCCGGGCTGTGATGTCCTAGAGTTCTACGCGTAACAACTGGCCGGGGCGGCTCTTCGGAATAGCGGCGAGCAGATTTGGCACGAGCGGACGGAGATCCTCAAGGGCATTACTTGGAGCGAAGAGAAGGATTATGCCGAGTTGCGATTGCGATAGGTTTTGCTGAAATTGTAGGTTGCGATCAGCGGTCACCAGAACATCAAAGCCCGCGTCAGCCGCGACCCGAAGGAGCTCGCCATTCTTAAGTCCGGCCCACCCGCGCTGCTGAACGGTGCTGACATCGTGCCCGACGATGTCCCTGGCAAGGTGACGCGGCAGTTGTTCATCGAGCAGGACGCGCATCAGCGGTCAAAGCCTCGTGAGCGTTCTCAAGAACCGCGATGGCCTGTTCGCGAGAAACCGATGGAAATGCGTCGAGAAACTCATCGATATCATGTCCACGCTCGAGATAGTCAAAGAGGTTTCGCAGCGGGACGCGCGTGCCCACGAAGACGGGGGTTCCACCTAATATCTCCGGGTCGCGATGTACGACCGAAGGTTGGTTCGTCATAAAAGCCTCCTGTCGAGACTATGCATCCTCGACTTTCCGCTTAACAATATATCCTAAGCCGAGCGACCGTCCAAATACAGTGAACCTCTCCGGACAGTCGCCGTGGCCGTAGCCTGGCAAAGGATAAACGGCAAAGAGACGAAGGATAAAAGCCGTGATTGTGACCGGGGCGCATTCGTGTTCGTGATTCGTGATCGTGGATCGGGCTCCTTCAGGCTCCTTCAGGAGAACTACCGTAATCGTGCTCATCGTTAACCGATCAAAGCTGGTTCAAAGGTTCAAGGTTCAAAAGTTCAAGGTCAGATTCGGAAAGGGGGAACTTGCACGTTTTGACAATTCTCAAAACGTCAAAATACAAATTAACCCGATACAGGCGATGATCCCACCAAGGATGTTTGCCTTCGAGTCTCGCCGCTATCTAAAAGGTTAAGCAGGGTCGAAACGGATTGCAGTCTAATATTGGACAATTTTGAAAAGAATCTGGGGCGGCGCGGGGTTGGGGAAGGATAAGGGCAAAAGGATAAAGGATAAAGGCCCGTGATCGTGGCAGTTCGAAAGGATGAGAAAAGGCGTCCTCGTGATTCCCCAACCTAAGGGGAAACTTCCACGTTTCGAGAATTCTCGAAACGTCGAAATGAATTCGAATATCTCTGCAGCCGAGTTGAATTAGCGAGGACAATCAGCTCTGCTTGCTGGAATAGTGCTCGCCGGCCTTTTTGTATATCTGTTCCAGACGCATCCCTTTGAAGAGTTTGCTTTGAATCTGGAGGTAATCGCCATTACCCTTGGAAAAGTGACGGAGAAAGCGGGCCGCTCCGCTATAGCCCAAGGCGTCGACCAATGCCCGAATACCGTTATCTACAAGATCTCGTTCGCTCCTAACCTTTGCCATAACGACTGCCCTCGTTTCGTATGAATTCCACCGGATTAACGACTTTCACTTGAAGCACCGACTGACGACCACCTCTCGACGCGCGTTGGATCAATGTATCGTCGCAGGTAATGAAGAAGTCGCATCCACCGTGTTGGGCGCACGCCACGTGAAGCGCATCCCTTGGTTTGAACTTTCGCAGCTTCATGAGCCGTCGAGCCAAAGTTAGAATTTGTGGCGATGGGGCAATTGTATCCGTACACATACGCGATAACAACTCGACCCATTCTTTGCGATCCGGGTGGGGATTCAGACCGTTCTCGTAATCCAACATGAAAGACCAGGTCAATTCCAACCGCCCGGCTTCTGCCAATGCGTAGACGCCCTCTATCGCGGTGCATTCGAGCCTGATTCGGAGTTGATTTTGCTCATCGAAGCAGCGGTTATACACGTTTGTATCGCAATAGAGTTTCAAAATGACGGCGTCCTAGTTGCAAACGTTTGCGAATTCTAGGCGATTTGGTGATCGGCAATCAAGGACGAAATGTGCCGATCGTTGGAGAGGGTATCGGTATGGGCTTGTTCGGCCAAACTCCGTGTTCGTCGCAGTTCGAAAGGATGAGAAAAGGCATCCTCGTGATTCCGGTCCAACCTAGGGCGGAACTTCCACGTTTCGAGAATTCTCGAAACGTCGAAATGAGGATCTAAGCAAGCTGGCCCGACGCATGGATGATTTTCTCAAGAGCTTTTAATAGCGCGCGCGTTTCGCCGAAGTGCTTGAGCCAATAGCGAACTTCTTTCCCCGCCGTATCATACCGGACGATGTCAGCCGCGCGTAGCTTGGCGAGATGACCGCTGACCGTCTGCACCGAGCGACCGGCAAGCTTGGCAAGATTACTAGGAGTCATCGGCCCGCCGTCATCGAGAAGAACGACGAGCTGGTAGATCACCGGATTACCGAGTAGCCGACAGATCCGCGATTCACGATATTTGGTTTCATCCATCGCCGCGGTGTACGGCGAAATCATTATCGCTGTCAAGCTTGCTTCGACGTTTCGAGAATTCCCGAAACGTCGAAATGAGGAGGGACGTATTGACGGCGCGGTTTGAAAAAGACTAACTGTTCGCGACTAATTTGTCGGCATTTTGCTGGAGAAGGTGGAGATGGTGGACGATCGCACGCCTTAGCTCCGGCGACGTAATCGATGGCGGTCTCGCGCTGTTGTACCGAGCGATAAATTCAGCGAGCTCTGATGAGCGCAGGACAGGAACGGTAGGGTTTCTGATCGAGAACCGGCCGTTGCCATTGACGAAAACAAGCAACGCAGTGACGAATGGGAGGCGGTTTCCTTGATCCGCAAAAACAGCCGTCAAGTTCTCTCTCACGGCGATGGCATTGCGCTTGGCCTGCTTGCTCAGGCTACGAATCTTCTTGCCGTTGACGAACCAATCGTCGCCGAAACATTTGACGAAGGTCGAATAGTTTTTGGTCTCGATCACAAACAGGCCGTTAGGGCCCATCACCAAGTGATCGACGTTGCCTTTGCCGTCCGGCAACATGAGATCGTTTAACACGACGTAATGGTTGGACAGGGATCTAAGGGCATCGGATATCGCGATTTCACCGCGCTTACCGACGGACCAATTAGACCACCGCGTGAAATTGGCCTTGAACAGCGCGATCGCAAGCACGGTCGTGATCAATCCGACAAGCGGAAGTTGGACATAGCGCGTTGCGAAGATCGCAACGACAACGATGGCGAAACACAAAAGCGCCTTTTTAAGATATTTGTGAATCTGTTGATCCGTGAACTTCCCGCCATTTCTGAGCATCAGCATGGCGAGCAGACAACGCAACCACAATGCCACGCGGTGCATGGCCATTTTGCGGAACTTGCGGCGTTCTTTGGAAACCCGTTCACACTCGTTCGACAATACTGCCAACGTTGTCGGACACCGGCGTGACCATGATCGTGATCGTAGATCGTGTTCGTGAGTCGGGAAACTGCGGCCGGCCCGTTCAAGCCATTCAAAGAGCCTGTCCTGAGTCCATCGAAGGGTTCAACCGCTACGCTCCATTCATCATGGGGGATCGTTCCGTTCAAATGGTTCAAGCCATTCAATGGTTCGGCCGGCTCACCATGACCGGCTCGATCGTCCGCTCCTCCTGAGATTTATCGAAGGATCGCTCCGTTCAAGTCGTTAACCGATCAAAGCTGGTTCAAAGGTTCAAGGTTCAAAAATTCAAGGTCAGATTCGGAAAGGGGGAACTTCCACGTTTTGACAATTCTCAAAACGTCAAAATGTGAAGCCAGCCAGCAGACACTAGGCTACAGCGAGGAACCGCCGATTCAAATGTTCAACCCTCAGGGCCGAACGAACATCCATGTTTCGCGGGAATTCTTCTCGAATCATCGGCAAGTTAGAGCCTATCTTCGTTTGTTTTTCTTGCGCTGGGCGCCGTACGACGCGGCGGATTCGGCGACATGCATCCCACTCTTTCTTTCTGCCGGCTCGAACACAACGCGTACCCGGGCGCGCAGGACGCTGGCGACCCGGCGAAGCGTACTCAACGAGTGACCTTCATAACCGGGGGATTCAAGACGGCTAATCTGCTGTTGCGAAGTTTTGAGCAACTTGGCGAGGTCCTTTTGGGATAGCCCGGCCTTTTCGCGCAGTGCCGCAATCTGCAGCGCAACATCCCACGCCTCGCCAGCGCTCTTAAAGCGGGCGGCAAACTCCGGATCCTGGAGTTGCTTATCGAGATAGCGGTCGAAGTTGGTTCTTGTCATGGCTCTGCTCTTTTTCTCCAGTCACGCATCCGTTCCCGTGCAGTATCGAGGTCACGAGCGGGGATCGACTGCCCTTTGTTACGAATCCCGTGGAGCGCCACGATCCGACGGTTCTTCATAAAAAACCAGATAACGCGGGTGTTGAGCTTGCCGACATGACGCAGCTCAAAAAGACCATCTCCAAGCGTTTTGGACAGCGGCTCACGGTGATACTGGCGATTACGAAGTTTGGCCAAGCCCGCAACCACGGCAGCGAAGTCATCTGGATTAGTGGCTTTCAACTCGTCCAGGAACTCCCGCACCGGGCAGCTACCCGCCACCGTCTCATAGAACTCTACTATGAAATCCATTGGTTGGCAACATCAATATTGATGTATCACGCAGAACCACCCATTTATCATTTTGTACGCGTCTTGGCTCGTGCTCGTGACTCTACAAAGGATAAAGGCAAAGAGCAAAAGTATCCAAAGGCAAAAGGCGGAAGGATAATCAAACAGGGCGTGAGCCGCGAGGCAACCTAAATAGCAATAGGCAACAGTCGGGAGCAGACAGAACCGAAAAGCCGTGGTTGTGCTCGTATTCGTGGATCGTGCTCCTTCAGGAGAACTACCGTGATCGTGCTCATCGTTAACCGATCAAAGCTGGTTCAAAGGTTCAAGGTTCAAAAGTTCAAGGTCAGATTCGGAAAGGGGAAACTTGCACGTTTTGACAATTCTCAAAACGTCAAAATACAAATTCGCCCGAGCTTGGCGATGATCCCACTTAGGATGTTTGCCTCTCGAGTCTCGCCGCGTAAAACCCCACTGAGAGAAACTTTTGGCGCTAATATATAAAAGGTTAAGCAGGCTCGAAACGGATTACAGTCTAATATTGGACAATTTTGAAAAGATTGGCCGGCTCGCGCAGGTGTTCGGGAAAAGCCGTGCTCGTGATCGTGGGGGGAAACTGTCGTGGACAGGGTAACCGATATCTAGCGTGCTCTTGAACCTACCGAGTAGGAAGTATCACAAAACGACCGATTCGTGAGGGGCGGTAGACTTGAAAGTCGCGACGGTCGAGGGTAAAAATCCGCCGCAACCGCTCGCGCTCTGCGACGCGCACTAGCGCGGCGTCAGCGAGGTCCATCGGCAGATCGCGATACTTGCGCATCAATTCCTTCATTCGCGGAACGTCATCGATGTTTAACAGCAGGATTTCCACCGCTCCCATTTCTATCATTGCCCACAGCGCCTCCTGGGCTTGCCAATAGGCTCTCAACATATACATGGCCTCGGTTATAACCGGCCACACGCTTACCATCGAATCGTTCAGCGAGCTGAGAGTCTCCTGGCAGGCAACGTGATCCGGATCACTGCGATCCAGCAAGGCCACCAGCGGCCCCGTATCAACGAGAACGGCGGGCATTGGCCTTTTCACGTAAAAGCTTAGAGAACTTTTCGCCGGTGTTTCGCGATAGGTTTGCGCCGCCGCTGTCGACGCAACCGATCAGATGGGCGACCAGATCATAGGGACGCTTCTTTCCCGCGTCTTTCTCTTCCTGCTTGGCAAGCACGCCGATCGCGTCCCGTATGACTTCAGACTTGCTCTGCCGTCGCCTTCGCGCTAACCGGCCAATCAGCGATTCCGTTTTTGCATCCAATCGAACACTTAAGGTCATGCAAGCGATCCTTCCTGTAATACGTCAGTGTACTACAAATAGATTCGACGAATCAACTAGGAAAGAGTTCAGGGAAAGGAGAAAGGCAAAAGGATACCATTGGTACGGCGGCCCCGTTCAAATCGTTCAAGCCGTTCAATCCCCGGGATCAAGTCCGGGGTCAAAACTAGGAAAGGGAACTTGCACGTCTGACTGATGTGCCGAAACGCAGCAGCTGTCCTCCCATGATCTGCGCCTCCGTTCTCTTCGGCAATTCTGCGAAAAGGCGGGTCACCGAAAGTGCGTAGGCCTTCGTCCGGATTTTGAGATTCATTCATCTCGCTCCGAGCTGTCCCTGATCTCTTCTCCTTTCTCCTTTAGATGGTTCGCCATCGCCGTCGGGCCTTAGCCTTTATCCTTCAGCCTTTATCCTTTCAAGTTCGCCCTGGTTGTGCTCGTGGACGTGATTCGTGCCCTGTCCGCATAAACCCGTGGCGGCGTTCAAATCACGAAAATTAGCACCGAGGGGAACTTGCACGTTTTGACAATTCTCAAAACGTCAAAATGAGTATCAGTCCACCTTCGACGAGGCGTCTACGACCCTTTATGACTCACTCTGTCATCGCTCGGGATTTAGAAAAGATTGTTTACATCGTCGGGGCCAGTCTCAGGTAGTTCTCAGTTCTTCGATTCGAATCGGCAATTTTCGGATGCGCTTGCCGGTGCCGGTAAAGATAGCGTTGCATACCGCCGGCGCGAGCGGCGGCACACCGGGCTCTCCCACGCCGCCGGCCGGAGCGTTGCTGGGAACGATGTGAACGTCGATGGCTGGCATCTCGTTGATTCGCAGCATCGGATAGTCGTGGAAGTTGCTTTGCTGCACTCGCCCCTTGTCGATCGTAATGGCGCCGTAGAGCGCTGCCGTCAGACCCCAGACGATGCTCCCTTCCACCTGAGCTTTGACCGTGTCGGGATTGACGACGGTGCCGCAGTCGATGGCGCAGACCACGCGATGAACCCGCACTTTGCCGTCTTTTTCGATCGAGATTTCGGCGACCTCGGCGGCGTAGCTGCCGTAGGAAAAAGCGACGGCAATCCCTCGGAGGCGTCCTTGCGGCAGCGGCTTTCCCCAATCGCCTTTCTCCGCGGCCAGCTCCAACACACCTTTGTGGCGCGCGGCCTTGGTGAGCAAGTCGCGCCGGAACTCGAAAGGGTCCTTTCCGGCGGCGGCCGCCAACTCGTCGATGAAAGACTCAGTGATGAAAGCGTTTTGGGACGCCCCGACCGAGCGCCAGAATCCGACAGGAATGCCGAGGTCTTTGTAAGTGTATTCAACTTGTAGATTGGGAATCGCATAAGGAAGATTGGCCGCGCCTTCGGTCATCAAAGAGTCGATGCCGTCTTTCAGCGGCCGGCCGTGTTGTACGCCGATGGAGGGAGCGACGATTCGGTGCAGCCAGGCTACGGGCGTTCCGCGCTCATCGAGGGCGGCGCGAAAAACGTTGTAGGTTGCAGGCCGATAGTGACCGTGCCTCGTATCATCTTCTCTCGACCAAATGACCTTGACGGGAGCGTTGACCGCCTTCGACGTTTCGACGGCATCAGCAACAAAATCCTGTTCGCCGCGCCGTCCGAAGCCGCCTCCCAACAGCATGGTGTTGACCTTGACCGCCTCCCGCGGAAATCCGGAGATGCGCATGGCGGTTCTCTGCGTGCCGGTCTGGTTTTGTGTTCCTACCCATACTTCACAGTTATTCTTCCTGACGTGGGCGGTGCAGTTCATCGGCTCCATCGTTGCGTGCGCGAGAAAAGGCACCTCGTAAATCGCATCCATGGTTTTGGCAGCGCCGGCGAGCGTGGTTACCGCATCGCCTTCCTTGCGCGCCGCCGGTCCGGATTGCTTTGCGGCATCCGCATAAATGCGGCTGATCTCAGCGCTGCTCAGTTGGGCGTTCGGTCCTTCGTCCCAGGTGATCTTGAGCGCCTCTCGGCCTTTCTTGGCGGCCCAATAACTGCTGGCCACCACCGCAACTCCGGAGCCGATTTGCACGACGTGGCGCACGCCTTTGACCGATTTGGCCTTGGTGGCGTCGAAGCTCGCCACCTTTCCGCCGAACACGGGGCAGCGCTGCACGGTCGCGATCAACATCCCCGGAACTTTTACGTCAATACCGTAAACGCCCCGGCCAGTGACTTTGTCCGGCGTATCCAGACGCGCAACCGCCTTGCCGATAAGACGAAATTGGTCGGGCGATTTGAGCTTGGGTTCTTTCGGCACCGGCAGCTGCGCGGCTTTGTCCGCAAGCTCACCGTAAGTGAGCTTTCTGCCGGATGGGCGATGGATGACCGTGTTTTGCTCCGCGAAGCATTCATCCGGGGAGACGCCCCATTCTTTTGCCGCTGCAGCAACCAACATCTCTCTGGCTGCCGCGCCCGCCCGGCGCCAAAGGGTTAGCATGTTGCGAATGCTCCGGCTGCCGTTGGTGGATTGCTCCCCGCCCCGTGCGGGGTCGCCGTAGTCCGGATGGGCCGGAGCCTGCTCGATGCGAACGTTCGACCACTGGGCTTCCAATTCATCAGCAATGATCATGGGAATCGACGTCATGACCCCCTGTCCCATCTCCGACTGGCCGACGATGATGGTCACGGTGCCGTCTCTGGCAATGCGGATCCAGGAATTGAGGGTGGCTTGCTCTGATGAGAGTGTTGCGGCTGCGGCCCACCGCCTGGAGGCCGGAACATGAAACCCAAGCAACAATCCGCCCGCAGCGATGCCTGCTTTGAGAAAACCACGCCGGCTCAGATTGACGATCGCGCTCATTTCGCACCTCCCTGGGCCAGGGTGCCCGCGACGCGGTGAATCGCACGGCGAATCCGCTGATACGTTCCACAGCGGCAGATGTTACCCGACAGCGCCGCGTCGATATCCGCGTCGCTGGGCTTGGGCTTTGCCGCCAGCAGGGCCGCGGCCGACATGATCTGGCCGGATTGGCAGTAGCCGCACTGGGGAACCTCCTCGGCGATCCAGGCTTTCTGAATCGGGTGGCTGCCGTCCGCTGAAAGCCCTTCGATCGTAGTGATCTTCTTTTCCTTGACGGATGCGATCGGCGTGATGCAAGAACGAATCGGTTGACCATCGACATGGATGGTGCAAGCGCCGCACTGCGCGATGCCGCAACCGAACTTGGTGCCAGTTAAGCCGAGGTTTTCACGGAGCACCCAGAGCAGAGGAGTGTCGGAATCGACGTCTACTTGGTACTTCTTGCCGTTCACGATGATTGGGATCATGTATCCCTCCTCATTTTATTAAGTGAACGCGATGGGGAGCGTAGCTGAACTCTTCATATCACAGGTCTAACTTGAGGTCGATACGGTGGCCGCATCAGTTGAGCAGCGGAACTCGCCGATGTGTTGAAGCCGTGTTCGGAGAAGGGACGTGATCGTGGATCGTGCTCGAGAGAACCGTCGTGGGCGAGTTTCAAAGGATAAGGGCGAAAGGACTCTGAAAAGGATGAAGGCAAAGGGATAAAGGATAAGGGCCGTGAGCGTGTATCGACACCAGTTGCGTGTTCGTGATTTACGCGCTCCCGAAGACCGAGACCGTTCAAATGGTTCGACCGTTCGAGAAGCCTCACGGCAGGCTGCCTCGACGGCCTTCAGTTCCGAGCCCGTCGAGGAATCACCACGATGGGCTCGATCGTCCGCTCGTTCCTTCGATAAGACTCAGCACGGGCTCTGAGCTGGTGAAAGGATGCGCTCCGTTCCCCGCGTTGCGGCGGTTCAAGCGTTCAAAGTTCAAAGACAGACTCGGGTGGGGAACTTCCATGTTTCGGGAATTCTCGAAACGTCGAAATGTTGAGCCAGGCAACAGCCGTGACAGCTCATACCGGCCGATTTGCTATGCCGTCCTAGGCCCGGCTTTCCGCTTGCAGCTTCAGAGCGTCATCTATCTGGATGTGACCGTCACGTATGGCTTGGCAAGCTCGCAACGCATGGAGCTCGGCCATCATCTGGTCGTTTGGAAATTCTTTTCCGATAAGCTCAACGAGTTTCCGTAACTTTTGGTCAGGTATCTTTGCGTCGCGAGCAACCGGCTGATAGTCAAAATACCTCATGGCACTTCTCTCCTTTAAATTTCCGGTGGAGCGATGATTTCGATGGTCGGGAGTCTGTGAGAGCGTTCGCTCAGGGCTTTGATTCCAGCGCGCGCAACATGACTTGGACCTTACCCTTTAAATCCGGCAAATCGCGTTGAACCGCATCCCAAACAATATCGATGTCGATCACGAAATAGTCGTGAACAAGAATATGGCGCATGCCTATGATCTCAGTCCATGGAATGTCCGGCCGTTGATCGCGTAATTTTTGGGGAAGCGCGTAGGCCGCTTCACCGATAATCTGAAGATGACGCACGAACCAATTCTGGATAAGTTCATCGCTCTCAAACGCCGGTCTGCCACGCGCGGCATAGCGTTCGATACTCGCTATGGCCTCCAGAATATCGCGGAGGCGTTCCTTGGGGTCCCTCATAAAAACTCGGCCTCTTTTAGGACACGATCGCGAATCCGCGGCTTAAGGCCTTGCTCGGTCACGACGTCCACCTCTAGCCCGAGCAAATCACGCAAATCCATCAGCAAGCCCCCCATGTCGAACAGTGTGCGGCCCGGCTCCATATCAACGAGAAAGTCTACGTCGCTGTCCAGTCTAGCTTCGCCACGGGCCACTGACCCAAAAATCCGAATGTTGCGCGCCCCGTGCTTAGCAGCGATTTTAAGGATGTCGTTCTTCTTTGCTATGACTCCAGCCGTATCCATAGCCTTGCCCTTTTCCATATATTCTATTTTATCCCCTCGGCCCGTTAGATCGCCACTCTAAGAATTACGCGCCCTTATGTTGCCTTCTGTTCTTGATTTGTGTGTTCTCTTTAAAGACACGCACCGCGTCGCGCTCGACGGCTTTACGGAAGCTCGAACCGCTTCGCCTCCGGCTTTCCCACTCGTCTTGGGTGTAAGCGAGAATAGAAGGTAGCACTTCGGTCTTTGCAGCCAATAAGTAACCGATGCGCCGCAGCTCTCTCTTAAGGGCTTTTGCGTCGTTCTTGACGATAAGGATAATATCCACATCGCTTTCGGCGTGCGCTTGTCCGCGTGCTTTCGAGCCGTAGATGAGCATTTCTTGAACCGTGCCTGGATGCTTCTTGTTCAGAGCTTCCCGGTACACATCAAGCCACGCCTGCTCTTCCGACCTAAGTTGAAGCATCGATTATCTCGCCTCCGATCGCGCGCCGCTTCCGTTCGTCGTCTGTGACAGTTTCGTTTGATCGCCGTTCGTTGGAATCAACTCGTCTGTCCTTTCGGCGGTGATCCCTTGGGAAGGTTAACTTTTTAACGGTGATTTCCGGCGTAGCCCCGCGCGGAGATCTGGCTATAGCGCCATTCCTGGTTGGCCAAAATTTTTTGTAGTCTATTAGATTTGGCGGGTTTCGGGCAAGAGCGTTCTTAAACTATAAATTAGAAAGGATAAAGGATCATCATCCCTCGATCGCCAAGGTCACTCACGATTGTTCTACTGCGCTGACAAATTTCCTGGCCAGTTGACGGACAGTTTTGAAAAAACTCTTGCCCTAACGACATTGGAATAGACCACTCGATTAGCAATCGAGTGATCTCGCTGCTACGTGGAAGGACAGAACGTCGCCATCGAGTACCGCGATAGGCGCTCGAACCGCCCGGTAGCGAGTGTACATCACCGCAGCGAGGTTCGGCCTGACTCAGGTAGTGCAGAACTTCACTTCTGCGGTTTCTTTGCGTTCTTCGTCAGCCAATCTTCAATCATTTTTTCCTTAAATCGCCATTGGTTACCAACTTTAAATGCTGGAAGCCGCTTTTGAGCCAGCAACCGATAGACCGTGAATTTGTTCACGTTGAGGTATTTGGCGACTTCGTGAAGCGTCAACAAACGTTCAGAAGAATGACTATTTTTTTCCTTTACCACCCAGACCTCGACAGTGAGTGGCAAGCGAAAGCAATTTAGATGCCTAATGAGAAGAATTACAAAAAATGTGGTAAATCAGACGAAACGGCTAGAAACCAGGATGCAGACTAGTCAGATTTGGCAATCGTGACAATGACATGAGAATTGTGACGCGCTCTGCTGGGCGTCTAGAATCGTTTAAGTGTAGTCTTCGTCGAAAATTCCCATGTGATCGATTTATCCTGAGCGAGCAAACGTCGTTCTTGATGCCCATCTCGATGATTGTCTTCACTTCGGCTGGAGAGTTTTTTGCGCAAAATATCGGGCAGTCTGTGAGAAGCTCGAAGTCTTAACGCGGCCAGGCTTATCCAATGTTACAGGTGTAGAGTTTACGCCGAGAGATACGACGGCTTGCCGGTACGAGATTGCCAAAGACGGAAGAGTTATACGCGGGCACCGAAACAGCACGCGCCGCAGAGATTTACACTCGCCGGTGAGCATCGTGTCTGACCCTTTAGAGCTCGCGCGAGCAGTCACTTAATCACCCTGTCCGCACGCGCCAGCACGTTCGGCGGAATGGTTAAGCCGATTTGCTTTGCGGTTTTAAGATTGATGATCAAAGACACCGACAACTTTTTGTTCTCGATAAGCGATTGCGGTCATCCTCGTCGTCGGTTCTGCAATCGGGTGCTGGTGAGGTGGTTACAGCTGCAATTGAGTCGAATCTCCTTCAGTCGAATACTAGAGAAACTTTGTTTGTGTCCGCCTTTTGTCCGTGTACCAGAAATAACAAGCCCCAAGAACTACCCAATAAGAGCGGCGCTCGGGGCTTGGTTTTGTTCACCTTTGACGGCCAGTTCAGAATCTAGTCACGATCGATTTTTGAATGGCATTCAAGAGCTCAAAACCGCTGTCCGCGTAAGTAGGTCGAACAGACCAGTTGATTACTAGTCAGCGAGGCCATTTCGAATCGAATGTTCTTCAGTCTTATTGGCGCGCAAATAGGAGCAGCGAATTCGCGGGAATCGTGATGCGTGCGATTGCCGGCATGTTGTCTCGTTCTTCCCATTGAGCTTCAATGGCGCCGCCGTTGCCCGTGGGTTGATAATCGTCGTACGCATCGCTATTGAATACTTCCCCCCAGCGGCCGCCTATAGGCCACGGTAGCTCATAGTTTTGAAACGTCTGGTCGTTCAGGCTTGTAACGACGACGACGTCCTGCCCACTTCCCTGAATCCACCGATGATAGGCGAGCACGCGCGTCGGATTCCAGCAGTGTAGGACGTTGAGCCCGTCACCGCGTAGCGCTGGGTAATTCATGCGCGTACGGATGAGTTCTTCCATAAATCTGTGAAAATTCACCATTGCACGATCCGTTCCGGAATCGAGGCCATGCCACCATATGAGGCTACCGGGAGAGTTGTCTGGGTTGTCGCTCCAGCGTTTGTCCTCCAAAAACTCTTGTCCCATGAAGAGCATAGGGATACCCGGCGCGGTTAGCAGAAGAGCCGAGGCGACACGACTGCGGCTTACTGCCCACCAGCTGCGCGTTTGATTCGGCGCCGCGAGTTGTGGTATGCGGTCCTCTTCTTTCTCGTGAACGAGATCGTGGTTTTCGATATGTTGCAGCGTTCGCCAGGCTTTTGGAAATCCTTCCGGCCAGAGAAATTTCGCAATTCTGTCGATATCGACCGGAGCGTTCATGCCGTAGGATGCTTGGCGTAGTGCGTCACGGATCGCACGCCGCAGCCCGTCGTGATAACAAACGTCAAAACCGGCATGACCCCGTTCGGTGCCGACCACCCATGGGTCAGGTCCCCCCCAAGGCCAATGTTCGGCGATCTGAACGGCTCTAGGCTTGACATGTCGTACGCTGCTCGTGACGTGCTGACACCATTCCCAACCTTTCGCAGGGTTCATTTCGATTATTTTAGTCGTTTCATCATAGCGAAGACCATCGATGTGATACTCTTGGAGGAAAAATAGGGCGTTATCAATCAAGTATTGTCGGCAGGGCTCCTTCCAATCGATATCCCAGCAAGGCCCGTTGTGATCTTTATCCGACCAGAGATAACTCTCATGATCATGGTGCATGTTCCACTGCTCAAAGTTCCAAATGCTTTCGATCCCGTGTGGGCCAGGGATATCTTTATTGACGTGGTTGTAAACGACGTCAAGCAGAACAGCTATGCCTCGCTTATGGCAGAGCTCCACAACTACTTTCAATTGGTGCGACATCACGCCAAGAAATGCCGGATCGACAGCGGGCAGTCCGGCGCGCCCGCGGAGCTCATTGACGAGAGGAACGTAGTTTGCCGACTCAATTTCGTCGATACAATAGTCCTGTTCAGGAGAAAAGATGTCCGCTCCTTCATAACCTAGACTTCTTTGGCTGGAAAACTCGACGATCGGTAGGAACAGCAATGCATTGACGCCTAGGGCGGCAAGATAATCAAGCCTACCGAGAACATCTAAGAACTTCGCAACCCGAGACTCGCGGCTAAGACCATCAAACGTACCGATGTGCAATTGATAGATAACCAAGTCGTGGAAATACGGCGGTTCATAACCAACGTCGTGCCAAATGAAAGTGTCCGGACGATGGACGATGCATTCAGAGTAAGGGTGTGGGGGATCCTTCGTAAGCTCGCGCGCCCACGGATCTCGCTTCCATTCCGGGCTAGGAAGCTGACCTTGAACGTAATACTTATAACGTTCACCCTCCCTGATGCCATCGATATATCCAACCCAATACTCGCCATGCTCGTGCAGCCGCGTCGTATTATCGACTCCCCAACCGTTGAAGGTTCCTCGCACCCAAACGTTTTGTGCTCGTGGCGCGCGCACGCGAAACGTAACTCCGGCTCCGTCAAGTGTAACGTTTGCTCCCATCGGGAGCTGATCAGGATTGAGTGGAAACTGAACTGGCATGTTATGCTCCTTCGATAGTGGCTTCTAACTTCGTATACCTGATTTCGGTTAACTGAGCGTTCTTTTCACCTTGGCCTCGGCCAACAAAGATAAATCCAGTAATCGCCCTGCCCAATGATTGGCTGGGCGGCAAACTCCCCTTATAATTTTCTGGTGGCGTCAACTGATTCATCGTAGGCGTGCAACTATCGATAATCATCGTCAGTGCGGTGAGGACCGAGATAGCCAGCAAACGTACGAACCTCATGGATCACATCTCGTTTTCGCGACGGAGGAAAGAGTACAAACGAAGTAGTTTCATCGCTTCCGTGTCCAAGACACGGTCATTTCGGCCACTTGCAAGGATGTGGCAGATCGTGTCGTTTTGGACCGCATTGCTTTTACTCAGTCGCTACCGTATCGTCGGCGTCGTTCCCGCTGGTAATTAACTCTCTGTTTTAGAACTTCTTCTTTGCCTAGGGGGTCGTAATTGCAAGGCCCATAGAAGTCTACGATATCGCCCTCGCTCGATTCTTTAAGCACTGGCCGATCTGAAAAGAGCGTATTTTCCGAAATTGCCGGGAATTTCAAGTGGCAGTATGTGCCGGTTGCGTCAGGCACTTTGGAAATAAATTTTTCGGCCGCCACTGCGAAAGAAGTAATCGACAGTAGCATTTCGATGAACACCAGCACAGAGCAATGAGTTTTGAGGTGAGCCATAGGTCTTCCTCCGTGGAGTTTTTCTGTTTATCTTTCACGAGCACTTAGCGAATCACTCTGTCTGCCCGCGCCAGCACGTTCGGCGTAAAAGGACATATTTTTTCATTTTTTCCTCCGTGAGTCCCCGCGAAACCTCGTCCCTGAATCACAGTTTCTCGCTTCGAACCTTTCCCAGAGTTTTCTAGATGGAACGTTTATGAATTTTCTCAGCAACCGGCATGCCGGGTGAATAATCGGCTGGAAAAAGCTCTTTTTCTTTCTCCCTAGCCTTTTTGTAACGGACTACCGTATCCTCCAGTTGACAATAGTGTATTCTCCGGTTGCGTTGATGAAGTTGCGTAATTACCTAGCCATTAGGTAGGAGGATTAGATGAGCAGCTCCGACAAGACTCCCGTAGCTATCCAAGAACTTCTCGCCTCCAGCCTCGCCCAAACCGATGCGCTGGCGAAACTGCTCATCGAGCCACTGACGGCCCATCGCGGCATCGTAGATCACAGGCATCCGGTCGTGGATTGGTTTCATGAGCCCATTCGGTCGCGTTGTGATGATAGTGAAGCTGTAAAGCTGGCTTCCCGTGTCCCGGTCGAGTCAACAGTCCCACAGTCCAGGAAAGGCAAAAGGCTGACGGGGTTTTTAGCTGAATCCGCATCGCGGTTTTGAGGCTCGCTAGAACCTAAAGCGAAAATGGCGGGCGTCTGTGATATCCGACTTAAAGCCTTATTGATCGTGCTCGTTAAAAATCTGTTGACACGTTTACGCGAGCACGATACGGTTTGGTCTTTTCTGGCTTAACTTTCCTCAACAGATGCACCGGTGCGGCGGAGGTTCAGTTGGTATCGAGGCTCCGTAATCTTTTCACCCTATCCAAGGGTCGTGCCGATATTCAAAAACCGCCCTGGTTTTCCAAACGGATTCGAACGAAGATCTCCGATTCGATCTCTACTCGCGCAAATTCTGCTGAAGCAATCCCGAACGTCGAACCGGTCGAGTTAACGATCGCGGCGCAGCACACACGCGATGAGAGTTCACGCCGGTATGAAGCTGGAGAAGTTATTATTCGAGAAAACGACGTTGGCGAAACGGCCTATGTCATCGCACAAGGGAAGGTTGAAGTAAGCAAGCAACTAGACGGGCAAGAGGTCCACCTGGCTTACCTTGGAGCCGGAGAAACCTTTGGCGAAATGAGCATGATTGACGAGAAGCCGCGGAGCGCAACCGTGACCGCCGTTACGGAGACTTTAGTGAGTGAGATCCGGCGGGACGACTTTTTCAACAGCTTTCAGACAGAGCCCAAAGTGGCGCTCGAACTGTTGAAAGTTCCTTTTGACCGTTTGCGTGAGGCGGATGCCAGGATCTTGGTTGGGCATCTGAAGAGATCTCTTTTGAAAGCAAGAGTCGCAGCCGAAGTGGAACATGAGCAGCGTCTCCTAGCTGAGATTAAGCAAAGGAACGCCGAGCATGCAAAGGACAACGTCACCAACATTCTCGACGAACTCAAGCGATTCAATGAAGAACTAGAGAGACGGGTGGCCCAGAGGACAGAGCAGTTGCAGCAAGCCAATGCAGCGCTTATCCGTGACATGGAGCAACGCAAAAAGCTCGAAAAGCAGCTTGTCCAGGCACAGAAGATGGAAAGCGTCGGCACATTGGCAGCCGGCATTGCCCATGATTTTAATAATCTTCTCAACATTTTTCAGGGATATGCTTTCATCTTGCGCGGTCATTGTGAGCAGAATGAGGAGATGAAGGAAAGCCTTGTTGCCATCAACGACACCGTCCAACGCGGGTCTGCCCTCGTCCATCAACTATTGACGCTAGGCGGTAGAAGCCGGAGCATCGAATTGAAACCAGTCGATATCAATATTCTGGTGGAAAGACTAATCGTACTCATCAGACAAACGTTCCCCAAGACCATTGAGTTGGATTACATACTCGAGACGGATATACCGCCGATAGCGGGGGACAAAAATCAAATCGAACAGGCACTGCTGAACCTTTGTGTTAACGCTCGTGATGCAATGGCAAATCGGGGAACACTGACGTTTAAAACTCGATCCGTTTCCGGCGCAACGTTGCAATATTTGGGCGAAAATTTAGAGGGGCAGTACGTGTGTATTGAGGTGACAGATACCGGCGTGGGAATGGATGAGAGGGTTCGGACGAGAATCTTCGAGCCGTTCTTCACGACCAAAGATACGGGCCAGGGAACAGGCTTGGGACTTTCTGTCGTGTACGGCATCGTCAAGGACCACGACGGCTTTATCGATGTGGAGAGTAAGCCCATGGCCGGCACGTCTTTTCGATTGTACTTTCCGGCTCGATCTTCAGACGCCGCTCTCAAAGAACCGATTGCCAAAATCGATGCGCAATCAACGATGGTATCCAACAGCACTGCAACAGTTCTTGTCGTAGAAGATGAAGAGAGGATGCTCCATGCGTTGGGGAAAATACTCGCAAAACAAGGATACAAAGTCTTGAAGGCTTCCGACGGGGAGATGGCACTAGACACCTATGAGCGGCACAAAGAAACCATCGATGTCGTCCTGCTCGATATGGGTCTGCCGAAAATGTCGGGTCGAGATGTGTTACTTAGAATGAAAAATAGAAACCCAGATGTCAAAGTGGTTATCGCCAGCGGCCATTTTGAGGACGAGCTGAACTCAGACATTGATCAGGCCGGAGTTAAGCATTTGCTACGCAAACCCTACATGCCGGATGAAGTCATCAAGATACTCCAAAGCCTAACCAAACGTAATTAGTTCATAAAAGGGCTCCTGAAAAAAGGCCTTGGGTCAAATACAGCGGATGGCCGACAACCGTTCCGATGCTGGTGGTACCCAGGACCTTACGCGGGCCGGTTATCAAAGATCTAAATCCTATATTTCAGACTTTGACCGTGAGATAAATCAGGGCTCATCGGCGCACTCGAATGAGAACATCCATCAGGGATAAAAACGCTACACATTAGGCGTACGTGAGAGTATTTGTTTGTGTGTTCTCCCTTAACGTTGGGACTCTTTTGAGGAGGAAACATATGAGTCGTACGCCATCTTTTCGGAACATCGCGCGTGCAATCAGGATCGCCCGCTATTGCGAAGAGAACAAAATCTCGGCGAGCGAAGGTCTGCAGCGCGCAGACGCCCTAGAGGCTGCATGGAGTATCAGCAGGCGTGAGTTTCTCGCAAACATGGGCAAGCTAGCCGCGGTTACCGGGATAGGCCCGGTCGCCTGGCCGCTACGGCACGCGTTGGCCGCTCCGTCGCGAGATCCGGACGTGAGAATTGCGATTGTGGGGGCCGGTCTGGCGGGGCTTGCCTGTGGTGACGAGCTCAAAGAGAATGGCATTCATGCGACGCTGTACGATGCTAGCAATCGAGTCGGCGGCCGGTGTTTCTCGCTCGCCGGCTTCTTCCCCGGCCAGGTTGCCGAGCGCGGAGGCGAGTTCATTGACAACCTGCACAAGACCCTGCTCGGCTATGCCAAGCGCTTCAATCTAGCGCTTGAGGACGTTGAGAAAGCGCCGGGTGACGTTTTGTACTTTTTCAACGGACAACACTTTCCGGAGTCGGTAGTCGTCGACGAATTTCGGGATTTGGTCGCCGCCATGCGCGACGATTTGCGAACGGTGGGCCAGCCAACGGCGGATAGCCACACAGACGCCGATGCGATACTCGACTTTACGAGCCTGCGTGAGTACCTTGAGACGCGTGGCGCAGGAAGCATTGCGAGCAAGGCCATCGAACAAGCCTACATCGCGGAATATGGGCTCGAGATCGACCAGCAGAGTTGTTTGAGCTTTCTGCTCTTCATCCATGCAGATCGGAGGTCCAAGTTTCGGCCTTTCGGTGTTTTCAGCGACGAGCGTTATCATGTCATTGGCGGCAACGAGCAGATCGTCGAGGGTCTCCGTAAGCGACTAGAGGGACAAATCCAACTTGGGATGAGGCTCGTCAGCGCTAGCAAGAATGGCGTGGGCGAGATCGATCTCACCTTTGAGAACGGCTTTGGGACAGTCAGCAAGACCTTCGATGCCGTGACTTTTGCCATCCCATTCTCGATACTTCGCGAGGTGACGCTGGATGCGAGTCTCGGCCTCCCTGACTGGAAAAAATTCGCCATCAACAAACTCCGCTACGGCACCAATGCCAAGATGATGGTTGGCTTCGACGGCCGTCCATGGCTAGCCCAAGGAAGTAACGGCGGGTCTTACTCCGACCTTGCACATCACCAAGCGACGTGGGAGACCAACCCCGCGAAGGCCACGGATGTGCACGCAGTGCTGACGGATTACTCGGGCGGCAAGCGCGGCGCCAACCTTAATCTTCAACCGGTTCAGGTTGAGGCGGAATCCTTCCTCGGGGACCTCAATCTTGTTTACCCGGGGGCATTGGCAGCGGCCTCGGGATCCGAGAAGAATCGTCGCGTTCACCTCGAACACTGGCCCTCGAATCCGTTCGTGAAGGGAAGCTACACGTGTAACCAGCCCGGATATTTCACAACTATCGCGGACAACGAGGCGAAACCGGTCGGCAACCCGCGGGGTTGGTCGACCCGAACCGGTTCTTCACCGCCCGGAGCACCCGGTAGGCGTGATGCCGCTCGCCCTCGAAGTAGAGCACGTGTCCACGAGGTGCTCGAGGACGCGCGGCCGCGATCGCCCTCCTTCGTCACGTGGCCGACCAGGAACGTGCGCCACGCCCCGCGACTTGGCCAGCGTCATCAGCCGCGCGCCGCACTCGCGCACCTGGCTGACGCTCCCCGGCGCCGACTCGAGATCGGGCAGGAACATGGTCTGGATCGAGTCGACCACGATCGCCCGCGCGCGAGCGCGACCACGTGGGCCTCGATGGCCCGCAGGTCGGTCTCGGCCAGGAAATAGAGCGCGGGCGCGCCACGCCAGCCGGTCCGCGCGCATCTTAATCTGCCCCGCCGACTCCTCGCCCGAGACGTAGAGCACCGGCCCCATGCGCTCGGCCAGGGCCTGGCTCGCCTCGAGGAGGAGCGTGGACTTGCCGACGCCGGGATCGCCGCCGACCAGCACCAGCGAGCCCCTGACGACGCCGCCCCCGAGCACGCGATCGAGTTCGGCGACCCGGTCGACGCGCGCTCGCCCTCCTCGACCTGGATCTCGCCGACGGCAGCGGGCGCTGGCTCTCGGGAGCGCGGGCCGGTCGGAGCGCGAGGCGCGGACGCGCTCCTCGACGAGAGCCACGTAATTGCCCTGGCGCGCGCAGTCCGGGCACGTCCCCGGCTTGGGCGACGGAAGCCGCAGGTCTGGCAGCGATAGACCCCGCGCTCGCGCGGCACGGTCAGCGACTCCCGGGCGCGCGGCGCTCGTCGACGCGGCCCCGCGCGCGAGCCGTCGCCGCCGCTCTCGGCCGCCGCGCCGCCCGCCGATGCTCGACCGATCAGCGCGCGCAGCAGGAAACTCCGCTGCGCGCCATCGAGGAAGGCGGCGAGGTTCTCGTAGACCGTCGGGTCCTCCAGGAGGCCGCCGAGCGTGCCCTCGCCCGCGCGCAGGCGCTCGGTGATGACGCGGAGGTTGGCCATCGCCGCCGCGAAGTCGGCACCGGTCTGCCGCCCTCGGCCCGGTGCCCGCGCCGATCCGTCGCTCAGAAGGCGCCGAGGAGCCCGCGCCCCGCACCACGCGCTCGGACACGTCGCGGAAGTTCCTGGCGACGACCTGCAGGTCGCCGCGCACCTCCTTGTACTCGGGTCGTAGAGAAGCGCCGACAGGAGCCCCTCCTCGCCGCGTCGCCTTCTCGCGACCCGCGGCCGAGCGCCTCCATCGCCGCGATCGAGCGAGCGCGCGCCCCGGGCGCTCTCCGGCGCAGCAGGACACCGACGGCGCTCTGGCCGTCGCGCGTGCGGGCGAGGCGTCTCCTGCGCCGACGCGAGCAGCCCGTTGAGGCGACGGAGCGTCTCCGGCTCGTCGTAGACGAGCGCGTGGAGCAGGCCCTTGCCCGTCTCGACCTCCTCGGCGATGCGCCGGACCGAGCGCGCCGCCGCCGAGACGTCGCTAGCGCGCCGCCCTTGCCCATGGCGTCGAGCTGCTCGGCCAGGCGGCGGGCCGACTTCAGCGCGGCGCCGAGGTCGTCGAACGCCCCGCCGCGCTCGAGCCGGTCGACCGCGCCCTGGAGCGAGCCCGCGAGCCGGTCGCACCGAGGCCAGCGCCGCCGCACCCTCGCTGAAGACGCGGCGGATCTCGAACGGCTCGTCGCTCGCGATCGCGTCACCCGGCTTGAGCGGGGGCTGGCCCGGCGAGCCCTGGGTGATCTCGACGAGCCGGTCACCGAGCAGGCCCTGGGTGACGATGCGGGCGCGCGAGTCCTTGCGGATGCGCTCCGAGAAGCGCCGCGCCACCGTGAGGGTCACCCTCACCTTGCCCCCGACCTCGGGCGCGAGCACGACGTCGGTGACCCGGCCGATCTGCACGCCGGCCAGCCGCACCGTCGCCCCCTCGATCAGCCCGCCGACCTCGGGGAACTCCGCGAAGATGTCGTACTTGCGCTCGAAGTACCGGGCCTGGGATCCGAGCAGGTAGATGAGGCCCAGCGCGGCGCCGAGCGCGATCATGACGAACACGCCGATCCGAATCTGGAGCGCGAGGGTGCCGGCGTCGGCCACGGCGGTCAGCCCTCCCTGAGCTCGCCGGCGAGGAACTTCCGCACCGCCTCGGTTGGTCGAGGCGTGCACTCGGCGGGCGTGCCGGTCTCGGCGAACCGGCCTTCGTGGAGGATGGCCATGCGGTCGGCGACCATGTCGGCGAACTCGATGTCGTGGGTCACCACGATCGCGGTGTCGCACACGCCCGTGGCGGAGCTGGGCGATCAGCTCCGCCACCAGCCGCGCGTTCGTCGGATCCAGGCCCGCGGTCGGCTCGTCGAAGAACACGACCTCGGGCTCCATCACCAGCGCCCGCGCGATGCCCACGCGCCTGCGCATGCCCCCCGACAGCTCGGCGGGCAGGAGGTCGTCGGTGCCCGGGCAGGCCGACAAGGCCGAGGAAGCCGGTGCACGCGGTCGGTGATCTCGCCCAGCGACGCCTCGTGTGCTCGCGCAACGGGAACGCCACGTTCTCGAACACCGACATCGAGTCGAACAGGGCCGCGCCCTGGAACACGAAGCCGGCCCGCCGGCGCAGCGGCAGCATCTGCTCCTCGCGCAGCGAGTCGATCCGCGTGCCGAACAGCGACACCTGCCCGGCGTCCGGGTACACGAGCCCGTCGATGATCCGCAGCAGCACCGTCTTGCCGGTGCCGCTGCCGCCCATGATCGCCAGCGTGGTGCCCTTCTCGAGGTCGACGCTCACGCCGCGGAGCACGTGCTTGTCCTCGAAGGACTTGCGCACGTCGCGCACCTGGACGACGAGGCGCGGGGGACACCGCGTCACCAGAACAGGAAGAAGAACAGCTTGGTCAGGAAGAAGTCCGAGACGATCACCGCCATCGCCACCTGTACCACGGTGTCCGTGGTCGAGCGCCGAGGCCCTCGGTGCCGCCCGAGGTCTCCAGGCCGTTGTAGCAACCGATCAGGGTCACGAGCCGCCGAACACCACGCTCTTGGCGATCCCGGTCGCGAAGTCGCGGATCACCACCCAGTAGGCGATCGTGTTCCAGTACAGGTAGGCGTCGACGTCGCGCTCGAACACCACCACCAGCATCCCCCGATCAGCCCGACCACGTCGGCCAGATGGTCACGAGCGGGAACACGAGGAGCGCGGCCAGGATCCGCGGCACGACGAGCTTCTTCAGGTAGTTGACGCCGAGCGCCCGCAGCGCGTCGATCTGCTCGGTGACCTGCATCGAGCCCAGCTCGGCGGTGATGCCGGAGGCGACCTTGCCGCCGACAGGATCGCGGTCAGCACCGGCCCCAGCTCGCGCAGGATCGACAGCGCCACCACCGGCCCCACGTAGCCCTCGGCCCCGAAGCGGGCCATGTTCACCGCGGTCTGGAGCGCGAGCACCATGCCGGTGAAGAGCGCGGCCACGAGCGCGACCGCGGTCGATCGGACCCCGATGATGTCGATCTGCCGGGCCACGAGCTCGAGGTACGAGGGCGGCAGCGCGAGGTTCCGCGCGACCTGGACGTGAGCAGCGCGAGGCCGCCGTACCACGCGACGGCGTCGCGGGCGGCCCCGCGCAGCGCGGGCGCGAGCGTCCGCGGCTCCACCGCGAGGCTCTGCACGAGCGCCGGAACGCCGGCGCCCCGCGGGGAACGCCGGCGGCGGCGCCACGTAGAGGAAGTCGTAGACGCAGCGCGCGTCGCTGAGCGACCACCACCTCGACCATGACGCCCATGCCGTCGCGCTCGCCCGGGCACGGGCGGAGTCCTTCCGCGCCCCGACCCGCACCGGCTCGGCGCGCCTCGAGGCGACCGGCGGTGGGCGAGGCCGAAGGAGAGGGAGCGGACCAGGAGCGCGGAGGGAGCGGCGTCGCGGCGCGGGCCGCAGGTGGCGGCGACCATCATGCCCGCCGGCGGGGCTCGCCCGGCTCAGGGCGAGGTCGGCCGCGCCGCGGCTCCCGGTCGACCCGCCACCCCGTCGGCGGGAACGTGACCCGGTAGCCCTTGGCCGAGTGGAACACGCCGCGCTCGATCGAGCCCGTGGCGCAGCCGGCCAGCATCGCGAGCCCGCCGAGCAGCGCCGCCGATCCGAGCCGCGCGCGGAGCGCGCGGAGCTCAGCCCGCGGCATCGCGGCGACCGGGGACGCCGTGGCGCCGGGC
>CAWDPO010000003.1:0-320358 GCA_963804165.1 uncultured delta proteobacterium
AGCTCACCGACGGATATCCAGCCCGTGCTCGACGCCGTCGCAGAAAGCGCTGCACGTTTATGTGATTCCCATGATGCTCAAATTTATCGAGTCGAGGGTGACTTGGAGCGAAAAGTGGCGAGCTACGGGCCGATCTCGCCCGTCTTTGCAGTCGGGCAAACCCGGCCGATCAGGCGCGGTTCTACTAGCGGTCGCGCGATACTCGACCGGAAAACGATTCATGTCCGTGACATCGCGGTAGAGGCGGAGACAGAGTTTCCGGAATCTATGGCTCGTCAGCAACCACCAAGCGGCGTTCGCACGATACTCGCGACGCCGTTGCTTCGCGAAGGCTTGGCCATCGGGGTCATTCATATTCGCCGAAGAGAGGTCCGGCCATTCTCCGATAAACAAATCAAATTGTTGGAGACCTTCGCCCACCAAGCCGTGATCGCAATCGAGAACGTGCGCTTGTTCAAGGAGATCGAGGAGCGCAATGCGGAACTGCGCGAAGCCCTGGAGCATCAGACGGCGACATCAGAGGTGCTCGGCATCATCAGCCGGTCGCCGACCGACGTGCAGCCGGTCCTCGACGCTATCGTCGAGAGCGCGGCCAAGGTTTGCGGGATTGATGACGTAGTGCTGCGACTTCGCGAGGGAGACGACATGTTGCCGCGCGCCCATTTTGGTCCCATCCCATTTGGCCGTGTCGAAATCAGTATTGACGAGCCGCAGTTTCGCTGGGTGCGCGAGCATGGAGCGCTTCACGTTCCCGACGCCCGTGCGCAGAACGAATTCACGATGATAAGCGCGCGAACGTTCTTAATCGTCCCACTTCACCAACAAGAAGAACTCATCGGGATACTGGTTGCGCGTCGCATCGAGGTCCGTCCGTTCACGCCGGCGCAGATCAAGCTATTAGAAACCTTCGCCGATCAAGCCGTCATCGCCATTGAGAACGTCCGGCTGTTCCAAGAGCTCAAGGAATCATTAGAGCAGCAGACCGCGACCAGTGAAATTTTGGGGGTCATTGCCAGTTCGCCCACAGATATCCAGCCGGTGCTCGATGTCGTTGCCGAAAATGCGGCCAAGCTTTGCGACGCTAGAGATGCGATCATTCACCGCCGAGAGGATGGTTTTGCTTACCCAGTGGCACGCTTTGGTCCGCTCGGCTTTACGAGGCCTGAGGGCGAACATTTCCTGCCTAGCAGAGGGGATCCCCCGGGTCGAGCAATGATAGACGGTAAAACGATTCATGTTCATGATATCGTTTCGGAACTCGACACCGAATTTCCCGAATCGAGATCCCATCAAAAGATTAGCGGTTCACGCACGATCGTAGCCACGCCTTTACTTCGCGAACGTGTGTCCATTGGCTCGATCATGATCCGGCGAACCGAGGTTCGCCCATTTTCCGACAAGCAGATGAAGTTGCTGGAAACGTTTGCCAGCCAAGCGGTTATTGCGATTGAGAACGTTCGCCTGTTCACCGAATTGGAGAAGCGCAATGCAGAACTGCGAGAGGCGCTCGAACATCAGACGGCAACATCGGAAGTGCTCGGCATCATCAGCCGCTCGCCCACAGACGTGCAGCCGGTGCTCGACGCGATCGTGGAGAGCGCAGCGCGGGTTTGTGGAATCGATGACCTAGTGCTGCGGCTTCGTGAGGGAAATGTGATGGTCGCGCGAGCTCATGTTGGTTCCATACCGATACCTTCTAGCCGCGTCGAAATGAGTATCGATGATACGCGGTTTCGGTGGTTGCGCGAGCGAGGGACCTTGCACATTCCCGACCGCCGCGAGCAGGATATCATTCCAAGCGTGGGTTCCGTTAGCGAGTGGCGCAGCTGGCTAGGTGTTCCACTTCGGCAGCAGGGGGAACTGATTGGGGACTCTTCGCACACGTCGCATCGAAGCGCGGCCTTTTACTCCACCGCAAATCAAACTGGTTGAAACCTTCGCCGATCAGGCAGTCATAGCCATCGAGAACGTTCGGCTCTTTAAACGAGTTAAAGGAGTCGTTGGAACAGCAGACTGCCACGAGTGAGATCTTAGGCGTCATCGCCAGTTCGCCGACGGATATTCAGCCAGTGCTAGACGCAGTTGCCGAAAACGCCGCGCGCCTGTGTGATGCGAACGACGCTTTGATTAATCGCATCGATGGTGATTCCTTGAAGCAGGCGGCTCATTATGGACCGCTGCTAGCGAGGTTGGGTTCAGGTCCACCCGCATTCGACCGCGGCTCTATAGCCGCGCGAGCCATAATTGACCGGAAAACTATTTACATTCATGACCTATGCAACGGAACCAGAGGATGACCTGCCGGCAGCTTTCGCCAGACGTGTCGGTGTTCGGACTGTGGTTGCCACGCCGCTGCTGCGCGAGGGAATCCGCTCGGGACGATCCAGATCCGCCGACTAGAGGTCCGTCCCTTCACAGACAGACAAATCAAACTACTCGAAACTTTCGCCGATCAAGCAGTGATTGCCATCGAGAACGTGCGTCTCTTCCGTGAACTTGGCGAGCGCAACGCTGAATTGCGTGAAGCGCTGGAGCATCAGACGGCAACGGCCGAGGTGCTCGGTATCATCAGCCGCTCGCCGACGGATGTGCAGCCCGTGCTCGACGCCATAGTTGAGAGCGCGGCGCGGGTTTGTGGGATTGAATACCTAACGCTGCGCCTACGCGAAGGGTCCATGCTTGTTCCGCGGGCTCATTTCGGTTCTATGCCCACCGCCCGTGCTGAGGTTAGCATTGACGAGCCGTGGTTTCGCTGGATACGTGACCATGGCACGCTCCACGTTAGCGACGCCCGTGCCGCGCAGGACGATTTCCCGACGTTGGGGTACCGCTGGCAATTCCGCACCTTCCTGGCCGTTCCCCTTAATCAGAAGGGGGAATTCATTGGCGGGCTGATCGCACGTCGCACGGAGGTGCGCCCCTTCACCCCGGCGCAGATTAAACTCCTTGAAAGCTTTGCCGACCAGGCCGTTATCGCCATCGAGAACGTCCGGCTATTCCAGGAACTCAAAGAGTCGTTGGAGCAGCAGACGGCGACTAGCGAGATCTTGGGCGTCATCGCCAGCTCGCCGACGGATATTCAGCCGGTGCTGGAGGCCGTTGCGGGAAGCGCCGCACGGCTGTGCGATGCAACCGATGCGCATATCCGATTGGTCGATGGCGATTCACTTCGATCTGGCCGCTTCTTGCGGCGCAATATTGCCGCCCCCGGAATACATACCTATCGATCGACAGCGATTATCCGGCAGAGCTTTACTGAACCGGGAAACAATTCACGTCCATGATATGGCCACGGACGCCGAAACTGAATTTCCGGAAAACAAAGCTCTCCAGGAACGAACCGGGACTCGGACTGTTATCAGCACACCCTTGCTTCGAGAGGGTGCTGGGCTAGGCGTAATTGTAATCCGTCGCACGGAAGTTCGTCCCTTCACCGAAAAACAAATCGCCCTTCTTAAGACCTTCGCCGATCAAGCGGTCATCGCGATTGAAAACGTACGCTTGTTCCAGGAACTGCAGGCGCGCACGCAAGAACTGGTGCAATCCGTTGGGGAGCTCAAAGCCCTCGGCGAAGTCAGCCAGGTAGTCAGCTCGACTTTGGACCTCGAAGCCGTGCTGACGAGAATCGTTTCCCACGCGGTCCAGCTCAGCGGTACCGACGGTGGAGCCATTTACGAATACGACGAGTCATCCGAAGAGTTTCTGCTCCGTGCCACGGATCACATGGAAGATGAACTCATCAACGCCCTTCGCGCCAATCCGCCGCGACTGGGCGACGGAGTAGTCGGTCGGGCGACCGGCAGCCGGGAGCCGGTGCAGGTTCCCAATATCCTCGAAGAGCGTGGTTACGCCCCGCGCATGCGTGAGTTGCTGGCGCGTTTTGGGTTTCGTGCCAGCCTGGCGGTCCCCTTGCTGCGTGAGGACCGCATTGTTGGAGCTTTGGTAGTGCGGCGAAAATCGACCGGGGAGTTTCGTCCCGAAGTAGTCGAGCTTATGAAAACCTTTGCCACCCAATCAGTATTGGCCATCCAGAACGCCCGGCTGTTTCGTGAGATCGAGGACAAGAGCCGGCAGATCGAAGCCGCTAACCGGCACAAGTCGGAGTTTCTCGCCAACATGTCCCATGAACTTAGAACCCCGCTCAATGCGATTATCGGGTTCTCTGAAGTTTTGCAGGAGAGACTCTTTGGCGAGCTAAACGAGAAGCAGGCCGAGTACACCGACGACATTCTCACCTCCGGCCGCCATCTCTTATCTCTCATCAACGAGATCCTCGATCTGTCCAAGGTCGAAGCCGGGCGCATGGAATTAGAAGTCACTATCTTTGATCTCCCCCTGGCCATCGACAACGCCCGCACGTTTGTGAGAGAGCGGGCCACCAAGCACGGTATTAATCTAGACGTTACCATCGACGAGTGTCTTGGCGATTTCCAAGGCGACGAGCGCAAGATCAAACAGATTCTACTGAATCTCCTTTCCAACGCGGTGAAGTTCACGCCTGAAGGAGGACGGATCGGAATCCACGCCAAGAAGGTCGATGGTGCTGCGGAGATCTCGGTCAGCGATACGGGCATCGGTATCTCGCCAGAGGACCAGGAAAGGATTTTCGAGGAATTTCGGCAGGTGGGAGGCGACTACGCACATAAGACAGAAGGAACCGGGCTCGGCTTAACCTTGGCCAAGAAGTTCGTCGAGCTGCATGGCGGAAAAATCTGGGTTGAGAGCGAGTTAGGCAAGGGCAGTAGGTTTACTTTTACCCTCCCGGTGCAATCAGCGTAAAGGGTTATAGGGAACCAGTGAGAAATAGAATCGCCCAGAGCTTGAAGGAATAAACATGGCCGGCGAGCTGATCCTCATCATCGAAGACAACGAGAAGAACCGAAAGCTCGTCCGCGACGTGCTCCAGGTTAAAGGTTATAGGACCAAAGAGAGCGAGACAGCCGAAGAGGGACTTAAGCTCGCTATAGAGAAATCTCCTGACCTCATTCTCATGGACATCCAGCTCCCCGGGATGGACGGAATTACCGCGCTCAAGCATCTAAGGACCGACCCAGAAACGCAAAGCATCCCTGTTATTGCGATCACGGCGTCCGCCATGACGTACAACCGCGTGACAATGGCGGCGGAAGGCTTCGACGGTTATCAGACCAAGCCGATCAGCGTGAAGGACTTTCTTGGCGAGGTACAAAGAGTCCTCGAATCACATAGCACCAGGAACACGGTATTATAACAGAGCCGCAGCATACAGCGTTGAAACTGGCAAATAGCGGCGACTTGTTGTGAGCGCGGCTGCGGGGATTTATCTAGGAATAGACACGCTCATGCGGCCTGACTTTGCCACAACTTTGCCAGAACCATTTGCTCGAATCGTAGCGGGCAACGACTTTTATCGCCGATCAAAGTCGTATCGTTTTACCTCGGCTCGTTGCTGGAACTGCGCCTGGCGCTGCGGTTTGAGCACAGGGCGCAAGATTTCCTGCAATGCCTCCTCCGACAATCGAGCACCGTGGTACACCGCCGCGACTGCCGGATAGCAGTCCATCACGCGCCGCAGCATGTTTCCAAATAGATCGCCCTGCGGGTCGGTCCCGGGCAGGTGAACGGGTCCTGCGCTCGCGTTGCGCATCAACCGCAGGGCCTCGGAGTTCAGAAAGTCTCCGGCGGTGCGCTGGCCCAGGTCCGCGAAGTTCGCGCTCACGACGTGTAACGCCAACGAGAGGTCAACTTGATGGTCGGCGAGGCGCGGCAATGCGAGAATCACATTCGACAACTCAGTCAAGCCGCGACTGCCCGCGACCTCGACTTCGGTTATCCCGCCGTCCGTTTGAAATATCCTCCAGTTGCCGTGCTCGGGGTTGGGGCTCAGGCCGTATTTTTGAACCGCTTCCGCTTTACGCTCCGCACGTTCACTACGGACTTCCATGAATTTCTCGCGATAGAGTTTCAAGTTGCCGTTGCAGCGTCGCAGCGCCGCCTCGCCATCAATGTTCCACTGAACTCGGGTGGGATCATTCATAAATGCCTCCTTGTCTCGCTCATTTCATTATTTCATACTCCTTTAGCTACCAATCGAAGTCGCGCCGAAACAAACTCCCGGAATCCCAAGCCGCGGCGATACTGCCGCCGTGAGGCTCGTCATCACGCTGATCGCCCCAGTCCCGTTCTCGCGATATTAAGCGCTCACCGACAAGCGAGATACCCTTTGTGTCGACCCACCCTTGCTGCAAGAGGCTCGTAAGTCGCGCCGCCGCGGTGCTGAAATCGTCGTGCTCGTTGGCCACGTGATCGATGCGCGAACCTTTCCACACCAGGGACAGAAATTGATTTTGCAGCTTGTCGTTATCGAGCAAGACCACTTGGCCGCTGTTTAACCGCGGCCCAAAACTCTCATAGCATTGGTGAGTAGTGAGATCGGACAATCGGCAGCCGATGCCGTGCTGCCCGAACGCGCTGGTGAAAGTGTTAAAAGCAAACCGATCCAAGGTAAGCGCGGAAACGTGGTAGCGCTTCAAGATCTCGGAGAAGAACTTGACCGCCTTGAGAGGATCGAACGGTGCGGACGCCTGCTGATCCTGGATCAGATCGGCGATAACACGCGACTCCTGATCCAAGTGACCTATGCACAGCACGGAATCGTCGTTGCTGCCGTCCGACATGTCACAAGCCGCTGCGTAGTTGACGCCCTCGACCGGGTACCGCACCTTGACGCCCACGGGGATCGAGTTGAGAATCGACTCGGCGGCGAACGCAGCGCCCTGAGGCTGTCCACCGACGTTCTCGTGCAGACGGCGGAAGAGATGACCGGGCAGGCGCAAGCGCTGCTGCTCGACGTATTCGTTGAATCCGTCGACGAAGACGAGCGAGGGGTTGGCGCGTTCAACGCCCGTTGGCTTGCTGGCAAAGTCAGGATCGGTGCAATGATCATTCGCGTACCAGGAAAAGTAATACCGGCGATCAGTACCAGCCTTGCCGGACTGCACTAGATCAAACATGGGAACGCCGGGACGCCGAATCAAAGTGTCATAGGATTCGAAAAACACGAGCGCGTCCTGCCGGTGCGGATCCAACTGCAGTCCCTCAAGGAGGGCGTAGTCGCGCTGAGTGTGGATCTCATTGCATCCGAGGAACAGAAACGACTTGCCGTGCTGCCCTGAGGTGTCACGCCCGGAGATGATGCGCAGGAACCCGTTGCCGTCGCGCCGCAGGACCTCGTTCTTCTTAATCAGTAAACGCCTGTTCAGCTCCGGGTTGACGCGGATCAACTTTTTGACTAAATCGAGGCACTCCCCGGCCTGCTCGATGTCGAAACTGACGACCAAGCAGTCGTTGCCGAGCGGAGTTTTCCAGGCGATCAATCGGTGCGCCGCCGCGAACAACATGTCAGCGGTCTTCCAGTTCTTCTTGCCACGCCCGGTCAATGCTTGGTTGTAGCGCGGGCGCCCGTCCGGGTCGGTGGTGTCGACGATCTCCGTGAGAATCTTTCGTCTGTACGGCTCGACGACGTCGAGCAACGGCCTCTTGTCGATCCACCGGAGCGAGGAAAGAAAATCGAGGATGGGGACTTGTCGCATTCAACTGCCCTCGGCGGCGCGCTCGGGCGCGATCGGCAGCTTGCCTCTGATCCGGATCATGCCCTCGCGGAGGCTCAACCTAGCGAGGGTGGCTTGGTTGATTCCCAGTTTCCAAGCCGTGTCCGCGAGTTGGATCTTATCGGCGCCGCTGATCCTGACCTGCAAGAGCGTGTCGAAGCGTTTCGTGCGCATGGGTTCTCCTAAAAGAAAAAGGCGCAAAGAGGAGAAACGTCGCCGTCGACGAGTCTGCCCTCTGCGCCTTTTTTGAAACCCGCTTAACTAACTGCGCTCGACACTACAGCATAGCGCCGAGAAAGAAAACCCGAATCTATTTCTCGATTGCGTCGAGTCTGGCGACAAACGCGACAACGCCGACTCTATCCATCAGTTTTTTCGCCCTGCGCAAAACGAAACCGTCCATCCTGCAGTGCGGCGAGCAGTACCGGCCATGTTTTCCTTTTGGCGATCTCTTCGCCACGCCATCGCAGAACGGCGACGCGCATTTGCATGGCTGGTTCTGCGTTAACGCAGCGCCGCGCGACTTTTGAGGATCGGCTGGACTGTTTTCCATGCCCGTCTCAATTGGTGCGTTAACGCTTGTCGTCATTGTTATCACCCTCGTTACCGCTGCCCTGATCGTTCGCCGCATCGGTTTTAGGCTCGCGCTCCCACGGCCACAGGTCGGCGTCCTTGGCCACGCGCTTCAAACCCAAGTCCTCAGAGTCCTCGTCAATCCGTCGGCTATTGTCTGCCTTTGCTGGACCACGGACAGGATCGTTTTCTTGCGCGAGTTAATCAAACTCGGCTGCCCGAGAATCCAGTTGTCGATTGAGTCCAGCATGATCTTGGACCGCGCCGCCAGCTCGATCAGCGTTGCCTGCGCCGTCGAGATCGAGTCCTCGCCGCCCAAGTCCCGGATCAGATCGGCTTTCCACTTCCGCAGCGCGACGCCTACAGAGGATCTCCCGTCTATGGCGCGTGACCCGAGATCGATCAGCTCGCGACGCAGCGTGTAGAGCCCCGTCTTGCGATACTCCCGAGGGCTTTCTGTTTAGGTTCTGCGCCCATCATGCGCGCCTCGCGGACACAGACTGCATAGGTAGCAGGGCGGTAGCAACCGGACACAAGCCGCAGAACTCGTTGGGATATTTTCCATGACGCAGTGACGGTAACTGTAGCAGCGGCTGCTTTGAATTGTCGCATCGGCGGCTTCTCGGCCACAGGCAGCTTGGGCTGCTACCTGCTACCGCCTTGCTACCGGAATGAGCCGGAACGGGGCTAAACAGGGACGGTGAGTTGCGGTGTAAAGCTAGGCAATTCGGCTCTCTCTTACGGCTGGGTCCATACCATTCAGGCTTGAACGAGAATGCTTGAACTGCGGCGCCGTGAGCGGCTGCTCGTAATTGGCATTCTCACAGTAATTCTCACCCAAGAGTAACGGGCCGGTTAGAACGTATCTACCGGCCTGTTGCATTTTGAGCCGAAAGAAACCCGCCGTGATGCAACGCTACAATGCACACCGGCTACGGAAGGTGGAATCACCAACAAGGTTTGGGAATTGACGGACCTTGTGCATTTATTACTTGTAGAAAGGGCGACTCTATATGCCAGTAGCATTCACACCCGTTCACAAGCCATGCGGGCATTTACGCAACCTCAACGATCTTACCAATGTTGAGCTTCGATCAGGAAAAGTGCTGCCGTTGTTTGGAAATAGAAATCGGATATTGTCCAGAAAGAGCCACGGATGGCAGGTAATATGTGGCAAACGAAACGATCAAAATTCAAGCTGAACCACTACCGCTTCTTCGATCATCTAGTCGACATCGATTCTGATTGATAGGGCGGCGGTTGCCATGGTGGCAGACTTAGCCGGGAACGAACTTAATCGGTGCCAGCGTTGTGTGTAAGAACACCATACAGACGCGGTGTCGTTATTATTGAAACACGATTCGCGTATCGACCACGGAGGATCGCGTGAGGCGGATTATTTCTTTGAGTAGCATAGCTTCGTTGATTCAACTGGCCTTCTCGGCGCCGCCCCTGGCGCGGACCGCGGATAGGGGCACGGTTATTCCTCCTGCAATTCGATCTGGGCTGGAAATGGACTCGAAAATCGATAACGACACCGCGAAGCGAATTGTAGCGACATTTCAGAACGCCGGAAGATCATTAATTTTAGAACGAACACGTGGACAAGCAGACATAGACTTGTACCGAAAATCGGCTCAAGCGGTCGTTTATGTGACTGACGCTGAAGAGAAATCTTCTGGAAGCGGTGCGCTTATCGATGCTAACGGCCACGTTCTTACAAACTGGCACGTTGTGAGAGATCATCCAAGGGTTTTTGTTGTGTTAAAGCCAAGGGATAGCACAGAGCTGAAGAAGGAGCTTATTTTCGTAGCCATTGTTGAGAAGACTGACGAGGTCGCGGATTTGGCGCTCTTGAGGATTGTCACGCCTCCAAATTCTTTAAAATATTTGGAGCTTGGGGATGGCGATGCGATTGCCGTCGGACAGGATGTCCATGCCATTGGTCACCCCGTGCGCCTAACGTGGACTTACACCAAGGGAATCGTAAGTCAGGTTAGGGACGACTATGAGTGGTATTACGGCGATCGTCGGCTACACAAAGCCAAAGTTATCCAGACGCAGACACCCATTAACCCGGGAAATTCCGGGGGGCCGCTGCTTGATGATGCAGGAAGGCTAGTCGGAATTAACTCGTTTGGTTCAACACAGGCACAAAGTATAAATTTTGCTGTCTCCGTCGATACGGTCCAAGAATTTCTGCGTAGTTCCGAGCTGAAACGAAAGGCTCCCCAAGTTCAAGAATCAGCAAATGCCAAGGGAGAAACGCGCTGCCCGGACGCATACGATACGACGGGCCGAGGGTGGAAGGAGATTATAGGGTGCTATAGAAGTGCTATTTCACCTCCACCCCGATCTATGGTTGGTCTTCGCGGTACCAAATAAACCAGCAGTCTATGGTGCCACGAGCACGTTGCGTCCAGGTGTCATTGATACCGTTATTTTGAGTCCGGACCAGAAATGGGAGAACTTAACATTTCTCTATGATGTCGACTGTAATGGAACAATCGATCTTACTGGCCATAAAGCCAAGGGAAGCGAGGGCATCAGCTAGCTTTAGCTTGCCCCAAAATCCTATGCGAACGGCCGCTGTAACTAAGGAACTCGACAAGGCCTTTAAATCACGGAAAATTCCCTACCAAAATCTCAAAGTGTGTCAATAAATCATTGTTGCTTGTTGCAATTCAGAAGAGATTTTGCGTGACGGGATGTTTTGCACATCTACGAAGCTTGACGAGCGCACAACCTCTCGTTGCCGTCTTCAGTTTTTTAATTATTAACGGTTGCGCCTTTGGAAACCCACCTGTCGAAACTGGTAACAGACTAACAATTCCCGCTCACGTTGAAGATCTCTATAACGAGGGTGCTGCTGCGGTTCAGAGAGGCGATTTACAAGGGGCGCATCAAAAATATGAGGCGGCATTAACTTACGCTAGGGAAGAGCATAACCTCGCAGTGGAAGCGTTGACGCTAGCGAAGATCGCCAGCCATGGACTTCCGGATGGGTAATAACACGCGCGCGATCGAAACTTTCGATCGCGCCTTGGCTATTGGGCTAAATCTTCTTGTCGGGGCCTCGCAGCAAGAAAAGCAGATGATACTTTCGTATCGAGCGAGAGGGGCTCTATCAAAAAGCGGATGCTCAGCAGAGACTAGGACAGTCCGAAGCTGCGGTAAAAAGCTACCGTGATGCTTCCGTCGATTTTGAGGCGTTAGAAAAAAAAGACTTGGCGGCAGTGGCGTTATTGATTGCTGCGAACATATTACACCAGAAGCTAAAAGCTCAGAATGAGGCAATTAAAGAATTTATCCGGGCTTTTTTCTTTCTTCCTTGCGGTGGGGGACAATACAAATGCCACGTGGGCACGGGTGGGTCTCGCATGGTCATACGGGGACTGAGGAGCGATTTGATGAGGCTACGTACAATTTTTTCTGATGTGTGTAAAGGACGCGGGGCAAACTTGGCTGATTCATGCGGAACTTGTGATGAACGGGCATCTTGGATTTAGGGCGAGTTTTAGAAGCACAAGGTAGTTTCGAACGCAAGCGTTAGGGCAATACGAGGCAATTCTTCAGCGTTGTTCGCAGCACTCAGGGTACTGGTCTAACCGCATGGGAGGCGAATGTATTACGGCTTTAATGGGGAGATATCGTATTGGTATTTGAGCCGGTATGAAGAGGCAATTGAACATCTGCAGGGAGCCGGCTAGTGAAGTATCACCAGATGGAGAAAGTACCGAGACTGAGGCTGAGAGTTTTCAGTGAGCTTGCGAGAAGTCCTTTTTTGGGTTGGTGACGCGAGAACGTGCAAATTCAGGAATACAAACGCGCCTTAGAACTATACAAACAAACGGGCAACTTACCGAAAGCAGGTGGAGGTATCTGGCGGCCTTAGGGGAATCCGGTTGGTTGAGTAGATTCAGGCGTGGCAAGTTGATAGCTCAACTTTGCATTCAAGTAACAACCAAACGAACTAGCATCTTCATTTCGAGTCAATCCTGTTGTGCCGTGGAATGCGGAAACCGAGAGCGCGTTTCGAACAATGGCAGACGATGTTATCCTATGTCGAACCAACGATTCTCAATGCTGCGGGTGCATTGCTATCAAAAATACGGGCGCGTTCGCTTCAATATGGAAAAGTTCGATTTAGCCATGTCCGCATTAACATTTGCTGTGTTTTACCACTATAACTTACAGGAAAGCCGTGACAGGTTATTGGATAGTGCGAAGGACTGCTTTTTTCTCGCCGAGGCATATGACAAAAAAAAGAATTGAACAACGCTCTGCGAAATTTTCGATCCTACTCGGGCAAATTGCTCAAGTGGTCCGATCATCAGAGATCCACTGGGTATATACAGGCCTTGCGAGAACACAGGCTGATTTAGGCGATATAGACAACGCTCTCCAATATAACTAGAACTGCTCTCCAGGCCCGCGAGAATATTCGCGAATCGCAGGGAACTGAAGAGATGAAAATCGGCGTATCTGGGGAATCGTTATATGTCTATCGTAGCTTTGAGAATCTTCTTCTCGACCGCTACACGGGGACCGGGGCGACCGGAGATTTAGACGAAGCTTTTCAAGTTAACGAGCGACTGCGGGCCCGTTCATTTTTGGAAAACCTAACCAAGTCACGAGCGACAAAACTTGGAGGTGACTTAGCATGGTTGACCTGAAAGGAAATAGAGATAGAGCATCAAATTGCCGAAATTCACCATCAGCTTTTGTCTTTCAAGTCAGACAGTAAGAATGAGTCACTCCTTTTTGACAAGCTCGAAAATCTGAGAAAGGACTGGCGCGATTCCCAGAACAAGGCTGCCAAGGAAAATTCAAAGTATGGGCAAATTGTTCGTCCAAACCCAGTGACCTTGAGTGAGGTTCAAAACGTCTTGGATACGGATACGATTTTACTTGAGTACTCCGTTTCATTTGAAGGATCGGTCTTGTGGGCAATCACTAAAGAACAGGTCAAAGCTTATAAACTGCCCGGCCAAGAAACATTGGTAGTCCTGGATAAATACCTAAAGACACTTCGTCAGCCTTTGATGACTTCAGCCGAGATTTTTGAACATGTAGCGCTCGGTCAAAATTTGTATCAAAAACTTTTAGCGCCGGCAGAAACACTTATCTTTGGGAAAAAGCGCGTTATCATTGCCCCCGACGGTGCGCTCTATTATCTGCCGTTCGAGGCATTGATTGCCTCGGATAAAAGTAAAGGTGCGAAAAGAACCCAGAAGCTTTCAGAAATCTCATACCTGATCAAAAAATTCGAGGTAGTTTATATTCCTTCTGCCTCGATTCTAGTCGAACAACGGAAAGATCGGCGTGAGCCGAGAAACACCCCGTCACTTCCCTTGCTAGCCTTTGGTGATCCTATTTATGAAACTAAGAGCTCACGCCTCGCTGCGGAATCGTCATCTGAAGGGGCATTGCCCGCTAATATTTCATTACGTGGACTTAATCTCAATCCTCTGGAGTTTTCCGGCCAGGAAGTAAAACGAATTGCAAATATTTGGGGTATCTCGTCTAGATTCCGATGAGATTAATCTGAGAAACCGGGCTTCAGTAACACGACTACAAGAACTAGATCTCTCTAAATATCGCATTCTCCACTTTGCAACACACGCAGTGGCGGGAGATGAAATTGGCTTCCTAACACAACCAGCTTTGATTTTGTCCCAAGTGGACAGCCCAGGGAAAAACAATGGCTTATTGCAGTTCAGCGATATTCTACAACTTAAGCTAAACGCTGACCTGGTGGTGCTATCAGCATGTGACACAGGGTTAGGCAAGCTCCGAGAAGGCGAAGGGATTGTAGGACTGACCCGAGCGTTTCTTTATGCAGGCGCTGCATCAACAGTCGCCAGTCTTTGGCCAGTAGAGGATCAGTCAACTAGCCTCCTCATGGAAAGGTTTTATCGACGGCTCAAGCAGGGACAGAGCAAGGCGGAGGCGTTGCGACGAGCAAAATTGGAGTCACTTCAATCTATCGTTTCACTGAAGGCGACAGGGGAGCGCGAATCACTTGCTTCACCGTTCTACTGGGCACCCTTTGTGCTCGTTGGCGACTGGGCACCAATGCGGTAGCACTGAAACGACTGCAGGATCTACTCAGCCTGAACGGGAATTCTAGAAACCTGGACCAGTTTGTGCCTCGAAATTGCACCGTTTTACTTCTTTGACTCGGAGTCGGTTGATGGCAATAGTCAGTGCTTATTTTGATGACAGCGGAACTCACGACGATTCACTGGCTGTAGTCGTCGCTGGGTACCTCCTTTCGACAGAAAAGTCAGCGGGTTTCACTCGCGAATGGGGCGATTTGCTGGTTGAAGCAGGCCTAACGCATTGGCACCAAGTCAATTTCGCGCACAGCGTGAGGGAGTATGCCGGATGGATGGAGGAAAAGCGCGTTAAGTTCATGAGGCGGGCGACCGAAATCATCAACGATACCGTAATTGGTGGAGTCGTGTGTGGAGTCAACGCCGCAGCCTTCAAGGAGTTATCATCAGAATTTCCGGCGCCTCCAGACACGCCTTATCCTTTCTGCGCAATGGTGTGTTTCAAACATATCGAGAAATGGGCGGCCGAGTATCCCCACTCCGATCCCATCGATTGCATTTTCGAATCTGGCACAAAGGGGCATGGTGAAATTGCGAAAATGGTCGAAGAACTCATGTCTGATGAAGATGGTGAAAGACTTAAGTTTCGGCTCGGCGCGGTCAGATTCGAAGGCAAGAAAGAAACCCTGCCTGTCCAAGCTGCGGATATCTTAGCGTACGAGTTTTACCGCGAAGCACAGAATGGCGGGCACGTCACTGACGAAATCCGACAAATCCGCAAAAGCCTGCAAGGGCTCAGATCAAAGGTGATTGGCGGAACGTTCTACAGTCGCTCTACCCTTGAACAATACATTGCTAATTGGAAACCGTAAGTTACGGCATGCCCGGCGAGATAGGTCAGTTTGATCTAAAAGACCGTGGGGGCTACTTTTTTTCCAAAAAAAGCATGCCTTTTTGAGTATCGATATCCATGCGGAAGTTGCTCAAGAAATTCAGCCCCAACAGTCCGGCAACTTGCGGGTCGACCAGGGCATCGTGAACCGCCGCGGGGAGATTGCGGATTTCCATTCCACCGACCGTGATCGATTCTAGGGTGGTTACCGGCGCCTGGATCAATCCATTGGCGGTCTGAAACGGCAGCGTCTTCGGATTCGGTCCCACGTCGATGGCGAGTTCGCGCGCGAGCGCGTTCGAGATCAAAGTATAACTGGCGCCAGTATCGACTACGAATTTTGCCGACCTTTTATTATTCAAAGTCGCCTGGATGATTGCTACCTGGCCATGCTTTTCCAAAGGAATCGATGCTTTCTTCGGGGGCAGTTTGATTTCCGGCTCGGCCACTCGCGGGTTTTCTTGGGCCTGGACACGGTTCACGTTGCCCCTTTGCTTGGGCGGCACGTTGTGGAGATTGTCGGTGATATGTAACACACCGCTGTCGTCGACCCAGCGGTAGTATTCCGCGGCCGGGAGGGGATTCGAGGGCAGGCAGAAAAGGCAAATCAGTAACAAGAGGTGCCTGAGGAGGTTCTTCACGATGACGGTACCTTATCATGTTCATCGCAACGGCGAAACAAACTATTTCACAAGGATTTTGCGGATTCCGCATGCTTTACAAGGCTATATCGTTATGCTAAACGTGAATGAACTAAAGGAAGGAAAGAGACAAAAGAGCGGAGAATATGGGAATTGCTGAACCTCAGAAACGACAAACCATTGAGCAGTTCAGAATTCATCAGACGGACACCGGCTCTGCAGAAGTGCAGGTTGCGCTTCTAAGCCAGCGCATCGACCATCTCACCGAACACTTCAAGGTCCATGTAAAGGATCATCATTCTCGTCGTGGTCTCCTGAAGCTAGTAGGGCAGAGGAGGAGGCTGCTGGATTATCTTCGAGATTGTGATTTTGAGAGATACCATCACCTTATCCAACGGCTTGGAATACGCAAGTAGCTGTTCCCGCCCCGTTGCCCGTCGTTTCGATACCTCCGTCAGCCACGTCTCCCGCCAGAGGATTTCTATATGATTAAGAAAGTTGAATTGGATTTTCATGGTCGTCCCTTATCCATTGAGGTTGGGCGAATGGCCAAGCAAGCGGACGGTGCTGCGCTGGTACGCTACGGTGAGACCGTAGTTTTGGTTACCGCAGTGGCCGCCAAAGATTTGAAATTGGATACCGATTTCTTTCCTCTAACCGTCGACTACCAAGAAAAAACCTTCGCCGCCGGAAAGATTCCCGGCGGTTTTTTTAAGAGGGAAGGTCGACCGTCGGAAAAAGAGATTTTGACCTGTCGTTTAATTGACCGGTCGATTCGACCGTTATTTACCGAAGGCCTGCGCTGCGAAACTCAAGTGATCGCCACCGTGCTTTCCGCCGACCGGGAGAACGACCCTGACGTAGTCGCTATGTTGGGCACTTCGATCGCGTTGCATGTGTCCGATATTCCGTTTAATGGACCGCTGGCCGGCGTGCGGATCGGCCGCATCGACGGCCAATGGGTCATGAATCCGACCCAGAGCCAACTTGAAGAAAGCGACGTGGATATCTTTCTCTCCGGCAGCCGGGACGCGATCGTGATGGTTGAAGGCGGCGCGCAGATCGTGCCCGAAGGTGAAATCCTGGAGGCGCTGTTCGCGGGTCACGAAGCCATTCAGCCGCTCATCCAAATTCAAGAGGAGATTCGCCGAGAAATCGGCAAACCAAAGAGGCACGTCCCGCTGGCGCATCTTGATGAAGGCGTCGCCCGCCGGGTTGAAGATCTGGCGCTTACGAAGCTCAAACAAGCTCTGGAGATCCCGGAAAAACTGGAGCGCTACAAACGAATCGCCGAAGTTAAGGGCGAAGTCGTACCTCAAGCGCTGGCGGAGTTTCCAGATAAGCAAAAAGATATCAAAGGCGCGTTCGAAGAGCTCAAGCGCAACGTCTTTCGCGGACTAGTCATTCAAAAAGAGCGGCGCATCGATGGGCGCGGCTTGAAAGACATCCGGCCGATTACCTGCGAAGTTGAGGTGCTGCCGCGCACGCACGGTTCAGCGTTGTTTACGCGTGGCGAAACCCAGGCACTGGTGGTCACGACGTTGGGCACCACTTCGGATGAGCAGCGGGTTGATGCGCTGATCGGCGAGCATTTCAAGAAGTTCATGTTACATTACAATTTTCCGCCGTTTAGCGTCGGAGAAGTCAAGTTTCTGCGCGGGCCCGGCCGGCGCGAGATCGGCCACGGCAATCTCGCCGAACGCGCGCTGGTGCCCGTGCTTCCTATGGAAGAGGGATTTCCGTACACCATCCGCATCGTCTCGGAAATTCTCGAATCCAACGGCTCGACGTCCATGGCGACCGTATGTGGCGGATCGTTGTCGTTGATGGATGCCGGTGTGCCGGTGTCCGCGCCCGTGGCGGGTATCGCGATGGGCTTGATTAAGGAAGGTGAGCACGTTCGCGTGCTCTCCGACATTCTCGGCGACGAAGATTACCTGGGTGACATGGATTTCAAGGTCGCCGGGACGGCGGACGGCGTGACCTCGCTCCAAATGGATATAAAGATCAGCGGCGTGAACCGCGACATCATGCGTCAGGCGCTGCATCAAGCAAAGGATGGCCGCCTGCACATTCTCAGCGCGATGAATGCGGCGCTGCCCGCCGCTCGTACGAACGTCTCCGGTCATGCGCCGCGCATCATCACTTTAAAGGTAAAACCGGACAAGATCCGCGAGATCATTGGCCCGGGTGGAAAAGTCATTCGCGGTATCATCGAAGCGACCGGCGTCAAAATGGATGTCGAAGACGATGGTACGGTGACGATCGCGTCCGTCGACGAAGCCGCGTCGAGAAAAGCCGTTGAAATGGTGCAGCGGATCGCGGCTGAAGCCGAGATCGGAAGAATCTATAAAGGGACCGTGCGCAAGATCGTCGAGTTCGGCGCTTTTGTCGAAATCCTTCCCGGCACGGACGGCTTGATTCACATTTCTCAGCTTGCCCCCGAGCGCGTGCGCAAAGTCAGCGACGTGCTTAAAGAAGGTGACGAAGTCATGGTTAAAGTCCTGGACATCGACAAGCAGGGCAAGATCCGGCTGAGCCGCAAAGAGGCGCTGCAAGAAACCGGCGACGGCCCGGAGAGTTCCGCGCGGTAGCGGCTTCACAACCAAAGTGACTCTTAATGTTCTCTAAGACCGTCCTTGATAACGGCATCCGCATCGTGTCGCACGAAATGCCCGAGCATCGCTCGGTCAGCCTCGGCATTTGGGTGGAAAACGGCTCGCGCCACGAAAGTGAAGCGGAAAACGGCTTATCGCATTTCATCGAGCATCTGCTCTTCAAAGGTACCGAGCGACGCAGTGCGGCGCAAATCGCCGAGGAAATGGACGCTGTCGGCGGCGTGATCAATGCATTCACTTCCAAGGAGCATACCTGTTACTACGCCAAGGTGCTCGATGAGAATCTGCCGCTGGCGATCGATCTGTTGACCGATATATTTCTCCATTCGAGTTTCAACGCTGAGGAGATTGAACGGGAAAGATCCGTGATCCTCCAGGAGATCTCCCAGGCGGAAGATACGCCTGATGACTATGTCCACGACCTTTTCAATCTTGATTTCTTCAAGAACCATCCGATCGGCCGGCCGATTTGCGGCAGTCAAGAAACCGTCAACAATTTCCGACGCGAAGATATTCTTGGCTTTTTCAAGTCGCGTTACCTACCGCGTCGGGTGATCGTGGCCACCGCCGGCAACTTTCGCCACTCGGCGCTGGTGGAAGAGATGGCCGCGCGTCTGGGCTCAGTGCCCGACGGCGATCGACATAACGGCTCGCTGCGGGCCAACGGCGAGACGGCGCCCGAGATGGGCAGCGGCGTTTTTCCCCACGCGAAATCACTCGAGCAAGTTCATCTGTGCCTCGGTGTCGCCGGGATCTCCCAAGCGCATCCCAAGCGCTATGTCGCGTACGTGCTCAATACGCTGCTCGGCGGCGGCATGAGCTCGCGCTTGTTTCAAGAAATTCGCGAGAAGCGTGGCAAGGCTTATTCAGTTTATTCTTTTTCCTCCTCTTACAAGGATGTCGGATATCTGGGCGTGTATGCGGGCACGAGCCTGGAATCGACGGACGAAGTCGTAGACTTGATTTTGAAAGAACTGCAAAAATTGGCGCGGGGCGAAATCAAGGACGACGAGCTCAGCCGGACGCAAGGTCAACTGGTCGGCAGCATGATGTTGGGATTAGAATCGACCGATTCCTGGATGAGCCATATCGCGCGCAACGAAATCTATTTCGGCCAGAGCGTGACCACGGAGGAAATCTGCCGAAAGATTCGCGGCGTATCGCGTGACGACGTGATCGAGCTTGCGGATACGCTCTTCGCTAAGGGCGCGATGACATTGACGCTCCTGGGCGGCTTCGACGACAACTTCCAAATCAAAAATTTAAACTTAAATCATTGAGCTGGCACCGTCCGGATCGCGCGCGAATGGTCATCTGTGGAACACGTTCGGATTGAGATCAAGCGTTTGCGTCCACATTCCGCACAAGTGGCGTTGCCCGCTTACATGACGGACGGCGCGGCGGGAATGGATCTGTGCGCCGATATCGAAAGTGATCGCGAGCTCGCGCCGATGGCGCGCGCTTTGATTCCGACCGGCATCGCGATCGCCCTGCCAGCGGGGTTTGAAGCGCAAATCCGCCCGCGTAGCGGCTTGGCTTTGAAGCATGGGTTGACCCTGATCAACAGTCCCGGCACGATCGACTCGGATTATCGCGGCGAGATTCAAGTGATCGCCATCAATCTCGGTACGGAACCGCTCGTGATCGAGCGCGGCCAGCGCATCGCGCAAATGGTGGTGCAACGCGTCGTTCGGGCGCAGTGGCGCGAAGTTGAAGAACTCCCTTCGTCAACACGGGACGATGGCGGTTTCGGACATACGGACAAAGAATAGTTCAAGGTTCAAAGTTCCAAGTTCAAGGTGACAAACTTCGGAGCGTTTTCGAACCTTGAACCTCAAACGTTGAACTTTGAACCAAGAATGGGCGGCTTCGAGGCATGATTGAGCGTTATACTCGGCCGGAGATGGGTCGCATCTGGTCCGAGGAAAATAGCTTCCAGAAATGGCTCGATGTCGAAATTCTTGCGGCCGAAGGTTTGGCGCGCCTGGGTAAAGTTCCTCGGGCCGCCATCGTGCGCATTCGCAAAAAAGCGCGCTTCAACGTCAAGCGCATTCGCGAGATTGAAAGAGAAGTTAAACACGAAATTATCGCGTTCCTAAGCTCCGTTGCGGAATCCATCGGCGATGACGCGCGGTATCTTCACGTCGGCATGACTTCCTCCGACGTCATGGACACGGCGCTGGCGATTCAGTTCAAGGAAGCTTCGGTGCTCATCGAGCAAGACATCAGGGATCTCATGAGCGCGCTGCGGCGCCAGGCGCGCAGGTATAAGTGGACGGTCATGATCGGCCGCACCCACGGCGTGCACGCCGAGCCGATCACTTTCGGATTAAAATTGGCGCTCTGGTATCAAGAGATGGCGCGTCATTTGTCGCGCTTTCGTAAGGCGGTCGATGACATTTGCGTCGGCCAGGTCTCTGGCGCTGTGGGAACATTCGCGCAGATTTCCCCCAAAGTCGAAGCTTACGTGTGCCGCAGGGCCGGGCTCAAGCCCGAGCCGATTTCGAATCAAATCATTCAGCGGGATCGCCATGCGTATTATTTCGCAACCTTGGCTATTATTGCCAGCTCGCTGGAGAAATTTGCCGTAGAAATTCGCCACCTGCAGCGCACCGAAGTGCAGGAGGCCGAGGAGCCGTTTACTCAGGGTCAGAAGGGCTCATCGGCGATGCCGCACAAGCGGAACCCGATTTTATCGGAAAATGTTTCCGGATTGGCGCGGCTCATGCGCTCCTACGCGCTAGCCGCGATGGAAAACGTGCCGCTCTGGCATGAACGCGATATCAGCCATTCATCGGTGGAGCGAGTGATCGCGCCGGATGCGACGATCGCGCTCGATTTCATGCTGCGCCGCATGACTTACGTGCTCGCCAACTTATGCGTCTACCCGGAGAACATGAAACGCAATTTAGAAAAGAGCGGCGGCACTGTGTTTTCCGAGAAAGTGTTGCTCGCATTGGTCGATAAGGGTATCGCCCGCGACGTGGCTTACCGGATGGTTCAACGTCACGCGTTGAAAGTGGCAAAAGAGGGCGGCGATCTGAAGCGCGAGCTACTCGCCGATGCGGAGATTCGCCGTCATCTATCCGCTAAGGAGATCGAATCCGTTTGGGGTGTCAAGCATCATCTGGAAAATGTCGATTTTATCTTTCGCCGGGTATTTCACTAGACCGCCGGGGTTTTGAAACTGTGACTCATGAGAGCTAAAATTTTTATCTCGTTGAAAAACGGCGTCCTCGATCCGCAAGGAAAGGCCATCGAGCGCTCGCTGCACAGCCTCGGCTTTGACGAAGTCCAAGACGTTCGGGCCGGAAAATATCTCGAGCTCGCGGTCGACGCGCCGTCGCGCGCGGCTGCGGAGGCGCGTATCCGCGAGATGTGTGATAAATTATTAACCAATACGGTCATCGAAGACTACCGCTTCGAGCTCAGCGATAGCGACGGCGACTGAGCGATTCTCAACTCGTGAGTCAGACCTGATTATGCGTTGGGGTGTCATCACTTTTCCCGGCTCGTGCGACGATCACGACGTTTTCGATAGTCTCAAGTCCGAGCTCGGGCAGAAAGTCAAGTTTCTTTGGCATAAAGACGAGTTTGCCGGCAATTTCGATTGTGTCGTTTTGCCCGGCGGTTTTTCCTATGGCGATTACTTGCGCTGCGGTGCCATGGCGCGCTTTTCGCCGGTCATGCGCGGACTCGTGAAGTTTGCGCAAAGCGGCGGGCTGGTGCTTGGGGTTTGCAACGGCTTCCAGATTCTCTGTGAGTCGGGACTGCTGCCCGGGGCCCTGGTGCGCAACGCCGGCCTGCAGTTCGTATGTCAACAGGTTCATTTGCGCGTCGAGGAAAGTGACACGCCGTTCACGGGCGGGTTGAAAAAGGGCCAGCTATTGCGAATGCCGGTCAAGCATGGCGAGGGCTGCTACTATGCGGATCCAAGCACGCTGGAGCGCCTGCGCAAAAACCGCCAGATCGTGCTGCGCTACGTTGACGCCAAAGGCAAACCCACGGCGACGGCGAATCCGAACGGTTCCTTGGACAATATCGCCGGCGTCTGCAATGAAGCGCGCAACGTATTCGGCCTGATGCCCCATCCCGAGGATGCGTGCAGTCCGCTCCTTGGGAGCGACGATGGCGCCAAGATTTTCATGTCGATTGCGACTGCCTGCGCCGACAAGGCGAGGCCACATGGTTGACGCGCTCCGCCACGAAGAGCCCGTCCAGCCTGCCGTTTCACCGGAGGTCGTCGCCAGCCATGGCCTGACGAGCGACGAATATCAGAAGATCGTCAAGATTCTCGGGCGCGAGCCGAACTTTACCGAGTTGGGCGTTTTCTCGGTGATGTGGTCGGAGCACTGCAGCTACAAAAGCTCGCGCCATTATCTGAAGAATTTGCCGACCGAAGGTCCCCACGTTCTCCAAGGTCCCGGGGAAAATGCCGGCGTGGTCGACATCGGCGGCGGGCTGGCCGTGGCATTCAAAATGGAGAGCCACAATCATCCGTCGTACATCGAGCCTTATCAAGGTGCGGCCACCGGCGTCGGCGGCATTCTGCGCGACATCTTCACCATGGGAGCGCGTCCGATCGCGTCGCTCAACTCACTGCGCTTCGGTAGTGTCGACCATCCGCGTACACCCTATTTGCTTTCGGGCGTAGTCGCTGGCATCGGTGGATATGGCAATTGCATCGGTGTTCCTACGGTTGGCGGCGAATGCTTTTTCGACGCCTGCTACAATGCCAACATCCTGGTGAACGCTTTTACGATCGGCATCGTCAAAAAGAAACATATTTTCACCGGGATCGCCAAAGGCGTCGGCAACCCGGTGATCTACGTCGGTTCAAAGACCGGGCGCGACGGCATTCACGGCGCGACCATGGCTTCGGAGTCATTTTCAGAGGAGAAGGAGCAGCGCCGGCCAACCGTGCAAGTCGGCGACCCGTTCACTGAGAAATTGTTGTTGGAAGCCTGCTTGGAGCTGATGGAGAAAGATTTCATCGTCGGTATCCAGGACATGGGCGCTGCCGGCTTGACCAGCTCATCGGTGGAGATGGCAGGCCGCGGGGGCTGTGGCGTGGAGTTGGATCTAGCGGCCGTGCCGCTGCGTGAAAAGGGCATGACGCCTTACGAAATTCTTCTCTCCGAGTCGCAGGAGCGTATGTTGTTGGTGGCCAAAAAAGGCGCCGAAGACGAAGTCAAAAAGATTTTCGACAAATGGGATCTCGAGGCCGTAGTGATCGGGTGGGTCACGGAGGATCAGCAGTTTCGCGCGCGATGGCAAGATAGAGAGGTGGCGCAGATACCGATCCGCGCGCTCACCAAAGACGCGCCGGCATACCAACGGCCGGCGGCGCGACCCGCCAATCATGACCAGGTACAGCAACTGGATTTGTCCACCGTGAATGAACCGAATGATCTTGCGACGGTACTCAAACAGATACTGGCATCGCCGAATATCGCGTCCAAGGAATGGATCTATCGGCAATACGATCAATTTGTCCGCACCAATACCGTCGTCGCGCCAGGCGCGGACGCAGCCGTGATCAGAATCAAGGGAACCGCGAAAGGCTTGGCGCTGACCGTCGATGGCAACAGCCGCTACTGTTATCTCGATCCCTATGTCGGCGGCGTACTGGCAGTCGTGGAGGCGGCGCGCAATCTTGCCTGCGTCGGCGCGCGCCCGATCGGTCTTACCGATTGCCTGAATTTCGGCAGTCCGGAAAGCCCGGAGGTGATGTGGCAATTTTCCCAAGTCATTCAAGGGATGCGTTCCGCGTGTCTTGGGCTCAATATTCCCGTTGTCAGCGGCAACGTGAGTTTCTATAATGAAACTGACGGTGTGCCGATTCATCCGACGCCGACCATTGGTATGGTCGGCATCCTGGAAAAAATCGATCGGGTGGTGACTCCCTGGTTTAAATCCCCCGGCGACATCGTCGTCTTGCTCGGGCGCACGCGCGAAGAATTGGGCGGCAGCGAATATCTCAGTTGGGTGCACGGTCTAACGCGCGGCACGCCGCCGTGGATCGATCTAAAAATGGAGCAGGCGATGCAGCGTTGCTGCCTCGAGGCGATTGATCAGGGAATTCTGCGCTCCGCGCATGACGTCTCCGACGGCGGGTTAGCGGTCGCTTTGGCAGAGTGTTGTATCACCGGTCCGGAAAGGCCCTTAGGGGTGCGCGTTCAAACGCACGAAATGATTCGCGCCGACGCGTTATTGTTCAGCGAGTCGCAGTCGCGGATCGTGATTTCCCTCAAGGAGGAAAACATGAGCCGCTTGCAAGAAATCGCAGCTCGGCTCAATGTGCCTGTGCAAGTCCTCGGCGCGGTCGGCGGGACACGTTTTGTCATCCGACCGCTGATTCAAGTGCCCGTCGAGGAGCTCAAAGCGATCTGGTCGAATGGATTGGCGTCGAGACTGAGCTCGTGAGTTCGAGAGTTCTATAGTTCACTGTTTAAAAGCGGATAGCGATAGCGCTCTGATGATGTCGGATAAATTCCACGACGAATGCGCAGTGATGGGAGTGTACGGCCATCCCGAGGCGTCCAACATGGTGTACCTCGGGCTCTATGCGCTGCAGCATCGCGGTCAGGAATCTTGCGGCATCGTCTCCTCGGACGGTAAGGGCCTCATTTCGCATCGGCAGATGGGTTTGGTCGCCGATGCGTTCAAAGAGGACGTGATCAAGCGCCTGGAAGGGAACAGCGCCATCGGCCACAACCGTTATTCCACCACGGGCCAAAGCCACTTAAAAAATGCTCAGCCGTTCGTGGTTGAGTATTCGCAGGGTCCGATCGCGATCTCGCACAACGGCAATCTCGTCAACGGTGCGCTCCTGCGCGAAGAATTAGAGCGCTCGGGTTCGATTTTTCAGTCGACGACCGACACCGAAGTGATCATCCATCTGATCGCCACGTCCAAGGAGGCGACGCTGATCGGACGGATCGTCGAGGCTCTGAGCCGAGCCCGCGGCGCCTATTCCCTGTTATTTTTGACACTGGACAAGATGATCGCGGCACGCGATCCGTACGGCTTTCGTCCGCTGGTTCTGGGCAAGTTCCCCGAGGGAAAAAATCGCGGGGCTTACGTCTTCGCTTCGGAAACCTGCGCGCTCGACTTGATCGAGGCAGAATTCGTTCGTGACGTCGAACCGGGTGAGATCATTACGATCGGCCCGGATGGGCTGGAATCACTGAAACCTTTTTTGCCGGTGCCGCACGCCAAGTGCATTTTCGAATATATCTATTTCGCCCGCCCCGACAGCAATCTCTTCGGACACAACGTTTATCGAGTCCGCAAGGCGCTGGGCCGGCAGTTGGCGCGCGAGAGCGGCGTGCCCGCGGACCTCGTCACACCCGTGCCGGATTCCGGTGTGCCGGCGGCCATCGGCTACGCCGAGGAATCGAAGATTCCGTTGGAGTTTGGCCTGATTCGCAATCACTACGTCGGGCGTACTTTCATCGAGCCGCAGCAGACGATTCGCAATTTCGGCGTCAAGATCAAGCTCAACGCCCAGCGCGATGTTTTGAACGGCAAGCGCGTGGTGGTCGTTGACGATTCGATCGTGCGCGGTACCACCAGTCGCAAGATCATTCGCATGCTGCGTGACGCCGGCGCCAAAGAAGTGCATATGCGGATCAGCTCGCCTGCGACGATCGGGCCTTGCTACTACGGGATCGATACGCCGACGCGTTCCGAGCTGATCGCGTCTTCCAACTCGGTCGAAGAGATCCGCCGCTACATCGAAGCTGACACGCTTGCTTATTTAAGCCGGGACGGCATGTACGCCTATTTCGATGGGCAAAGAAAAGGATTCTGCGACGCCTGCTTCAGCGGCGACTATCCGGTTCATTTCGAAGACGAAGGCCATACGCGACAACTGCATCTCTTCGACGCCGTGACGCGCTGAAATTTTCACCGGACAGAGAAGCGGCGTGGCGCCGATATCAAATTTGCTGAGACCGGCAACCGGCGCTTTGAATCGATCGGTCTGATCGCGGGCCGATTTTGTGATGCAGATGTTTTTCGCCGCCTCGATGCCGTGAATCATCTTCGGTACTGGCCAGCACGACGGTGTTGGGGGCGGTTTTATTTGGCGGTGCTCCACCTATCTCCCGCTAAATTTATTTGACGGTATTGCATCGGGTCTGCTAGAAGCGGCGGGAACTCATTTTTCATTGCACGTGAGACTCCAAAACATGCGCGAATCTGACGCTCTCGAATGCGCGGCGAATGGCGAACGGCGATCGACTGAAAAAACGGTTCGCGGGCTGAAAGTGTGGATGACAGCCGCGCGATTCGTGCGCGATCCGATCCCGGTGTTGCGCTCACTGTATGAGGAGCATGGTTCGATCGTCGCCTTTCCGAACGACGGCTTTCGGCAAAGCGATCCGCGGCTTTATGTCATGGCCTTTGGACCCCAATACAACGAACAGATTCTCACCAATACCGACGTCTTCCGCTCGCGCGGTTTTGTCCCGCAAGGCCCGCCGGGGTCGTCCCATCAGATTGTTCGTTTCGGGCTCATCAGCATGAACGGCGAGCAGCACCGGAGCCAGCGGGGGCTGATGATGCCCGCTTTTCACCGGCGTGCCGTCGATGGTTATCGCGATGCGATCGCAGAGCTGACCGAACAGATGGTGGGGAGCTGGAAGATCGGCGAAACGCGCGATATCTCGCGCGACATGCGCACGCTTGCGCTAGACATCGCCAGCACGGTGCTGTTTGGTTATGAACGCCATGAGAGCAATCACCACCTGGGCGAGATGATCGAAAAATGGATGTCCACTTGTTTTTCGCGTGGAGTCTGGTTTTTCCAGTGGGATCTACCCGGCGCGCCGTACCGGCGCTTGCTTCGGGTCGCCGAGCAGTTGGAGCAAGAAATCCGCCAGATGATCGATCGGCGGAGACGAGAAGCCGCGGACGGAGACGACGTGCTGTCGGTTCTCATCCGTTCGCGCGACGAGAGTAACCGCGCCATGTCGGAAGAGGAATTGATCGGCGAAGTGAGCGTTCTGTTTACCGCGGCTCATGAAACCAATACCGTGGCGCTTACTTGGGCTTTGTTCCTGCTGTCTCAACATCCGAAAATACTCGCGGACCTGGTGGATGAGCTGGAAGGCGAGCTGCACGGCGAGGCGCCGCGGGTCGACCAGTTCGATCGTTTGCCGTTGCTCGAGCGGGTGATCAAGGAAAGCTTGAGGATTCTCCCACCCGTTGCCTGGGGCACGAGAGCGGTGGATCAACCGACCCAACTCGGACCCTACTTTTTACCGAAGGGCTCGCGTGTTTTATACAGCCAATATGTCACCCATCACCTGCCGGAAATTTACCCGAGTCCGCGTAAATTCAATCCTGATCGTTGGCAAACCCTAACGCCGCCGCCTTACGCGTACATTCCTTTCGGCGGCGGCCCCCGGCTGTGCATCGGATACTCGTTTTCGATGACCCTGCTGCGAATCACCCTGGCTATCGTGCTTCAACGGTTTCAACTATCGCTTGCGCCGGAGGCTCGTATCGACCGTAAATACCAAGTGACGATCGCGCCGAAATACGGCATGCCGATGGTTGTCCGCCCCAAGGGCGAAGTTTTCGCTCGTGTCGTGCCGCGCGGAACTATCCATGATACCGTCGATCTGACGGACTCCGCGATTTCATCGTAAGTGTTCTTTGGATCGATGCTTAAATCTTCGCGCGCGCAAGGGGAGCATTCGCCGGCCCGGATCGAACGGGACTTGCTAACGTTCTGATTGCTTCCATTCGCATTTGGGGAAACGACGTGAAGCAGCTGCGGGGCAAAAAAGCGCTGGTCACCGGCGCGGCGTCGGGGATCGGCCGAGCGATCGCACTCGAGCTGGCGAGCCAGGGCACGGATCTTTACCTGATCGACGTCGACAAGCAGGGGCTCGCCGACGTCACTGCGGAAGCCAAGAGGCTGGACGTCGAAGTTGTCCAGCGGCAGTGTGATCTTCGCGTCGTGCAGCAAATCCAAGAAACGATTTCGCATGTCATGGAAATCTGGGGCGGCTGCGATATTCTCGTCAACAACGCCGGTATTTTGCTCTATGGCGCCACCGATCAGACGACTGACGATCAGTGGGCGCAACTTACCGCGGTGAATCTTCATGCGCCGGTCTATTTCATGCGCGCGTTATTGCCGATTTTGTTGCGGCGGCGCGGAAGCGCATATTTTGAACGTCTGCAGTATTTACGGTTTGGTCCCAAAGCGCCGCTTGGCGGCGTACGAAATGACTAAATTCGCTCTGGTTGGATTGAGTCAGTCGCTCCGTTTGGAATACGGCCCGCGAGGGCTGGGGATTACCGCGCTTTGTCCGGGCTTGGTGAAAACGCGCTTGGTGACGGCGGCGCGTGAGCAGGATCGCCTTACGGGGCGACTCAACCTCGATACGAAATTGGCGGTATCCCCCGACGTGGTTGCGCGGCGCGCAGTCAAAGCCATTCGCCGAAACGAAGGACTCGTCGTCGTCTCGGCGCACGCCAGGGGGTTGTGGTTCCTGCACCGCTGTTTTCCCCGTCTGCTGGACCGTTGGCAGCATTTCAAAAGGCGCAGGGAACCGTGAGCAGCATTCTGCCGTCGTTGCAAACGCGGACCGTCGCTAGCGACCGCCGGCTCGTAGCTCGGCGTAGTTTTGCCCGGCGAGTTTTCGCGTGCCCGCTTCGAGCTCGTGAATCATTTCCAATACCTTCCGGCAAAGCGGCGTCGGGATCGTGAGCCTTTCACCCTCACGGACTACGTAGGCGAGCGTAAAATCGACTTCGGATTTGATACCTTTTTGAATCTGCCGGAGCGGTCCCTTGCGGTCGTCGGCCTTCCAGGATTCGGCGAATTTGTTGACCGCGGCGAGCCGTTTCTCGAACGGCAGGCTCGGATGAAAATCCGGCGGGTTGTACTCTGCAAGCGGAATCCAGCGCGCGCCGACGGCTGTGCCGACAGCAACGACTTCAGCGAAGAATTCCGTCAGATTGCGCCGGCATGCTTCATCGGCGCAGCTCGTTACAAGAGAGGCGTCGGCGAGCGAACCGTAATAGCCGAGGCAAGTGTAGGTCAACTTGCTCCACAGGACGCCGAGTATGTTGTCCGAGATCTCGGTCTCCATCACCGGATTGAGCATCTTGTGGAGATTTTCCAACTGCGGCGTAGTTTTGCCGTGAAGATGACCGATGTATAAGTGGCCGCGAATCGCGGTCTGCACGTGACCCGGAACGACCTTACGGCAGCCCATGCGAATCGCCATACCGACGGTTCGATCCGCACCGACCTTTTCCTGGAGCAGCGGGGGATTGATGCCATTCTGCATCGAGACGAGCAAACCGTTGTCGGCGAGGTGGGGCAAAACCGTATTCAGAGCGTCCAGAGTGTAGTTAGATCGCACGGCGATCATGCCGATGTCGTATTTGCCCTGAATCTCGTTAGGGAAGACGACGTTGATTTTGACATTAAACGGACCGTCGGGTACTTCGACTTGCAAACCCTTTTCACGGATCGCCGCGACATGCTCTCTGTCGACGTCGACGAAGGTCATGTCATGGCCGGCGCGCGCCAGCCTGCCGCCGATAATACCGCCGATGGGGCCGGTGCCGATCACGACCATTCGATTGCTCATTCTTTGCCTCCTCATTCGCTGCGCCGGGACGGAGTTAAGATATGCAATGAAGTATGCAGCGTCAAATGCTATTAAGCCGCGACGGCTATGCGCGGCTGCTTGAAGATGAAGGTATCCTGGAATAAGTAGATCCCAGCACGGTATCGATTCACGAAAGCTCGAAAGGACAAGATATGAAGAGAGCGACGTTCGGACTTCTGGTTTTGCTTCTCGGCGCCACTCACGTGAGCGCCGCCGATCGGATTCGGATCGGTTACAGCTCGATCAGCGGCGCCTATACACCGATCTGGGTGGCGCACGATGCCGGATATTTCGCGAAAGAAGGCCTGCAGGACGATATCATTCTCATTCCCAGCGGGACGCAGCTGGCGCAGGTAACGGTGGCCGGTGAGATCGAAATCGGTTCACTCAACGGCAGCTCGGCGATCGCGGCGGCGCTGCAAGGCGCCGATCTCAAGATCATCGGCAACTCGGGGAACAAAATGGTATTTTCGCTCTACGTACGGCCGGAGATCAAGAGCGTCGAAGGATTGAAGGGTAAGAAAATCGGCATCACCCGATTCGGTTCGGCGCCGGATATCTCGGTTCGCTACGCGCTGAGAAAGTACAATATCAATCCGGACAAGGATCTGACCCTGATCCAGCTCGGTTTCATGGCGACGGTAGCGGCGGGCCTGCAGGGCGGATCGATCGAAGGCGGCGTGGTGTCGCCGCCGACACAGTTCGCCATCGACAAAGCCGGCTTTAAAGAATTGATCAGTATCACCGACATGGATTTTGCCTTTCCCAATCCGGCTTTGGTGGCGGTGGGATCGATTATTCGCGGTAAACCGGACGTGATCAACCGCTTCATTCGCGCCTACGTTCGCGGCATTCATCGCGCGCGAACGGATCGCGAGTTTACCTACAAGTCGATGGCCAAGTACACCAAGATCCAGGATATTTCGGTGCTGCAAAAAGCTTATGATTTCTATATGAGCAAAGTTTTAGAGAAGGCGCCGTACGTGAATATGGTCGGCGTACAGAATGCGCTGGATGATCTCGCGAAAACGGTACCCGCCGCAAAAAACGCCAAACCTGAGCAATTTGTCGATCTGCGTTTTCTCGATGGTGTGGAAAAGAGCGGTTTGATGAAAGAGTTGTATCCCTAATGCAAGCAGGCCGAAGGGTGAAATTGTTCCTCATCGCGGCGGATTGATCCAAGCCGCTCCCTCACATCGCGAGATCATTCGTTCCCATAAGCGTGCTGTCTCGCTTAAGACAGCCGGCTTTTGACTCCTGCCGTTGAGCGTTGTGTCCGAGGATCGTTCCGAGGCTGCTCTCGGGCGTTCACGCTGAAGAAAAATTAAGCTATATTACGCCGCATGCAAGGCGAAAAATCCTGTGTCGTTGCGTTGATCGGACGTCCGCAAGATCCACTTGCGGGGGCTCGCGTTTTACTCGCACCGGGCGACTTGCTGGTCGATGGAACGCGGTTTTTCTTGGGGACATGAATAATCATCTACCGGTGCCTTCTAACCTATCCGATCGCCACCTGGAAGTTCGGGCTAAGTGCATTCATCCGAACGGGACATTCCTCGAGTTTCCCGAAGAAGAGGTAGAACGATCGATTGCGGAACGGTTCGAGAGTATCGCCGACCTCTATCCCGACCGCATGGCGGTAAGATCTCAAGGAAACGCAGCGACTTATGCAGAACTCAATGCGCAAGCGAATCGTGTCGCACATCATATATTAGCGAATCAACAAGCGGCTGGCGGTCCGATTGCTCTCCTCCTCGAACCGACCGATTTCGCGATCGCGGCGGTCATCGGTGTATTAAAGGCAGGAAACATCTACGTTCCGCTCGATCCGTCCTACCCTCGTGCGAGGATCCTTTCGATCCTCGACGACTCAGGCGCCGGGATTATCGTGACCGATGCAAAGAATATCGAACTGGCAACGACACTGGCATCGAAAAATCGCTCGTGCCTTGCCGCGGAGGAGATCGCTGCCGAACGCTATGCCGAAAACCCCCGCGTCGACGTGTCTCCCGGCGCTCCAGTGGCGATCTTCTACACGTCGGGGTCCACGGGGCAGCCGAAAGGAGTCGTCCAGAATCATCGGAGTGTGCTGCACCGCGTTATGGTCGATACCAACAACTTTCACATCAGCCGCGAGGATCGATTGTCCCTTCTCAGTTCTCCCAGCTATAGCGTTTCGTTGCGCAATTTATTTGGCGGATTGCTTAATGGAGCCACTGTTTGTCCCTTCGATGCCTCCGGCGACGGTTTGCGCCAGCTGAAATCATGGTTGATTCGGGAATCCATCACTGTCTACTTTTCGGTTCCCACGGTTTTCCGTCAATTTGTCGAGAATATTCGTGAGAATACCGAGTTCAGTTCCCTCAGGCTGATCTACTTAGCCGGAGAATCTTTGACGAAGGAGGATGTGAATCTTTATAAAAAGTATTTTCCTGAAGCGATTCTGGTAAACTCACTGGCTTCGAACGAAGCGGGAATATTCCGGCAATACTTCATGGATAAGAATACAGTGATATCCGAAGGCCGCATTCCAGCCGGATACGCGGTGGAGGGGAAGGAAATCATTGTCATAAGCGAAAATGGTGAGCAGGTCGGGACGGGCGACGTCGGTGAAATCTGCGTTCGGAGTCGTTATCTCTCACCGGGATACTGGAGAAACCCCGATGTGACCAAGGTCGTTTTCGAGCCCGATCCGGACGACCCGGATATGCGACTCTATCATACGGGAGACGTCGGTTACTTCTGCGAAAATGATTGTCTGATCCATCTTGGCCGCAAAGGCTCGCGCGTGAAAATCCGCGGTTCGCGAGTTGAACTGGAAGAGGTCGAAGCCGCGCTGCGTCAGGTTCCCGCTGTTCGGGACGTTGTCGTTGATACGTTGAAAGGGGATTTCGAAGCGGATCGGTTGGTTGCATATATCGTCTCGGTTCAAGGTCAAGCGCCGACCATCACGGAATTGCGTGATGAACTTAAGCGGAAGCTGCCGCCTTACATGATTCCATCCAGTTTTGTGTTTCTCGGCAGCCTTCCGCTCACGCCCAACGGAAAGATTGACCGTCAAGCGCTTCCTAAACCGGACAGCTCCCGTCCTGAGCTCAAAGCTCGATATGTTCCTCCAAGAACGGCCGACGAGGAGCAGCTCGTCGAGATTTGGTCCAAGGTTTTGTCAATCGATCCAGTAGGCGTGCAAGATAATTTTTTCGATCTGGGGGGAAATTCCTTATTTGCTACGGTTTTGGTGGGGCAAATCAACCGGGCGCTTGGAGCGAATTTGACGATATCTAGTTTCTATCAGGCGCCGACGGTAGAGCAGCTGGTGAAAGTTTTGAGTCAGGAATTGGCGACGTTCTCGTGGAGCTCGTTATTTCCTCTCCAGCTTCATGGCGTCAAAGATCCCTTTTTCTGGATTCACGGCCAGGCAAGCGACGGTGTTTTGCCGGGGTATCTCGGGGCGGATCAGCCCGTCTACGGGATGACCCATCAAAGCTCAGATGGAAGGCCGGCGCCCCATACGACGGTCGAAGCGATCGCGGCGCACTATCTCGATGAAATTCGTTCGGTACGGCCGCGGGGCCCTTATTTGCTGGGCGGTTACTGTTTCGGAGGCATCGTCGCCTATGAGATGGCCCAGCAGTTAACAAAACAAAAAGAAGTTACCTCGCTGGTCGTTCTGTTGGATCCTCCGGTGTTGAATAATTACCATGCGGGGTCCATCGACTCCCAAGCAAGTGGAGGGTGGATTCGAGCTGCTTTGAGTCGACAACTCAAAGTTCTCCAATCCAAAGACAGAGAAGGTTTGCCGGTCAGAGCGAAGCGTGCCATCGAGCAATTCGCCACCTCGATAAAAAAACAGGCTGTAAGAATCGGCGGGAAAGTCATCATCAGATCGTCTTTAACGTTCGGTTATCCTATCCCTCTCAAACTGCGTGGTCCGTACATACTGGAGGTTTATAGCCGCGCCATAGCGCAGTACTCTCCGAGCAAATATTCCGGTCGAGTGGTCCTCTTTAAGGCGGCCGACGACGATCGGGATACCCGGCACTGGGCACATCTTGCCCCGAAGGCTTTGGAGCAGCATGTCATCCCCGGTAACCACGACGACATCCTAAAGGATCCGTACGTAAAGACTTGGGCGGAAAAATTAAGGAGCTATCTCGACGAGAAATCGCCCGCCGGATCCGAAGTAGAGCCCCTGAACTTCAGCTGATTCGCGGGCGGGCAGGGATTGTTTTTTGTGGGGGGGACGTCTTCATCTATGCCTTTCATGAAAATTTGACTTACACTTTGGGGTATGAACAAGTAAGCCCAAGTAGATTTAATGTCTCTATCGGGATGGTTGAAATCCCTCGCCTTCAGGCGAAGTGAAAGTTCGTCATGCCGGCGAACGCCGGCATCCAGGTTCGTTTTGCGGTTCAAGTTCCAGAACCGTCTGGATTCCGGCTTCCGCCGGAATGACGGGAACACGAGTCGACTTCCAGTCGACAAATTCAGAACTCCTCGGCTTGGAGCCGAAAGGGTCGTTCAGTTTGTTTTCGGAGAAATGGAAATTGCGCCGGAGTGACCGGATGAGTATCGAGGTCGGAATCGAGTAATTCCGCTCGTGATCAGACTCTCAATCCATGAACGGTAATGCGCCACGTCCCGAAATGCGTCAGCCGGCAGCATGGCAAAGACCGACGCGCAATGGCTACGGAGGGTATTGATGTCCGACAAAAACCAATCCTACGATATGTTGCTGAAGCTGGTGAAGACACGCCATAGCGTACGCAAATTCAAGCCTGATCCGATTCCCGACGACACCATCGAAAAAATCCTGGAAGTCGCGCGCTGGGCGATGTCCGGCGCGAACTCGCAGCCTTGGGAGTTCATCGTTGTGACCGATCCGAAAATAAAGAAAGAGCTGCGCGATGCTTATTCAGAATACAATACGGACTTGATTTTTTGGATGGAGCAGCAGCGCGAGTACAGCCTGCGCCACCCCTCCTATCAGGTCAAAAATGATCCGCACGAATCGCTCCGCTTCAACAAGGCGAAGGCGAATTGGCACGAAGCGCCGGCGGTGATCGTCGTGTTGGGCGATGGCCGGCGGCAATGGGGCACGGTCATGGGGGCGCATACTTTCGGCCGCGATCAGTCGCACTTGACCGACGGCCTGGCCAACGCTTGCTTCTTGCTGCATCTCGCGATCGCCTCACTCGGGCTCACCTCGGAGTGGGTCTCCATCCATATCGAAGAGCCGCACAAGCGGATTCTCGGTGTGCCTGACCTGCTGAAACTTTACTTGATCATTCCCATCGGCTACCCCGATGTTTCGAGCCGCGGCGACGGCGTGCGCCGGCCGCTAAAAGATATTGTTCACCGCGACCGTTACGATATGAGTAAGTACATGTCCAACGAAGATGTGATCAAGTATCTCTATTCGCTGCGCGAGGCGACCGTTCCGATCCATTCCGCGTCACGCTCGGTGATCGCGGACGACAAAAAATAGATGTCACTCTTCGCCCAAATCTCCTCTGATCCCTCCCTTCGACTACGCTCAGGGCATGCTTTTTCAAAGAGGAGAAACTTGTCTGTCAAGATCGCATCTCCCTTTAACATTAACAAAGGGAGATCAAGGGGGGATTTGCCAACGAGCAAAACTCTAGGACCATTTCTAGCAACTTGGACAGCATTGATATGTCTCTAGCGTCCGTCCATCCGATCACCGTCGAAGTCGTGCGTAACGGTCTGGCGCATATCGCCAACGAGATGGCCACCGTGCTGCGCAAGACTTCCTATAACATGATGATTTACGAGGTGCGCGACTACTGCGTCGGCATCGTGGACCCGCAAGGAAATATTCTCTCGCAAAACTTCGGCGCGCTGCCGATCTTTCTCGCCGATCTCGGTCCCGCCATCGTCGACGGCGTGCGCATGCACGGCCGGGACGGCTTCAAACCCGGCGACGTACTGCTCATGAATCACCCGTACGTTTGCGGCCAGCATTTAAATAATGTCGTGGTCTACACGCCGTTCTTTCACGACGGCGAGCTGGTGGCGTTTCTCGCGGTGCGCGCGCACTGGATCGACATCGGTGGTACACGCGTCGGATTTGGTTTCAGCGGCACACGGGAGGTTTACGAAGAGGGCCTGCAGTTTCGCTCGCTGAAGCTATATCGCGGCGACCAGCCGAACCAGGATATTTTTCAGATCATCACCGACAACGTGCGCTTTGCCGAATCTTGTCTCGGCGATCTGCGCGCCCAGATCGCGGCTTGCCGTATCGGCGACCGCGGTCTGGGCGCGCTGGTGCAGCGTTACGGATTGGAAACCTTCCTGCGCTGTGTACGAACGATCTGGTATCAGTCGGAGGCGCTGGCGCGGGAACGTCTCGCGCGGATCAAGCCGGGGAAGTACGAAGCCGAAGCGCTGTTCGACAGCGATGGGGTTGATTTGAATCGGGCGGTACCGCTCAAGGTGAAAGTCGAAGTCTCCGACGGCGAGATGAGCATCGATTTTTCCGAGATCAGCGAGCAGGTGCCGGGGTCGATCAATTCAGGAGAATCCGGCGCGGTGGCGGCGGCGCGCGTTGCGTTTAAATCGCTCGTGGCGCCATATTCGCCGATCGACGAGGGCTGCTTTCGCCCGCTGAAAATAGTCATTCCACCTGGAAAAATACTGAGCGCCACGCCGCCCGCGCCGGTCGGCAACTGGAGCCGTACCTTGCCGACGGTGATCGACCTGATTCTCAAAGCCTTGGCTCCGGCGATGCCGGATAAAATCGCCGCGGGTCACAAAGGCGACATGGGCGGCTACGCATTTTTCGGCACCGATCCCAAGACGGGAAGACGATTCCTCTGCCAGACGATCATGGGTGGCGGTTGGGGCGGGCGCGCTCATGAAGACGGTGAGAACGCCACCGTATCGATGTGCCAGGGCGACGTGCAAAACGCGCCGGTGGAATTGCAAGAGATCTACTATCCCGTGCTCATTGAACAGCAGCGCTTACGCGAAGGCAGCGGCGGCGCTGGGAAATTTCGCGGTGGCTTGGGGATCGAGATCACCGTGCGCGTGTTGTGCGACGCGTTCACGAACATCAACGTCGAGCGCCAGCGCGCCGCGCCGTGGGGGTTGTTCGACGGCGAAGACGGCGCGACGGCAAAGGCGCTGGTCAAGCAGTCGCCTGAAGATCCGGGAACATGGCTGACCAAGAAGCCGAACTATCCGCTGAAGAAAGACGGCAGCGTTACGTTTTTTACCGCCGGCGGCGGCGGTTATGGCGTGGTGAAAGAGCGGGCGTGCGAGCTCATTGAACGGGACCGCAGGCTGGGTTACGTTTCGGAAACAGATAGGGGCTAAAGGTTTTTGGGCGGCGCAGCCTGTAAACGAGAGAAATAGTTTTTCACCACAGCCTCTGCACAAGGAAGAGACCGCGTCACTGAGTCATCCTGAGCCGATAGGCGGATCTCGCCTTCATACGTGATGGAAGATACGAGATGCTTCGCTGCGCTCAGCATGACACCTATGGGTTTATGTCTCATTGTAGTACGTGGCGGGAAGGATTCTCGGTTGGGCTCGAATTAAAACCGCTGACAGCGGAGCTTAGGCGCCCGCAGAAGAGTCGAGGTGATTATGGACGGTAAGCAAGAATTCGAAAGACGGATAGTTCGTGTGCGCGAAGCCATGCGCGACAAAGGCTTGCAAGCTTTGCTGGTTTACGATTCAGGGCGGCATAATTTTTTGCGCATGAATTATGTCGCTTATCTGACGGACTTTATCAGCGTCGGACCGGAAACGCTGGTCGTCCTTCCTTTGGAAGATGCGCCGGTGCTCTATCTCTCGCCCGTTTGGGATATACCGCGGGCGCAGGAAGAATCATGGGTGTCCGACGTTCGTCCGTTCAACCAGCTCTGGTCGCGGCTGCCGAATCTGACGGGCAAAACCGGACTCATCGGCCGGGAAGCGATGCACGTCAATTTGCACGACGAAATTACCAAATCCCTCGGACAAACTCCGGTCAACGCCAAGGACATCATCGAGAACATGGCACGCTGCAAAAGCGATTTCGAACTCGCTCGGCTGCGGCGCGCGGCTGGGATCGCCGACGCCGGTGTTACGGCGCTTCACGAAGACGCGCATCCGGGCTTGAGAGAGTACGAACTCGCCGCGATCGTCGAATACCGCATGCGCTCGCTCGGCGCCGAGGACAATTTCGGCATGGTCGTTGCCAACCATCATAACCAGGCGCTTCATCCCGCAACCGACCGGATCGTGCAATCGGGCGATATCATCATCGGCGAGATCACGCCGTGCATCGGTGGATTGTTCGTACAAATCTGCCGGACGATGGTGCTGGGCGAGCCGGCGCCGGCGGTCCACGAAAAATACGCCATTCTCAAAAAGGGAATGCGACTTGGCATGGATTCGGCGAAAACCGGCGCGCCGGCGAGCGAAGTCGCCGCGGCGATCAACGGCACATTCATCGAGTCAGGCTACGAAAAATATTGCCGGCCGCCGTTCATGCGCGTGCGCGGTCATGGCCTCGGCTGCGGTTCGTTCGCGCCCGGAAGCTTGGAAGACGGCAACCAGACTAAACTCGAAGAGGGCATGACGTTCATCATTCACCCCAATCAGTATCTTCCGGAGACCGGCTATTTAACCCTGGGTGACACGGTAGTGATGACGAAAACGAAAGCGGAATCGCTGATGAATTCGTCATGGGATATCTAATTAAAGATTGAGACGTTATGAATTTAACAGCTGGAACGATTGGAACGGCTGAAACCACTGGAACTTTTTTGTTCCAAACGTTCCACTAATTCCAAACGTTTCAAAAGGTTTCGGGCGCAGCAAGGTGATTATATGATATTTGGTCGCCATTCCGTTCTGAAAAGAGGTTGTTCTACTTGGGACCCCGAGCAAGTGCCGCAAGCGGAGTTTCAGGTGCGTCTCGACGCCGTGCGCAAGGAGATGGCGCGGCGCGAATTCGACGCGCTGGTGATTTACGGCGACAATTATTCGTTCGCGGATCTTTGTTATCTTACCAATTATTTTCCCAAAGTGCGCGGCGGCATCGCGGTGGTGCCGCGCGGCGGCGCGATTTCGCTTCTGCTCAATATTGGTAGCCGCGACGTGCCGTTCGCGAAGACGTTGACTTGGGTCGAGGACGTGCGCGCGTCGAACCAAGTCGGCGCCGACGGCGCGAAACTGCTCAAAGAAAAGGGATTGGAGAAAGCGACGATCGGCCTAATGGATTCCGGCCTCGGTTTTCCGCTGCCGCAGTTGGAAGAAATGAAGGGCGCGTTGCCGAACGTGAACTGGCAAGCTTGCGATGCGATGATCGTGCCGCAGCGTTTGGTAAAGACTGTGCGGGAGCTCGACGCGATGCGGGAAGCGGGCCGGTTGCTGCACGAGATCTGCAAAGAAGCGGAGAAATTCATCAAACCCGGAAGAAAAGAATACGAGATTGTCGCCGACATCGATCGGCTCGCGCGCGACAAGGGCGCCGAGGATATTCGTATTCTCGCAGGCGAACGGCGCTTGAATCCGCCGAGCTTCAAGCAGTCGGCAAATCTTGGCAATCACTGGGCGGTTTACTTGGCGGTGCAGCACGAACGTTATTGGGCCGAGGCGGGCCGGACTTTTATTTTGTCGGGGGATACGAAGCTGCAAGACGCCTACGGGAAAGCGCAAGAGCTCGTTGCTCAGATGGCGGGACAGCTCAAACCCGGCGGCGTGGTGGCGGCGATCGATGTGACCGCGCGCCGCGCGCTCGGAGAGTTCTACGCCACCGCATCGATCTACGGCCTCGCCAACGGCATCGGTCTCAATCAATGGGAAGCGCCGTTTTTGAATGAAAACGACGCCCGTCAAGTCGGTGCCGCGTCGGTGGGCGCGACGATTTTGAACGAGAACATGACGCTGGCGCTGCGCGTGACGTTTGAGTCCGAAGGGAAGATTGATTTTGTTCGGCGACAGTTTCCAAGTGACGGCTAGCGGGGCGCGGTCGTTGCTCAGTGATTAAATGTCAGGTTCATCGGCGGGGTTCCTTCCGATTCCTTCCCCCTCGATGGGGGAAGGTCAGGATGGGGGTGCTGCGCACATCATTGCAATGGTTGGGCACCCCCACTCTAACTCTCCCCCGTCGAGGGGGAGAGAATTAGAGGGATGTTCGGAAACTATCAGCGCATACGTTCGTGAAAACGGGAAGGGTAGTTTAGTTAGAGAGAATCGAAAGCCCTCGTGAGAATTGCGGTCGATATAGGCGGAACATTTACCGACTTGGTGGCGGTCGACGACGACGGGGAAGTGTTTCGCAGCAAATCGTTGACGACTCCGGACGATTTGGCGCGAGGCATCAACGATTGCTTGCGCGGGGCGAACGTCGACGTCGCCGGCGCGAATTCTTCGTGCACGGTTCCACGGTGACGATCAACGCCGTGATCGAGCGCAAGGGCGCGCGCACGGGATTGATCACGACCAAAGGCTTTCGCGACGTGTACGAGATCGGCCGCGGCAATCGGCCGGAGGGCTACAATCTTTTTTTTAAGCGACCGGTTCCGTTGGTGCCGCGCGATCTGCGCCTGGAAGTAGACGAGCGGCTCTACGCGACCGGAGAGGTGCTCAGACCGCTCGACGAAAAATCCGCGACAGCGACGATCAACGCGCTCAAGGCGGCGAGCGTGGAAAGCGTCGCGGTTTGCTTGCTGCACGCGTACGCGAATGCCGCTCATGAACAGCGCCTTGGCGAGCTTCTGCGCCAGCAGTTTCCAGCGGCCTACGTTTCGTTGTCGCATGAAATCCTGCGCGAGTTCCGCGAGTATGAGCGGACGTCGACGACGGCCTTGAACTCCTACGTCGGGCCGCTCGTCAGCCGCTATCTTGTCTCATTGGAAAAGATGCTTGGCGATGCCGGTTTCCGCGGCACGTTTCGGGTCATGCAATCCAACGGCGGCGTGATGTCGGCGGAGACGGCGAAGAAAATGCCGGTGACGATGATGGAGTCCGGGCCCGTAGCGGGGGTGATCGCGGCGGCGCATCTCGGCGAATCGCTCGACTGCCGACATATTATTTCTTTCGACATGGGCGGCACGACGGCGAAATCGAGTTTGATCAAAGATTTTCACCCCGAAGTCACGAGCAGCTATTACGTTGGCGGTTACGTTTCCGGCCATCCGATGATGTTGCCGGTGGTCGATATCGTCGAGGTGGGCAACGGCGGCGGCAGCATCGCATGGATCGATGCCGCCGGCGGACTCAAAGTCGGACCGCAGAGCGCCGGCGCCGAACCGGGGCCGGCGTGCTACGGCAAAGGCGGCACCGAGCCGACAGTGACCGATGCCAATCTCATCGCCGGACGCATCGATCCGGAATATTTTCTCGGCAGCGGCATCCGCTTGCAGCGCGACAAAGCCGCGGAGGCGATAACGGAAAAAATCGGTAAACCCCTCGGTTTGTGTCTCGATGAAGCCGCGCTGGGAATATTGACGATCGCCAACTTCAACATGTCGCTGTCCGTTCGCGCGGTGTCGGTCGAAAAGGGCTACGATCCGCGCGACTGCGCGCTGGTGCCGAGCGGCGGCGGCGGCGCGCTGCACGCGATAGCGATCGCACGCGAACTGTCCGTGCCGCGGGTGATCATTCCTCCTATGCCCGCCCATTTTTCCGCGCTCGGCATGTTGATAGCGGACTTGAAGCACGACTACGTGCAAACTTTCGTGCGCGAGTTGGCGGAAACAACCGGCGCGCAGATCGCCGATGCTTTCGCCGCGTTGGAAAAATCGGCGACCGATACGCTGCGCGAGGAAGGCGCCCAGGCGGAGCAGATCCTGCTGCGCCGTTTTCTCGACATGCGCTATCGCGGTCAGGAATACACCTTGCCGGTTCCGGTGACGGAGGACTTGCGCACGCTGAACGATTTCAGCGCGATTCGCGCGCGCTTCGATCAGCTCCATCAAGAACATTACGGTCATTCGGCACCCAAGGAGCCGGTGATGATGGTGAATCTCCGTCTTTCAGCACTCGCCAGATTGGAGAATAAATTGCCGCTGTCTTCTGCATCGCGCAGCGAGGATCGCGGCGAGCGCGGGCGGCGGCCGGTGATTTTCGAGAGCAAACCGGTGGATTGTCCGATCTATCTGCGTAGCGGATTCAAAAAAGACGACCGTCTCGACGGGCCGGCGGTGATCGAAGAGGTCGGCGCGACGATACTTGTCTACCCCGGCGATAAAATGCAGGTGAACGAGTTCGGCCACCTGGTGATCGACGTGGCGGATTGAATTTCGTCGTCCGAATTACCCTTGGTAGGGGCAGGCCCCGTGCCTGCCGTCGTCAAAGGGCAACCACAGGGGGTTGCCCCTACGTTGAATCCAAACCCTATTGAAAAACCGATGTCTGAAGAAACTTTCAGCGAGAAGCTGGCCGGCTACCTTTCGCCACTTCGTTTCGACCAAATTCCCGCCGACGTCGTTGCCGCCGCTAGACTTCATATTCTCGATTCGCTCGGTTGTTTGCTAGCTGGTTCGCGTCTTGAAGCGGGCAAGTTGGCTTATGATCTGGCTGTAGCGACGAGCGGCGCGGCGGCCAATTCAACTTCAACCCTCTTTGGAACCGTGCGGCGAGTATCTTATCTGGATGCCGTACAGGCGATGGCCGTTGCGGCTCACTGCGGCGAGATGGATGATATTCACTCGGGTGCGGGAACTTGTGTCGGCGCGATGATCGTGCCCACGCTCATCGCGATGGCAGAGAATCATGGCGGAACTGGGAAAAGATTTATCGAGGCCGCCGTGAGCGGCTACGAAACCATGATCCGAGTCGGACTGAGCATCGACGCGCCGAAATTGTTCGCGCGCGGCTGGTGGCCGAGCACGATCTGCGGCGCGTTCGGCGTCGCCGCCGCCGGCGCCAAGTTTTTGAATTGGACTACTGACAAAATGGCCAATGCCCTCGGTATCGCCGCGCTTCATAGCGGCGGGATGATCACGGGCGGCGGCGAAGGCGCGACGGCGCGCCACTTGGCTTTTGGGCATGCTGCTCAAAACGGTATTCATTCATTGTTGGCGGCACAGCAGGGATTCAGCGGACCGAAGCGCGCGTTCGAAGACCCGCGCGGTTTCTGCCTGACGCTCTGTGCTGCGCCGAAATGGGAAAACTTGCACGCCTTCGATTCGTTTCATCTGCCTGAGACAGCGTTCAAACCCTATCCCTGCGCCCGCCAATTGCACGCGGGTGTCGAAGCGCTGTTGAAGATCACCGGCCAGTATTCGCCGATGCCAGCAAAGATTGAGCAGATTGAATTGTTCCTGCCAACGCAGAACGCCGCCATGATGAATCGTCCGTCGATTACCTCGAGCCACGCAGCGACGGTGGGCAGCGGTCAGTACGTAATGGCGGTGACCACGCTGCGCGGTAAAATTGACTTGTTGTCATTCGAGGAAGAATATCTGAGCAGCGCTCAAGTGCGGACTCTGATGGCGAAAGTCGAAGTGAACGCAAGCACGGATCTCGATCGCCATTATCCAAAGTATTGGCCCGGACGGGTCACGTTGAGACTCATCGGCGGTGAAACCTATTCCGAGGAAGTAATTATCCCGAAAGGCGAGAGCGGGAATCCGATGACGCAGAGTGAAGTGGAGCAGAAGTTTTTGTCGCTGGCTGCGCCAGTGGTGGGGGATGAGAAAGCGCGGACCGTGGTCAACGAGGTTTATTCGCTCGGTTTGAGAGACTCGTTGGGGCCACTGCTCGCGACGCTCAAGTGATATGGTTACAATCCCTGGCAGGTCCAAATTCCTTCTCCCTCTGGGAGAAGGTCAGGATGAGGGCGTCTTAAGGTTTTACCCTCACCCTTCCCTCTCCCACTTCGTGGGCGAGGGTAAATATCTGGCACGATTGAACGCTCAGAGACTCGTGAGATATAAGTGACGAATTAGCCAATTGATGAATTTCCTTTTAGGTTGGAGGTCCCAATATGACCGCAGATTCAACTCCCGGTTACGATCTTCTCTACGACATCATTCGCCGCCGCGCCAGTGTGCGAAAACTGAAACCGGACCCTATTCCCGAGGAATATATCCAGAAGATTCTCGAAGCGGGCCGCTGGGCGATGTCGGGTGCCAACTCGCAACCGTGGGAATATATCGTCGTCAAAGATCCGAAAGTGAAAAAGGATCTCTTTCGCTGCTACTCGGAAGACAACACGGATTTCATCTATTGGATGGAGCAACAGCGCGTGTTCGAGTTGCGCCATCCGGCGTATCAAATGACAGCGGACGAGGCGGTCGAGCGACAGCGGCGCGGCGCGGGCTGGTCGGAAGCGCCGGCGCTGATCGTCGTCGTCGGCGACGGGCGGCGTCAGTGGGGCACGGTGCAAGGCGCGCACACGTTCGGTCGCGATCAGTCGCACCTCACCGACGGTTTGGCGAATACCTGCACGTTTATGCATCTAGCGGCGGTCTCGCTGGGGCTGGCGACGCAATGGGTGACGATCCACGTTCAGGAGCCGTTCAAGAAAGTACTCGGCGTACCGGATCTGATGATGCTGTATCTGATCATTCCCATCGGCTATCCTGCGGTGCAACCGTCGGAAGGTGTGCGCCGGCCGCTCGAAGAAATCGTCCACCACGATCATTACGAACAAGAGAAATTCATGAGCAACGAGCGCGTGATTCAATTCCTCTACGAGCTGCGCGGCAAGACTTTGCAGACGTATCGGCAGTCTTATGTGGGGAAGGAAGAGCCGAAGAAGACGTAAGGCGTCAGGCGATAGTCGGAAGGTAGGCGTTCAAGTCGTTCAAATCGTTCAAGCAGTTCAAATCGTCAAAGAGACTCCTCGGCCCCCGTTAGACGGCTTGAACGGAGCGCAGCGATTGAACGTTTTGAACGGCTTGAACGCCCGTAAATAAACCTATGTCCGTAGACCCAATCACTGTAGAAATCATTCGCTGCGCGCTGAAGGCTGCCGCTAACGAGATGTCGGTGGTGCTCAAGCGCACGGCGTATAACATGATGATTTACGAAGTGCAGGACTACTGCGTCAGCATCGTCGATCATGAAGGCCGGACGATGTCGCAGAACGAAGGCGCGTTGCCGATTTTTCTCGCCGATCTTGGCGTCGCCGTGCAGGATGGCGTGGAAGTCTACGGCTTGGACAATATTCGTCCCGGCGACGTGTTTCTGGTCAACCATCCGGAGATCTGCGGCCAGCATCTCAACAATATGGTCGTCTATACGCCGTTTTTCTGGGACGGCAAGCTGCTTGGCTTTCTCGCAGTGCGGGCGCATTGGATCGACGTCGGCGGCGGCAGCACCGGTTTCGGTTCGAGCAACACCCGCGACGTTTACGAAGAAGGATTGCAGGTGCGCTCGGTGAAGATTTACAACGAGGGCCGGCCGAACACTGAAGTGTTGCGTCTCATCGAGGACAACATTCGCTTTCCCGAATCTTCGTTCGGCGATCTGCGCGCGCAGATCGCTTGTTGCCGCACCGGCGAAGAGCGGCTCAATCAGATTTGTCGCAAGTACGGCGGTGGAGTTTTTATCGAGGCCGTCGAGACAATTTGGGATCACACGGACAAGCTCGTGCGCGAATCGGTGCGCACGATCCCTGACGGCGATTACGAAGCCTCGTCCTTCCTCGACGACGACGGCAGAGTGATGAACAAGACGATTCCCATTAAAGTGAAGATCACCGTGCGCGGCGACGAGCTGACCGTCGATTTTTCCGATGTCGCCGATCAAGTGCCGGGCTTCATCAACTGCGGCTCGTCCGGCGGCATGGCGGCGGCACGGGTCGCGTTCAAGGCGTTGACATCGCCGCACCGCGAAGTCAACGAAGGCTCGTTTCGCGCGCTAAAGGTTATTCTTCCGCCGGGCAAATTATTGAGTGCGCGCCGTCCCGCGCCCATCGGCGGCTGGAGCCTGTCGCTGCCGACGGTGCTCGACACGATCTTGCGCGCGTTGGCGCCGGCGCTGCCGGAGCATATTCCCGCGGCCCACAAAGGCGATATGGGCGGCTACGCGATTTTCGGCATGAATCCCAAAACCGGACGGCGCTACGTCTGCCAGAATATTATTGGCGGCGGTTGGGGCGGGCGGCCGTTCGAGGACGGCGTTTCCGCCGCTGTGTCGATGTGCCAGGGCGACGTAAAAAATACGCCGATCGAATTGCAAGAACTCTATTATCCGCTCATATACGAATGCCATGCTTTCAGGCCCGACAGCGGCGGCTCCGGCAAATATCGCGGCGGCATCGGCGTCGAAGTTAAAGTAAAGCCTCTCACGGATTTTTATCTGAGCCGCAACACGGATCGAATCAAATGCCCGCCGTGGGGTTTACTCGGCGGAGGCCAGGGAGCTGTGAACGAAACCATCATTCAGCGCAACGGCTCAGAGGAGAAGCTGCCGGGGAAATTCAGCCATTTGCTCGTGCACCCGGGTGAAACGGTGATTTTTCTCACCGCAGGAGGCGGCGGCTATGGCGAGCCGACCGAGCGCGATGCCGAGGCGGTAAAGCAAGACGTTGAACTCGGTTACGTTTCCGCAGCGCAAGCCAAGCAACAGTACTCGAAGGGCACTTCGAGTCGATTGTGAATCGCCTCCAGGGCGGGTCTGATCCTCGGATTGGCGCACCTCACGCAACCTGCGTCGTCAAGAGATCTACGAAGAGCTTGCAACACCTGCGTTTTTCATTCGCCCGATCACGCTGTGATGCCATCCGTAGGCGAAATAGACCGCGAATCCCACAAGTAGCCAAACGATGAGCCGCAGCCAATTCTCCACGGGCAGAGAGAACATCAACAAGGAGCAGGAAGCGATTCCGAGCAGCGGGATCAGCGGCACGAGAGGACAACGGAAGGGCCGAGGCAAGTCCGGATCGGATCGGCGCATGATCAGCACGGAGGCGCAGACGATCACGAACGCCAGCAGTGTTCCGATATTCACCAGCTCAGCGAGGATGCGGAGCGGTAACAGCGCGCCCATCAGTCCGACGACGCTGCCGGTCAATAGGGTTGACTTCCACGGCGTGCGAAAGCGTGGGTGCACTGAACCAAAAAAACTCGTCGGCAGAAGGCCGTCGCGCGCCATCACCAGCATGATGCGCGGCTGGCTCAGCAGGAGCACCATTAAAACCGAAGTGATGCCGGTCAAAGCGCCAAGCGAAATCAGCGCATGAGCCCAGGGTAGACCGACGTGGCTGAAGGCTTTGGCGATAGGGGCGTCGATATCGATTTGCTGATAGGGCACCATGCCGGTCACGACCGCAGCGACGGCGATGTAGAGGATCGTGCAAAGCATGAGCGATCCGATGATGCCGATGGGGACGTCGCGGCTCGGATGGCGTGCTTCTTCCGCGTGAGTCGACACCGAATCGAAGCCGATGTAGGCGTAAAACACGATGGCGGCTCCGGCCATCATGCCAAGCGGCTCGCCGCCAGCGCCATGTTGTCCCATGACCGTGCTGCCAAATAAGCTGATGCCGGTGTACCCATAGGGAGCGAAAGGCTGCCAATTGCGTGGATCGACGTAAAACACGCCGATGGCGATAATCAACAGCACCACGGCGAGCTTGATCAGGACCATGAAAAAGTTAAACGCGGCGCTCTGGCGAATACCAGTGATCAGAATGACGGTGAGCAAAGCCGTAATCAGCAGCGCAGGCATGTCGACGACGGCGCCGGTGGAGATAAATGCTCCGGTGGCAGGATTGAAATCGAAAGGCGCGTTGGTAAGAGCCGCCGGGAGTTTGATGCCGAGTAGACGGAGAAAGTCCACGAAATAGTGTGACCAGCCGTGGGCGACGCTCGCCGCTCCCACGCCGTACTCGAGTAGCAAGTCCCAGCCGATAATCCAAGCGAACAGTTCGCCCAGAGTCGCGTAGGCGTAGGTGTACGCGGATCCCGCTACCGGCACCATCGAGGCGAATTCAGCATAGCAGAGAGCGGCGAAGGCGCAGGCGGAGCCGGCGATGACAAACGACAGCATGGTCGCCGGGCCGGCTTTGTCTTTGGCGACGACACCGATGATGACGAAAATTCCAGCCCCGATGATCGCGCCGACTCCAAGGCTCGTCAGCTGGAGCGGTCCGAGCACAGGCCGCAGACGATCCCCGCCACCGGCTTCCTTCAGCAACAGACTGGTCGGCTTTTTTGCTAGCGATGAAGTATGCCTGGCTGTCATGCATCAGGCAGATACAGTGCGCGCGAGGGCAATGCAAGATTCATTGGATGACCAGGCGGTGAGATTTTTTAAAGGCGTCACATTGTCGACGATGGTTGCGAAACCATCCGGATTCCCGCTTGAAGCCTGCGATGATGACGGGCTAAGGAGAATCGCCGCGCTTGACGCTGCGGGTTCATCCTTCTACTATCCGGGCAATTTCGCTGTGAAGGTCGGGCTGATTCTCATTTAGTCATTGACGATCCGTTTTGGGCGAGATCAGAGGAAACATATGCAAGCTTCGCTGAAAACAATTCTCACGCTAACAGTCGTTTGGTTCCTCATTCAGACCGGCGCGACGCAGGCCCGCGAAGCGGTCATCGGCTACTCCGGTCGAACCATCGCCGAGATGCCCTTCGCGTGGGCCAGTCGAAAAGGATTTTTCAAGGAAGCGAACCTCGACGTGAAGATGATCTACATGTCCACCAGCATCGCCGCCAAAGGACTGATGAGCGGCGACGTCGATTATTCCACCGCCATGGGCGGCACGCTGCGCGCCGCGATCGCCGGCGCGCCGCTGATCGGCATCTACTCGATGTTTAAAGCGCAGATGTATCTGGTCGCGCAACCGCGCTTCAAACAGGTGACCGACTTGAAAGGAAAAACCGTCGGCATCAGCGTCTTCGGCGGCGCCTACGATCTGGTCGCCCGGACGATTCTCAAACACCATGGACTCGATCCGGAGAAGCAGGTGACCCTCTTGCAGATCGGCGACAGCCGCACGCTCTATAGCGCGCTGGCGGCGGGCACTATTGACAGCGCCATCCTCGGTCCGCCCTACGACATCAAAGCCGAGCTGGAGGGCAACAATCGTTTGTTCGACTCATCGGAGATCTTCGACATGCCGTTCTCCGGCCTGGCGACGAGCAAGAAGAAACTGCAGCAAGACCGCGCCGAGGTGAAGGCGATCGTGCGCGGCCTGGAGCGCATCCGCCGCCACATCGCGGCGAACCGCACCGAAGCGGAAGCGTTCGTCAAGCAATTTTTGAATCTGAACGACAAGGAAGCGCGCCTGTCGGTGGCGCAGATGGTGAAATCCTTTCGCGACACCGGCCGCACGACGGACGAAGCGGTGGTGGATTTCATCGAGACGACGCTGCGCAGCACGAAGCAGAAAGTCGGCAACATCAAGCCCAATGACATCGTCGACTGGAGCGTGACGACCGAAGTGGTTCGAGAGCTGGATAGAGAAAAAAAATAATCGATATCTCACCACGAAGGGTACACCTCCACCTTCGTCCTTCGCGACGAGCCTGTGTTCCAGTGTCATCCTGAGGCGCTAGCCGAAGGATCTCGCCTTCATAGGTGGAAGAAATGCGAGATTCTTCGCTGACGCTCAGAATGACATCAACGCGACGTTCGCGATTGCGAACACTTCGGAGGGAAAACGGGTCGGGAGATTCAACCACAACGTAGACAGGTGACAAAATGAATTGCTTTCCTCCGATGACGAGGGGGAAAGAGGGAAGTTGATCCCTTGGAGGACTTTATGAATGGGATGCACCTGACGGTTATTGGCCTCGCCGCTGCGGCGCTCCTGGGCTTGCACGGAGACGCGGGATCGTTGTTCCTGGTTATGGCATCCGCGGCACAAACTGCTAGCCCGCGGTTCGCGGGATACGCGGATCTGCCGGGCGTGCGCCTCTGGTACACGGACAGCGGCGGCAGCGGCGTGCCGCTCGTACTGCTCCACGCCAACACCGGCACTGCCGACAGCTGGCAGCACAATATTCCGGGCTTGGTCGAGGCGGGATATCGAGTTATCGCTTTCGATCGGCGCGGATGGGGCCGCAGCACTGCGAATCCGGACAGCGGTCCTCAGCCCGGCACCATCGCGGAAGATCTGCAAGCTCTGGCGGAATATCTGAAAATCGACCGATTTCATCTCGTCGGCGTGGCGGGCGGCGGCTTCGCGGCGTACGACTACGTTCTCTGGCATCCGGAGCGGCTGCGCAGTCTGGTCGTCGCCGCCAGCGGCGGCGCCATCACCGACGAAGAAATGCGCAAGCTGCGCCAGAAGACGGCGCTTCCCGGGTTTGCGAGCTGGCCGCCGGAGTTTCGCGAAGTGAGCATGGGCTACATGGCGACCAACCCCGAGGGTCTGCAACGCTGGCTGGAGATTCACCACAACTCGCGGCAGGAGGGCGCGCCGGCGCAGGGCCAACACACGACGATCACCTACGAGAAGCTCTCGACGATTCGCGTGCCGACGCTTTTGATGCCCGGAGATCAGGACCTGCAGACGCCGCCCTGGGTCATGCGCCGCCAGCTCGCCAATATTCCCGGCGCCCAGTTCATCGTGCTGCCCGAGGCCGCTCACTCGATCAACTGGGAGCAGCCCGAGGCCTTCAACCGCAACGTCATCGAGTTCATCCACAAGCATTAGCCGCTGACCTGACCCGTGGCGCATGACACGGGGAAGTCACACAGCCTACGGGAGCGGCAAGGCGTCCGCGCCGGAGAGCTTGTTAAACAGTTCGACAACTTCTGGGTCGCGCGGTAAGTCGCGAACTGCTTTCTCGAGTTCTTCCGGCGGCAACGGCGTGGGCTCCTCGCCGACAAGCTTTTTAAATTCCGCGTAGAATTCAGGGTCGGCAAAAGTCTTGCGCATGGCTTCCCGCAGGATCCGGACCCTATCGGGGGGCGTTCCCGGAGGAAGGATGAAAGGAGTTCCCGCGCTGACAAAGGCCCTTTGCATGGCAAGAAGTTTTCGGTCCTTCTCCGATTTCGTAAACCGTTCGATATCGGGCAGCTTGGCGAAGATCGCATGCGGGTGTCTTCGCCCCTTTGGAACTTCGTTGACGACATGAAAATCCATCAGTTTCTTCTCGATCCAGTCAGGCGCTTCTCGTACCAGAGTGGCCTGGATGGTCCACCTGGCATCGAGCTCGCCTTGCATTAACGCGACATTGACTTCGTTACCTTGGGCGAATCCGGTAACGAACCTTGGCTCTTTCATGCCGATCATATACGCGAGGATTCGGCCGATGTTATAGAGGTTATGCCCCACAGACTGAGCGCCGATACGCACGCCCGAGGCGCTGCGAAGCTTCTCCATGCTATCCAGGCGTGCCTCCTTACGGCTCAAAAAAATGTAAGGTTCGCCGCTGGTCGGAGATCCAAGATAGTTTAGTTTGTCGATGTCATAGAGAACCCCGGTCGAGCCAAGCACTGCCGCCGGCACAAAGCTCGAGAGCATAACGCCCAGGGTCAGCCCGTCCGGTCGAGCCCTGTAGATATAGTTTCCAGCCTTTCGCGATCCACCGCCCGGCATGTACTCGATGATGAAGGTCGGTCTTCCCGGTATGTGTTTCCGGAGTACAGCAGCCGTCGCTCTGAAGCGCAAATCCACCGTGCCTCCAGGTCCGCCCCCGTAGACAACATTGATGGTCTTGCCTTGATAGAAGTTAGACTGAGAGAATCCGTGTCCGGGAAGCCCGAAGCCCAACAGCATGGCCAAGATGATCCTGACAACCAGTTTTTTCACGGCAACCTCCTGCGCGATTTCAGCGAGGATCACGACACAATCGTACGAGTGATCTCCCGGATGTCGATTTCGCCGTCACCGAAACTTGCATCGGCTAAGCGCATCCAAAGGGAATTTTTGATTTAGTGGCTCAAGCAATGGCTCTTTGGTCTCATGAATGTCGACCGAGATGAACGATAGGAATTTGTTTTTGAGTTACAGCCGTCGACAAGGCTAGTTCTCTCCGCAATTTCCAGGGGAGAATTTCCGATAATCGGATCTTAATGTCAATCTTGGTATGTTTACTTGCCAAAACACTGAGAACACGTTCAGATTTCGTTGAGCGATCTTTCTTACGCACGCCCACTCCCGCGAAGCGCTGGCAAAATCTATTGATTCGTCTTCTGCCTTCGAGCGATAGTTGCGGATTTGCGCAATTGAGCAAACGTGCAATTTATTTTGGTGAGTTTGTGCCGCCGGCGAGACTCAGGGCATGCTTTTTCAAAGAGGGGTGAGAATCGTATGGAGAAATTCTCCCTTTGAATCGCTAAGGGTTCATTCCCCGCAGCTTGCTACGTGAAATGGATCGTCAATCCTAAGTCCGTCATTCCCGCATGCTTTAAGCGGGAATCTAGTGTCCTGTCTCAGAAGTTCGCGACATAATTCTCGCGTCATTCCGTCGGAAAATCTCCCCTTCCCCTCTTTGGCAAAGAGGGGTGAGAATCGCACGGAGAAAATTCCCCGTTTGAAAAAGGGGGACAAAGGGGGATTTGAGTTCGACTTCAGCTGTTGCCATCGTTTGGACTTTTAAACGAACTTCCGAGACGCATACTAGCTTAAGCCGCCAGCCATGAGGGCCGGTAAGCATCGAGCCTCTTATTTCTTTTGTGTGCGCGCGAGAGCCTGCAAGAACTCGCGTGCGAACTCGGCGGGTTGAGTCAGAAAACCGACGTGACCGCCGGGCAGCTCGATTAATTCCCGACCGAGCTTCTTTCCCAGTTCCACGTTTACTTCATAGGTTGGATGGCCGCGCGATTCCCGCCCGGCTATCAGCATGATCCGATCGGCATGCGCTTTGAGCGCGTCAATGTCGAGGCCGACTGCCGGATACTGGCGCAGCTCGTGCTCAAACCAGTAGGTGGCATTGGCAAGAATATATTCGCTGTTCTTGGGGTCCGTCGCACGGGCCATGAGCTGCCGGTCTGACTCCGCGAATGTTTGCTCGCGGAACTTCTTCAGCGCCGGCTCTATCCCGGATTGGCGATAGAGGCTGTAAACATCAAGGAAGAAGTCGATCCACTTCTGTCCATCGGTCAATAGCCTCATCGCCGGCGGCTCGTGCGGAACGAGCGTGCGAACCACGGAAGGGTGGCGAATGAGGACTTCCAAGGCAACGATGGCTCCGGAGCTGCCGCCGAAGACGATCGCGGGCTCGTCGCTCAAGTGCTCGATCAAACGCCGCACATCATCGGCATCAGTCGCGAGCCGACGATCGTAGTCCTGCGGCCCATCGAGTCGGCTCCGGGAAAAGCCGCGTCGATCGTAGATGACAACGGTGTAGTGCGCGGCCAGATGCTCCGTCACGCGTTTGAAGCTGTCGGCCGTGCCACTAGCCCCCGGAACCATCAGCATGACCGGGCCGCTGCCGTGGGTCTCATAATAGAGACGAGCGCCAGGAACTTGGAGAATACTCGTTTGGATCTTGTGCTGCGGATAAGTCCGAGTGATCGCGCCGCACCGCGCGGCCAGCGGCAGAACGGCCATCGCGGCAAGCCCGCGGCAGAATGAGCGTCGTGTAAAGAATAATGGCTGCGTCGTCACGCTTCTCTCTCCTATTTGGGATAATCGAGTTAGTGGGGCGGCGCCGCAGGGATCGGATGCGATTCTTTGCGCCGCTCGTGCTGCTTACGGGTTCCGTACCAAGTCATGCCCCACGGCTTGTACACCGACAGCGTCGTGGTCACGAGCAACACCAGCAGGCCAACCCCGGCGTGGAGGAGTTCGCCCCGCAGGCCGCCGAGATTGGCACTGTCCGTCTCTGCCGCTATGCCAGCAAAGTAGCTCACCGTCGGCATGTGCAGCAGCAAGATGATGGTGGCAAAGATGGTGATCAGGAGTTTCACCAGGACCCAATAGTGCCGGAACAAGCCCCACGGCGTGCCCAGTGACAGGATAAGTCCGGTAAGCAGTGAGGCGAGGCTCAACGGGACGATGACGAACCAGCCGATCAACTCCATCGCGATCCAGGCGGCACGCACCATCTGAGCATCCTGGCTGGTCAGAGCGGCGACGGCGAGAGCTAGGTAAGGCAACGACCGCGCCGAGCCAGCCGACCGAGGAAGTGACATGCGCGGTGAGCACGAACTTGCGGAGGCCGGGTGTCATGGTCATGGCTGCTTACACGCCGTGTTCTATGGGTAGTGTGAGGCCACCTAGGCCGAGTATGGCCACCAAATGCCGATAGGCCCGATGAGGTGCAGAATGACAAACAGCAGGATCAGGACGATGAACGATGATCCCAAATACTTTCACCCAGCGTGGTGTGCTGGGGGTCGATCCGCGGTCGGGCACGTGGGTTTGTGACATGGTTGTTTCTCCCAGGATAATTTGACAGGTTCCACGCAGAGACTACGGCGTTTCGCAAATGAACATCAATAATCAAAGCGCGGGATTTGTTCATTTGTGAACAGTGTGAGCGAATTGTTCAGAAACCTCACTCTCGACACTCCGCTCAACTGACGAGGATGGTTCATGACGAAGACTGACCGCGGGTACAGCGTACGCGCGAACTGCTGGAAAGGCGCTGATCGAACTGATCGGCGAGCGTGGATATGATGCGATCACGATTCAGGACATCGTGGATCGCGCCAACGTCGGGCGGACCACCTTCTATCTGCACTACAGCGGCAAAGAGAATTATTCATGAGCTGCCACGCAGGCATCGTCAGCAAGTTCCATTTCGGCCGACTCCACCCCCTCTCCCGAGAAGAACTGCTGTCGCCTGAAGCGCCACCGGGGATGATAGCGGCATACCGGCATCTTCAAGATGCGCGGGCGCTCTTGTATCCGATTTTTCAGGGCAAGGATAGTCTGCTGATCCTGCGGCGAATCCGTGACTGGAGCGCACAGGAAATCAAAGCCAGCCTGCGTGCCGCCTTTGCCGAAGGCGACAGCACGATCCCGTTCGACGTGCTGGCGAACTATCTGGCGGGGGCGCAGATCGCGCTGGTGCAATGGTGGCTGGAGAAGCGCCAACCCCACACACCCGAAAACCTAGCGCAGACGTTCCACCGCTTGCAGCGCGCGGCCATCCGCGATGCGTTTCGGCTAAGAGATGGTGAGTAGGCACGTTTGACGCCGTGTTTTGCAATGCCGTCATAATGCATCTGGACTTGAGCATTGGTTTGGGCTGATGATCAGTGCAAACATGACATCTGGACCAGCAATTCAGGAGTGAGCTTTGAAACAACGGGCGGATGGAGCGATTCAATGGCTCCTCGAAGGCGACCCTGCCGTTCGGTTGTGACTTCGGTTTGTCCGCTGCTAACCGCCACGCGCGACGCGGATCAAATGAGCGGTCGATGGATTGCGGTGATTGAGGACTGCGAAGAGTCGCAATTGTATTTTGTGTCGTGGTAACGAAACAGTTCTACAGGCATTCAAATGAGGGAGGTACAGCGATGAAACGGGACCTGGTTGGCTATGGCAAGAACCCACCCCGAGTGGAATGGCCCGGCGGCTCTCAAATTGCCGTCTCACTGGTCGTCAACTACGAGGAGGGTTCCGAGCTCACGCCTGTGTACGGAGATAAAAGACACGAGACCAACGGAGAAATACCCTCGCGCAAGCCGCCCGAAGCGCGCAGTCTGCAGACGGAAACCCAGTGGGAATACGGTGGGCGAGCCGGCGTTTGGCGACTGTTGCGCCTGCTCGAGGAGTACCAAGTCAAAGCGACCTTCTTTGCGTGTGGCATGGCATTGGAGCAAAACCCGCCCGCTCGGCCGTGAGATTGCTGCTCGTGGCCACGATGTTTGCGGACACGGGTTGCGTTGGGCGGAGCAATGGCATCTTGACCGCGCCAGCGAAAAGGAAAGCATTCACCAAGCCGCGACATTGATCGAGAAGATGACAGGCCGCAGGCCGCTGGGCTGGTTTACGAAGTCCGGGCCCAGCCTCAACACGCGCGAGATTTTGGCGGAGGAAGGCTTTCTGTATGATTGCGACGGTATCAACGACGATCTGCCCTACTACACGGAGGTGAAAGGGAAACCTTGGCTGGTGGTTCCCTATGCTTTCGACAGCAACGACGGCAAATACTGGCGCGGCGGTTGGAGCAACGGCGAGCAATTTTTCAGCTACTTAAAGGATAGCTTCGATATGCTCTACAAGGAAGGCGCCACTCATCCCAAGATGTTGTCGATCGGCTTGCACTCGCGCGTGTCCGGGCGTCCAGGGCGAGCGATGGCTGTGGCGCGATTCATCGAGTATGCGAAAGGCTTTCCCAAGGTCTGGTTCGCCGGCCGCGATGAGATCGCCCGCTGGTGGCTGGAACGATGTCCGCGGGCTTAAAAAAGGTCGCATCGCGGGAGAAACTAAGGAAAGGGAAATAAGCATGCGGATCATGTTTCTCACTCATCTGCCGGAGAACCCCAAGGCGAAAGAAAGATATGCCAAGATCCAGGCCCAACTCAACGGTTACGCCTCCGCGGGCACTCAAGTCGAGTTGTGCTTTCCGGACGATTATCCGGGGGCGAAGCTTTCCGTGAGTCTCAGCGCGCGCAACGAGGTGCCGGGAATTTATCACGTGCTGCAAACGCCGGCGATTATCCGAAAAATCGTTTGGGCCGAGAAGAACGGTTACGATGCCGTGGTTCAGAGCAATACATTTGACCCTGGTGTGGAGGCGGCTCGTCAGGCGGTGCGCATTCCGGTCATCGGCGTGTTTCGCACGGCGCTTCACGCGGCTTCCATTCTTTCCAACTCGATCGCGATCATCGCGCCCCTCGAGGAGCACATCGCCTACGCATGGCAGATCGTTCACGCCTACGGGATGCAGGGCTTTGTCAAAGACATCAGCGCGATCGGCCTCTACGACGAAACTGCGGAGAAGCGAATCGACGAGATCTTTGCGCGCGCCGTTGAAATCATGCGCGCCACCATCAAGAAGACCGGCGCAGGCTGCATCATTCCTCTTGGCGGCGCGGTTGTTCCAACCCTTGTCTCTCCGAAGGATTTAGAACGGGAAGTGGGCGTGCCGGTCCTGAACACAAAAGCGATCGGCATTCGATTTGCCGAGATGTGCGTTCAGCTGGGCATGACCCAAAGCGCTGTGAATTATCCGCTCGCGCAACTTCGTTACGAAGATTTCACAGCGTTCGCCAAGTAAAAGCCCTGTCTAACAGGGTGTTCAAAGTTCAAGGTTCCAAGTTCAACGTTTCATTCGATCGTACCTTGAACATTGAACTTTGAACCTTGAACTGCACTCGCTTCGAACGGGTGCTAATCGTTGTGTGCCGGCGACCCGTCACACCCATCTACGTTAGCGCCGGGCGCTGGTAGCGCCACGGCGTTGCTTGCTCGTAGGTGTGCGATATGCGCAGGATCGTTGCTTCATCGAAAGGCTTGCCGACGACTTGCATGGCGAGCGGCAAACCCATCTGATCAAATCCGATGCAGATGGAAATAGCAGGATTGCCGGTCACGTTGAAGACTGCGGTCAGGTTTGGCCGCTGAAAAAAATGGGTCGATTTGTCCTCGCTCATTTTCGGCGCCGGACCATAGGTGCAAAGCGTCACCATGGCGTCGTAGTTGGCGAATAGGGTCTGCATCTCGGCGACGAGTTTGGCGCGCTGACGCTGCGCCTGGATGTAATCCACCGCGCGGATCAGGCCGCCCGGGAGAGCGCGAAAGCGCAAGTTAGCGCCGTAATCTTCATATCTTTCGATCAAGTCTTTTTCGTGGACGGCAAAGAATTCCGCCTCGGCGATAATCACTTTACAGTCGTCGTACTCCTCCAGTTCTCGGAGTTTCACGTCCTCGAACACCGCGCCGAGTTTCGTGAGTTCTTGCAACGCGGCTTCGAATGCGCGCCGCGTTTCGTCTTCGGGAGGTAGATGCGGTTCATAGAAGTGACGGATAACACCGATGCGCACTCCGCGAATTCCATCGTTCAACGCCGTGGTGTAGTCGGGCACTGGAAGATTGGCGCTGCCGGGATCGTTCGGGTCATAGCCGGCAATCGCCTGAAGCATGATCGCGCAGTCCTCCGCAGTCCAAGCCATCGGCCCGCAGTGATCGAGGGAGAAAGAATAAGGGATGACGCCTCTTCGGCTGACCCTTCCATAGGTCGGCATGAGCCCGGCGATGCCGCAGAAGGAAGCCGGGTTGCGAATCGATCCGCCGGTGTCTGTTCCCAATGCGCCCATCACCAGCCCTGCAGCCACCGCTGCCCCCGAGCCCGTGCTCGAGCCGCCCGTGAATCCATGCTCGGGATTCCATGGGTTTCGTACGGCCGGCCAAGCCTGGTCGGTAGAGGGACTGCCATGGGCAAACTCCAGGCAACCAAGCTTACCCAATAGGACGCAGCCGGCTTCTTTGAGGCGGCTGAAGACCGTCGCGTCTTCGGCTGGAATATGATCGATGAGAACCTTGGAATGGGCCGTAGTGCGTATGCCGGCAGTTTCGATCAGATCTTTCAGACCGATCGGTATGCCATGCATCGGACCCCGATAGCGACCGGCGGCAATTTCCGTTTCGGCCGCCTTGGCTTGGCGCAGTGCTTCTTCGCGAGTCACCAAAATGAAACTATGAATACGAGAGTCGATGGCCTCTATGCGGTGCAGGAAAGCGTTGGTCAATTCCACCGGCGACAATCGTTGGGATTTCAACAGCAGCCCGGCTTCGGCGATGGATAGATAGCAGAGTTCACCAGACATGGTGAGATTCTACCTCCGAATAAAAGCACTCGCCGGTTCGTCGGCGCGCTTGAGATCCTTGCGCAGCCGGCCTGCCGCCGCCTCAAGTCTTGCGACCACGGCACAACACACCTCCAACTGCTCAGCCGGGAGCGTAAAACCGGCGCGCTTGAGCATCAGGGCGACGTCCTGTTCCGTTGGTTGATGAGTTTTATCTGCCATGGTTCATCTCCTTCGGACCTGTGGCCAATTGCGGGGGCATAAAGAAAAAGGTTCTTTACTTTGCTTAGAATGACACTTGAGGTTGCGTTGTCATCCTGAACGAAGTGAAGGATCTCGTTTAAGTGAATCATCACAGTTCTTGTTACCGGTCCCTGTTGCTAGCGAAATCATTTCAGCAGGTTCAACGTAAAGCGGATAGGCCACAGTCGAAGCCATCGGGTTTCAGATCGGGATGATCTTTGAAGTAACGGATCCAGATTTCCCGGCTCACGCGATCCGCTTCACGAATGACCTCTTCTTCGTCCATCGAGAGCACTGTGCCATCCCGCAGCAGCCAGCGTCCGTCGACCATCACGGATTCCACGTCGCGGGCCTGCCCTTGGTAGACGAAAACGGCGACGGGACGTAATGTCGGGACCAGATGAGCGTGTTTAGTACTGACGACGATGAAGTCGGCCTTGCTCCCGACTTGCAGGATTCCACAGCCCTTTAAGTTCAAGGCACGGTAGCCGTTAACCGTACCCCAGAGCATTGCTTCCTCGGGCCTCGGGCGCTCACTCTCGTTCAGACGCAACCGCTCGATCAACACCGCGCTGCGCAGTACCTGCACCATGTCCTCGGTGAATTCGTCTGTGCCCAGAGCGATCCTGCAACCGGCGGCCTCCAAGTCTGTAATCCGCGGAGTGTTGCCCGAACGTGCTGCGACCACCGGATTGAAGCTGACTGAAGCTTTCGAAACCCCAAGAATCTTTTCTTCTTCCGGCGTCATGCAACGGCAATGAGCCGCAACCAGCCGCTCATGGAGAAATCCATGGCGGGCCAAATATTCGGTGGGTAGCATTCCGTAGCTGCTCTTGATCACTTCGACTTCGCCCCAATATTGATTCAGGTGGATGGTGGCGATGGTGTCGAGTTTTTCCTGCAAGTCGCGCAGCCCGCGCAAAAGCTCAGAAGAAACCATGTCCGGAGCGTGAGCGGCAACCGCGACCGTGACGCGGCCGTTTTCCGCGCCGTGCCACTTGGCGTGAAGATCAGCGATTCGCTGTAGGCCCTTGTCGGCGAGTTTCGGATCGGCTTCGAAGACGCCCGGCTCGCCGACCCGAGCTCCTTTGGCGCGGTCCGATACTTGTTCAGCCAAGACAAGGCGGAGTCCGGTCGAGACGATGGCTTCGGCGTAGTCCTCAATGTTGTTTGTGATATCCATGGCGGCAGTGGTGCCGCTGCGCAGAGCTTCGAGCGCCGCAAGGCGGGCCATGGCGGCGCGCTGGTCCGGTCTCAGCGATGGAAATGGAACCCGGCCTTTGCGAGTAAACGGAGGCCGGTTCGGCGCGCTTTGATCTTCGGAGATTCCACGCGCAAGGATTCTAACGAAGTGCGTGTGACAGTTGGCGAAACCAGGCATGACCAGCTTGCCGCGTCCATCGATGCTCTCTGCATTGGGAAAGCGCGCCATGACTTCGTGGGTCGGGCCCATGGCTGCGATCAAGTCGTTTTCAATGGCAAGGGCGGCATCGAAGTGAACGGATGGGTCGCGCTCGCCGGTTACGACCGTGGTGTGGTGAATGATAGTGGTCATGGACAGCGATCAGCGCACGTTGAAGATCTCTTGATACAGTTTTATGACCTCGGAGAAATTTTCATACTCGCCGGGATTTTCGACGATCCGCTTGTATCCCCCGAACAATCGCGCGGGCTGCGGTTTGACATCTTCACGGACCGGTATGCGGCTCAAGCCAACCAGTTGTTTTTGTCCCTCTTCGGAAAGCACGAAGTCGACGAAGAGTTTGGCCGCGTTGGGATGCGCAGACTTGGCTCCAAGCAACAGAGGATTGATCTGCGTTGAAACCGGCTCCAGAGGAATCCAGTCGATGGGCGCGCCCTCCGAAGCCGCCCGCTGAATAATCGGCGCGAAGGAAATAATCAGCGGGAATTCTCCGGCAGCGGCAAGCTGGACTCTGTTGGTGTCGCCGCGCATGACGGATGGCTGCTGGGCCGCTAGACTTTTGAAATAAGCAACAGCTTTGTCCTTGCCCCAGGCGGTAATAAGGCCGGCAAGCAAGTTATAAGAAGTGTTGTCGACGGAGATTTTTTGCCCTTTCCATTTAGGATTGAGGAGCTCCTCATAGGTCTTGGGCACCTCGTCTTTTTTGACCCACTTGGTGTTGTATCCCAAAGTGTAAGGATTAACGTAATACCCGGTCCAGTAGCCGTTCTTGTCGAAAAGATCCGCGGGGATTTTTTTGGTCTCAGGAGAGCGATAAGACGCCAGGAGCTTTCTCTTCATCAAGGGCAGAAACATATCCCCTCGAGTAAGGAGCACATCCCATAGGTGCCTGCCGGCGCGATCCTCCGTGAAGATTTTGTTGAGCATCGCGTCGCCGCCAGTGCGAAAGAGATCCACCTCGATGAAAGGATATTTCTTTTGAAAGGCATCCACGACCTGCTTGCTCTGGCTTAAAGTCATCGTCGTCCAATGGACTAGACGCTTTTCCTTTTTTGCGCCTTCAATCAGCGCCGAATCCAACCCTCCCTGCGGCCAGCCAGCAGCGGGGAACAAGCCTGAAAACAAGATGACCAGAAAGGATCGCGCCAACGTCTTCATCGAGTTTCTCCCGACGTCATTCGGCCCTTGTTTTATACAAATTCAGTCGCCAATTCTGGCTGCCAGTCGCCCGAGCGTTCCACTTACGAGCCAGCGGTCGTTAAATCTCCCTATAGTACAGGCGCAGCGCCAAAGCCAAGCTCCGGGGGAGTCCTTTAAATTCTGTCTCTTAGTTTTCCACCAACGCCGTTTTTTGCGTGCTGAAAACCTTGTCGCGTTCGTTAGACATGCTGAGTCGGATCGAGTACATCGAAGGCGTGAGAGATTTGCAGCCCTTTTAGAAATGCGCCGGGCGAGCGCAAGCGATTGAGAAAACGAAAACGGGAAACGTTCCCGGCTTTCCGTCTCGGAGCTTCTCCCACATTGCCCACATGAGTAAAACGAGGTGGATTGTCTTTGCTGGGTTTGTTGCGACTTTTCTTGTCGCCATATACTGGCACTATTTTAGCCGCGCAAGCATCCCGCATGAGGCCATCCAGCTCCATCTTAGACTAACGGCTGCCAGTATTTACGAATTTCACAAAGTGACCGGCCGTTGGCCGACGGTGACCGATGATCTTGCCTCGACCTCGCTTCCACAAACCAGCCCGTACTGGCGGACCTTGATCGATAATGGTTCGGTGGCAATCGTCTGGCACAACGACCTCAAGCCCGATCCCAAAGACAATGCGTCTTTGGTGCTGACGTACAACAACGCGGGCTTGTTCTCGAAGTTACGGACGGGTTTGGGTATGCTGGGGCGATTTGCGGACGGAGTACGTGAAGGAAGAGGTGCTGCGCTCGAAGCTCAAGAGTCAGTCGCGCTAACCGGTGCACCCGTCCCAACTAGACCAAGATCGCACGGGAATAGTAGTGTGTTCAGACAAATCGCTGTTGATCCGCGCGACGGCGACGAATACAGTCGGCCGCAGCTGCAAAGACTACGGAGCGTTCGCTCTGCCGCTTTCACCGATGAACTGGCCAAACAATTTTTTTTGACGGAGGGTCAGCATGGAAAAGCTAATGCCGAAATTTCGCTTCGGTCACATCGATCCAGCCGCCGTCGAGGCGCGCAGGGCGAGACGCGGGCCCGGTTACGAGTTTTATCAGATCGTCCCGACCAATATCATGTTGGTGACCGCCGTTCTGGGCATAAGGGACTTTACCCGCGAGGCGGTCGAGGCCGCGATCCCCAACTACTGGAATTGCGTCGAGGCATTGGCGGAAGAAAAAGTCGATGTTTTTGTCCTGGGGGGTACTCCCGTATCGGCGCAGTTGGGACGAACTCGGGTGGTGCGACTGCTAAAGGAGGCGGAGGACAAAACCGGCATACGCGGCGACGCGCCGCTGGAAGCGGCGATTGCGGCGATGAAGCATCTGGGATTGAAAAAGATTGCCGTGGGCGGACGCTGGACCGATGAATTCAATCAGGCCGTCATCCGTTATTTGAACGAAGGCGGGATCGATGTTGTCGGCATCACCAAACGCGGCCAATCGGGCAAGGAGGCTTTTGCCATGTCGTTGGAGCAAGGCCTAAAGCTGGCGTTGGAGGTTGGTCGTGAGGCGGCGCGCATGGCTCCCGATGCCGAGGCAATTTTGGTTCCCGGCGGAGCCACCATGAGCCTCCATGTCATACCGGCGATCGAGGAGGAATTCGGCAAACCGACATTTACCAGAACGAGCGCCGAGGTGTGGCGCAACCTAGTTCATCCCGGAATTATTCCGCCGGTAACCGGGTGGGGGCAGCTGCTGGCCTCCAGCAAATAGTGATAGGCGCGACCTGAGAATCGGCGCGCACACTATCGAGCTGACCGCTAGTGTGGCGTCTCAGAAGTTCGTCTAAAAAGTCCAAACGATGGCAGCCTCTGAAGTTGAACTCAAATCCCCCTTTGTCCCCCTTTGTATAGACCGGAGACATAGGTAACAGGTGTACTGGAGACATGGGTAACACTTTTGAAGTAGCCAAAGGCATAGTTCTCCCTGAATCGGAAAGGGGGAAGAGATTATGTCTTGGGGAGTGGTTAGCCTCATGTCTTTGCGCCAAGAATTTGTGGGATTGGCGGAGGGAAAAGCGGTGAGTTTCACTCAACTGTGCCAGCGTTACGGCATTAGCCGAAAGACCGGCTACAAGTGGCTGGGTCGTTATCGCAAACAAGGAGCGCAAGGTCTGGCCGATCATTCGCGCCGGCCCAAGAAAAGTCCCAACCAATTGCTCCAGGCCACAGAACAACCGCTTTTGAGATTGCGTGAGAGCTACCCGAGCTGGGGAGCGCGTAAGATCCGGCGTCTTTTGAAAAATCAAGGTCAAACCCAGGTGCCGGCGTGTAGTACGATTACCGCTGTGTTTCATCGCCACGGCCTGATCGACTCCAGCAGTCAAGCCGCCAAGCCTAACTGGCAACGCTTCGAGCGTGAGGTGCCCAATAGTCTTTGGCAGATGGATTTCAAAGGACCGCTGCCCACCGTGCGCGGGCCGGCCCATGCGCTCACCGTCTTGGATGATCACTCGCGCTTTAGTTTGCGTCTTAAGGCTTTGCCTAACCAGAACCGAGAATGTGTTCAACACGCGTTGACCGAAACCTTCCGCCGCTACGGGCTTCCCAACTCGATGCTCATGGACAATGGCCCGCCGTGGGTCAACGATCCGGTTTACATCTATACCGGCTTACGGTGTGGCTGCTTCGCTTGCGGATCTCGGTGAGTCATAGCCGACCGTACCATCCTCAGACCATGGGTAAAGACGAACGGTTTCACGGCACGCTTAGCCGCGAGCTTCTCGCTAAACGACAATGGCAAGACATCCCCGATCTCCAAGGAGCCTTTGACCCGTTCCGCCACCAGTACAATTTCATTCGTCCCCACGACTCTTTGGGACTGCAAGTGCCGGCCTCTCGCTATCAAATGAGTTTGCGCTCGTTTCCAGAGAGCTTGCCGCCCATCGAGTATGACCCGGGAGTCATGGTGCGCAGAGTGCAACAAAAAGGAGAGATCTCGTTTAAAGGGAGAACTTTGAAAGTGGGTCAAGCTTTCTCGGTTATCCGTCGGGCTTAAACCGACCTCTACCGATGGACTCTTTGATGTGGTGTTCTGTCATCACACGATTCGCCAGATCAATCTGAAAGAGCTTGAGACTGCGGATCTCCGTTCTTGAATGACGATGATGAAAAACGGCTTCACTTTGGCTTATAACCAACGATCGCGATCGGGTTGGACTCTGAGTATCCCTCTCCAAACCACCTCCGAGCCCAATCCGATCCACCACCATGAAAACTGTTACCTATGTCCCCGGTACGTTTGTTACCCTTGTCCCCAGTCTGTATCCCTTTTTCAAAGGGGATTTTTCTCCGTGCGATTCTCACCCCTCTTTGCCAAAGAGGGGAAGGGGAGATTTCCGACGGAATGACGCGAGAATTATGTCGCGAACTTCTGGGACAGGACACTAGTCTCCGACGAGCTTTTTCACTCGTTCGATTACTTCCGCAGGTTGATTCATCACTCTTTCGGTAAGAGCCTGGAGGTCTTCACCCGAGGCGGGTTCAATTTCCAATTTCGCTTGTTTCGCCTCGGCCACGAGTTGCGGATCTTTGAGCGCCCTTGAGTAGGCCTCACGCAAGGTTTTCACTCGATCCGCAGGAACCACCGGAGGTGCCACCATGGGACGGCCGTATTCGTTGCCGGCGAGTATCACCTGCGCGACTCTGCGACTGACATCGGCGGTTTTGTATCGATCCATAAGTTCTCCGAGCGTGGGAACTTCGGCCATTCTGGGATCTCTTGTATGACCGCTCTGCGCCAGGTGACGATCAAAACCCTTTTTGTGCCATGCGATAAAAGGCTCACGGCTGAAATGGCCGGTGACGATCATGCCGCGGCAAATGACCTCGCCTTTCTCCATCGCCAGATCGATGGCATTGCCGCTTTGATAACCGACGACTAGATTGAATTTAGCTTTGAGCGTTTCCTCGAATATTTTTGCCAGCAAGTAAGTGCCGTCGGTGGACCCGGTCGCGCCGCATCTAAGAGGCTCGCTCGATTTCACAACATCGTCGAAGGATTTATAAGGCGCGTCGGAACGGACAAAAAACATCACCTCGGTTTTTTCCATGGTGCCGATCCAGTTGAATTTTCTGAGATCGAATTTGACCTCTTCGAGACCGGTGAGCTGCTGCATGTAGCGGTGCGCCTGAAACATCCCCAACGTAAGTCCGTCCGCCTTGGTCATGCCGTAGAGGTAATTCGTCGCCGCGAGCCCGCCCGCGCCCGGCATATTCTGAACGATCATATTCGGATTGCCGGCAATGTGCTTCGGCATATGCTTGGCCAATAGCCGAGCCCAGAGGTCGTAAAGACCGCCGCTGTCGCTGCCGACGACGATCCGAATCGTCTTGCCTTGGTAAAAAGACGGACTCTGCGCATAGGCAAGCCCGGCAACCCGTTCCCGATTGCCCTGAAGCAAAGGCCCGATCGAAGCGCTCCACACCGCCAGCCAAATGAGCGCAAAAAGTGGAAGTGTTTTTCTCATGTGCAACTCGCCGGCGTGCCTATACGAACGCGCGCCGAACCGGGCGCCTGGCCTCTGTCAGAAACTCTCTGAACGCGGGCCTCGCCGGCTATCGTTTAGATTCCGAAGCTAAAGAGTAGTACATAAACTCCGCCGCAAAAACCAGCAACTTTAGGCAAACGAAAAACCTCGGAATCGCTTCTCTCACGGCGGTTTGACAGGTAGAAACATAGGTGTAATGAGTTAGCCAATATCTAAACTATCTTTACAGGAGGGCGGATTGATGGAAAAGGAAACAGCTTCGACGACGAAGAGCGATCCGATTATTATCGAGCAAGCGGGCATGCGCATGACCGTCGCGCACCGACAAGGCCTCGGCGGCACCGATGAAGGGCTGACGTTCGACATCACGACCGTGGGCTCGGAGGACGAGGGAAAAAGAATTTTGCGCTTCGATTGCTTTTACAAAAACCCCCATTATCACGTCGGCGCCTCCGGCGGCGAACAGGCGGCTCACAAGATGAAAGACGAGGGCGTGGAAGACCCGGTCCGCTGGACTTTGGATCAGCTCAAGACTCGGTTTCCCGCGATGGTCAGACAAGCCGGCTACGAGGAAATCGCCGGGAGGATCGACCAGCAAGCGATTACCGATCAGCTCACCCAGTTGGAGCGGGAAATAATCGCCAAATATTAATCGGTGTCGGGCTGCAGCGGTGAGTCGGCAGTGATTTTCAGATGAGAGGCCGCCTGGATCTAACTAGATAAACGTCGGAGAACAGACGGTCTAGCGGTTAAAAAAAACCTCTAAACGAATTCGCGCGAGCGATTGAGCGCAAGCCTGCTTGACTGACCACGTGGAGGAGATTGTTTTATGAAGATCGACGGCGCGTGCCATTGCGGCTACATCACCTACGTCGCGGAAGTCGATCCCGACAAGGCCGGGCTATGCCATTGCACGGATTGTCAGACCTTATCGGGGTCCGCCTTTCGCATGAGTGTCCCCGCGGCAAAGGATGCGTTTAGCTTGCGCAGCGGACAACCAAAGATCTATGTAAAGACCGCCGAAAGCGGCGCCAAACGCGCCCAAGCGTTCTGCCCCGAGTGCGGCACGGCGATCTATGCGGCAGCTGTAACAGACCCACAGGTATTCAATCTCCGAATAGGCACAGCGCGGCAGCGAGCCGAGCTCCGGCCAAAGTCACAAGGCTGGTGTCGATCCGCGCACGACTGGGTTATGGATCTGCAGTCCATAAAACAGTTCGACAAGCAACGGTCCGGTTAGACCAAGCTGGACAAATAAAAAGAGAAAACAGTAGCAGCTTTTCTGTTGTTGGTTTTTTCTAAAACCATGCGACGAAAATAAAATAATCAAAGCCTGGAATACTACTACCTGCGCTTTTTGCGTCTGAGCCGCTCGTCAGACTGAAAGAGAGTGAAACTCTGTAAAGAATGTTAGGACATTCATGTATGCAAGCCTGACTCTAAAAGCTCCCCCCGTGTATTGCTCATTAAGCCCGACAACACTTGCCTTGAAGTCGATCGCTTTCACGACAAGTTTCTGACGTATGACGACGAAGATCTCTCGAGGTGGTTTGGCCTGGGACTCGCCGAAATTGCCGTCGATGAGTTTCTACCGCCGGTGGCATATTATCTCAGGCCGATGGACGTTGGCTGGGCCGTCGACATCCTGCGCCGCGGTGCTGATGAGTGCAAAGTAAGAGAGATCCGTAGACCAAAGCTCTATGAAGCCCTCGACTTCCTCGAGCAGTCGATCGAGCCGGCATGGCTCATCAAACGATATCGGCGCGAGCTCAGAGGGGACCGGCGAAACGATCGGGAAAAAACAGAGCTCCGCGAAGCGCTGCGGGTCGCGACCCGGGGAATTCAGCAGGCATGTATCGTTCTCCTCGTGGACAAAATGAATGAGCTCGCCGCTGGCTTCCGAGAGAACAAGGCCGGATCGATAAACTGCGCCGGCAACTCGATATAGCGCGCCGGCCGGTTCTGCGCTGACTAGCCTTCGATCTCTCGCACACGGCCGGCGATAAAGAAAAGATGGCTAGAAATCAGTCGTTTGACCGCATTCACGGCAAGGGGGCATTGCACCGGCTACGCTCGATGCTCGATGATCCAAGGTTTCGCTTACCAGCAAATCGGTAGGAGTTTTGTTTGCTTTGTGATCCTATCAGGGGACCGGTGGACCCCCCCAGAGCCGGAGCTGAGGGCAACGGTCTTCATTCAGTAGCCAATTCCGACAATTTAACCTGATCCGTTCAGCCAGCTGCGTTTTGCAGGCGTATTTGCCGTCTAGTTTAGGAGCATTACGCTCTCACGCGTTGGTCTATTTCCTCGCTAGTTCTCAGATCCTCTTTTCACAAATCACGGTACGGAGGTTGCTGAAAGTCCCCTCGCCGCGGACGGGGAAACCACAACTCGATTCTACACCTCGTCAATCTCTTACCTCCGCACTAGCTGCATTTTACTGTCAGCTAGAAAATAGGGGCGCCGTTCCGCTCGTCTTGAGCTGTTCCGCGCTGGATTGCTCCCATGAAGGTTTGGATCGAAATACCGATCGATCAGTACGATCAACTGCGCCAAGCGTGTGACGAACACTCTGACGAGTTTCGGATTCTAATGGCTGCCTGTGTCGTGAAACGCCGGACTGACGGAAAATCCCAGCGCATAGTGGAAATCCTGTGCGACACTGAGGATGTAAAAAAAATATTTGAGCTCGCAAAACGGCTTTCCCCGGATGTAGCCAAGGCGTTGGTTCTACTCTGAACCGGGACATGCGGAGAGTCTTTGCCATCGGCTGGTTCTTTTGCTTTACGACCTTCTCCTAGCCGCCGTGATCCTGGTACTGGTCCTGCTTGTATACAAGTGGACTCAGCGATGAACCTCCAGAACCGGAGACATTGGTGCAAGCGCGGGCTTAACTCTTGTCAGTCGCCTCACCGTAATCATAGAGGGGTCGTGAAACCCAAACAAAAAGAGACTTTCGGCTTATGCAGATGATTCCATATTTGGTCTGGGGGGCGAAGGCTGTCCTTGGCGTGTTGGTGACTATCGCGGGCGTCTCATCTGATAATCATGCAGTCGGTCTGGTCTTAGCTTCGGTGGGGGCAATTCTTGTTTTCCGGATGCTTGCGAAGACCCGCGTGAAAGGGACGTTCATCTGTCCGCGTTGCTCCAAACGGATCAAGCTCGGGACGGCTGAATGCCCGCATTGCAGCGCCCGTCTTATCCTCCGACTCAAGTCGACATTCTATGACCGCAGTGCGAGGGAATTTACTGGCCGACACGGTCAATCATCGACACCGCGAGTACGGCTCGTGGGCCGACAAAGATCCGGGAGCGATCGAAGGTAGTTTCATTTATCCGGCTCCCGGACGACTTCCTCGGCGCGTTTATCGTCGCGCAATCCGCTAAAGCTCCCATGCCGAAGATGACCGTCCGGAGTCCATTCGGCAAATTCGATCTGCACCACAAGCTTGAGTTTTAACCACTGGCAGTTTTTCATATCTTCCTTCGTCAGCGCCCATTGGGTTCGTTTCTTCTCTGGTAAATTGGCAAAAGGGCAGGCGTCGGTTTTCAACGGCCGCATCTTATCCATGATCTCTCTTCGGACATGCGGAACAAAACCGGCACGCACTTTTCCCGCATAAAGCAGCTCTTTTCCACTGAAATATCCGATGATGATCGCGTCGAAGGGATTGCCCGGCGTATAGCCGCCGATCACGAACTCCTGCCCTTTGTTGATCTTGTATTTAAGCCATGCACCACTGCGCTTGCCCGACTCATAAAATGAGTCCTGGCGTTTGGCGAGGACGCCCTCGAAAGCAAGCCCTGCCGCCGCATCTATCAAATCAGTGGCGGGTGCCGAGATGGCTTGCGAAATGTCGACAACCGACGATGCTTTCGAATACGACGCAAACCGTCGGTGAGAGCATGACGCCTTTTTAAGAGGCTCTCGTTCATCATGTTGCGGCCGGATAATACAAGAACATCAAAAATGTAAAAGCGAATGGCGGAAGCCTGAGAGCGATGATGCTGGAGCAAATTGAATGAGATTCGCCCTTCGGAGTCGATGGCTACGATCTCGCCGTCGACGAGCGTGTCGGCCGGGAGAGCTTCACACGCTTTGGCGATCGCGGGGAATTGAGACGTGAAATCGTTGTCTCTGCGTGACCATAGGCTCACGACTCCCGCGCCTTTCCCCGCGAGGCACCGATAGCCGTCAAACTTGATTTCGTAGAGCCAGTCCTCGCCCTCAGGGAGCTTGCGACCGCGAGCGCATACATCGGCTCAATGAAGGCAAGTTTGGCCGGCGGGGACTTCGGCATTCATAAATCGTAACGGCTGCGGACTGGTGTTGCTAGGGACAGCGCACACGCGCGGATCACCTTTGTCATGATCACGCCAAATATGGCATTTAATGTCATAAAATTGACTAAATTGGCGGAATCGATTTAGCGCATTCCATAGCCTATGTCAGCAATTTTAAAGGGGATTGTGGCCAAGTGGGACGTGGCCTTGGCATTGCTCTATGCAAGCCCGAGCCTAAAACTATGTAGTGAGGACAAACCGATGACCCGTAGCAGTTGGAACAGTTGCAATAAACCGCGCCGCTGGAAGCGTTATCAACCAGGAAGACAACGTATGCAATTCCTGCATAAAACGCATCGAATAATCTCTAGCCAGTTCAAGAAAACATTGATTCTCCTGCAGCAACTAACGCTAGCAGGGATGGTGGCAGTCCTGCTGCTTCCTATGAGTGCCATTGGTCAGAGCATTCCACCACGCGAAGGCGACCTCGACACGACCTTCGGGGACAACGGCAGGGTGTTCACTGACTTTAGCGAGCGCAGCGACGGCGCGCGTGATCGGGTGGCTCCGGAGGGAGTCACGTTCGTGACGACCAATCTGGTGATTCGCGACGCGCGGGAGTCCAGCCAAGTCGAGGCTTCGTGGAAAAAATTCGACACCAAGTATAGCGCTGACGATCAATTGCGCTGCATCAGCACATAGCGATGACCCGAAAAGAAGCGAGAAATCCACGCCCATTGAATGACTTCGAAACCTTCGGCATGGCCGACCGTCTGGATTTCGTCGAATGTCAAAGTCCATTTCGCTCGTTTGTCGTGAAATCGCCTGCCAAATTCGTGCATCCGATTCTTGACGGAGCCGGCGTCGAAGTAGGTAAACATTGCCCATTTTCGGCTGACGCGCAGGACCTCCCGTAAGTGTTGCAAGCGTTGTTCGTGCTCCCTGATATGATGTGAGAGTCTCACGGAAAGCACGAACTCGAAGGCGCCGCCGGCAAATGGCAGAGCGAGAGCCGTCGCGCGCACGTAGTTTTGCGATAGCTCCAGCCCGTAACGGCGACCATGAATTCGCCGCGCGGTTGCGAGCAAGGGAAAACTCCAATCCCCCTCCACCACGGGTATTCCCAGCTCGCGAACGATCGAATACAGACGTCCGTATCCGCACGGCAGGTCGAGCGCCAAACCGTTGCGGTCTATCGGCGAGACCGAACGGAGAAAGCGCCGGATCAAACGCTGCTCATGCCAGTTGTTGACACGTTCCGTCCAGCGGCGTTCGAATTTATGAAGATAATCATCTGCCCCCTCCGCGCTGTTATAACGAGCGAGTATGTTTTCATCCATATGTGATTTCCGCGAGGATCAAGAAACGGATGACTTGGCTGGCTTTCCCGATTAAGGGGCGTTTGATGTTGTTTACCCATCGCGAGATCAAAGTCCGATTCTGCTTGACGCGCATTTGCCGCCGCGCATGACGCCTGACATTTTTCGCAGGCATGCCCAGAGGATCCGGCAAATAGGTCTGGTAAAATGACTCTATTGCCGTATTCGATAGCGAGGCAGGGACATTGGCGAAGAGAACGCCGAGATCCCTCGCTTGTGCCCAATGGACAAGCAGCCGCCACTTGAGAGTTCGAGCATAAGGAATATCGATCAAGAATAATTCATCGGCTCGATCCAGGCCACTACGAAGCAGAATGTTTTTTGACTTAGCCGTAAACAGAAAGAAATGCGCCTGGTGCAGACGACGGAACATCCGCCCCAGTTGGGTAAAAACCTGCTCTACTCTTTTCGCATCGATCTTTTTCTGAAGTTCTAGTTCGGTATACCACTGCGATAGATTGATCGAGTCATCGACAAATCGAGTAATGATAAAACAGGATCGCACCAAGCCGAGCGAGTCTCGCTCTACACCATAGCCAACCGCGTGCGCCGCACCTATTCCCAATCCGTTCAGATACCGAAGACTGTCAAATTCCCGCTCAGCTTTTGAAATTTGAAATCCGGTCCGAATCCGTGGCAAAAAAGGATATCTGTAGATTTTAAGAACAAAGGACGAGACCCCGTCGTAGGGCGAGCCTTGGCGCGGGCGTTGAATAATTGTGACGAGGGTTCTTCGCTCTCGCTTCAAGGAACTCCCAAGCGCATTCAAAAAAGCGCCGTAATGAGGAAACTCAGCGACTGGGAAGTAACTCGCAAACGCATCGACGATCTGGTGGCGCGAACGAGGCAACATCATCGATCCAAAGGCAGTGAAAGGATACGACAGTATCACTGCTAGGGTTTTCATTTATCGATCACCCCGGCGGATCCTGACTATAACACACGCCATGCTACCCTGTTTACGCTAAAACCAAATGAAGTGTCAATTATATATAAACACGCTGTTGAAAAACGAATTCCCGTGTTTCGATTGCTGCTCAGGGTGAGCGGTTAAGCCACAAGCTGTTCGTCGTGAGACTGTCAAGTATGAACGGCGAACGCTATCTAGCTGTTACCGTCCACTCGTCATTCTACATCAGGTATCAGCAGTTTGATGACCGCACGCCGTCCGGCCCATGTTCTAATTGACAGTCTCTTTAAGCATGCAGAACAGTTAAAGTTGACAGCAAGCGCATCAACGAATAATTTCGGTGCAGAAGAATTAACGTTCACACCGGCAAAATGGAGGGGTGATGTACGGATGGCGTGCCCGCATCGGCAATATTTCACCGACGGCTTGTGCGGAGATATTGCCGTATGAGTTTTATCGGGTGGCTCCCGAGGGAGTCACTTTCGTGTCGACCAATCTGGTGATACGCGACGCGCGGGAGTCCAGCCAGGTGGAGGCTTCGTGGCAGAAATTCGACACTGCGTTTGAAGACCTTTTGCACACGCGGGTGGACCATATCACTCTCAGCGGCGCGCCGATGGTCTTGGCCAACGGCGTCGAGCGGCACCGGGAGCTTTTGCAGAATTTCAGAAACCGCTATCCGGTACCCGTCGGGACCAGCCCGCAGTCGTTTGCCGACGCGCTAAAATATCTCGGCGCTGTCAAGTTGGCGGTTGCGACGTCGTTCATTCCTGCTCATAACGAATTGGTGAGGGCATTCTTGGCTTCGGAAGGGTTCGAAGTGTTAGGCATCGAATCGCTGGACACGGGCATGACGTCGCTGGAAAAAGCGATGCTTTCGCCGACGCAAGTGTTTCGCCATGTGCGCGCGGTCGGGAGAAAGTATCCAGCCTGCGATGCGGTGCTGATCACCTCGTCGGCGTGGCCGACGTTGACGGTGATCCAAGCACTCGAAGACGATCTGGGCAAGCCGGTGGTGAGCAGCTCCATGGGCCAGATCTGGTGGCCGCTGAAGGAGCTCGGGATAAGAGCGGATATTAAGGGGTACGGCAAACTTCTTGGGACGCTGTCCTGATGGAGGTCGTGTCATGAGGAACCACGGCAGCATCCATCTGTTCATTGCCGGGATGATCGTTGGGTTTCTTGATTGTCATGCTCCAAACATGTTGGCGGCGCAGGCAAAACCGCTCATCAAAGTCGTCGCCGGCTATGGTTCCACGGACGGCGCCATCGCGCCCTTGTGGTTTGCCAAGGAAACTAGACTATTCGAAAAGCGCGGCCTCGATGTGCGACTCGTCGGCATGGGGACTGGCGCGGTATCCTTGCGCGCCCTGATCGCCAACGATTTGGAAATCGCGTCGCTCTCGGCTTCCGGCCTGGTGCAAGCCGCGCTGCAGGGCGCCGACACGGTCATTCTTTCCGCCGCCATCGACGGCTTTGTCTTCAAAGTTTTCGGCGCGCCGGAAATTTCCAGTCCGGCGCAGCTCAAAGGCAAGACACTGGGCGTCAGCCGCTACGGCGCCACGTCGGATTTCGCCGTCCGGCTGGCGCTAAAAAAATGGGGTCTGAATCCTGAACGTGACATTAGCATTCTGCAAATCGGCACAACCCAGGACACGCTCCGCGCCATGCAGACGAAAAGGCTCGACTCCGGCGTGCTGAGCGGAACGGCGTCGCTGATGGCGCGCAAGGCGGGATTCCGCGAGCTGGGAGATCTGGCGGAACTGGGACTGCACTATCCGATGGCGCCCATCGGCACGACGAAATCTTATCTAAAGAAAAACGAAGCGCTCGTGAAGGAATTCATGCTTGCCTATATCGAAGCGATCCGCGATTTCAAGCGCAACAAAGAAGCCGCGCTCAGGGTTTTGAAAAAATACACGCGCAACGACGATCCCGAGGTGTTGGAAGATAGCTACACTAATTACGCCAACAAGTATTTGGCTTTGCCGATTCCAACCGCCGACGGGATACGGACGATACTGGCGGAACTCTCAGCCACGGTACCGGCGGCGAAGAACGCCGATCCGGAACAATTCGTCGCCTACAAGATCGCGCGGGAGATCGAAGCGAGCGGGTTTGTCAAGCGGCTTTACGAAAAGTAACAGGCTGTTGAAAAAGGCCCACCTGCTTCGTCAGACTGTGTGAAAACTCCGTTTAGAACCATAGTGACAGAGAATATTGTTCATAAATGGATCGTTCGAATGTAGAATCATCCAACGTTGAGATCAAGGGGATGTTGGATGGGATACATTGAGGGAGAAGATCGTAAGCAGACGGTGTTGTTTCCAGAGGTGCTGGACGACTACATCAGTGAGGAAAATCCGGTTCGGTTCATCGATGTATTTATCGAAGGACTGGACCTTTCGGGGATGGGATTTCAAAAGGCGATCCCGAAGGATACGGGACGGCCGCCGTATGATCCAGGAGATCTTTTACGGCTGTATGTGTACGGGTATCTGAATCGGACGCGCTCGAGTCGGCGGTTAGAAACCGAAGCCGGGCGCAACGTGGAGGTGATGTGGCTGATGCGCAAGCTTAGGCCGGACTTTAAGACGATCGCGGACTTTCGCAAGGATAATGCTCAAGGGATCAAGAAGGTATGTCGAGAGTTCACGCTGTGGTGTAAGCGGCTAGAGCTGTTTGGGAGCGAGTTGGTGGCCATCGACGGCAGCAAATTTGGAGCGGTTAATAGTCCCAAGCGCAACTTCACAGAAAAAAAGCTTAGGCGGATGATAAAAGAGATCGACGGTAAGATCGATCAGTATCTTAAGCAATTGGATCAACAGGATAAGCAGGAAGCCGGGCAACGGGGTGTGAGCCCAGAACAGCTCAAGGAGAAGATCGAACAATACAAGGAGCGCCGAGCGCAGTATGAGCAGTTGAAGACCGATCTGGAAGGCAGTGCAGAGAGTCAAATATCATTGACAGATCCGCAGAGCCGCTCGATGCGTGTAGGGCACGGGGTGGAGGTCAGCTACAACGTGCAGATCGTGGTGGATCACAAGCACAAGTTGGTGGTGGAGCACGAGGTGACCAATGAAGTCACCGACCAGGGGCAACTGTCCACGATGGCAAAGAAGGCCCAAGAGACGCTCGGCGTACAGAGTCTAGAGGTAGTGGCCGACCGGGGTTACTACAACGGGGAAGAACTGAAAGTCTGCGAGCAGTCCGGGATGACGGTTTACGTGCCTAAGCCCAATAATTCATCGAACCTTAAGCGTGGACTGTTTACTAAAGAGGACTTTATCTATGAGCCACAAAAGGACTGCTACAGGTGTCCTGCGGGAAAAGAGCTAAGCTACCGCTTTGACAGTGTGGAACAGGGTCGGGCGGTGCACTCCTACGAGATCTATGGCTGTAACAGCTGTGAGTTAAAGTCAAAGTGTAGCATCAACAAGAGAGGAAGACGGCGGATCACACGCTGGGTCGATGAAGCGATTTTGGAAGCGATGGCCCGGCGAATGACGGAGCATCCCGAGAAGGCAGAGTTACGCAAGTGTCTAGTGGAGCATCCTTTTGGCACCATCAAACGGGCCATGAACCAGGGTTACTTTCTGATGCGGGGATTAAGCAAGGTCGGAGCCGAGACGAGTCTGACAATACTGGCATACAACCTCAGGCGAGTGATGAATATTCTCGGAGTAAGGAAAATGATGGAGGCCGTTATCTAAGAAGACGGGATCCTCAGCTGAGGAGTCGCGGTTTTAAAGGTGACAGGCGAATTCAATGAGCCGCTCAATCGTCGCCCACGCATACGCCGAAAGCTCAAAGAGTTTTCACACAGTCTGTCGTTGCGCTCGATCGATTTCGCGTCAACGTACAAGAGTACGCCCGCTCATCGATCTTCGCGCGCCTCGCATCTGAACCTTTTTGAACAGCCTGGCGTCAGATTTTTTTTCACCTCAAACGGTTATCATCCCAGAAGGGCTCGGGCTCTGCGGATTGACAGCGGCGGTATCAGCGAATAGTTTCGGCGCAGAAGATCCATGTTAATGCCGAAAACCTATTGCGATTCTCCTTGAAGTCTATTTCTCCATAATCGAGGAGCGATGTCGATTCCAAAAATAATCTATCTTTTTAGCTTGGTCCTAATGTGGGCGGCCAACTCTTCTGCGCAGACGCCCAAACCCATGACCATCGCGGAGATCGCGACCTACATGGGGCCGGATCGCGAGCAACTGCTCTATGCCGGTGCAAAATCGGAAGGAGTGGTCACTTGGTACACGTCCCTCGCCGGCGACTCGTACAAAGCGCTGGCACGCGCTTTTGAAACGCAATATCCCGGTCTTCGCGTCGAGGCTTTTCGTTCCGGCGGCAACGAGCTCGTGGCGCGAATGTTCGAAGAAGCGAAGGCGCGCCGGCCGACTTTCGATGGCTTGGAAACCACTTACGATTTCATGATGGTTTCACGGGCGAACAACCTGACCCGCCCGTACAACTCGCCGCTACTCGCAGCTTACCCGAGCGAAGCGAAAGAGAAAGCGGACAAAGGCCTCATCTTTTGGACGATTTTTCGCGAGTCCTACATGGGCTTTGGCTACAACAAAAACCAAGTCTCCTCTGACGCCGTACCGAAAGGCTTCGACGGCTTGCTGCATCCGCAACTCAGGGGGAAGATGGCGATCACGCTCAACGAAAGTTCGGCGCGCATGATCGGTGCGATGATCAAGATCAAAGGCGAAGCGTTCGTCAAGAAACTCAAAGCGCAAGACATCCAGGTTTACACCGTGAGCAGCGCCGCACTGGTGGATCTCATGGCGTCGGGCGAGCTCGGCGCGTCGCTGCACATCTATCGCAATCATGCGATGGTTTCGGCCGAACGGGGCTCGCCGGTCGGCTGGAGGCCGATGGAGCTGGTGCCGACCAATTCAGGCTGTATCGCTCTCGCCGCCCAGCCGCCCCATCCGCACGCGGCGGCGTTGTTCAACGATTTTCTGCTCAGTCCCGCGGCGCGCAAAATCCTCGATAAATTCCAGTACGGCCATCCGTCGAACGAGCTGCCGTTTCAGCGCTGGTATCCCGGCTTCGGCCGTTCCCTGGAACAGTTCGAGCGCGATAGCGAAAAATGGGCACGTCTCGCCAAGGAGATCAGCCGGCGCTGACTTGCTCGGTTCAAGTTGACAGCAACCGCGCCAGCGCATAGTTTCGGCGCAGAAGAGTAGTGTTCGCGCCGGCAAACCTATTCGCAAAATTTATGACTGCGATTCGTCTTGGGCCGCATCTTTATCCGCCGCCGCTTTGTTTTGATGGCCGCAGTTTGCTGATTGCGGCGCTTGTCTTAATTTTTCTTAGTGCTCATGCTGCAAGCGCGTTAGCGGCGCAGGCAAAACCGCTCGTCAAAGTCGTCACCGGCTATGGTTCTGCCGACGGCGGGGTCGCGCTATTAGGGTTTGCCAAAGAAACCAAACTATTCGAGAAGCGCGGCCTCGATGTGGTGCTCGTCGGCATGGGCACCGGATCGGTCTCATTGCGGGCGCTGATTGCCAAAGATCTGGAAATTTCCTCGCTCTCCGGTTCCGGCTTGGTGCAAGCCGCATTGCAGGGGGCCGACACAGTCATGATTTCCGCCGCTATCAACGGATTTGTTTTCAAGGTTTTCGGCGCGCCGGAAATTTCCAGCCCGGCGCAACTCAAAGGCAAAAAATTGGGCGTCAGCCGCTACGGCGCCACGTCGGATTTCGCCGTCCGGCTGGCGCTAAAAAAATGGGGTCTGAATCCCGAGCGCGACGTCAATATTCTGCAAATCGGCACGACCCAGGACACGGTCCGCGCCATGCAGACCAAAATGCTCGACGCCGGGGTGCTGAGCGGCACCTCGTCGCTGATCGCGCGCAAAGCGGGATTCCGCGAACTGGGAGACCTCGCCGATCTGGGGCTGGATTATCCGACGTCGGCCATCGGCACGACGAAATCCTATCTCCAGAAGAACGAAGGGATCGTGAAAGAATTCATGCTCGCCTACATCGAAGCGATCCACGATTTCAAGCGCAATAAAGAAGCCGCGCTGACGGTGTTGAAGAAATATGCGCGCAACGACGACCGCGAGGTGTTGGAGGATAGCTACAGTAATTCCGCAGGCAAGTATCTGGCTTTGCCGATTCCGACAATCGAGGGGATTCGGACGATACTGACGGAACTTTCAACACGGTACCGGCGGCGAAGAACGCCGATCCGGAGCAATTCGTCTCGTACAAGATCGCGCGGGAGATCGAAGCGAGCGGGTTTGTTAAACGGCTCTACGAGAAGTAAAGTAGGCTGTTGAAAAAGGTTCATCTGCTTCGTCAGACTGTGTGAAAACACCGTCATGGTCGTAAGCTCACCACGAACGGTGGGGACAGGAATTAACTTATCCGTTCGCCCTGAGCGTCGAGGACCAGTACCACGGTGTACTGCGTTAGTAAGTGGCCTGCCACTAGCACAGTCGAAGGATCGATTCTCTCGCGCCTCGCATCTGAACCTTTTTGAACAGCCTGGTGTGAGGATTTTTCAATACACTGTTTACAAACCACTCTTGCCATTGTAAAAGCGCCCAACAACATGACTGGCAAATCGTAATGACCGAGGTGTTGTCCGGCGATGGAGGCTAGCATGACGCTTATCAGGCTATTTTCGCGGATTGCGTGCGTATTGGGTTTTTGCTTGTTCGCTTTGTCGGCGTGGGCTGCAGATTATCCTGCTCCGAATCAAGGTGAGTGGATAGTGCGGGACTTTCGCTTCCACACAGGCGAGGTGTTGCCCGAGTTGAAGTTGTATTATACGACCGTCGGTGCGCCGTCTGGGGAGCCCGTGCTGATCCTGCATGGATCGACGGGAGCGGGGACAAACATGCTCAACGCTGCCTTCGCCGGGGAACTTTTCGGGCCGGGACAGCCGCTTGATGCCAATCGCTACTTCATCATCTTGCCGGACGCCCTCGGCGCGGGAAAATCGTCCAAGCCGTCCGATGGCTTGCGCACGCGCTTCCCGAAATACACCTACGACGACATCGTGCAGGCGCAATATCGATTGGTGACCGAACATCTCGGCGTGCGCCGTCTGCGTCTGGTTCTAGGAAATTCCGCGGGCGGGATGCAAACGTGGCTGTGGGGCGTGACCTATCCAGACTTTGTGGACGCGCTGCTCCCGCTCGCAGCGCAGCCGGTCGAAGTTGCGGGACGGAACTGGATAACGCGCCGCATGCTCATCGATTCGATCCGCAACGACCCGGAGTGGAATGGCGGCAACTACACGAAACAGCCGCGCAGCCTGCAGGCAGCCCAGGTGTACTTCAGTATGGCGACCAGCGGAGGCACGCAGGCGATTTACAAGGCGGCGCCGACGCAGGAAAAGGCCGATCAACTCATCGATCAACGCATGAAGGAGACTCGATCTGCCGATGCGAATGATGTTATCTATCAGTACGAAGCTTCCCGCGGCTATAATCCCGCGCCTAAACTGGAGAGCATCAAAGCTCGACTTCTTGCCATCAATTCAGCGGACGACGAGCGTAATCCTCCCGAGCTAGGAATCCTGGAACGGGAAATCAAGCGCGTTAAACAGAGCCGCTACGTGCTCATCCCCGGCAGCGAGGAAACGCGCGGCCACGGAACAACCGGGATGGCGAAGTTGTGGAAGCCTTATCTCGCGGAGTTGATGCAACCCGCCGTCCAAGCGGCAAAATAATCTCGTCGGTCCCCGATATACTCGTTTCTCTCGGGCACAAGGGCAGCCTTTTTTCCCAATTCGTGATCGTCGCGATCGGGGTCATGATCGAGGCTGGATCTATTGCACGCCGTGAAAGCTTTCCGGAAGGGGGTTGTTAATCCGTTACGGATCTCGCAAAAGCTTCAGTAAATCCGCTCGCAGGCGTTGGTTCTCCGTGAACAGCGGGCTCGCTGCTGTTTCATGTTGACAGCAAGCGCGTCAACGCATACTTTCGACACAGAACAACAATGTCTACGCCGGCACACTTGCCGGCGGTACAGGAGGCGCAATGCCATACGACCTGATTCTCAAGAACGGCAAAGTGATTGACGGTTCCGGGCTGCCAGGCTTTCACGGCGACGTCGCCGTCAGCGGCGGGCGGATCGTCGAGATTGGCAAGGTGAGTGGAGAGGCGCGCCAGGTGCTGAATGCCGATGGCTTGGTGGTCGCTCCCGGTATCATCGACAACCACACGCACTACGATGCCCAGGTCACCTGGGATCCGCTCTGTACCTACTCTTGCTATCACGGCATTACCACGGTCGTCATGGGCAACTGTTCTCTGGCGATGGCTCCGGCGCATAAGGAAGATCGTGAGATGCTTTCGGGGGTCTTGTCGCACGTGGAGGCGATTCCGTTGGAAGCGATCCAGGCGGGGGTCAAGTGGTCCTGGGAAACAATTCCCGAGTATCTCAACGCCCTGGACCAACGGTTAGGCATAAACGTCGCCGCCCTGATCGGCCACTCGGCGGTGCGTCGCTACGTGATGGGCGAAGCGTCGCAGGAACGGCACGCGACCAATGATGAGGTAACAGCGATGAAGGCGATCGTCCGCGAAGGCTTAGAGGCCGGCGCCGTGGGCATTTCCTTCGAGCGCAATCTGCGCCATTTCGATTGGAATGGCCGGCTGGCGCCGACCAATCTCGCTTCGGATGAAGAGATTTTCGCCGTCGCGGGCGTGGCCGACGAGGTGGGGCGCGGCGTGATCCAGTTTGGCGGTGACCGCAGTATCAGCACGAAGCTAGCCAAGGCCAGCCGCCGGCCGGTTTTCTACGGCAACATTACCCAGCAGGCGGTGGCGCCGGACAAGTGGCGTAAGCAGTTAGGAGAAGCCGAGAGCTTGATGCGGCAGGGACATCGCGGCTACCAGTTTGTCATGCCGCGGCCCGGCGACCTGCGTTACACGCTGAGGACCGCGCAACACTTCGACGCCATGGCTACCTGGAAAAACGTCATGTTGCTGCCTCACAACCTGCGCACACAAGCCTTCCGCGACCCGGAGACGCGCGCCAAATTGCATCGGGAGGCCGTCGAGACGCCGATGGATACCAACCGCGCCGGCGATTTTACGCGCCGATGGGATTTGCAGTTTGTATTCAAGCCGGCGCTGGCGAAGAACCAGCACCTCACGGGCAAGAGCGTGGCCGAGATCGCGCGAGAACAAAATAAAGATGTGCTCGACGCGTTCCTCGACCTGGCGCTGGAAGAAAATCTGGAAACCGAATTCGAACGGCGCGAAGTCAATAGCGACCAAGCGGCCATGACAGCTTTGCTCACCAGTCCGTACACCGTCATCGGGCAGTCGGACGGCGGCGCGCACGTGGTTTTTCGCACCGACTATAGTTATTCCACCTATCTGCTGTCGCACTGGGTGCGCGAGAAAGAAATCATGTCACTGGAGGACGCCATCCGAAAGCTCACCTTCGTGCCGGCATCGCTCTTCGGGTTTTCCGACCGTGGACTGGTGCGGCCCGGCATGGCGGCAGATCTGATGGTGTTCGATCCTGCGACCATCAGCCCGCTGGAACCGGGCGAGGCGCACGATTTGCCGGGCGGAGCCAAGCGCCGCAAACAACTCGCTCGGGGAATCGAGTGGACCGTGGTGAACGGGCAAGTGCTGATGGAAAAGGGCGAGCACACCGGCGTTTATCCCGGCAAGGTGGCGCGCAGCAGCGGCGCCGCACAACAATAGCCGCAAGCAGGGTGGTCATTTTTGAATCAGCGCGGGTCTCATTTCCCGCAGCTTGCTGCGTAGAGAACTCTTCCAGACATCTTCACGTCCGTCATTCCCGAATGCTTCTATCGGCGGTTCGACTGAGCTCACCACAGGCGAGAGCAGAATGGACCCCCGATTAAAACATTCGGGGGTGACGCCTCTGGGATGAATGCTCGTCACTACTGATACCCCGCAGTTTGCTGCGGGGTAGTTCATTCACTGCGGCTCTTATTCCGCTCAGCTTGCTGCGAATTCACCACGAAGAACAGCGCGTAGCAGGGGCGTAACCGAAAACTGGAAGATCTCCTGCGCAAAGGTCGGATGAGAGGAAGTGAATTCGTTTGAATACTGTTATTGTTCTTCCGAACCTGCCGTGCTTTGCGTTCCCACGGCGACAGCGTTACTTTCCGAGTTTCTTTTCCTCCGCTAACCACTTGGCAAAGACGCGGAGCGATACGCTGTTGGACGTCCCGCCGTCGGGGGGGCCATTGTAGACCGTGATCTTGACGGTGCGGTCGCCGTAGATGCCGGGATGCTGCTCGGGGCCGGGATAGGCAAAGCGGTGCGGCGCGGCGCGGGCGACGACGTTGGCGGGCACGCGCGCTTTGAGCGTGCGAATGTCGACGAACGTCGTCGGTATCGGCAGGTCGTCGACGCGGACAATCGAGTTGGTGATAAATCCGCCGCCTTCGACGGTGACCTCGAAGGCCGCGGTGCCCTCGGCGACCGTGTTGGGCGTGATCGCGCTCAGTTCGGGCGCGGGCGTGCTCGGGATCGCGCCGCGGACTTCGACCTTGGCGGTGTAGTGCGGTGTGTAGCCCAGCTCGACGAAGCGGCCGCCTTTCATCACCCGTTCGATCTTACGGGTGTTCTCGATATTCGCCAGCGGACTGGCTGAGAGGATGACCAGATCGGCGTTGACGCCCTCGCCGACAAATCCGACGGGCGGCTTGGCGGGGGATTTCTTTCTCGCCGTGAGCATTTCGGCGCCCCACAAGCTCATGGCCTGCAGCGCCTGCATCGGCGTCAGGCCGGCTTCCACCAACATCGCCATCTCCATGTGCACGCTCAAACCGCAGGTGCCGATCGATGGATCGTCGGTGCCGCCGATGATCTTGCCGCCGAGCTCGACCCAGCGCTTGATGAATTCCTGGGAGAAGCGGAAGGCATCTTTGAATTCCTGCAGGTCCTTGGGCGCTAAGTTAGCCAGCGGTACAGGATTTTCATAACGGCTCGAAAAGGTCCGCACGGCGCGGAACTTCAAGAGCAGGCTATCGGCGAGATTGCGCGGATAGTAGGTCATCAGCGCGGCGTCGCGATAGACCTCATAAACGTCGTTTTCATGCTTGCGCGCGAGACGGCTCTGGGAGCCCAGCTCGTAAACCAGCGTGGGATTGAGATAGGCGCCGCGGCCGATCGATTCTTTGATCAGTAGATCGACGCGCGTTTTGTCTCTTAAGAACGTGCCCCAGTGCAGATGCTTGCCGGTCTGAAAGCCGTGCTGCTCCTCGGGCGTCATCAATGCCTGGGCGTAGCCCCACAGATGTTCGATGCCGTCTTGGCCGGCGCGGTTTGACGCCGGCGCATCTTCGGTGTGGCCGAAGACAAACAAGCCGGCCTCATGCATCAGCTCCGCCGCCCAGTGATAGGCTTGTTTGTTGCGCTCATTGTAGGAGGGCAGCACGGCGAAGTCCGGTTTCTTGGCGATCCACTCGTTGAACTGCTCGCGCACCTGCTCGCGGGTCATATTCGGCGCCAGCGGAAAGCGATCGGCGATGCCGAAAAAGCGCGGCGAGCGCACGGCGGGCTGTTGTGAAGCGCGCGCCAATTCGACGGTGTTGCCGTTCGTACCCCAGGGGTTGAGAATGAAAATGCTCGTGACGCCATGGTTCAAGTACAGCTCACCGCAAAAGGCGCGGCTGTGAGTGTGGCTGTCGACCAGTCCTGGGATGACGAACTTGCCGGCGAGATTGATGACGTTGGCGTTGGCCGGGTAACTCGTCCCTTTGCCGCCCGCGGCAGTGATCTTGTCGCCCTCGATGATGATCACCGAGTCGGGGATGGCCGCTCTCCCGGTGCCGTCGATCAACGTCGCGCCCGTCAAGACCGTCGTCGTGCTCTGCTGCGACAGGCCGTCGTGGTGCGGCGAGGCGAGAACCAGCAAAGTGACGATGGCGATAATCAGCGGTAGTCTACTAGCCATTTTCCACCTCGGAGATCGGATTCCTTCCAAGGCCAAGCGCGTCAAGTTGAATCGGTCTTTTCTGCGACCGTTATGTCTCTTCGGCTTTGCTCAGGACATGCTTTGCGCGAAATTTTCCGAGACGTTGCTGTGATTCGCAGCGCCAGGTTTTCGCGTCAAGCGAACGCGTCCTATTTGCAAAGCGCGCGAGCAACTTCGACGATGCGCTCCGCCGTCGGCGTTACGTAATCTTCCAGCGGCACTGCGAAGGGGACGGGCACGTGCGGGATCGTCACGCGCTTAATCGGCGCGCGCAAATATCCAAACGCCTCGTCGGCCATGATCGCGGCGAGTCCCGATGCGACGCTGCAATTGTCGTGGCTCTCGTCGGTGACGACGAGCCGGCCGGTTTTTTTCACCGAGGTGATCAGCGTTTCTTTGTCTAATGGCTCTAACGTCCGCGGATCGACGACTTCCGCGGAAATTCCTTCCTTCGCCAACGTTTCCGCAGCGGCGAGGGCGCGCGGACCTTGAACGCCGGTGGCGATAATGGTCAGGTCGCGGCCTTCGCGTTTCACTTCGGCCTTGCCGAAGGGAATTTCATATTCGCCGTCGGGCACCGAGCCGCGCAGGTTCATCAGTCTTTCGTGAGCAAAAAAGATCGTCGGATCCTGACTCTTTAACAGCGCGGTACGCAACAAGCCTTTGGCATCGGCCGGGCTGGACGGCATGGCGACCTGCAGTCCCGGTGTGTTCCAATACCAGGGCTGCGGGCTTCCCGAATGTTGCACGCCGCCGCCGCCGCGAATGCCGTAGCGCATGAAATAGGTCACCGGCACGTTGGTTTGGCCGCCGGAGTTTGAATACGCAATGGCGGCTTCGTTGACGATCTGCGGAATTGCTTCGTAGGAAAAAGTCGCCGTGCCGATATCGACCAGCGGTCTCAGGCCCGCCATCGCCGCGCCCGCTGCGATGCCGCAGTAGCCAAGCTCGGCGATCGGCGGAGACTTCATACGGCTTGCAAACTTCTGACGTAGACGCGCGAATTGTGCCTGAGCGGGACCCGACCCGACCAAGCCGCCGCCGATCAATACCACGCGGCGATCTTGCTCAAGAACCTCGCCGAGCGCGCTCACCAAAGCTTCACCGAAAGTCATTTCTTGTGGCATGGCTCAATTACCTCTTCCCGCGTAGGCAAACTTGACCGCCGCTTTAGGATCAGGGAGCGGGCTTTCCAAGGCGAAGCGCGCGGCCTGGTCGGCTTGCTTTCGAACTTCCTCATCGAGCCGTTCAATTTCTTCACGGCTGACTCCGGCGCTTTTCACCAGCTCGCGCGCATAGATAAAAATCGGATCTCCTTCGGCATACCAGGAGCGGACGTTTTCGGAGACCGGGCTGGGATCCCACGCCCATTGGATATCAGTTTTGCCGGCGACGAGCTTTGGATAGGTGGTGTCGTTGCCCGGCCAGGGATGAGTTTGCGCTTCGACGAAAAATGGCCCTTCGCCGGCGCGAATGCGCTGGACGAGCTCGCTTGTGGTTTTATACATCGCGCCCACGTCGCCGCCGTCGACGACAGTGGTTTCGACGTTGAGCGCGCGCGGAACGTTGGACAACTCCTTGGCGCTGTGGCTCGCGCCGGTGTGCCCGGCGCGCCGGTAATTATTTTCCATCAGGAAGATCAGCGGCAGCTGCCAGAGTTTCGCGATGTTCAATGCCTCGTAGAAAACGCCTTCTTCCATGGCGCCGTCTCCGAAAAAGACCACCGACACCGCGCCAGTTTGCTGCACCTGCGAGGCGAACGCCGTCCCGGCGGCGAGCGCGAGACATCCACCCACGATGGCCGAGGTGTGAACGATTTTCAGATCAGGCGCAGCGACGTGAAACGTTCCCGCGCGACCGCGGCAGTAGCCGGTATCGCGCCCGATGATCTCCGCCAGAACTTTGCCTGGATCGCCGCCTTTGGCGATCACGTGGCCGTGATTTCGGTGCGTGCTGAATACATAGTCCTCCTTCGCCAGGGCTTCGCATACTCCGACGCCGGTGGCCTCCTGACCGATGTAGACATGAAAGTGACCGCGAATGAGACCCTCGTAGTCTTCATTGAACCGAATGACATGCTCTTCGGCGCGCCGGATCATCAGCATCTTTTGCAGGACGTCAAGCTGCTTGTCTCGGGACATTTCAGGTAGCATTTGTTTCCTCCCTCTGTTTCGTGTTCTCATCAATTGCGACGGGTCATCGACAATCAAACGTGGCGCGATGACCGGGCGCCGAGCGACCGCGTCGAATCCTCAGCTGGTAATGTAGCGCTCCAGCTGCTCGATAATAAATTTTTGATCGTCGATAATCGACTTCACCAGATCGCCGATGGAGATGATGCCGACCAATTTTCCTTCTTCGATGACGGGCAGATGGCGCACGCGCTTGTCCGTCATGATGGCCATGCATTCCTCGATCGGTTGGTCCAAATGGGTGCACGCGACGTGAGTCGTCATGATTTCCTTGACCTTGGTCGTCGGAGAGGCGCGGCCCTGAAGAATGACTTTACGGGCGTAGTCGCGCTCGGAGATGATGCCGACGAGTTTTGGCCCGTCCGCGACCAGTAGGGCGCCGACTTCTTTTTCCGCCATGCGCCCCAGGGCTTCGAATACCGAGGCGTTGAGCTCTATGGTCCATACCTCGCGCCCTTTAACGGCTAGGATGTCTCTGACCGTCTTCATGGGAGACCTCCCTATGTGAAGTACAAATGCAGCCCGATGAGACTTATATAACCAATTCACTATTCAGTGAAAGGGGCGGGCCGGCATCTTCCCAATTCTATACTTGCGCCGCCTGAAGGATTCAATTAAATTTTTCGACCATCACTACAGGAGATCATTAAATCGACTATGAAGTGTCCAAAGTGCCAGACCGAAACCCTCGGTGAATTCTCAGTGCACGGAGTTGCCGTGGATCGCTGCACGTCCTGTGCCGGCCTATGGTTCGACTCGCACGAGCTTGTCCAACTCCTCGCCGAAGAAGCGCGCCACGTCGCGTCGCTGCGCCGGGGCCATGTCAAAGAAGAGGTCGAAGGAAAAAGAGGTAAGTGTCCGCGCGAAGGATCAGAACTTCTGCGGGTCTATAGCAGTATCGAACCGTCGGTTGTTTTGGACGCCTGTCCTGACTGCCGCGGCATCTGGCTCGACGGCGGCGAATTCGACAAACTCTTCGCCGCACGCCCGCACTAGGCGGGTGCCCCGGGATGAAATAAAGGCGTCAGCTGCAAATCAAAGGAATGAACGATGAATGATCTCCTATCAGCACGTTGGAGCACGATCGTCCTGGCTGTACTCTGGTCGATCATGATGGCATGGAATTCCCAGAGCGCGGAACAAACACTTACCGCGAAGCCGGAAAAAACCCGCCTGGAAGTCGGCACGGCGGGCTCGGGCACCACGAGTCTGCCGCTCTTCGTTGCCCTCGAAGCCGGCTACTTTGCCAAGCGGGGTCTTAACGTCACGGTCAATCAAGTCGGCGCGACCATCGCGGTCCAGGGCGTTATTTCGGGAACCATCGATATTTATCAGGGCGGCACCGCCGCCATCGCGGCGAATTTGGCCGGCGCGGATATTATTTACGTCGCGGCGGCGGTGGACAAGAACTCGCTCAACTTGTTCGGACAAAAGGGAATCACCTCTTTCGAGAGCTTGCGCGGCAAATCGATCGCGACTACGTTTCCCGGCGCCTTCGGCGAAATCGCGATTCGCATGAGCGCCCGCAAACAAGGCATGGAGGTCGGCAAAGATTTGAAACTGCTCTATCATCGCTCGCCACCGGAGGCGCTCTCGACCTTTTTCTTGGGCAATGCCGATGCTCTCGTCATCACTCCACCGCAAACCGAGCTGGCCAAACAGCAGGGCTATCCAATCATTATCGACTACTACAAAGAAGGATTAAAAATCGTCGGTCCGGGCACTTCGGTGACGCGCGAGTTTTTACAAAAGCATCCGAATACGATCAAGGCGTTTCTCATGAGTTATCTCGATGGTGTGAAAAGGGCCGTTGACGATGAAGAATTCGCCAAGAAGATCGAGTCGAAGTACACCAAGATTTCCGACCCTAAAATCTTGTCTGAAAACTACCAGCAAGGATTGCGGGTGTGGAACAAGGACATGACCGTGGATCCGGCGGCGATCCGGGTGGTATTGGATGAATCGTCGGATGCCAAGGCGAAAAGCGCCGACGCAAAGAAGTTTTACGACAATACTCTCATTCAGGCGGTCAACCGCGACTATGCGTCGAAGCTGTTTCCGGGGGAAGTAAAGTAAATCATAAGACGTGAGGGTGAAGGTAAGGCGTAAGGCGCAGGAAGCGCTTCACGGTCTCAAATCGTCGGCTCGGAAAGACAAACGGGTTGATGAGAAAACTAGACTAGGTCAAACGGCGAGAAATTTAGTGATGTCCCGGGCTTTCCCATACGGCCATAGCGGCGCGGCAGCACAGAACGTCTTGCTCCGGGCGGGTCGCGCCGGCGACGCCGATGGCGCCGACGATGGTGACGCCGTTGAGAATCGGCACCGCGCCGCTCACGGCCATCATCCGTCCGTGATGGGAAACCATCAGACTGCGCAGCCACGGTTGGCGCGCCTGCTGCGCCAGCTCCGCGGTCGGCACATGGAGTGCGGCGGCGGTGTAGGCTTTGTTGAAGGCTAGCTCCGTCGATCTCGGTTCCGCTTTGTCCATTTTTCCCACGGCAATGGGTGCGCCGGCTTCGTCGACGACAGCGGCGCTGACCGCGATGCCAAACAGCTGCGCGTAATCCTGGGCGGCATGAATCATCTCCCACGCTATGTCGAATGGCACCGGTCCGACCGCTGCTTTGTTCTTGCGGAAGAAGGCTGCGTTTACTTCGATCGATGGAACGTGCTCGGCGGGGATATCGATATCTTTGAAGATCGCGTCCACCGGGCAAACGATCTCGCATTGCTCGCAATCGATACAGACTTCAGGATCGATGTAGAACTGCGGCGCGCCGGGCGTAGTGTGAATGCACGCGACCGGGCAAACTTCGACGCAGGCGCCGTCGTTGGTGCACAGGCTGGTGATGATGTACGGCATTCAAATGTCTCCCAGAATAAATGAGTTCAAGGTTCAAGTTCCAGCCCCCACCTCTTTCCTCCCCCGCGTCGCGGGGGAGGATGAAGGAGGGGGATTGAACAGAGCGGAGCGGTTGAACGGCTTGAACATTTTGAACTCTCTTCAGTTAGCCGTCCGCCGCGAGCGGCAAATCGGTGCGGATTACGTTGGCCACGTGAGCGTTGGCGCCAAACCGTGGCGTTACCAATCTTCCTTCTTTATCCAGCGTGCCGAGACCGGCTCTGGCGGCCAACTTTTCAGCATCCGCGTCCGGAGCGGCGGTAGCACGATAACCCAGCTCCCTGATCCACGCGCTCAGCACGAAGCTGATGAAAAGCCCTTTTTGCACCGGCACCTGGCCGCCGATGCCTGGTGATTCGCGTGGATCGTAATCGGCATGCACCGCGCAAATGACCGCAAACGGATAGAATTCACCGTTGCGTGTATCTTCGGGAGTCAGTCTGGCGATGCCCGTCATCTCGGCGCCGAAGTACTCCGCCATTCCTTTTAGATGACCCGAGGTGATCTCGGGGGTGTGCAGCTCGGTTTTCGTTGGAAAAACGTTGCCCTCGGGGGCGTTGCGGATCATCTCGGTGACCGTATTCGCGAGATCCGCGGCGGGTGTTTTGATGAAAAAATCCCAGTAGGGATCGTCCTTGTGAGAGTTTTTCCCGAGCCAGGGTAACTTGAGCGGACCAAGTCGCAAGGCCACTAGGCGTCCCGTTTGACGAATCGATTCGTGTTCTCTTTGAGCGGCGCGTAGTAGCCGACATTTCCCGTGACGGCGCTTGCCGCACTCTTCTCGTGCGAGGCGTTACAGCCGGCGACGGTGCAAGCGTGCTCACCCGGCTTGACGCCGGAGTCGTAGCCGAGCCAGGTGACGCGGGCATTGCGCACGACGCCCCAGAAGCGGTCGTCGATCCATTTGAGAAAACGCACCAACGCCGGACGCGCGAAGTAAGGAAAAGCATGAAGCATCGACACCGTCATCGTGTGCCACCAGACATTCGGTTTGGTAAACGGGCAGACGGTGGCGCAGGTGAGGCAGCTGCCCCAATGTTCGTGCACGTACGGTCTGAGCTTGTAGCAAGTGAGCCAATTGATCTTGTATTTTTCGATACCGTTGAAGACCACCTTGTCGCCGAACGGAATGCTGTTGGTCGGACAAGTGTTGGCGCATTTGCGGCAAATTTTGCAAAAGTCATCGACGCCGATATCCACCGGCTCGTCTGCGACCAGCGGCAGGTCGGTTAAGATAGGGTCGGGCATATGAATGCGGGCGCCGAAATTTTTGTTAATCACCAGTCCATTTCTGCCCAATTCGCCGATGCCTCCGGCCACGCCCGCCGCCTGCGGAGTCACTACGCCGCGGAGCGCCGTGTAGCCCAGTTCTTTGATGTAGCCTTCGAGCGCCTTCAGCACCATCACGCCTTTCATTTGCGACACGTGGTACGCGGCGTCGCCGATCTGATGGCGGTGTGCCTGAAGTTTGTTGTAGTCCCACGCGGTCGTCGCTTGGATGACATAGGGAAACTTCCGCGCCAGATCTTCCGGCGAATTGCTTTGGAAGTCGTCCTTCGCCGTGCCGTCCTGGACGTAGCGGCCTCCGCCGGCGGCATAAAGATAAGAAGGGTGCGTCTTGGCGATGCCGACGACATCGGCTCCCATATAGAGGGCGACGGCTTTGATGTGGCGCGCCATCGCCGCGGGATCGTCCACCGCGACTTTTTGCGAATTGACTTTGCCGTTGCTCGACCGATTGATTACGTTGGTCAGAAAATGTCTGCGATCGGCGAAGTGGTTGGGAGCCGAGACGCGGGTCAAGGGATCTTTGGAGACGGTGTTGCGATACCAGTTGAACAGCGGTTTGCCGAGCTCGCCGCGCTGATTTTTCGGATGCGGCGACTGGTTCATGTCGACGTTGACATGCTCACCGACGATTTTGACCGACCGCCCAAGGTAAGGCGTCGGAAATTCTTCGCCGGCGTGTCCGCCGTTGGTGCCCGTAATTTCGCTGGGCTGTTGCGCTTTCTTCTCAACTGTCAGGGCCATAACACACTCCTTTTTAGATCGGTGCGTAATCGGCTGTTCAATGGTTCAAGCCAAATAATGTCATGAATACGACGCCAGCGCCACTTCGGCACACTTCTGATCTTGATCGTCGGTGCCGCCCGCTACGGCAATGGCGCCGACGACGTTGCCGCCTTCGACGATCGGCAAGGCGCCGCCGCCGGGCATTATACGCCCGTTGCTGGACACCACCAGACTCTGAAACCAGGTCTGCGCCGCGACACCGGCCAACTCGTTCGTCGGTTGTTGAAAACTGGCCGCGGTGTAGGCCTTGTTGAGCGCTATTTCGACGGTGATCGGGCGCGCTTTGTCCATGCGGCCTAAAGCTATCATGCGGCCGCTCTGATCCACGACTACGGCGGTCACGGCAATATCAAGTTGGGCCGCCTGCCCGTGCGCGTTTCGAACCATCTGAATCGCCTTTTCTCCAGGGATAGCCATTGTCTTGTGCGATCCTCCTCGTTGCTAAGTCAGTTTCTTAGTGTATCAGAGAAGTGGGATGAGCAGTCAAGACCTATCTTCGCTGGTGTGATCATGGATTCCGTCATCCATTCGCACTGGCCGGTGCTTCCCTGTTAGCATTGCAAGCCAGACCAAGATGTCGGGCGCCCAGTAGCTGTGGCATCTCGTGACAATAGGGCGCCCAAAGGGAGGTTATTGTGTATCTGCGTACGGTGATTATCGTGTCGGTACTCGGGATTCTTGTCATGTTCGCTCTTTTGAACTGGAACGCCTTTACCACGGCAATGCCCCTTTCCGTGGGATTTACCACAGTGGAAGCGCCGCTCGGGCTGTTCTTGCTCGCAGTTATCGCGCTACTCACGGTGCTGTTTCTTATTTATGTTGTTTATTTGCAGTCCTCGACGTTGGTCGAAAGCCGGCGTCAAACACGCGAGCTGCAGGTCCAACGCGAACTTGCCCAAAATGCGGAAGCATCGCGCTTCCATCAATTGAAGATCGCCGTGGAAACCGCGCTGCGCGAGCAGAACAACCAAACGCTCGAATTTAAAAACACCGTTCTCGCGCGCCTCGAAGAGCTCGAGCGCGATTTGCGTTCGACGGTGGAGCAGTCGGGCAATTCAATCGCCGCCTATCTCGGTGAAATCGAAGATCAGTTCAAACGCGTCGCCGGCGGAAATAAATAGATTTCATTGCGGCGACTTTCGACGGTTAAGACGATGCGCGAAACCCCGCGTCATGCTTCGCTAAAATTTTACGTTCCAGTATTGGTCTATTGTGCTAATTTGTATGGCGTCCAAAAGTAGTTTTGTAGAGTCCAAACAGTGGCAGCAGCTGAAAGGGGACTTTTCTCCATGCGATTCTCACCCCTCTTTCTTTGCCAAAGAAGGGAAGGGGAGATTTTAGGGCAGAATGTCGCGGCAATTCCATAGCGAACTTTAGGGACAGGGGAAGCAACAACGTCGACGTGAGCCGGTAATTTTTCATGAACAGACTCCAAGATCAGGTCGCGATCATAACCGGCGGCAGCCGGGGAATCGGCCGCGCGGTCGCGCGGGCATTTGCCCGCGAAGGGGCACGGGTGGCGATTGCCGCGGTGGAGGATCGCAATGAACTTGAAACCGCGCGCAGGGAAATCGCAGATCTAGGCGGCGACGTTGTTGCGACGTTGGCCGACGTGGCGCGCCGCGGCGACGTCGATCGGATGGTTCAAGCGGTCGTCGCCAAGTGGGGGAGCATCGATGTTCTAGTCAACAACGCCGGGATCCTTCGCCTGGCGCCATTGGAACAGATTTCCGAAGAGAGGTGGGACGAGACTGTCGCCGTGCATCTGAAGGGTACGTTTAACTGTACCCAAGCGGTGTTGCCGTTCATGAAACAACAGCGCAAAGGCAAGATTATTAACATCGCGGCGCCGTCGGCGCTGCGCGGCTCGTACGGCGTGGCCGACTACGCCGCCGCCAAAGGCGGCATTATTGCGTTTACCCGCAACGCCGCCAACGAATTAAAATCCTACAACATTCAAGTCAACTGCATCTCGCCGACGGCGAATACGCGTATGACCGAGGCGTTGACCCAGTTTCGCCGCGAGCAACTCGGTGTCGCGCGGCGCGAGCGAGCCTTCGTCGCGCCCGAAGCGATCGCGCCGGCATTTATCTTCTTTGCCAGCTCCGACTCCGACTATGTTTCCGGCCAATTGCTGGAAGTGGGACGAATATGAACTGAAATCACGGACCGGCGACGGAGTCGGAGGAACGTCCGGTCACGCGATTTAGTTTTTTGCGCTCACTCGCCACACTTTGCCGGCGCCGTCGTCGGCGACGAGCAACGACCCGTCCGTCCACTCCGCCACGCCTACCGGACGGCCATAGACTTGGCTGGCTTTCTGGTTGGCGATAAATCCCGTGAGAAAATCTTCGAGAGGGCCGCTCGGCTTGCCGTTTTGAAAAGGGACGAAGGCAACTTTGTAACCCACCAGATCGGAACGGTTCCACGAACCGTGCATGCCGATGAAGGCGCCGCCGTGATAGCGCGCCGGAAATGATTTTCCCCGGTAGAAAGCCAAACCGAGCGGCGCCACGTGGGAGCCCAAAGCAAAATCTGGTTTGATCGTCTTGGCGACGAGATCGGGGCGCTGGCCTTTCTTGCGCGGGTCTTCGTTCTGGCCGAAATAGGCGTAGGGCCAGCCGTAAAAAGCGCCGTCGCGGACGCTCGTTAGATAGTCGGGTACGAGCTCGTCACCGAGCATGTCGCGCTCGTTGACGATCGTCCATAAAGTATTCGTCCGCGGTTCCCAGTCCATACCGACGGGATTGCGCATGCCGGCGGCGAAAACTCGCATGCCGCTGCCGTCCGGACTGACTTGCAGAATAGCGGCGCGGCGCGGGTCCTTTTCATCGACACGCTGCTCGTCGACGTTGGTCGCCGAGCCGACCGCGATGTAAATTTTCTTGCCCGAGGGATCCACGAGCACGTTTCTCGTGTAGTGGCCGCCTCCGGGCAGATCGAGGACCTTTTCGGGCTGCCGTTTAATCTGCGTATCGCCGGCGCGGTAAGGAAACACGACGAGTTCGTCCGTATTGCCGACGTAGAAGCGATTGCCGATGAGCGCCATGCCAAAGGCCATGTTCAACCGGCGCAGGAAAGACTGCCGCAGGTTGGGTTTGCCGCTTTTCGTGGTATCGCGCAGCAACACGATGCGGCTGGGAGATTGTTGCGGCAGCGATTGCATGACCAAGACATCGCCGTTCGGCAGGACGTAGATCATCCGTGGATTGTCCAATTCGTCGGCAAAGAGGCTGACCTCAAAGTTTCCGGGGGCTATCGGCGTCTTTCCCTTCGGCCAGGGAATCACCGTAGCCGGATTCGCCACCGCGCGCGTCGCGTTGGGGGGCGGCAGCACCAACTGCTCCGACGGGCCGGTCTCGATGACCTGGCGGGACGCCGGTTCGGCCGCGAAGAGCCGCGGCGATGAGCGAGAAGGATGATTAACCGCAAAGAACGCCAAGGTCGCAAAAACGACAGGAAAAATTTTCATGATCTTGTTTATGCGGTTTCTGCGTCCTTTGCGGCTAAATTTGCATTGTTATTTCTTCGCGGTGACGCGCCAGATCTTGCCGCCGCTGTCATCGGCGACTAGAAGAGAGCCGTCGGACGCGACGGTTACGCCCACCGGACGGCCATAGGCTTCGAACTTGCTCTCATCGGCGATGAAACCGGTGAGGATATCTTCCAGCGGACCGGTGGGCTTGCCGTTTTCAAAACGGAGGAAAGCAACTTTAAAGCCGACCATCTTTGACCGGTTCCACGAGCCATGCATGCCGATGAATGCGCCGCCGCGATATTTCTCGGGAAATGCCTTGCCCTGGTAAAAGGCCAGACCGAGGGCGGCTACGTGGGAGCCGAGAGCGTAGTCTGGTTTGACCGCTTTGGCGACCAGGTCCGGCCGCTGGCCTTTCTTGCGCGGATCCTCGATCTGGCCGAAGTATGAATACGGCCAGCCGTAGAAGGCGCTGTCTTTTACGCTCGTCAAATAATCGGGAACCAAATCGTCGCCGAGAAGGTCGCGCTCATTGACCACGGTCCACAGAGTCTTGGTACGCGGCTCCCAGTCCATGCCGACGGCGTTGCGCAGCCCCTTGGCGAATATTCTCATGCCGCTGCCGTCGGGATTGATCTCTAAGATTCCGGCGCGCCGCTGATCTTTCTCCCAGCCGTTTTCCTCGTCCACATTGGACGCGGAGCCGACCGCGACGTAGATTTTCTTTCCCGCCGCATCGGCGAGAAGGTTACGCGTGTAGTGGCCGCCGGCAGGAAGGTCGAGAATCTTCTCACCCTTGCCGTCAATTTTCGTTTGGCCGGCTTTGTACGGATAGCGAACCACGCCGTCGGTGTTGCCCACATAAAACCAGTTTCCGAGCGCCGCCATGCCGTGCGGCATATTGAGTCCGGTCAAGAAAACCTCGCGGACTTCGGGTTTCCCGTCGCCATTGGTGTCGCGGAAAAGCGTGATCCGATTGGCCGATTTCTCGGGCCGATCCGCGCGCCCGGGCCACTCGCGAATGGCTTCGACGACAAGAATATCTTTATTCGGGAGCACATAAGCCTGACGGGGATTATCAAAGTTGTCGGCGAACAAGCTCACTTCGAATCCCGGCGCCGGCGTTGGCATTTTTCCTCTCGGCCAGCCGACGACTTTCGAATTATTCCGGGCCGACGGAGTGTCGAAAGGCGCGGGGAGCTTAAGTCGGTCCACCGGGCCGGTGCCCGCGGGGTATTCAACGCCGGCTCGATCATTTTGAGTGATCGCGCAAGAGAAGATGGCAGCAGCCCCGATGATTGCGGCGATCGTGATGACATAGCGATGGATCATGACGCTTTCCTCCTTGGGAAATTTTTACCGTCAAGCCGAGGGCTCACGACGGGAGTAACATATACAATAAACTTCGGTTGCGGCGAAAGCGAGATCGCATTGGTTGTGCGCCGGGGCTGGTCCGTTCTAATATCGGCCCGGACTGCAGGAGGGTACATGCACTATCGTGATTTGCGCGGTTGGCTGGAGGGGGTGGACTCGTTCGGCGAACTGCGCGTTATCGAAGGCGCCGACTGGAATCAAGAGATCGGCGCCGTGGCGGAAGTTGCGGCGCAGTCTCAGCCGCCGCCGGCGGTACTCTTCGACAAGATTAAAGACTATCCGGCGGGCCGCCGCGTCCTGACCGGCATTCACAATCCGACGCTAAAGCGCCAATGCCTGACCAATCATCTGCCGCTCGATTACAGCCGCGATCAATTCATCGACGCCTGGAAAAAGCGTCTGGACAATCCCACGCTTATTCCGCCCCGAGTCGTCGACTCCGGGCCGCTGCTGGAAAATGTTTTCGAAGGGAATGACATCGATCTCCTGTCCTTGCCGGCGCCGCATTGGCACGAGGGCGACGGCGGACGCTATATGGGTTCCCTCGACATCACGATCAGCCGCGACCCCGACGAAGACTGGATCAATCTTGGCTGTTATCGTGTCATGGTGCACGACCGTGACACGCTCGCGCTCTATATTTCTCCCGGACATCACGGCAACATTCACCGGCAAAAATATTTCGATAAAGGCATGCCGTTTCCGGTGGCGATCAGCTTCGGTCCCGATCCGTTGCTGTGGTTCTTCGGCCAGATGGAAATTCCCGCAGGGCAGTCGGAGTACGATTATGCCGGCGGGGTGCGCGGCGAGCCCTATGAGGTGATCCCAGGCAAGCATACCGGGCTGCCGATTCCAGCTTACTCCGAGATAGCGATCGAAGGCGAAGTGATTCCCGGAACGAAAATTCCCGAGGGTCCTTTCGGCGAATTCACCGGCTACTATGCGGGCGGGTTGCGCTCCGAGCCGATGCTCAAAGTGAAGCGGCTCATGTATCGCAACGATCCGATCATCACCGGCGCGCCGCCGTTCAAGCCGGCGCCCGGCGCGGAAAACAATCTGATCCGCGCCGCTTATATTTGGCATTACCTCGACAAGGCCGGCGTGCCGGAGGTGCGTGGGGTCGCCTATTATCAGACGCGCATGTTGGTCGTCGTGGCGATCAAACAGCGCTATCCGGGACATGCGCGGCAGGCGGCGCTGATCGCGTCGCAATGCCGAGCCGCCGCGCTGCTCACGCGTTACGTCGTCGTGGTCGACGAAGACATTGATATCTGGGACAGCAATGAGATTCTGTGGGCGCTGTGCACGCGCACCGATCCGGCGAAAGATATCGATATCGTGCGCCGCTGCTGGAGCAACCCGATAGATCCGATTATCCCGCCGAGCGAGCGCGGCTTTCAGTCGCGCGGCATTATAGACGCCTGCAAGCCCTACGAGTGGATGAATGAATTCCCAAAAGTTTCCGGCGCCAGTGAAGAATTAAAAAAGAAAGTTACCGCGAAGTTCGGCGCGAGCCTGGCGGGCAAGAAGAATTAAGAATTTCAAACACAAGGAACACAAAGAAAAGCAAGGTAGGGGCGGACCTGCGTGTCCGCCCGCATCGGTCCTGTAGAGGCAACCCCATTCCTCGACGGATTTTTTACCACGAAGCAGACGAAGGGACACGAAGATTTGATAAAGAAAATATTCATTCGAGCGGTTGCGTTGCTTGTTGTATTCCTCGGTGTGTCGCAGGACGCGCACGCCCAGCCGAAGCCGTTGGAGAAAGTTCGCCTCACCGTACCGGCGAAATCGCTCACTTTTCTGCCGTATTACTTCGGCAAAGCGCAGGGAATGTTTGCCAAGGAAGGCATCGATCTGGAAATCATCATCATGCGCCCGCCACTCGGCGTGACCGCACTGGTGGCAGGCGATCTCGACTACACGGCGGCAGGCGGCTTGTCGTTTCGCGCCGCGATGAAAGGCGCACCGATTCGTACCATCGCATTCATTCAGACCCGCTTGAGTTTCAGCCTCATCGGTCAGCCCGGCATGACTCCGGCGCGGATTCGCAACGTCGCAGTTAGCGGCATCGGCTCGCTGGCGCATTACGCCGCGATCACCCTGATGAAGAGACTGGCCAATGAAAAAGTCGCTTACATTTCCACCAACACGACGGCGAACAGCTACACGGCGTTACTGGGAAAAGCCGCTGACGCCGCCATCGTGACGCCGCCGTATACGTCGATGGCGACCTTGGCCGGGCATCCGGACTTTGGCAATACTTTTGACGTGCGCGACTTGCAGGGCGGGTTGGTGGCGCGAGTGCAATACATTCACGATCATCGCGATCGGGTGAAAGCGATGATCCGCGCAACGCTACGGAGCATGGACGCGCTCGTCAGAACCGAATCAGAAGCGCGTCTTTATTTGCAGCGGGATTTTGCATTGGAACCGACGATCGCCGCAGACACCTATAAAATTCTCCGCCAGATCGTCAATTCTGACGGTGATATCGAGGAGCCGGTATTGAAATCGATCGTCGACAAGATTAAGCAGGAATCCGGCATCGTCGGGGAAATGCCGGCCGACCGGCTCGTTGATCTATCGCTACTGCGCGAAGTCCGCGCGGAAATGCGCAAGTGATAACTCAAGTGTTGCGCGAATGGTGCCTGCTTGATTATGATCTTTACGTTAAGCCATTTTGAGGGAGGTTAGCGATGAGAACCTTATTCAGCATCATGATGTTTGTGGTGACATTGATTTTCGGCCAGACGGTCGCGTTTGCAGATCTACCCGAGCCGAAAGGTAAATCAGAGAATCCTAACATCGTCGCCGGACGCAAAGCGATCGAAACGAAAGATTTCAAAGGCGCGGTGGGACATCTGTCCAAGGCCGTGCAGGAAGAGCCGAAAAATGCCGACGCGCACAGCATGCTCGGCTACAGCTACCGAAAGGTCGGCACCTTCGATAAATCGATGGAACATTACCAGGCCGCGCTGAAGATCGACTCCAACCACCGGAGCGCGCAAGAATATCTCGGCGAACTCTATCTCGATATGAACCAGCCCGACAATGCCGAGAAGCAACTGGTGACGTTCAAAAAGGCTTGCCCGTTTTTCGGCAAGTGCGAAGAGTTCGAAGATTTGAAAAAGGCGATCGACGCTTATAAGGCGAAGAAAAAATAAATATTCGGTTCAAGGTTCCGGGTTCAAAGTTCAAAGGCGGATTTTAGGTCCTAGACTCAAACCTTGAACCTTGAACGTTGAACTTTGAACGGGCCCCGCAATCACAGCAGCAGAGGCGACATCATGGCTGAAGGATGTAAAAACCCGGATCGGCTTTGTCAGCGGCGGCACGAGCTCGATGCCGCATTACAATAGTTTCTTGCCCATCGTTCCCAAAGATGTCGAGATCGAGTTTCAAGGATTGCAGCTCTACGGCAAATCGCTTTACGAGATCTCGGATAAAAAAGAAATTATTCTGCGCCGGGTCCAAGAGTTTATCGACGAAAGAAAGTGGAATGGACTGATCCTTACGGCAGCGCCGACGGAAGTCCTGAATCCCGGTCTCTATGACGACCTTAAAGCGGCTATCTCGATTCCTTTCACAACCGCATTGAATGCTTGTGTTGCCGCGCTCCGTGTGTACCGTGCGCCGAAGGTGCTGTTGCTCACTCCGTTCGACGCGCGTTTAAACGATTTGATCGTCGCTCATCTCGCCAAGGCCGGAGTGACCGCGCTCGCGCCGCAATCCTTCGACGAGCTGGCCGTGCCGAAACGCATGACACCTGATGAAGTCTTCGAGCTGACGAAAAAGAATCTCGCGGCGGTCGGTAAAGTCGATGCGATTTATTTTCAAGGCGCCGTGCTCGATCCGATCAAGTGCCTGGAGCGGATCGAGTCCGAGCTCGAAGCGACGGTTATCGCCAGCAATCCAGCGATGCTTTGGTACGTGTTATCCAAGTTGAACTTGTCCTTTCCAATGAGCGGGTATGGCCGTTTGCTGCGCGAGTGGCCGGCGCTCTGATAAAGGTTCCAATCGTTCAAAAAGTTCAAATCGTTCCAGTCGTTCAGGTCGGGGAGGCGAACGGTTCTGCTAGCCGAGAGTTTGCTTTAGCCAGTCCGTCACAATCTTCGAGACCTTCTCTTCCGCGCCGACGTAGAAGTGGTCGCAGTTGGACACAATCGCGACTTCGCACGGGCCGGAGCAGTTTTCTTTGAAGCGTTCGGCGGGATAATTTTCTACCGGTTCCTGGTCGCCGCGGATGAAGAGGACGGGGCATTTGATCCGCTTGGCGTTCTCTACCAAATCTGGCGCGTTGGTGAGGCGGTCGAGGTAGGTTCGTGCTGAGATCACCCATCACCAAGCCGGGATGAGCATGAGTTGCCGCGGTTTGGCGGCGGCCATTAATGCCTTGGCTTCTTTGATCTGCTCGTCGGTATTTCCCGCCAGAGAAAAGTTGCGCGCTGCCGTCGGATTGGTCATTCGGTTCCCGCCTGCATGGGCGGATAGCAAGATTAGCGCTTTGGTCTCCCGGATGGTTCGCCACATGCTCACTGGCGAGCACGCCGCCGTTGCTGTGACCGATGACGATGGGGTTGGTGAAGCCTTTGCTCGCCAAATACTTTGCCGCCAGTTTATTGTCTTCCACGCCTTCGGCGACCGTTTGATAAGCGCCGCCGACGCACTCGCGGCTATCATAGGTGCTCACCGAATCGTGGCCGCGCCGATTGAACGGCATGAATCATAGCCAAGCGCGGTGATGTGCGGCGCGAGAAAGCGCGCGGCGCACACGTAAAAGTTCATCTGATTGCCGTGGCAATACATCGCTGCGCCCTTGCTCGAACCGTCCGGTGTGTAGTAGGCAGCGTCTAAGGGATGGGTCGGCGTCGGTATGCTGATAAGTTCGGTTTTCACGTGAATCTCCTTGCTGATTTAATTGACAGAGTTTATCGCTAAATGGATTTCGAGTACAAAGACTGACAGGTGTGACAGTTTATCGACGTACGTCGAGGTCAACCTGAGCGTCATTCCGGACGAGCTGGCGATAGCTAGCGAGATCCGGAATCCAGGTAAGGCGGGGAGTCCGGATTCACGCCTGCGCAAGTACGAAACGACTGATGCCCGCATTCAATTTCGAGCTAAAACCAAAGTGGGTCATGCAGGAGATAAAATAGGAGAAGGTTATGGTTGATGAAAAAAGAGCGCCGTTTCGCGCCAATCATGTCGGCAGTTTGTTGCGTCCGCCCGAGTTGCGCCAGGCGCGTGAGAAGCGCGAGAAGGGCGAGATCAGTGCGGCGCAGTTGCGGGAGGTCGAGGATCGCTGCATCCGCGATGCGGTAAAAATGCAGGAAGACGTCGGTATGCAGGGCATCACCGACGGCGAATTTCGCCGGACTCTCTGGCATGCCGATTTTCTGAGCCAGATCGAAGGGGTGAAAGTTGTCGAAGGACTGCTGCCCGACTCGGCCAAACATTTTCAAAATCCCGATGCCGACGTGCAGCGTTCGCCGACTCAATTTGTCGTCACTGGCACGCTGCGTCATTCGCATGGAATTGAAGTCGACAATTTCAAATTCCTCAATTCGCTGACTAAGCAGACGCCCAAGCAGTGTATCCCGTCGCCATCGCTGGTGCATTTTCGCACCGGCCGGGCCGGCGTGGATAAGACGGCATATCCTAATATAGAGAATTTCTTCATCGACCTGGCGCGAGTTTATCGCGAGGAAATCGCTCAACTTGCCCAGGCAGGCTGCACCTATCTGGAGATCGATGATGTGAATTTTGCCTATCTCTGCGATCCCAAGATGCGCGAAGGGGCAAAGAAGATCGGCGAAGACCCGGACCAACTGCCGGCGCTGTATGCCGAGCTGATCAACGAGTGCATCAAAGATCGCCCGGCGAACATGTCGGTATGCACGCACCTTTGCCGCGGTAATTTTCGCAGCTCCTGGGTCGCTGAAGGGGGTTACGATCCGGTCGCCGAAGTTTTGTTTAACGCATTGAAGGTCGACGGTTATTTTTTGGAATTCGATACGCCGCGAGCGGGAAACTTCGCGCCACTACGTTATTTGCCCAAAGATAAAAAGCTGATCCTCGGGCTGGTGACGTCCAAGACCGGCGCCTTGGAAAATCCTGACGACCTGAAACGGCGCATCGACGAGGCCAGCAAGCTAGTGCCCCTCGATCAACTCGGCATCAGCCCGCAGTGCGGTTTTTCCAGCACGGTGCTCGGCAACAAACTGACGATCGACGATCAGATAGCGAAGCTAAGACTGATCGTCGAAGTTGCGCGGGATGTTTGGGGATCGGTGTGAGCCGATGCGACTATTTTCATCAGCGCTGCGCAACGTGGGCTAAAGTCCGGTTCTCTCTTGCGACGCCTGGTTGCGGAAGTTTTGCCCATTTGCTAATTCATGGACAAATTAAAGGGGGCATTATGCTACTACGAAAATTGCAAAGGGTCGTACTAGCGCTACTGTTGGTCGGCGCTGTTTCTGGTTGCCAAGCGCTTACCGGTGAGACTATGGGTGAACATATCGATGACACCACGATCACGAGTACTGTTAAGACACGGCTCGCACAGGAGAAGGGGGCGAGCCTGACGCGCATCCAAGTCGACACCGACCGCGGCGTAGTCCAGCTATCCGGCGTGGTCGAGACAGCCGCCGAAAAAGCGCGAGCCGAGCAGATCGCGCGCGGAGTGGGCGGCGTCAAGAGCGTAAGAAACAATCTGCAAGCCCAGCGGTAGGCACGCAGCTAAAAGTTGCAGCGGCCTTCTTTTTCAAGCTCCTGCACCAGGGCAGCGTCGGTTAGATCTTGCGGCTTCAGCGCTCGTGCCGCCGGAATCAACGACGCCGTCATTTGGACGGCGAGCTCGATACCTTCGCTCTTTAAATGGGGCCGGGCGGGAATCACATCGGTTATATAGAGCCGATAGAGGTATTCGATTCCTGCGCCGTCCAGGTTCCGACCGCTCTTGGCGACAAACTCCAACGCTTTCGCTTTATCTTTTCTGGCCAAAGCGATGCCTTCGCAAATCCCGGCCATGAATTTCTTTGCGTCTTCCCTACGGTTATTCAAGACCGTCGAGGCGATAGCATAATCGGCGCCGCCGCCGGCGTAGATTTTTAGCTGCTTGTGGTCGGTCAGCCTGTTGAGACGGTTTAGCTTCCCTGTCCTCTCCAAATCATACATCGCCTCGGCGGTCACCATCATGCCGGCGACGTTTCCATCGAGTAGACTCTTGACTCGGTCCGTGTTGCGGCCTTCGTCGAAATGAACCAACGTCACATCCTTCTCAGGATCGATGCCGAGTTTTCTAAGCGCCAAACGAGTCAATTGATCCGGCGTGCTGCCCGGTTCACCGGTGCCAACTCTTTTCCCCTTCAGATCGGTCGCGCTTTTAATTGACGCGTCGGCGAAGAAGGCCGAATAGTTGTATCCTGTGTTGCCGACCAAAAGCATCGGCGTGCCGCCGGAAGCATTGTTATGAACGATGTGATTGGCGCTGGCGACGGCGATATCGGCCTCGCCTTTTTTTAATGCGGCGAGCAGTTTTTCATTCGAGCCGGGATTGGTCCACGTGATTTTCAAGCCGCTGCGCTCGAAGATCCCCGTGTCGCGCGCCAGATACATCGGTAGCTTGCTGATGTTCCAAGGCGGGTAATAGAGGACACGGAGGGGATCAGTTTGCGCCGTATCAGTCGTAGAAAGCAATGAGGCTAAAACTACCGCGATGCGGATCAGCATGGCTCGAATCTTCATGTCACTGCACCCTTACTTCTTAAACGAGACAATGAAATAGGCCGGCGCCGACTTCGAGGCGGAATCACCTTGACCAACCACGATGATTGGATAGGTCCCCACTTGTTTGGTCAGTGCGAGCGGAACCGTCGCTTCGAGCTCACCAGGGCCGACGAATCGGGTTTCCAGTTCGTTGCCGTTCAACGTGACGCGGTGAAAACGGTCGAAACCGCTTCGCGTGGTCACTTTGATGGTCGCAGGCCCGGACGCCCTGGGCAAGCGAGCGCGGCGAGATTTCAATTTCTTGCGGTGTTGCGCGCCACGGCCGAACCGCTGCAATCGGGTTTTTGTAATTGGCATGAAATTCATGATCGACAATCTTGCCGCCGAGCACGACCAGTTTTACATTTTGTACTGCCCATATGTCTTTCAGAGGATCGCCATCGACGGCGATAATGTCGGCGATTTTTCCCGGCTCGAGCGTGCCGAAATCTTTGTCTTTGCGGAAAGCTTTGGCGACGTTGATGGTCGCTGACTGGATCGCCTGCATGGGCGTCATGCCCGCTTCGACGAACATGACCAGTCTCCTGGTGAAGACCGAGACCCGGCAAGCCGTTATTGGGATCGGAGCCGGCTCGAATGAGCCCGCCGGCCTGGCTGTAGCGCCGGATGAAATCTTCAATTTTCTTATAGCCCGTCGCGCGCATTGTTCGAGCCGCTCGGGAGCGAAACTTCGCGTAACGCTCGTATTGTCCAAGCGCTTGCTCGCGCAACACGCCGCGGCAGATAACCGGCGCTTTCTTGTCGAGGATGGAAAGCTCGCGTTCTTTGAAACGAGCGACGCTCGGCGACAGCGGCCGATACCAAGTTGCGATGGTCGGGCTCCAGGAGACGTTTTTTTCAGTCATGGCTTTGACGATCTTGTCGAAATTTTCCGGCTCGTAGTAGTACGACAGATCGGCCGTATTGATTTTGCCGGTCATGCGCCGTTCGTGGATCTCCCAGCGCTTTTTCACATCGCCGATGGATGTCATGCCCGGCGCCCAGTGATGTTCGACACCGGCAAATCCCGCTTCGGCGGCGAGAAACACGTCGAGACAGTGGCAGGTGACCGGCAGACCCAAGCGATTGGCTTCCGTCCGCGCCGGCTTTGATCGCTTCAGGCGCGACGTATTCGTTGAACTTGATGATCTCGATGCCTTCTGCTTTCTTTTTCCGCACGGCGGCGCTCGCTTCTTCCGGCGTTTTGATCAAATGGCCGCGTTCGCCGCGCAGCGCCCACGGCGGTGGCGGGCCGACCAAGCGCCCGCCGGTGGACCAAATACGCGGGCCGCGAATCTTGCCAAGCTGCGTTCCGTCGCGTTGCGCCAGGGTCCACTCGTCGTCGTTCTGGGTAATATCGGGACAGGTCGTGATTCCCAGATGAAGATAAATCTCGCCGACAAAGTCGAGCAGGTGGCAGTGGCCGTCGATCAAGCCGGGGAGAAGGGTTTTGCCCTTCGACGTCGATGACGCGCGCGCCGCGAGGAATCGCGACTTCGCCGCGTTTGCCGACGGCTTTGATCCGCTCTCCTTCGACGAGGATGACTGCGTCTTCAACGGCGGCCGGCCGGTGGCGTCGATCAGCGTGCCGCCGTGTAAGACCAGCAGGCGCGGATTTCGCTGGGCCGCGACATGACTGTCGGCAATGAGAGCACCGTTAGGACAAATCAGAATGAAAGCTATCAATCCTCGACGAGGCAGGGTTTGCATTAAATCGTTCTCCTCGACGTCACAAGTTACTTGTTTACAGAATCGATAAAGCCGCTCTTCTCCAATTGTTCGACGACCGAGAAGTCGACAAACTGCTCAGGTTTGGGCAGCGGCTTTTTCCCGGGAAACTGATTCTCGACTCATAAACTGAATCGCTTTCAAAGACGGGCGCGGGGTTTTTTGCAGCGTCGGCGCATAGTCCTGCCAGGTGCCTTCCAAGATCTCCTCATCGTTGATTTTGCCGTATTTGCCGAGGACTTTCTTACTGTACTCTTTGTCGGTGCGATAGCGATGCATGCCGCGGGTGAAGCCGCGCAGGAAGCGAGACGCGGTGTCGCGCTGTTGAGTTGATAAAGGTTCTGCGTCGTGATCACGGTGCCGTTGATGTCTTCGACGCCGAGCGTCGGCAAAATTGACCAACTCCCGCATGCCCAGCTTGGCGGCTTTTGGATACAGCGGATAACTCAAAGCGGCGGCTTGTACGATACCGTTGTGCAGCGCGGCAAAAGCTTCCGGTTGGGCGCCGAAGGTTAGATAGCGCCACATCTTTGTTCGGTTCGAGGTTGAATTGCTTCAGCGCGATCCGGACGACTTGATCCGAGGTCGAGCCGAACGTCGTGATGCCGGCCTTTTTCCCCTTCAAGTCTGATGGCTGCTTGATCTCCGGGCCGAACCATCAAACGAAAGGGCGAGACCGTTCCGGTGGCGCCGATAATCACAACATCGGCGCCGGCGGCGGTGGCGGCTACTGCCGCCGCTGCACCCGCCTGAATGATCGGCGCGCTGCCGCCGAGCATGGCGGCGACCATGCGGTGCTTCCGCCGACACGAATCAATTCAACATCCAAACCTTCGTCGAGAAAATAGCCGGCCTCCTTGGCAATCCATGCAGTGGCCCAGGAGCCGGCGAAGCTGGGGTAGAGAAGGCGCATCGGCGTCGGAGCCGACGCGGCGAAACTGACCGCCGGAAGTATAACAGAACGAGAGCTAACAATAGAGACAGTTGTTCGTAAGATCTTTTGAACATGCTTTCCTCCGTACCAGATATTTGAGATAAAACCATTATCCAGCGCTTGCCGGCGACTTCGCGAAACAAGCGCATGAAGTTGCCGCCGAGGATTTTTCCACGACGTTTGCGGCATAGCCGCGCTGCAACAAAGCCGGCGGCGATCAAAGAAAATTCTTTATGGGTCGGGATCGCTGATGATCCATGTCGAGACCGAAGAGATCGGTGGCGACGCCGACATGGTCAGCGCCGATCAAGTTCTTCACATAGTCGATGTTTGTAAATAGTTGTCAAAGGTATTCGCGGCGGCGCAGGTAACGGCCAGATGCCGATGACACCGCCTTTCTTGGCGATGGCGAGGATGTCTTTATCGCCAAATGGCGCGCGAGCGTCCAACAGAATATGCACCCGTATGGGAGAAAATGACCGGATGTTGACTCTCGGCAAGAATGCCGGCCAAAGTTTCTGCGGAGCAATGGGCCGATGTCGATGACCATGCCGAGCTTATTCATCTCGCTCACGACTTCGCGGCCGAACGAGGTGAGACCATTATGCCGCGGGTCCTCGGTCTGAATATCGCCGATCTCATTGATGCGGTAATGCAGCAATTGCAAAACCCGCACGCCGCGGTCATAAAAGAGATGACACGCGAGACAAATCGCCCTCCAGCGGATCGCTGCCCTCGATGGCCAGCACGGCGCAGGGCGTAGCCCTCTTTTTGGCTTCGACGATTTCCGCCGGGCGATCGGGCAGCGGCGATTTTTCCTTCTTTGGTGGCTTCAAGAACCTTGTCGAGTTGCTCCCGTGCTTCGGCGAAGCAATTCGCTCTTCTCTCGGTTTCCGGGATTCCGTAACGCCGGCCCGCGGGATCGCGTCTGATCGGCGGATGGTCACCGCGCGCCGCGAACAGTCGCCGAGATCCAGACCCCCGGCTCTCATGTTGGCAGGCACTTCGGGATCGAACCGCGGAAAGTGGCCCCGGCCAGAAGCGTTGGGATGGCAATGGAGATCTACGGTGATGGTTTCTTTCGAGATTTCCGCCGCCTCCGCGAGAAGAGTGTTGTCGCCGAGTATGGCACGCAGAAGAGCCGAATCGATGGACATCGCAACAGTGCCTGTCGAGAGCAGGCGCAAAAATCCGCGCCGCGAAATCGATGGATCGGCGCTGCCGGAGTTTTGCCATTCAATTGGGTCGCCAGGGGCGATAGAAATCATTTGCGCGATGTTCCTCGCTCTTGAATCGGTGGCTGCCGTCGTTCGCTTCTGGCGCTTAGTGCATGTAAAGATTAAGACTCAGGGCGATCTCGCATGCAACGTGAAGATACATCAAAGCCGAGAGCAATTGAAAAGTTCACCGGACGGCACAGTGGGGCCACGGCTTTCGGGGCGCAACTTGGCCCGCTTTATTTTCTCGTCGTCATCTTTCTCTGAATTTTGTTTCGCGAATTATCCTCTCGCCGCTCTTGCCGACGATCGAAAAAGAGTTGGCGATCAGCCATAGCCAAGCGGGATTTTTCTTCTTTTTGACTTCCGGCGGTTACCTGGTCGGGTTGTTATCCTCGGGTTTGCTGGCATCGCGAACGACACACCGATTGGCAATTGTGGTTTCGATCTCTGGCGTGGGCGTGGCCATGTTGACGCATCGCCTTTGCCGCCAGAGCTGTGGCGTGATGCGCTGCGGGCTTTTTGGCGTTGGATTTGCCGCCGGGCTCTACATGCCGTCGGCGATCGCGACGATCACCTCGCTGGTCGATCGACGCGCACTGGGGCAAAGCCATCGCCGTGCACGAGGTGGCTCCAACTTGGCATTTTTTATCAGCCCGTTTATCGCCGAGCTGTTTCTTAAATGGTCAAGCTGGCGTTCCGCGCTGGGTACACTCGGCGCGCTGGCGTTAATCGCCGGCGCGTGTTAGTTTCGCCCGTTTCGGCCGCGGCGGCGAGTTTCCCGGAGAGTCGCCGCTATCGACGGCGTTTGGTACGCTGGCGCGAATGCCGGCATTCTGGCTGATGTATTTTGTTCGGTCTTGGGTGTCAGCTCCACAGTGGGTGTTTACGCGATGCTGCCGCTTTATCTCGTCGCGGAACGAAGACTTCGAACCGACCTGGGCGAACACGATTCTGGCCTTTTCCCGCGCGCATGGCCCGATTTTCGGGCTTCTCGGCGGCTGGGCGTCGGACAAGCTCGGAGCGAGACAAACGATCATGCATCAGCTTGGCATTCACCGGCGTAGTGACGTTACTGCTGGGTTTGCTGTCGGAGGCGTGGCCTGAGCGCTGCGGTGTTTTCCAGCCCTTGGTCGCCGTTTGGTTTTTCCCGGCGGCCTTTGCGGCGATCGCGATGATCACGCCGCCAACGCGCGGAATCTCGCGGTGTCATTCTCGGTGCCGTTCGGAGTTCGTTATCGGCGGCGGCGTCAATTCCCACGTTCATCGGCGCCATGGGCGATGCCGGATCGTTTGCGATCGGATTCGCTTTCACCGGCGTCGTTGATCGCTGCGGGCGGCTCGATGGCGCTATTGCTCAGGTTGCCTCCGACCGGCGACAAGAAGTGATCGGCGGTTGTTTTCGCCGCGGCCGCTGTTCTATAAATTGAATCATGATGAACCTCAAGCGATTTCGCGGAAAAAATGCGCGAGAGCGAACAGATACTGTGGTATTTACCGGCGCGGGAATCAGCACGGAATCCGGCATTCCGGATTTCCGCAGTCCAGGCGGCGTCTGGACGCGCTACCGGCCCGATCACGTTTCAGGAGTACTTGAGCAGCGAAGTCGGCGCGCATCGAAGCTTGGAAACGGCGCCTCGACGGCTGGGAGCAATACAAAAACGCCAAACCGAACATCGGCCATTATTTTATCCACTCGTTGGATGCCAAAGGAAAACTCGTCGGGCTGATCACACAAAACGTCGACGGCTTGCACAGCGTGGCGGGACTGGCCGGACGAAAAGATCGTCGAGCTGCACGGCAGCAACGGCAAAGTTCTCTGTCTAAAGTGCGACCGGAGTTCGATCCCGACGAGGTTATCAAACGGCTGGTCGGGGGCTTCGAATCTCCCAAATGCGACGCGTGCGGCGGTATTCTCAAATCTGCGACGGTTTCCTTCGGCCAGGCGATGCCGGAGAAAGCGATGCGCGTCGGCGCAGGAGTGGACCGAGCAGGCGGAAATTTTCATCGTTATGGGCTCGTCGTTGCAGGTGCAGCCGGCGGCATCATTTCCGGTCGACCGCCAAACGCAACGGTGCGCTGCTGGCGATTATCAACCGCGAGCCGGGCCCGCTCGATGAAATCGCCGATTTCGTCCATCACGGTGCCATCGGCGAGTTTTGCGCGCGGTTCGGCGAAATGATCGCGGACGGATAAATCGGAAATCTCCCGTCAAAGACGCAAAGTTCGCAAAGAAAACAATAAAATAAATTCCGAACTTGGCGTCCTTAGCGCCTTGGCGCGAGGAATATCCGAGTCGATGTATGGCAACGGAGGTTCAAAATGATCGATTGGAAAATGATCGACGCGGACGGTCATATCCGCGAAGTGGAGAGCGACGTTTTCGAGTACCTACCGGAACACTACAAAAACCGCCGCGAGGCGGTGCTGTATTTTCCGCTGCTGCCGCACCATGGCTGGCATCGCCAGGCGGGCCACGGCGGCATGGGCGGCATCGTTTCTCATTCCTACTCTGCAGGATTGGCGCATGGCGCTGGAGCAAGGCAATATCGAAGCGGCGGTGGTTTATCCCACGCGCTTCATGCACATCGGCCAAGTCGGCATGACCGAGTTCGCCGTCGATTTGAGCAGCGCCTACAACGATTATCTATACGACCGCTTTCTGCGCGACGAGAACGCGCTTGAAGGGCATTGCGGTGTTGCCGCTGCAAGACGTTCCCGCTGCGGTGATCGAGTTGCGCCGCGCCGTGAAAGACTACGGCATGGTCGGCGGGGTGTTGCCGGCGGATGGCTTGCCGAGGCCCCTGGGTCATCCTGAGTTCCATCCACTCTACGAAGAGGCGAATCGTTTGGGCTGCATGCTCGCGGTGCACTCGCAGAATTCGCTGCGCAACAACGATCTTTTCATGTGGCGCGGTGAAGCGGCGACGCTGGCCCACGTCTGGCCGCAAATGCGCCAGTTCACCAACTTCATGTTTTCCGGGGTGCTCGGGAGATTTCCCGACTTGAAAATAGCTTTTCTCGAGGCGGGTTGCGGCTGGGTGCCTTATCTAATGAGCAAGATGGAAGCGCGCATGGGCGAAGCTGCCTGCGCCCGTCGAAACTGATCGAACGTGGGCAAATTTATTTTCAGTGTGGCGAAGAGATGACGACCAGCCGGGATCTGGAGCTGATCGGCGACGAATGCCTGTTTTGGGCGTCGGACTTTCCCCACGAAGGGATCGTCGATATGAGCAAGGCGGTGAATGAATTCTTGAGCCGAGAGGATATTCCCGAAGCGGCAAAAAGAAAAATCAGCTACGACAATCCGAAAACGGCTTTACGGCAATTTAGAAATTCGCGTTTCAATTGTTCCAATCGTTCCAGCCGTTCCAATTGTTTAGCGGAATCGGGTTCCGGGCATTGGAACGACTGGAACGTATGAAACTATTGGAACTTTTGAGGTTCAGCCGTCGCTGACTTCCGCCGGAACCTGTTGCCGCATGTCTTTGCGCGTGACGTAGTCGATGATTTGGATCTTTTCTGCCGGGCCGGAGCGGTTGCCCATCATGATCATCGGGCCGTCGCCGGTGTTTTCCAAAGTATAAAACGAACCGCCGGTGATCAGCGCGGCCTGACCGGATGTAAGCCGCACTTTACCGCCGTCGGGAAAGCTCATCGTGCATTCGCCGTCGAGGACGACGAACGTCTGGTCGGCGTTGTGGCAGTGCATGGCGTCTTTTTGTCCCGGCTGATAGTAGTGCATCCAGGAGTGGAAGCGCGGCGTGTTAAAGATGTTCTTGCGCCGTTTTTCCTTGTGCGCCATATCGACGAGATCGACGACTTCGATGCCCATTGAAAATTCCTCCTCGTTGTTATTTTTCGCTATAAAACTGCGATCACTTCAATTTGAAACAGGTTGTCGCCGCGCAGCTCGACTTTCGTCGCGTGGCGCGCCGGACGATCGTGCTCGTCCGGGAACATCTTGAGCCAGGCCTTGTTGACCGAGTCGCGGAGCTTTTCTTCTTTGAGGTACACCTTCATGTAAGCGATATTATCGGGCGCGCCGCCGGCGTTTTCCATGAACAAGCGCAGGTTGCGAAACATCGCTTCCGCCTGTTCGTCGGGGTCGGGCGACAACACGCCGGTCTTGGCGTCTTTGCCGGATATCGCAGAGGAAAAAATCAGATTGCCGATTGTCACGCCGTTGGGAATCGGCGCGCCGTGCTCCATGCCCTTAACATGAATGCTTTTTCTCTTCGCCATGGGATCTCTCCTGATTGATTTATTCGCTTGAGGTTTTCATAGCACGAGGCGCGAACCCCCGTCTAGCCCGGGACAGGGATCCTTTTACCAAGCTCCTGATCGACGTGCCACATCGCCCGGCAGTCGTCTTCATTGTAGATCAGCGCTGGGTCGATGGCGAAGAGATCCTTGTTCTCCAAATAATCCCAGTAGCAAACCATCGATTGATACGCGCCGATGTCTTTCTGGCGCCAGTGAAAACCGAGCGCCGGCGCCACCGACTTAATCGAGAAGGTCGGCACGGGCAAATAAACGGCGTCTTGAATCGCTACTTTCAGATCGAAACAGTGGGGAATGATCTGCGCCAGCGATCCCGCTAACGGCGGCCAGCGGCGCGCCACGCGGCGCATCTGGTGGATCTCGAAATCGGTCCAATGATAGAGCCGGACGTCGCGCGGATCACCGACATAGTCGATAAACTCTTCGAATATCCGCCCTTCATCTTCGGCGCCGCGACTGAGAAATTTGACGAACTGATCGCGTGAGCCGTCGTAACAACCGATCAGATAGGTATGTGGCGGTTCAGTGGGATAGACGGCGTCGGTCGTCTCGAAATCGAAGTAGAGCAGCCGCTTGGCGCGGGGAATCTTAAGTTCATGGCCCGGCTTTAAAATCGGACCGGTGATCCTATAGGCTCGCGCGACGTGGTGCGCGATGGCGCCGTAGTGTTCGCCGACCATTTCAATAATCTCTTCCTGGCGGAGCGGCCACAGCTGATCGATGCGAGCGATGCCCGCATTGCGCAGTTTGTCGCGTTCGCGCTTGGGAATTCCTCCGAGGAGCACTAAATCATTCGCTGTCTGCGCATGATGGTTACCGTAGAATCGCCATGGTGAGCTCGTCGCGTGGGGCGGACGTTTGGTTTCGGGAATCAGTTCGCCGTCGCGCAACGATTTCCACAAATGGCGAGTGGACGCGAGATCCGTCTCGCATCCGATGTACGGAACCGTGTCAGTGCCGTTTTTAAGCACGAGGGTGAGCTGAGTTGGAACGTAACCTTGGAGCAGCGCGACGCTCTGATTATAAAAGGCGGCTTGTAGGACATGATACGACTGCAAGGAGTTCGACCGCTTGAGCTCGACGACGCGGTAGTGAAACGAGCCGAGATCGGATCGGGCGGAATCATCGCGCACCAGGAGATCCCCTTTGCCATAGCTCTCTTGTCCGAGATCCCATAACTGCGGCTGATAGATCGCCGGCGCGCCGTCGAGCATGGCGCGAAGAGTATTCTTGAGCGCGTCGAAGCCGAACGCGGGTTGGATTTCGAGCGCGTCTGGAAAATGGGCGTTGACCCATTGCCGCTCATGCTCGATGCCGTGTTGCATGCGCAGCTCGTCATAGCGCGTCGTTTCATCGACGGCCGCTTCTTTGGGGGCGTGGTATTCGCACCAGATCCAGAACGGATCTTTGAGCAGATAATAGGCGAGCGAAGGACGGAAGAGTTGATGCCGATTGAATTTGCGCCCGGCCGTGGCACGCTGGATCAGCTCTTCGAGCCGTATCTTGCTTTGCGATTGAGCCATTTTAATCGGACGGCGGATTCAGAAAGTCGACCACGATCTCAGAAAACTCGTCCGGCGCGTCGATGTGAACCCAATGGCCGGCGCCGGCAATGGTCTTGAATTGTGCTTGTGGAAACCGCGATCGGATTGACGGCAAATCACTTTCTTCGAGAAGGTTCGACCGGCCGCCGCGGATGAAGCAGGCGGGTTTGTTGAAAGGTTGTTCCACGATAACCGCTCTGGTCAGCTCATCGTAATTTTGCATGATTGCGTCCAGCGGGATGCGCCAGCGAAATCCATGATCGCCGTCCCGCTTCAGATTCTTCATCAGGAATTGTCTGGTGGCCTGATCCGGGATAGCTTCGCTGAGGACAGTGTCAATATCTCCGAAAGTTTTAAAAGCCGGCAGATTGAGGCCGCGAAGCGCCGCGAGCAATATTCTCTGTGTTGGCGGATAAGCTTTCGGCGCGATGTCGACGGCGATAAGTTTGTCGACCCTACCGGGATATTGCGCCGCGAACTGAATGGCGACTTTGCCGCCCATGGAATGACCGAGGACGAAGGACGTCCCCAGATCCTGCGCTTCGATAAATTCTCGCAGGTCTTCAGCCATAATCGGGTAATTCATCACATTGCTGTGCGGCGATTGGCCGTGATTGCGTAGATCGACGCAATACACTTTGAAGCGGGTGGCCAGGCGTTTGCTCATGGCGCGCCAGTTGTCCGACGAACCGAGAAATCCGTGGAGAATGACCAGCGGGTGCCCGTCACCCTGAAGGTAAAAGTAGAGTTGCATAGTTTCCGGGGTTGCACGCCCCGCCTGCAACTCTTACAAGATTGCCATGAAAAAGAAACAATTTCGAAGGCGGCGTTTCACGCTTCACTGGGGCGGCGGTTGGGTCACCGAAGAGGCGCGCTCGATTACGCAATATCACGAGCCGTCGATCCAGCTACTGTCCTTCGATTCGGGAGCGAAATCGCTGCGCTTTTGTTACTACCACGACGGGGTCTTTCAAGGCGGGCCGCTGATCGTAAGCGAGTCCCAACTCGCCGGTTTGCGCCGGGAGATCCGCAAAAACAAAGCGCTCCATGCGTTGATGAAAAAATTGGTTTGAATGGATCTTCGCAAAAACTTGTGTCGGGATCCGGGGGAGACTGCGCGCACCGTTGTGCAACGTCCCTTGACATTGCGCTGCAAAATTCGATGACCGAAAAGCTGTTCGTCCTAGTTGCTTGCTCTAGCTGGAGGAAGCGGGGGTGGGCCGTAAGCTCAGTTTTGCGCGGCGACGCGTGCGGCGACTTCGCTGCGAATGAATCCCGGCGGGCGGCCGTGTTTCGAGTGGATTTCCAGCCAGCCGTCGCGGCTGTTGACAACGTTGACTTTCAGGCCCGGTTCGATATCGCCGATCGACTGCGAGAATTCACTCGGCGCGGCATAGACTCGGCTCGCGCGGGTAATTTTATAGGTGGCTGCGACTCGTGATGGTGGCTTTACCGGCAGGGCCAGGTTGGCGCTTTCGCGATTGTCCCTGACAGCGGGCCGGACCGCGTCTTTCACCGCGGAGGGCGCGGGTGCGGCCTCGGGTGCGACGGCGGTGGCCTGGATGCTGGCGGTTAATTCACGTTCGGGCTGCTTCGGCAGACCATCGTTACTGCTGGCAGTAACCGTCGGCACCGTCGATTCGGAGGAGTCCAAGTCAACGTACCAGGCTCCAAGTGCTCCCGCGGCCATCAACAAAACCACCACAGAAAAAATGCCAAACCGGCGCGCTCGTTTTGGTTCCGCTTGCGCAACAGCCGCGGGTTGCTCCGGCTCCAGCGGGGCAGCACTTGGTGCCGCCGTCGACTGGCTGGCAATCCCGTTCGTGAGCGAAGTCGTTGCTTGCACCGCCTGGACGGGAGCGGCCATAAGCCGAGCAAAGGCTTCTAAATCGTCCTGAAGCTCGCGCTGTTTTTCGACGACTGAAACTTGTTTAGAGATCAGTTCGCTATAGGGCTTTTGTAGTGCGCTGATCTGCTGGCGATGCGCTTCCGCCTCCGCGATGCGCGCTTGCCACCGAGGAATCTCCTCGTCGCGGCGGCGGATCTCGTCGCACAGGGCCTGTTGAGCTTGCTCGGACTCAGCGCAACGGGCGCGCAGCGTGTCCAGTTCGTGAAGTTTTTCTCGGCCCGCTGAAATTTCGCTATCCATTTCGGTTATGCGCGCCTGCAAGCGTTGGCGTTCTTCGAGGTGTTTAGCTTCCAGCGCGTCGACGTTGACCACGTTCCGTTGAGCGGTTTCGAGCCCGCCAAGTTTTGCCTGGCTATCGTCGAGTTTCTGTCGCAGCTCGGCAATTTCGCTCTGTGCCTGAGCCAACAGTTGTTGGCTAACGTCTTGCTGAGCTGTGACCGAGCCTTGGGATTGTGTCTCGTTGACTTGCAGCCGGCTGCGCAGTTCGTTCAATTCCATTTTCAATTGCTCGTTGGACAAACGGAGTTGACGCGCTTCATCCTGATCACCGGCGTTGCTCTGCTGCGTCGCTTCCAACTCTGCGATGGTTCTCCGGCTTAATTCCAGCTTGCCGGAAAGCCCGGCCATTTGACTGTGGAGGTCCTGGTTAGCTGCGCGCAGCTCCGCCAATTGCGCGAAGTTGTCTTGCTGCGGCACAATCGCTTGTGGCGGCACATTTCCCTGCGGAGCATCTTCCAGTTTGGCGAGCAAGTTCTCGATCTCGCGCCGCTTATTTCTAAGCTCTCTTTCCGATGCGATCAAAAAGACACCCAGTAAAGCGATAGCTGCGCCGGCAAACATTACGATCCAAACAAACAGGCTTTGCATCATCGTCTCCTAATCTATATTTTTACACGGTTCATTATCCAACTTCGCCAAATATATGCCAAGGTAAAAGAACGACCCTTGATTACCCGCATTGCTTGCATCTCGGCTAGTTTTTACTTGGAAGGGCATAATTTGCAGCTTCGCCGAGGAAGATTACGAACAAATTCGTGAACTCTGAAGAATTTTGTAACTGCTTGACCAGTAACGATTTTCTGCTCCAGAGCCGTTCAATGAAAGGCGCCTCCGGACCCCGTCGCTCGCAACACCTCATAAACTGGAAACTTGGAAAAGATCTTACGTGAGTGCATGAACCGCGAAACGCTGATCCCCAGTTCTGTGCATTATTCGCGCAGCGAAGAGCGAGCCATACTAACGGTTACTTGTCTGGCGGCGTTTCTCTTTTTCAATAGTTTCGGCAGCATCGGTGTCGCCTTGCCGGCGATTCAAAAGCAGTTTGGCAACAGTTTATCGGAGATACAGTGGGTCACATTGATGGGAGTGGTGACGATATCGAGTTTGTCGTTCTGCTTCGGGCGCGCCGGCGGGATCCTTGGCCAGAGGCTCCTTTACAAAATCGGTGTGGCGCTCTACGCCGCGGGCGCGGGACTCGGCGCCATATCGGGTTCGTTTAGCGAGCTCTTCGTGGCGCGCGCGGTGATGGCCGTTGGACTTGCGATGGCCTTGCCTATGTCGACGGCGATTCTTGCCGTCAGTTTCGACTCCAACCGGCGCGGTCAGGTCCTTGGCCTGTTCGCGTCGGCCGTCGCCGTCGGACGAATGACCGGCCCTACGATCGGCGGTTTTCTCCGACACTTCGGTGACTGGCAGTGGATTTTTTGGATGAATTTTTTAGTCGGTTCCGCGGTTACGGCGGCGGTGATCAAAATTTTTCGCGGTGCCGGCGAGCGCCGTCGTGACCAATTTGATTTCTCCGGCGCCCTAGCGTTGCTGATCGGTTATCCGGCACTTTTGCTAGGATTGACGTTCGCCGCCAGCGAAGGCTGGACATCTTCGTTCGTCGTGAGCTCATTCGCCGTGGCGACGATCGGTCTCTTCAGCTTTGTGTGGATCGAACTCCACACGACTGAGCCGCTCATCGACATTCGTATCTTCAAGCAGAGGATGCTCGCGGCCGCATTAGTCACCGTAGCGCTAAGTAACATGATCCATTATCCGATCGCGCTATGCGCGCCGCTTTATCTCCAAAACGTGCTCGGTTCATCGGCGGTGGCCGCCGGATTGATGCTTGCCGTGTTGCCGCTTGCTACGGCCCTCGCTTCGCCGCTCAGCGGTCGGCTGGCCGACCGCTTCGATGCTGCGACGGTGGCAAGCAGCGGATTGCTGCTGATCGTTGTGGGGATTGCTTGCTATTCCCGGCTCGCGGCAAATTCCGGCTATGCTATCGTCATTGTGGTGCTAATTTTCGTGGGAGCCGGAATCGGTGTCTTTACGCCGGCCAATCAAACGGTGGCCTTTGCCGCCGTGAAACAACAGGACTACGGCATCCTGGCAGCCATGCTCAGCTCCTTCGGAACGGCTGCCGGAACGATCGGTACGACGATCGCCGTGGCTTTGATGGAGCTCGACGCCGGACAAAAGCTCTGGAGTAGGGCTGAAGCATTTGCCGGCGCGCAGCAATTTGCGTTTGCTTGTCTGGCGCCGATCGGGTTAGTAGCTCTGATCATTGCACTCATGACCCGGCGCGGCGATCAGCGGACGGTGTCATGAAGATTTGATGCCTAGGCTTCACTCAGAGGTACAGAAATGGTTATCGATTTTCAGCATCACTACATCCCAATAGAGTTGGCGAAAAAACGCGGCCTGTACTCGGCGACGGGCAGAACCATGCGGCAAGAGGGTGGCCTGCCGGCGACGACCATGCATCAACGGCTCTATGATTTGGACCTGCAGCTCGACGATATGGCACAAGCCGGTATCGATGTCTCCGTTCTTTCTTGTCTTCTCGGCTGGTCCGCGCCGCTGGAAGAGTGCCGTTTCATCAACGATGATCTGGCGGCGGTCAAAAAAAAATACCCGCGCAGCTTCGTCGGCTTGGCCCAAGCGCCGATCCTGGACGGCGAGCCGGCGCTGGATGAGCTGCGTCGGGCGATCAACGATCTGGGCCTGCGCGGCGTGACGATTACTTCTCAAGTCAGCGGCTTGTCGCTCGATTCCCACAGGCTCTACGATTTCTATGAAACCGTGTGCAAACTCGACGCTCTTGTGTTTGTTCATCCCGCTTTAGTGCCGACGGGCTACGAGCATTTGAAAGACTATGATTTGCCGCGCGTGCTTGGCCGTGAGGTAGATCTGACGGTCGCGACGACGAGGTTGATCGCCGGCGGGATCTTCGATCGATTTCCCAATCTCAAGATCGTCATGGCTCATTTTGGCGGCGGGATCGCGGCGGTCAAAGACCGTTTAGTCGGCAAAGGATACCGTTTCGGCTCGTTGCAAAAGCCCTTCGCGGAGTATTTCGACGGGATCTATTTCGACATGGCAGGCTTCGAAGGCGGTCTCGCAGCGCTTCGATGCGCGCTGCAGGGGATCAAACCTGAACGCCTGATCTTCGCCAGCGACTATCCGCAGGACTTCACCGGCGTCAACACGGACACCGGCAAAGGTATGACGGAACTAAAAAATTACGTCGATACGGTCAGGAAACTTGCTATCAACGCCGATAGCATCGAGCGGATACTCGGAGGCACGGCGGCCGAGCTATTGAGGCTTTGATCGCGCGCTTACAGGTCTCGCCAGATTTGCTTCGACATAGCCGGGCTTGTTGCCGCGTTTCGACTCGACTTTCAGCCAGCCGTTGTCTTCTTCGACGACATTGAGCTCGGTTCCCTTCGAGATGTCGGCGACGACTGGATAATGCAATCCCGGCCCGCTCCTCACCTGAGTGTTCGTAAGCGCTTCGTACTTGCCGTCAAGCCGCGGGTTGAGAGCATCCTTAGCGTCGCCGGCCGCCGAAGGTCTTACCGCGGCCATTTCAATGAAGCCGGGTGCATTGCCTTTTTTGGAGACGATCAGCACCCAATCGCCGTCCCTGCCAACGACTGTCACTTTGGCGTCACGGCCAATCTCGGCGATGGTGCGAAATTGCTGCCCGGGGCCAGTGCGCACTTTGGTATTTTCCGTGGTCACGTAGGGTCGAGCTTGTTCGTTGAGATCGGGGAGATCCTTCGGTTGCGGAGTTTTTTCCTCGTTTTTGCATCCGAACGAAGCCAACGCGATCAGCGCGACAAGAGCCCATGAAGTAACGCGAAACCCGAATTGGATCATCTGTGGCCTCCTAAATACTACTCAGTCGCGATAAGTATAACATGCTTTGGATAAACGTTAATTATTCCGTGCGACGTCGGCCGGACCGGCAGCCGTAACGGAAGTTCGCGCTTTGGGGCAATAAATTTCATCAGATTTCTTTCCAGACCTTCGCCAGGCTTTCCCCATAGACGCTCAAATCCCACTCGCAGAAGTAGCCGAACGGCGTCGTCCAAACCTGGTAACCGCTCTCGCTCAGCCGCTCCGCGACGACGCTGATGAATGCTTCGGCAAAGGCCGACTCGCCAGTGTTGCCGCCCAGATGAGTAAAAGAGTGCAAGACGATATTTTTGAACGATCGTTTGTTGGCCAGCCACTTGATGTGTTTTAGGGTTTGTCTAAAGACCGAAGCACGGCGCTCACCGAGCGCATCGGAAACTTCGCCGTGGATGAAAACGACGAGAGTGTCTTGAACCTCCCGGTCAATTTCTTGATCGGAAACATCGGCAAGGGTTTTTGAGTGGGTCTTCCAGCGAAAGCGCTTGGCCTGGAAACAGAGAAGCTTCATTGCCTGGGGCTCACTCAGTAGTGGTCCAAGAAATTCTTCAAAATCGTTTTGCCGTCTTCGTTGAGGATCGATTCGGGGTGAAATTGCACGCCTTCAACCGGGAACTTCTTGTGCCGTACAGCCATGATAATATCGCCGCTGGTACGCGCGCTCACGGTAAGCTCCGCCGGAAGGCTCTTGGGATCGATCACCAGGGAATGATAGCGCATGGCGGCAAAGGGATTTTTTACACCGCGAAAGATAGTCAGCGAATCGTGACTTACCTCGGAGAGCTTGCCGTGCATGACCGATGGCGCGCGAACGATCGCGCCGCCGTAGGCCGCGCCGATGGCTTGGTGCCCGAGACAAACCCCAAGAATCGGAATCCGCGCGCCAAAGCGCGCGATGGTATCGCAGGAAACGCCCGCCTCCTTCGGTGTGCACGGGCCGGGAGAAATGACGATCTTCTCGGGCCGCAGCGCCTCGATCTCGTCCAGCGTGATCTTGTTATTGAGACATACTTTCACCGCGGCGCCGAGCTCGCCCAGATAATGATACAAGTTGTAGGTGAACGAGTCGTAATTGTCGATCAGCAATATCATCGCTTTCTCCACCGTTCGGCGAGCTCGACGGCTTTGAACATGGCGCGCGCTTTGTTGAGCGTTTCCTGGTATTCCATTTTTGGATCTGAGTCGGCAACGATGCCTGCGCCGGCCGTGATATAGACTTTTTTCCCTTTCATCACGATGGTGCGGATGACGATGCAAGTATCCAGGTTTCCGTTGTAGCCGAAGTAGCCGATGGCGCCGGCATAAAGGCCGCGGTTTTGCGGCTCTAATTCGCCAATGATCTGCATGGCGCGAATTTTCGGCGCTCCGGAAACCGTACCGGCCGGAAACGCGGACACAAAGAGATCGAAAGCCGTTTTGTCCGCGGCTAATTTGCCGCGCACGTTGGAGACGATGTGAATGACATGAGAATAGCGTTCGATCTCCATTAATTCGTTGACTTCGACAGTGCCGATCTCGGCGACGCGACCGACATCGTTGCGCCCCAGGTCGACGAGCATGATATGTTCGGCGCGCTCTTTAGGATCTGCCAGCAAATCGGCTTCAAGCTCGCGTTCTTCTTCGGGCGTGGTGCCGCGGCGGCGCGTGCCGGCGATGGGGCGCAACTCAATAGTGTCGCCGGTCAGACGAACCATCGTCTCCGGCGATGAGCCGATGACCCGGAGGTCCTCCAGCTCCAAATAGAACATATAGGGAGAGGGGTTGACGAAGCGTAGGGCGCGGTAAATTTCAAAAGGATCCGTGTTCGTCTCGGTTTCGAGCCGTTGGCTGAGCACGACTTGAATGACGTCGCCGGCCTTGATGTATTCCTTGGCTTTGTCTACGGCTTTTTCAAAACCGCTCTCGGTCAAATTCGAGCGAAATTTTCGGTTGGTTTTGCTTTGAGTTAAATCCCTGGGCTCGATCCCGCGTGGCTTCTTCTGCAGACTGGAAATCACCTTTCGGATTCGATTGACTGACGCGTCGTAGGCCCTGCGAAGGTTGGTCTGTTCTGTCAATTGAACGTTATCGATCACTTTGATCGTGTGTTTCAAATTATCAAATGCGACCAGAGTCTGGACAAAAACGAAAAAAATCTCGGGCATGCCGAGCGGATCCTTCTTGCCGCCGGCGATATCGTGAAGTTGCTGCACGGCATTGTAAGAAACGTAACCGAGGGCGCCGCCAAAAAAAGGCGGAACCCCCGGCACCGCGACAGGTTGGCAACCCTGCAGCAATCCCTCCAAGATTTTTAACGGAGCCGCGGAAGTCAACCTACGTGATTTGCTGCCGTCGAGTATTTCAACTTGATCGCCTTGGGCCTTAAAGACCCGGTACGGTCGCGTCCCTAAGAAGGAATAACGCGCCCAGCGCTCGCTGCCTTCGACGCTTTCAAGCAAGAATGAATATCTGTCGCGCTCGAGGCGCTTAAAAAAAGACAACGGTGTTTCAAGGTCCATCAGCAACTCTTGGTACACCGGTATCAAGTTGCCCTGCTTGGCGAGCGCGCAAAATTCTTTATAGGTCGGGTGGATCATCTGTCTAAGAAAACAAAAAGGGCCATAGGTTTACCACCTATGGCCCTTGTACCATGCGATCGCTAGGGAACTAGCCACGGCGGAGACGCTGACTCGAGTGCCAGCGCCACCAACCCGAAGTTGTCTGTGCGATTCCTTGCCGAGGCATAGTGGGGCTATATTGCAATATTGAATGTCAGCGGTCAAGTGCGAGCTAACGTCACTTTCCGACGCTTTGTTGCAAATATGAGGATTTGACAAGTCAATAATGCCGTGATTATGCGACGGTTCACTGCTGATGAGTTCTTTCGCGCATTTGTGACGAATGCGTTCTACCCAATATTCTCCCGATTGTATTTGACGAATTGAGTGCTCAATAGGACGTCCGAGCACTTCATTGCCGAGGGCAATTCGAGTGCTTAACGCCGTTTGACATCAAATAACCTCTGGGTTAGGTTAAAACGCTTTTTTGGAACGGCCATTCAGTTGTTCTAAATGGTGTTATAAATTTTTAGCAAAATTCAACCGGAGGAATCATGGTGCGGCGTGAGAAGTCCAACTACGTCATTCAGTCTGTCTCCCATGCGCTCGACGTCTTGGAGCAGTTCAATGGTAATGTCGATGAAATCGGAGTCACCGAGCTGAGCAAACGGCTGAAGCTGCATAAAAACAATGTTTTTCGATTACTCGCTACGCTCGAAGCGCGCGGTTATATTGAACAAAATAAGGTGACGGAGAATTACCGTTTGGGTCTGAAGTGTCTCCAACTCGGTCAAACCTTCATCCATCAAATGGGCTTACTGCTGCAATCAAGAGCGATACTGGAGGAGTTATCGAAAACCACCAAAGAAAGCGCATATGTTGCGATTCGCAAGGGGAGTGCGATTATTCCTCTCGATTTCGTCGAGCCGGCGCGTACGGTACGCGTGGTCTCCTTTTTAGGCACCGTCTTGCCGCCGCATTGCACTGCGGCTGGCAAAGTGCATCTGGTCTTTGAGCTCGACGGAGCTGCGGGCCAGAATCTGCCGGAGCGCCTGGAGCGCTACACGGAAAGAACCATCGTCGATCGCAACGTCTTACGGGAGCAGATGACGATGATCGGCGAGTCTGGGTATGCCGTGGAACGCGGCGAGTTCGCCGAGGAAGTGAATGCGGCTGCTGTGCCGATCCGGGACTATACTCGCTCGCTGGTCGGCACGCTGGCTGTCGTCGGTCCGGGATACCGCCTCAGCGACGAAACCATTAATGCTGAAATCGCACCTTTGTTACTGAAGGCCGGGACCGAATTGTCCAAGCGCCTCGGCTTTCCCGGTTAAGGCTGAGATTGTTGACGGTGCCCCGCTCAAACGTAATAAGTCCTACGCACGTACGGTTTGTGTCATTTTAAATCAACGTCGGTCTTGTCTCCCTCAACCAATCCGCGGGATAAAAATATTCGGTTAGGGGAACTGCACGAACCCGACTTTAGCGCTGCTTTACTGCGAACGATTTTGACAGACCGCTCCCGGTAACGGTAAGAAAGGAGTGAAACGGAGGTCCGTGAGACCGCAATGCTAACTACGACCGAAAAAATTCTATTCGTCTTACTCGCACTTGGATCGATTTATTATGGCGGCCAGAAATTCTATGCCGTGTATCGCGCGATCGGCCGCGGCAAGGCCGACGCGCGCTTCGACCATCTCGTTGAGCGAATCCAGCGCGCGCTTTGGATCGTTCTGACACAACAATCGGTCTTTAAAAAGCGGCCAATCGTTTCGTTGCTGCACGCGTTTGTTTTTTACGGTTTCGTTTTTTATTTTCTGGTTAATTTAGTCGACCTGCTCGAAGGGTTCTTTGGTATCCACGCGCGCGGCGGAGGGTGGAATCTGTTCAATCTCGCCGCGGATGTTTTTACCGCCAGCGTTTTGACCGGGATTATTGGCCTGTTGATGCGCCGTTTGTTCGTGCAGCCCAAGGACTTTGAATTCCCGGCCAATGTTCCGGTGCAGCCAGAAGTTCGTGCGGGAATTTTTCGCGATTCGACACTGGTTGCGGGCTTCATCATTTTTCACGTCGGTTGCCGCCTATTGTTCAAAGCAACGCAACTGGCCCTTGAAGGGGCGGATGCCTACCAGCCGGTGAGTTCGACGTTGGGCGCTGCCTTTGTCGGGCTCGGGCCCGGCGGGCAGGAATTGTTAAATCATTGTTTTTGGTGGGGCGCGTTGGGATCGATTCTATTATTCATTCCTTATTTTCCGCGGTCCAAACACATCCACATATTTCTCGCGCCGGTTAAGCTGGCGTTGAAAAAGGAGAAACCTGGCGTTCTCCAGCCGATGGACTTCGAAAAGGAAGAAGTTTTCGGCGCGGTAAAGCTCGAAGACTTCACCTGGCCGAGGCTTTTGGATTCTTACAGCTGTATTATGTGCAATCGCTGTCAGGATGTTTGCCCGGCGACCAATACCGGCAAAGCCCTCAGCCCGGCGGCGATTTTGATCAACGAGCGTTACGAGCTCAACAAAATTCTTTCCGAATTTTCGGCCGGCCGGGAGAGCCCGCGGCCTCTGCTGGATTTCGCGTTAAGCGAGGAAGCGGCGTGGGCGTGCACGACCTGCAATGCTTGCATCGAAGTCTGCCCGGTCGGCAACGAGCAAATGCTCCACATTATCGATGTGCGCCGCGAGCGCGTGCTCACTGCGGCGGAGTTTCCCAAAGGATTGCAGAACACCTTCAACCATATGGAGCGGGCCGGCAACCCTTGGGGCATGCCGGCCGGTGAGCGGCTTGATTGGGCCAAAGATCTGCCGTTTCCGGTGCCGACGTTGGAACAGAAAGCGGATCCGGAAATTCTTTATTGGGTCGGTTGCGCGGTGGCCTTCGATCCGCGCGCACAAAAAATCGCCCGCAGCCTGGCGACGATCTTAAATGCCGCTGGCGTGGATTGGGCCGTGCTGGGTAAGGAGGAAAAATGCACCGGCGACACGGCGCGGCGCACGGGCAACGAATATCTCTTCGCCCAAATGGCCGAAGAAAACGTCAACGCGCTGAATGAAATCAAGCCGAAAACGATAGTGACGACTTGCCCGCACTGCTTTCATACCATCGCTAACGAGTACCCTCAGTTCGGCGGCAAGTTCGTCGTGAAGCACCACACGGAGTTCATCGACGAATTGATCCGCGCCGGAAGACTCAAGCTGGAAAACGCCGGCGACGGCTCAGTGACCTACCATGATCCGTGCTATCTCGGGCGGCATAACGGGATCTTCGATCAGCCTCGGACGCTGATCCAGTCGACGGGAGCAAAACTCACCGAACCCGCCCGGAATCGAAGCAATAGCTTTTGTTGCGGCGCCGGTGGCGGCCAATTTTGGAAGGAAGAGGAAAAAGGAACCGAACGGGTCAGTACGAACCGCTACCGTGAGCTAAAGCAGACGGGCGCGAAAACCGTAGCTACCGGCTGTCCTTTCTGCATGCGTATGATCACCGAAGAAACCGCCAAGGAAGAGCCTGAAACCGCGATGCAAGTTTTGGATGTCGCCGAGCTGGTCGCGGCGCGGCTGCAAAAGTAATATGCGGCGACATTACGCGTACTTTTTTTTTGTCGGATTCGTGCTGCTTCGCAGCGCGACCGCCTGTAAAGCGGAACCTAAGGTGACGATTATGACCAAACTGGGCCGCGACGTAGCCTTTCAGGTTGAGGTCGCCGATTCGCCGACGAAGCGAGAATTGGGGCTGCAGTTCCGGCGGGATCTCGCGGCCGACCGCGGCATGATCTTTTTGTTTCCGGCAGAGTCGCAACAGAGTTTCTGGATGAAAAACACGCCGATTTCCTTGGACATGATTTTCATCAGTCGCGATATGAAGATTGTTGGTATCGTTGAACAGACAGTGCCGTTTTCTCTTGATTCCCGTTCGGTCGGAACGCCGAGCCAGTATGTGCTGGAGATCAACGGCGGCCTGGCCAAACGTCACGGGATTCAGGTGGGCGATAGGGTTCGGTTCGACTCCCTTTCATCCCAAGGCGTGCGCGAATAAAAAAAGGGTCAAAAGCCGTAAGCTTTTGACCCTTTGGGATTTTACGTATCCGCTTGTTATATCTCGCTGAAAAAATAGGGCTTCACGGGGGTGAGCTTCTCTTCGTAAGAATCCGGGTACATGAACCAAAGTGTCGCGGCGATGCTGCTCAGCAGCGAATTACCATCCTGCGGCGTGAAGCAGGTGCCGACGATTTCCTTGTCGCCACGCATCGCCAGGCTCTGCGTGACGATCACTGTTTGATTGAGAATCCTGCCGAACATGCCGTGATCGCGCCCGAACGAGAACACGGAAGCGGATGACTTTTTGTTGGTCAGAGCGACTCTCAAGTTGCCCTGCAGTCGGCGCATCAATTCATCTTTATTGATTCCCCTGCGTAGTTTCAGATTGAAGTGAATCGTGTGCATGTATTGCGTATTCAGCTTCAACGCGGAGGAGTAAATATCCAGATCCAGGCCCAGAGTTTTGAATAGATAATGGGCGTCGCGGCCCTGATGCGTGCCAAACTTAGGGTCGTCGTGTTTACCGGCTTCGGGAGCCGGGATGAAATCACCTTCCTGGCTTAGATCGTTGGCGCGGCGCATGCAGACAAAGCGGCTTTCCGCGAGGTTGTCTTCCTTTTCCGGGCCCAACGCGATGGTATCGATCAGTACTGCCAAGTTGTGGGTATTGCAGCTGACGACCTGAACGAACTGATCTTTGCCTCTCTCCAGCGCCCTATCATTGATGCCGCGCGCGTACTTTTTGCCGAAGCCGTCTTCACTGCCTTGTGCGATGAAACCGCGGCCATTTCCGGCGTACTTGTTATAGAGCTTTTCCTTGTTTTCGTTGCCCACCGGCGTGCAATCGATGATCACGCTGGCTCGCTCGATCGCTTCTTCAGCCTCGAGGCTGGGATGCATGCCCATTTCGACGAACTTTTGCCAACGATCTTTGTCAACGGCGAGCTTTGCGCCTTGATTGCAGGACACCATGACCTTGGATCGGTCGGTCAAAAGCGGAGTGCGCTTGTGAAAGGTCACCTCATCGATCCCAAATGGTTCCTTGAAGGTTGATAAAATACCGACCAGCGGTTCGCCGATGGTTCCGGTACCGACGATGTGAACGATTTTTTTCTGGGCCATGGTCTTCCGCCTCGTACTTTTGATAGGCGGATATTAGCCCAATAGCCGCGGACGATCAATAGAATTTTGTCATCCTGTTTGGTGGCTAGAGAGCGATTAGTTAAAGTATAGAGAGCTTAATCATGAGTCACATATGTGTTAGAACTTCCGTGGAGGAATTGACATGGCCACTGCAAATCTACCGGCGGCGTTTTTCGGCGACAATTTTGGCGTTAAGAGCAATGATCTGGAAAAAGTTCTCGATACCGCTTTAGCCAAGAAGGCGGACTACGCCGACCTCTATTTTGAGTATCGCCAAAACGAAGGCGTCAGTCTGGAAGAGGGGCTGGTGAAAAACTGCTCCCAGTCCACCGCCAATGGCGTGGGGGTTCGCGTCCTCGCCGACACTAAAACCGGATACGCTTACACCGACGATATCACCATTGAAAATTTAGAGCTTGCCGCGCGCACGGCACATTACATCGCGCAAAACCGGCCGTCGGCGACCCCGGTGCCGGTCGGGCGGCAGCGCGGCGAGGCTCACGACCTCTATCCGATCAAAACACCGGTGAACGATGTCGCGCTGGAGAAAAAAGTCGAGTTGCTTTACGACATCGATAAATATGCACGAGGCTTGGATACGCGCGTTAAAAACGTCTTCGTGTCTCTTGGCAGTGAATATAAAGTGATCCTCGTCGCTTCGTCCCAGGGTTTGGTCGTCGGTGATCTCCAGCCGCTAACGCGTCTCAACGTCACCTGTATCGTCGAGGAGGGCGGCAATCGGCAGATCGGCAGCTTTGGCGGCGGCGGGCGAGTCGAGTTCGGCTTTTTTGTCGACAACCGGGATTGGCAGCGTTACGCGGGTGAAGCGGTGCGCCAAGCGATCTTGAATTTGACCGCCATTGACGCGCCCGCTGGCACGATGGACGTAGTCCTCGGTTCGGGCTGGCCAGGCATATTGCTTCACGAAGCTATCGGCCATGGCCTGGAAGGCGATTTTAACCGCAAAAAGACTTCGGCGTTTTCTGATCGCATCGGCCAGAAAGTGGCGTCCGAATTATGCACCGTGGTCGATGACGGCACGATCCCGTCCCGCCGTGGCTCGATCAACGTCGACGACGAGGGCACGCCGACGCATCGGACCGTGCTGATCGAAAATGGCATCCTCAAAGGCTACTTGCAGGACAAACTCAACGCCGGCCTGATGAAGATGCCGCTGACCGGCAACGGCCGGCGCGAAAGCTACGCGCACATTCCCATGCCGCGCATGACCAACACGTTTATGCTCGCCGGCCAGTCGGCGCCGGAAGACATCGTCGGTTCGGTGAAAAAGGGACTCTACGCGGTTTCCTTCGGCGGCGGGCAAGTCGACATCACGAGCGGCAAGTTCGTTTTCTCAGCGAGCGAAGCGTATCTCATCGAAGACGGCAAGGTCACTCAGCCGGTGAAGGGCGCGACGCTGATCGGCAACGGTCCGGACGTCCTCACGCGCGTATCGATGGTTGGCTCGGATCTAAAACTGGACGAGGGCGTAGGCACCTGCGGCAAGGACGGACAATCGGTGCCGGTCGGCGTAGGCATGCCGACGATCAAGATCGACGGATTAACCGTGGGGGGGACGCGGGCGTAACGGCTAAAGTTCCAATCGTTCCAAATGTTTCAATCGTTCCAATAGTTCATGAATTGAAAATCCGAAACGATTGGAACCGCTGGAACGAATGGAACGTCTGGAACGCGGGTGAAAACATGGAACGACTGGAACTAAGCCAACAATTGGGCCGGGATATTTTATCGATGGCCAAAGCCAAAGGCGCGTCGCAGGGCGACGTCGTGATGGCGGAGAGCGAATCGTTCTTCGTCACCGTGCGCATGGGCGAGGTCGAGAAGATCAGCCAGGCGGGCGAAAAGCGCTTGGGGTTACGGCTATTCTTCGCCAATAGTTCAGCTTCGGCATCGACATCGGATATTTCGCAGAAATCGATTGAGAAGCTGGTCGACGATACCGCGCGAATGGCTAAAGTGACGGCGCAAGATCCGCATGGCGGTTTACCGGACGCGGCGGATCTCGCGCGCGAGGTGCCGCAGCTGGATTTGCTCGATGATTCGGCACGCGCGGTTTCCGTCGACGAGAAGATTCAGATCGCGCTCGATGCCGAGAAAACCGCTCTGAGTTACGATCCGCGCATTACGAATTCCGAGGGCGCGGAGTTTTCTAACCAATTCGGCCGGGTGATTTACGCGAGCAGCCACGGCTTTTCCGGCGAGTACTCCGGCTCGACATTCGGCCACTCCGTCTCACCCATCGCCGCGCAGAATGGATCCATGCAGCGCGACTATTGGTACTCGTCGAACCGAAAATTTGCCAAGCTGGATTCGCCAAAGACCGTCGGCGACCGGGCCGCGCAGCGTGTGCTGCGAAGACTCGGCGCGCGCAAGGTAAAAACCTGCGAAGTCCCGATCGTCTTCGATCCGGAAATGGCGGCGTCGCTGATTCGCAATCTATCGTCCGCCTTATCCGGTTACGCACTGTATAAGGGCGCGTCGTTTTTGATCGGGAAGCTAGGAACTAGCATAGGCTCGGAATTTCTTACAGTGATCGATGACGCGACAATTCCGGGCGCACTCGGCTCGCGGCCGTTCGACGCCGAGGGACTGCCGACGCGGAAAAAATCGGTTGTGGAGCGGGGTGAGCTCAAGAGTTACTTGCTCGATACCTATAGCGGTAAGAAACTCGGGATGAAATCCACCGGCAATGCTTCTCGTTCCGTGGGCGAACCGCCCGGAGTTTCCCCTGCCAATTTTCATCTCGTTCCCGGCAAAGATTCACCGGAGCGTATCGTCAAGTCCGTGAAGGCCGGTTTGTACGTGACTGAGATGATCGGCTTCGGCGTCAACATGGTCACGGGCGACTACTCCCGCGGCGCCGCCGGCCAGTGGATCGAAAACGGCGAGTTCGCTTATCCCGTCGAAGAGATCACGATTGCCGGCAACCTCAAAGAGATGTTTCAGAACATTGAGATGGTCGGCAACGATCTCGAAATGCGCGGGCGGATAGCGTCGCCGACGATCAAGATCTCGCAGATGACGGTAGCGGGGGACTGAAAGCTCGGTTCAAGGTTCCACGTTCAAGGTTCAAGGTTAAAGGTTAACCCGTGAAGTTCTACAGCACCTGAAATCCCGCCTTCAACGCGGCGCGCAAAAAATCGTCGATGTGAGATTGGCTTGGATCGAATTCGATCACGGCGACGCTCCGCTCTAAACTAAAATCAATCTTCGTTACGCCCGGTAACTCAAAAGCGGCGCGCAGGCGCGGTGTATCCTCCGTTTTTAAATTCGCGATTGAGAGTATGGCCGTTTTTGTGCTCATCTTGCCTTGCTTGTTTTTGAATTTGACAAAACTTTCCTGGATTCGCAACCGATCGCGCTCTTAGTGGATCAGTTAAATCGCTAAAAGTCACCGTTTGCTGCGTAATTTTCTTGACGTTCGCCGCCTGGATATGTGACATTAAGCGCGCTGATACTGCTTCAGGCGCAACGTTTCGATTCAAAAGATTTGCGACAATCTAAAAAGGAGGGGCGAACATGGCGTACGATGTGGCCAAGCTTTTGACCATGACCCAGGCTGAGCTCGACACTCTTTTCACCAACAGTCTCGTCGGCGATATCCCGGATGGAGAGGCAGACGGCACCGCGATCGTCGCGCCCGGGACTCATTTCAGTCCGACCATCGCCAAATTCATAAGTTTCTTCGCATGGCAGGGAAAAGTTTTTGACGCGAAAAAGGGTGTTCTGAAAAACCGAATATCTCCTTTCGGGCTGAACGCGATCATCGCCAAGGTCTACAAGGGACCGAGCTGGCTCGACGGGAAGGAATGCATCGTTTTGGATTATTCCGACACATCGACCGTGGCGCAGTGGATCAGGGATGAGATCCGTCAAATTGAGCCTGGGTTGTATTTGGGAAAAGTCTACTGGGACAAGAGCCGGTTGATCGATTTCGCGTTGAAGTTTTGAGGGGCTGAGAGGCGGCGATTAGAAATCAATCATTCGCCACGCGAGCGACACCCGGAGACGCTTCGTGCGGATAACTCGCCGCCACTTTCCCGAACCACTTAAATCACGCGTCAAAAGTATTTTTCTGCCGTTCAACAGTGAAACCTTGGGTTTTGTTCGATCAAAGATTAACAACGCTTGAAGCATTGGCTTCCTGGCGCGGGCGCCTGGGCGATGTGAATTCGCTCGAGACGGTCGTGGCGGATGACGGCTTATGGACGAAAGAACCTCTATGTCGCCCACCCAACGTTTTCTAAACCTAATCGGATTGTTTACGGTTGCTGCGTTGGTTGTCGCGCTTTTGGCAGGCGCGTGGCTGTTGGGCCGCTTCGGTGCCGATAGGCCTGTCGTTTACAAAGACGATCTCGATCACTTCAAATATGGATCGCTCGGCAGCGAGCATGAGTTCGGCGTGCCTTATTGGATTTGGCGCGCCTTGCCGGAACTTTTTGCCGACAAGCTTCCCGGCAAAGGATTGGAGTCCCTCGGTTTCGTTTTCGAGAAGGGCAAAGTATTGCCCGCCGGCATGTCACAGCGGCGCTATCTCGGATTCGATTTAGTCTGGTTGAACTGCGCTATCTGTCACACCGGCACGGTGCGCGAGTCACCACAGAGCGCGCCGAAGGTCTACGCGGCCATGCCTGCCAATACTTTTGATTTTCGTGCTTTCACGCGATTTCTCTTCGCCGCGGGCGAAGACCGACGCTTTACTCCGCGCGACATCATACGCCAGATCAACGTCATTCGGCGCCGTGAGGGGCTGAGGGATCTGCCGCTGATCGAGCGGTTGGTGTTTCGCTTCTACGCCATTTACTACATGCGCGAGCGGTTGCTTACACTGCGGGATCGATTGAATTTTATCAAAGAAGAGCCGGAATGGGGCCCGGGGCGGGTGGATACTTTCAATCCGCTGAAGGCCTATTTCAATTTTCCGCCCGAGAAGTTGTCTAAGGAAGAACGCATCGGTACGACGGATTTCCCGTCGATTTGGTACCAAGGTCAGCGTGAGACACTGAAGATGAATCTCCACTGGGACGGCAACAATGTTTCTCTCGAGGAGCGCAACCGTAGCGCCGCCATGGGCACCGGCATTACACCGCCTACAGGGGATCGGCCGAGCTTAAAACGCGTCGCCGATTGGCTGCGCGACCTCGCCTCGCCGCCCTATCCATTCAAAATCGACAAGGATATCGCTGCGCAGGGCGCACCGATTTACAAGAAATACTGCGCCGAGTGCCATGGCGCCGACGGCAAGGATTTCCGCGGCGAATACGCCGGCAAAGTCGTGCCGATCGACGAAATCGGTACGGACCGGCATCGATTGGATTCTTACACTTACGACGTCGCGGTCAACCAAAACATGATTTTTGCCGGCTACGGCGACGAGCGCTTCAGCCACTTCCGCAAGACCTTCGGATATGCCAACAGCCCGCTGGATGGCTTGTGGCTGCGGGCGCCGTATTTGCACAACGGCTCCGTACCCACGCTGCGGGATTTGCTCGAACCTAGCGCTAAGCGGCCGAAAACTTTTTATCGCGGCTACGACGTCTATGATCAGAAAAGAGTCGGTTTCGTCGGCGATGTTGCGGAGGAGAAGGGCAAGAAGTTTTTTCTTTTCGATACCGATGAGACCAAGCAGCCGGGCAATTCCAACAAAGGGCACGAGGGAAAGCGCTTTGGCACCGAGCTGTCTACTGCCGAGAAAGACACTCTGGTTGAATATCTCAAGACTTTCTAGATCGCCGATTCGTGCTGCGGAATAGCGGAATAATGGACGGAGGTAGGAAGGATGGCTGACGCGCAGAAAAAGAAATCGTGGTGGAAAATTTGTTTGCTGCTTGTTGTTGTCCTGGCGGCAGTCGGCGGGGCCATCGGCTGGTACAAGTTCTTTCGCGAGGAGCCGCAGCCGGATTGGGTAACGGCGACACCGGACATGCGCTTCAAGTACGGCTCCATTGGCGCCGAGCACGACGCCGGCATCCCATACTGGATTTTCTTCGTGATGCCCCGCATGTTTCCGGAAAAATTGCCCGGCCCGGGCGGATACGCCTCGTTGGGCGTCGCATGGGAACAGGGACAAGAACTACCGGTTGGTTTCACCAAGAAAGTCATAGGGTTTCCGCGCGTAGCGAATAATTGCGCGTCCTGCCACGTGGCGAGCTATCGCAAGAGCGCCAGTGACAGTCCGGTATTCGTACCGACCGGACCGAACCATACGCTCAACCTTCAGGCGTTCTTTCGCTTCGTCGTTGATTGCGCCAAGGATCCACGCTTTAACGCAGACGAGATCATGAGTGAGATCGCGCTTGTTTACAAAATGCCCGTGCTCGATAAATTGATCTATCGCTACCTGTTGATCCCGATCACCAAAAAGCGCTTGCTCGAGCGCGAGAAGCAATTTCAATGGGTCTATCACAAGGAGTTTCCGCTGTGGGGCCGCGGGCGCGACGATGCCATGAATCTCACCAAATATTTTTTACTCAACTGGCCGATGGACGACAGTATCGGCCCCACCGATATGCCGTCGGTATGGAATCTCAACAAGTACAAGCCGGAGAAGGGTATGCTGATGAATCTCGCCGGCGACAGCCACGACGCGCGCTCGGTGATTATCGACTCGGCGCTCGGATTGCTCAGCGCCGCGCCGCACAACCGCGAGGAATTTCTGGAGCAAATCGATTGGCTGGTAAAATATCTGGGCGAAAAGCAAGCTCCTAAATTCCCGTTTCCGATCAATCCGGCGCAAGCCGATGCCGGCAAGGCCGTTTTCGACAGCAATTGCGCTCGTTGTCACGCCAGCGAGCGCACCGGCACGCGCGTGCCGGCGGAGGAGATCGGCACGGATCGCGAGCGGCTCAAAACTTGGAGCAAGCAGGCTGCGATCGAATCGAACAAGGTGGTGCGCAATTTCGGCATCGAGCGACGCGGTCTCGTGGAGATCGAACCGAGCGGCTACATCGCGGCGTTTCTCGACGGCATTTGGCTGCGGGCGCCGTATCTACACAACGGTTCGGTGCCCACGCTGCGCGACATGCTCAAACCGGTCGCCGAGCGACCGAAAGTATTTTATCGCGGCTATGATGTTTATGATCCGGTCGATGTCGGGTTTGTGACGCAAGGCGCCGAAGCCGAGCGGGTGGGGACGAAGTACGATGTGAGCCAGCGTGCCAGCGGCAACCAAGGGCACGAATTCGGCATCAGCTTGTCCGCCAAGGAAAAGGACGCGCTGATCGAGTATTTGAAGACGCTGTGACGGCTCGGGGTCTATTGGGACAGATCGGTCCGCTGAAAGCGGAGTGGACTTTTGCTTGCGCGGTAACGCCGATGTTGAGGGGAGTAAGAATGATTAGCTTACGATCGGTCAACTTAATGTTGATTTGGTTTGTCGTGTTCATCACTTGGGGGTGTGGCAAGAAATCGCCCGAGCCCGGCACGGTCAAAGACGAGGCGCTGATGGTGGGGCGCATGGCGGAGAGCTTCCCGGCGGCTGATGAGGATTATTTCAAAGAAATGGACGCTGCGTTGGAGCTCACCGCGAACGAAATCAAAGGACGGAACAACTGGATCGTCTGGACCGGCGGCAACGATCGCTTTTGGGACCACCTCGCCAACAACAGCTTTGGCGCCTTGGATTTCCTAAAAACTCTTTCATCTCACGCAAGCATCAAACACTTCAGCCGCGACAATCGCTGGCGCTATCTGGGTTTAGTCAACGAGCCCTGCTTCGAAAAAGCCAAGGGACCGCGCGCCGATCGTTTCGGCCTATGGCTCGACACGCGCGGCAAGGATTGCCCCGCAGACCCGTTTGAAAACGAGCAGAAATATCCCGGCGTCAAGATCGGCGCGCGGGGTAAAAATATCCCCGTGGGCTCTTACTATGGTTATGCAACCGGTGTCGTCGGATTGCGCCTCTTTCCCAATCCGGAATTCGACGAAGCGGCGGCGAAAAAATGGGACGCGGAGAAATTTTATACCGATCCCAATTATTACAACGACAAGAATTTGATTCGGCCCTATCGGGTCGGCATGTCGTGCGGTTTCTGCCACGTTGGGCCGAGCCCGGTGAAGCCACCCGCCGATCCGGAAAATCCCCAATGGGCCAACCTGAACTCCAATCCCGGCGCGCAATATTTTTGGGTGGACCGGGTCTTTTTCTGGGATAAGGACGACGCGAGTTTCGCTTTTCAACTGTTTCATACCTCGTTGCCAGGGACGCTCGACACTTCTTTTATTTCCACCGACTACATCAACAATCCGCGGACGATGAACGCGGTCTATAATGTGCTGCCGCGGTTGGGGCCGGCTTTGCGCTGGGGCAGAGAAAAACTCACCGGCGGCGGTCTCAAGAACAAGCAGTTTCAGGACTTCAAGCAGACCGCTGCGTTATCGCAGTTTTACAAAGCGCCGGACACGGTGATGACGCCGCGAGTACTCAAGGACGGCGCCGACTCGGTGGGCATTCTGGGAGCGCTCAATCGTGTCTTCATCAACATCGGGCTATTCAGCGAGGAGTGGTTGTTGCATTTCAATCCGCTGGTCGGCGGTAAGGAGATTACGCCGATCAGGATCGAAGACGCGGAGAAAAACTCCAGCTATTGGAACGCCACGGTGAATCAGACCGCCGACGTGGCGTTATTCTTTCTCAAGACGGCAAAACCCGATCTGCTCAAGGATGCGCCGGGCGGCAGCGACTATTTAACCGCCGATAGAGCCACGCTGGACCGCGGCAAGCTTGCCTTCGCGACTTACTGCGCGCGGTGTCATTCGAGCAAGATTCCCGAGGCGCCGGCAAACGTCGATGAGTCCAAGTGGGACCAATATTGGGCCTGGACCAAGACCGACGATTTCAAAGAAAAGATGAAAGCCATAGCCTTGGCCGAAGATTTTCTCACCGATAATTATCTCTCCACCGAACGGCGCATCCCCGTGACCTTGCTGCAGACCAACGCGTGCAGTCCGCTGGCGACCAACGCCCTCGGCGGCAACATCTGGGATAATTTTTCATCGCAAACTTATAAAGACTTACCGTCGGCGGGAAAGATGACGCTCTACAATCCGATCGACGGCACGCCATTCGAATACGAATTACCGGCCGGCGGGCGCGGCTATACGCGCGTGCCGTCGCTGATCAGTTTGTGGTCGACGGCGCCGTTCTTGTTGAACAACTCCGTGGGCAAGTTCAACTGGAATCCCTCCGTCGAGTCGCGCATGGATTCGTTCAACGATGCCATCGAAAAAATGCTCTGGCCGGAAAAGCGCGACAAGGATCCGATTCTCGGCGATAAGGTGCCCGGTTACGTTTATCGCACGACGACGACCAGCTACATCAAAGCTCCCGCGGGTTATTTGCCGGACAAGTTGGGTAAGTTGCTCAGCTGGGGCGATTGGCTGCATAATCTGTTCCCGTGGCTCTTCAGTGAGGGGATGATCAAAATCGGACCGATCCCCAAAGGCACACCGGTCAGTTTGCTTACCAACGTCGATCTGGAATCGGACAAACTCGATCTCGTCAAGCTCTTACTCAAGATGAAGGCCGACTTGAAACAGGTCGAAGGCAAGAGCGAGGAGGAAGCGGCGCAAGTCTTTAAAAATCTCGTGCCAGATCTGATCAAAGCCAGCAAATGTCCGGACTACGTCGTGAACAAAGGCCACTATTTCGGGACGAGCTTTTTGAAGGAAGAGCCGCCGATGAGCGACGATGATAAGCGCGCGCTGGTTCACTTCCTAAAAACCTTCTAGTTGCAATCGCGTAAGATTACATTCGAATGGCTCAAGCCGTTGCCCGCGCTGCCGAATACGAATATATCGTCGTAGGTTCAGGCGCGGGCGGCGGCACGCTTGCCGCGCGGCTGGCCGAGAGCGGTTGTTCCGTCTTGCTGCTCGAGGCCGGCGGCGATCCTCTGCAGACGAGCGGCGAGAGGCTACCCGAAGACTACCAAGTTCCGGCCTTCCACGCCTTCGCGTCGGAAAATCCCGCGTTGAGGTGGGATTTTTTCGTGCGCCATTACACGGACGAGGGCAGACAAAAAAGCGATTACAAGTACACGCCGGAACGAGGCGGCGTGCTTTATCCCAGAGCGGGCGCGCTCGGCGGCTGCACCGCGCACAACGCGATGATCCTGATTTACCCGAACAACATGGACTGGGACTACATCGCGGAGCTCACGGGCGACGAGTCGTGGCGCGGGGCCAAAATGCGCCGCTATTTTGAGCGTCTCGAAAATTGCCGCCATCGGCCAATCTATCGATGGCTGCGAAAGCTCACCGGCATCAACCTTACGCGGCACGGCTTTGACGGTTGGTTGTCGACCGAGCGGACCCGTCCGCCGCGAGAAGCGCTCCGCGATCGCGATATGATGAACGTGATCGAACGCTCGGCATTCGGCGCCATGGCGGCGCTGGAACATCCACTCCGGCGGCTCCTCTGGTTCTTTCGCGCCAAGGGCGATCCCAACGACTGGCGGCTCGTGCGGCGCAACGCGTTCGGCATCCGCTACGTGCCCCTGACGACCGCAGCTCACGCGCGCATGGGTAGCCGGGAACGGCTGTTGGAAGTTGCGCGCGCATGTCCCCACAAATTACACATCGAACTCGACGCGCTGGCGAGCCGAGTTATCTTTGATGGTCATCGCGCCGTCGGCGTCGAGTATCTCAAGGGCGGAAATCTCTATCGCGCACACGCCCAACCGAGCGAAAGTGCGGGTGAGCTACGCGAAGCGCGAGCGTCCAGGGAAGTGATCCTTTGCGGTGGCGCGTTCAACACGCCGCAATTGCTGATGCTTTCGGGTATCGGTCCCAAGAGCGAGCTCGCGCGACACGGCATCGAAGCACGCATCGATTTGCCGGGGGTTGGCACGAATCTCCAGGATCGCTACGAAGTGAGCGTCGTCAACCGCATGAAAGATGACTGGGAGTTTATGGCAGGCGCGGAGTTCGAAAAAGGCGATAGGCAATTCGATCAATGGGCGAGCTCTCGCCAGGGCGTCTACGCGACCAACGGCGGCATGTTCGCCGTCGTAAAAAAGTCTCAAAAGGATCGTCCCGTGCCCGATCTGTTTTTGCTAAGCTTGCTGACGCGGTTCGAAGGCTACTTTCCGGGCTACTCAAATCTGATTTCCGGCCACCGCGATTACCTTAGCTGGATAGTTTTGAAGGCGCACACGCGCAACGTCGCCGGCACGGTGCGCCTGAAATCCGCCGATCCGCGCGATCCGCCGGAGATCAATTTCCGCTACTTCGAAGAAGGAAGCGATCGGGAAGATGACGATCTAAACGCGGTGGTCGACGGCATCAAATTCATACGCGCCATCAGCGCGGACCTCAAAAATGAAAAATTGATCGTCAAGGAAGAACTGCCGGGAGATCTTTTTCAAACCGACGAACAGTTGAAAAACTTCGTGCGCGATAACGCGTGGGGGCATCACGCGTCGTGCTCCTGTCCGATCGGTCCTAAAGAAAAGGGGGGAGTCTTGGGCGGCGATTTTCGCGTCCACGGAACACAAGGGTTGCGAGTCGTCGACGCGTCGGTGTTCCCGCGGATTCCAGGTTACTTCATCGTCAGCGCGGTTTACATGATCGGTGAAAAAGCCGCGGACGTGATCCTCGCCGATGCCAGGTAATTGAAGCAACAAGAGGGTCGCTTAGTCCAAGGGGCTACTTTGTGGATCTACCAGCCTTGAATGTCGGGTCGCTTTCGGCGCCCGGGCGTGGTTGCCATTGCAGCGAATAGTATTCGCCCCGGTCGCGCGCCCAGGGATCGAAAACGTTGACCACAGAATCAAGCTCGGCGCGCAGCTCCGGCATGGTTCGTAAGAGCACTCGCTTCAACGGCGACACTTCGATTTCGTGACCATTGGATTTCACTTTCTCCATGACCTTACCGTTGGGACCGTTGTCGTTGACCCACTTCACGCCAAAATCGGTATAAAACGCCGGCCGAAAGCTCGAGGTTAGGAAACGGTCGCTAAACAGCCGTCGGGAAGCGTTGAGAATGAAAACCTGAAATTGCGTTTCCGAGATAGCAAAACCATGGGGCCGCACGAACTCGGCGAGCCAACCGACGACCGCGTCCACATCTTCGATATTATCGACGATGCTGCCATCGGGCCGGCCCAGACAATCGTTGATCGCCTTGCCGTCGTCGTTTTTCTGCGACGTGGTAATTATCTTTGCGGCGTCGCACCGATGTTGCCCGTAGATCTCCCGCAGCAGCGCGACAACTCTCTGTTCCTCGACGCGCTCGGGTGAATTTAACGGCAGCCGCGAGTCGACGAAGTCGTCGAAACCGGTTAGTTGTTTGAGGCCGTATTGGCGGCGATATTCGTTGTAGCGCGGGATGCCGCGCTCCCGGTCACGAATGATATCCAAAGCCAAGACGTCGACTTTGCCCGTCGTGGTTTTTAGGCGCGGTAAACTTAGATTCTGCAAAAACAGCGGATGGTTTTGCAACGACAGCTTACCGGCGCGCTGGCGTCCCATGGACAGCGCCCAATTGGCGATCCCGTGGCGGCGCATCGCCTGGGTCGCCTTGCCGAATACGGTGTTGACGACCGGAACTTTCCCCCTGATTGAGTTCGGATCGCCGTCCAGCTCGCGCAACTCGATCAAATCCGGAACCATCGGATGCAGCCGATAGGCGTTGACAAATTCCTCGGGGAAACTAAATGGCACACCGAAATGATTGACGCCGCCAGCGATGTCAGGCCTATCGCTGCCGAGAGCGAAAATCCCCGGGCCGGCGGCAAACGCCGAATACCAGTCGGTCGATCGTTTGCCGTGTGCCGATGCGGCAAATCGTTGAATCACTTTTGCCAGGGCGGCGCTGACGAGCGGATGATTTTGCAAAAGGCCGGACCAGTTGGCGTTCATCGCTAGATAAAGCGGCTCGTTGTACAGCAGCTGCGTTGTCCACTCGATCGTGTGAATCTTGGCGATCTCGGCGGAGACCACAAGGCGCGCGATTCCAAACAATTCATCAGAGCGGATGTCTTTGTATTTGATCGCCCGGTCGGGTGCATCGGGGTTTCGTAAACCGGAGTCCGATTCCGGATCGAAAGCGGCTTTGCGGCGAAATGCGTCGACAAAGAGATTATGCTCGCGGGCAAAGACATTATGAAAAAAACTCAAGCCGATGTTCCAATTATCCGGAAACGCCACGGTTTCTTGACCGGCCCATTGGGGGTTATGCGGATCAGACTTTCGCAAAACCGGCAGGTAGCCAGGTTGTTTCGGCGTGTCGGCGCCATTCGCTTCGAGCAGAAGCTTTGCCGGGTCGCGAGGATCGCGTTTGACGCGGCGGCGCGAAGTCTCGTCATACCCGTATACCTGCGAGGCGTCCCACCAGGCGGTAACTTTATTCAGCGTCGTTTTGGGAGCGCGGGATAAGTGCCGCTTACTACCGATTGTGAATGTCGGGGCGGGCGCATCCCCGCCGGTAAGACTTCGATCAATTCGATCCTCCGGCCGGCAGCCGACCTGTTTAGTGTCGTTTGCGCTCGACGCTCTTGTGCCGCCGTCGAGAAGTTGCGCGCCGCATCCCGTTGCGATCATCACTGCGTCGTTCTGTCCTTCCTGGAGATGGGAAAACCAGTCATGAGTCATGAATTGAATCCAAAAGGCGGCCAAGACGTTTAAATGCGTCGCCTTCTGGTAGTCGCAGTTGGTTTGTTGGGTTGAACCGTCCGTTACGCCTATACCGTCATTGCAGTTCGCTGAGGGCGACTGTGCGCGCGTGAAGAGTTTTCGACTGATCACCTGGGGATCAGGCCGCAACAAGCCGAGACGATCGCCGTGGCGGTTTTTTACGATTTCGTCCTCGCCCAGCTCCGGGAAAGTCGCTTCGAATTCGGTGTTGCGGCTGAAGGGTTGATCCACCGAGCCCATGAGAGGATTGACGATATCGTTACAGATGCCGGTCAGCGTGCGGAAACGGATGAATTCGCCGGCGCACTTTTGCGCGCCTTCGCCGCCGACGGCGGCGAAATCTGGATGGTCCTTCGGGAGTCGCAGTTGCGGCCAGCTCTTTTGAAGATCGCCTGCGGCGGTCTCTTGGCTCCGGACATAGTTCTCGTAGGTACCGCTGTTGTCGAAAAGATTGAACTTGAGCAGCTCGATGCGCTGGTATTCGATATCGAGCAGCGCGCCGTTGATGCCGCGCCGGTTGGGGCTAAGAAAGCCGAACTTAGCAGTTAAGCCAACAGCCCGGCTGGGATCGGCGCCTGCCGCCCAATATCGCGGCCAGTCGAGCCACGGCGTTTCGCGCCAAGAAACCGCGGCTTCACCGCCGCGACAGCGGGCTGTGTCTTCGGAAACCTTTCCTAGAAATCGACCCGAATGATCCGCGGCGACAACGCGGAAACCGCCGAACGCATAGGCGATGCAGCTGCCGATTCGCGAATGGCGGAGGATCGGATAGGCGCCTAGCAGAACCGTGATGCTCGCTAAAAGATAGAGTGCAATTTTCTTCATGAATGTTCTACGAAGAGGCCCCATCCCGTCGAAGTACGGTCGTTACGCGACGACTTTCGTCTCGAATTGACGATGCAGTATGCGGGGAAAAGTAGCAATTAGTCAATTTGACTGTAGACAATGCGCACTCTGACTCAGCGATCTTGGAAAATCGCGCGATCTCGAATTGCCCTTCAGAGCCAAACTCTGTATAGCTCAACTGATCAATTCAGCGATCAGCTCTGTAACGACGAAATCATTACTCTTCACAGATGACTTCCATTCCGGCTGAGTTTTACGCGCTGGCCAACGCGTTTCTTTTCGCGTTACACAACATGTTCACGAAAAAGGCGCTGCGCTACTCTAATCCCGCGACCGCGGTGATCAGCAGCCTGTTAATCAACATCATTTTCCTTTGGAGCGTATCGATTTTGTTCGTGCCGTTGTCGTCGCTGACCAGCGCTTCGATCCTTATTTTCGTCGTCGTCGGATTTTTTCAGCCGGGGCTGACCCGTTTGCTCAGCTACAAGGGCATCGATGCGCTCGGCGTGGCGATCACCGATCCGATCCGCGCCACGACACCGCTGTTCAGCGCGGCGATGGCAATAATTTTTCTTGGCGAGAAAATCACCATAGCGATCGTCGTCGCCACCTTGATGATCATCGCCGGTATCACGCTCTTATCGTGGCGCAGCGGGTCGATGAGACTCGCCGGCTCCGCAGTCTTTCTCTGGTACCCGATCGTCGCCTCGGCGCTCGCCGGCGCGACACAAGTCGTGCGCAAGTTCGGCTTGGCCGCGGTGCCGCACCCACTTCTCGCCGCCGCGGTGACTGCGACTTCATCGTTCATAGTTTCAATCCTCACGCTTTGGTACGTCGAGAAGAGCCAACAAACCTGGAAGATGAACCGGCAGTGTTTTTGGTGGTTTCTCGCGGCCGGAGTGACGATCAGTCTCGGCATGACCTGCATCTACTACGCCCTCGATCTCGGGCAAGTCTCCGTCGTGATTCCCATCAGTAGCACCGGCCCGTTCTTCTCGTTAATCTTGGCCGCGATCTTCTTGCGTGACGTCGAACGGGTCACGTTGAGAATTGTGATCAGCGCGGCGATGATTGTCGGCGGAGTCGTGCTGTTAACGCTTTGGAAGTAAGCGAGACGCGATCTAATTCGGAGAACCGAGGGCTCTGCGGCAATTCTTTCCAAAGCCGGCAAAACGCGCTATGAGAAGGCGATGAAAACGGACGAGGTATTGTGATGTCTGACTATTCCGTCGTCGGGCAATCGGTCTATCGAACCGACGCCAATCCGAAAGTCACGGGGCGGGCGCTCCATGTCGGCAACATCGAGATGCCGAGCATGCTGCATGTCGCGGTTTTACGCAGCCCGTATGCGCATGCGCGCATTACGCACATTGAGAAATCCAAGGCTGAAGCGCTGGACGGCGTCGCGGTTGTGCTGACCGGCGCGGAGATCGCGAAGATGCCGGGAATAGATCCACACTTCGGGCCGGCGTTTCGCGATCAGCCGATTCTCGCCGTGGAAAGAGCTTGCTATATCGGCGACCCGGTGGTGGCCGTCGCGGCTATCGATCGGCGCACCGCCGAAGACGCACTTCAGCTTATCGAAATCGATTACGAGCCGTTGCCGGGCGTGCATGACGTACTGGAAGCAGCAAATCCGGGATCGCCGCTTGTGCATGAACAGCACCGGCCGGCTAAGGCGTTCGCCGATCTCGCGCATGTCAAAGCCGGTCAGCAATCGAACATATGCTATCACTTCAAACTCCGCACCGGCGACGTCGACAAGGCCTTTGGCGAAGCGGACCGGATTTTCGAGGATACCTTCAGCTCGCCACCGGCGCAGCACATGCCGATGGAGCCGCACGTAACATTAGCTTACGTCGACGAGCATGAGCGCTTGAACATCTGGACGGCGAGCCAATCGCCGTCTTACGTTCGCACGGAAATTTCCACCACCTTCGGTATTCCCATGAATCGCATTCGTGTACGCGTACCGTACATCGGCGGCGGTTACGGCGCCAAGCTCTACGCCAAGCTCGAACCGCTGGTGACGGTACTGGCGCTGATCACAAAAAAGCCGGTGCGTTACGCGCTCACGCGCGAAGAAGAATTTCTGACGATCACCAAGCATAAAGTCGTTACGAAAATCAAAACCGCGATCAAAGACGGCGCGATCACGGCGCGCAAGTGCGAAGTCTACTGGGACACCGGAGCCTACGCCGAAATCGGTCCGCGCATCGGACACAAATCCGGCTACACGTCAGCCGGGCCCTATCGGATTCCCAATGTGTGGATCGATTCCTATTGCGTGTACACAAACAAAGTCCCGGCGGGCGCCTTCCGCGGTTTCGGCGTGCCGCAAGTTATTTGGGCTTATGATTCGCAAACCGATTTAATCGCCCGCGCGCTCGGCGTGGACCCGGTGGAGTTTCGTCTTAAGCCGGCGCTGGACGAGGGCGAACGCTTCGCTACCGGTACGGTCGTGCGATCTTTCGGAATCAAAGAGGCGATCCGACAGGCCGCGCGGGCGATCGAGTGGAACAAGGCGATGCCGGTGCAAACTGGAACAAAGCGTCGCGGCAAAGGCATCGGCGCAGGCGTAAAAGCGGTACTCACGCCGTCTATTTCCGGCGCTATTGTGATACTCAATGCCGACGGCTCGGCGAACGTGTTGAGCAGCACCGTCGAAATGGGGCAGGGATCGGAGACGACGATGGGACAGATCGTCGCCGAGGAATTGGGCATCGCGCCCGATCGCGTGCACATCGTTCAGCCCGACACCGATGTCACGCCTTATGACACGATAACTGCGGGAAGCCGTTCGACCTACCATATGGGAAACGCGGTGCGCATGGCCGCGGGGAAGATCAAAACGGAGCTATGCGAAGTCGTGGCATCGAAACTCGAAGTCGATCCCGATGATTTGCTACTGCGCAACAGCCGGGTGGTCGTGCGCGGCAATGAAGAGCGCGGCATGGCGATCGGCGAAATATTTCTCGCCAAGTTCGGCAGTCTCGGAACAACCCTTGCCGCGGAAGCCGTTTGCCAACCGACGGCGGCGCACATGGACCCGGAAACCGGTCAGTCGGAAAAATGCACGGAGTATTGGTTTCCTTCTGCCACCAGCGCGGAAGTCGAGGTCGACACCGAAACAGGGCGGGTAAAAGTTCTCCAGCTCTTCAGCGTCGGCGACACCGGCACGGCGATCAATCCGCGCCACTGCGAACAGCAACTGCAGGGCGCTGCGATTATGCATCTCGGTCTCACGATGTTCGAGGAAATGATCTTCGACGAGGGTCAGCTCACCAACGGATCGCTGCTCGACTACCAGGTCGCGTCGATCAAAGACATGCCGGAGTCGATACAGTCAATCGTCGTCGAAGTACCGCACGAAGACGGGCCGTTCGGCGCAAAAGGAGTGGGCGAGACGGGCGCCCTAACAGTCGCCCCGGCGATCGCCAACGCGATTCACGAAGCCGTCGGCGTGCGCATCCGCGATCTGCCGATCACACCGGAAAAAGTGTTGCGGGCGTTGGTAGAGCGAGAAGAAAATGCGAATGTAGGCCGTTGACGGCCATCCGCGGTTGTCTGGAAACCATGGATCAAGTTCTACTTATGGCCCCTTTAAGGCGCGCTTTTTCATCTCGTCAATATTGATGTTCGGCATACCGGGCATTACGATATCACCCGGTTTCTGTCCCGCTTTGCACGGACCTAGCCATTTTGCTTCGATCACCGATGAGGACTCCTTCATCCCCGATACCGGCGGCTCATAGGTGCTCTTTATGTCGCCCTTATACGCGGAGTCGAACCGGCCCGTGAAGACGGCGCGGGTCGTCGCCGTGCTGTTTTCCACTTTGCACACTGATTCGGCGATGACTTTATCTCCTTCTTTGCGCATCTCATTTTTAGTGCACTGGGGTTTTTGATTGTCGCCGAGGTCTTTTTTCATGAGGTCGTCGGTCTTCTCGTCGATACACTGTTGCATCGCATGACTGCCTTTGGTTTGGCCGCTCGAAATCTTGATCTCCCACAGGCCGGACTTGCGCTTGGGCGGATCGAAGGATGCGGCGGCAGCAGCGTTGGCGGCAAAAAGGACGAGGAGCAGGGCAAAATATCTCATCTGGATCTCCTTTAGAGAATTTTTCAATCGGTTCCGGACGCGATTTAGATCGCCGCCGGCGAATCGAGTTCGAAGCCGAGGTCCGCAATCATTTGATGCGCATCGGAGGCTTCTTGTCCCGGCGTAGTTAAGTAGCCGTTCACGAAGATCGAATTTGCCGGGTAGAGGCTCATCGGTTGGAGCGAACGCAGATTCACTTCTCTGCCGCCGGCGACGCGGATCTCCTTATTCGGATTCACGAAGCGAAAGAGACAGAGCGTTTTTAGACACCGTTGCGGCGTAAGTTCTCGCTTGCTTTCGAAAGGCGTCGTCGGAATTGAATTCAAAAAGTTCACCGGGATCGAGTCGATGTCCATGGCGCGGAGCGTCAACGCGAGATCGATGATGTCCTCGTCGCTTTCGCCCATGCCGATGATGCCGCCGGAGCAGGTGCCGATGCCGGCGTGTTTGACGTTCTCGATGGTCGCGACGCGGTCGTCATAGGTGTGCGTCGTGACGATTTCCGGGTGGTGAGCGCGGCTGGTATTCAAATTATGATTCACTCGGCCGACTCCGGCAGCTTTAAGTTTCTCGGTCTTGTCTTGGTTCATGAGACCGAGCGAGCAGCAAACGTTCATGCCGGTTTCTTTGCGGATCTCGCGTACGGCGTCGGCGATTTCGTCGATCTCTTTGTTCGTCGGGCCGCGGCCGCTGTTGACGATGCAGTATCGCACTGCGCCTGCGGCCTTTGCCGCTTTCGCGCCCTCAATGAGTTTTTCCTTGGACATGAACGGATAGCGGTCAATCGGCGCTTCGGAAACGGAGGATTGGGAGCAATAGTGACAGTCTTCCGGACAGAGGCCGCTTTTGGCGTTCTGCAGGACGTGGATTTGCACGCGCTTACCGTAGTAGTGGCGGCGCACTTTGAATGCTGCGCTCACCAACTCCGGCAGCTCGTCGTCCGTCGCGTCCAATACTGCTCTTAATTCATCTCGTTCAGGAATAATGCCTTGAAGCGCTTTGTTGGCCAACTGGTAAAAATCCATTCCATCCTCCGAAGTCAGACCGGTTTTAGCATGCGCTGTCCGGCCTTGCAAATAACGCTTCGCGCGCGTGGAAATTTCCCCACGTGTACAAGAACGCGGCCAACACGAAATGGAAAAAGATTGGTATCGTGCCGCCGTACCAGCGCATCTCGGGGCGCAAGATCATAGTTATAACGTAGCGCAGCACCATGGTGGTGGCGTAAATCGCGCTGAAGCCGACGAGAAAACGCGCAAAGCGGAGTCGTTTCTGCGCAAAAAACCCTTTGCCCCGCCACACGTCGGAGACGACCTCAACCATAACGATTAACATGACCACCTGAATCGCCAGCAGAATGGGATACGGAACCAGACCTGATGCCCACTGTTCAGCAGAAGGTAACCAGCGAACCGAAAAAAATACGACAAGACCTTGGCCCAGGACGCGAAAAAAGAATAACAGAGTGAGAAACGCGAGAACGGGCCCGTATGCGCTCGACTTCAATCTCGCTTTCACGAGAGCAATTTGCCGGCCGTCTTCACGACAAATTCGATTTCGCTCGTCTCCTCCGGAGTAGCGCTCAGAAGCCGGGCTTTGAATTGCGCGTCGCGTGTCCCGGAGCGGAGAGCGTCATTGGCGCTGCGCTGGAACCAGCCCGGTTTCATCACGCACAACAGCGGCGCGCCGAGCCGCCGAGACTCACGTTTCTGCGCATACTCGATATTGAGCTCGCACAGGGACGCGTCCAGTTCCCCCAGCAATTGAACGAGCCGCTCTTGAGTTGCCATGACACCGTCCAATTCCACGAAGAACACATAAAGAGATTTTTCTACATCGGCACAGGCGCGATAGTGTTGAACCGCCATTGCCGCGGCGTTTTGCGCCTGTGCCATCGCCTGGATCACCTGGTTGACGTGAAGTTTTTCGCCGGTGATGTTGGTGACGTCGCGACCTTTGCGGACAAATTCGATCAGCGGCGTCTGGTTGTAATAGCCGGCGACGCGAACGACGTCGTTAATGTCGTAGCGGTAAAGGCCGGCGGGCGTGGTGAGAACCAGATAGTAGTTCGATCCTGCTTCGAGCTCAGTGCAGGTAAGGATCGTGGGCACCGGGCTGTCAACGTCCGATTCGGGAATGAACTCATAGAAATTTTCATCGATCGCAAGAATCCCGGCCGAGCCTGAGTCGGAAATGGGCAGGGTCATCTGCGCTTCGCTCGCCATGTAACCGAGATCGCGTGCCGGTGTTGTCTGGCCAAACCAGCGGGCAAATTCCTTGAGACGGAGGCCAACGGTGCCACCTTTCCAACAACCGATGAGTTGCAATCGCGGCCAATACTCTTTGGGGCGGAGGGTCCCGTCGTTCTTAATTAAAGATTCTAGTCTCCTAGCGCGCGCCGGGTTTTTCCCAAGTCGGCTTCCGAGCACCGCTCGTACTTTGGGCGGCAGATTACAACGCTGGGCGATGGTGCCATCGCGAATGTCTTTGATGATTTCGTCCTTATGCCGGTCGGCGCTTTCAACGAGCTTCAGTATTGTGCTCGGGTTGGGTGTGCCCAAAAACGTGATGTTGTGTTCCAGCGCCAAGCGCATCGTAAGATAGTATTTCGATTCGAAGTCGTTGACTTCAGCAATTTCGTAGGGCACCGCGTAAGCATTTTTGATCCAGCTTGGACTGCTCTGATAGATCAATCCGGAAGCCGCGCCGAAAGCGACGTTGCCCGCGGTGTGGCCCTCGATGGCGGGACTCACGACACCGAGCAGCTTGCCGCTAAACAGATCGGGATGGTCCACGAGAGCGCGGTAATACCAAAATCTGGTGAGTTGACGATGATTCCGGCGCGTGGTCTCTGTGACGGGGATCAGTTTGGGCTGACCGGTGCTGCCGCTGGTCATCGTGAACATCAATGCCGGCTCCGCGGTCAAGACGTTCGACTCGCCATTTTGCGCACGCTCGACGTAAGAGCGCAGGTGCTCGTAGTCGCCGATGTCAACCTGTTTGCGGTATTCGCTGAGAGAATGAATCGTGTCGAAATGATGATCGCGACCGAAGCGCGCGCCGCGATTTCGACTTACAATATCGAGAAGCAAGCGATTCTGAATTCGTTCTGGATTCGTCGTGAGGCTCTCCCAGCGTGTCCACTGGCGGCGTGTAAGGAACGTAGCGGTTTTGAGAAGGATACCCATTTCACTCTATCGGCGCACTTCGTGCTTGGTGATTGCGAGGCGTTCCAAAACGTCTTCACTGACCGTAACGCTGAGGCCGCGTGTTTTGAGGAGAGGCGCGCGCCCGGCGAAACCGAAAGCGACGTTTTCGAACGTGACATCCTCGGCGAGGAGCCAGGTGCCGAAGGAGCCTTCGGCGAATTCGAGCGCCGGCAAATGTGCCGCAAAGGTTCGGCCTGCGGCCGAAAGAATGCCGGTTTCGCCCACTTGCGCGCCGACTTGGATCTTGATGCCCGCGTCATGCGTGAGCTTGGCGATGGCCAAGCTGCCGGAGATGCCGGCGTTTTTCGACAAGCGAATGTTGAAGTAATCACAGGCGCCACGCTCGATGAGGCGGCGCGCCTGTTCGAGCGTGACGAGGGATTCGTCGGCCATGACGGCGAGTCCACTTTCGGAACGCACGTGTTTCATTCCTTCGAGATCGTCGGCCGGCACCGGCTGCTCGATCACTGATAATTTAAATTGCCCGAGTCGCCTTAGTTGTTCCACGGCTTCATCGGCATTCCAAGCGCCGTTGGCATCCGCGCGCAATTCAACCTGGTCACCGACGGCTTTACGCACGGCCTCGAGGCGCGCCGCGTCGTTGGACGTGCCGACTTTCACCTTGATCTGACGCAATCCCAAGCGCGCCATACGTTTGGCCAGAGCGGCGGCGTCTTTCGGTTCATCGGCGGAGATCACACCGCTATAGACGACTTCGAAACGCGCGGGGGCAAGCAGATCCGCCAGCGCGCAATGGCCGCCGCGCAGGCTCCAATCGAGAAGCGCCAATTCCACCGCGCAAAATGCCGCATTCCAAGCGGTGACAGCGGTTTCTCCGTAGCCGCTGCGCGTCCAGTCCGGCATCAGCGCTTGCAGGTGTTCAAGAGCTTCCCATCCAGGAATAAAGGTTTCACCAAAAATGTTTGGTGTCAGATGATCGCGAATGCGCGCAACCATGGTTTCCGTCGTTTCTCCACTGACATAGGAACGAGGCAAGCTCTCGCCGAAACCGCTGCGTCCGTCGTCGCCGGTGACTTTGATGATCACCGTGTCGCTCTCTTCGCGGCTCTGCAGCGCGTGGCGAAAAGTCTGTTTAAACGGGATACCTAACTGGTAGATGGTTACGGACTCGATGTGCCGCGCCTTTGCCGCAGTTGATTTCATTCGAGTACGTTGTTTCGAGCTGGGCGGAAAATAATGACGCACGAAGAGGTTGTCGTCGAGAGTTAAACGCGCGATCCGGTCGAATAGTGTGTCTGAGATTTGGTGAAAGTCCGAATAGTCCTGGATCACCGTCACGCCTTCCTCGGCGTGGCGGACATCGACCTCGGAATGAAGCGCAAACCAGTGCAGTGCCGGTTTGGGGATTGCGTAGCGGTTCGTCAAGGCTTCGGCGATTTCGCTCGAACAGCGCGACAGCATGAACTCGAAGCTCATGGTTTCGAGCAGGACGGACAGGCAAAGCTCACGCAGGGTCGCCACCGGCACGCGGGTGGCGCAGAAGATCGCGACGCGTTTGCGCGCGTCGGCGACCAGATCGTCGATTTCACTGTCAGTAAAACCCACGCCGCGGGCCAATTCCAAAAGCAGCGCCGAGTGCGGCTTCTCGTGCTCCGAGCAGCCCATTTCTTCCATGAGGTTCTCTTTTAATGACTCTGCGCCGCTCGACGGCAGAGAAGCGAAACACAGCGCGACGATATGCGACGACAGAAAGTGGGTGCGAAAAACGTTGCGGAGAAACTCGAGCGCGGCGTCGCGCGTAGCATATCCCGATACTAGGTCGCGGTACTCGGGAGATTCCTTGAACTCGCGAGTAGCGCTTTCAAAGAATTCGATTATCGTCTTCGCGGCGACCATGATCACCTCATTCAACAAACGGCGAAGCGGTGCGTTTAACCAGTCGGTCAGCTTCGCTCCAGAGCCAGCGCTTTTACTTTTTTGAGGTCCGCTTTGCCTGATCCGAGCACAGGAATGGCATCGATGGGATGGAGATTCTCGCGTTTCGGGACCCAGAGCTTGGGCAACTCGGACTGATTGAGCTTGCTCCATAACTCGTCGCGCGTGACACCGTTGTGCGCGTAGAAGGCGACAAGCTTCTCGCCGCGTTGCTCGTCTGGAATCGCGGTGACGACGGAGGCCACGTGACCCAGTACTTCGTTGATCACTTCCTCGACTTTCATATGTGGCACCATCTCGCCGCCGATTTTACTGAAGCGCGAGACCCGATCGGTGATGCGAATGAACCCGTCTTCGTCGATCGCCCCAACATCGCCGGTAACATACCAGCCGCGACGCATCGCTTGTTCGGTTAGATTAGGTTGGTTGAGATAACCGAGCATGACGTTGGGACCTTTGATCAGCAATAACCCTTCTTCGCCGGGACCGAGAGGTTGCTCGGTATCCGGATCAATGATCTTCGCCGCGACGCCGGGGATCGGGTGGCCGACAGTGCCGGGTTTGTGGCTGATCTGGTTTTCCTTGCCATCGACGACGTCCGGGGTATTAACCGCGACCACCGGCGCCAGCTCCGTGCAGCCGTAACCTTCGAGGATCGTCAAGCCAAATTTCTCTTGAAAGCCTTTGGCAATCTGTTCGCGCAATTTTTCAGCGCCGGCGATGATGTAGCGCAGGCTGGCAAATTCCTCCTTGCTGCAGCGGCGCCAGTAGCTGACATAGAAAGTCGGCGTGCTGATCAAAAGCGTGGCTTGGTATTTTTGGACAGTCTCGCCGATGGTTTTGGCGTCGGTGGGATTGGGATGGTAAACCGCGCCGAACCTTTCGAGCACCGGCAGCCACAGCGTTGCAGTGAAACCGAAGGAATGAAACAGCGGCAGCACTCCCATGATACGATCGGTCGGTGTAAACCGGATGACTTGGGCGATCCCTTCGACGTTCGACAAGATGTTATGATGCGACAGCATGACGCCCTTGGGTGTGCCGGTACTGCCGCTGGAAAAAATCACCGTCGCGAGATCATTGGGCCGCTGTTGCTTGAGATAGCGGCGGTTCAACCAGCCTGCCGGTGTAGGAAAAGTTCTGACCGCCGTCGCGGCCTTGCGCAAGCCGGTGAAGGTTTCCCGAATATCTTCGACGAAAACCATTCCTTCCATCTCGCCTATGTTCGCCTTCGATAAAAATGCCTGGGACGTGACGATGGTTTCTATCCCGCACTGCGCGACCGCCGCGCTCATCGTCTCCGCCCCTGAAGTGAAATTTAGGTTTACGGGCACTTTCCCAGCTAATAAGATTGAAATATTCACCAGCGATCCGCCCACCGACGGCGGTAGAATAACGCCTACCATCGTCTGATTGACGCAATGGTTTCTGACCCAGCGTGCGAACAGCAAAGCGCCGATCAATGTTTTTCCGTAGGTCAACTCCACGCCTGTAGTGTCGGCCATACAGAAGGAAAACCAATTGCGCTTTGCTATTCTAATGAATTTGGCGTGAAGGAGATCGGCAGTGCTTTCGCGGCAGTCGAACGCGTTGCTCTCGAGTTCGAGGACGGCATTGCGAACTTGATGGACGCTGGCAGTGGACGGCAGCGGTGACCCAAAAGAGACCGTGACGGGATAGGAGAACTTTTTCGGCCACTTCCAGAAAAAACGCCCATCCGCAAAGCTGAAGATACTGCCCCAGAGTTGGTCGATGTGAACCGGTATGATCGGTATATTTGTGCCTTCGACGATCTTCTCGAAGCCGCGTTTGAATGGCAGCAAATGGCCCACGCGGCTAATCGCGCCTTCCGCGAAGATGCAGACCATGTGGCCGTTGTCCAATTCGTTGCGTGCGCGTTTGAGCGACTGGACGATATCGCGCCGGTTGGTCGCCGATACCGGTATGGAGCGCATCAGTCGGAAAAACCAATTGAGCCACTTGAGGTCGTAATAGTCGCGGTGCAGCATAAAGCGCACGAAGCGGGGCGTGCCGCCGCCGATCATGAGCGCGTCGACGAAAGAAACGTGATTCGAAACGAGTAATGCCGGACCGTGCGCTGGCAGGTTTTCGGCGCCAACGATTTTGATCCGATAGATCGTGTGAGTGAAGAGCCACAGAATGAAGCGGACGAAATAATCGGGCAGGAAATAAAGAATCACTCCCGTGCCGGCCAAGGTGACAAGTCCGGTTAGAAGAATGATCGAATCGGGAGAAAATGCGAGCGGCGCTTTGAGAATCCAGTGAATGCCAGCGGCAAGAAAAATTCCGATGGTATTCATAAAATTGTTGGTTGCGATCAGTTGGCCCTTCTCCTCTTTACCGCTGCGCTGCTGCAGTAACGCGTTCAGCGGCACGGCGAACAGTCCGGCGGAGAATCCGAGCAGCGTCAGCGAAGCGCATGTGTAAGGATAGGACGGAGCGGAAAGTGCCACCAAACCGAGGCAAACACCCATTGCTACCGACCCCAGTGGCACCAAGCCCAGCTCGATATGATCGCCCGAGAGCCGGCCCGCAGCGAGGCTCCCCGCGCCGATGCCGATCGCCAAAAACGTTCCAAGCAGGCCGATGTGGAACTCATCCAATTGCAAAAGCTCTTTGCCAAAAAATAGGAGATTGATCTGAACGAGGGCGCCGAGAAACCAAAAGTAGGAAATCCCGATCACCGTTAGCCAGAGCACTCTCTCGGCGCGCAAGCGGCCGAGGCCTTCGAAGACTTCGCGCAGCGGATTGAGCCGCAGAAGTTTTGCGGCGCCTGAGGCGGGAACCCGAGTGATGCCGAGACTCGTAAACATGCCCAGGCCGGCAATGGCGATCATTAAAATGCCGATCAGAGGCAGCTTGTCTTTCCACACGGCAAAGATCGCGCCTCCTACGGAAGTGCCGAGAATGATCGCCATAAAAGTGCTCATCTCGAGCAGGCCATTGCCCCGCGACAGCTCTCTTTCGGGAAGCATCTCCGGCAAAATGCCGTATTTGGCCGGGCTGAAGAAAGCGGCGTGGAGTCCCATGAGAAAGACTATGGCGAGCATGGACTGAATATGACCGGTGAAGAATGCCGCGAGCGCCAACAGCATGATCCCGATTTCGCATACCTTAACCGCGACTAAGATGGTTCTCTTACTGTAGACATCGGCCAGATAACCCGCATAGCCTGAAAACAGCGCTCCCGGCAGTATGAACAGAAAAGCGATCAGCTCGACGTAACTATCGGCGCCTTGCGTTGCCAAATCCAAGGCGATGAACGACACCACAATCTTCAAAAAGTTGTCGTTAAACGCGCCGAGAAATTGCGTGCAGAAAAAAGCAAAAAAGCCCGGCTGCCTGAGCGTGTCGGTGTATTTGCCGTCGGTCATTGCCATCTCAGATTACTAGCGTCTATTTTTTTCGGCAAGTTCAAAACCCAAAACAAAATTGCGGTCCGTCACCGTGAAGCGGCCGCGATCGCGAAGACAGAAAACTCAAGGAAGATTTCAAATGAATACCCTAAACGCAACAATCACGGAACCGCATAAACTATTGCACACATTCAAGCAACCGACCATAATCGGGCATGGAAATCAGCCGGTTTAGTGTTCCCCAGTGGGAGAATCATGTCGGCTTGCTGCACGGCTTCATGGGCCGGCGCGGTGGCAAGAGCATCGGGCCGTATGCCGCGCTGAATGTCTCTTACCGCGTCGGCGACGATCCGAAAGTTGTCAGTCAGAACATCTGCGATATGAAGCTCGCCGTCGGCATTCACGACGGGCGAATCGTCACCTTGCGGCAAGTGCACGGTGATCACGTCGTCGAAGTCCAAGACAAAACTCTCAAAGAGGCGGGCGAAGCGGATGGAATGATCACGAGGGAACCGGATGTTTATCTCGGGGTGTTAACCGCCGACTGCGTGCCGATTCTCTTCGTCGCGCCCAAGCAGAAGTTGGTTGCTGCCGTCCACGCCGGCTGGCGCGGCACGTTGGCCGGGATCGCGGAAAAGACTGCACGCTTATTCAGGAGCCGATACGATGTTCAACCAAGTGATTTGGAGGTCGCGCTGGGTCCTTCCATCGGGCCGTGTTGTTATGAAGTGAAGGACGATGTCGTCGTTCCGCTAATGAAAAAATGGGGGAAGTTGACGACTCCCAGCGTCTTGGTCAAGCAAGGCAAGTCGTTTGTCAATTTGCGCCGGCTCAACCGAGATATTCTCCGCGCCGCCGGAGTGCCCGGAAAGCAACTCTTTCAAGTCGGACCCTGCACCAGTTGCGTCACGGAAGAGTTTTTCTCCTACCGGCGCGAGCGCAGTGAAACCGGCCGGCAAATGAGCGTGATTGGCTGGTCGCCCGCCTAGTGCCCCAGCCATCGGCAAATTTCTGTTGACGTCTTGCGGCTAAGTAGCTAGTTTTACCAGGCTCTCGTGGCGATTTTCTTATTCTGGCGGAGGAATCTATGGGGATTACGCGACGACAATTTCTAGCCACGCTAACGGTAGGTGTGACGAGTTTGGGGGTGACGCGCGATTTCAGTTGGGCGCAGGCGAAGGGCAAGCTCGGCTACATGAAGATCGTCGATAACGCGGCGATGTTCGTGGCGATGGAAAAAGGTTTCTTCAAAGCCGAAGGGCTCGAGTTGGAGACCGTGCCGATGGCGGGCGGAGCGGTGATCGTGCAAGGGGTGACCTCGGGCGACCTGCAGTTCGGCTGGACCAACGTCATTTCTTTGTATCAGGCTTACGTCGAAGGGTTCGACTTCAAACTGATCGCCGGCGGCGCGACCAACGTCAGAGGCAGCAACGAAACGCACGCGATCGTCGTCGGGAAAGATTCCTCTATCAAGAGCGCCAAAGATCTCGAAGGGAAAACCGTTGCGGTTAACACGTTGAACAACATCGTCCATTTGATGGCGATGGCGTGGGTCGACAAGAACGGCGGCATCTCAAGTAAAATAAAGTTCGTGGAGATTCCATTTCCGCAAATGGAGCCCGCGCTCGTGGCGGGTAAAGTAGACGCCATCAGCGTGCAGGAGCCCTTTGCCGCGGTGGCCGCGCGAAAGCCAGAGACTCGGGTGTTATCGAATCCCTGGGGCGATGTCGCGCCGAAATTCTTGATCGCCAGCTGGTTCGCCTCGGAAAAGTGGATTCAAAAAAATAAGAGTACAGCCCAGGCATTCGTGCGCGCGATCAATCGCGGCATCGACGCGATTCATGCGGATAAGGATGGCGCCCGTGCCGCGATGATCAAGTGGGCGGGGCTCAATCCAGAAATGGTCGGCAAGATCGGTTTGCCGCTTTTTGAAAAGGCCGTCAATGAGAAAGACGTTCAAGCGACCATCGATTTGACGGTAAAATACAAATTTATAACCCGAGCCCTCAAAGCGAGAGAAGTGATCAGCGACATCACGCCGAAGGCATGACAAGGATGCTGGAGTGATGGAGTATTGGAGTGTTGGAATAATGGGCTTTTGATCCCACCAATATTCCAGTACTCCATCATTCGAATACTCCAATTCCTCTACTCTCTCGTGTCCATCCTCGAAGTCCAAGGTCTGTCGAAGAGTTACCGTCAAGCGGGTGGGGAAACCACCGCCGCCATCGGCAATATCACGTGCCAAGTCGAAGCCGGCGAGTTTGTTTCCTTCGTCGGGCCATCCGGCTGCGGTAAGACCACGCTGCTCATGTCGATCGCCGGGCTGTTGCCGCCCAGCTCGGGTCGCGTCGTGGTGAGCGGCAAGGAAGTCGCCGGTCCGCCCAAGGATTTGGTCCTGCTCTTTCAAGAATATAACAAATCCCTTTTCGCCTGGCGGACGGTTCTCGGCAACGTTCGCTTCGGCCTCGACGCGCGTCGCAACGCTTCTCAGGACGCTGACGGTAAGGCGAGATCGCTGATCGAGCTCGTTGGACTGCAGGGATTCGAGGATCATTACCCTTGGGAGCTTTCCGGCGGCATGCAGCAGCGCGTGGCGATCGCCCGCGCGCTCGCTTACGAGCCAAAAGTGTTGTTGATGGATGAGCCGTTCGGTTCGCTCGACGCGCTGACCCGTTTGGAGCTCGAGGACGCGCTGCTGACGCTCTGGGCGGAGCTTAAGACAACGATCCTTTTCATCACCCACGACATCGAAGAGGCGATTTATCTCTCCGACCGCATCTGGGTATTGAGCCCGCGGCCGTCGCAAATTATCGATGAAATTGAAATTGCTTTTCCCCGCCCGCGCAATCAGGTGACAACCCGCGCCGAGGGACGATTCATGGAAATCCGCAACGATATCTACCGCCAGATCCGCAAATGAACTGAAGCGTGAAAGAACGGAAACAATTTAATTGGTCGGGTTGGTTGAGCTTTGGCTTTCTGTTGTGCCTGTGGGAGATCGGCGCGCGCGCGGCTCCCAAGCTCCAGCTCTATATGCCGCCCATCAGCCAGGTTCTTGCAGCCCTCGGCCAAAGTGCGATTTCAGGTGCGCTGACTGGGCACTTGATCATTACCGTTAGCCGGTTCTTACAAGGATATTTGTTATCGGCGGCGCTGGGGGTTTCACTTGGGATCTTGCTCGGTTATTTCCGGTTTTTTCACAGCCTCTTGGCAACGCTGATCGAATTTCTCCGGCCGATGCCGTCGGTGGCGATCATCCCGGTGGCTATTTTGATGCTCGGCATCGGCGACTCGATGATCGTGGCCGTCACGGTCTACGCCAGCGTGTGGCCGATTTTGATCAATTGCATCGACGGCGTCCGACACATCGAAAACATTCTCATCGACACCGGCCGAACCTTTGGCCTCAGCCGCCGGCAGATCTTATGGCAGATCATTTTGCCGGGCGCGTCGCCCTATATCGTGACCGGATTGCGCGTCGGCTTGTCGATCGCGCTTATCTTGGTCACCACCGCCGAGATGATTGCCGGCAGCAAAGGCTTGGGGTTTTTTATCCTCGATGAAGAGCGCTCGATGAACAGCGCCCCGATGTACGCCGGCATCCTGCTCGTGGCCGTGCTCGGCTATTTGCTCAACCGGGTTTTTCTCTTGGTGGAAGCGAAAACGATGAAATGGCGCCACGGCATGATGGCCCGGGAGTCGGCGTAAGATGAGACCGAAGAAGGTGGCGGGTATATTGTGCTTTTGCGGACTGCTCGTCCTTTGGGAAATCTTCGCGCGGGCGGAGTTGATCAATGTGCTGATCGTGCCGGCGCCCAGCCGGATTCTCGGCATCTTCTGGCAGTTGGTCGCGTCGGGCCAGATCCCGATGCAGATTCTATTGAGCATGAAGCGCGCGTTGGCCGGTTATTTTCTCGCCGCGGCGATTTTTATTCCGCTGGGTATCGTTATGGGATTGAACCGATCGGTCTATCGCTTGTTGGAAGTCATCATTGAAATGTTGCGGCCGGTGCCGCCGCCGGTGATCATTCCCGCCGCAATGCTCATCTTCGGGCTCGAAGACGAGATGAAAATCTTCGTGATCTTGTTTTCCTGTGCCTGGCCGATTTTGCTCAACACCATCGACGGCGTGCGCAATCTAGATTGGGTTTTGTTGAATACCGCACGAACCTTCGGTCTGTCCCGCGCCAAAACAATTTGGCAAATCGTCCTTCCAGCGGCGTCGCCGCAGATCATCACCGGCATGCGGGTGAGCTTGCCAATCATGCTGATCCTGGTGGTGATCTCGGAAATGGTCGGCAGCACCGACGGTATCGGTTACTTTATTCTCGACTCGCAGAGGAGATTCAAAGTCGCGCAGATGTATGCCGGGATGTTGTCTTTGGCGATGCTTGGCTACGCACTCAATCAATTATTCGATTTACTGCACCGCAAGTTGCTCTCGTGGCATTGGGGAATGATGAGAAGAGGGGAGTGATGGAGTGCTGGAGCAATGGAGCGATGGTTCGCTGAATCACAATACTCCAATACTCCATCACTCCAATGCTCCAACGTTTCGTTAGACGATATGGATGCCGCCGCCGGGAGGCGGGGTCGGCTGATTCTTGCCGGGGAGCCATTCCACTTCTTTGCGCGGCGTGTTGCCTTTGACGTTGAATTTCGCGCGGCCCAAATTGTCAAACTCTATTTCGATCGTGTCGCCGGGATTCACCGGCATCAACCCTTCGTGAAAAGTTCCCGTCGCGACGACGTCGCCTGGACTGAGGCGTAGAAACTTCGTCAACCACGCGATCTGATTGGGAATCTTATGCGCCATGGCGCCGGTGTTGTAATTTTGCCGTGGCTGGCCATTGTTCCACGATTTTACAACTACGTTGTGCGGATCGGGGATTTCATCTTTGGTGATGATCCATGGCCCGCAGCAGCCGTGCGAGCCTTGGCCTTTGCCGATAAACTGCGTGCGCCGGAGAAGGCCGCGCGTAGAGATATCGAAGACCGGCACATAGCCGAAAACGTAGTCGAGCGCTTTGTTCTCCGCAACGTTCTCCGCGGTCTTGCCCATGACAAAGGCAAACTCGGCTTCCGGCTGATAGACGACGCAGGCCGGAATGTCACGCAGCTCGACGGATTCGCCCGGACCGACCAGGTCCGGCGACTTGTAGAAATATTCATTGGGAAAATTATCCGCCGTACGGCCCGGACGATCGATATAATTACTGAACGCCGCGAGAAACTTTCCCGGGCGGGCCAGCGGAGAACGCAGTTGCACGCTATCCAACGGTACGCCGCTCTGTTGTGCCATGATTTTTTCGAAACGGCGCCGATACTTGCGCCAGCCTTCGATGATTTCTTCGATTACGCGCTGCGGCCCCTTGGCCTTGCGCGCACTCACGCTGTCGCTCACATCGACGACCATGTTATTGTCTTTGACGACGCCGATTCTGTCATCGTTGAATCGTAGGATTTTCAATGCAATCTCCTCTCGTGGGAATTTTCGGCTTATAATTGCGACAATGACCGGGAGTTGTCAAACCAAAATCCCACGCCATTGTACCCCCAAGATCGCGGGGCTTGCCTTTTCAAATCGTCGGGTTTGTTGTAATCCAATGCCAGGAGGACGCCATGCTGCTGATCAACAACCAGGAAGTCGAAAAGCTGTTCACGATGAAAGATTGCCTCGCTGCATTGGAAGACGGATATGACGATTTGCTTAAGGGCGACGCGGTGTATCGGCCGCGCTTAGACTTATGGATGCCCTGTGACCGGCCGGACGGCTATTATCGCTGGGGTACGATGGAAGGCGCGAGCCGGAAGATCGGCGTGTTCGCGATTCGCATGAAATCAGATGTCGTCTATTGGCCCAACGGCGAGACGGAAGAGAAGTACTGCATGCAGCCGGGCACGTGGTGCGGATTGGTGATGGTCTTCAGCGTGCGTAACGGCGAACCGCTCGCGATTATTAATGATGGACTGATCCAACATATGCGCGTCGGTGGCTGCGCGGGTTTGGGCGCAAAATATTTGTCTCGCGAAGACGCCTGCGATATCGGCATCTTCGGATCCGGCGGCATGGCGCGCAGTTATTTGGAAGCGTTCTATGAGGTGCGCAAGCTCCGCCGCGTCAAAGTCTACAGCCCGACGATAGCAAACCGCGAGCGGTTTGCCAGAGAGATGACGGGAAAATTAGATATCGAAGTCGTGGCCGTCGACACGCCGGAAAAAGTCGTGCGCGATGCCGATATCGTGGCCACCTGTACGGACTCGACACAGACGGTCTTCGACGAGCCGGACTGGCTGAAAGAGGGCGCGCACATTACCTCTGTCCGCGCCTGTGAGATCGGCCCGCGCGTGATCCAGACCTGCGATCTCTCGGTGAAGCTGGGCAAGAATACGATTGAAGCGATGGACGAGGGCATGGTTCGCTTGCACGGCAACGTCGGTTACATCGCTGGCCAGCCTGAGGAACGCGCGCGCATCCCGAATCCGAAGGTGGATAATTATAAAGGCGACTACTTCAAATATTTCATGGATGTCCGGGCGGGAAAGGTTCCCGGGAGGACGAATAACAAACAGGTGACTTACTTCATCAACGCAGGCACCCAGGGTCTGCAGTTCGCCGCCTGCGCGGGCAAGGTCGTCGAATTGGCGAAGCAGAGAAAAGTCGGCCGCGAGCTGCCGACGGAATGGTTTTTACAAGATATCAGGGATTGAATTCGTTTAAGGTTTCGTGTTTCGGGTTTAGTGTTGTCCGGAAAGACGCTGAACTCGGAATTCGCAATGGCTCAGTATCCCAAATCTTCGATCTCCTCTTCGTCCATACCGAAATAGTGGGCGATTTCGTGCAAAACCGTCAGGCGGATTTCTTCCTGGAGCTCCTCGGGATCGGGAAAATCTTCGAGCAGCGGTGCAGCGAATATGGTAATCTTGTCCGGCAGGAGCGGCGGATCGAGACTGGAACGATCGGGTAACGGCACGCCTTGATAGATACCGTAAAGGGTATCGTGGCGCGGATCCAGTCCTTCGGCGCGCAGGAGTTCGCGAGACGGTCGTTGTTCCACGACAAATTCGACATTGCGCAACTGCTCGCGAAAGTGGCGCGGCAACCGATCGACGACGCGGGCGACTTCTTTCCTGATTGCCTGGTAATCCAACACGCGTAAGTGTCTCGCAAATGTTTTCTCGCTTCAAGCTTTTCAGCCTGTGCGCTCTAGTGCTCACGGCTTCGGTTCTTTCGGGTTGTGTTTCGCCGCTGACGCCCGGTGGTAAAAAAGCTCCATCAAAACCGGCCGCCTTCGGCGACGATCTCGATGTCGATTCATTGCGCAACGCCCTTCGACACAGCATCGGTTACTTGCAAAAGCTACCGCCGGAGCGCGTCGTCGGTGAACAGCCGCGCCGGTTAACCGCCAAGGAGATTTTAGATTCGCTCACGGTTTTCGAGAAGGCGCTCGATCATTGGCATTGCGCCGAGTGCTTTGCGCGTGAAATCAACGGGCGTTTCGACGTGGTGCCATCGAGTTCCAACACCGAGCTGTCGCAGGTCTTGTTCACCGGCTATTATCAGCCGGTCATCGATGGCAGCCCCGTGCGCACAGATAAATTTCGCTATCCGCTTTACGGCAGGCCGCCTGATCTTATGAGCGCCGAAAAGGTGACCCTGACGCCGCAAGTGAGCGTCGAAAAGATTGTCGGCCGAGCTCAAGGCGAGCAATTCTTGCCGTATTTTACACGCCGGCAAATCGACGAGGAGGGTGCGTTGCGCGGGCGCGGCCTCGAGATCGCTTGGGTTGCGGATCCGGTGGAGCTTTTTTTCCTGCATATCCAAGGTTCCGGTATTATCCGTCTGCCGGACGGCGCTGAATTGAGCGCGGGCTACGCCGCGCAGAACGGCTGGCCCTATCGCAGCATTGGCCGGTTGCTCATCGATAGCGGCAAGCTTGCCAAAGAGGAAATGTCGATGCAACGCTTGCGCCGCTATCTCAATGACAATCCCGGCGAGCAAAGTGAGATCCTGACATACAACGAAAGCTACGTTTTTTTTCGTGTGAACCCGGTGGGACCGCTGGGCAGCCTGGAAGTGCCGGTCACGGCGGGGCGGTCGATTGCTACCGACTCGCGGCTGTTTCCCAAAGGGGCGCTCGCCTTGATTCAAACGGAAATCCCGATCATTGATAGCGCCGGAGGATTGACCGGCTGGCGTCCGGTAACGCGCTTCGTGCTCAATCAAGATACCGGCGGCGCGATCCGTGGTTTGCAGCGGGCCGACCTCTTTTTTGGCACCGGGAGCGTCGCGGAAGGATTGGGAGGTTACATGAATCGCGCGGGAAAAATATTCTTTCTGATCTTGAAGCAGGACCGGCGGAACTCCGATAAGGATGGCAATTAACGGAGGCGGAAACGGGGCGCGCGGGCCGTCGCATCGGCCGCGGAATGCGCGATGCCCGCCGCTCTGAAATTTATTCCGCGGCGCGCTTGAGCGATAATTTTCTGAAGAGTAACCTAGACATCACGCGATAGGGAAATGGAACGCCATACTGAAACGCGACGACTGCAGTGGGCACTGGCCATCAGCTCCATGTATTTTTTCGCCGAGTTGATCGCCGGCTTTCTCACCAACAGCTTGGCGTTGTTATCGGACGCCGGCCATATGCTGTCCGATATCGGCGCGTTGACTTTGAGCCTGTTCGCGTTCCGCATGGCGCGGCGGCCGGCGACGATGCATCGGACCTACGGCTATCATCGCATCGAAATCCTGGCGGCGTTGTTTAACGGTCTCACATTATGGTTGATCGTGGGGATCATTTTTGCCGCGGCTTACGGTCGTTTGTCTCATCCACCGGAGGTCGAAAGCTATGGCATGATGATCGTCGCCATCCTTGGCCTGGCCGTGAATTTGACCGCCGCGGCGATCTTGCATGGAGGACATCGTCACAATTTGAATCTGCGCGGGGCTTTCTTGCACGTTCTGAGCGACGCCTTGGGCTCGGTGGGGGCGATCGTCGCAGGGATCGTGATGTTAACGACGGGCTGGTATCTCGCCGACCCGGTCATCAGTATTTTTATCGGTGTGTTGATTCTCTTTTCTTCGTGGAGCTTGGTGAAGGACTCTCTCAGCGTGCTGATGCAGACGGTCCCCAAAGGCATCCAACTCGAAGAAGTCCGCCGCACCATCGAAGCGGTCGATGGCGTCAGCGCCGTTCACGACCTGCACATCTGGGCAGTCACGTCCGATATCTTCACGCTGAGCGCGCATGCGGTCGTGGTAAACGGCGGGGATTTTCATCTCGTCCTAAACGGCATCGAAGATACGCTTAGAGAGCAATTCAATATCGAGCACACCACGATCCAGCTGGAGACCGAGAGCCGGGAGGACAAGGAGTTCAAGCCGTTTTAGCCGCTTCACGAAACCTTGCGCGCTTTGGAAGCTAGTTGATGAAACGAAGCACGGTCATTACCGGGATCCTTGTTGCGGCCTTTGTTCTGGGCACCGGCTATTCACTGTGGAATTACGCCGGCAACAGGGAATCGGTTGTCATTTCGGGCAATATCGAAGCGGATGACGTTCACGTCGGATCAAAAATCGGCGGACGAGTGATCAAAGTGGTGGCTCGTGAAGGCGAGACGGTCAAGGCCGGAGAAACCCTGTTACTTCTAGAGCCTAGGGAGCTCGATGCGTCCCTGGCTGAAGCCCAGGCGAACCTGCGGCAAGCGGAAGCCAAATATTCGCTTCTCCGCGCTGGATATCGCAGCGAAGAGATCGACCAGGCCGAAGCAGCGCTGAAGCAAGCGCAGGCCGAGCTGGCCCATTTAACGTCCGAACCGCGATATTGGCAGATCGAGCAGGCCATGGCGGACTGGGTGGAAGCGAAAGCCCAGGCAGAGAACGCGCGCAAGTCCTTGAAGCGCGTGGAAGAGCTCAGCAAACGCGATCTTATTGCCAGGCAAGAGTTGGACGACGCTGCCGTGAGAACGGCCGAAGTCGAGCAAAAAGTGAAGGCGACGGGCCAGCGCTATGATTTGCTGGTGGCAGAGACGGGTCAGGAGGACCTGGAACGTCCATGGCAGCGCGTGGTCGAAGCAAATGCCAAGCTTCGCCAGCTCCGCGCCGGCTACCGCAAGGAAGAAATCGCTCAGGCAAAATCCGGGCTCGAAGCGGCGCAAGCGAAGGCACATTGGATCCGCACCCAGTTGGATGAAACCGTAATCAAGTCGCCTGTGGATGCTTTGGTGGAAACCCTGGATCTACAAACCGGCGATCTCGTGGGCGCGGGCAAACCGGCGGTCACATTGCTGCGCACGGGGAGCCTATGGGTGCGAGCTTACCTCCCGGAGGCGCAATTGCGGTTCGTGCACCCGGGCGATAAAGCATCGATTCGCGTCGACTCTTTTCCCGACAGAATTTTTGGCGGCGTCGTACGCCGTATTCATCGCCAAGGCGAATTTGCCCCGCGCAACGCAAGGACTGATGAAACGCGCGTGTTGCAAGTGTTTGAGACTGAAGTCAGGATCGACGACCCCGATCATGTGTTGAGGCCGGGAATGAGCGCCGCAGTCGCGATCCTAAAAGGCTAGTGTCGGCGGCGGGCAACGGATCCCACGGGCAATCGCGCCGCCGTCGCCCGTAGCGCGGTTTAAGTCGCGCTTGCGCTCGAAACTACGCGCTGCGAGCGCGGCAATAAACAAGCCATTAAAGCGACGCTGACGATCGAAAGAATCCCAAGCATCCAGAAAATCGTCGGCAGCTCGGCGCTGATCAGGAGCAAGCCGACGATCGATGTCGACGCGGTCTTGGAGACTTGTTGAATCAATCGGTCGAAGGAAACAATCCCGCCGCGCAACTCCGCCGGAGCGTTTTGGGTGAGCAGGCTTTTCTGCATGGGTGAGATAACGCCGTTGGCGAGGCCGTAGAAAAAAAGTGCACCGCCGACCAGCCACGCCCCATGGACAAAAGGGACGGCGAGCACGGCGGCGCCGCTGACGACGAAAGCGAGGAACAAAATATTGGCCTTGTCGTGGCCGGCAGCGATGCGCCCCGCCTGGCTTGATGTCACCATCGCACCGACGGAAAAAAAGATATACAGGAACCCCGCCGTCGCCATTGAGATGCCCTGCGTGCGCACGAGAAAAAGCGGAAAATAAGTAAGAAAGCCGTAGTCAAGAAAGAAGCGCAAAAAACCCGCGCAAAACGCGATCACCAGCCGCGGATGGCGCGTGAGCCGCAACATGTCGCCGAGATAAGTCAGGGGCTTCTCGCCGGTCTTGCCTTTGGTTTCGGGCATCCAGAACAATGCGATCAAGCCCACGGGTACCGCGATCACGTAACAGGCGAAAGGCCAAAACCATGCGATGGTGGCGAGTAAGCCGCCGAGGGGTGGAAATACGAAGTAACCGATGCGGTCGAGAAAGACTTTGAGGCCTTGGCCGCTGATTTCGTTGTCGCCTTCCAAAAGATCACCGATCAGGACGATGGTGAGCGGGATGACGGCGCTGAAGCCGATGCCTTGAAGAGCTCTAAAGGCGAGCAGCCAGCCGAAAGTGGGCGCGAACGCCATCGCCACGCCGAAAATTCCGAAGACGATCAATCCGAAGCCAAGCAACAGGCGCCGCCCGTGTAAGTCAGCGATCACGCCGAAGATCGGCGACAGCACGATCGCCGGCGCGGTAAATAACGTCATCACCCACGAGAGCTGTGCGTCGGTGACGCCGAACGTTTGGGAAAGCGCCGGTAAGGCCGGCTGGATGAAATTGACGCCCATCATCAGGGTGATGCTCGAGGCGTACACGATGCTCAACGCGCGCGCCTTTGCTGGCGCCATCTTGTCCATGCCGAACAATGCTGTGATTGACGTCATGGATCGACGGTAAGAGAAGTGGTGGTAGCAGTCAAGCGCGGAAGGGGCGGTGTAATGGAGGAATTGGAGTACTGGAGTATTGGGTTATAAATCCCAACACTCCAGTACTCCAATACTCCATCACCCCAGGTTCCGATTGCGCTTGTGCCGTGATATGCATGTTCGCGACTTATTGTTTGACTCGGAGGAACCGCCCATGCCCCAAGACATGCGCACGTGGATCACTCAACTGGAAAAAGCCGGTTTGTTGGCGCGCATCAGTAAGCCGGTCGATCCGCGCACGCAAATGGGCGCGCTGCTGTGGCAGGCGCGCGACCGCGGATTGCTGTTCGAAAATCTTCCCGGCTATCCCGGTTGGCGCTGCTTGGGCCAAGCACCGGGTGACGTGTCGCTGGCGCCGGTGGCCTTTGGCACGCCTCGTGACGAGATGATTCCGGAGTTCGTGCGTCGAACCGAGAAGCTCGGGACGACCCGTTTGGTCGAAACCGGGCCGGTGCAACAAAAAGTCGTCGTTGGCGATGACGTCGATATCACCCAGATGCCGATCCATCAGGCGGGCATTCGTGACGGCGGACCGTTTATCGGCTCCGGATTGATGATCACAAAAAACCCGGAAACCGGGCGTCGCAACTTGAGCTTTCATCGTCTGCAAATGAAGGGTCCGAAGAAGACTGGCATTCTATTGTATCCGCGCCACGCCTGGAGCAATTACCAAATGTACGAAGCCCAGGACAAGCCGATGCCGGTGGCGATCATGATCGGCCATCATCCGATGTATTACTTCGCGGCCGCGACGACGACGCAGTATGGTGTCGACGAGTTGGAGATTGCTTCCGCTCTCCTCCAGGAGGAAGTGGAGCTGGTGAAGTGCCGAACCGTCGATTTGGCAGTGCCGGCGTTCGCGGAGATCATACTCGAAGGGGAGATCCCGCCAAAAGTGAGAGAGCCAGAAGGCCCGTTCAGCGAGTTTCAAGATTACTATCTCACTGGTTCCGGCATGAATCCCATCGTCAATATCAAGGCCATCACGATGCGCGGCGACGCGATTTTTAAAAACGTCCAGAATGGCACCGAAGTCGAGGGCTGCGTGTACCACAAAGTGCCGATGTCGGCACAGATTCTGCGCCGCGCGCGCACCGTCGGCGGCTCGGCCGATGTCAGAAACGTTTTAGTGATGCCGGGGATTTTCGGTGTGGTCGTGCAGATGAAGCCACGCTATTACGGCGAAGCGAAAAACGTTTTGATGTCGGTGCTGTCGAGCGAGTATCAGCATCCCAAAATCGCCATTGCCGTCGACGTCGACGTCGATATCTTTAACTATGCGGAAGTGCTCTGGTCGATCAACACGCGGGTCAACCCGGCAGAGGACATCACGGTTATTCCGGGGTCAAAAATTCATGCGATGGATCCGTCCTGTCCGGAGTTCGGTCATCCCGGAGCGCCAGGGTGGCACCGCATCGGCGGTAAGATGATCATCGACGCAACGAAACCGCCCGAGTGCGATGCCAAACGGCGCGAGGAATTCGAACGGTTGCGTCCGATGGGCTGGGAAACGGTAAATTTGGAAGATTATCTGCCGGCCGGGTCCGCGCCGCTGCGCTTTAAGCCGAAGATCCCGGGAAGCTGAAAGATTCGTTCAAGGTTCAATGGTTAAAGGCGAGGGATAGGCCTGAAAAAAATATCTTGAACTTTTGAACCTTGAACGTTTGAACGGTCGCGCATCAAGCGCGGGTTATTCTTCGGATTCGCCGAAGTAATCTCTTACGATCCTTTCCTTTATGTACTCCAAGGCGCCTAGATCTTGAATGATATCGCCGCCGGTATCGTAGAAGAAAATGTCGCCCTGGTGATTTCTACCGATGGCGACCAGCCACTCCAATTCATCGCGGTCTTCCAACATGAAATTAATCGCTTGATTAGCGCCCTTGCTGGCAATGATGGTGACTTTCGGTTTGGCGTTTTTTCTTGCTTCGGTCATGGACGATCCTCCTGAGTGCAGAGTGAGTCTATATCAGAAGCCCAAACGCTACAACTTGAGGAAAAGCACCTCAGAAATTCCTTGGCTCGTTGCTGTATACGACTGAAGAAAGTTCTATGGTTGCGCATTGTTTTGGAGAGCCGACGCTGCGTTGCTCGATCGGCCAGAAGATACAATCTAACCACGAAGGTCACGAAGTACGAAGCTTCAAGAGTCTCGATATCCGATGCCTTGTCGTTCTTTTGTTACTGTCCGTCAAGGTTTTCCCGGCTTGGGCAAATTCGGAATCGGTTTTCCTGACGCTCTTTGCGCGAGATACTCAGATTCGGTTGTGCCTCGCTGGACATTTCGTGGTTAGATTCCTTTTTCCGCATCGAGTTTTGGTTTTGCCGCGCGGCGTTCGGCGTCACTGAGACCTATTTCATCGTAAAATCGACGCGGTTGGGTTTGCCTTTGAGCTTGGTCCGTTCTTCCCCCGAAAGGGGTTTAGCGGCGACAACGAATAGGCGCTCAGCGGCGACTTGGCCGTTGGTGAGCAGCGCGTCGCGTACGACTTGCGCGCGCTGGCTGCCGAGTTGACGCAGATCGTCGTCGCTCACCTTGGCATGCTGCATCATCAATTTCTCCATCTCCGGAACCGGCAAGTCTTGCGCTAAACCGACTAGGTTGCGCGGTTTGGGAAAACTTTCATCACCGTAGGCGTCTTTGAGATAGCGCGCATACTCGCCCTTATCGACTTGGACATCGTCGACCGATCGCGGTGCCTGGCCTTTGCGGGCGAGATCTTTCAGCTTCTGAGCCTTGGCCTTGCGTTCGATGCCAACTCGTTTGAGCCCATCGGCATCGCTGACCGGATCGACGCGTCCGGTGAGCTCCAAATTTAGCGCGGGACGATTGTTCAATGCTTTTGCCAGGGTCGCGATCTTTTCCCGCTGCGGCGGATCGAGGGTCGCGCGGCCATCGGCAAATTCAATATAGCTCAGCTCGTCGCCGCTGCCACCGCCGCCGAACGCCGAGGCGATGAGTGAAAACGGCGCGGTGACTGCTTTCGTGATAATGTTGATGATGATCCGTAATACGATCCCGCCGACGCTAAACTGCGGATCGTCAAGGGAACCGCTGATCGGCAAATCGACGTCAATGACGCCATTGCGGTCTTTCAACAAGGCGACGGCGAGCAACACGGGCAGCTTTGTCGCCGTCGGGCTTTCAATTTTCTCGCCGAAGGTCAGCTGGTTAAGAATGATCTTGTTTTCCGCACTGAGCTTGCGGTTTTCCAGTTTGTACTTGACGTTAAATGAGAGCTTTCCCTTCTCGATGCCATAGCCGACGTATTTGGCGGAATAGGGCGTCATCGGACTCAGCTCGATTTCCCGCGCGTCGGCGATGATATCGAGAAAAAGATCTTTGGAAAGCGGATTGATCTTGCCTTTGATGTCCACCGGCGCTGATTCGTCGAGCTTGGCTTTGAGGTCGATGTCTCCCGCAGTCTCCGGTTTCAGTTCAGAAATTACCCCTTGGACGCTGGTGAGGTTGGCTGAATAATTCGGCTTGACAAAGAAATCGCTGAAGTTGATGTTGCCGCTCTGAAGATTGATTTTGCCGATGCTGATCGCCTTGGGGCTCGTCGCACTATCGGGAGGCGGAGGAGCGGGTTTTTCGGCGGGCTGCGCTTGCGCCGCGGGCTCTTCCTTTTTCTCCTCGGGCTGGACCGTCAATTTTTGTAAGTTCATTTTGCCATCGGCGCCGAGGATCAGCCGGGAATAGAAATCCGCCAGCGTGATCTCGCCGATGCGTAGTTGAAACGGCTCCAAGTCGAACTGAATGGCGTCGAGCGCCAGCGACTTCCACTTGAGCAGGTCCTGAGCGCCATCCTTTTCGACGCTGCCAAAGTCGGCGACGCGGACGCTGCCTTGATAATTGAACTTCTTCCCGCCATCCGCAACGGTCTCAAGAGCCAGCTCACCCTTGGTGCCGATTTGACCGCCGGTGAGGAGGAAATTTACTTTGTCGGTCATGTAATTCTGAAAAGGCACCAACTCGATGTCCTGGCCATCGACGGCAAACTTGGCATTAACGGGATTGACGGTCGCTGCGCCGGCAAGACGCAAGACGCCTTTGTTATTGATCCGGGTTCTGATCGTCGCTTTGCCGCGCTGGTTTTTCGCCGTAGAAAAATTCTCCGCGCGCAGCGAAATATCGGAGAGAGCTGTTTTTGCGCCCGTGGGCGTCCCGCGATCGTCGACGTCGATCTTGAAGCGGTCGAGGGCGATTTGTTTGGCGTCGATGCGCCAGTCGCCGTCGGTCCTTTTCGCCGGTTGTGCGGGCGCAGCACCCGCAGGCTGAGACTTTGCAATGCGGACGAGATTGACGGCGCCGTCTTTATCGCGTTGGATATAGCCGTTGCCGTCTTTCCCTTCGAGCGCGCCGATGACAATCGTTTTTTTAGCGACATCGACGGCAACGTCCTTCAGCGCGAGCGACGCGATGCGCCAAAGCGGCTCGGGTTGCCCGGCGAGCTCAAGCCGCAAAGCGCGCAGGTTTGTGCTCAAACTCGTCAAATTGATTTCAGATTGCTCGCCTTTTTCCTCGAACCGGTATTGCGTCGATAGATCGAGAAGACCTTCTTTGATCTCCGCCGCCAGCGCGTTGTCATAGTAGGGACGAAGCGCGCCGATTTTCAGAGCTTCGAGGTCGAGCTTGCCCTCGGCGAGCAGCGGCGTCATTTGCAGCGTGCCGCTGTGGCTGAACTTTTCTTTGCCCTCGGATTCAAACGATAACTCAACGTTGGCTGTTTTTCCTGGCTCGTTCGTGAGACCGGTAATTTTGACATTGACGTCGTTCAGGCGGTTCTTGTAGGGCAGCTGCGGTTGCTCGTCATCGATGTGAATCCTGGCCGATTCGAGCGCGATCTCGCCGATCGAATAACCGAACGGTTTGCTCTCCTTCTTCGGTTCCGGCGCGGCGGGCTTTGTCGGCGCTTCGACGAGGTTTGCCAAATTCAATTTGCCGTCGCGACCGCGATTCAAATGAAGCTCGAGACCTTGGGATTTAATGGATTTTACCGCGATCTTGTTGGCGAATACTTCGAGGGCGTCGATTAGAACTTCAAAGCTGGGCAGTTTGACCAATGGCGCGCCGCCGGTTTGCTGCATATCAAGATCCGTCAAGCCGAGATTGCCGCCGATCGAAAGCACCGACGGATTATTTTTGGATGCTTTGAAATTGGCTGTTATCTTGCCGTGCAGTGGCCGGACGGCACTGTGAAATTCAATGTTACGGGCGAGTATTCGAGATACTTGGCGATTTCCAGTTTATCGATATTGATCGCGAGCGTGCTCTCGCGAGACTCCTTGAACGGTTTGCTATCGCCGCCGAGATGCAAAGGCGCGCCGTTGATCACCGCTGAGAACTCAGGTTTGACTGTGATATCGACGTACGACGGCAAGCTCGAAATAAACGGCACGCCGATCCTTACGCGATCGATCAGGTGTTTGGTTTTTTCCGGCCGGTCGTCGAAATCGATCTTCCCATCGACGACTTGAATATTGTTTAGTGCGAAACGCGGCGTCGGCCCGGGCGGACCGGAGGTAAATTCATCGACAATATCTTGAAAGTTGTACTTGAGATCTTCGTTGCGGACCAAGTTGACGTAGGGCTTAACGAGCCGCAGCTCTTTGACTACTGGGGCCAGACGGAACAGCGATTGCAGCTCGAGGTTGACGAAAAGCTCGTCGAATGACACGGCGGGCGGTTTGGCTCTCGCGCTCTTTCATCAAAAAGCCGCGAATCGCCAACGTCATCGTGTAAGGGTTGATTCTCAGTTGTTCGATGGAAACTTGGCGGTGCAGCTTGGCGGACAGCCCGCTGGCGATCTTGCTACGGATCAGCGACGGCGCAACCAATCCTAACAAGACTCCGATCGCGACAAAGATCGCAACCGCCCAAATCGCAATCTTTCGCGTGCGCGGATGGCGCGCAATGCCTTTCGCTCGATCACGGATCTCGGCGATCTTTGGGGCCATGGGGAAACTGCGAAATTGGATTCATGCGAATCTTAGCGCAGGGATGCGTGTATGTCTATGTTACATCGCTTGCCGGATTGAAATCTTCCGAAAGCGCGTTTGGAGCGAGCGGTTGTTATTGATCGTCGGCGGTTTGAATGGCTTCAAGCGCCGACTGGTGAATGGCGGGAAGATTCCAATGTTTAGCGCCTTCGAGGATGAGCCTTTTATATTCGGCACTGGCGGGTGGAACGTTCGTTTCGATTTCGGCGACGTAGACTAAAACCTCCAGCGGATGGGTTCCGTCGCCGAGTGCATAAACCGGGATCATTTCGCGACGATAACCATCCTCAAAACCATCAAGTGTTACAAGATCGCTATCACTAACTTCGTAGACGATACCCCAAACCTCTTTCCCGGCTGCCGGAAAAACATTGGCGGTGCCGCAATCGCGCAGACGTGAATGGCGCGTGATGCCGAACTGGTAATTGCGCAGTCGCGCGACGCAAACGAATCTAGACGACACACAGCGGCGCTGCATTTGTTGCCAGTTCATGTTGGAGCCGTACGCGAAATAAAGCACTTCGATCATTTCTCCGGTTTTTCAGGCATAGTCAAGCATTGCAACTATCAGTCACAAGCAACTTCTTGTTGAAGCACCTCCGCAGCCTTCAACCAGGTGAACCCTCTTTCGGTTTGCGTGCGTCTAAAATAACAGTTAAGACCTTAACGATTATTCTTGAGAGCTGAATCAAAATGAAACATTTCAATAAGTTAGCTGCGGTATTGCTATTTTCTACTTTCCTTTTAGCGCCACCCGACTCGTCTGCTGGAGAGGCCACCATGCAGCTCAGCACAACGATCAATGAATTCGTCAAAATCCTGGTCAATACTCCGGTGGCCCAACTGCGCGCGTCCGGATTGCCCGAACGGGCGATGGCGCTGATCTATAGTCGATTCGATTTTTCCGAGATGACAAGGCGATCTTGGGTCGCCATTGGCAGGCTCTCGACCAAAGCGAGCAACGGGAGTTTGTCGAGGCGTACACTCAGCGACTGCTGCGCGCTTATGGCCGCTCGGTACGGGCGTCGGGCGATGAAAAAATTCAATACGAATGTGAAGTTCTTGACGGTAAGAATGCGAGCGTGGAAACCAAGTCGTCAGCAGCGGCGATGAACTTCCCATCGATTACCAGCTTCACGACATCGATGGCCAATGGAAAGTCTACGACATGGTCATCGACAAGGTCAGCATTGTTAACAACTATCGAGCCCAGTTCGAAAGGGTGATCGCCAAGTCATCGGTGAAAGAATTGCTGCAAAAGATGAAGCAGCAGGATTCTTAAGTTCAGCATTGCCATAAATTGCATTTGGCCGCGCGGTTATCGAACGAAACTGAAATCGAAGGCGCTCGCAGGATCGGGCGCGGTCTCCAGGTTGAACTCAGCACGAATCTCTTCCATCGCGACTTGTAATCCTTCAGCGCTGGGCCTACCTGTTGCGGACCAGCTCGATGTGGCCATTGCGTAACTGCCCTCAGCCAATCCCTGATCCATATCCGTCCATTTCATTATCGAGCGGACGCTCTCCTGCCGGTTCGTTTTGGCATATTGAATTCCCCGCAGCGTTGCCCGCACCAGCCTTTGGATCTCTTCCGGCTGCTTCTGGATCTTTTCCAATCGCGTCCCGAACCCGGCTAATGGCGACGGAATCAAATCGCCGACGAAGAGAATCTTGCGAAAGCCTTTTCGCTCCAGCATGACGTTGTAGGGCGCTTCGATGAGCGCGGCGTCGATGGCGCCGCTTTCCATCGCCGCGATGCGATTCATGCCGCCGCCGAGAGCGAGGATTTTACTTCCTGATTCGGCGCGAGCTGGTAGCGGCGCAGCAGCGCCCGCGCGTAGGTATCGGTGCTCGCGCCGAACGAGGATATGCCCAGCAATTTCCCTCTGAGCTCGCTTACGGAATTGATTCCCGGCCGCGCGATCAACGCGAACAGCGGTTTGTCAGCGATGGTCATGACAACCCGCAACGGCGCGTTGCGCAGGGCCGCGCGAATCGTCGAGCCGAGCGCCGTCGTGTAGGCCACGTCGCCGGCAATCAGCGCCTGCATCGCGACCTGCGGCTTCATGATGACGTAATCGACGTCGAGGCCTTCGCTCCGGTAAAATCCCCTTTCGCGAGCGAGGTGAATGGGAAACCACGAGAGTGACTTGGAGGGTGCGGAAATATGAATTTTGCCGGACTGCCCGATGGCCATTCGCTGACCGATGAGCGAGATCAAACCCAAAAACACGATTTGGGTAATTAATTTAGTCATATCGCGGTCATAGCCAGTTCGGCATTTGCTTACAAGCTGCGTTACTGGTCATCCAGTCGATTGCGAGTCAGATGAGGGGGACCGGCGACTTTGAGCAGCAGAATTATTTGCCGGATTGGCGGTAGCTTTGTCGCACGGTTTCGAGGCGTTCTGCTCGGTCACGCGGACGGTCGTCGCGGCGGAGTCGCCAGCAGGATCAACACCGCCGAAGTAAAAAGCGCGCAAGAAAAAAGCGTAAACGATAAGTTGTAGCTGCCCGTGCGGTCGTGCAGAAAACCGAAAAAGGGCGCGCCGCTGGCGGCGAACAAGTGCGAGAAGAAGAGCGAAAGACCGCGCACGGTGCCAAGCGATGTTCTGCCAAAGAAGTTGGCCCAGATGACTTCGCGCAACACGAAACTTCCGGCCAGGCCGTGCCATAGAGAAAGAAACCCAAGTAAGCGATATGGATTTGACCGGTTGAAATCGCCGTTACCAGTCCTATTCCCTGGATCAGAAACTGCACGCAGGAAACTTTTCTTATTTCGAATCTATCGGCGAGCATTCCCCATACGAGGGTGGAGCCGAGCTGGGTGAACGCAATCGTGCTCATGAACGACGCGGCGACGAGCGGCGAGTAGCCGATGTCGGTGACGTAAGAAAAGATGTGCAGATTGAGGCCTGCGATGCCGATGCCGGCGATGCCGAACGTGACGACGAGGAGCCAGAAGGTCGGAAGGCGCAGCGCCTCCGCTCGGCTCCATACGGTTTCCGCCGGCGGGCCTTCGCGTTGCGCGGTGGACAGTGCCTCGCCGGTCGCGGGTAGCGTATCAGGTCGTTGAAGTGGCGGATCGCCGTCCGGTCTAAGTCCCATCTCTTCCGGATTCCGGCGTATGAAGATGAGCGCTGGTGCGACGACGAGGAGCGGCGCGACGATGCCGAAAATCGCCCAGGTGCTACGCCAGCCGACCAGCACGAACAATGATGCGGCGCACAAGGGAATACTCAGCTTGGCAATGCCCGTGCCTAGGTTGGCGATGCCCATGGCGCGGCCGCGTTTGCGCACGAACCATTGCGCGATGGTGACGTTGATGACTAGGGAGCCGAGCAATGCTTCGCCGGCGATCACCAAAGAACAGCGGACCAGGGCAAACTGCCAGAAACTTTGCACCAGGCTTGAGAGCACCAAGCCGGCGCCTTCCATGAGCACGCCGAGGACCAGCACGCCGCGCCCGCCGTGGCGATCAATCCATGGGCCGAGGATCGGCACGATCATTGCCGCGACGCCGATCTCGAAGCTGCGAATCAGCGAGAAAGCCCCGCGCGACACGCCGAGTTCTTCTGTGATCGGTTTGAGGAAAATACTCAGCGTGCTGGAGAAGGCAAAAGTGCCGGCGATATTGACGAGGATGCCGACGGCGACGATATACCAGCCGTAGAAAAAACGCGATTCTTTGGTACCAACGCGTAGATGGTTTGATTTGGTCATGGATCAAATCGCCGACGCGATGCCAGGGTATGCTGATTCTGCGTCCGCTAGCGGAATTGACTCAGGAGGGGATGGTGCCGATTTCCCACCAGTTGCCGTTCAAGTCGGCAAGCAGAAATGATGCGCCCTCGTCTGCATCGATTACTTCTTCGAGGGCGCGCAGTTGCCCGTTATGCCGGTTCGCCGCAAACGCGCGGTGGGCATCGTGCACCGCGGCCGCGGAATCCAGCGCGACGGTGAAGCGTTGAAAGCGCGATAGCCGGGGGCGATTGGGATTTTGCGCCTGGATGCAGACGACGTACCAGGGCGTATTCGGATGTTTTACATAGCAGGAGCTGGGCCAGAGCTTGACCACCTCTAACCCGAGGGCCTCACGGTAAAACTGTTCGGATGTTGCCAAATCATCGTTTTCCAGCGTACCGTGAGTTAGCGCTTGGGGAATGTAGCCACGCCCGGGAAATTCTCCTTCGGTGATCGCTTTCGTCCAGTGTGGATTGGTGGTCTTGCCCATGCCGTGCTCGACCGCGTGTTCGTAGGACTCGATCTCCCAATAATTGCCGCCTGGCTCATAAAAGTGAACCGAATAGGCGTTGTGATTCTCGCGAGGGTTGATGACCTTGATGCCGTATTCACCCTTCTTGCTCTCCAGATATTCAGTGGCCCGATCGACTTCAGCGTTGGTGGCGACGCGCACGCCGTAGTGGTTGCGCATGGACTTGATCGGCGCCTCGGCGCCGTTCGCATGGACAACCAATTGCCAATCGGTGTTCGGATGCTTGACGATTTTATCTCGGTTGCGCTCCTGGACAACCTCAAGCGCGAGAAACTCTTTTAGGATGGGCAGAGATTCTTCGAAAGAGCGGCATTCGTAGTGACCGTTAATCAGGTCCGTCGGTTTCAACTTACGATACCTCCTGCGAGTTAGTTGGGCACCTTACCGCCCCAAAGCTCCTTTAGAAATCCGGTTTTCTCCAGGCTCTCGGCGAAGCTGTTGTCGACGATCTGGCTGGTATTCTTCACGATCTTGGTTCCGGCGTCGCGCGCCACGTCAATCGATTCGGTGACGGCGTTGAGCGGCACGACCAGACGCCGGTTCACGTGCTTTTTGGCGTAGGCGTCGTACGATGACTGTAAAACATCCTCATCCTGTACTCTCAAAATTTTCGCCACCGCCGCTTTCGCTTTCTCGGGATTGTCTTCGACAAACTTTACAGATTCCGCCAGGGCGGCAACCATACGCTGCACGGTTTGGCGGCGTTCGCGTAATGTTCTGGCATTCGTATGCAGCGAGCTATAGATCGCGGGCAGGCCCAAGTCGTTGAGATGGTAAACGAGGTTGAAGCCATCTTTCCTGCCGCGAGCGTCCATCGGTGGAGTGAACGGTCCGGAATCAATGACTCCCTGAACGATCGCGTTGTAGCGTTCCGGCTGGCTGCCGCCCACCGGGCGAATCTGCGTATCCACCAACCCGAACTTTTTCACGAAGACTCGCAACAACCGATACGGTAAACCGCCAACCGATCCAACGCCGATGCTTTTTCCTCTGAGATCTTGAATGGTCTTGATTTCTTTCCGGGCAATGATCACGTAGGGCAGTCCCACCAAAGGCGACGCGACGAGCATTGCGTCGCTCCCCGCGGCCATGCCTGGAATCGTTGAGTCGCCGGCGCAGTAGAGAAACTGGATCTCGTCGGTCGCCAGCGCTGTCAGATTGATGTTGGTGCCGGTTCGGATCACGACATGTTTGACCAACAGGCCATACTTGGCGAAAAGGTTTTGATCCAGCGCCGTGTACATATGAATGAATCCGCCGCTGGTGGCGCAGGTGGCGACGTAAACCGTAACCGGCGTTTCTCCCGCCTTCGCGAAATACCCGCCGGTCTGCGAGCGTGCCGGACCGGGCGATGTGAGAAGGATCAGCCAGGTGACAACCGCACAAGTCGTGAGTTGCGACGCGTATGGACCAAAAAATCGCTTCATGGGTTTGACTGGGCCCGATAAAACAATACTTGGTTGTGTTCTGTCAACCGATCTGCCGTGCAGATTGCCAATGCGCGGCTTGAAAAATCGTCGCGGCGGCACTAACAATCGGTGGCTGCACCCATTGCACAGGAGGTTGGCCGTGCTGATTCTCTCCAATGATGACATCGAGAAAATTTTACCCGTCGGCGCTTGCCTCGACGTGCTCGAAGAGGCTTATCGCGATCTCGGCAACGGCATGGCCGCGACCGTGCCGCGCTACGATGTTTTCAGCCCGACCAAGCCGAACGAGTTCTACGAGTACAAAACCATGAGCGGTGTATTGCCGAATCGCAACATCGCAGCACTGCGCCTCAATTCCAGCGTCGTCAAATGGTACGAGAAAGCCGGCGGCATTCGCAAAGACAAGTTGCCGGTCGCGGGCGGCGACAAATTTGTCGGCTTGGTGATGCTGTTCAGCACCGAAACCGGCGAGCCGCTGGCGATATTTCCTGACGGTTACGTGCAAAAACTGCGCGTCGCGGGCGCCAGCGCGATCGCGGCGCGCTACCTCGCGCGCAAAGATTCACGCGTCATGGCGTTGCTCGGCACGGGCTGGCAGGCAAGTGCTCACCTGGTGACGCTGTCGATGATTCGCGATTTAACGCAGGTGAAAGTTTTCAGTCCGACGCCCGAGTCGCGGCGACGTTTTGTCGAAGAATGGTCGGGAAAGGTCCCGGCACAATTGATCGAGACCGGCAGCGCGGCGGAAGCGATCGCCGACGCCGATATGGTGATTTGCACGACCAATTCGATATCGGCCTTGTTTTCCGGCGAAATATTGCAAGCCGGCATGCATGTTTCCTGTGTCAAGCCTTGCGAGCTCGACGTCACGACTTACAGAAGGTCCGATCCGCTGGTCATTCACTGGCGTGAAGCCAAGCCGTTCCAGATCGCCATCGGCGTCGACCGTCAGATGATCCCAGACATCGCGGAAGGTTGGCAACATCCGCTCACGCGCGAAGACTGCGCGATCTGGGATTTTCCGACATTATCTGAATTGGTCAACGGCCAGCATCCCGGCCGCGTGAAAGACGATGCGATCAGCTGTTTTTGCAACAACGTCGGTCTCGGCTTACAGTTCGCCGCAGTCGGTAGCGAAGTAGTGGCGCGCGCGCGGGAAGCGCGAGTGGGGCGGGAAATTCCGACGGATTGGTTTTTGCAGGATGTGCATCCCTAGGGGCTGTTCAAGGTTCAAAGTTCAAGGTTCAAAGCTACAAGAATGAACACATTCTGCATCATCCTTTTGTTTTTGCTCTCTGTGTTCGTTTGATCGATACAGGCGCAGATTGAAGGCAGAGTCACTTATCCGACTACCGTCGGTTCGACAAGAATTTCGCCGTAAGTAAGAGTGATCCGCAAATACTCGCGCATCGCGGACCAAGAAGCCCTCGAAGAAATTTACCAGCACTACGCCGTCAAGATCATGCCTAGAGTTCCCTATCCGAAGGGAATTCAAATGGTGCTCGCCGAAGGCCAAGAGCCTCGCCCTGGTAAGTTTATCGACAGCAGCTATGTGAAAGAGCTGGAGCAGGCGGGATTTATCAAGAAGCTTTACGGCGAGTAGCCGGTCACATTTTCGCGCGATGGATCTTCGACGATCGATTTTATCCCGCTCGTCGATGACGATACTCTTCCGGCAATTTTGAATATTCGGTTAGAAAAGTTTTTTTCAGCGAGCGGCAACAAGCGGGATACAAAATTTTCACGGATTTTTATTGACAGTTTGAAACCACTTTCGTAAACTGCGTTCAGCAGGGAAAGGAGGTGGTCCAGACATGATTGATAAATGTACTGTCTGCGAGGTGGCTGAGACCTAGGCTCTAGGCGGAATCTTTGACGGGGATTCGGGCCTGGAGCCTGGGAATCCCCCTCAGTCCACCTAGGGGTCCGCTTCGGCGGGATTAGTTTTCCGCTGGAGCGGACCTTCTTTTCTTCAACAACTCGAGAGCCGCGGCGGCGGTTTTTCTGGATTGATCGTCGTTACTTTCGCTGGCGGCGTGCAGAGCGATTAAAAACTCGTCCGACGGCGATCCTATATTCGCCAGCACGATCGCCGCAACATTGCGCACCCGCAGATCCGAGTCTTCCACGTAAGCTTTCAATAAGAGTGTCTTCCCGGTTTCTTTGACATCCGGTCTCGGCTTCAGACAGATCACGGCAGCCACTCTGACGGTTGGATCGGCATCGCTCAGAGCGTTGACCAACGCGGTCAAACTCGCGGCGTCGTTTAAAATCAGGTCGCGAATACAGTACAAAGCCATCCTTTTTTGATTGGCCGTTCCGCATGCACTGAGATCGATCAGGCGGCTGACGACATTGGGATCTTGCCTAGCGATGCGAATCAGCAGCAACGCCATCGCCCAGCGGATGTCCGGTTCGCGGTGATCGAGCGCGTCGAGCAAAGTTTGCACGACAGTACCGGTTGGAAAGGGAAGTTGCCCTAGTAGATAGGCGACCGGCCAATAATTTTTGTGTCCAGATTGAGTCAGCCGTTCGTTCAGCAACGCGCGCAGATTGGGAGATCGCTCGGCTAGTGGAATGAGCGCATCGACGGCGGCGCGAATCGTCGGCTTGTCGTGATGATCCAAGTCGGCGATCAGCGCGGCGATCTCGTTATCGTCCATAGTCATGAGCGGTCACTGAGTAAAGCCAGCGCTTTCGTGCCGATCTGCAGATGGACGGGACCGATCAAATTTCGAGAAACTGCGGACAGTCGGTCAAATTGCGGTTGCCTTTGGCGTTGACAACGACAACGTCCTCCAGACGCACACCCCCGACGCCAAGATAATACAGCCCGGGCTCCACTGTCACGACATGACCGGTGCGCAGAATTGCGTCTACGGGCGCGATGCGCGGCGGTTCATGAATATCCAGACCCAAACCATGGCCCGTGCCATGAAAAAAGCCTTGCATGCGGCCGTTGATTCTACCGGTTGGGAAACCGCGTGCGGCGAAGAGATTCAAAATATTCTGATGAACCTCTTTGCCGTTAATGCCGTCGCGAATCTGCTCGAAGCCGATCCGTTGCCCCGCTTGTACCGTGGCGTAGATTTCCTTGAGCTTGTCGGAGGCGCGCCCGCGCACGACCGTCCGGCTCAGATCGCCGAAATAGCCGTTGCGTTGCGAGCGCGGAAAGATATCGAAGATGATCGAAGTGTTCGCTTTGATCGGTCCGCTGCCTTCGTGGTGCGGATCGACGCATTGATTGCCCGACGAAATAATCGTGTGGCTCGGCAACCAACCCTGCGCCATGATCGTGGTGTTGACCGCGGTCTTCAGCATTTCGGACGTTAATCGCGTTCCATTCAAGTAAAGGTAACCGTCGCGTTTGGATTGAGTTCGCTTGAGCATGCGGATGCCGGCTTCGAGCCCAAGCCGCGCCACGCGCAAAGATTCGGCAATCTGCTGAACCTCAGCGCGGTTCTTGGCCTCGCGTTCGGCCCAAAACGGATCGCGCTTGATCTGCACGCTATAGCCTTTGGCTCTGAGTTGATCGGCCAGCAAAGCGGAAAAGTTTGCCGGCACGATCAGGGAGCGAATGCCTCTTTCGCGAAACAATAAATCGAGAATGTCGATCATGCCCGCCGGCGCCTTGCCGAGCTTGCGCAATTTGCGCTGGTAAGACGAAAGGGACAGAACGCGATCGACATGGGCCTGTTTTTTTGCTCGGTCGATCTCCAAGTCGCTCATCACGACAAACTTGATATTCTTGTGCTCAAAAAAAATGAACGGATCGGGCACGAAGAAGCCGACAGCGTAGAGCATATTGGCGTCGCCTTCGCTTGCGGTGACCAACAAGCGCGCCTGGTCGGCACGCGGCTTCGCGACGCGTTGATCGTTCTTGAAATCAGTTTTTGCTCGGGAGCGTTGGGGTTTTGTTTCGACCATGTTTTGTTTAGCTCGTGAAAATTGAGCGTCGATTCGCTCGATGGAATAGTAACGCGAGCCCATCGCCAAGCGCAACTTCGCGGTGTTGCGACGCCTCTACGGCGCAATTCTGTTGACACACTAAGGCCGTTTGTTATGATGCCGCCACTCGCTGGCAGGAAAACTTTGATCTCGCGTCTAAGGATTTGTTTTCATGGTCATGACGAATAACTTCGACAAGCTGCGTGAGCTTAATCAAAAGGCCGACGCCGGGGGCGGAGAGGAGCGCGCGCGCCGCCAGCATGAACAGGGAAAACTGCTAGCGCGCGAACGACTCGACATCCTGCTCGATAGCGGCAGCTTCGTGGAGCTCGATCGTTTGCGTCTGCACGACTGCACCGAATTCGGCATGGAAAAACAAAAGTTTTTCGGCGATGCGGTGGTGACGGGTTTCGGCGCGATCGATGGCCGCTTAGTTTACGTTTACTCCCAGGACTTCACCGTCTTTGGCGGCAGCCTGAGCCGCGTCGTTGCAGACAAAATATGCAAAGTGATGGACATGGCGATCAAGAACGGCGCGCCGCTCATCGGCATCAACGATTCCGGCGGCGCGCGTATTCAAGAAGGCGTCGATAGTCTCGCCGGATACGGTGAAATCTTTCAGCGTAACGTCATGGCGTCGGGTGTCGTGCCGCAAATCACGGCGATCATGGGGCCGTGCGCCGGGGGCGCGGTTTATTCGCCGGCGATCACCGATTTTATTTTCATGTTGAAGACCAACAGTTACATGTTCATCACCGGTCCCGACGTCATCAAAACCGTGACACACGAAGAAGTCACCAAGGAGGCTCTGGGCGGCGCCGAGACCCACGCGGGCGCGAGCGGTGTGGCGCATTTCACCGCCAACACGGAAAAAGATTGTCTGCTGATGATCCGCGACTTGATCGGCTTTTTGCCGAGCAATAACCAGGAAGATCCGCCGTTTCGTCCAAACACCGACGATCCGTTGCGGCGCGACCGCCGGCTCAAGGATCTAGTTCCGGATAATCCCAACCGTCCTTACGACATGAAGGACCTAATTACGGCCGTCGTCGACGAAGGATATTTCTACGAGGTGCAATCGGAGTTCGCCTGCAACATTCTCATCGGATTCGCTCGTCTCGGCGGGCGTTCGGTCGGCATCGTCGCCAATCAGCCCGCCCACCTGGCAGGCTGTTTAGACATCAACGCGTCGGTGAAGGCGGCTCGCTTCATTCGATTTTGCGATTGTTTCAATATTCCCGTGGTGACGTTCGTCGACGTGCCGGGTTTTTTGCCGGGTACGGATCAGGAGTATCACGGTATCATCCGCCATGGCGCGAAATTGCTCTATGCCTACGCCGAAGCGACGGTGCCGAAAATTACCATTGTGACGCGCAAGGCTTATGGCGGTGGTTACATCGTGATGTCGAGCAAACATTTGCGCGGTGATATCAACTTGGCGTATCCGACCGGCGAGATCGCCGTGATGGGGCCAGAAGGCGCGATCAATATCGTTTTTCGCGACGCCCTGCAGAAGGCTGCCGATCCGGCCAAGGCGCGCGACGAGATGGTCGCCACCTATCGGCAAACTTTCGCCAACCCTTTCAAAGCCGCGGAAGCGGGTTATGTCGACGCGGTGATTTATCCCGAAGAAACGCGTCCGACATTGATCCGCGCGCTGGAAATGCTGAAAAATAAACAAGACCACAATCCGCCGAAGAAGCATGGGAATATTCCACTCTGAAGAAGAGGCGTTGGGCAACCGTTTATCGTTGTAGGGGCGCAGCATGCTGCGTCCCTACGCCTATGGCCTATCGCTTGTCGCCTCTCCCAGTATGTTTAAGCGCATCCTCATCGCCAACCGCGGCGAGATCGCGGTGCGCATCGCGCGCGCTTGCCGCGAGCTCGATATCGAAACGGTTGCGGTCTATTCCGCAGCCGACCGCGAATCGCTCCACGTAAAATACGCCGATTACGCCTACCCGATCGGACCGGCGCCGTCGACGCAAAGTTACCTATCGATCGACCGCATAATCGAAGTCTGCAAAAAGAGCGGGGCGGAAGCGGTGCACCCGGGTTACGGATTTTTAGCGGAGAACGCGAAGTTTGCTCAGCGGTGCAAGGACGAAGGCATCGTGTTCATCGGTCCGTCGCCGCAAGTGATCGATCAGATGGGCGACAAAGTGAAGGCGCGCCAAATCATGAAGGGCGCCGGCGTGCCCGTGGTCCCCGGGTCGGACGGCATTCTCACCTCCGAAGAAGAGGTCCTGAAGACGATTGAGTCCATCGGTTATCCATGTATGTTAAAAGCGGTCGCCGGCGGTGGCGGCAAGGGTCTGCGGCTGGTTCGCCAGCGACGCGAAGTGTCATCCGCGTTTCGTGCCGTTGGGTCTGAAGCGGCTTCTTCGTTCGGCGACGCCAGGCTTTACGTCGAGAAATTCATCGAAAAACCACGTCACGTGGAAATTCAGATCCTCGCCGATAGTTACGGCCACGTGATCCATCTCTATGACCGCGAATGTTCGATCCAACGGCGCCATCAGAAGGTCCTCGAGGAGTCGCCGGCCCCTGGGTTAGAAGATCGCACGCGCCGACGCATCGGCAGGATCGCCATCCAGGGCGCGCGCGCGGTCCGATACGTCGGCGCCGGAACGTTGGAGTTTCTGCTCGACCAGGAGCAAAATTTTTATTTTCTTGAAATGAATACGCGCCTCCAAGTCGAGCACGCTGTGACCGAGCGGGTGGTCGGCATCGATTTGGTCAAAGCCCAGATCGAGATCGCGGCGGGCGGCTATTTGCCGTGGCGCCAGCGCCATATCACACAGACCGGTCACGCCATCGAATGCCGCATTTACGCCGAGGACCCGGAACGAGATTTCATGCCTTGTCCCGGCAAGATCGAGGGGCTGCGGCTGCCGGAAGGACTCGGTTTGAGAAATGACTGCGGTGTTTACGAAGGCGCAGAAGTGCCGATCTACTATGATCCGATGATCGCCAAGTTGATTACCTGGGGCGAAAATCGCGTCGAGGCGATTCTCCGCATGCGCCGCGCACTCCGTGAATACCAGGTGCGCGGCATCAAGACCAACATTTCATTCAATCAATGGATCTTGCGCCACCCGCGGTTCATGTCCGGAGACGTCAATACCGGTTTCATCGACCAAGAGTATCGGGCATCGAACAGCGAAGAAGTGCTGCCGCACAAGGAAATCGCGCTGGCATCCGCAGCGATCGCGGCGCTGCACCGCGAACAGGAGCAGACTCTGGGGCTTTTAGCGAGAGGAGCCGCCGAGCCGTCAAAGTGGCGCGAACAAGGAAAGCGTAATTCGTTGCGCCGCCACGAAACGTTCCTGGGGCGCGGCTGGCGCCGCTCGTAACGGCTGTTGCCATGGCTTTCATCGGCAAACTGGGGGAGCAGAGTTATACCGTCGAGATCGAAGAGACGGGCAAGTCCGTCTATCGGGTATCGGTGGATGGCAATGAATTTCTCGTCGACGGAAAAAAGACCGGCCGAACCAATTACTCGTTGATTGTCGATGACCGGTCGTTTGAAATCGAGGTCGATAATACCGACGATGAGTATCGCGTGCTCGTCGATGGGCGCACTTATCGCATCCAGCTGGTCGACGAGCGGCGGATGCGAGTCGGCGGCACGCAATCCGGCGTCGAGTTGGCGGGCCGCCAATTGGTCTCCGTGCCGATGCCCGGCAAGATCATCGCCATTTTAGTGGCGGAGGGTGACTCCGTCGAGAAAGGGCAGGGCTTGGTTATTGTCGAGGCCATGAAGATGGAAAACGAGGTCCGCAGTCCAATTGCCGGTGAGATCAAAGAGATCAAAGTAAAACCCGGCGACACTGTAGAGGGCGGCTCGGTGCTCGTTATCGTCGAGTAACGAGTTTTTAACCAATTTCTTGAGTCTTATTGTTGTCACTTAGATTCATTCGTGTTATAGCAGCCAAAAATGATTCCCAAAAAATGTTTTTTTACCAAAGGAGTCGGCGTCCACAAGGAAAAGTTGGCATCTTTTGAGTTGGCGTTGCGCTCGGCCGGCCTGGCCTTCTGCAATCTAGTCTTGGTGTCGAGCATCTACCCGCCGGGTTGCAAACGAATCTCCAAGGAAGAGGGGACCAAGCTCCTACGGCCCGGTGAGATCGTCTTTTGTGTATATGACCGCGAGAGCACCAATGAGCCGAATCGTTTAGTCGCTGCGTCAGTCGGCGTCGCCATACCCGCGGACCAGGAGCAACATGGCTATCTCTCGGAACACCATTCGTTCGGCGAGACCGAAGAAAAAGCCGGCGAGTACGCCGAAGACTTGGCCGCCAGCATGTTAGCCACCACCCTCGGCATTGAGTTCGACCCGGATATTGCTTGGGACGAGAGAGAAAATCTGTTCAAAATGTCCGGCAAAATTGTGCGCACGACGAACATCACCCAGTCCGCGATCGGCAACAAGGACGGGCTCTGGACGACGGTATTTGCCGCGTGTGCCTTCGTCAACGAAGACAGCTAGCGACCACAATACCGCTCCGTGGGTCTTGTCGCCGCCCAAGCATCCCACTTCGGAGTAAAATTTGGAGTGATGGAGTATTGGAGTAATGGGTTCAGAAAACCCAATGCCCCACTATAAATCCAGTATCTCGTTCGCCCAACGCTCCCATTCTCCTCACTCCGCGGCCCGCTCCAATCGATTCATTCTCCAACGCGCGACATAGGCGGCGGCGATGCTGACGCCGTAAAGCAGCATCAGCGGCGCCATCAAGAGCACTTGCGAGATCAAGTCCGGCGGCGTCAACACAGCGGACATTAGAGCCATCGCGATAACCGCATAGCGGCTGTGGCGAATCAAAAACCGGTGGTCGATCAGCCCGACGCGCGCGAGAAAAAACGCCAGTACCGGCAGCTCGAACATCACGCCGGATACGAGCACGAGGCGCGAGACCAAGGAGAGATAATCGCCGATCTGCAGCAGGGGTTGAACATCGATGACTTCATAGCGCTGCAGCAGGAAGCTCAACCCTTGGTGAATGACGATTTCATAACAGAACGCCGCGCCGCCGATGAAGAAAAACGACCCAAAAAAAACGAAGCTCCGGGTGTAGCGTTTTTCGTGTTCGTAGAGGCCCGGCGCGACGAACTGCCACACCTGCCAGAGCCATACCGGCGACGTGATGATGATCGCCGCGACGAAGGCGACTTTCATTTTGGTAAAAAACGCTTCGGTTACCGTCGTCCCGATCAACGCCAGGCCGCGAATTTGCAGGCGCCGCACGGGAGCCGCGAGGATGGCAACTAGGTCATCGACGATTGCGTAACAAGCGGAAAAACCAACGGCAATGGCCAATACGCTCTTGACCAGGCGCGAGCGCAGCTCTGCCAGATGAGAGGTAAAGGGCATCTGGACATCGGAGGACTGCCCGCTACCTTCACTCGTGCTCACGTTTTTTCTGGAGTGGATTCGGGATTAGCGGCGATCGAATCAGGCGGCTTTTCCGGTACGGGATCGTCGTCTTTGGCGGTGGCGCTAGCGGATGCGTCTTCGACTTCGCGTTCCATCTGGCGGAACTCGTCTTTCAATTCATCGGTAGCGCGGCGAAACTCGGCTATTCCCTTGCCCAGTGCGCGTGCCAATTCCGGCAGTTTTTTGGGGCCGAGGACGATCAACGCCAAGCCGAGAATCAAAAGCAATTCTGGCATGCCGATACCGAACATGGTTGTAAACTATGCGATTTCGTCGACGTTGGCAAGAATAGTCCGCTGCTTTGCAGGACGATAACTTAGATGTTAGGTTATTTAGATGGCAAAAACCGCGGTGGTCATCGATCAAGAATACTTGAAGCACCTGCCGGGCGATTCTCATCCGGAGCGACCCGAGCGGATTCAAGTTCTGCTCGACTTGGCTAACGACCTTGATAAACGGAAATTCCAGCTCACGCCTCCCAAGGCGGCGACCCGCACCGACATCGAAAAAACTCACGGGGCAGATCATGTACGCCTCGTCGAGTCGACTTCGGCCGTCAATCGATATGCCTTGGATGGCGACACGATCACGTGTCGCGATTCTTTCGGCGTCAGTTTATTAGCGGCGGGCGGCTTTTTAACCTTATTGGATGGGATCGCGGCGAAGGAAAGCCCGAACGGCTTCGCGTTGGTTCGACCTCCCGGCCATCATGCCTTGCGCAACCGGGCGATGGGGTTTTGCTTATTTAACAGCATGGCGATCGGCGCTGAATATCTCAAGCGCGCCTTCGGCGCGAAGAAAATTTTGATCATGGATTGGGACGTGCATCACGGTAACGGTACCCAAGATGCGTTCTATGACGATCCCACCGTAATGTTTATTTCGACGCATCAGTTTCCCTTCTATCCGGGAAGCGGCGCCGTGAATGAGGTGGGCGCCGCAGCCGGTGCGGGCTTCACGATCAACGTGCCGCTGCCGGCGGGCTGCGCCGACGCGGAGTATTTGCAAGTCTTCCAGGATATCGTTGTTCCCGCCGCGACAAAATTTCAACCCGAATGGATTTTGGTTTCCGCGGGTTTCGATCCACACCGCCGTGACCCGCTGGGCGGCATGGGCGTCACGGAGCAGGGGTTCGGCGCGATGGCTCGATCGCTACTCGCACTTGCCAATCAGTTTGCCGATGGCCGGATCGCCTTCCTGCTCGAAGGCGGTTATGACCTTGCGGGTTTGCGCGACTCCGTGGCGGCGGTGTTAACGGAGATGCAAGATTCAGAACCGCGTCCGGTCAGTCATTTGCCGTTGGCTGAAAGCAAAATCGCGCCGCTGATTGGCCGCGTACGGCAAGTACAGGAAAACTATCGATAAAGTAAATTCCTATTGACCCTCTTAGCCGACTCATCTATTTTACAGTTTCAAATTTATTACAGATTGGTTACGAAACGTGAATACCACTGAACAACGCAGGGTTGTCGTGACCGGCCTCGGCGTCGTTTCTCCCTTGGGCACCGGCGTCGAAAAAAATTGGCACGCCTTGATGGAAGGTCGATCGGGCATCCGGCGGATCACGCGTTTTGACACCGACGGATTCGCATCGCGCATCGCCGGTGAAGTGCCGGATTTTAAGGTCGAGGACTTTATCGAGCCAAGAGAGATCAAGAAGATGGATTTTTTTATCCATTATGCCCTGGGCGCGGCAGCGATGGCGATGGCAGACAGCGGTCTCAAGATCGAGGGTGAGTTCGCCGAATCAGTGGGTGTCATCATCGGCGTCGGTTTATGCGGTCTCGATACAATTGAAACGACCAAAGAGGCGCTATTGAGCGGCGGCCCGCGGAAAATATCGCCATTTTTTATTCCGAAAGTGATTTCGAATCTAGCCCCAGGACATGTTGCGATTCGCTTCGGCGCTAAAGGAGTCAATTGGACGCCGACATCGGCTTGCGCCTCGGGGACCCACGCCATCGGTGAAGCCTTTCACTTGATCCAGCGCGGGGTGCAGGATGCCGTCATTGCCGGCGGCGCGGAATCCACGATCACGCCCTTGGCCGTGGGCGGCTTTGCCGCGATGAAAGCGCTCTCCACACGCAACGATGAGCCGGAAAGAGCAAGCCGGCCATTCGATAAGGAGCGCGACGGATTCGTGGTTGGCGAAGGTTCCGGGATCATCATCCTGGAAGAACGCGAACACGCGATCCGGCGCGGCGCGAAGATTTACGCCGAGGTCATCGGTTACGCCGCTACCGGCGACGCGTATCATATGACCGCGCCCGCGCCCGAGGGCGAGGGCGCGGCGCGCTGCATGCGCCTGGCGCTCAAGGACGCCGGACTCGCGCCAACGGAGGTGGATTACATCAATGCCCACGGAACCTCGACGGAGTACAACGACGCCGCCGAAACGACGGCAATCAAAAGCGTCTTCGGCGAACAAGCGGCGAAACTCGCAGTGAGCTCGACAAAGTCGATGACGGGCCACTTGCTCGGCGCCGCAGGCGCAGTCGAAGGTGTGTATTCGGTTCTCACGCTTCATAACGGCATGCTGCCACCGACGATCAATTACGAAAATCCGGACCCCGCGTGCGATCTTGACTATGTGCCTAACAAAGCGCGCAAGGCGGAGGTCCGAGTGGCCTTATCGAACTCTTTTGGATTTGGCGGTACCAACGCCTGCGTTATTTTTCGGAGAGCGGAATGAGCGCGGGGCAACGACGCAGCATCATTCTAGGGACCGGTTCCGAGCTGCCGGCCAAAATTGTCAGCAACCATGACCTGGAGAAAATGGTTGAGACCAGCGACGAATGGATCACAGTTCGAACGGGCATCAAAGAGCGCAGAGTGCTCGAGGAGGGAAAAGGAAATGCCGACATGGCCCTGCGCGCGGCGCAGCGGGCGCTCGCCGATGCCGGCATGGCGGCGAGCGCGCTCGATGCCATCATCATGGGCACGGTGACGCCCGACTACCTATTTCCCAGCTCCGCCTGCGTCCTCGAAGATCTGCTCGGAGCGCGCAACGTTTTTTCTTTCGACGTCGGCGCGGCGTGTTCCGGCTTTCTCAATGCGCTGGCGGTCGCGGATTCATTCATCCGCACCGGCCAGATTAACAACGCGCTGGTCGTCGGCTCCGATGCCCTCAGCCGCCTGCTGAACTGGCAAGACCGGGGCACCTGTATTCTATTCGGCGACGGCGCCGGCGCGGTGGTGCTCGGCGCCTCGGAGAACGGATCCGGCATTTTGAGCACCAAACTTCGCACCGACGGCTCCTACGTCAAGCAGCTTTATGTTCCGGCGGGCGGCTCGCTTAAACCGGCGACGCCCGCCACCGTACAGCGGAACGAACACACGATTACGATGAACGGCAAAGAGGTGTTTAAAATTGCCGTGCGTTCGATGGAGGAAATCAGCCGTCAGGCCTTGACTGAAGCCGGTGTCGCCGTCGAGCAGGTTTCACTCGTGATCCCGCATCAAGCCAATCGCAGAATTATCGTCGCGCTTGCCGAACGACTCGGTGTGCCGATGGAAAGAGTCATGGTGAATCTCGAAAAATACGGTAATACCTCCGCGGCGTCGATTCCCGTTGCCTTGGACGAAGCTAAACGTCAAGGCCGGATCAAACCGGGAGACATAGTATTGCTCAACGCCTTCGGCGCCGGATTTGCCTGGGGGGCTGCGGTTGTCAAATTCTAGCCAGCGCGTTACGCCGGTCCCTTGCCGGTCTCGCCGCGCGTGATTTTTTGCGTGGCCGCTTCACTTAGCGCTTTTAGCCGCGCGCTGAACTCAAGCGGATACGCATTTGGGTTTCGAATTGATTTCACGCGATCGGGAAGCGCCGCGAAATCCGCCGCAAAGACGCTTCGGATCTCTGCCAGGGACGGATAGGTCGCCGTCATTACGCCGTCGCGCATGAATTCTTTCAGCAACGGCTCTCCCGGCAATTGATCATCGCGCAAGCCGATGACGTCGCGCGCTGGTCGGCCACCGTCATCGCTCATTCGAAACACTTGTTTCTTCCCCGGCCACGATACTTTACCGTGGCTGAGCTTCAGTACCGGACGGCCATCGTACTCGACGAGTTTGTAGGCAATATCGGACCACGGCGCGTCGGCAGACACGCCCATCTTGGTTCCCACGCCATAACTGTCGTACGGAATGTTGTGCTTGGAAAAATGATCCAGGTCGAATTCATCAAGCCCGCCGCTGCCGATGATTTTAACACTGCTATGCCCGCCCGCGTCGAGAATTCGCCGCACCTCCACCGCAAGTTTCGCTAAATCGCCGCTGTCGATGCGTACACCGATCAGTTGATTACCGCCTTTAGCCATTTCATCGGCGACCCGAACCGCGTTACGTGCTCCCTCGAGCGTATCGTAGGTGTCGATGAGAAGTATCGCATTATTTGGGAAGCTCGCGACGTAAGCGCGAAACGCATCGATTTCGCGATCGAAGCTTGAGACGAAGGAGTGCGCCATCGTGCCGACGATGGGGATGTCATATTTCTGCCCCGCCCTCACATTGCTGGTTCCGGGAAATCCGGCGAGATAACTGGCACGAGCGACTTTCATGCCCGCGTCTGTGCCATGCGTGCGGCGCAACGCAAAGTCGACGACGGCGCGGCCGCCGGCGGCGTGCACGCAACGGGCCGCTTTAGTGGCGATCAAGCTCTGCAAATGAACTTGATTAATAATGAAAGTTTCAACGATCTGCGCCTGGATAATCGGCGCGGTCACTTCAATCACCGGTTCATCTTTGAAGAAGACTCGCCCTTCCGGAATCGCCCATACGGTGCCGGAGAACCGAAGGTCGGCGAGATAGTGCAAAAAGTCATCTGAGAAGAGTTTTTGAGACGCTAGATAATCGAGCGCCGAAGCATCGAAGGAAAAACTTTCAAGATAGTCCAAAACGTCCTGCAGTCCCGCCGAAATGAAATAACCGCGATTGGGTGGGTAGGAACGAATAAAGAGGCTGAATGTGGCCTCGCCCATTCGCTGTTCGCGAAAGTAGCTTTGCGCCATCGTCAGCTGGTAGAGATCGGTCAGGAGAGTGAGGTTCTCACCGGTGGTCATGAAGCATTTTTTCTCCAACTTCGCGATAGTTTAGTGAAAAGGAGTTGCCGAGTAAAGGAATCGCTTGGCGCGCTTCTCTGTTGATTTATCGGGGTCATTTTGTTAAGGATTTGTTAGCAGCTACGCGTAATTAGCCATCCTAGGAGGGCATCGATGTTTACCGAGAAGGTTGATTTGAAGGATTTCGAAAAGCAAGATCCGGAATACCAGGACTTACTGCGCCGGGTATTGGCCATCCAGGCCGATTGCGAAATCGGCGGCCCGAATCTTTATGTAAAGCACATTCTACCGTCCGCACCGACCAAGTTGGATCAGCTCATTGTCGCGCGCACCGCGGCGGAAGAAATGGATCATTTCCGAAAAATGGCCCGTTTGGCCGGTGATGTCGGGGTGGATGTTACCTACACACTCAGCCGTCCCAATCAGGAACGCTATGTGGAAGCGTTTCGCGGCGAGATCAAGACCTGGGAAGACTATGCCGTGTTCGGATTTCTCGTCGACCGCGTCGGCCGATTTCAACTCGAGGAGTTCCTCGATTGCACTTACCTGCCGCTTGCCCGCGTCGTCGAAGATCCGGACATCATCCGGGAAGAAGAAGGGCACGTCGACTTCGGCACCAACGCTTCCGCTGAATTCGCGGCTAAAGGCGGCGAGTCGAAGGAAAGAATTCAACGGGCGGTGGATTACTGGTACGTCAAGGGCCTCGACATGTTCGGCAATTCGAAGTCGTATCGTTCGGAACGTTACATGTTTTGGGGATTGAAGCGTCGCCCCAACGCGGTGGCGCGCCAGCAATATAAGGATGAGATCGACGCACTGATTTTAAAAATGGGTCTCACGCTCCCCGATCCCAACAAGGGACGGCTGTACACGTAATATCGAGGAATACCATGCAAACAGCACCTAACACTGACGCGTTGGATCAACAGTTCAAAGAATTCATCCAAGGTATAAAGAAAGCTGTAGGTACGGGCATACCGCATCTTAAGGACGATCCGAAGATCGTCGACCAGGCGATCACGGATTGCAAGGAAATTCTCGACGTGGTCATGGAAGGAAACGTCAAGGAGTGGCTCGCGTAAGCTATTGATCATCTCGATCCGACCGGAATCTTTTATCGTTCGTCAAAGGCGCCTTAAAAAAGTAGGCGCCTTTGTTTATCAGCGGTCGGCGATTTTAAGCCAGGAGAGACACGTTGAATATTGTCGTTTGCGGTAAAGTCATTCCCGCCAGCACCGTGACCATCGAAATCGATCCGAATACGAAACGGATGATACGCAAGGGCGTCCCGCACGAGCTCGACCCGGCGGCCGCCAGCGCCGTCGAAGAAGGATTGCGCCTCACTGAAAAACATGGTGGCGCAGTGACGCTGATCACCATGGGTACGAGCGATGCGACGATCGGCATTCGCAATGCATTGGCGATGGGCGCGGCGTCTGCCGTGCACATCTTCGACGATGCCGTGGCGGGTTCCGATACCCTCGGCACCGCGAAGCTCCTGGCCGCCGCGATCAAAAAGCAAGAATTTGATCTTGTCATCTGCGCCACCGAGAGCAGTGACAGTTATTCCGGCATCGTGCCCGGACAAATCGCTCATTTCCTCGGCGTGCCGCCGGTCACTTTCGCCAAAGAGATCGACGTCGAAGGCAACAAGATTACAATCAAACGGCAGAGCGAAACCGGCTACGACATTGTCGAGTCGACCTTGCCGGCGCTGGTCGCTTGCAGCAGCGGCATCAACGAACCGCGTTATCCACAGCTCAAAGGCATCATGGCAGCGAAGAAAAAAGAGATTAAAGTTTACAAAGCCGCCGATTTGGGTTTATCGCCGGATGAAGTCGGCGAAAAAGGTGCCCGCGAAAAGGTTCTCGCCATCGGCCGCCCGGCCAAGCGGCAAGCCGGCAAAGCCGTGACCGACGAAGGCGAAGGCGGCAAGCAGATCGCCGACTTTCTGACGGAAATCAAGGTGATCTAAAGTGGCGGACACAATCTGGGTATACGCGGAAATCAGCGAAGACAAAGTCACCACGACTTCCCTCGAGATGCTGGCGAAAGCCAGCGAGGTCGGAAAAGCTGAAGTGATTTTGCTCGGTCCAGCGACGGACGACACGGTCGCAACCCTCGCCAAGCACGGTGCGAGCAAAATTTATCATTGCGCGGATGCGGTCTATAAAGATTACTTGACCTTGCCCGCCGCCGAAACCGTCGCCGGATTGATTCAAAAATATAGTCCTGCGGTCATGCTCTTTGCGTCGAGTTATGCCGGCCGTGACCTGGTCGCCAATTTAAGTGCGCGCCTCGATTGCGGCGCAATCACCGACGTCGGCGATTTTTTATTGAAAGACGGCAGCGTCGAAGCGACGATTCCCGCGCTTGGCGCGAGTTACCAGAACACGAGCACGTTGGTCAGTCAGGGAACGAAGTTGCTCGTCGTGCGGCCCAAATCTTTCGAACCGAAAATCAACGAACAGCCGCTCGCCGTCGAAGAAGTTCCCGCAGCGACGGATGAGGGTTTACGCAAAGTTCACATGAAAGAGCGCGTCGTTGTCAAGCGCGAAGGGCCCTCGCTCGAAGGCGCAAAGATCGTCATCTCCGGCGGGCGCGGGCTCAAGGGTGAAGAGCAATTTTCCATATTGAAAGAACTCGCCGATGTTCTCGGCGCCGCCGTCGGTGCCAGTCGTGCTGCAGTCGATGCCGGCTGGGTTCCCTACTCGATGCAGATCGGCCAAACCGGCAAGACAGTGAAACCCGACATCTATTTCGCCGTCGGTATTTCCGGTGCCGTGCAGCATCTCTCCGGCATGAAGACCTCGAAATACATCATTACCATCAATAAAGATCCGGAAGCGCCGATCTTTCAATACTCCGACTTCGGCGTCGTTGGCGATCTCTTCAAAGTCGTGCCGCAGTTGATCGAAGAATTAAAGAAGCGCAAGGGCGCGTAGCAAAGAGCGCAATGTAGGGGTGGGTTTCAAACCCGCCCCTACATGAATTCGTTGTGTGCGATGAATTACCGCCTCGTCTGCTGAAAGAACCCTTCCCGTTCCAACTCTTGCACGAGCGAGGCATCGACGAAGTTGGCTGGATTGGCGCCGCTAGCTTCGCTGCCTAAACCTTTGAGCAATCCTTTGACACCTTCGAGATCGACGCCGATGGATTTTTGTAGATGCCTCTGCCCGTAGCTGCGGTAGACTTCGGCCAGTATTTCCGGATCGTCGAGGCAGACGTATTTGGCGAGGATTTTTAGCGCGGCATGTTTGTCGTTGCGAGTTTCTTGCACGGCTTCGTAATAGGCACGTAGGATACGCAGCACAGTGTCACGACTGCTTTTGATAAATGACCGCCGCGCGCTCATCGGCGAGTTGACGTAGGGAATGCCATAGTCGGCGGCGTCGACCAGCTCGCGCAGTCCCATCTTGATGCCGCGCAGGTTATTCGGCGCGGAAATCATGCCGCCGTCGACGAAGCCTTTGGCCACCGCCGCCAGCATTTCCGGCATGCCGCCGCGAATGCCCAACACCGCAAGATCTTTGTTGCGCTGCAGTCCCCACCGTTCGAGCAACAAACTCAATACTAGATCGGGTGAATCACCGAGGTTGCTCACGCCGATCTTTTTGCCTTTGAGATCTTCGATCCGGCGGATTTCGGGTTTGGTCATCAGCGAAAAAACAGCGACATTGATGGTATTCGCAATGATCGCGAGGTCGGCGCCGCGAATTGTCGAGCGCACCACGGAAGACGGGGAGGCGCGGACAAACTGTATTTCGCCGGCGAGCATCGCCTCGATGGCGACACCACGAATGTAGGTTAACTCCACCTCGACGCCGTGCTTGTCGAAAAAGTTTCGGTCCTTAGCGACCCAGAGCGGCAGCATGGCGCCGCTGATGGAGCTGTAGGCAATGCGGAGGGGAGCGGCGTGGGCGTGCCACCGGCAATACCGCAGCGAGTGCGAGTATGGCCGATAGCGTCAACTTTAAAGCTCGATGGGTGGTCATCGGTTGGCGCGCTTGGGAATATTATCGGGGTGGATTCGCAAAGAGCACCCATGTCCTATCTTTTCCCCGCCTGGACTGTGTCGCAACTCGCACGATCATATGGGTGTCATGCTGAGCAACGCGAAGCATCTCGCATGGTGAGCTAATGACGAAGACGAGATTCTTCGCCTGCGGCTCATCTATGAAAGCTTTGTCAAGGTATCTGTTAGTCACATATTGTTTTTTCTTCTCATGGTTTCGAATACACCAGTACTTATCGTCCGTGGCAAAGCGTACCCGATGTTATCGGACTCATCTATTCGCCGTCTAAAGCGGCAGAGAAAAATGCCACAGGGCTGTCGCAATCAGAATTCGGGTCTCAGTGGACCCATGAGCCGCGCGCGCTTAGCCCTGCGTGGACGACATCGGTTCGCGATAGCTTTCTCCTTTTTTCAACATCCAGAAACTCGCCTCCGCCAAGTGTCGGGCCACGGCCACAATCGCTTTGCCGTGCCCCCGTCTGGCTTTGACATTTTCATACAGCCGGGCAACGTGTCGGTACTCGCAGCGCTCGCGGTTGAGCACCGCGCTATTGGCCGCTTCGGTAAAGGCCCACTTCAGATAAAGATTCACATCCTTTCTCACCCGCCCGTAGCGCACCTTGCCGCCACTGGAGTTCTCCCGGGGTACCAGCCCCGCGTAACTCGCCAGCTGCTCGGCTCGGCCAAAGCGCTCGATCGTACCGATCTCAGTCCAGATCACCACCGCCAACATCTCACCCACTCCTGGCTCGCTCTGCAAATAAGTCGTCTCGGCACAGGGAGCAAAGGCTTGGCGCATTTGGCCTTCAATGGTCTTGAGATTGGCCTGCACATGGTCGAGCTCGTCGAGCATCAATCGCAGCGCTTGTTGGGTGTGCGGTGGCAGCTTGGAGCAAAGCTCTTCGATGATCTGTCGGCCCCGCTTGCCAAAGGCGTCGCTGACGCCGTCGACCTTGAGCCCGTACTTCTCCAGAGTGGCGTGAATACGGTTCTTGAACTGGGTTCTCTGCTTGCTGAGCACCATGCGGGTGCGCGGCAGCTCGCGGGCATCACGAACCGCAGACGGCGCAATCCACACCGTCGGCAGGGTTCCGACTCTCTGCAAACGATTCATTCCCTTCGCATCGAGCTTGTCGCTCTTGTTCACGCTGCCGATCATCAGCTTGGCCAGTCGTGCGTTGACCAGTTGCGGCGATCCTTTCCCCGCCTCGATCTCATCGACTACCCAGTACCAGTTGCCCACGGTCTCAACCGCCACCGGGGTTCCCGGACTCCACTTGTTGGTGAAGTTCTTAATCGTTCCTCGACTATGCGCCAGTTTACACTCAAAGAGCTTCTGGCCTTGGTCATTTTCTACCCGCGCCCAGGTGTAATGCTTATGAACATCCAATGCGACGTATTCCATTTGCGATTTCCTCCTCCAGCCGTCAGTCTATCTACCGACGCTGCGGATTTCATCGCTTTCATATTAATCAGAATGACATTAAGACATAGTCTCGTGACAAGGAAGGGGTTAAGACGATTTTGCGCAGAGTAGATTAATTGCTCGGGACTCTAAGCTGCAGCGCTGCTCGCGTCGTATTTCTGCTCTTGGACGACATAGGCCATGTAAATGCAGTCGGACATGACCCGGCGCATGTTGTTTTTCATCAGCTGGGCGTTGATGCAGGCTTCTTGCAGCTCTTTGGTGTCGGCGTATTTTTTCAGGATTTCTTTGCGGATCACGCCGTGCTCGACATCGACGTCGGCGTGCAGCTTGTAGAATGTCAAAGCGTCGTCCGGGAACCCATTTGTAGTGCTTACGAAAGGTATCGAGGTCGCGCGACATCGCTTTGGCGGTGTCGTCGCCTTCGGACACAGCGACGCCGAGCAGCCATGAAGTTTTAAATGCCGCGTTGGCGAAACTATCGACGGCGAACTTGACGCCGTAGAGCGGTTCGGAGTTTCTCACGAACTCGCGTTCCATTCCCAGACCGACGCAGACATCGAGCCAGTATTCGGGATGGGGCCCGTGTGATTTGCCGATCAGATCTTCGCCTTCCTCTTCGATGGCTTTCGGCAGCCACATGCGACGCACGTCGACGTGCGGGCAATTATAGAGGATCGAATACTCTTTGATCGGTACTTGCTTGGTGAAGTAGTAGCGTTCCTTGGCCCAGCCTTGCAGCTGTTCTTGGTGCATTTGCCATCGCGAAAAATTGCTTCCCAAGGATGAGGCGGGCGCTGATGATCTTGGCGGTTTGCATCGAAAAAAGTCTGGATGAATTCATCGGGAGCGAGTTTGTGGTCGAGCTTGAACATAGAACTGATTCCTTTCGAGCTTGAGACGAAATGGAAAGGGCGCGGCACGCCGTGCCCCGTGAGTGACAACGCTGAGGTTATGCTTGCGCGTCTTCGCGATAGTGGCCGATGGCGTCCATCAAGCGGTTTATCGGTCATCACGAAGAAGATTGCCGGATCTTTGGACGTATTCTCGTGGCGGTGGAAATTCCAGAGCGGCACGACGAACGAGTCGCCCTGTTCCCATTCGTAGCGCTTGTCGCCGACGTAGCTGACGCCGCTGCCGCGCCATACATGATAGATGACCGAACTGGTATGGCGATGGCTCTTGGTTTTTTCGCCGGCGCGGAGCATGTGAATCTGGCACTCCATGGTCGGCAAGGTCGGTCCTCCGGTCATCGGGTTGGCATAGTCCAACACGATGCCGTCATAAGGATCGCCCGGCTGCTCGCCGACTTTGTTCAAGGCGCTTTCCGTGTCGGCCCATTTGTAGCAGAAGGCGGGCGGCTGGATCGAATTCTGTTTCATCCACGCCGGGCGCAGCGCGCCGACCGTGGCGAGCGTGTAACCTTCTGGCTTGGTCACCGTTTGTTTCTTGCGCGGGTCGGGCTCGTGAAAATCGGTTTCCAACAATCTGACCAGCGGCGCGTCGAGGCCATCGAGCCACATCATCGGTCTCGCCGTGGTTTTCGTGATCGTGCCAAGTCCAGCTCGGCGTGGTGACGAAATCGCCTTCGCCGATCTCGAAGGATTCGCCCTCGACGATCAGCCGTGTGCCGTGGCCTTTCAGGATAAAGCGGATCGCGCCGGCCATGTGGCGGTGTGACAGAGCGTTTTCGCCGGGCTTGAGCAGTTGCAGATTGAGCACCAGCGTACGCGACGTGCCATTTTTGAGCGCTGGGTTCCAGAGCTGAATGACGCGGCGAAACGAGACATCCAGGCCGACAACGTCGCCGGCTTTTTCCATGGCGGCAAAAAGGTCTTTGCCTTTCCAAAAGCAAGCGTCGAAAGACGGCACCGGCTCGCGATAGACATCGCCCTGCTGGTTCTGCCAATAGCCTTTGAAATTCTTGCTCTGCAGTTCTTCCTCGAAAGCTTTGAGTGCTTCGGACATGGCTTGTTACCTCTCGCTACGTAACTGTGCTATCTAGCTTGAGTCTAATAGCCGTTGCAAGGCAAGGGGGAAATTGCACTGATGAAGCGATGGTGCATCGGACTCGTGAGCAGGCCAGCGACCAACACATTCGCGGCGTCACGGCTGTTGGCAACATGGCAATTCGCCATGTGTTGCGCGTTGTTGCTGCGGTCAAAGAGCGACGAGAGGCACTCGGCTCGCCCTTACTCGATCACCTTGACCGTAATCATGTTGGTGGTGCCGGTTTGGTGCAGCGGAAGGCCGGCGGTGATCGCGACAAGTCGCCCCGTTTGACTAGCCCGGATTCGAGCGCTTTCTTCTGCAGCACGCGAATCATCTCATCGGTGCTTTTGAATCCGCGTGATCGGTATCGGATAAACGCCCCAGACTAAGCAGAGCATCTTGACCGTCTGCGGCTCGGGACTGACGGCGATGATCGGTTGCTGCGGCCGATAGCGAGCAATCAATCGCGCCGTGCTGCCGGAAGTCGTCGGTATCAAAAACGCTTTGACCCGCAGGTCGCGCGCCAGAGAGATGGCGCCCACACTGATCGCCTCCGGCACGGTCTTTTCGAGGCCGGAGAAGCGCTGCCGCGGTTCCAGAATCGTTTCGGTTTCTTCGGCGACTTGCGCCATGATTTTGACGGCGTCCAAAGGATAATCGCCTGCGGCGGTTTCCTCGGAAAGCATCAGCGCGTCGGTGCCGTCCAGAATCGCGTTAGCGATATCCGTCACTTCGGCGCGGGTCGGCCGAGGATTCCAGACCATCGAGCGCAGCATCTGGGTCGCCGTGATGACCGGTTTGCCGAGATGATTGGCTTCGCGGATCATCATTTTCTGCATGGCCGGGAATGCGCTCCTGGGCGATTTCCAGGCCCAGATCGCCGCGCGCGACCATGATGCCGTCGACGTTTTCGAGAATGCTCGTCGATATGGTCCAGCGCTTCGTGTTTTTCGATCTTGGCGATGATGGGAATCGTCGCGCCGAGCTTTTGCATTTCGCGCCGGGCGTAAAGAATATCCTGGCTGTTGCGCACGAAAGATAGCGCGATCATGTCGACTTTCTCTTCGATGCCGAAAGCCAGATCTTTTTTGTCGTCGTCGGGTCAGCGCGCGGATGTTGAGACTACTGCTGGGAAAGTGAATGCCTTTGTGCGAGCCAAGAATGCCGCCGACGACGATGCGGCACTTGACCTCGTGCTTGCTGACCTGCAGCGCTTCGAGCTCGATTTCGCCGTCGCCGAGCAGGATCGGATCACCTTTTTTGACGCGCGCGGTGAAGCCCGGCAAAGTTCACCGATACGGCGAGCTCGGTGCCGAGAATCTTTCGAGTGGTGAGCACGAAGGGCCGGCGGGTTTGTAGTCGCACGCGGTCGCCGGCGATTGCGCCGATGCGGATTTTCGGTCCGGGCAGATCTTGCAGAATCGCCACCGGCTTATCGAGCTTGCGCTCCAGTTGGCGAATTTTTCGAATGACGCGCCGGTGAAAAGCGTAGTCGCCGTGACTGAAATTGAGCCGCGCAACATTCATACCGGCGCGGATCAAGCCTTCGAGCATTTTGTCCGATCGAACAGGCGGGTCCGATGGTGCAGACGATTTTGGTTCTGCGCATTTTGCATAATGTACACGAGCCGGTTGCAGAATCAACGAACGAGAGAGATGAGGGATTGAGAGTATTGGCCAATGATGGACTCATGCGTCTTCGAAACCCATCACGTCCAGTTTACTTTGTTAAATCCCGACGCTCCGCCATCGCTTAAGCCGCGGATCGAGGAGATCGCGCAGGGCGTCGCCGAGAAGATTGATGCCGAGCACGGTGATGAAGATGCACAGTCCGGGAAATAGCGGCAGCCACCAGGCGGTGCTGATGTAGATGCGCGCGTCGGCGAGCATGGTGCCCCAGGTGGGAATCTCGGGCGGCACGCCGACGCCGAGAAAGCTCAAGCTCGCTTCGGCGATAATCGACGACGCCATGGCGAATGTGCCGATGACTAGCGAGGTCTGGATCAGGTTAGGAATAATATGGCGCGTGATGATCTGACGGTTGCTTGCACCCAGGCATTGCGCGGCCGTGACGAAATCCGCGATGGCGCAGCGACAAAGGTTTGCCCGCGCACGACGCGGCAGTAGGGAATCCAGCGCTGCGCCACCAGCGCCAGGATCAGATTGAACAAACCCTGACCGAAAAACGCCATGATCGTGATGCCGAGCAAGAGCGGCGGAAAGGCCCAGACGACTTCGACGAGTTTTTGAATCGCGAAGTCGACTTTGCCGCCGAAGTAGCCGGAAATCGCGCCGAGCGTGATGCCAATAAAACCCGAAACGAAAACCACCGCAAAGGCGACCAGCAGCGATACGCGGGAGCCATGAATCACGCGGCTTAAGATGTCGCGTCCCAGATTGTCGGTGCCGAGCACATGCGGCGCGCCGATGCCCTGCCGGCGCCTTCATCATCGCCGTGAGCTCCTGCTTGTTGGGATCGTGGGGCGCCACGGCCGGGCCGATGATGCCCATTAAAATAAAAATCAAAACGATCACGCCGCCGCTAAATGCTTTGACGTGCAAGCGCGGCATCAGCCGCGGCGGCAGGCGCGCGTCCTTTTCAGTAGCGGATTCGAGGGTCAACGACTGCATAAAGTCCATCGATAATCAGATTGATCGCTACGAATGCCAGCGTATAGGTCATAACGATACCCGTGACTAGCGGATAGTCACGCGCGTTGAGCGCGGTGATGAGCAAGCTGCCGCTGCCGGGCCACGAAAAAACGGTTTCGACAATGATCGAGCCGCTGAGCAGCGTGCCGAGCTCGAGGCCGACGACCGTGATCACCGGAATGAGCGCGTTGCTGGTCACGTGGCGCCACACGACGTTTTTCTCGCGCAATCCTTTGGCCCGCGCGGTTTGAATATAATCTTCGTTCAGGACTTCTAAAATCGCCGAGCGCGTGACCCGCATCAAAATGCCGAGCATGTTCACGCCGAGCGCCAGTGCCGGCAGAAAGATATGGGTCAACGCGTCCCAAACCGCCGGCCAGTTTTTCTGCATGATGCTGTCGAAAATATAAAACCCGGTCTGTTCCGGTCCGGCAATGCCATAAGTGCTGCGGCCCGAAGTCGGCAGCAGATTCAAAACGCCGGCAAGCAAGAGAATCAACATGATCGCCAGCCAGAAACTCGGCATGCTGATACCGAAGAGCCCGAAGGTGGTGCCGACATTGTCGATCCAGGAATTGGGCCTGGAGCCGGACCACACGCCCAAGCGGGATCGCCAAAAGCGTCGCGATGAGAATTGCAAAGAACGCCAGCTCGATGGTCGCCGGCAGGCGCGTTTTGATCACGTTGATCACCGGTTCGGCATATTTGAACGACTTGCCGAAATCACCGGCAGCCGCGGATTTGAGAAATTTTAAATATTGAACGTAAAGAGGCTGATCCAAACCCCAGCGTTCTTTCGCGCGCGCGACTTCCGCGGCGTTGGTTTCCTCGCCGAGGAGAAGTAGTGTCGGATCGCCGGGCGCGGCGTGGATCAGCAGAAAAACCAGCAAGCTGATGAGCAAGAGAACCGGCACCGTGCCCATGAGACGTTGGGCGAGGTAGCTAGTCATGGGAAAAAACTCGTTGCGCGGCAACGTGATAGGTTCTAATTTTTGCCGTCACGGCGCGCTGCGAGCCGAGATCGAATCGGAGTGTTGGAGAACTGGAGTATTGGGTTTTGTCCATCACTCCATCACTCCACCATTCCATTATTCCAACACCCCAATCCGTTCAGCGCTTCACCGCCATGTCGATTGCGTAGATGCGTGCATCCGGCAGCGGCTTGTAATCGACCCGCGCGTTCAGGCCCCAGAGCAGCTTGTGGCGCCACATGAAGCAAGCCGGCGCGTCCTCCGTCAGAATGCTCATCGCTTGCGATAAATATTGGCGACGCTTTTTCGGATCGAACTCCTGCTGTTCCTTGTCGAGCAGCTCGTCGAGCTTGGGACTGGAGTAACCGATGCGCGGGGTCTCGCCGCTGTGAAAATATTGGTGCAGCGCAGCGCTCGGATCCTGCACCGAACCGCGACCCATGTAATAAAAAGGTATCATGCCTTTCTGCACGCTCGCCCAAAGCGTCGCCCACTCCGGCGTGAGCAGCTTGGCGCGGAATCCGGCCGCATTGAGCATGGGAATCATCGCTTCGGTCAATTGCTTGTCCAGCGTGTAACGCCCGACCGGAGTCTGCAACTCGACGTCAACGCCGTTCGGATAGCCCGCTTGCGCGAGAAGTTTTTTTGATTTTTCCGGGTCGAAGTTCATCTTCGGCTTCAGATTGGGATCGAAACCGTATTGACCTTGGCCGATGGGGCCGTCGAGGCGGCTAGCGGAGCCTTCGAGAAGCGTGGCAATAATTTGGTCCCGATTGATCGAGTGGCAGACCGCTTGGCGCACTTCTTTTTTGTCAAAGGGCGGTTTGGGTTGCATCGCCAGAAACATGATTTCCACCGAGTCGGTCGGCGCGATGCGCAACTTGCTATTTTTCTCGACCCGTTGGCGCATGTGGGGCGGAATGAACTGGGCGATTTGAATCTCGTCATTCAATAAAGCCGTGACGCGTTGCTCGGGCTCACGCATGATGCGGTACACGACTTCGTCCGGCGCTCGAGGATTCTTCTTGGCATCAGGATGATCGGGCCGTTTGAGGAGCACCAAGCGCTGCCCGGGAATCAGCTCTTTCAGTTGGTACGGGCCACCGCCCATCATATGTTCTCTGTCGGCGACGTCGCGGCCGTACTTGTCGAAAGCGGCTTTGCTCGTCACGATCAGCCGATCGCATAGAAATGACAGAAGTGGCGCCGTGGGTTTGTCGGTGGTGATCCTTGACTGTGAATTTGTCGACGGCCTCAGCTTTGACGACGGACGGCGCGACGGAAGCTTTCTGTTTGGACTGAGGATCGTTGATCACCCGATTTATGAGCGAATGGACGACATCCTCAGCGGTCACCGTCGTGCCGTCGTTGAATTTGTAATTCTTACTCAGATAGAAGTTCCAAGTGGTCGGGTTTTCCACTTTCCAGCGCTCGGCAAGACGGCCCTCGAAATCACCCTTCGCATAATTGTAGGTACAGAAGGGGCCGGTGACTTCGCTAAAAATTCCATAAAGCAACGATACGCTGTCGCCATAGGGATTGTGCGTCTCGATGGTTTCGGTAACGCCGATGGATACGCGCGTTTGTGCGCCTGATTCGACACTGTTGCACAGGAGCAAGGCAAGTGCCGCGAAAATCACCATGTAACCCCTTGAGCTTCTCATGGTCCGTATCCTCCGCAAAATTCGAGTCGATCCGGGTGATCGATGCGAAATCATTTACAGCACGGGCGCGTGTTGTCAAGACGAGATAATGTGTCGAAGCTTGGTTGTATTCGCGGTTGACAGGAGGAAAGCTCTAGGACTAATCGTTACTCAGAGTAAGGGTAAATGCGAACGGTCGCCAATTAACTAGCGAGGACGAAGTCATGGCCAAGAACGGTTACAGGATTATCGATAGCGACATGCATGTATTCGAACCCCATGATCTGTATACGCAATACATGAATCCCAAGTGGGGCGATCGAATTCCGCGCGGACAGCCGAGAAAACGGCACGGCCAGATCAAGTTTACTTTCGCGGATGGAAAGCCGATCCGTCCGTCGGGCACGCAGGTGCTCGCCGCCACCTCGCCCAGGCAGGGTCGCGATGAAAGCTCACCCGGCGAAACTGAAGTCGCGCAGCGCTACGCGAAACCGCTGGCGCGCGCTTACGACGCGGTCTCTCAGCTCGAGGCGATGGACGGTGAAGGCGTGGACGTCGCCGTTTTATTTCGGACCTTCCCGCTTCACTGTGATGATAGTTTGGAAGCGGAATATGCCAACGATTTGTGTCGAGCGTGGAATAGTTGGATGGCGGATTTCTGCAAAGCCGATTCGAAACGGCTGCGGCCGTCCGCATTAATTACCTTGCACGACGTCGACCTCGCTGTCGATGAAGCGCGGCGCGCAATTAAAGAACTGGGCGCGATCGGCTTGTGTCTGGTACCGGAGCCGTTGAACGGCCGGCACATTCATGACCGCTGCTTCGATCCGGTTTGGCGCGAAGCGGAAAGCTTGGGCGTGCCGATTTGCTTCCACCCGGCGGCGAGTCCCAATCAAGACCAAGCCGTGCACCGGTTCAAGGGGCATAGTAATGAAGCCGTGCTGATCAACGCTTTTCGTAATCCCGTGGAATTGATGCTTGCCGTCGGAAGTTTTTGCGCCGGCGGTGTGCTCGAACGATTTCCCAACCTTCGCGTGGCGTTCCTCGAGGGCAATTGCAGTTGGTTGCCTTGGGCCTTGTATCGCCTCGACGAGCGCTGGGAAATGCGCAAAGGCTACTGCAACGAGCCCATGAGTTTGCGGCCGAGCGATTATTTTCTGCGCCAGTGTTTCATTTCCGTCGACGTCGAAGAAGAGCTGGTTGTCGACGTGATCCGCCGCATCGGTGACAACAACGTGGTGATCTCGACGGACTATCCGCACGCTGACTCGCACTGGCCCAATGCGGTGAATCACTTCTTGGCCGTGGAGATACCGAGCGACGCGAGGAAAAAAATTCTATGGGACAACTGCGCGCGCCTGTATGGAGTTGATTGAAAATACACTGCGATGACACGGCCCGCAAAGTAAGACTGTCTTAGAATGTCATTCTGAGGAGTATGCGACGAAGAATCTGGTTTTCTTTTTTACGAGGGTTAGGAGATGGATCGAGAAAGCAGATCCTTCGCTAGCGCTCAGGATGACAACTAGAGAGTGCTGGCGGCATCTGTGCCCCCTGCTCAATGTTTCGAATGACCTTTGTAGGGGCAACTTCTTGTGAGTGCCATAGTCAAATTGGCATGTACCACGAAGGTCGCAAAGGGAACTTGGCGGTTAATTGATCTTTAAAGGAGCAATGACATCATGGCGAATCACTTACCCTGCGGCATTGAGTTGCCACAGGTGTTTTTCGACGGTCCGGTCGACATGGATCATATCCGCAAGTTCGCGGCGCGGGCGGAGACGCTCGGCTATGACAGTCTTTGGCTGCAAGAGCGAATCGTCGGCGACTTCACGATGCTGGAGCCGGTGACGTTGCTGAGTTATGTCGCGGCCATCACGACAAAGTTGAAATTGGGCACTTCGGTCATTCTATTGCCGCTGCGAAATCCACTGCAATTGGCGAAAGCTTATTCGACGCTCGATGTGATGAGCAACGGACGCGCGATCATGGGCGTCGGTCTCGGCGGCGGACATCTCGGTTCACATGAAGATCTCTTCGGCTACACGCGTGAAGGGCGGGTGACGCGCTTTACCGAAGCGGTGCAGATCATGAAGCTCCTCTGGACCGAACCGAAGGCGAGCTTCAAAGGCCGCTACTGGAACTTTAAAGATGTCTCGATGGAACCCAAACCGATGCAGCAGCCGCATCTGCCAATTATCTTCGGCGGCCATCACGAGAACGCGCTGCGCCGCGCGGTGAAGTATGCCGACGGCTGGATGGGTGCGGGCTCGTCGTCTTCGGGATCGTTTATCCGAGAGTCGGCGCGGCTTCGCGACATGCTCGCCGACGCCAAGCGTGACCCGGCGACGTTTCACTTCGCCAAACGGGTCTATCTCGCGGTCGATGGCGATAAGGCGCGCGCCGAACGGCGCATCCGCGACTGGTTCGGCAAACGCTATAAAAATGCCGACCTCGGTCCAAAGGTTTCGATCTGGGGCGGCGCCGCTGAATGCACGGAGAAGATTCAAGAGATCGTCAATGCCGGCGCGCAGCAGATCGTTTTTAATCCGTTGTTCGACGAGATGGAACACTTGGAGGTCTGCGCCAAAGAGATCATGGTGGATCTCCGGGAGATTTGAGTTAATCGTAATGTGCCCGACAAACAAAACTTCACTAGAAATTTCCAACGTCAAATCCATGGAGATAGGAAAGGGTAGCTGTAATGACAAAATTGTTTCTCGCGTCACTGGTCTATTGTTTTCTCGCCGCGCCCGTCCACGCGGCGGACAAGATCCGGATTGGTTTTCCTGAATTCAACTCTTCGACATTTACCCTTCCCTTGGCGCATATTAAAGGCTTCTTTAACGAAGAAGGGCTGCAAGCGGAGCTGATCAGGATTCGCTCCGCTGTGGCTTTGCCGGCGCTGACTAGCGGCGAAATCGACTACCACACGGTGGTCGCTCCCGCCGTCAATGCGGCGTTGCGTGGCATCCCGGTCCGGGTCGTTGCTTGTTTTACTCCCGGACTTACCACTGCGATCATCGCTCGCCCCGAGATCAAGACGGTCCAGGATCTCAAAGGCAAGATCATCGGGCTCAACAGCATCGGCGGCGGACTGGAAAGCACGGTGCGCATGATGTTGAAGCACTACGGACTCGATCCCGACAAGGATGTAAAGTTTCTCGCGACGGGTGGGAGTCGAGACGCGCTTTGCCGCCCTGAAACAGGGATTGACAGTGGCGACGGCGGGCTCCACGCCGGCTGACTATCTGGGCAAGAAATTAGGCTACGTCGTGCTGGCGCGGGCTTACGATCTTTTCAGTTATCCAAACACAGGACTAGTCACCAGCGTGAAAAGTATCAAGGAAAATCCCGATCGGCTCAAGCGCGTGATCAGAGCCGGCATCAAGGCCAATCGTTACATACTGCAAAATCGCGAGGGAACGATTCAAGTCATGATGCAGTGGATGAGGATCGACAAGGACACGGCGACGGCAACCTACGACGGCTCGGTGAAATCATTCAATGACGATGGCAGCAGTGTCCGAAGCCGGTTTGCGCATCGCCATCGACGAATCGAGAAAGCCGCGAATATCAACCCGCGAAGTGGCCTTCAGCGAAGTTGCGGATTTTTCGGTGCTGCGCGAAGCGCAGCAGGAGATGGGTATTAAAGACGAGTAGGAGGAGAACTGATGCCGCTGTAGAGCAGATTAAAGCTAAGCGTGCTGGCGTCGGCCTTCGCGCCTGTGATCGCGACCGTGCGTTTCCCGGCTATACTTTGTTCGCGCCGCAAAGCGGCAGTGGCAAAGTTTACCTGATCGACATTGACGGCAACGTGGTCCACACTTGGCAGATGCCGTATCCACCCGGCAACTCCGGCTATCTGACTGAAAGAGGCACTTTGTTTTACAATGGAAAAATCATTGAACAGTCGGATCGCTTTATCAGCCGGCAACCCTGGAAAGGCGGCGTTGTGCTCGAAGCAGATTGGAATGGACGAGTCCTCTGGGAGGTGCGCCAACCCGATCATCACCACGATGGTATTCGGCTTCGTAATGGCAACATGCTGCTGATTTGCTTAGCGCGGTTGCCACAGCGATCTCGTTTCTCGGGTCAAAGGCGGTCGGCCCGGCACTGAGCACAATGGCGAGATGTATGCGGACTATCTAGTCGAGATGACGACGGATGGCCGTTTGGTTTGGGACTGGCGCACGTGGGAGCACCTCGATCCGGTGACAGACTGCATCACCGCGATGCAAGATCTACGGGAAGCGTGGACGCATGCCAACGGTCTTGCCGAGATGGCGAACGGTGATATCGTTGTGAGTTTTCGTAACATCTCGACCGTCATCATCATCGATCGGAAGACGAGTGAGATTATCTGGAAGCTCGGCGCGCCGCCGCTCTCCGGCCAGCATGCGCCGATGCCGCTCCCGAACGGCAACTTGCTGCTGTTCGACAACGGTCCGCACCGGTTAGATCATACAATGACTTTTTCGCGCATTCATCGAAGTCGATTTGGCGACTAAGCAAATCGTTTGGAAGTATCAGGAGAGGCGGGAATACGAATTTTATAGCCCGCGGATTTCCAACGCTCGGCGCTTGCCGAACGGCAACACGTTGGTCTGCGAAGGGGACTTTGGCCGCTTCTTCGAGGTCACGTCTGAAGGCGAATTGGTTTGGGAGTACGTCAACCCCTATTTCGGCGAAGGACCAACTGGACTTAATAATCGGGTATTCCGTGCCTACCGATACAGCGAAGAGGAAATTGCCAAAGCCAAAGCGACCGCGGAGACGCAGTGAAAAATATTTCGCCATGCGCATTTTCCGCGGCCGCCGCCGACTATGGCTAAGTTGACCCCTACTTTGTTATCGGATACTTCTATTCGCGATAACAACAGCGGCGAGTTGTCATGCATCGCCGGATTCGTTTCCAACAAGAATTGATCGAAGGAGTAACCCAGAATGAGTTCAGATCTCGAAGACGTCAAGCGCGAAGTCGCGACCGCGAATCGCGTTCTCGCCAACCTGGGCTTGGCGGCGGGCGTAACCGCCGCTCTCGGGCACGCCAGCATGCGCGTGCCTTCACAGCCCAGTCATTTTTTTGTCAAAGGCCGTGAGTATGAGTTCGATGCCCTGGCGATCATGGAGCCGGACGACATGGTGCTGTGCGACACCGAGGGATTTCTTATCGGTGGACGACCGGGGCTGACGCAGTGTTCCGAAGTGAAAATCCATGCCTGTATCTACAAGACGCATCCCAAGATCCAGGCTATCGTGCATGTCCACCCGCGTTACACCATCCTGATGAGCGTGCTGACGGGCTCGCTCAAAGCAATGCGTCAAGAAGGCGCGCAATTGCTGCGCCGCCCGTTGCCCATTTACCCCCACGTCAAAACCATCCAGACCGAGGCGGAGGGTATGGAGGTGGCAAATCTGTTAGGCGAAAGCCAAGCGATGCTGCTACGCGGCCACGGCGCCGTAACGACGGGAAAGAACGTCTCAGAGGCGGTGATGGGCATGGCACAGCTGGAAGAACAGGCTCAGTTGAACTATCTCGCCTACTGCGCCGAGGGCCAGGACTACACCCATCTGAGCGATGATCTCATCGATGAAATGTCGAATCGCCCGCCGTTATTCGAACAACCACACTTCAAGGATGTCCTCAAAGGGCGCGAACCGCAGCGCGACGGCACCTGGAACTACCAGAAGCGAGCGGCATCACGGAACCCGTGATGCTCCTGCGGGAGCGAATAGGTTGAAATGTGTCTTTGCTGGATTGGTTGCTGACCGATCGTAGTATTTTCAACTGAGCCAAAGATCAAAATCCCTCATTCAAAACTGCAGAGCTCGCGGGACATGGTGAAGCGGAGATGCGCATGAAAAAGATTTTCGGCGCGATAATCGCGCTGTTTTTTCTTGACGCGCCGGTTCATGCGCTGGACAAGGTCAGAATCTCCATGACCGGATTTGCCGGCCAGTTCATGACTTTCCCGTTGGCGCAAAAGAGAGGTTTTCTCAAAGAAGAAGGCATCGAGGCGGAGATCATCCGGATCTCCGCTGCGGCGGGCCGAGCGGCATTGGCGAGCGGCGACGTGGATTATTCGACTGGCATCGGCGGCACGGCCATCGGTGGAGCGTTATCCGGAGTACCGATCAAAGTGGTCGCCTGCTATGTGCCGGCGCCGGTGCTCGCGCTGGTGGCGCGGCCTGAGTTCAAATCGGTCCAGCAACTCAAAGGCAAAACGGTCGCGGTGCTGATCTTCGGCGGCGTCGCTCATTTCGCCGCGCGCGCGATAGTTAAGCACTTCGGTCTCGATCCGGAAAAGGATTTGAAATATCTCGCGGTGGGTCCGCCTGACGCGCGCTTTGCCGCGCTCAGTCAAGGCTTGGTTGACGCGGCTGTGCTCGGACCGCCGCTTGATTTCGAGGCGCGAAAGCAAGGCCACAATATTCTCGCGAGAGCCGATGAAGTCCTCATTTTCCCGGAAACGGGTTTGGTCACCGGCGTGAAGAAAATCCAAGACAAGCCGGACGAAATCAAACGCGTTATCAGGGCCGGCATCAAGGCGAACCGTTATATTCGCGGCAATCGCGACGGAACCATTCAGTTCTTGATGGAGTGGTTGAAACTCAATCGCGAGGGCGCTACGGCGACATACGACGGGGTGGTGAAAGTTTATAACGAAGATCCTAACGTGTGCGAAAAAGGACTGCGGTTTGTCATCGATGAGACCAAAAAGACCGTGAAGAGCAATCGTGAAATGGCATTCACCGATATTGCCGATCTCTCGATTTTCCGCGACGCTCAGCGAGAAACCGGGATAAAATAGCCCCGCGCACGTCGCGGGAGCTTAGCGTCGGCTATTTCGTTAACCGTAAGCGCGCGAAAGTTAGAGCAGCCTGTGGCTGTGAGCGCTTCTCCCTGCATTTAGCAGGTTGTAAAAAAAGCCTAGGAATGCCTCGACGCGCTCAGCATGAACGGAAAAAACCGATCGTTGCACTCCCTTACCGTTCGCCGTGAGCTTAGTCGAAGGGTGAACGGAATCTTTTCAACAACCTGTTAGTTCGGAAAGGTAAAGCGTCTGAAATGTTCCTACGTCTCTAATGCGCCCGGCATTGGGCGTCCCATCTTCACCCGAACTGTTCTGACTCTACTACGCGCTACGCAGTCGCAACTTTCTGCGGCGCGCCCCCGAGCGATATTTTTTCAAACGAAGATTGGGCGACCGGCTCGACCCGCTTGGATTGCTCCAGCGATTGAGGCCGTTGCGAAGGTACTCGGGATTGAATCCCAGAGTTTCGCAGACGTTGGTGAATGAAAAGATCCAATCTTCGGTATCTCTGGTATGGATCCATTCCTGCGCTTCCTCGAAGCATTTCCGTTGTCGGCGGGAGCATCGGCCGGGATCCTTTGCCAGGCAAGACACTGCATCCTCGAGCAGGGCGACCATCAAGCGCCGCTCGGGATCGATAAAGTGAGTTCTCCTCAGAGTGGTATAAAACTGCTCGGGTGCCAGCATATCCGGCTCGAAGAGTTTAACCGTATCCTGGATCGACACCACATTCGTCGCCGTTTTCATGATTTCATCGCTCCTGTCATTGGAAAAGGCTTTATGCAATCAACATAATCACAGAATAATATATTGACAAATTCATAATTTCTTATTGTTAGATAGATAAAACCGAAGTATTATTCGGAAATGGAATGGCTCAACTATCATCACTTACTTTACTTCTGGACGGTGGTGCGGCTCGGCAGCGTGTCGCGAGCCGGCGAGGAACTGCACCTGACCCAGGCGACGGTGAGCGCGCAACTCAAGTCGCTGGAAACAGCGCTCGGCGAAAAACTTTTTCGCAAAGCCGGTCGCCATCTCACGCCTACGGAGACCGGCAAGGTGGTGTTTCGCTACGCCGATGAAATCTTTTCATTGGGCCGGGAGATGATGGGAACTCTGAAGGGCCGGCCGGAGGGTCGGCTGGCACGGCTGACGGTCGGAGTCGCCGACGTCATGCCGAAGTTAGTCGCCTATCAACTGATCGAGCCGGCGCTTCTGTTAGCCGACTCCCACCGGATCGTTTGTCGGGAAGGGACGAATAAGGAGTTGTTGTCGGCGTTGGCGGTGCACGATATCGATGTGGTTCTCACGGATAGCCAGATCGACCCGGCGATCAACGTCAAGGCATTTTCTCATTTGCTCGGCGAGTGTGGCATGACTCTGTTCGGGACGCCAAAGCTAGCGGCCTCATGCCGCGGGAAGTTTCCCCGGTGCGTCGACGGCGCACCGTTTTTGCTTCCGACGAATAATACGGCCGTGCGCCGGTCGTTGGATCAATGGTTCGAGGCGGAAAACATTCGCCCAGTGATCGTTGCCGAGTGCGAGGACAGCGCACTGCTGCAGGTCTTTGGCCAGCGCGGCCTCGGTCTGTTTTTCGTTCCGTCGGTGATCGGCGCCGAAGTGCAGCGGCAGAGCACGGTCAAGGTGATCGGGCGCGTGAGCACGGTGCGTGAACAATTCTTTGCGATTTCACTGGATCGAAAGCTTAAACATCCCGCCGTGCTGGCCATCTCGGAAGCAGCGCGCACGCGCTTGTTTGACTGAGATAAGTAGAGCTCGTATCGCAGGATACGCCAGGCGGCGCAAGGTGCCGTCCGAGTTGTCGGCAACTCGGTGGAGATCATTTCGCGGGGCGCAAAAAATTTAAGACAAGCGGCACGAAATCAAGAGCGTCATAGGGCAGGCTCAAGCCAATTGCTATATCCGCGCGAATTGGGACGGATGCAGTTCTTGATGCAATGGTTGATGCTGAATGCGAGAAGCCTAATCCTGAGGGGAGGCACAGAGAAAATTGTGACGTCAATGCATCTTAGGTTTGGGTTTTTGATGGCGCAATGATTGTGAAATCTGTTAGGGAGTGGTGGGTAGCAAAGAGGAAGGGCTCGGAATATGCTCGGCGCTGTGTTCATCAACGTAGCCGAGCCGGCTTCGCTTGAGCGATCGTGTTTTGCATTTTCCTTTTGGCCAAGGAAGGAGGGGCTATGCGGGTTAGGAGTCAAAGTTATTGGGTTGGCCTATTCTTATTCCTGTCGTTGCTCTGTGTCGCCCTCGTCCGCGCTCAGACGGAAGAAAAGCTCCTCGACGACATCAACAAGCTCTCCGACGCCGAGCGCCAAGCTCGGTTGGTCAACGGTGCGAAAAAGGAAGGCGTGGTGACCTGGTATGTCGCGATGAACCGCGCCTATGCACAGGATCTGATCAACGCCTTTGAAGCGCAATATCCATTCCTGAAAGTCAATGTCTTAACGGGTGGCGGCGGCGCGCTGCTCAACAAGGTTCTCACTGAATACCGGGCGCGCTCCTATTTGTACGATGTTTTCAATACCCGCAGCATGACAATCAACACGTTGAAAAAATCCGCCGCGATCATGCGTTATAAGACTCCGTACCGGACTCAGTTGCGCGAGAGCTTCTATGACAAAGAGGGTTTTCTCAACGGTATTTTCGCTACGCCTTTGGTTTTCATCTATAACTCAAAAATGGTGACCCGCCAGGAAGCCCCGAGTTCGATAGAAGACCTGGCGAACCCGAAGTGGTCCGGCAAGATGGCGGTCGACGATGAATCTTTCGACTGGTTGGCCGCGATGCTCGATTATTACGGGGAGGCGAAAGGGATCGAGCTCGCGGGAAAAATAGGCCAGCAATCTCTCCAGGTTCGACGCGGGCCTACTCTGATCACACAACTGGTCGCCGCTGGCGAGTTCCACCTCGAGATCGACGGCCACCACCAGGAAGCCATCGCTAAAAAGAAGGCCGGAGCGCCGCTCGATTATAACTTTCCTCAACCGTATGTGCCGGTGAAATCCTTGGTGCCGATCTACATGGCTGCTCGCCCGCCCCATCCACATGCCGGCGCGCTGCTAGCTGACTTTCTGATTTCCAAGAGAGGGCAAGATATCATGTACGGACACGGACGTTGGATGGGACACAAGAGCATTAGCGGTAAAGGGCCCGATGACATCGGCGATCGCAAAGTAATGATACCGTCCCCGGAAAAATGGGGCGACCGTTATCAAGAACTGATCAACCTTTACAATAAATTGTTGCTGCGAAAATCAGGCTCCTAGGAGAAACAAGCTGTCGGCAAACGGAGGCGCGATGGGCAAAATTGATCTCAAACGCGTATCTCCTATCGATTGTTTCACGAGCGTACGACCAGCCGAAAAATCTTGGAAACTCTTCAGCTGTGTTATAAAGTCACTGAACATTTCTTGGATCCAAAGACGGTAAATTGTAATCGAGGAGGAACGCATGGAAGTCAAGTCAGTGAAAGAGCGACACACCGAGCTGACGATGCACAGCGTAAAGTTCGCCAAAGACGAGCAAGGGCGGCGCAAAGGACAGGAAATCCTTTTCAAGTGGCCGGATATCGAAAAACAACTGGGCGAGCATAAGCATATCTACGTCGTCGACGCGCGCCTGGGCTCGAACAATCACACGCACCGACTGTGGTACGACGTGATCCCGCCGCACACGGAAGAAGGACAGGACTGGCGCACGCTCGGTCATCGTCACACCGTCGAAGCGATCATCTATTTCTTGAAGGGACATGGCCACAGCATCATTGACGGCGAGCGTTACGACTGGGGACCGGGGGATTTGCTGAGCGTGCCGATGTTTTCATGGCACCGCCACATCAACGACGGCGATGAACCCGTGCTGCGCATTGCATCGACGACGGGGCCGCTGTCCCTGGCATTGGGTCAAGCGGTTTATGAAGATGAGCGTTATCCTGAGTTTTGGATTTACGCTCAGGAAGGCGAGGACGCGCGCAAAACGTTGATCCCGGGAGGGGGCGGGAAGCTCGATAACGGAAAAACTCCCGGCAATCGCACAGCCGAATTGTACGCGGAGCAGGTGGCCTTTGCGATGCACGAGGAGCAGCTTCGTCGTAAGAGCAAAGTGCTGGTGAAACAAAAGGACCTCGTGTTCGAGCCGACGGCGATGGGCAAACTCGCGTATGTGGTCGATCCGCGCATCGGTTTCCACAGCAAGGCCCTCGGCGTGGTCATGGCGGAAATTCCGGCAGGCAAACGCTCCGGCGCGCATCGTCATCTCTACGACGAGATCAATCTCATCGTCGGCGGCAAGGGCAAGGTAATCGTCGAAGACAAGGAATTCGATTTCGACACGCTCGACGTGTTGTCCATCCCGGTGTTCCAGTGGCATCAATACTTCAATACGGGCAGCGAGCCACTGCGGATTCTCGGAATCAACACGCGGTTAGCCATGGACAATTTGGGTTTATCTCTGACTCACCAGGGCGAGCACGCGGATTACGTTTGAACATCGGCGTCTGGGCGGGACTAACAAGGATGTAGGGGTGGGTTTCAAACCCGCCCCTACGCGCACAGACGCTCAGGCGCCAAGCGAGGAGGCGTCATGACACGAGTCATTTCACTGCTCCTGTGCTCTTTAATCGTTTCGTTGTCTTCCGTCTTTGGTGCAGATCTCGATCAAGCGAAAAAAGAAGGCGAGGTGGTGCTTTACACAACCATGGTCATTTCCGACTTTCAGGTTTTTCATAAAGCTCTCGTCAAAAAATATCCTTTCTTGAAAGTGAACCACGTCCGACTTGGCGCCTCCACGCTGGTGTCGCGCGCCATCGCCGAATTTCGCGCCGGCAAGCATTTGACCGACGTCTACGGCGTCGCCCCGGATTCGCTGAACTATATGCGCGAGCAGGGCATCCTGGCGCCGTATACCAGCCCCGAGGCGAAATTCATTCATAAAGGCTTCATGGATCCGAAAGGGTTTTGGTCGGGAATTACCACCGATGTGCTCGTTACCGGTGTGAACACGTCGCAGCTCAGCGTCAAAAGGGCGCCGCAGGGTTATGCCGATTATCTAAAGCCGGATTTCAAAGCCAAGATGGCATTTCACATCGGCACGAATAATCCATTGATCGGCATGAGCGAAATGCAGGGTGAAGAGAAGGCGTTGACTTACATGCGCAGCTTCGCCAAGCAGGGGCTGATTCAACATAACGGTTACACGAAAATCAGCCAGCTCCTCGCCGCCGGGGAATTTCCGATCGTCGCCTTCATGCAAGTCACCAAGCTCGAGAAGATTCGCGAGCGCAGCGGGCCGGTGGACTGGATCCCGCTTGATCCTTCTTTCGCGACAGTGTCCTCCGTCGCAGTTTCGAAGCATGCGCCGCACGCTAACGCGGCGAGATTGCTCGTCGATTTTTATCTCTCGGAAGAAGGGCAGAAGGCGCTGCGCGAGATCGATAAAATTCCATTACGTCGCGGCGTCGACGCCGACTCCAAGCGCGTCGCCGAGCTGATCGAGCAAACACCCCATGTGATCAAATACGAAGGCGACCCGGGAAAACAAATCAAGCAGTTCAATGAAATATTCTTAGGGCGGTAGCACCACTTGCACTCATGAACGTGTTATTCGATCTCGACGGTACTCTGACCGATCCAAAGGAAGGTATCATCGCGTGTTTTCGCTATGCGTTTGATTCGCTCGGCGTAAGTCCCCCGCCTGCGACGGAACTCGAGCGATTGATCGGACCACCACTAATGGAAAGCTTCTCCAATCTGCTCGGTCCCGGAGGCAAAGATCGGGTCGAACAAGCCGTAGCGGCTTTACCGTGAACGGTTCGCGGAAACGGGACTGTTCGAAAACAGCGTCTATCCAGGTATCGTCGACGCTCTGGCCGAGCTGTGCGACCATGGCGTGCGGCTATTCGTGGCGACGTCGAAGCCGCGTGCGTTTGCCGAGCGTATCGTTGAATATTTTGGGCTGGCCCAATTCTTCCGAGCCGTGTACGGCAGCGAGTTGAATGGCGTCAACGCGGACAAGAAAGATTTGCTCGCCTATTTGCTCAGGGCGGAATCGTTGTCGCCGGCAATTACCGTCATGGTCGGTGATAGGGCGCATGACGTATTGGGCGCGCGGGCCAATCGCCTCTTTTCAGTCGGGGTGCTTTGGGGCTATGGATCAACAGAGGAACTTGTGTCGGCCGGAGCCGATGCGCTATGCGAAGCGCCGAGAGCACTTGGTGACGCGCTCTCTCTTGTCGATCGCGCGACGGTTTGCTAGTGGTGGCTGAATCGCCGCCGTCTTACCGAGTGAATGATGGATATTAAATACGGATTGTTCAGTTGTGATTCTCATGCGCAACTCGACCGCGATGCGTGGACCAAGCGGTTGTCAAAGGAAAAGTGGGGCGAGCGGATTCCCCAGATCGTCGAAGTAAGCGAGAACGGCCAAACCGTCGACCGCTGGATAGTCAACGGCAAGGTGCGTAGCGAGTGGGTGTGCAATTGTCCCGCGGCGATGGAAGGCGGCGTCCAGCGCGGCTACTATCCGCGCCGTTGGGACGAAGTGCCGAGAATCGTATTACGATCCGGCCGAACGATTGAAAGCTTTGGACGCGGACCGCGTCGACGGCGAAGTGCTTATATCCGAATACGCCGGTTTCAAATTTCGGTTTTTTTCAGGCCGACGCCGAATTCGAGCTGGCGTGCGTGCAAGCGCACAATGACGCCCTGGCGGAGTGGCGCGAGGCGAGCGACCGTTACGTTCCCATTGCGATCATTCCCTATATGAGCGAGATCGACGTTGTCGTCGCTGAAGTGGAACGAAGCCGTAAAGCGCGGCCATCGCGGCGTCGTGATGCTCGCCGAGCCGGCGTTCACCAAAAAGGGCCTCAAGCGCATGAACGATCCTTTCTGGGAGCCGCTTTGGGCTTGCTGCCAGGACCTAGGGATACCGATGCATTGGCACGGCTCGGCGGGTTTGACCGAGCAACTATCATTGCCTAAATGGGATGGATTCAGCAAAAGAGAATATCACACGGTATCGACCGCGCGGCTATGCGCGACACCGGCGCAGCTGATTCCCAATTTGATTTTCTCCGGCATCCTCGACCGTTATCCGCGGCTCAACTGGGCTTGCGCCGAAACCGGTTTCGGATGGGTGAGCTACGTGCTTGAGGCGTGCGATCACGAGTGGGAACAGCGGCGGCTGTGGCAGGAAGGTGTTCGCACGAAACCCAGCGAGGTATTCCGCCGCCAGATCTATGTCGACTTCTGGTACGAAAAAGCGGGCATCGAACTGCGCGAGCTGGTCGGCGTCGACAACATCATGTGGGAGTCGGATTATCCGCACATCGCCGCGACCTATCCGAGATCGTGGAAATTTGTCGAAGAATCGCTTGTCGGCGTGCCGGAAGAGGAGCGAAAAAAGATGTGTTATGGTAATGCGCTAAGACTTTACGGGTTAGCTTGAGGCTCCGGCGAGCAAATTTTGATTGTCTGTCACCCTGAACGAAGTGAAGGATCTCGGCCGAGTGCGAGATTCTTAGGCTTTCCCTCAGAATGACATCTTGGGGATACCAGAACGAAGATGGCGAATATTTTCATCAGCGTCGACGAGCACGTGCAGGAACATCCCGAGCTTTGGACGAAGCGGCTGTCGCGCGCGAGATGGGGAGACAGGATCCCGCATATTGAGAAAAATCTCCAGCTGGCGCAGAGCAATGGGTCGTTGACGGGCGGCAGATCGCCTTGGATGGCGTTGCGGACTGCGGCGCAGTGATGGCGGACAGGACGAAGAATCCGCAGGATTGGTCGGAGGTGCCGGCCGCTGTGTATGACCCGAAGAAGCGATTGAAAGCGATGGACAGATGCCGGAGATAGATTATGCCGTGCTTGTATCCGACTGTTGCCGGATCAGGCGGACAAACCTTTGGGAGAATCGAAGATCCGGAATTGGAGCTTGGCGTGCGTGCAAGCGTACAACGACTGGCTGATCGAAGAATGGGTAAGCATGAGCGACCGTTTCATCCCGCAATGCATAACGCCACTGTTTCCGATCGATGCCGCGGTGAAGGAAATTCGACGCGTCGATCGAAAAACGGCCACGGGGCGTGATCTATCCATCGATGCCGATGGAACTGCGCGACGTGCCGCATATCAACGATTCCGACCTACGATCCGCTTGTGGGCGGCTTGCCAGGAGTTGGGCGTGCCGATTTGTTTTCACGCCGGGGCCTCTGCGGCAATTCAAATTCCCGCGTACGAAGGATATTCGCCGGCGATTGCCGCCGCGTCTCCAGGCGATCACCCGGCCCGCGAGCACGGTGTCCGTCTTGGTAAATCTTCTGATTTCAAAAATTCTTATGCGATTTCCAAGTCTCAAAGTCGTGTTGGCCGAGAGCGGGCTCGGCTGGGGCGCGTATCTTTTGGAATACACGGATTTCCAAGCGACGGGCGATCAATTGCCGCAAAACGGTTACGATCTGATGCCGTCGGAGATGTTCCGGCGAAACTGTTACTTAGTCGGTTGGTACGACCAGGCGAGCTTACGGGTGAGGAGTTACATCGGCAGCGAAAACATTCTTTGGTCGACACAGTTTCCGCTGGCGACATCGACTTGGCCTGAATACCCAAAAGGCTCTTTCCAAGAGCTTCGAAGGTATTGATGAGATCGACCGGAAAAAGATACTTTGGCAGAACGCGGCGAAGCTGTATAAGATTAGCTAACCGAGTGAGAGGAGAAATTTTGATCTTCGACATTGTATCAGAGCTCTTCGGGTCAGGGAGTGTGTCAAATTTGTCGGGAACCCTTCGACGAGGCCAGGGCGAACGGGTAAGTACTTGGTATCGCAATCGGCCAAAACCGTTCGTGGAGAGGCCCTCGAACCATGAGCGCTATTGCGACGATGTCTCTCGAGCTGGGAGGAAAGATAATCGGATCGAGGGATTTCCACTGAAATAATCATTCAGCAGAAACTGTAAAACATCGAAAGGAAGGTTGGGTCCATGGCTAACACGATCTCGACAGCGGAAGAAGAGGTAAAGGAACGGCTCGGCTACAAGTCGCCGTACGAGCAGTGGAAGGAGTCGGAAGGGTTGCAGACCTATCGCGGCTTAGCGATCAAGAATTTGTATGACCTTGAACTCAGTCCGTGGAAATCAAGTGGCGACGGCTTAGCGGCGTTTCTGAATTTGGAAGGCACCGGCGGATTCAATGACTCGTACGTCGCTGAGATCCCGCCGGGCAAGTCGCTCAAGGCACACCGTCACCTGTTCGAAGAGACCATCTATATTCTCAAAGGTCAGGGCGCTACGTCGGTGTGGATCGATCCGAGCAAAAAGGAAACCTTCGAATGGCAAGAGGGAAGTTATTTTTCGATTCCGATGAATGCGTGGCACGAACACCACAACGCCTCCGGATTGGATGCCGCGCGCTACATCGCCATGACCAGCGCGCCACGGGTGATCGATACGTTCAACAATTATGAATTTGTCTTCGAAAATCCGTTCCTCTTTCGCGACCGGTACAATGCCGAGGAGGGCTATTTCAAGCAAAAGGCGCCGGCGCAGCAGTGGTCGACCAACTTCGTCGCCGACGTGCGCGTGTGCGAAACCTACTCCGGCGGCTTCGACCGCGGCGGCGGCGCGAAGAGCACGGTCTTTCGCATGGTCAACCAGACCGTCAAGTCGCATGTCTCGCTATGGGGCGTCGGCGCATACAAAAAAGCGCATCGCCACGGCCCCGGTATTCACGTCTTGATCATCAGAGGGACGGGTTATTCGATCATGTGGCAAGAAGGCAAGCCGATGGAACGAGTCGAGTGGGGGCCCGGCAGCGTATTTGTGCCGCCGGAAATGTGGTTTCACCAACATTTTAACGGCAGCGCCGAGCCGGTTTTTTTTCTCGCCATAGGCTGGGGCAGTGACAAGCCCAAGGCGGGCGGGAAAGCGTACGTCTACAAGAGCGTGAAAGAAGGCGGCGACCAGATCGAGTACGAGGACGAAGATCCGAAGATTCACGCCGAATTCGAAGTCGCCATGAAAAGGGTCGGCGCGCGGTGCAAGATGGACTATCATCCACACTGTACGATGAAGTGATTGTTGGTCGACGAATCGAAGATCGAGGATGAAAATGGCGACTAGAAAATTCCTGACGAGCGCGGTCGCGGTGTTGTATCATTACTTGTGCGATGTTCTCAACCGCGCCGTGCGCGTCGATCGAAGCGCTCTTACAACGAGATCAACAAGCTGCCGGCGCAGCAGCGCCAGAAGCGGCTCGAAGACGGCGCACGCAAAGAGGGCGAATTTAAGTTTTATGGCATCTCCGCCGCCACTTTGCTTGAGCGCCTACACGGCCGGATTCATGAAAAAGTATCCGTTCATCAAAGCCGAATTCTGGCGCGGCAGCGGCAACAAATTGGTGTTTCGCACGCTCACCGAGCATCGCACCGGCCAGTTGGATACGGATGCGGTTTTGGTGGGCACTGAAAACGTCATGACGCTCAAGCGCTCGGGCATTTGGACGCGCTATCATTCGCCGGAATCGCAGAATTTCGGGAAAGAATATACCGACAAGGACGGGTACTGGCACGCAGACAGTTTGGGCATGTCGACGATCGCGTACAATACCAAGCTGGTAAAGAAGGAGGAGGCGCCCAAGGGATACGACGATCTCTTCGATCCGAAGTGGAAAGGCAGTCTTTCCATCGATATGGAGCCCGAGCGCGCGTTGATGGGCTGGTTGACCGCTTGGGGGGAACAAAAGACCCGAGCTTTCGTCGGGGGCTTGATCAAAAATGGGGCTATCGTGCGCCGCGGCCATACTTTACAGGCGCAACTTTTGTGTGCCGGCGAGTTCAAAGTTGGCGTGGAGCTTTATCCCGATGGGATGTTGCGGATGAAACAGGACGGTTGCCCGGCGGCGATCGTTTTTCCGAACCCGACGCCGGCGCATATCAGCGGCGCCATTGGCATCTACACCAATACGCCGCACCCCCACGCTGCTGCCCTGTTCCTCGATTTCATGAAATCGGCAGAGGGCGCAAAAATTCTTGCTGCAACCGGGCGGGTCTCCGGACGAAAGGGTGTCAGATCGGTCTACGACGAGCTGTCCAATCTTGGAGGAACGAGGAATACCGCTCTTTATAGTCGGACCAGACCAATCCGAGCAAATCGCCAAACCGATGGAAAAAATCATGAAAGAGATGTTGGTCCCGTAAGCGGCGCTCGCCAATCGCGTCAAGATGCGGAGCGCGACAATCTTGCTGACGATTTCTGTCTGTCAAAATTTTAGTTGCAGATAGAGTACATCTGCACCAGCTGTAAGGAGGATCGCGCGTAATGTCTCGTCAATACCGGCATTTTTCAGCCGATAGTCACTTCGAATCCCTGCCGGAAACTTGGACACACCGGGTGCCGGCGAAATATCGCGACCGCGCGCCGCGGCGCATCAAACTTGCTGACGGTCGCGACGCCATCATCGACGAAGGCCAGCCGCTGGAATATCGCGGCACGAATCTGTTCGCGGGAAAACCCCTCGAAGAGTTTAATCCAGTTCATCTGAATTTCGAAAAATCGGTGGGCGCCGGCTCGCCGCAGCAGACGGTTAAAAGAACAAGACGCCGACGGCATCGATGGCGAGCTATTGTTCGCCAGCGAAGCGCGCAACACGAAAATCAAAGACAAGGATGCTTTTCTCGCGATCATTCGCGCGTTCAACGATTACTTCATCGAGGAGTATTGCGCGGTTGATCCCGATCGATTGATCGGCGTCGCGGTGATGCCGGATATCGGTGCCGACGAAAATATCGCCGAGATGAAACGGTGCAAGGAGAAGGGATTCAAAGCCGTCCGGCTTGCACACGTTTCCGAGCGGCAAGAGCACGCCGACCCCGGAAGACGACAAATTTTATGCCGCGCGCGTTGGACCTGGACATGCCAATCACAATCCATACATCGTTTCCGCGGCGCACCGATGAACGCGATGTTTTTCTCATGAAGTATCCGAAGGATCCGCAGGGCGAAGACCGGCCGTTCGACTTTCTCCAGCGCCTGGCGCGCCAGGGGATTTATCACTGCGGCGCGGTGGAAGCGACGCAGTTGATTTTCACAGGCGTGTTCGATCGGTTTCCGAAGCTGGAGATTTTCTGGGCGGAGAACAACATCGGCTGGATTCCGTACTTTTACCAGCAGATGGATCAGACTTATAAGGTCAACTGCCACTGGGCGGAAAAGCTCTTGGGCTTGCCGAAACTGAAAAAACTCCCGAGCGAATACCTGCGCGAGCACGCGCACTGGGGCGTCTTCGACGACCCGATCGGGATTCAGCTGCGCCACATGGTCGGTGTCGAAAAGATCATGTGGTCGACCGACTTCCCGCACATCGTCACGCGCTGGCCGAAATCATTGGAATTGGTCGAAGAACAGTTCGCCGGCGTACCGGAGAGATGAAAAAAGGGCGATGGTCGCGGGGAACGCCGTGAAGTTTTTTCATTTGGACGCGGCGTGACAAGGGAGACGAATTCGGAATTTTTACCGCAAAGAACGCAAAGTAGGGCACGACACGCCGTGCCACGGTCGGGTGCACAGAGTAGGCAGCCTCTGAGGTGATTATGATCGCGTTCGATGTATTTCTTAACGGAAATAAAGTTTGCAGAGCCGGTGTCAGGGATCTCGGCGTCTTGACCACCGTGCTCACCTGGGTAAGACGTGAAGGACGAAATACGGAAACCAGAGAACCGGGAATCATCGAAGAGGAACTTACGCTAAATGTCGGTGGCCTAATAAGTTCGAAGAATGAGCACGTCCGCTGGTCCGATGATAAGCTAGCGGTTGGTGACGAGGTACGTGTTCGCGTAATCAATCTAGAATCGGTTGACCCTCCGCGCGATCGAAGAACGGAAGATCCGGCAGAAGATTTAAAACGTCAAGAGAAATATGTGGAGCAAATGGCCAAGCGTTTCGGCTGGACAATTCAAAAGTAGCGTAGGATGGGTTGAGCGAAGCGATACCCATTGTCATTTCAACATGAACAAACGGTGGGTTCGTCGCGGTGCTCCTTAACCCACCCTACGAATGCTCCGTCATCCCAGCGGCACCTGCAAGTTATACAGCCGCGCAGCGTTCTCACCCAAGATTCGATTCTGAGTGTCGTTTGAAAATCCCGCGTTGCGGATGCGCGAGACGGTTTCGGGCCATTTGCTGTCGCCATGCGGATAATCGGAGGCGTACATGATGCATTTGTTGCCGACGGTGTTGATCACGGCGGGTAGCATGATTTCCCCCGGCTCGCAGGAAACCACTAAGCGCCCTTCGGCGAAAAGCTCGCTCGGTTTGATGCGGCTCTTGGGCAGCTTGCGGTTTAACACTCCATCGTACATGCGCGGGTTCTTTTCGCCGCGCTCGTGCATCTCGTCCATTCTTTCGACCCAATAGGGGAGCCAGCCGCAACCGGTTTCGAGGAGGCCGAAGCGAATCTTTGGAAAAAGATCGACGATCCCGCCACCGACGAGAGAAACCATCGCGGTAGTTAGCGTGAGGGGCATGGACACTGCTTTGGCGCCCCAGAAATGATCGAACAATTCCTGGCCGACGGTGGGATACATTCCCGTGACGGTGTGCACTCCGACGCCGACGTCGAGTTGTTCCACTGTTTCCCAGAATGGATAGAGCTCGGGATGATCGAGGGTGCGCGCGCCGATGGTTCCCGTGACCATGACGCCGACCGCGCCTTGGGACCTAACTGCGTGTTTCAATTCTTCCGCCGCCGACTTTGGATCTTGCAGAGCGACGATCGCAGCGAAGCGCAACCGTCCGCCGCTTTGGGCGCAGCGCTCGGAGATCCACGTGTTGTACGCGCGGGCGATTGCCGTGGCGAGTCCCCCGTGCTCGAGACTATTTATCGACATCAAGACATTCGGATAGATCACCTGAAGATCGATGCCTTCGAGATCGAGATCGGCCAAGCGGCCGGGGACGTTGCTGAGATCGAGATCCTTGACCGAGAGCGTCGGAGTCGAATTGGCGATGCTACCCGGCGTGCCGGGGCCCCAGCCGAAGGGCTTGGTGACCAAGCGACCTTCGATCAAGTAAAAGCCGCGGCCGTCGTCGAAGGTGACGAAGCGGGGACGGTTCCGATAGAATTCTTTGTCCAGATAGTTGTCGAAAACTTCCTGAGGAATTTGTGTGTGCCCGTCGGCATCGATGATCATAAAACCTCCTCGGTTTCGTGTTAACGTTTCAGCTCCTGTTGCACCGCCCGAATCAGATTCCAGTCGACGAAATCCTTCGGCGCAAAAGTGGATTGGCTAATTTTCGCGTCCTGCTGCGCGCGTTTGATTGCCGCGTTGATAATTTCATCCGACCCTTCGCCCTTGAAATTGTAAGTGGCGATCGCCGCATCGTACGCTAATTGAGAGGTCTCTCGGTCGAGATTCCATTCTTTCTGGATCAACGCGACCGCAACGTTCGGATGATCCACCGCGTATTGAAGCCCGCGCACAAGAGCGCGCAGCATGCGGCGAATCTGATTGGGATTGTCGCGCAACTTCGCGCGGCGCGTTACTAGACCGTTTTCCACGAAGCCCGGAAGTATCTCCGGACCCGAGACCAGTCGATGGAAGCCTTTTTGAACCGCCATGGAATCGTAAGGCGGTGACAATGTGCTCGCCGCAACTGCGCCGGAGAAAAGCGCAGTCAATCCTTGCGTGACGTCGATGGTTGAAATCAACTTCACGTCCTTGTCCGCATCCAGCCCCAGGTACTTCACCATCGCCACCGTCGCGTGATAATGGCTGCCGCGGGAGCCGCCATGACCGATAATACCGCCACGAAGACCTTTCGCATCTTTGATGTCCCGTCTGCTGACTAGATACAGGAGCGACTTGTCGGTCGATACATATAGGGCAACCAGGGACGCGCCGCCGACTGCTGCGCCCAATCCGGAGTTAAAGGCCGTGATGTAATCGAGATCGCCTGAGACCAGAGCCGCGATGGCCGTGCTCGTCTTGGTCGTAATCGGCTTGAAATCAAAGCCTTCGCTCTCGAAAATCCCATGGCGCTGAGCGAGATAGATCGGCAGATTGAGCACATGCTTGGCCGATAGACCGAGAGTGACGGGTTCAAGCTTGCGCGTGGGACCGGGTTTTTCTTGAGCCAGGATGTGAGACGATTGCAGCAGCAAGAATAAAGAGGCGCAAAGGACGAAAGAGATTGTTGTTGGGTACGGCAGATGGCTTGGCGCGGCCCCAAAACATTTCATGCTTCGGATCATAGTTCCGACTCCGGTCGATGCGCAAGAGTGTGTTCCTTGTTGACTACTTGAGTTACACGGTTATGATTCGTCGAATAATTCGATTGGAGCCAAATTTTGAAAAGTATTCTTTATAGCTTGTTGATTTGGTCGGTGCTAGCCACCTACGCCGAAGCGCGCAAGGTGACCGTCGGTGTGCCCGTGCTCGATGTTACCCAAAGCGCTTTGTACGTCGCCCGCGATCGCGGCTACTTTCAGAAGGAAGGTTTGGACGTCGAACTCATTCTCATGCGAGGCGGTGTGGCAAACCAAGCGCTAATTGCGGGTAACGTCGAATTCACCACAGTCCCTACGGCCGGGCTCCAGGCGGCGCTGCAAGGCGCGCCACTCAAGGTCGTGCTCAGCACGTTTCATAAGCCGATGTTCTGGCTGTACTCGCGGCCGGAAATCCGCAACGTCAAGGACTTGCATAGCAAGAAAGTCGCGGTATCGAGTCTCGGAGCGGCAGGGGATTCCGCCTTGCGCGAGCTGATCAAGAAAAACGGCATGGATGAAAACCGCGACGTGGCGATTCTCGCCATTGGCACCACGGCGACACGATTGGGCGCGCTCACCAGCGGCGTGGTGGACGCGGCAATGATGACATTTCCCCATAATATCACTGCCGCCGATTCGGGTTTTCGCGAGCTGGTATCGTTCATCGCATCGGACATCATTCAGCTTCAGGGAGCCATCGTGACCCGCGAAGGATTGCTCGGCTCCGAGCCCGGAGTCGTAGAAAAATTTCTCCGCGCGACGATCAAGGGAATCATCTACTATTCGACTAATCGGAGCGGCGCCATCCCGATTCTTGCGCGAAACACGCAATCGCAAGAGACCCTCGCTGCTAAAGTCTACGACCTGGTCAAGCCGGCGCTGACGCCGGAAGGAATTTTAAACGACGATTTGCAAAAACGCGTCATGGCGCCGCTGCTCGATCGCATCAACAAACGCGACGTCGCTTCAAGCAGATTCTTCGACTTTACACTTGCCCGCAAGTTGAATAGCGAGATCAAAGCGGAAGGGTGGAAACCCTAAATTTAAAGTTCCAATCGTTCAAACCGTCCGAGGAACGGATTTCTGCCGGAGTTGGAGACACAGGGGTGAGCGGCTCCGCGATGCGAGCGGCGCTCAAAATGTCATTCTGAGGCGGAGCCGAAGAATCTGCTTTCGTAATCTCTTTGAATCGTGGTGCTTCGCCAGGCCGAGCCGTGCTACCAAGCTCACCGAATCGCCGCGAGTTTGTTCTTCCAGTGAGTCTGCCAATCGGTCCCATCTGTGATGACTTCCGAAATCACCATCAGATCGGGAAAGCTATTTTTTTCTTGACTTCGAATCACGTGCAGCGCTTCGCCTCCTGCCTCGACCTCGCGAATTGCCCGCAACACTTGACGGCGCGCGGCGATGATCGCTCGGTCGCTCGGCCCGAGGAATTCACGCGTGCGATCGACGATCGGTCCGCTGCCCTCAACGATGGCGGTGTCCTGCACGTTGAAGATGCGTCCCATACCTGAAAAGCTCCACGTCTTCATCGACTCGCGATCCTGCAGGTAGCGGTTCGCCTTGTTGCGTGTGGGCCGGTAGTCCTGCCCTAACTCGTCGAGGATTTCCTGGTTTCTTTGAATGTCTTTTTCTTCCATCGGCGCGCTCCGTCGAAAGACGATATCGTAACGCCAGTGGTGCGTGTCGTCGATCGGCACATGCCAATAAAGATTATAGCCGTCGCCTGACATGGGACCGGGGATGGTGGCTTTGTTGGGGATGATGAAATTCGTCACACGGAAGAAAGTCCGATTCTTCTCGGTAGTGCGCGTCGAAAGGATGCGTACGCCGTAGTCGGTCTCTTCAGCGTCGATGTGCGGCGCCATGTCGGCTTCGTAGAGCGCGAGGGGGAGTTTGCCGTCGCTGCCTTTGACGGGTCGTTTCAAGTTCTCTGGCACATTGGCTTGGCGGTGCAGGTAAGAGACGTGACTGGGATCGAGGTTGCCTTCGTTGGCCTGAAAGTAGTTGCACTCGTGGAAGATTTTAGTCACGAGCACATGGCCGGGTGGCGCGAGAAACGGTTCGTACGCCGGAAAGAGCGGCGGCTCGCCCGGTCCCATGTACGCGAAGATAGTCCCCGCCCGTTCTTCGCATGGATATGCCGGGTGATGAACTTTCTCGCAAAACCTTTTTTCTGGAGGTTCGCACGGCTGTTCGAGGCAGTTGCCGTGCCGATCATAAAGCCAGCCGTGATAAAGACATCGTAAGCCGCCGTTCTCCACGCGCCCATAACTCAGGTCAGCGCGGCGGTGCGAGCAGTGCAGTCCAATCAATCCGAGTTGACCCTGATCGTCGCGAAACAGAACCAGATCCTCGTCCATGATTTTGATCGGTAGCGGCGCGCCGTTCCCGGGCAGCTCTTCCGCGAGCGCAACGGGTTGCCAGTATTGACGCAGTAAATTTCCGCCTGGCGTGCCCGGTCCGGTCCGGGTTATTAGATCGTTTTCTTCTTGTGAGAGCATCGCGGAATTTTGGATTTTAGATTTTCGATTTTGGATTGCAGCTTATTTTTAGCACTGATAGTCCGAATTCAGCAACCCAGGTGGCTTACTTGTCGTGATTGACTTCTTGCATGAGCATTTCTTTTGTCCATTCCAACCTTGACCTGGGTCGAGGGGCTGTGTTTATCTAACCACACTTAGTTATTAGAGCGAAATTCTTTTGGAGGTAGATCATGCCGAGCTCCTGGCAAAGCGGGAACGTTGATGGCAGCAATATGCCGCTCTATCTGAGTGTCCCGGAAAGCGGAGGGCCAGTGCCGGGCATCGTCGTGGTTCACGGACAATCGGGACTGGAAAATTTCATCAAAGACGCGACGCACATGCTGGCACTTCAAGGTTACGCCGCGGTGGCGCCCAACCTTTATCACCGCGATGGTGCTGACTGCAAAGACGACAATCCGACACGCAAAGCGCGCTTGCGCGATCCGTCGATCATCAAGGATATTGAAGGCGCGATCGGCTTCTTAAAGAACCATTCCAGAGTCGACAGGGGAAAGCTAGGCATCGTCGGTTTTTGCATGGGCGGGCGGCTGGTTTATCTCATGTCCGCTGCGAGCAAAGATTTGAAAGCCGGCGTGATGTTCTACGGCAGCGGCACGATGGTGCCGTTCGGTGAAGGTCCCACGCCGTTCGACCGCACAAGCGAGATTCACTGCCCGATCCAGGGGCATTTCGGCGCGGAAGACAAGAATCCGTCGCCGGAAGATATGCGCAAGCTCGACGCGGAGCTTACGAAATTCGGTAAAATTCACGAGTTCCATTCCTATGGCGGCGCGGCACACGCTTTTGTGAATACGGGTTCATCGAACTACCGGCCGCATGCAGCGGCTTTGTCCTGGCCGAAGGCGATGGAGTTTTTTAGCCGGCATCTAATAAATCCTGGTGCAGGATCTCGTTAGCGTCCTGTGTTTGAGATATCTCAAGCAATCCGGCAGCGACCTATGGCAATACGCCATTCCCTTGACGCGCCGTGTTTCTGAGCTGAAATTGCCACACATGCGCTACGGAATATTCAATCTGCCGTCATTAAGTGCGGCGGATCGAGCCAATGGAGCTGATCGTCTGCACACGATGGTCGAGCAGGCGACGTACGGAGAAGAATTGGGCTTCGATTCGGTCTGGCTTGCCGAACATCATTTCCACTCTTTTGGCGGTACGCTATCAAGTCCTCCAGTGATCGGCGCGGCAATTGCGCAGCGAACCAGGAAAATTCGTATCGGCACCGCCGTAACTCTGCTGCCGTATCATAATCCGCTGCGGCTCGCCGAGGATTACGCGACGCTCGATTGCTTGAGCCGCGGGCCGCCTCGAGTTCGGCATCGGTCACGGCTTTATAAAATGGGAGTCGCTCACTTTCGGAACGCCGCTCGAGGAGCTGCGCGAGCGCTTCAAAGAAAATTTAGAAATCATTCTCAGAGCGTGGAACGAGCCTAAGTTCAGCCATAAGGGTCGTTTTTACCAGTACGAAAATGTTGAGCTCTTGCCGCGGCCGGTGCAGCAACCCTATCCCAGCGTCTGGATGGGAGCGACGTCGACCATTAGAGTCGTTTGAGTTTGCCGGTCGCAGCGGTTTTCATTTGATGCTCATTCCCTTTCTGCACGAGATCGACGAGTTAGGTACAATGGTCGAAGCTTACATAGAAGGCTCGGCAGGCGGCAGGGCATGATCCCGCGACTGCGCGTGTGATCGCGATGTATCACATCTACGTCGGCGAGAATTCCGCGGAAGCGCGCGCCACCGCCGAGCCGGCGTTGGCGGCTTATCACGCGGCAGCGGCAGAAGCGCGCAATCTAACTCAAGGCATACCCGAGCCGGAATCTTACCGCACTCATGACGAACATCGCGCCAAGATGCGCAAGCTCACCTTTAACGATTTAGTTGATCAGAACCGCGTGCTCGTTGGAGATGCAGCGGCGGTGCGCGAAAAAGTCGCGCATGTGCGCGAGCGTCTACACCTGACGGACCTGGCGGGAAACTTTGCCCTGGGAAGCCTGTCCGACCCCCTCACCCGCGCCACGCTAAAGCGCTTTATGGAACAAGTTGCGCCTAAGACTTGAGTTTAGTGCGGCTCAAAAATTTTTGTCGGGACATGTTCGCGATTTTACCGCTGGCAAGGTGGTACGGTCCAATGCCTAGTCCCACACGGTACAAAGCAACCCCTTCCTACCGATACAGCTCCGAGGAGATCACGAGAGCTAAAGATCGATCACGTCAACTTTGATATTTAGTACGAGTGGCAGTTGGCGCACTTCCTCTCAAATACCTAAATGTTAAGCGGCTCCATCTAGTGACTGCACTCTCCGAAGGCCATTCATAAAGGCCGCCCACCGCCTGATCGGACCATAACAGCCCGTCTCTCTCGAATCACCGTAGAAATTTCACTACTGGGGTAGAGAAAAAACTACCTTTTGTTTGTTTACTTGCTTGTATTGAGGTTCCTCGGTCGTAGAGATTTTTCCGTTCACTTAACGCTTTACGCTCGTTGAGTCTCGTACCCCCGATTCTGGCACACCGCTTGATTACTCAAACTGAGGCATATTTCGAGGTAAAGGAAAAACGGACCCATAATCGATCAAGGAGGACCAAAGATGAGAACCAAGCTTTCCCAAACAGTACTTGTTCTGGTGCTGAGCGTATTCGTGACTCGCGCCAATGCCGAGTCGCCTGCGATCTACGAAACCACTTTGATGGAATCCGGCCAAAAGACCCCGGAAGTGTCCACCAACGAGCTCCGTAAGACTCTTGCAGAGAAGAGTGCAACGGTTTTCGATGCTCGTCCGTTCATGGAATATGCCGTTAGCCATATTCCAGGCGCAGTCAACGTCTCTGCAAAGCAGGGAGTGCCGATATCTCAGTACGTGTCTGACGTCGCGGAGGTTAGGCGCCTCGTTGGAAACAACAAAGCCGCGCCTATAGTGCTCTACTGCAACGGAGCCTTTTGCGGCAAAAGCAAACGACTCTCGGAGGAATTGTTGGAGGCAGGCTACACGAACGTTCGGCGATATCAGCTGGGCATTCCCGTGTGGCGTGCGCTCGTCGGTGTTACCGAAATCCAGCTTGCGGGCCTGCTCTATGTCTTCAAGGATGACAAGACCGCGGTCTTTTTTGACGCTCGCAGCCCAGAGGAGTTTAAGGCCGGGACCATTTCGGGAGCGAAAAGCCTTCAACTCGCCGATGTAAAGAAGGCGAAGGACGATGGCCGCTTGCCAATGGAGGACCACAACACGCGCATTATCGTGTTTGGCAGGGATGGCACTCAAGCCCGTGCAGTGACCGAGGCCATCGCCAAGGAAGCGTTTCACAACGTCTCCTTCTTCGGAGGCACCTTCAGTGAGCTGTGGCCGAAGGTGGCCAGCAAATAAGGACTTCACAAAATACCGCCGGAACGGAGGTGAGAAAAATGAAATGGATGAAGCTGGTGCTACCAGTTCTATTTGTGGCCGCGACTTTAGGACTTAGCGCCACACCTTACGTGCAGGCATGTTCAGTGGAGGAAGAGGAGGAGACGCAGACAAGGTTCGAGAGCGATGCCGCTCGGCTTACTCCAGAACAGATGGAGGCTTTAGAAGAACGCGACGATCACTTGCCCGCCATCCCTAGCAAGCCGTACGTCCGTGATCTTGTGTCATAGAGTTGGTCTGCGATTTCTCGAGGCGCTTGCGCCAAGGTCTGAGCTAAACAATATTCATCTGGCCCAAAGGAAATCAAAGAAGGAGAACAGACATGCGAAGAAATAATGAATTGAAACTGTGGCTGTTTTTATTGTGCACCTTCGTGCTCGGGTTACAACCCGCCCACGCCGACGTGGTAACCGACTGCGCCGACGTGGTTCTAAGCGGTGAGGTTGACGAGACCCTGGCGTGGAATCAGGTGATGCTCGATGCGATCGTCGCGGGCAACCTCGGCAATCCGCAGACGATACGTATGGCGGCGACCGTGAACACCGCGATGTTCGACGCCCGAAACGGCGTCAGCCGGAAATACACGCCCATCTTCGTGACGCAGACGGCGCCGCCGGCAACCCATTGCCGCGCGGCGGTGGTGCAGGCCGCCTATGTCGCCTTGAAATCTTTCTATCCGGCGCAGCTGAGCCGGTTCGACAACCAGCGCGCCTTGTCTCTCGCCGCGTTCGCCGGCGTCGACCCGGCGAACATCCAGCGTGGCATCGCTTGGGGCGAGAACGTCGCGAACCAAGTCTGGGCGTGGCGTGCGGCCGACGGCTTCAGCAACCCGGTGCCCCCTTTCACCGGTGCCGGCGCGGTCGTCGGCCAGTGGGAGTCCGCGACGGGTACCAGCATGTCGCCGGGCAACATCCCCTTCACCGCGCCGTTCGTGCTGACAAGCAACACCCAGTTCCAGTCGGCCTTTGTACGGCCATGGGCGGCCCTCGACAGCGCGGCATATGCCGCGAGCTTCAACGAGGTCGCGACGCTGGGCGCGAAGACCGGCTCGCGCCGGACCTTGGACCAAACTCACATCGCGTTTTTCTTCAACGGCTACGCCACCAACGACTACGTCGAGGCGGCGATTCAGCTCGTCAAGGCTCACCGCACCAGCCGCGGCGAGAACTCCCGCATCTTCGCGCTGCTCACCATCGCGATGCACGACACGTCGGTGATCGTGTTCCGCGCCAAGCGCGACTTCGGCATGAATCCCGCGGACGTGACCTGGCGTCCGATCAAGGCCATTGCACAGGCGGATCTCGACGGTAACTCGAACACCGCCCCGATCTCCGGCTGGGTTCCGCTCATCGCGACACCGAATCACCCCGAGTATGCGGCCTCGCATCCGGGATCGCACGGCGCCGGCCCGCGCGTACTCCAGCACTTCTTCGGCGACGTAAACACCTTCGAGCTACACCCCGCGTTCAACTCCGTCTTCCCGGGACCTCCGGAGGGTGGAGTCCAGCCGCGGCGCTATACGCGCATCTCGGACATGGCGCAGGAAGGTATCGACGCACGCACCTACGGCGGCATGCACTTCCGCGGCGCGAGCGAGGCGACCCGGCTTTGGGCGCTCAGATCGCCGACTATGTCCTGAAGAACTATCTGCGACCGGTCGATCAGTCGGCCAGCAAATGAGAACGTCCTGAGGCTCCTCGGTTTCGGTAGTCATAAACCAGGAGGTTTTATGAGACTGGTTGCTAGCATACTTTTCCTTTCTCTCTTTCTTGCCGGTCAATCCTGGGCTCAGGCCGGCCGGGGGATGACGATCTTCGCTGATGCGATTTTCTACAACGGGAAAGTCCTTACCGTAGATGAGCGCTTCTCGGTGGCCCAGGCCTTTGCGGTCCGCGAGGGGAAAATCATGGCGGTGGGGAGCGACCGCGAGATCCTCGATCTCGCAGGGCCCAAGAGCCAGAGAGTAGATCTCAAGGGAAAAACCGTTCTTCCCGGATTTATCGATACCCATGCTCATCTTTTCATCTATGCGGTGGAAAACTGGTCCTCCGACCTGGAATCCCTTGAGCCTCAGCTCAAAGAGTTTCGCCAGCGCGAGTTGAGAGTCGGTTCCGTCGAGGAAGGGTCGGCTACTTTAAAAAAGATCGCAGATCAAAGTCCGCCGGACAAGATAATCAATATTAGAATCCAGCCGGTCTCGGTGGCCGAGGAGTTTGGCCGCAAGAACTGGCTCGAGGAGATGGATGAAATCGCACCGAGTAACCCGATGCTCGTGCGGCTTCGCGGCGGTGACTGGAGGGCCAACAGTTTGGTCTTCAAGATGTTTACCGACTACTTTGGCGAGCTGCCGGAGGACATCCCTACCGACGCCAACAAAAAACCGACCGGCCAAATTAATAACGTGGTCGTGTCGGTGCTTACCGGAGAAATCGTCGTGCAGAAGCCCCAGACTCTGGCTGTAGTCTACAAAAAAGAACTCCAGGCATGGGCAGCGCACGGCGTGACCACCTGGTCGTCTTTTTTGCCCACGGCTAAGGTCATGAGCGGTTTTGTTCTCCTGGACCGGGCCGGCGAGATGCCGATCCGCTTTGCCTACTCCCACCAGATGGGAAGCGCGGGTTTTCCTCAAGCGGCAGGGTTCTACGAACGACTGGGAAATATCGCTGGGCATGGGACCGATTATCTTTGGACCATTGGGGTCGCCCTTTCCCCGTTGGACGGCAGCTACCCCGAACACTGCACGAGCATCCAGGCTGCGGAGCGGGTAAAGTCGCGCGAAAAGTGCGAGGCCCACGCTCAATATAGAATCATGCGCGCGGCCGTTCGAGCCGGCCTCAGGAGTCCCGGCACCCACGCTTATGGCGAGGGATCGGTGGATAAATTCCTGGACATCATTGAAACAGCCAGTGCTGAGGCGGGTCTTTCGCTGGAAGAGATCCGTTCCAAGAATCACGTCATTGACCATTGTGGAATGAGTCCACGACCCGATCAGATCGAACGGGCAAAAAAGTTTAACGTGATCTGGAGCTGCGCTCCGAGATACATCGAGATCGCCGAACATATTTCGAAAGAGTATGGAGAAAGGTACGCTCACGAGTGGAACGCGCCGATTCAGACTATTCTGCGAGCCGGTGGAAGAGTCGTGGGCGAGACGGATGACGGCGGACTGCACAGGAGACAGGGTGGCATTTTCGCTCACATAAAATATGCCGTGACGCGAAAGGACTCCAAGGGTATAGTCTGGGGGCCCAAAGAAGCCGTGGACAAAGAGACCGCCCTTAAGATCTTTACTCGGTGGGCAGCAGAGTATGTTATGCGCGAAAAGGCGCTGGGTTCTCTGGAGCCGGGGAAATGGGCTGATTTTATGCTTATCGACAAGGACTACTTAGCGATGCCTGACCAGGAGCTTTCCATGATCAATGTCCTGATGACCGTTGTAGGCGGGAAACCTGTTTACACCGAGCCTGGGTTCGCCAAGGCTGAGGGTTTGGAGGCTGTGGGGCTTAAGTGGCGTAGCAACCCGTGAAGATCGGCAAGGGCGTAGTTTATCCTTTAATCAAACGCCGTAAAAGTCATGTAGGGTGAGGCGGGAAGATAAGCAGGAGATAGTGCGCAGCTCTTTCCGAATAGTCCGGGGCGGGACCTGAACGGGACACAAAGACACATGCTAGGAAGCTTGAAAATTGTCCTTATCGCTCTCACTGTTGTTGGCCTCGCGGCGCTCTCATCAGAGGCTCAGCAGAGGGGAAAAGTCTACCGACTCGGCTTTTTGGCTTTCGGGTCGCCTCCGTCCGAGCCTGTTCCGACTGAATATCCTTTCGAGGCGTTTCGCCACAAACTGCACGAGCTTCGTTATATTGAAGGACAAAATCTTGTCATTGAACGGCGGTACGCACGGGGCAAACTGGAAATGTTACCTGTTTTCGCCGCCGAATTGGTCCAACATAGAGTTGACGTCATCGTAACTTCGGGCGCTTCTGCTGTCCACGCCGCCCAAAAGGCAACGCTAACCATCCCGATCGTCATGGCAGGTGCGCCGGATCCCGTTGCATTCGGGTTGGTCGTCAGCCTCGCGCGGCCGGGCGCCAACGTAGCCGGATTGTCCGATTCAGCAGGACGGGAGATCGAAGGCAAGCGTTTGGAGCTACTGAAGGAGAGCTTCCCACGGATCGCGCGCGTCGCGGTGATCCTGGATTCTGCCAGTCGAGTAGATGTCACACCTGTAAAAGAAGCAGCCCAAGTATTGGGGCTTAAACTACTGCTCTCACCCGAGACCGCAACTCCCGAAGAGTTTCACAGCTCGTTTGCTTTACTGAAGCGGGAGGGAGCCCAAGCGCTTTTTGCGCCAGAGACACCGATCAACGTCCGTCACCGAGTGCTTATCGTAGAGCTTGCGGCGAAGTACCAGTTGCCGGCGATGTATGGATCGAGAGAGTTCGTGGAAGGTGGAGGCCTCATGTCTTATGGGCCGAACTTCTCTGACATTTTCCGACGGGCGGCTGTATACGTTGATCGGATCCTGAAAGGTGCAAAGCCAGCGGATCTGCCCGTAGAGCAACCGATAAAATTCGAGCTATTGATTAATCTTAAAACTGCCGAGGCGCTCAGACTGAAGATTCCAGGGGAGGTGCTAATGCAAGCTGATAAGGTAATAAAATGATAGCGATCAGTGATCAGTGGTCAGGAAAAATACCGGGAGAAACTCACGAGAAAAACAATCATTATCTGGCTACTGGAGGCTGTCGCGTGATTCTTTGGCTTTGCGTTTGCTTCAAAGATTATGAATATGGAGCTTAAGAGTTTAAACTACATCTGCAATCTCATCAAGGTGCCGGCTCCCAAAACTGATGTCGACGGTGTATTTAAAACTGCAAAACAGCAGATTGCGGAAGAAGAAATCGTAGTCGCAGACCCCTAATGGTCCGACCGCAAAAGCGGGTCTTAAAGCTGGTGATCAGGAGCCCGGAGAACCCATGAGTAGAAAGATCCTTCAGCTTCTTATCATTACGGCCGTTCTGGGTTCAGGACGTCTGGCCCTCGGGCAGCAGGCGATTTTTCTCGTCCGGCATACCGAACAAGATGGGCTACCTTCGGTTGTCGATGACCCTGCTCTCACTGAGGTCGGGCATCGGCGCGCTCAAGCGTTGGCCCAGGTGTTGAAAGACGCGGGCATCAATGTGATTTATACTACCGAACGCAGGCGGTCGATACAGACCGCAGAGCCCATTTCGAAGTCACTGAATATTGAGAGCAAGCGGCTGCCGTCGCGAGATCCCGACGGGCTCATCGGTCGACTCCGCACCCAACATCTCAACGACCGTGTCTTGGTTGTCAGCCATTCTCTGACCCTTCCCCGTTTGCTCAAAGCCCTGGGATACCCCATAGATATCACGATTGCATCGAAAGAATACGATAATCTCTTCGTGATCGTACCAAAGAGCGATGGCAGCCCTTTAGTCTTACGCTTGCGCTATTAGTGTTGGCTCGCTTTACTCTCTAATCAGGCTGGTACACAGTATCGTCCATTACCGGAGAGGATGAAAAAAGGAGGGTTAAGGCAATCCGCGGCGCACAAAGATTACTGGCGCTGCCGCTTCTTTCGGCTCTTTGGAAGCCGCAGGCGGGGAAGGCTTGTTCGCCATTACTTTCTGATTTCAGTCCTGCTTATCAGCGGTGGGCTGATCGCGAGCGGGCTCCTGGAGGTTTACTTCCGCTATCGAGAGAGCCGAGAGCAGCTAGATCTCTTTAATCAAGAGGTCGCAGCGGGAGCTGCTTTCAAAATAGAGCGCTTTGTTCAAGAGATCGAAACCTTGATGAAAGCAGCAACGAAAAACCGCGATATTGTTCTCAAAGGGCTTTCGCAAGAATACAGATTTGAACTAAGGAGACTCTTTCTCGTGGCCCCTGCGATCACCGATGCAGTGGCGGTTGATGCGGCGGGGATAGTACATGCTCGATTCTCGCGCTTGCGGACTGCGTTTTCAAAAGTCGATGCGGACCTTGCGAACTCACCTGCCTTTCTCCAAGGCAGGCAAGGTCGATCCTATTTTGGTCCGGTTTATTTGGTGCGGGGCTCTGAACCTCACATGACTATAGCCGTTCCGATTGAGCCCTTTGCGGGCAACGTCATCGGTGTCCTCGTGGCTCGGGTGAACCTTAAGTACATTAACGAAGTCGTTTCCGACATTAAAGTCGGAAAAGCCGGCTACGCCTATGCTGTGACCCACTCCGGCGACCTCATTGCCCACCCCGATGTCAGTCTGGTCTTGCAAGCGCGCAATGTAGCCCAGCTTTCTCATGTGAAAGCAGCTTTTCAGTCTTCCGCGAATGCTGCCAAGCCGAGCGCGACAGTGACTCATAACTTTCAAGGGCTGAAGGTCCTCAGCTCTTATGCTTTAATACCGGGCTTGAATTGGGCCGTCTTCATTGAACTTCCTGTGCAAGAGGCCTACGCACAGATCTACGCATCGATCTTCCGGACCTCCACTCTTCTTCTGCTAGGGCTTGGCATGGCTCTTTTGGCGAGCCTCTTCGTGGCCAGGCGCGTAGTCCACCCGCTGGAGACGCTGAGAAAAGGCGTTGAACGAATCGGTGGAGGCGATATGAGCTTGCGCCTCGATTTAAAGACGGGAGACGAGATCGAAATTCTCGCAGAAGAGTTCAACAAAATGGCACGAATCTTCGCCAGGCGTACGCCGGCTTGGAGCGAAAGGTTGCGGAGAGGACCCAGGAGCTTGCTGTTGCCAACGAAAGGCTCAAGGAACTGGATCGATTGAAATCGGACTTCGTGTCTAATGTCTCGCATGAACTAAGAACGCCACTGACGGCGATCAAAGGTGCCGTGGATCTGATACTTCGCGAGGTGCCGGGACCTCTCAATGAAAAACAATTCCACTATCTCATTCGCGTGAGGTCGAATACCCAGCATTTAGCCGGGCTGATCAACGATCTGCTTGATCTGTCGAAGATCGAGGAGGGGAAAATCGAGTTTCAATCTACGCGCGTCTCTCTCGGAGGGCTCGTGCATGAAGTCGTGGAAACTCTGCGGCCTGTGGCGGCGGAGAAGACGATTGAGATTGAGCTGACAGTTCCGGAGACTTCCATGCTCGTCTGGGCTGACCGAGACAAAATCACACAGGTGTTGATGAATCTCATCGGCAATGCAATCAAGTTTACCCAAGCTGAAGGCAGGGTCACGGTCTCCATCGCACGAAACGGCAACGAGATGGTTCAAGTCTCCGTCAGTGATACAGGTCTGGGGATTCCCCAAGAGGAGAGTCAGAAGATTTTTCACAAATTCTATCAGGTCGCCGAGGGTAGCGGGACAAAACCCAAAGGCACGGGCCTCGGTCTTGCCATCTCCAAGGCGCTTGTGGAGTTGCACTGCGGAAAGATCTGGGTTGAATCCCAGGTGGGGCGTGGAAGCACTTTCTGTTTTACGCTGCCGGTATCAGCAGCGGGAAAGCCGGGATCCCTGGCGAATGCGGATGTAGAGGTCTGCTAATCTCAGATGAAAACTCCCAGCGGAACCATACTTGTCGCTGATGACGACGTCGATATTCGCGACATTCTAAAGGATACGCTCAACAGCCTCGGTGCCACGATTGTTACCGCAGCCAATGGCCAGGAGTGTTTAGAACGTGTAGAGGTGGAGACTCCGGACTTTATTCTGCTCGATATCGAAATGCCGATTAAAAGCGGTCTCCAAGTACTGCAGGAATTACGGCAGGGCGGAAATGATACCACGGTGATTATGATAACCGCTTATGGCACGATCGAGCGCGCCGTACAAGCGATGAAGCAAGGCGCGTATGATTTCATCACCAAGCCGTTCGATCTCGATCATATTGTACTCACCGTCGAAAAGGCGCTGGAGCGCGAGAGACTAAAGAGAGGCCTGGAACAATTTGTCGTAGAGGTAGGCGAACGCTATCGCTTAGTCGATGGCGAGAGTACGAAGATGCGAGAGGCTATCGACACCGCCAAAAAAGCCGCGACGAGCAGATCGACGGTGCTGCTGCTCGGTGAAAGCGGCACCGGGAAAGAGGTCTTTGCCCGGGCGATTCATAACTGGAGTGAAAGAAAGCGGGAGCCTTTCGTTGCCATCAATTGCGTCGGTCTCTCTAGGGAACTCCTCGAAAGCGAGCTCTTTGGCCATGAAAAGGGCGCGTTCACGGGAGCGCATCAACTCAAGAAGGGCAAGATGGAGTTGGCCCACGGTGGCACCCTGTTTCTCGACGAAGTCGGAGATATATCGGCGGAGCTGCAAACCAAACTGTTGAGATTCCTCCAGGAGCGGGAATTCGAACGCGTAGGAGGGACGCGGCCAATTCCAGTCGATGTTCGCGTGATTGCGGCGACCAACCGCGATCTATCGAGCGCCTTGAAAGAGGGACGCTTTCGCGAGGATCTCTTTTATCGTCTTAACGTTATAGCCATTGAGCTGCCGCCGTTGAAACACAGGAAGGAAGACATCCCGGTCCTCGCGCAATACTTCCTGCGTCGTTTTGCTTCAGAAACTAAAAAGAACTTTTCCGATTTTGCCAAAGACGCGGAAGCAAGGCTGCTCGCGTACGACTGGCCGGGCAACGTCCGCGAGTTGGCGAATGTCATCGAGCGCGCCGTGGTGCTCGGCCAGGGCCCTCTGGTTACGGTCGACGATCTGCCGCCCCCAATCGGATCTGTGGAAACGGCGGCTTCATCTGACGGTCTGTCGTACCGTGGTGCTCTCGATATTGCGAGAGCGGAGGTTATTAGACGCGCCCTCGCTTCGACGCAAGGTAATCGGGCCGCCGCTGCTCGAAAACTCGGTTTGCATAAGACACACCTGCTGAATTTGATGAAGACGCTGAGAATTGAATAGACTAAGAGTGTTACGTCCCAATGGGTCCAACCTTCCAATCGTTCCAGCGGTTCATGCTCTCTGACTCGCTCAACACGTTCAAAAACGGTTTGAGCGGTAGCCCTAGTCCCAGACGGTACGAACCAAACCGGAGTGGTGGATTCTTTTATCGCCCGTGATGAGCGGTGAGCCCGCGACTCTGGCCTGCGCGATGATCAGACGGTCATACGGATCCCTGACGGTTGTAAATGTTGCCGCTTCGAGAAGCAGGTCGGTGTCGTTGACGCCCAAATCAAAATTGTCGGCCTGTCGTATTGAGACCACGAAGTCGCGGAATGGTAGAGGAAGGCGAATTTTGCCAATCTCTGAAAGGAGCATCACTTCTTCCAGGACGGTAAATGGCACTATCATGGTCTCCCGCCCACGTTTTACCGCGTCAAAAACACTTAAGGCTCTGCGGCCAAGGCGAGTCCTTCGACCCGTGACATGATAAACGAAGGGATGGGTATCCGTGACGAACGTCATGGAAACTTCTTAACGACGGCTTCGATCCGTGACTTGCGCAGCTCGCGTATTGCTTCGTCGATGTCGCCAACGGCTGTAGCGATCCCTTCAAGATTGATGATCCTTTTCCCGCCGACATCTTTTAAATACCTCGACGTGCCTGAGAGTTGCCGATATTTCTCGATGCCGATAATGACCGCCAGCGGTTTTTGCCGTTTAGAGACGACGTAAGTGTCTCCACTTTCGGCGACCCGATCGACTATTTCGCTGAGCTTCGACCGAGCCTGCACGAATGTCATGACTTTCTCTTTCCCCATGATTATCTCCTTGTGTACACATTAAATGACACCAGGGCATGAATTGCGTCAATTTGGCTGAAAAGCCGTTGATCATGTTCCGACCGGTCGCTGGGCGTTCCGTTCAGCAGACCGCCGGCTTGACGCGTTCCTTACAGTTAAGAGAGGATTCGAAATTAGGGTAACGGCTTGAACGATTTGAACGTTAGAAACGACCAAATCGTTCAAGCGCGATGCGTTGCGCGATAGACCGGAAGCTATTTAACCGGGTCCGGTACTCCGGGCGGTTTGGTCTTGGCGTCGTAGTATTCTTGGGAAAATTCCGGTTTGCGTCTTTCTGAAAACGCCGCGGAACCTTCGTCGTAGTCTTTGCTCTGGCGCAGGTGAGCATAGAACTCGCGGTGAATCTCGAAGGCTTTTTCCCAGCCCTGGATGCCGTAGAGAAGTTTGTCTTCGATGAATTCCATCGTGTGTTGGGCGATCAGGCGGCCGTTGCGGTTGATCGTCGTCGCAAGCTCGACGCAATCGTCGATAAGCTTGTCGGGCTCGCAGATCTTCTGCACCAGTCCCAGGCGAAAAGCAGTTTCGGCATCGATCATCTGGCCAGTTAGAGCAAGCCAGTACGCCCAGCCGGTCGGCAACTGGCAAATGTAGTGCGGCCAGGCGGCCATGTGCGACCAGCGGACTTCGGAGCAGCCGAACTTCGAGGCGGGAACGCAATAGCGAATGTGGCACGCCAATGACAAGCTAAATCCACCGCCGACGGCGTAGCCGTTGATCGCGCCGATGATGGGTTTGTGCATTTCCAGCATGCGCGTGTTGGAATACGGCCGGGGCCCGGAGCGCGGCCCTTTCATTTCGCCTTTGGCGAAAGCGAGATTTTCTTTCAAGTCGCCGCCGACGCAGAAGGCGTCCGCGCTGCCGGTCAGAATGATCGACCAGACATCATCGTCATCCTTGGCTTTGTGCCAGGCCTCGTCGAGCGCCCAGTACAGATCGCGGCTGATGGCGTTCTTTTTCTCCGGACGGTTGAGACGAATAATCGCGATATGTGGATCGCGCTTCTCGTATACGCACAGGGGTTGCGGTTCTGACATGGGTTCCTCCTTTGTTTAGTTGCCAGTTGTTAGTTGACAGTTCCAGGACAAAAGCCAAGAATCAATTGCAGTTCGCTTGCTGACAACTGATCACTGGCAACGTCGCCGCTAATACAAAACTTTCTCTTCATCTAATTTCTTTATTTCAGCGTCGTTAAGACCGAGCAGATTTCTCGCGATCTCGTGCGTATGCTCGCCCATCAGCGGCGCAACGCCGCGCACTTTGCCGGGTGTCTCCGACAAGCGCATGGGAACGTTTTCGGTCACCACGTCGCCGGCTTCGGGCTCGGTCAGATTGACCAGATAGCCCGTCGCGGCGTACTGCTTGTCGCGTTTGAACTGATCCTCGACATCCTGCACGACGGCGGCGCAAATGCCGATCCCTTGCAGCGTCTCCATGACTTCGTACGGATCATGCTGCGCCGTCCAGGTGGTGATCCATTTATCCAATTCGTCTCTATGGCGCACGCGCTGCAAGTGAGTGGCGAATTTTGGATCGCGCTTCAAGCCCGACTTTTCGAGGAGCCTGACCAATCGCTCCCACTCGTCCTCGTGATAAACAGAGATGACGCACCAGCGATCGTCGCCTTGGCACCGGTACGGTCCGTAGGGGGCGGCGATCAAACTGCGGTTACCCTCGGGTTTCGGCTCGCGCTTGTTGACGGTGTATTCGAGATATTTCGGGCCGAGAATCGACGCGCCGATTTCCTGCTGCGCGCTGTCGATCCACTGACCGCAGCCGATTTTTTTCCGTTGAATCAACGCGCACACGACGCCGAACGCCCCGGTGACGCCGCCCATAAAATCGGGATGCTGCGTACGCGGCTCGGCGGTCGCCGTCGTCGCGTCCGGATAGTTCCACAGATAGGTCGTGGCCATTGTATTACCGACGTTGGGTCCATAGGTGAGATCGGCCGCGTGCGGGCCCGTGCAGCCCATGCCCTTAACGCGGATCAAAATGATATTCGGGTTGATCTTTTTTAAGTCCGGCCAGTCGAGGCCCCATTTTTCGAGAATGCCTAAACCGAAATTTTCCACCAGCACGTCGGATTTCTTCGCCAGCTCTCTGACCAGCTCGCGGCCTTTGGGCGTCTGCATGTTGACGGTGAAAGATTTCTTGCCGCGCTGGAGCTTCATGAAGTCAGGTTTCTTGTTCCACAATTTCGGGTCTTCGCCGCGATGGCCGTCGCCGCGCAGGCGCGTCTCGCAGCGGATTACTTCGGCGCCGAATTCACCGAGCACGCGGGCGACGGTGGGCCCGGCAGCGCCGGTGGTGAGTTCGATGACGCGTATTCCTTCAAGGGGAAACTTGCTCATAGTGTTCTTTCCGGTTGGAGTAATCGAGTACTGGAGTATCGGAGTACTGGGTTTTTTCGAATTGCCCAACACTCCATTATTCCAATAGTCCATTATTCCAATTTATCTTCAGATCACTCCTTCGGCGCTGAGCGCGATGAGATCGTCGTTGCTCATGCACAAGTCGCCGGCGTAGATTTCCTGGTTATGTTCGCCGAGTAGCGGGGCCGGTCGGTAGATGCTGCCCGGTGTTTCCATTAGGCGCGGCACGACGCCGAATTGTTTATATTTGCCGATCACCGGATGCTCCATATCGACGAAAAGCTCACGCGCCTTGGTCTGTTCCATCTCGATGAATTCCCCGGCGGTGTTGATCGGCGTGACGGCAATGCGGCGCTTCTGTCCTTCTTCGTAAAGCTCTTCTTTCGTATAGCGGCTACAAAATTCCGCGATGGCTCCCACCACGATGTCCGGGTGCTGCCGCCGATAGGACATCTTTTCGAACTCCGGCCCGGAGATCGACGCTGGACGTCCCATCCAGTCGACTAGCCGACGCCATTGCTCGATCGGGATTATAAAGATGCGCGCGTAACCGTTTTTTGTCGCATAAGGATCATAGAGATCTGTCTCTTCGCCTTTGCGCGAGGCGCGCGCCGGCTTTGCGCCGGTGTAACCATAGTTCGGTATAAAATAACCGGCGATATGACCGGCGCACTCGTGCATCGATACATCGATGTATTGACCATTGCCGCCTTCGAGTCTGTGGTAGAGCGCGACCGCGATTCCAAAGGCGCCGTAGGTCGACGCCATGCCGTAAGCGATTTCTCCGGGCGGTTGCAGCGGCGGCTCGCCGGGCTCGCCCGCTAAATAGAGTAAATTACCAAGCGCTATGCCGGCCATGTCGTTGGCTTTGTAATCACGCCATGGGCCGGTCTGGCCGAAAGGCGTGAGCGCCGCATAGACGAGAGCGCGATTCTGCTCGCGCAATGTTTGGTAACCTATTCCCAACTCATCCATGCGTCCGGGACGCGCGGTTTCGATAACGACGTCGGCCTTCTTGGCGAGCTCGAGAAGCACCGCGCGGCCGTCGGGCTTTTCCACGTCCAGTGTGATGCTGCGCTTGTTGGTATTGAAATGGAGGAAGTAGAGGCTTTTTTCCGGATGCGGCGTGTCGTCTTTAAAAGGCGGAATCCGCCGCGACTCATCGCCGGCAGGCGGCTCGATCTTGATCACATCGGCGCCCATGTCGGCCAAGAGCTTTGTGCAATGAAGTCCGAGCGGCCCCGCGAGATCGAGCACACGATAGTCAGACAATGGGCCGGTTCTGGTAAATCTATCCATGAAATTCCTCGGAGAATGTGGCGAACTGTATTCGTCCGCGATTCTTACTTGGAGGTGGCGAGAGTGTCAAGGCGGCGGCAAGCAAAGTTTCTAGTTTTAAATTTGTAATTGCTACCAGGCGCAAAGCACGAACTCGCCATCGGAAACGGTATCTGCGATGCTGGCTTTTCGATTTACAAGCGGCGGCGACCTTAGTATGTATCGGGTGAATGAAAGCTCCGCGCAGCGGGGCGGCGCAATATTTTCGCGCGCATCGATGACGGCGTGCCGATTTCATGCTTGGACTGTAAGGGTTTTCATGGCGAGACCAAAGCTCAGAGCGGGCGCGGCGATAGGTATTTTGTACAGTGCGCTGGCGTTCTCGTTCGGAAACGAAATCATTCTCGCGCAATCGTCATTTTTTGAAGGCAAAACCGTTCGGATCGTCGTCGGATATCCGGCCGGTACGACGCACGACACCTGGGCGCGGCTCGCCGGTCAGTACATGAAGAAATATATTCCGGGGAATCCTGATTTTCTCGTCCAGTCGATGACGGGTGCCGGCTCGATGGTTGCGGCCAATTATGTTTACGGCGTCGCTAAACCCGATGGGCTGACCCTCGCTACGTTCAACGCCGCGCTTTATTTCGAACAGCTCATCGGGCGCAAGGAAGTGCAATTCGACTGGTCGAGGATGGCCTGGATCGGCAGCTCGACGCCCGCGACACGGCTGTTTTATATCCGCGCCGATAGCCCACTTGCGACGATCGCCGAACTGCGAAAAGCTTCCGACCCGCCCAAGTGCGGCACCACGGGGCGTGGCACGACGGGTTACATTTTGCCGAAGCTTTTTGAGGAATCGCTTGGACTCAAGCTGGTAGTTGTAAGCGGCTATCCCGGCGGGGGCGAGGTCGATCTGGCGATCGAAAAGGGCGAAATTCAGTGCAACTCCACGTCGCTCTCCGTCTACTTCGGCCGCGAGCCCTTCGATAGCTGGCGCAAGAAAAATTTTGTGCGCGTGCTGATCCAGACCGGCCGCGCTCGCGATCCGCGCCTGCCGAACGTGCCGACGATTTACGAGCTGATGGACGAATACAAAACGCCGGAGGCGAGCCGACGGCTGACGGCGGCGTTCCTTGACGCGGGGCGCTTCGGCTCATGGCCCATCGTCGCGCCGCCAGGAGTTTCCACCGAGCGAGCGAAGATCCTGCGCGACGCTTTTGCGAAGGCAGCGAGCGATCCAACTTTCATTGCTGAGGCGAATAAAAAACAACTGGAGGTCGAGCCGATCCGGGGCGAGGACCTCGCGGTTTTGGCCAAAGAAGTCATGGCGCAACCGCCGGAAGTGATCGCGAGGCTGAAAGAATTGCTAGGACAATGAATAACGACCGTGGTCTGGCAGCGACAAGCGATGGCGCGCGCAGTGGCGAAATAAGACACGGGGAGAAATTTCGTTGATGACGTTGTGGAAAAGCGCGCGAGGCGTTGTCCTCGGTCTCGGGATAACGGCCGCGCTGTTGATCTCGGCACGGGCTCTGGCCGCCGACAAAGTCCGCATGGCGTACGTAAGCCCGAGCGTGTCGCTGTCGTTGCCCTGGGTGGCCAGGGAAACTGGGATTCTCGCCAAGCATGATTTAGTCGCCGAGGTTCTTCTTATCACGGGCAGTCCGAGATTGGTTCAATCCCTCATCGCTGGCGACGTCGATGTCGCCTTCGCCGGCATCACCGCGATAACCCGCGCGCGGGTGCGCGGCGCCGACGTCGCGATTCTCGGCGCCTCGGCCAATGTTTCAAGCCAAAAGCTCATGGTCGGCCGAAATTCGAAAGCACGCCGTGTCGAAGATTTGAAAGGGGCGATCATCGGCGTGTCGCAGTACGGTTCGGAAGCGGACACCTTCACACGCAATGCGCTGGCGCTGGCTGGACTGAAGCCGGACAAGGACGTGACGATTCTTCAGCTCGGCGGTCATCCGCAGGTCGCCGCCGCGATGGTCGCGGGCAAACTCGACGTCGGCGCGCTGGCCGGTCTCGCCGCGTTGACTGCGGAAAAAGCCGGCGCGAGGCTTCTTGCCAGCGCCTCCGAATTAAAAATTCTTTCGCCTTCGGGCACCTTTGCCGCGACTCGCGGATTTATCCAGCGCAGACGCGGCGTGGTCGATCGGCTGATGCGTTCCTTCGTCGAGGTAATTCACTTTTTAAAGACAAATCGCACCGGCTCAATCACGCTGCTGCAGAAATATTTCGGCGGCTTGAGCGCCGAAGAGGCGAGTTATCTTTACCAGGAGCAGATCGATTTGATGGAAGTTCTGCCCGCGCCCAACGAGAAAGCGCTGCAGGCGGTGCTCGATCGCGAAATCGATCCGAAGGCAAAGAGTTTTTCTACGGCAGACTTCGTCGACGCGAGCTTTTTTAGAGAAATTGAAAAGGGCGGTATGATCGAGCAATTGTATCGGAGGTAAATAGGATAGGTTCTTAACAAGAAAGGAGACAACCATGGCACGTATCAGACATATAGCATTACTCACGAAGGATACCGAGAAACTTGCGGCGTTTTACAAGACATCCTTCGGTCTCAATGAGGTCGCGCGCAGCGGCGAAGCGAGCGAACATGGCCGGGCAATTTATCTCTCCGACGGACACATCAATCTCGCCGTTCTCCCGGCGCGTAATCGTCGCGAGGGAATTTACCATTTCGGCATGGAAGTGGAGGATGTGAAGACAGCCGCGCAAACGGCACTCGCCGCCGGCGCCACCGGGGGCACCGCCGAGCTCCCCCGGGACGGACGCTTCGCCGAAACTTTTGTCCTCGATCCGGTGGGGACGCGCGTCGATCTGTCTCTGGGATGGAAGGTGTCCTAGCGCCTTCCGCTCGAGAGTGGAGCAATTGAAAATCTATTGAGTCGGGCAGCTAAATCGGCCGCCCGACTCGTCAGTTTTATTATTAAATCCGAGCGGCGGCGCGGAGTCGTCGTCTCCAGAGTCTAATTGACGGCAAAGCAGGGGAACAAGCCGTTGCGGCCTGAGCCGTGCAGAGTTTCTTGGCTGCGTTCGCTGCCTTCTTCGCGTTGCTCGTGCAGTTGCGGCAGATCACGTCTTCGCTACAGTGAGCACCCCCCCTGTCCGGCTGGGAATCGGTCAAAATATCGCGCGTATCAGGTTTGTCCCGCGGCCGATTTATCGGCGAGCCTTTTTCGTTCAGCGCCGTTTCCTTGCTGAGTTTATTGTCGGCGCTATGGAGATTGTTAACATCGCGCGCGATGACGAGACCTTTGGCGTTCTGCCACGGGCCAGGCTAATTTTTTAGGCTGGCATAATCTTTTTTGATCCCTATTGCGCCATGACGAGGCGGAGCCCAACCAGACCGAGGGCGGCAGCTAGGCTGCGAATAATCCAGTCGCCATGGATGTGCCGCGACAGTCTTGCGGCGATCTGCGCGCCGAGGATGGCGCCGATCGAAAGCGCAACGGCGCGACGCACTCCGTGATGGAATAGACCGGCGGCGACGTGAGTCGCAGTCCCCGTAAAGGCGGTGAGGGTCAAAACAAACAGCGACGTGGCGGTGGCGATATGGATCGGGAAGCGCAGCAGGTAAATCAGCGCGGGGACGTAGAGAAAGCCACCGCCGATACCCAAAAAGCTCGACACGAAACCGAAGACCGTGCTCAAGCCCGCGCCAATGAGCAATGTGGGAAAAGTTAGGTTTCGTCCCATGTTAGTTTCGAGATCCAGTTGCGCGATTGCCGCCGTACTTTTCTTGCGGGGACTGAAGACCAAAAAGATCGCTACAGCAACCAAGAGCAGACCAAAGACGAGATTGAAGTGCACCCGGCTTATGGCCGTAGTCGCAAGCGCGCCGGCAACTGCTCCGGGCATTGTCGCGATCGCGAAAATCACTCCCCATTTAAAATCGATCCGGCTGGATCGCGCGTACACCAGGGTTCCTGAGAGGGCGTTAAAGAAAACCACGGCCAGGGAAATGCTCGTGATCGTTTCCGGGGCTTCGTCGGGATAGATCAACAGCAATGCGGGAGCGAGAACGAAACCGCCGCCGGCGCCGATTAACGTGCCGTAGCCGCCGGCAAGAAAACCGAGTGGGATGAGCCAAAGAAGATGGAGATACTGATCCATCGGAAGCTTTTATATTGCGGTTGACGTTCATTCAACACTTGGATCCCGCGCCGGCACGGAAATGGTGCGGGCCTTTGGTCGATTCGCGATAATCGATTCGAGAGAGCTGCGCGGGATTGGCAAATATCCACGTCTTAAGAACGACGGTGCTAATTTGTGCATCGAGCTAAACTGCCGTGTTATGATACGTGAGACAGGGCGTGACAGAGTCGGGCGAAGCGCGTCAGACTCGCATATCACCAATGCCCCGGTACCGGCATCATACTTAGTTGCCCAGGTGTTTCGCGGCGTGCTGCGTGGACTTTACGTTCGTGGGCTCACGAAAGTCTTCGCGGGTTGATTGGGTCAACCTCAGTGGGTGCTTCTCGACCGTTTGTTTTTGCCGCGCTGGGTATAGACTGGACTGAACAAATCTGTTTCATGTAGAGGAGTAGGGTTCGGTGGCGGGGAAGTAGCGGCGATCATCGTGAAGCCGCGTTCCAGATTGGATGTCCTTGCTGGTAGTCGGAACAGGATATCGGATTGACGACGGCCGCGCGCCGCTGCCGGCAGTTTTTCACTAAAAAGCTCATCGGCGATTCGCTGAGATTTACGGCGCTTCGCTATTCTTGAATATCGACACGAGACGATTGCCGCTAGCAGTCGTCAATCGAGGAAAGGATCCATGCCATGGAATACGATACCGCCTTTCGGCCCTACCTGGCCAAGCGCATCGAACAGATCGAGTCAGCGGACATCGTCGTCGGTATCCCTTGCTACAATAACGACGCTACGATAGTACACGTTATCAAGCAGGTCAGCCGCGGCCTTGCCAAGCATTACAAATCGGCGCGCTCGGTCATCTTGATCTCCGACGGCGGCTCCACTGACGATACCCGCGAGGTTGCTCGCGAGGAAGAGATCATGCCATGGCAGGAGAAGATCGTTTTCGTCTATCGCGGTTTGGCCGGCAAAGGCACCGCGCTGCGGGCAATCTTCGAAGCGGCGGATAAGCTCGGCGCGAGCGCCTGCGTGGTGGTAGACGCGGACTTGCGGAGCATCACCCCGGACTGGATTCGATATCTCCTGGAGCCGGTACTGGAAAAAAACTTCGACTACGTCGCGCCGATGTATTCGCGCTACAAATGGGACGGTACGATCACCAACAACGTAGCGTACAATTTAACGCGATCGCTTTACGGCAAGCGCATCCGCCAGCCGATCGGCGGCGACTTCGGGCTGTCGAAAAATACCATCCGCTCCTATCTCACGCAAAACGTTTGGATGACGGATGTCGCCCGTTTCGGCATCGATATCTGGATGACCACCCAGGCCATCGCGAGCGGCTGCCGGGTCTGCCAAGCCAATCTCGGCGTGAAAGTTCACGATCCGAAAGATCCCGGCGTGGCTCTCGGCCCGATGTTCCGCCAGGTCGTTTGGACGCTTTTTACGCTGATGGAACAGCATGCTCCGGTGTGGAAGGACGTTCGTGGGAGCGAGCCGATCGAAAGTTTCGGTTCAACGGAATCTCCCGAGCCCGAGCCCATCAACGTCAACCAGGAGTTGTTGATCCAGAATTTCAAGTTGGCGTTTCAACATTTTGGCGCGCTCTGGAAAGATCTGCTGAGCTCGTCTTCCTATGGTGTGGTGCAAAAGCTCGCCGCTTCAGAGCGCAAGAATTTTTTCCTCGACGCCACTTCCTGGGCGCACATTCTTTACGAGATCGCCGCGATCTTTCATCACTGGCCTAAGGACCGCGCCAAGCTGGTCGATCTGATGAGCCCCCTTTACGAGGCCCGGGTCGCTTCCTTTATAAATGAAACCGCCGAGATGACCACCGCGGAGTCCGAACAGGTCGTCGAACGGCAGGCGGAAGTTTTCGAGCAAGAGAAATCCTATCTGCTCAATCGCTGGGAGACCGATGACAGCGGTCCCAAACCGAAGAGCTTGTTGCAAAAGGTGATCGGTGGTTGATATGAGCGAAATCGACTCGGAGCTCTCATTCTCATGCAGTGCGATAAAATTCTTCTGCCTGTGGTGGTCCCTTCTGAGACCCGCGGCAACATAGAGCTGGCCGTCCGGCTTTTGCCGGCACAAGGCAAGCTCGTGGCGTTGAAAGTCATTCGCGTGCCTGAGGCGACGTCGCTGAGCGAGGGCGCGGCAGAGGCCGTCGATTCCCGCGCGACCCTCGACGAGACCCACGCCATCCTGCCGGACCCTCGGGTCGAACTGAAAACTCTCGTGCGGGTTTCCCATCATCTGTCCGAGGGCATTAGCGAGAGCGTCGCTACGGAAAATGCCGACTTGTTGATATTGCCCTGGAAAGGCAGCGCGAGCTCCGATGCCGCCCTGTTCGGCCGCACCATCGACCGCTTGGTCGAAACTCCTCCTTGTAACTTGCTGGTCGCCCGCGTCGGGGAGTTGGCGAATTGCAAAAAAATCCTGCTCGCGGTACGCGGCGGGCCCTACGCGGAATTTGCCCTGCAGATCGCGGATCGGCTCGCGCATTCCTTCTCCGGTGAAATTACCGTGCTGCACTGCGAACAGCATTTTGCGTCAGCGGAATTCAGCGAGTCTCTCTACGGAGACTTTATCCGCGGGCTGCGATTCAAACCCAATGTGAAACGGTTGGTGACGGTCGAGGGAAATCCTCAGGAAATCATCCTGCAAGAGGCGCAAAGACATGACCTCGTGATCACCGGAGCGACCGCGGGAGCCGAACCCCATTCGTTCGTTCTCGGTCCGATCGTGGAACAGTTGGCGCGTTCCACCGACAAGCCGCTGCTGGTTGTAAAAACGCCGCAACCCTTCGAAAGCTGGGAACGACAGCGCCGTTGGCTTCAACCCAAGGCGCTGTCGGAACGGGTGGACCAGTGGTTTGCGGAGAATACTTTTCACCGCCAGGAGTTCGGCGATCTGGCGAAGCTCGTCGACCTCAAAAACAAACAGCACCTCACGATCAGCCTCGGATTGCCGGCCCTCAACGAAGCAGAAACCATCGGCAACATCGCCCGCACCATCAAGCACAAGCTCTTCGACGAATACCCGCTGCTGGATGAAATCGTGCTGATTGATTCGGGCTCAAGCGACGACACGGTCAAGATCGCGGAGGATATCGGCATCGCCGTCTACGTGCACAAGGACATCCTGCCGCAGCACGGCACCTTTCGCGGCAAAGGCGAGGCATTATGGAAGAGTCTTTTCGTTTTGAAGGGAGATATCATCGCCTGGGTCGACACCGACATTCGCAATTTCTATCCCGGTTTCGTTTACGGCCTGCTGGGCCCATTGTTGCGCGAGCCGGAGATTCAGTACGTCAAAGGTTTTTACCGCCGTCCGATCAAGATGGAAGGCAAGCTGATTTCCGAAGGCGGTGGGCGGGTGACCGAGCTGACGATCCGGCCGCTATTCAATCTTTTTTTTCCGGAGCTGTCGGGCATGATTCAACCTCTAGCCGGAGAATACGCCGGCCGCCGAACAGCGCTCGAACGGGTGCCGTTTTTCAGCGGCTACGGCGTGGAGACGGGATTGCTGATCGATCTATTCAATGAAATTGGCCTGAACGCGATCGCCCAGGTGGACCTCGAAGAACGCGTCCATCGTAACCAGCCCCTCGCATCGCTTAGCCAAATGTCGTTCGCGATCATCCAGGTAGTGATGCAACGCTTGCAAGAAAAAAACCGCATTCAAATGATGGACGAAGTCAATCGTTCGATGAAACTGATCAAGCCCCAGGAAAAGAGTTACGCACTGGACCTCAAGCCGATCCAGGACCGGGAGCGTCCGCCGATGATCACCCTGCCCGAGTACCGGGCCCAACGAGCCGCGTGCCGTGACGGGAAATGCTGAAACTATCGAAATCAAGTCAGCTGATCATCATCACCGACGTGGACGGCACGCTCATCGACCAACGAACGTACAGCTACGAATTGAGCCTGCCCGCCGTGCGCCGGCTCCAGGCCAACCGGATTCCGATCATTCTATGCTCGACCAAAACGAGCGCCGAGATCCTTCTGCTGTGGCACGAGTTGGAGCTCGATGACCCCTTCATTTGCGAAAATGGCGGCGCGATCTACATGCCGCGCGACTACCTTAAAGTGGCTTTGTTTGGCCTAAAGGCCGACGGTCCGTTCGAAGTGCTTGAGTTGGGCACCGATGTTGATCGCTTGCGCCACGCGCTGGCGGATGCGGCGCGCGCATGCGGTGTCGTCTTGCGATCTTTTGGACAGATGGAGATAGAGGAAATTGCTGCACTGACCGGCCTTTCGTTGGATCAAGCGGCGCGCGCGTTGCAGCGCCGCTACGACGAGCCTTTCCTGGTTCAGTCCGGCGACACCGAAAAAATGGCGGCGATCCTGCGCGCAAAAAATTTGACCATCACCAAGGGCGACCGCTTTTATCACCTGAGCGGCGGCCATAGTAAGCGCGACGCAGTGGAAACGTCTGCTTAAACTATCATCGCGATCAATATGGCCACGCGATTTCGATCTGCCTGGGAAATTCGGCAAACGATGCACCGATGTTGTCGGCGGTGGACCGGCCTATTTTAGTCAGAAATCCCGACGGGAGTTGGGACGGTACGGTCACCGAGGCCATCCCGAATATCGAGCGGACGAGTCGGGGTTCGGGCCGGAGGGATGGAGAGAGGCCATCGACGGGATTCTGGACGAAGCGACGCCATGAACTTGAAAGCGAGTTGCCGTTGGGGGGGTGCGCGATGGAGAACGATCCTCATTCTATTCATCGTTTTAATCATCGCGCCACTCGCGGAGGCGCAAACGCAACTGCGATTCGTCACCTGGAAATCGGAAGCGGAGCGGGTTTGGGAGCAGATCATCGCGCGATTTCGAAGCTAGACACCCCGGAGTCAAAGTTGTTCAGGAGGTCGGGCCTCATTCGTCAACAGAATTCCACGACCTGGTCACCCAGAAACTGCGCAATCGCGACTCCGAAATGGACGTGTTTTTCATGGACGTCATTTGGCCCGGCCGAATTTGCCGCTGCGGGCTGGGCGTTGCCGCTGGATTCATTTTTCTCCGCGGCGGAACGAAATATTTCCTCGATGCGCCGATCCAGGCCAATACTTACGACGGGCGGATCTATGGCGTGCCGGTGTTTGTCGATGCCGGAATGCTTTATTACCGCAAGGATCTGCTTGAAAAGCATAACTTTGCCGCCGCCGCGCACTTGGCCCGAGTTGGTCCGCCAAGCGCGGATAATTTTGGCCCAAGAGCGCGATCCCTACCTGACCGGCTACTCGGCGCAGTTCAAGCAGTACGAGGGACTGGTTTGCAACATGATGGAGTTTGTATTGAGCAACGGCGGTGCGTTGTGGAATGAACAGCGCCTCCAAAGCACGCTCGATGACGCCAAGGCGAAAGAGGCGGTGCGGTTCGTGCGCGATCAAATTATTCGCTTAATCGCGAATCGCGGCATTCTGGCCTACCAAGAACCGGAATCGCTGGCCTTGTTTACGCAGGGAAAAGCGATCTTCCATCGCAATTGGCCCTACGCCTGGGAAGCGTCCAATGACCCTAAACAGTCAAAAATCGCCGGTAAAGTCGGCATCGTACCGTTGCCGGCTTTTCCCGGGCAAAAGAGTGCTGCCACCCTCGGCGGTTGGCAGCTGGGCATCAGCCGCTTCTCGCGTAATCCGCAGCTTGCCTGGCAATTCGTCCAATTTATGACCAGCGGCGAGACGCAAAAACGGATTGCGCTCGAAACCGGCCGCGGGCCGGCGCGTAAGGCGCTCTATCATGATCCCGAGATCCTCAAGAAAAGTCCCCAGTTCCAGTCGCAGTACGAGACGTTCACTCTGGCCGCGCCGCGGCCGCGAACGCCGGTGTACCTACCCCTTTCAAACGTCTTACAGCGTTACTTCAGCTCGGCCATCGCCATTGCCGATTCCGACATCGACCAGCTGGCGCGAGCTGCGTCGCGCGACATGGATCGCGCCTTGGACCTCTTGCGTGATCGGAGACAGCGGTGAGCAACCACCAAGATCCGGTCTGGCGCTTTCTGGTGCCAAGTTTTGTCTTCGTCGGCGTATTTTCTCTCTATCCGATTCTGGACTCCTTTCGCCTGAGCTTTTACCGCATGATTTTGACTCTGCCCTGGCTCGGCCAGAAATTCGTCGGCTGGGACAACTACCGCGATCTCATCACCGATCCCGTGGCACTCGGGTCGCTCAGCACTTCCGTGATATTCGTCGCCGTCACGACTCCGATCGAAGTGCTTCTCGGTCTCGCCATGGCGCTGGTGTTGAACGAGTCCTTTCGCGGCCGCGGCTGGCTGCGCGCCGTCGTGCTCATTCCCTGGGCGGTGCCCACCGTGGTCTCGTCGCAAATGTGGCGTTTCATTTTCAACGACCGCTACGGACTTTTTAATTATCTATTGTTCGGCGACGCGACTCAGCTGTACTGGGCGCCGCTCGCAGAGCCGGATTTGGCGCTGCTATCGATCATGATAGCGGACATTTGGAAGACCAGCGCATTTGCCGCGCTGATCATTCTCGCCGGACTGCAGGTGATTCCCGGTGAGCTCTACGAGGCCGCCAGCATCGACGGCGCCAGCACGTGGCGAAAGTTTCGCCACATTACTCTGCCGCTGGTCAAGCCGGCTTTGCTGTTGGCGCTGCTATTTCGCACGATCGACGCGCTCAAGGTCTTCGACCTGGTCTTCGTCATGACCCAAGGAGGGCCCGCGGACACGACGAATCTTTTACAATTCTATGGCTACAAAAAGAGTTTTGCCGAGGGTATGATCGGCTACGGCTCGGCGATCGCGGTCGTGGTATTTTTGCTCTCGCTCCTCCTGTCGGTTCTCTATATTCGTCTGCTCGGGACCGGTTTGCTCCGAAAGGAGCGGCAAACATGAAAAAATTCGCGTTCGCCGCATCCGTGGTCGCGATCGGTACGCTGACCCTGCTGCCGTTTCTTTGGTTCGTGCTCACGTCTTGGAAAAACGCTGCGGAGATCAACGCCATCCCGCCGGTTATCCTGCCGAGTTTTCATTGGGGAAACTATCGCGCGGCGATCACGCAACACGAGCTGCTTCATTATATCGGCAACAGCGCGATCGTCGCGTCGGCGACAACTCTGATCAGTCTCGCGATCGCGTCGCTGGCGGCCTTCGCGCTGGCGCGGTTCAAATTGCGCTGGGCGCGCTACTATCTGATGTTGTTGCTGGCGCTCTCTATGTTTCCTCAGATTGCCATTGCCGGTCCGGTGTGGCGGCTGTTGAATTTTCTGGGCTGGCTCAATAGTTATCACGGCATCGTTGCCGCGTATATTTCGCTTTCGTTGCCGTTTGCGATCTGGGTGCTCACGACGTTTTTCCAGGAGCTGCCCTACGATATCGAAGAAGCGGCGCTGGTCGACGGTTGCACACGCTGGCAAGCGCTTCGACTCGTCGTGTTGCCGCTGGCGGCGCCGGGACTTTTTACCGCGGCGATTCTCGTTTTCATCCACGCCTGGAACGAGTTCTTTTTCGCGCTGATCATTTTGACCTACCCGGCGTTGCAAACGCTGCCGGTCGGCATCGCGCTGTTCCCCGGCGAATACACGATGCCGTGGGGCGAGATCGCCGCAGCTTCGACGATTGCCACGCTGCCGCTGATCGCGCTCACGCTGATATTCCAGCGCCGCATCGTCCAGGGCTTGTCAGCGGGAGCAGTGAAAGGTTGAGTCTTCGATTCAATCGGTAACAGGGGGAGGAAGCCATCGCGTCTCTGATCATAAACAAAGTCTCTAAACATTTCGGCGACAGAGAAATCCTGCAGGAGGTTTCATTCGAAGTCGCCGACGGAGAGTTCTGCGTCCTGCTCGGCCCATCGGGATGCGGCAAGACAACACTCTTGCGCATCGTCGCGGGGCTGGAATCGGTGTCAAGCGGCACGGTCAGCATCGACACCACGCGGGTCGATCCGCTGCCCCCGGGCGATCGCGATGTTGCTTTCGTGTTTCAAAATTACGCGCTCTATCCGCACATGTCGGTTTTCGACAATCTGGCCTTTTCTTTGAGGCTGCGCGGCGTGCCGAAAGGCGACATTCAATCGCGTGTCGCCGAGGTGGCGCGATTGCTGGAGATTGAAAACCAGCTCACTCATAAACCGCAACAACTGAGCGGTGGGCAAAGACAGCGGGTCGCATTGGGGCGCGCGATCGTGCGCCGACCGAAGCTATTTCTCTTCGACGAGCCGCTATCCAACCTCGACGCCACGCTGCGGACCAACATGCGTGTCGAGCTCGCCAGACTGCACCATCAGCTGGGCTCGACCATGCTCTACGTCACCCACGATCAGGCCGAAGCTATGACTCTCGGCGAGAAAATCATCGTGTTGAATCGGGGCACGATTCAACAGATCGGCGCGCCGTTGGAGATTTATCATCGGCCAAGCAACTTATTCGTTGCCGGCTTCGTTGGGCAGCCGCAGATGAATCTTATCGAAGGCCGGTTGGACGCTGGGGGCAAACTTCACAGCGATACGGGGCTGGAACTGGATCTTTCCGATATCGCACCCGGCCGTGCCACGGCGGACTCATCGATGACTCTGGGCATTCGCCCTGAAGATTTTCGTCCTTGCGCCGCGGCCGAGGCCTGGTTTTCCGGCACGGCCGATTTCGTCGAGGACCTGGGTTCGGACCGCTTCGTTCATGTTCTCTGTGGCAGGCTTAAACTTGTGGCACGCTTGCCGGCGCAAAATCCGATCAAGCGCGGCGCGGCGCTCTACCTGAACGTCGATCCCCAGCGCGTGCATCTTTTTCGCGATGGCAAGCGCGTCGAGTCGTCTGGATCCGCAGGTTGAAAGGGGAATTGGTTACCGTATACGCGCGCTTGCTTGGAGCCACTCGTCACGGCGGCGTTGCGATTTGCCTAATCGTCGACGCCGCCGGGCGCCTAACCTCGGTGAGCTAAATGAGGCGCGATCAGGTGGTTAGTGCGGCGTACCACCCAATCCGCTTGCCTGCGCGACGATTTCGCTTACACTCTTGTCGAGATCGAGAGGGCGGTTGATGCGCGCATCGTCGCGCTCCGGCACGAGGGCGTAAACCTCCAGGCGGTTTCCCTCAGGATCAAGAAAATAGCATGACACGGTGTTGCCCATTTCCTCGTAAGCATGGCTCACGCAGTGATCGATCGGCACGCCCAGCGCCTTGAAACGTTCATAATACGCCTTGACGTCGGCAGGCGTGTCCGCGCGCCAGGCGATGTGCGCAATGATCTTGGCATTGCCCTCGCGTCCCTTGGCAAGAGCGAGTTGGTGGTCTTCGATGTTGGGGTCGGCCGTCAGAAATACCATCCGTCCGGCGCGCTCGCGGTATTTCACGAGTCCCAATACGTCTTTGTAAAAGGCCACCATTTTGTCCAAATCATTGACATAGAGTACCACGTGGCTCAGGCCTTTAATCGTCGGCATAATTAACGCCTCCTTTCAGGATTTCGCGCGCGGAGCGCGCGCAGTCTGGGCAAACGTCATTCGGTTTTTCTGTCATTATCGGGTGCGATCCTGGCCAGAACGTATCCGATTAGTTTGTCGGATGTCAATGAAAGACTGGTCGCGGAATAAACACAGCGGGGCCTCGGGTTCTCGTGGCGGGCGGAAATATCAGCCGTCAGCTTGCTGCGGGTTAGTTCACTAACGATAATGTGGTTGTCGTGGATTTGAGCTGACTGGCGGGCTGACTCGTCCGTGCTTTTCGATCTCTTCGCGGGGTCGTCGGATATCTCGATTAACTGAGGCCTGGCGCCGGGGTATAGGAAGCCTGGTGTCGTATCCAGTTGTGATTTCCTATCCCCGGCGAAGGACTATTCAGCAAACCTCGTGCCCTGATTTGTCGCCACGGGCTTACCGACTTTAGAGAAGTTAAAACCGCGTGCAAGGACTTGCGCTATATAGCGCCAATGGCAAGTTTGCCTGCTGAACTCTTCAACCAACTTGATCGGGTTAAATTGCCGATACGGCGAGAATCTCCGATAGTCTATTGGGTTTCAAATAGCGGTGCGGGAAATTGTGAAATGCTGCGCTGCGCATCGAATTACGCAGGCAGATTATGTTATATCAGAATAACGCCAGGTCTTTCGCAGATGGCGGGCGCGCGAAGCGCCATCAATAAAAGGGGGAAAGATAATGCGTCGAGTTCTGTTTTGCGCGGCGCTCATTGCGGCAATCGGTTGTCCGCTGACCGCACCGGCACAGGAGAAAAAACTGGAAAGACTTCGCACGGGCGGCGGCTCGGCGTCGGGCGCGCAGATGTCGATTTGGCTCGCCAAGGAAGGTAATTTCTACGAGAAGAACGGTCTCAATGTCGAAGTGATCAGCATTCCGGGAAGTTCGCTGGCGCTCCAGGCGATGCTTTCGGGAGAGCTGCCGATCATCCAAGCGGGCGGCGCCGGACCGATTCAAGCCGCGCTCTCGGGCACGGATACCGTCGTCATCGCGACCATCGCAAAAAAATTCAATTGGTGGATATTCGCCCAACCCAACATCAACCGCATCGAAGATTTGCGCGGCAAAATTTTCGGCACGACACGCTTTGGCACCCAGTCCGACCTCGCCTCCCGCATCGCGTTACGCCGCGCCGGCATCGATCCGGAGCGCGACATCACCATGGTCCAGACGGGCGGGCCGGCGGAAACCATCAGCGCCATGGTGGCCGGCAAGATTCACGCTGCGGCAGTCACGCCGCCGGCGACCCTGCAAGCGCGAAAAGTGAAACTCAAGGATCTGGTGGACCTTTCCAAGCTCGACGTCGAATATCACGTCAACGGCGTGGTGACGACGCGCAAGTTTCTTAAGTCCAATGAAGATACCGTTCGCCGTTATCTCAAAGCGTACATCGAGGGCGCAGTGCGCGGCATGAAGGACAAGGTCTTCGCCATGAAGACGATGGGAAAGTATTTCCGCACGGACGACAATGACGTGCTCGAAGAGACCTACGAGATGATCATAAAAACCGGCTTTAGTGTGCCGCCCTATCCGGCGGGCATCGCGAGCCTGCTACAGGAGCTGGAAAAACCGTTTCCGAAAGCCAAAGGCGCGAAGCCGGAAGATTTCGCTGATAGCCGGCTGGTGCGCGAATTGGATCAAAGCGGTTTTATCAAGTCGCTGCTCGCCGGTCGCTAACCCTCAAGAAACAAAATTTGAATACATCGGGGAGGTGGAGCTTGTTCGACTTGCTTGCCGGTAAACATCCGGCAATATGTGTTTTCGTTCATGTATTTGTGTTGTTTCAACTCATTAGCTCTCAAGGGCATGCCGCGGACAAGATCAGACTGGCGGTTCCGGATGTCGGCGGGCAGTTTATCACGTATCCTCTGGCGCACAGCCGAGGGTTTCTCAAACAGGAAGGGATCGACGCGAGAATGTTTTAATTCGTGGCAACACGGTGTTGGCGGCGATGTCCAGCGGTGACGTCGACTACACGGTGGGGATTCAAGGCGTGCGCGGAGCGCTGCTCGGTATGCGCTCAAGATCGTCGCTTGCTTCGAGCCTCGAGCGGCCTTACAGTCCACGCCAAACGGCTGCGCGAAAAACCGGATGAAATCAAGCGGATTATTCGGGCGGGTATGAAGGCCAACGGCTATATTCGGTCAATCGCGACGGCACTATTAAATTCTTGATGGAATGGAGCGCGGCACCATTGAGATCGCGTCCGTTACATACGACGCGGTCTGGCGCGTCTACAACGCCGACGGCAACGTGCCGATGGATGGATTCAATCGGGTCGTGCAAGACATCAAGGAACAGCGCGACCTCAAGCGCGATGCGCCGTCGAATGAACTGGCGGATCTAACAGCTTTGCGCCAGGCGCAAGCCGAGCTTGGTGTCAAAGGCAAGTAATTAAGCGTAACTAAATTCCAGCTCCCTTGGATCTCTCTCAGAGAACGCAGACGCGAAGAGCAGTGAACTATGACTCAATCCTCGCAAGATCTATTTCGGATTACGTTGCTCGGCACCGGCGCGCCGCCGCCGAGCCTGGAACGCTTCGGTCCGAGTACGCTGGTCGAAGTCGGTGAGCAGAAGTTTATCTTCGATGCCGGGCGCGGCGCCATGCAGCGGCTGCATCAGCTCGGGATTCCTTTCAGCGAGATTACCGGTATGTTTTTGACGCACCATCATTCCGACCATGTCGTCGGCTTTCCGGATCTCTGGCTGACCGGTTGGATCGGCCGGCCATGGGGGAAACGCAGCACACCTTTACAAGTTTGGGGGCCGGAGGGGACGAAGCAGATGATGGAACACTTGCCGAAAGCGTTCCACGTCGACATCCGTGTGCGCAGCAAAAGTTATCCGGCAGAGGGCGTGAAATTAGTCGCGCATGAGATCGCCGAAGGAATCGTGTTCGAGGATGATGGCATCAAGGTTAGCGCATTTGAAGTCGATCACGGCGGAGAGGACTTGCCGGCCTACGGCTATCGAATCGATTACAAAGGCCATGCGGTCGCGTTGTCTGGCGACACGACGTTTAATGAAAACCTGATTGAGCATGCGCGCGGCGCCGACGTCCTCGTTCACGAAGTGACCGCTGTGTCCGGCAGCGCGGCGGAAAGCGCGGAGCAGCTCAAAAGAATCGGCAGCAATCACGCGACGCCGGAGCAGGCCGGCGAGGTCTTCGCCCGTGTCAAGCCAAAGTTAGCTGTGTACAATCATCTGCTACTATTCGGCGGCGCCAAAGCCGCGGACCTGGTTCCGGCGACGAGAAAGAAATATGGCGGGCCGTTGATGGTCGGAGAGGATTTATTACAAATCGCCATTGGCCAAGAGGTTCAGGCGAAGCCATTCGAGAATTTACGCAACGGCTAATTTCTTCGAAGAAGGATTTCTAAATGGTGCTTCTGAAATCACTTATTCGTTTCTCACTTGCATGTGCGTGGCTGGCCATTGCTCCGTTCAGCTTCGCCGCCGCTCCCCTCGAACCCGTCACCATCGGTTATTCGACGTTCTCCGGGGCGTACTTGCCGCTGTGGATCGCCGTCGAAGAGCGTTTAGGAAGAAAATACGGTCTCGATTTGAAAACGATCTATGCCGGCAGAATACGGCCGCAACAGCTTCTCGCGAGCGACGAAGTCCCGTTCGTCATGGCGAGCGGTACGGGTGCCCTTACTTCACACATTCTCGGCGTGAGAGACCAAGTGATCGTCATGACCACCATGAACAAGGTCAATTCCGCTATTTTCAGCCGCAGCGACATCAAAAGCGCGGAAGAACTGCGCGGCAAAACCATAGCGACCGGTCGTCCCGGCGCGTTCGGCGAGATAATGGTTCGGTATGTGTTGAGAGCGAAGCTCGGGCTTGTTCCGGACCGCGACGTAAAAATGCTGCCGATCGGTGAAGCTCAGTTGGCGTTTCCGGTACTGGAACGCGGCGTCGTGCAGGCGGCCTCGCTGACGATTCCTTTTACGTTGATCGCGAAGAAAATGGGTTATCGGGAATTGATCGACTACGATAAAGCCGGCGTCGTATATCCGTACAACACCGTCACGACGCTGCGCCAAACGCCGGCCAAGAGCCCCGAACTAACCGAGAAGTTTTTGAAGACGATGATCGAAGGAATTTATCTCTCCAAGACCGACAAAGAGAAAAGCTTGGCCGTGTTGAAAAAATATATGAAAGGAACGGCCGACGACACCTTGGAAGAGACGTATCAATACGCCAAAAGCGCCGTGGAAGACGTGCCCACCCCATCTTTGGACATAACCAAAGCGGCACTGGAAATTTTGTCCTATCAATATCCGCAAGCGAAGGAGACCGACCCGAACTTGATCATCGACACAACGATCATGAAGCGTATCGAACAGAGCGGGTTCATTAAGGCGCTTTATAAAAAGGGAGGTTGAGTTTTCTTGGGCGGATTGAAGGTCGTCTCGGCCCTGACGGCGCGCGTTGCAAGATGAACTTTTAGAGTTAGGATTGGCACCGGAGTAATCACGGTCGTTTCTGAGTGGGCAAAAGGATCGAAGGAGGGATTATGTCGATAAAGCTTAATCACACGATTGTGCCGGCAAAGGACAAAGAGGCTGCAGCGACGTTCTTCGCGAAGCTTTTCGGTCTCAATTACGATGGGCCGATGGGGCACTTCGCGCCTGTGCGCGTCAACAAGGAATTAACTTTGGACTTTGATAATGCCGAGTCCTTTGAGCCGCATCACTATGCGTTTCATGTAGACGATGACGAATTCGACGCGATTTTTGGGCGCGTGCAGGAGGCTGGCATCTCTTGGGGCAGCGATCCTAGAAATACGACGAACCGCCAATTGAACTCCCGAAAGGGCGGCCGCGGCGTTTACTTTCACGGACCCGACGGTCACCTGCTGGAATTGATGACACGCGCTTGAGCGCGAAGTTCAGAAGGTTGGGCGGGAATCGAGAAGGCTTTGGAAATCTGGATTCCGGGTCGCGCTGGCTTGCGCCAGCTTGCCCGGAATGACGATTGAATTATGTTGTGCATTCCTGAACCACCGCACTGGAATCGTTTCCCATCTCCGAGCCCAACTTTGCTTTCATGGAGTTCTCGTAAGGTCCCCCGATGGTCATGCCTACGTCTTCATGTAGATAAGTTTTTGGATATCTGAAATAGTTGAACTATGGGCAACAAAATTACCGATATCGGGAAGATGAAAAGCAGTGTGGACGCCGGAGTTCGCAGAGGGGTTTTCGATGGCAAGAAGAATGCAAAGTTGGGGACTGAAAAGAATCCGGCGGTTGTGACGGTACCAACAGAGAATAGAGTCAAAGAAGTGAAGTCTGTATTTGAAAAACATGGATGGACTTATCAAATCGAACTAGAACCGGACAAACCTGAGGATATCGCCGATCTGACGCGATTACTGAACCCACTCAAACCGGTGATCGCCGAAAAAAAAGTTGGACGTAATGTGCCTTGCCCATGCGGCAGCGGAAAGAAATATAAAAACTGCTGTGGTCAGTAGCGGATGCGCGGTTCGGTTTATTCGCTACGAAATATTCGGGCCCTTCGACCAGCTCAGGGCGAACGGACAAAGAAGAAACCGTATCTGATCGTTACATCAATTCATTGTTCTGTTGGCGTATACGCGCGCGAATGAAAATAGCTGTTTGCGCCTAACGTGGGCGATTCGGGAGTCGGATCCCGGTCCAGTTCGCTGCGCGCGCTGCCATTTAAGGATTTCCTGGGTCTGAAAGCTGCCTGCGTGGATGCTGTTTCATTGACATGAAACCGGCGCGGTGATAACCGGCAAGGTTAATCCAGCATCGACGGGATTCACTTTATGCTTCAACGACTGAGTTTCCTCGCCACATCTTTTGTTGTCGTTTCGTTGTTTTTTGCCGGCCAGGTTTTCGCCGCGGCGCGGCTCGAACCGCTGACTGTGGCGTACTCGAACTTTACGGGCACGTACGGACCGCTTTGGCTCGCGGTCGAGGAACGCGTCGGAGCAAAGTACGGATTGGACTTGAAAGCGATCTACGCCGGGAGAGTGCGGCCACAGCAGTTGCTCGCCACTGGCGATGTGCCGGTCGTTGTTGCTTCGGCGACCGGTACAATGACTGCCCATATTGCCGGGGTCAAGGATCATGTGTTGGTCGCCACCCTCACCAGTAAGATCGGTACATCGCTCTTCGGCAAGGCGGGCATCAAGAGCGTGGAAGACTTAAAGGGCAGGACGATCGCGACCGGCAGGCCGGGCGCATTCTTGGACGCGACGGTGAGATACGTGCTGCGCACCAAATTCGCCATGAATCCTGATCGCGACGTGAAGTTGTTACCCACCGGCGAACCCTATCTCGGTTTGCAGGCGTTGGAACGGGGCGTCGTCGACGCGGCGGCGATGTCGGTTCCCCATCTCTTCATTGCGCGCAAAGCCGGCTTTCGAGAATTGGCCAATTTCGATAAGCTCGGGATCGAATATCCCTACACAAGCGTGGTCGTTTTGCGGCAGACGGTGGCCAAAAATCCGGAGATGGTGGAACGATTCTTGAAATGCCTCATCGAAGGAACTCATCTATTCACGACCAACAAGGCGAAGACCCTGGCAGTGTTCAAACAATATATGAAGGGCGCCGACGACGAGATCCTCGAGGAGACGTACCAGGCGACTCGCGGGACGTTGGACGAAGCACCGCATCCGTCAGTTCAAGTCGTGAAAAGTGCCTTGGACATGCTGTCCTTGCAATATCCACAGGCCAAGCAAACCGATGCAAATTTGATTGTCGAGCCATCATTTATGAAAAAAATTGACGACAGCGGATTTATACGGGCGCTCTATAAGAGATGACAAAGACGATTCGAACGCGTTCAAGCCGTTCACATCGTTTAAGCTGCGGCAGGTCGAGACAAATACGAAGTTGACTCTTGAGTAAAAATTGCAGACGAAATACAAAACATAGCGGAATCAAATTCGAAATTACTTCGGAAAGTGAGAAGAACCCATGCTTGACGGAAAATTGAGAATCGCGCCGACCTGTTATCACATGCTGCATCAAGTACCGGTGATGACCGCGCACGAGATGAATTTCTTTTATGACGAGGGGCTGGTCACGCCCCACGGAACGCTGGGCTATGAGATATTGACCGATTCGATGGTGCCTTTTGGCCTCGAAAAGCTGGGCATCTCACAGGCGATGAAAGAGAAGTCCATCGATATCGCGCTGGATGTCCAGTCGCGCACGGTTTTTTATCAGCGCGCCCGGGGCGCCGATCTCTACATTCTGTGCGGCTGGCGCAATCAGCACACCAATGTGTGGATGGCGCCGCCGCATATCAAGACGCTGCAAGACTTGAAAGGCAAGCGCGTCGGTATCAGTGACTTCAACAGCATTCGCCATTGGGCGATCCAGATACAACTCAAGAAGGCCGGTTTGGATCTGGAGCGCGACATCGAGTGGGTGAGGCTCGGCGTCAACGGCAGATTCCACGTGGACGCGATCCGCAGCGGCAAGGTTGAATGCGCTCCGGTGTCGCCTTGGAACGCCGAAGATCTCAAAAAGGAAGGTTGCAATGCGCTGGTTTCTCCCGCCGATCAGTATCCGGATGGACGGCCCGAGCGCATCATTGCCGCCACCGGACGTATCCTCGAAGAGCGGCCCGACCTGGTGAAGAGTTTTCTTCGGGGCATGATCCGCAGTTATTGGTTTATTCGCGACATGCCGAAGAACTTCGAATATGTGAACAATCTGGAAAAGCGCCTGCGGCTCAAGAGTCCGGACCCGGAAGAGCGCGTGGTGACGCACCTGAGAAGCCCACGCGATCTCGAAGCCATGCCATTTCCGTTGAACGGCCGGGCGACCGGTTTCGAAGACATGCTTAAGGAAGAAGAGCGGCTCGGCGAGCTCAATTACGAAGTGCCGCCGATCAAAGAGGTCGCCGCGCAGGATCTCGTCGACGAGGCGTTTAAAGAATTACGCGGAAGAAAAGAGCTGGCGGAAGAGTACGAGCGCGTGAGTCAAGTCGAGAAGCGGTGGGGATATTAGCGCTGCGCCCTGTTCAAAAAGTTCAAGACGTTCAAATCGTTCCAATCGTTGAGAAGAAGCGACCTGGGCATCGATACGGAATCGTCTCGTGTAAGCCAAGTTTATGAAGGAGTTCGATCAAGTGAAACCAACAAAGTTCAAGTATGGGTTGAGGTTATTTTGTTATGTTTTCGTGCTCATCCTCGCGCCGACGCATCCGCTTCGCGCGCAAACGGCAAAGAGTTTTTTTGAAGGGAAGACGATCACATTCCTGGTCGGCTCTTCCGCCGGCGGCGGCACGGATGTTACCGCGCGCGTGATCGCGCGCCACCTGGAGCGTTACATTCCCGGCAAACCGCGAATTGATGTCGTTAATAAACCAGGTGCGGGCGGCCTGATCGCCGCCAACGAGCTCTACAATTTAAAGAAGCCCGACGGGCTGTCCTTGAGTACCATGAATACTGGAGCCTTGTTTGCGACGGCGGCAGGTAACGAAGCGATCAAGTTCGATTTGCAAAAGTTTCTCTGGGTCGGCCAAGCTTTCGACGACGCGCAGGTGGTCTATCTCAAAACCTCTACGCCGTACACGAGCTTCGAAGCGATCAGGAAGGCCAACAAGGAGGGGAAGCAACCTAAGATGGGCGCCCAAGCGCTCGACCATACGAGCAATGTTGTCGTGAAAATCGTCGAACAGATTTTCGGTTTAGATTTTCAAGTTATCCCCGGATATCCGGGTACGCCGCAAATCCTGCTCGACATAGAGCGCGGCGCTCTCGATGGTCGCGCTCAAGGAATTGGTTCCTTGATGACGACCAGGCGTGAGTGGATAAAAAACGGCTATATCAAACTATTCGCCACCTCCAAAAAGAAGCGCGATCCTCGCATTCCTGACGTGGCCAGCATGGAGGAGATGGCGCCGGCCGGGAGCAAAGCATTGCTGAACGCGTTGTATGCGGGCCAAAATCTCGCGCGTTCCGTCGTGTTGCCGCCAAACGTGCCGGCGGACCGGTTAAAGAGCGCTGCGCGATGCTTTTGCTGCAATGATCAAGGACGAACTGTTTCTGAAGGAGTCTGAGAAGTTGGGTCTGGAAGTGGAGTTGATCCGTGGCGAGGAAATGAACCGCGACATCGAAAGCACTCTGCGCGACAAGCGTTTGATGGACCTTTACCGCATGATCGCAGCGGCCAAGTAATAGTTGGCGGTTGTCAGTGGGTCAGTATCTCAGAGAGTCGCTTCCGGAAAATCAAACGAAAGAAGGCGGGGCGCTGACAACTGCCGGCTATAACTGACACCTGAGTATGACTTCCCTCGCCATCCTCATCGATTTCGGCAGCACCTTCACCAAAGTCACCGCCGTCGATCTCGACAACGCCCGGCTGATGGGCAGGAGCCAAGCGCCGTCGACGGTGCTGACCGACGTGCGCGAAGGCTTGCTGCAGGCGCTCAACGAGTTGCACCAGTGTTTGCAGTTGTTCCCACGACCTCCGCAGGATTTATCGAGTCTCGAGGGAAAGACGGTGTTGGCGAGCAGCAGCGCCGCCGGTGGCCTGCGTATCGCCGTGGTCGGCAATGTGCCGGGTTTGACGGTTGAAGCTGCCAATCAATCCGCGCTCGGCGCGGGCGCGAAGATCGTCGGCTCGACGGCGTTTAAACTCGTCGGAAGAAAGGCTTAGCGAGATCGAGAGCCTGCGCCCCGACATGATTCTGCTGACCGGCGGCGTCGACGGCGGCGACATAGAGACCATCCTGCATAACGCCCGCATGCTGGGGCAGTCGGCGCTTTCGGTGCCGATCGTCGTCGCCGGCAATCAAGCGGCGGCGCAAGAGGTTTCACAAATATTGCAAGAACGCGGCAAAGAGGTCCGGCGCGTCGACAACGTGATGCCGAAAATGGGAACTCTCGAGGTGGAATCGGCGCGCGAAGAGATACGCCAATTGTTCATGGAGCGCATTACTCACGCCAAAGGTCTCGATCAGGTCAAAGAGTTCGTCGACGTGGTTTTGCCGACTCCAATGGCCGTCCTCGAAGGGCTTCGGCTGGGCGCGGACGGGACGGCCGAGGAAAGCGGTTGGGGCGACATGCTCGTCGTCGACGTCGGCGGCGCGACGACGGATGTTCACTCGATCGGTTTCGGTCATCCCGCCGGAGAAAACGTGATTTCCCAGGGCTTGGCCGAATCTTACGCCAAGCGGACCGTCGAAGGCGATCTGGGGATCCGCTTCAATGCGGCGACTATTCTCAATCGCGTCGGCCTAGACACACTTGCCGAAGATTTGTGCCGTGATTTTTCGGAATACTCAGTATCGGCAGATGCGCTGCGGGATTATATCGAGCAGATCAGTCAGAAAACCGGCACGGTGCCGCAAGCGCAGTGGCACTTTGCCGCAGACGCGGTGCTGGCGCGCACCGCGGTCGATCTCGCCGTGGGGCGCCACGTCGGCCGGCGTGAAAGAGTTGTTGCGCGGGAAGGGGAAGCGTGGGTCCATTACGGCAAGGACATGCGCGACACGCACACACTGATCGGCACGGGCGGCGTGTTCATTCACAACCCCTTTGCCGCCTATATCCTCACACACGCCGCGGCGACGGACGATCGTGTGCAGGCGTTGCGGCCGAGAAACCCGGGGATATTTCTCGATTCTTCGTATCTGCTCTACGCCGTCGGACTTCTATCGGAACGTCACCCAGACGTTGCCCTGCGAATCTTCAAGCGGTATGTAACGCCGGTAGCGTAGCGCGGCTCGCGCGCGGTGGCGCGGCGTTCACTTCAGGAGACCGTGATGACGAGCAAGAAACTCCTGATCCTGACCGGATCGCTCGGGTGGTGGCTTGCCGGCGCGGCATGGTCGTTGGCGGCGGTTCAACTTGAGAGTTTGACCGTCGGCTACGCATCGTTCTCGGGCCACTACACGCCGATGTGGATCGCGGTGGAGGAGGGTCTCGGGAAAAAATACGGCCTCGATCTCAAAGCCGTCTACGCCGGCCGGATGCGTCCGCAACAGCTCCTTGTCAGCGGCGACGTTCCCGTTGTGATTGCCACCGGTAGCGGCGCGCTGACGTCGCATATTCTCGGCGCCAAGGATCAGGTGATCGTCGCCAACTTTATCGACAAAGTCGGCGGTGCGATTTATTCCAAGGGCGATATCAAAAGCCCGGAGGATCTACGCGGCAAGGTCATCGGAGTAGGTCGCGCGGGTTCGATCTCCGATTCGGTGCTCAGATATGTGCTGCGCGCGAAGCTGGGTCTGGTTCCAGACCGTGACGTAAAGCTCTTGGTCGTGGGCGAACCCGCGCTCGGCTTGCAATCCTTGGAACGTGGCATCGTCGACGCCGCGCCGCTCAACATGCCGCTCAATTTGGCCGCCAAGAAATTGGGCTTCCGCGAGTTGGTGAGCTACGAGAAGTTGGGCATCACCTATCCTTCGAACACGGTGACGACGCTCAGACAGACCGCCGGCAAGAATCCTGATCTTATCGAGCGTTTTTTGAAAACCTTGATCGAGGGCCTGTATATTTTTAAGACGCAAAAGGACCGAAGCATCGCTGTCATGAAAAAGAATCTGCGCGGCGGCAGCGACGAGATTCTCCAGGAGACCTATCAACTCACCGTCAGCGAGATGGAGCAGATTCCGACTCCGTCGTTACAGGTCATCAGAAGCGGATTGGACATTCTGTCGTTGCAATATCCTCAGGCGAAGCAAACCGATCCCATGGCGATCTTTGATCCGTCGTTTGTCCGACGCATCGAAGAAAGCGGTTTTATCGCGAGGCTTGGCAAAAAGTAGAAGCGCGGGGACGCCGTGCTTAGCTGAATCGTGCCGCGATTTCTCCCAAGCGCTCCATCTGATCTAAATCCTCCGCGCACGGACGCAGTATAAATTCATCGACGCCCATATCGGCTTGACGCTTGATCGATTCCTCCACGGCCTCTCGCGACGCCGGTAACGTGCCCAATCGCTTCGCGGCGAGCTGCGGATTGTAGCCATAGTTGTGATTAATGTAGCGCGTGGCATGGTCGAGTGCGTTCGGTCCCAAGGCGAAGTAGCTGGCGCCGACCCAGCGTGGCTGGCCTATACGCCGGTTTTCTTGCCATGCCTGGAGGATCTGTTGCCACATCTTGAGCATGCTCTCTGGCTCACCGCCGCCTGGCGCCATGTAGCCGTCGCCCCATTTGGCGATGCGCTGCACGATCGCCGGCACGTAACCGCCGATCAACAATTCCGGTCCGCCGGGACGGGGCGATTGCGGGCTGATCAGCCCCACTTCATTCGACAGCGGTTCACCAGCCCAGAGCCGGCGCAGGGTCGGCAGCTGCTCTTCGACGCGCCGGCCGCGCCGGTGAAAGTCGAGGCCGGTGGCGAGATAATCGTTTTCGCGCACGCCGATGCCGATGCCAAGCGTCAGTCGCCCGTTTGAGATGACGTCGATCGTCGCGGCTTGTCTGGCCAGCAACGTGGTCTCGCGGGTCGGACCGATCACGACGCTGGTCATCAGCCGAATGCGCCGCGTCGCTCCGGCGGCCATCGCCAAGACCGCCAGCGGTTCGAGCGCCTGGGATACTACGCGATCGGTGACGACCACGCTGGAGAAAGGCCCGCGGTCCGCGCGCGTAGCCCAATCGAGCATCATGTCGCCGGAAGCGTCGGCGACCCGGCTGGGTAATCCTAATGCGATGCGCATGATTCCCTCCAATAAGAGATCAACCTTCGATAGCCTTTAGTATTCGACAACGTATCGAATGGTGACGCCTGGTGTCAAACGACGCCAATCGACAACCCTTAGGACATGGTTATCCGGCAGAATTTTCGTCCCCAAGTTATGTTGAATTCGGCTCGTTCAGTTTGTCGTCATGTCGTTGTTTGAAGACTGCGACGAACTGTCCAATTGGAGGAGTTCGATCCTACGGAACCCTTCGACGCGAGCTCAGGGCGCACGGACAAGTTGAAACGCGTCGTGCTGAGGTTCGAAACCGTGGACAGTGAATGCACGGCGGTTAAAACTCGGCAACGAGTTCATTCGTTCAGGAGGCCGAGGTTGATAACTTGGTTGTTGCAGCAGTGGCAGAAAGTTCGCAACGCTCTGGTTCATACACCGCAGGCCTTGCGACTCGTTTGGCAGGCGAATCCTGTGGCGACCGTGGGGCTGGGCTTTCTGACGGTAGGCGGAGCACTATTGCCGGCGACTCAAGCGTGGGTCGGCAAGCTGATCGTCGATGGCGTCGTCGCTTCGATGCAGCGGGGTAATGACCCCGATCAGGTGCGGACGGTATTCTATTACCTGATCCTCGAACTCATCCTGTTTTTGCTCAGCACCGGCATCAATCACGCGCGCCGGCTGATCCAGCAGCTCATTCAGCTCCAGCTTGCCAATCAGATCCGCAGCGAGATCATTCGCAAAGCGCTCACTTTGGACTTGGCTTTTTTCGAGCACCCTGATTATTACGACCGCTTGCAGAACGCGCGCCGCGAGGGCGGCTACAAACCAATGGAGCTGATCAACGACACGTTTCAAATCGCCCAGAACATGATCACCTTAATTTCTTTCGCCGCGCTGATGCTGCGCTTTAGCCCTTGGCTGGTGTTGATACTCTTGGTGACGAGCATCCCCTCGTTCATCGCCGAAACGCGTTTTTCGGAGCAAGGTTTCCGCCTGCTCACCCGGCGCGCGCCGGAAACGCGGCAGATCAATTATCTTTCCCGGCTGTTGACCGAAGATACCGCGGCCAAGGAGATCAAGCTATTCAATCTGGGCAGCACCTTGCTGGCGCGATACAAAAGTCTGTTCGACAAGTTTTTCCAGGAGGACAAATCGCTTGCGGTCCGGCGCGCGCTGGTGGGCTTCAGTTTGGGACTGGTCGCGACCCTGGGATTTTACGGTTCCTACGCGTGGATCGTCTGGCGCACCGTTCAGGGGATGATTTCACTCGGCGACATGACCCTCTATCTGACCATCTTTCGCCAGGGGCAATCGACGTTTCAGTCCATTCTCGCCGGCGTCGGCAACATCTACGAAAATAATCTCTTCATGGCCCACTATTTTGAATTTCTCGAGCTAAAACCGCAGATGCAAATCGCGGCACCGCGCAAAAAACTGACGGCGTCGCTCACCCGCGGCATCGAATTTCGCGGCGTCGGCTTTCGCTATCCGGAGAGCGATGAATGGGTTTTACGCGGTATCGATTTGAAGATCCTTCCCGGCGAGAAGATCGCGCTCGTGGGACATAATGGCGCGGGCAAGACGACTTTGATCAAGCTCTTGAGCCGGCTCTACGATCCCACCGAGGGGACGATCTTGATCGATGGCGGCGATATTCGCGAGCTCGATCCACTCGAACTCAGACAAAAGATCGGCGTGATATTTCAAGATTTCGTGCGCTATCACTTGCCGGTCAGCGAAAATATCGGTTTCGGTCAGATCGAAGCGGTCGACCGCATGGATAAGATCGTCGACTCGGCGCGCAAGAGCGGCGCCGATACGATTATCGAAAATCTACCGCAAGGGTATCAAACCATGCTCGGCCGCTGGTTTCACGGCGGCCATGAGCTGTCCCTCGGCCAATGGCAGCGGGTAGCGCTGGCGCGAGCTTTCATGCGCGATGCGGAAATTCTCGTCTTGGACGAGCCGACCGCTTCACTGGACGCTCAGACCGAGTACGACATCTTCCAACATTTCAAGGAGCTCACCGATGGGAAAATGGCGATTTTGATATCGCATCGATTTTCCACCGTGCGCATGGCCGATCGCATCGTGGTGATCGAGGGAGGGCGGGTCGCCGAAATCGGCAGCCACGAGGAGCTGCTGCGCCGGGAAGGTATCTATGCCCGGCTATTCAGCATGCAGGCCGAAGGCTACCGTTAAACGAATTTCGGGGAGTAGAATTGCTGCAGCCGGAACTTGCGAGCTGGAAGAATCTCTGCAAGAAGTATCGTTCCGAAGGGCGGAGTTCAAGTCGTTCAAGCCGATGAAGTCAGCACAAGCTTGGCAAGCGATCACCGATCTCAAAACGAGGGGCAGCGCATGAGTCGTTATCTGAACTATCTATCGTTGACTTTCTGGCTTCTGATGGGTTCGAGCTCAGCGCTTTGGAGCGCGGAGACATTTCGCGTCGGATTTCCCTCGTTGGCCACGGGCTTCGCGCCCTCGTGGGTGGCGGCGGATAAAGGGATCTGGAAAAAACACGGCCTCGACGTTGAATTGATTTTTCTGCGCGGCGGCTCGCGCACGGTTTCCGCCCTGATCGCCGGCAGTGTCGACTTTATCATCGGCTCGGACCTCGGCGTGACAACCGCGATCCTTCAGGGTGCGAGTCTCACGCGAGTCGGCGTGACGACCAACACCCTGGGATATTCCCTGGTCACGCAACCGAGCATCAAGACAATCCGCGATCTCAAGGGAAAAATTGTCGGCATTACGCCGGGGCGCGACGCCGCCTATGCCCGGGTGGTAAAGCTGCTGCGTGACAACGGCATGGACAGTAGCAAGGACGTGACCTTCCTTTCGGTGGGCGATGGCGGGCCGGCGGCGCGGGTGGCGGCGCTTTCGACCGGGGTGATCCACGCGACGATGTTTACGCCGCCCTCGGATATGATCTCGGAGAAAGCGGGTATGCGCATCCTCGCGAAGATCGACGTGGCCAACGTCGGCGGCGGGTTAAACACGTCCACTGCCGTTTTGCAAAAGAGCCGACCGCAGGTGGTGCGCTTTCTGCGCGGTTACATGGAAGGGATTCAGTATCTAAAATCGCACAAAGACGAGAGTTTAAAAATATTTTCCAAGTACGTGCGCAATCCCGACCTGGGAATCATGGCGTATCTTTACGAAGAGATCTCGACCCGCGTTGACCGCGGTTTACGGCCGCATTCAGATGCGGTTCGCGCTTTGCTGGAATTGGCTGCGTTGGATTTTCCCCAAGCGAAGCGTTTGACCGAAACGGATAACTGGGATCTTAGCCTGATCGACGAGATTCAGAAATCCGGCTTCCTCGATCAACTTTACAAATAAGCGCAACCTACCGTTTGGATCAATCAGCGGGCAAGCAGAAGTATGACCGGGCTCAATAATTGAGCCAGCGCGATCGCCTTGCTCCACGTCGAGATCGCTCTGTGCCGATTTGGATCTTGGAAGCCCTACTGCTCCATCGGCTCCTTTGACGAAGACCCGCCGCCACCCTGTTGAGCTACCTCGGGACATCCGGCCATCGTTAACAGCGAGAGCAGCAGGACAGCGCTAAAAATTTTCTTGACGATCGTCATTCTTTGCCTCCTAGTATCGTTGTCGGACATGTTGATTCGCATGGCCGCTGCTGGCGGTACCGCAATTGCGATGCCACGAGTGGAGCGAGGTGGATCATTGAGAATTCAATGAGATACAAAGGCAGAATTGTTTTCTCGCTGTTGCAAGTTACCACATGAAAGTCATTCACGCGTGTCGCGCCAAAGAAACTACCGAGTTCTCTGGAGCTTAGAAAGCTGTTGCATAAAACGACGTGCCGATGCGAAATGCCCCGCCGCAATCGATAGACGTTTGACTTTGTGTTGGTGATCGCGAAATGCTAATGCGGAGATTGAGGTGAATGTGCGGTGGATAATTTCCCAGTCCGCTAGGAACTGCTCGCTCTCTGGAGGCGCGCGTCAATGAGTAATGTGCCGGAGCGAAATTCGCGGCCGCGAATCCTCGTCGTCGATGACGATCGCGACATGTGCCATTTTCTCACGGATATATTGACTGAAGAGGGGTATGACGTCGAGGCCGCCCACGACGGCGAGTCGGCGATTCAAAGATATCAGGCCGGGGCATTTGCCTTGACGATCACAGATCTGATGATGCCGAAAATGAAAGGCATCGACCTGGTCAAGCGCCTACGCGAGATCGATAACGGCGCCCTGGTGCTGCTCATTACTGCATTTGGCACGATTGAAAGCGCGGTGGAGGCGATGGCCGCGGGGGCGTTTCACTACGTGACGAAGCCGTTTCACACCGATGAGATACTTATCCAGGTCAAACGCGCGCTCGAACAAAAATATCTCCGTGACGAAGTCAAAAGGCTGCGCACCGAAGTCCAGGCGCGCGAGCGCTTCCAACATATCATCGGCCGAAGTACGGCGATGCAACGGGTATTTGAAGTCATCGCGCAGGTGAGCGACTTGCCGGCCAATATTTTGATCGAAGGTGAAAGCGGCACCGGCAAAGAGCTGATCGCGCGCGCGATTCATTTCAACAGCGCAAGAGCGGCCGGGCCGTTCGTGGCGCTGAATTGCGCGGCCATTCCCGAGACTTTGCTCGAGAGCGAATTGTTCGGCTACGTGCGCGGTGCGTTCACCGATGCGCGCAAGGACCGGCGGGGCCTCTTTCATGAGGCGGCGGGCGGAACATTGTTTCTAGACGAGATCGGTGAAATTCCGTTAACCCTGCAGGCGAAGTTGTTGCGGGTTTTGGAAGACAAAGAGATACGCCCGCTGGGGGGCAATCAAAGCGAGAAGGTCGATGCCCGCGTGCTGTCGGCTTGCAATCGCAGTCTGGAAGAACTCGCGCGCGATGGCAAATTTCGCCAGGATCTTTTTTATCGACTCAACGTCATTCGCATCGAACTGCCGGCGCTGCGCCATAGGCGCGAAGATATACCGCTGCTCGTCAATCATTTCATGGAAAGATTCGCCATGAGCGTCCACCGCAGTGTCGAAGGCGTCGCGCCGGACGCCCTGGCCGCTTTGACCGGTTACGACTGGCCGGGAAATATCCGCGAGCTTGAGCACACGATCGAGCGCGCCGTGATTCTCGGTAAGGGAACGATGATCGGGACGGAAGACTTGCCGGTTCACGTAGCCGCTCGCGCCGAGCAGGAAATCGACCTGGGTCAAGCGGTCGCTAATCAGGTCACCCTGCGCGATCTCGAACGGGAGTACATCGCAAAAGTTTTACATTCCACCCACGGCAACAAAACGGAAGCGGCGCGGATCCTGGGAGTGGACCGGACAACGCTGTATCGCAAATTGGAAGAATTCAAATTCAAGGACTAGCCGGATCTGGTCGGCGTCGCACGAGGATAGTCAGCAGGGTGCGCGGAAACACATTCGTGCGCCGGTGATTCTCGATCGCGGCGTGCCGAATTTGCCGATGAGATCGCTCGGAGTCTTGCACCCAGGCTTACGTATTAGCCTAGCGCGCCGATCTCGGCCATGCTTGCGTCGAAGGTGATCTTTTCGTTGTCCGCGGGTTGGCGGAGGATCCAAAAAGGATCTTTGCCTTGGCGCACCGCATCGATGGATTCCTTAATTGTGTTTCGCAGCAGGATGACGCCTTGGTCGGAGGCGCCGAGATGTTCCTTGCTGCGATCGTAGATATCGCCCTGGCTTTCCTGGGCGACGCGGTCTTGATCGTGCGACGCGATGCCCCACCAGCCGTCGTCGACCCGCGTATAAACTCCCGGCTTATCGTCTTCGAAACCGACGGTTTTCTGAATTAACTCTTTGCCGCGACTGGCCTCATCGTTCGGCGTGAAGCGCAGCCAAAATGTCGTAGTCCTGGTATCGTCCGTCGGCACGCGGAAGCGGATGGCATGATCGGGGATGCGTCCTTTGCGCGCGGTGGTATGGCGCGTATGCGAAGGAAATATCCAGTGGGAGTGCTTGGGTTTGGACACATCCGGCACGTGCATGGTGATCTTTGCGCCATAGATGGTTTTTTGCCAGCCGATTTCCGGACGCTTCAAAGCCATGTGCGGGTACTCCGGCGCATGGAGAGCCACGAGATGAGTCTGGTCGACGGAATTCTCCGCGCGCTGGAGCCAATTGCAATATTCCGTGCCGGCGCCGATGACGCGCTCGCCGCTATCGGTGAAAAACAAATCATAACGCGGCAACAAAGGCGCCGGATCGGGGCCGATGTAGGCGAAGATAAAACCGGCGATCTCCTGAGCTTTGTACGCCGGATGTTGGATGCGGTCTTTGAAGGTGCTGTCGGCGGGCTCGGCGGGTTGTTCCAAGCAGCGACCGTTCACATCGTAGAGCCAGCCGTGATAGCAGCAACGAATTCCCTGATCTTCGACTCGGCCGAATTCCAGCGACGTGCCGCGGTGCGAGCAATGTAACTCAACAAGCCCGAGCCGCCCGCCGCCGTCGCGGAAGAGCACGAAGTCTTCTCCGAGCAAGCGCACTTTGGTCGGGCTGCCTTTTTCTTTGACAAGCTCGCTGAATCCAACCGGCCACCAGTATCGCCGGAGCATTTCTCCCGCGGGCGTGCCCGGTCCGACTCGGGTGATCAGCTCGTTTTCTTCTTTGGATAGCATTAGCGAAACCTCCGAAGTCGCTCGATAAAGTCACGGTTCCAATCGTTCAAGTGGTTCCAGTCGTTCCAAACGTTAAAACAATTCAGTTCGTTCAAGCCGTTCAAACAATTTGGCTCGTTCAAAAGTTCAAGGTTCAATCGTTCAAAGTCAGTCGCGAAACTAAGGCTCACGAGCCCTTTAGGATCTTCGCCAACTCTTCTTTGAACTGCAGGCCTTCGGCGTCTTCGGTCTTGAGGTAATAACTGATCGACAGCTTAGGCTCCTGAACTGCGACTTTGTTCTCTTTGAGATATTTCTGCATGATTGTTCCCTCGACCATGTGCGAGCTGCGCGACTCGTGTTTCTGCAGGACGGCTTGCGCCTCTCTGGTGGTCATGAAGGCGACGAAGAGCTTCGCCAAATTTGGATGGACGGTGTTCTTCGGCACGCTCAATTGAAAATAGTCGGTGTTGACCGGTGTCACGCCGGGCACGGCGACGAGCGGCGCGCCTTTGGGCTGCCATGACCACATAGCGCTCAACGCATCGCCGAAGTTGGCCATGATGGGAAATTCGCCGCTGACGACGCGCTCCTCTTCGCTGTAGCGCAAGCGCCCGCCGCTGATGGCGACGAGCTTGCGCGCGTAGTCTTTGACTTTCTCCTGACCCCAAACGAGGGAGAGTTCAGCGAGCCATGCGACGTAGGGCGGAATGGCGATCTTGCCCGTCCAGGTCGAACTCAACTTCGGATCGATCAAGTCGGCATAGTTCTTCGGCGCCTTGTCTTTGGAAATCAAATCCTTGTTGTAGACGATGCCATTTGGCGACGTGTAAGTCAGGACCGTTTCAGCGGGAAATATTTCCATGTCCTTCGCCACCCAGGAAAAAATCCCCGAGTAGTTGACTTTCTCCAGGGCATTTTCTTTGTGCAGCAGCGCCTGATGGGACTGGGATCCGAGAAAAATATCCGACGAGACTTTCCGTCCTGATTTGATTTCCGTGATATGCCGCGCGGCGCGCGCGTTCATATCCGGTCCCGCGGCGAAACTGATTTTCATCGTGAGCCCGTAGCGCTTATTAAACGCGCCTTCGAGGTCCGCGAGGCCTTTGCGGCCGCCGAAAGTCTGGGCGCCGGCGATGAAAACGAGCTCGTCTTCTTTTTTGGCGGCGGCGATCAGCGATTCGACGGTATCGGCGGCGTATAGCTGCGACGCGGCAAAAAGTACCGACGCGAGCAGCGGCAGGCTGAATTGCGATGCCTTATTCACGAACCGTTTCATAGTCACCCCCGGTCAGCTTAACTGAAATTCACCCGGCACCGGGGCCAGAAGCTTATTTTTCACCGGATCGCGGATGATTCCGACGGGATCTTGGCCGCGTTGCACCGCTTCGATGCATTGCTTGAACATGCGGCGCAGCATGATAACGCCTTCATCCGAGACGCCGAGGTGCTCGCCGCTGCGGTCGAAGACCGGTCCTTGGCTTTCCTGAGCACAGCGGTCCTGATCGCCGCGCGCGATCCAGCCGGTTTCTTCGTCCCAGCGATATTTGCCCGGTGTACTGTCGCCTAAACCCTGCGCCGATTGGTCCTTTGGGAACTTGCCCGACACTTTGCCGTTGACCATGGGCCCGAAATACAGAGTAAAGTGCATCGTGTTCGTGTCGTCGATCGGGGACGCGCCAGCGCAGCGCTTCGTACCCTTCGTGGGTCGCCGCGAAAGCCGCGGGATGATCTTCGTTCAAGTGATAGCCGACTTTGTTCATGTTCGGCATTAAAAAATGGCTTACCGTCATGAACGTACCGTCGGGCACGGTTCGGGTGAAAGTGTCGCGGATGCCGAACTCGGTGATTTCGGAAGTGAGCTTCTCGTCAGTCCAGAAGCGAGTTTTGGGCGTCCGGTGGAGCCACTTAAAATGGTGCTGGTCAACGCTGTTTTCGACGGTCTGTAGATAATTGCAGTGAATGACCCGCGCGGCCAGCGAGCGCGCGCCGTCTTCGCGAACCAGCACATCCCAGCGCGGCAACAGCGGCGCGGGCTCCGGTCCGATATAAGCGAAAATGATTCCAGCAGCTTCTTGAGCCTTGTAAGCTTTTTGACGAATGCGATCTTTAAACGTGCTGTCCGGCGGTTCGCCGGGCATCTGGAGAACTTTGCCGTCGACGTCGTAGAGCCAGCCGTGATAACAGCAGCGAATGCCGCCGTCCTCGACATGGCCGAATTCCAGCGACGTGCCGCGATGCGAGCAGCGCAGGGTGAGGAGTCCGACCCGGCCTTGGTCGTCGCGAAAGACCACCAGATCCTCGCCGAGCAAGCGCCGCCGCAGCGGCCGGCCTTTGAGCTCCGCGCTCAGGCCGATGGGGTGCCAGTAGCGACGCATCATTTCGCCGCAGGGAGTGCCCGGAGCCACGTGAGTGATCAATTCATTTTCTTCAACAGTGAGAGCCATAGTAATTCTCCTGCGTAAAATCGACCGGAAGTCTAACGGAGATATATTCGAGACAGAAACGTGTCAACGCGCACTCGCAAATCCAAAGGCTCTCGCTTCGTTCGAAATGGCATGAGCCGTACCGACGTTGCCATCGTCCGTCATTCCCGCATGTATTTAGCGGGAATCCAGACGAACGTCTCAGTGTTTGTCACCAATGGATCAGACTGACCATTGAGCAGACGATTCACATGTCAACTTATTTATCGGATTCCCTTTCGCTCTAAAAACGCTTTGAACCCTTCGCGCGGCGAATTGGCTTTTAGTTTTCCTTTGCGCGCGTTTTGTTCGGCATCGAAACGCTCGCGCCACGCCATGCCGATGTCGTCATTGAGCAAACGTTTGATGCCTTGGACCATGCGCGGATCGTTTTCGCTGATCTGTTTGGCCATTTCGATCGCAGCATCGCGCAGCCGCGCGCATGGCACAACTTGGTTGAGCAAGCCGATACGTTCGGCTTCGTCGGCCTTGATCGGCCGGCCGGTGTAGAGCAGCTCCTTGGCTTTGGGCATGCCGACGACCAGCGGCAATGACCACGTCGAGTTGGCGCGTCCGTATTTGGCCGCAAGGAATTGAATTTCCGCGTGCTCGCAGCCGATGCGGATGTCCAGCATGGTCGTCAACTGCGCGCCGGCGCCATACGCCAGGCCGTTGATCGCGCCGATGATCGGTTTTGTGAAAGTGGCAAGATGCCAATTGGCTTCGCGGCGGATGTCCGTTCGCGCGGCCATTTCTTCCGGCGTCGATTTCACCATTTGCATGATGTCGCCGCCGGCGGAAAAGGCGCGCGGCCCGGCGCCGGTGAGAATCACCACGCGCGCGTCATCGTCGTTTTCGATCTTGGTGAGTTCTTCGTCCAGCTCGCAGGCCAGCTCGTAGTTCATGGCGTTGAGTTTCTCAGGACGATTGAGCGTGATGATGGCGACTTTATCGACGCGCTCGGCGAGAATATTTTGGTAACTCATATGATTTCTCCTCTAGTCCACCGCGCATTACAACAGAAAGGAACGAACCCTGCAAATTAACCGAAATACGAAAAAATAGTAACAAGCGTGTAGGGGCAACCCCTGTGGTTGCCCGTTCAAAGAGGGCAGGCACGGGGGCCTGCCCCTACAAAAATAAACCCCAGACCCGGAGCCCAACAGCTTTTTCACGTTCGATACGGGTTCGTAAACCACCGCCTGTTTGATCGCGGCGTCGATTTTCGTCGCCATCGGATTGCGGATTTCTTCGGCGATGTGACCGATGGCGCCGAGGGTCCTACCGATCAGCGCGAATGCCTTGGTGATTTGCCACGGGTAACCCATGTCCAACGCGATGGCGCCGATGGCGCCGGTGACGTTGACCGGGATTAACCGTTTGCGCCGTTCGGAGGCGAGCGCAGAGAGCTTTTGGATCAGCTCGCAATACTTGCCGTAAACGCCGGTTTCTTTGGCGATGCCGAGTAGCGTGTCGACGCGCGGGTCGCCTTCGGCATGTGTGCGATGGCCGATGCCGGGCATGCGCTGTTTTCTTTTGTTGTAATCGTCGATGATGGACGCGGCGATCGCGTCCAGGTCGGGATTCGCCACGTCTACGGGAAGCGCGTCGACGAGCATTTTTGCCGACCATTCCGACGACCCCAGGTGCACGCTGCCGGCGCCACACAGTGCCGCGGCCACCGCCGCTTGCATGGCCTCGGGCGCGCAATGATAAATGAGCCGCGCCGCGATAACGTGGGAAACTAGCCCATGTTCGACGAGTATAATCAGAAGCGCATCGAGCATTTTGGCTTCATTGGGCGTCGGTAACCGTCCGCGTAATATGAGCGAAGTCATCTCCGTAAAAGTGATCTTGCCGACCAACTCTTTATTCAAATCATAGCCGCGCACGAGTATGCGATGCAGTTCCGCATTGCCGATGCCCGTGACGATCTTAACGGGTTCCGCCATGTTTTAATTCCTCCAAGAAAAAGTTTGTGCGAATGGATAGTAAGCTACGTTGTTGCCGATCGTCAAACGGCGAACAACGGGGTTTAAAGTTCAACGTTCAATGTTCAAGGCATGTGCTGAACGTAGTGAAGGACAGATCCTTCGAAGCTCAGGATGCGCGAGGCGCGCACCTGGAACCTTGAACTAGACGTGCGGAATGGTCGGTTTATTTCTCCTGATATTTGTGTGTAATATGCCCGCAAGTTAACGAGCCAATAGGAAGCAGCTGCACGATGGGCGATTATATTAAGGAACACTACGATTTCCCGCTGACCCAAAAAAGCGCGAATAAACCACTTAAAGGCGTGCGTGTTATCGATGCCGGCAACATGGTCGCGGCGCCGTTCGCGACGGTATTGCTCGCCGACTTCGGCGCGGACGTGATTAAGATTGAGCATCCAAAATACGGTGACGGCCAGCGCAAGCTGGAGCCGATTATGAATGGTATCCCACTTTGGTGGAAATCGGTGGCGCGCAATAAGCGCTGCATCACACTCGATCTGGGGAAGCCGGAAGGCGCAGAAATTTTTAAACAGCTGATCAAAGGCACGGACGTGATCGTGGAAAACTACCGCCCCGGAACCTTCGAGAAGTGGGGCATTGGGCCTGACGTGATTCGAACAATCGATCCGCGGATCATTCTTTTGCGTATCTCGGGATTCGGCCAGACCGGCCCATACAAAACTCGCGCGGGCTTTGGCCGCGTCGCTGAAGCGATGAGCGGACTTACCAATCTCATCGGCGAGCCGGACGGGCCGCCGATGTCGCCCGGATATCCACTCGGCGACCTGATCGCGGGCATTTTCGGCTCGCTCTCCGTCATGATGGCGCTGTATCACCGCGATCTACGCGGCGGTGAGGGGCAGGTGATCGATCTCGCGCTCTTCGAGGCAGTTTTTCGTTTTTTGGATTTCGACCCGATCCAATACGACCAGATGAAAGTCGTCCATAAGCGCACCGGCAACCGCGTCGCTTATGTCGCGCCGAGTTCCATGTTCAGAACGAAGGACGGGAAATACCTCACGCTCGCTGCCAGCACGCAGAGCGTGTGGTTGCGATTGGCCGAGGCTATCGGCCGCAAAGACCTTACAACCGATCCGAAGTTTATCGATAACTCGGCGCGGGTAGAAAATTCCGTGGAGTGTAACGGCATCGTTGGCGCCTGGATTGAGCAACACAGCCGCGATGAAGTGATCGAACACTTCGACAAGCATGGCGTGGCTTACTCCGCCGTCTTCGACATGGAAGACGCCTTCCGCGATGTTCAATATCGAGCCCGCGAAGCGATGGTGCGCGTCCCCGACGCCGACCTCGGCGAGGCGATCGTGCAGAACGTCGTACCCAAGTTTTCCGCAACCCCCGGCTCGGTGGATTTTCTCGGCCCACAAATGGGTGCCCAAAACGAGGAAATTTTTTGTGGCGAGCTCGGGCTGTCCAAAGAACGACTGCAAGCGCTTAAAGACGCCGGAATCATTTAGCTCCTCTGTTACTTCGCGCGCGGAGGGGTGAAACAGATTTGATCTCTATCGCGGTTTCTGCCGTCGAGTGTCCGGTTTACTGAACGACCCTCGGCTCTAAGCCGAGCGGTTCTCAACGTGTCGACGAGTGGACTGTAACAGTTGATTCGCATCTGTATATTTGGCGCTCTTCGACGCGCTCAGGGCGAGCGGACTAAAAAAGCCGTTCGTAGTGAGGCTCTCGAGCCATGAACGGAAGACGCCATTCACGTGTTACAGTCTACTAATAGAAGTCGATTTCATTATCCGTCATTCCCGCGCAGGCTGAATCCAGGCTAATTTAGTCGCGTAAGTCGAACCTGGATGCCTCCGCCGGCATGACGATTTGTGTCGTCAGTCAAGGCGGGGTTGTAAGCATCCTTGGTAGAGCCATAAATCCGTTGGAACTATTTTGGTGCGGGAAGTTTTGGGTAGATCAACCGCCAGCGTTCGTCGCCGTTAATCTTTGAAATTGTTCCGATCGCTTGCTCGTATCTGGGTTCGCGGTATTGAAGCGCTGCGCGCCTCAGCAAAGGGGCGAGCTTCTCGGGCTGAAAAGCCGAGATCTGCTTGTAGGGCCACGGTTTCACGCCGGTCGCGAAAGGCATCAGCCGATCCAGAGCTTTACGAATACTTCGTGTATCGTCCGTTTGGAAATTCCAAAGGTGAGCTCCCAGTTTTTCTCCGATCGCCGCCGCGGTAAAGAACGCCTCGAGGTTGAAAACGGCATAGTTCCACCCCTGCGTGCGCGCAAACTCGCGCGGCTGGCGGCCGTCGGGTTCAATCTGCTTGGCGATGCGCTTGACGCCAAATTCACCCATGACTTTCATCGCCACCTCGCCACGACCGACAAAAAGCGCGAACCCGGCGATTTGCACGTCGTACCACGTGCCGTGATTGTTGTCCGCTTTCGCTGCGATTTTTCCTTCCGCACTTTCGATAAGCCAGGTCAGGTAAGAGTTGAACCAGGTTTGCAATTGCTCGTGATCCGTTTCCGCCCACGACTTTGAACCCACGAGCAACCCGACCGAATCAAGCAGCTCGGGCAGATTGTGTGTTTCGATAATACCGTCGCCGCGCCCTTGGTTCCGACCAGGAATCGATTGAGCATAGCGAAGATGTGGATTCATTTTGGTCGTCGCATCAAAAAACCAAACCCGCAGCGTCTTCGCGGCGTGAGCGGCGTAGGCTTCACGGTCTGTGAAAAGATAGCCGAGCGCGAGCGTCTTTACGGTTTGGATCATGTTGTCGAGTCTTTTCCGGTCCGAGGTCTGGTCACGTTCGGGATTCACTTCGCCGTCGCGGCGAACATAAGGCAGACCGGTTGCCGTGTTCGGATTGGGCCACCAGTACGGGGCGTTGCTCATGTAATCATGCCTATCGCCGCCAGGCGAAGTGATCTCTTTTTCCGTTACTGAAAATGGTCCGCCGAGAAGTGCCCGATCGGCATCGCGCTTGAGCTTATCTAACGACGGCGTCAACGAGGCGTCGCCGGCTTGCAGCAGCTGTTTAACCTTGGCTAAGGCGGACCCTTCAAGAATAAGTAGCGGCGGCGGTTCGGTGGCGTAGCTTGCGCTAGGCAAGGCCGCAACAACTAGAGAAAACACAAGGAGCGCGAAGGCCGCGATGACCGTCGGTCGAACTCCGGCTTCTTCGAACCTACGACCCATCGCTCGGGCTGCTCAACGGGCGGCGTCAAATGCAAGTTTCAAAATGCGCTGGATCATTCTCGGATAACTGAGGCCCGCCTTCGCGGTGGACTGGGCGAATTCGTCGTCGCCGTCGAGGTTGGGATTGGGGTTGGCCTCGAGGATGACGATCTCGCCCTCGGGGGTCACGCGCAGATCGATGCGGCCGTAGCCGTGAATGCGCAGCGCGCGATAAACGGCTTTGCAGATTTTGACAATGCGCTGACCGGTGCCGTTGGCAAACGGCTCGGCAAAAACATTTTGGATGCCCCAGCGTTTTCGATAGGCGTCGTCCCACTTGGCCTTGAACGTGGAAAACTTCGGCTGGCCGTCGGGGACTTCGGTGAAGATCACTTCGCGAAAAGGAAAGACTCGCAGCCGCTCATTGCCCAATAGACTGACGTAAATCTCTCTTCCCTCGATGTATTCCTCGGCGAGGGCAGGCTGATTCATGCGCTCGTGGATGAAGCGAATTCTTTCCTCGAAGGCTTCGTCGTTTTCGACGAAAGAGTCCAAGGAGATGCCATAGGACGCTTCCTCGGCGACGGGCTTGATGAACAGCGGAAATTTAAGACGGCTTGGTTTCCGAATCATCGCGCCGGGGGAGAAGATCGCAAAGTTCGGCACGCGAATTTTATGATAGGCGAGAAGCTCCTTCGCCATGCCCTTATTTTTGCACAGGGTCAAACCTGTGGGGCTCGATCCGGTATAGGGCACACCCATCATTTCGAGCAGGCCGGCGACATTGCGATCGTAGGCGGACACCGCGTTGAAATGTTCGGTCAAGTTGAAAACGACGTCGGGCGGATTGGCTTTGATCTCGTCGATGATCATGCCGGGCTCATCCCAAACGCCGATAGTGCGCACTTCGTGGCCGAGTTTTTTGAGCGCTTCGATGACGTGGGCTTCCGCCGCCCAATCGTCGGTTTTCAATTCCTTGGTGAAATCTTGATTTGCCGGCGGCGTGCCCGCGGTGTCGAACAGCACCAGGACTTTGAATCGTTTCCGCGTTCGCGTCATGCTAGTGCCCTGTCCCGGAAGTTCTGATCTATAATTCCCGCGTCATTCCGTCCGAAAATCTCCCCTTCCCCTCTTTGGCAAAGAGGGGTGAGAATCGCACGGAGACGATTCCCCCTTTGAAAAAGGGGGACAAAGGCGGATTTGAGTTCAACTTCAGCTGCTGCCATCGTTTGGACTTCTTAAACGAACTTCTGAGCCATCGGGTTAGGAATCTTTGAACTTGCCCGTAAGCCGATAATGGCACGCCAGCGTCGCCAAGTAGGCGGCAATTTCGACGCCGGCTGATTCCGCTTTGAGCCGGAGATCGAGCTCGGCGCAGCGCTCGGTCAGCTCGCGCAGCAGACGGTTGATCGTGAACTTCGGTTCGCCGGTCCAAATGGAAACGGCGTTGAGAATCAGTTTGTTCGACCGTCGCAAAAACACCGACGCGCGTTCACCGTTGGGCGACGCGGCTGCGTCGACGAAAAGCTTTTTTAGATCGGCGTCGAAAAAATCGGGAAATTCCTGCGCGTAGATGCGCCGCCGTCTTTTATAGTGAGCCGCCAGTCGCGAACGGAGGCGGGACGCGTCGCTAATCTTGGCTTTGGAGAAAACCAGGGGCGGTTTTGCCGCTAGCTTCTGCATCAGCTCATCGACGTACTCGATTTTTTGCAAAGCCTTCCAGCCTCGATACTGCTGTCGCCATTCCAGATCGGGCGTCAACCAGATCGCGACCGTCTCAGCAAAGTCCTCTTCCGGGTGGCTCTGGGCATAGTAGCCCTCCAAGTGGCGCACGAATTGGCGACTGTACGGCCGCGCGCGAAAGCTTTCTGAATATTCGAGCGACGTGGGTCCGAAGATCTTTTGCCAACGTTTGTCTTTCTCCAGCAGGTAGGCGTGATTGAGGACGTGACCCATCTCGTGGCGCAAGAGTCGAAGACACCACGTTTCCGTGCCGCCCTCGACCTCCATCATCATTTTTTCTTCAAGCTTCTTCAGGCGCGGATGGGCGAGGTAGAAAGGGATGGCGATGGTGGCGCTGCCTTCGGGGCAAAACCATTCGTCGCCGAGATAGCAGATGGGTTTGATCGTGATGCCCTTGGCGGCGAGCTCCGCGTAGAATTTGTCGACGCGCGACTCGATCTCGGTGCCGGCGATCTTGAGCTTCAAGTCGCAAATACGCATGCGCAAGAGCTCGTCGTCGCTCATGCCCGCGAGGTCGGGCGGCGAAACCGGCGGGCTCGGCGGCGCCGGTTTCGCCGTCGATTGTTCCGAATCCATTTAGCTATTTTAACAGAGCGTTGACTGGGCGGCTAGCGACGGGAATGGAGTTATGGGTATTGGAGTCTTGGAGTGCTGGAGTATTGGGAACTGAAGCTACAAATTACTCCAACCCTCGAATCGCAATCCTTGGTTACGGCGCGACGGTGCCCGGCTTTTGCGGGATTGTGCCGGAAAGCTCGTCCTCGATGCTGCCGTAGTTGTAATAGGGATTGGACACGGTCTTGCGATACTCCTCCGGCGGCACGTTGCAATAGACTTCGAGCAGATTGCCGTCGGGATCGTAGAAATAGATGCTTTTGGCGACACCGTGGAAAATCGTCTGACGAAGCTTCACGCCGTGCTCTTTGAACTTGCGATAGACTTCCTGCAGTTCGGCAAACGTCGCCACTTCGAATGAAACATGCTCCATGCCGATCTGTTCCGGGTCCGGCATCGGCGCGCCTGGTTTTCCTTCTCTGATCGCCAGCATATGATGATTTTCCTTGACGTCGGTGCTGAAAAACAACATGCCGCGGTCGTTCTCGCCGACCTGGGGAAATCCTAATATTTCGGTAAAAAAGTTTCGCGAGCGTTCGAGATCTTTCACTTTGAGAACCAGATGGCCGACTCTTTTGATTTTGAATGACATATTACAGGTCTCCTTTTGATAGCGATGTATCGGTACCGTACTGTCGATGCATGGTGCGATCGTACGCACCCCCTCTTTGATTCTCCCCCGTCGAGGGGGAGAAAATGAAATTAGGAATGTCTTGCCAAATTAATGCTTGATTCCTATTCAGGCCGCTCAAAAAGATCTCAGAGGCGAGGCGATGGAGCGCAACGAAGCATATGAGTCTTTTTCAGCGGCCTGTTACATCGTCAGCATGACTTTGCCAAAGTGCTCGCGCCCTTCGAGATAGCGCTGCGCCGCGCGGGTTTCCGCCAACGGAAAACTTTTGCCGATGACGACTTGGAACTTCTTTTCGGCCACGAGTTTGAGAATTTCATCGAGTTGCTTGAAATCGTCAGGCTTGGCTTTCAAATAATTTGTAATGGAAAAGCGGGTGGCCTTACGCCCTTCGGTAAGCGCAGGCGGCGAATCGGGGATCGCGCCGAAAGCACCGCCGATAGAAAACAGCCGGCCGCCGGGCGCGAGCGCTTGCAGACTTTTTTGATAAACATCGCCGCCGATCATCTCGAGCACCACATCGACGCCGCGGTCGTTCGTCACGCGCAGGGCCTCCGGCAGAAAGTCGTTTTGCGAAACGTCGATGGTGACGTCGGCGCCCAATTTGCGCAGCCGGTGGGATTTTTCTTCGCTACCCGTGGTAACGATGGTTTTGGCGCCCAAATGTTTGGCGATTTGGATTGCCGCGGTGCCGACGCCGCTGCTGCCGCCTTGCACGAGCAGCCATTCACCCGCTTTAAGATTACCGTCCGTCTTTAGACCGAACCACGCGGTGAGAAAGGCGGTCGGCAGCGCCGCCGCTTGCGCGGAAGTGACAGCGTCGGGGATTGGCCGAACTTCGGACGCTTTAGCGAGCGCGTATTCGGCATAGCCGCCGAGACTCGGGTACGCGACGACGCGCTGACCTGCTCGGTATTCGTTAACGCCGGAGCCGAGCTTTTCGATTGTCCCGGCGAATTCACGGCCGGGAATAATCGGCAGCGCATCGGCAGAAATACGGTAAGTTCCTTTGCGCAAACCGAGATCTGCTCGGTTCAACGACGCAGCTTCGACCTTGATGAGAATCTCACCGGCATTGGGCTCAGGTACGGGGACGTCTTCGTATTGGAGAACATCTTCACTTGGACCGAATTGATGAATGCGAATAGCTTTCACAGATTACTCCTTCTGACACGCGAGGGTCTTAAATGCCGTGCTCAAGGGAAAAGTCCGGTGTTGAATTTGCTAAGTCTTAGATGCTGGACGGCTGCCGCGCGGTCGATAAAGTTCCACGAGTTTTTTCCGCACAGCTTCTTCGCCGCCCGGCAGAGAGTCAAACTTCGTGGTGTTGTCCGTTTTTCGAAGGATGTCTTGTCCCTGGCTGTCTTGATGCATGATCAGAAGGACCTCTTTGAGTTTCAACCGGACCGGTTCCGGTAGATCCTTGCGCACCGAGACGAGATGCCGGGGCACCGATTCGCTTTCGCCGAGGATCGAAATTGATGCTTTGGCTGTGTCATCCAGGCTGGCATAGTCGTCGCTGCTAAAGGCTCCGGCCGCCACCCTATTTTGCAGTACGAGAGTGGCGATGTTCTTGTACGTATCGGCGAAGACGTAGCCAATCTCCCTATCGGCAACCTTGGCCCCGACAGCCGGCTTTTCCACCACGGACAACCCCTTCTTGAGCAGAAAGAGTTTCGGCAGGAAATACCCGGAGGTCGATCCGGGATCTTCGAATGCAATGATTTTGCCGCGTAGATCTTCGAGGCGCGCGATGCCGCTTTCCTTGTTGGTGAAAATGAGGCTCCGATACTCGCCAATTCCGCCCTTCCAGCGCCGGAGCAATAACTTGGCCGCGCCCAAACGGTTTATAAGATAGGTGGGGAAAGGGCTTTCCATATAGAAATCGACGCGCTTCTCTTCGAGGAGTTTCATCATCTGCCCGGCCGTGGGCGCGAGAACGACCATTCCCGTGGTTTCCTCAGTCGACTTGAGCTTGCGGGCCGCATAATCCACGAGAGGGCGGAAGTGTTGTTCGAGCGGCTCCGGTGAGCCTTGGAAGACAACGCCTAGTTTGAGCGTTTTAGTCTCTGTCTTTTGTTTTGTCTGCGCTCCGGCATTTAGGTCAATGATCAGCAGCAGCGTGGCGACGAATAAAGCAACGGAGATTCGATGCGATGGCTCCTTCATGCTGGCATCCTCACATTCGCCGGATCGTTAAAAGCGCCGCCAAAGAAATGACTATTCGGACCCAATGTTTTTGTAAGAAAACGTCGCGCAGAGCTTAGACAAGATTGAGTTGTTCTGTCAATGGAAGGGAGACTATACGGCCGCAGGATCGATTCTGGATGTTGCACCGATCGGGATAAGAATTATTCGTTGAAGGCAATGAAAATGATCCCGCAACTTACCATGCAGCCCGCTTCACATAATTGAAGCCAGGAGTTGGTCTGCCTTCTGGAAAAGAGCCCGGCAGGACATTGATCTACTGGGGCTCTTTGTTTTCTCAGGATTGTCTAGACTTCAGACCTTTGAAGCTGAAAATCCAGGTTTGAAGCCTAGCCCCCGAGCCACGAAATCAACTACTTAGCAGAGTAATCCTCGTCCGATGCATCCGTTTGTATGCGTCATCGAGCACATGGAAAATCCAAATGCTCCGCACACCTGCGAAAACGGGATAATTAAAACCACCCGATTCAGCTTGATGGTAGTCCTCAAAATACGAGCCCTCAAAGATCCGCGTAACGGTCGCCCCAATCGTGAGTTCCGAGAACTGAACAAGGTTAGAACAGCTTTTCTTACAAAGCATTCATTTAACTACCAGATAGAAGGCACTAAGCGATAACGGACCTTCTGACAATACTCTGTGTAGCCTGGCAGATTTTTGGAAAGAAACTTCTCCTCATCGAGGAGTCTCCATATAAGGACAGGCATAACGAGGGCGAGCATGAACAGTCCCCACCATGAGCCGAGTGCAAGCGGTACACCTATAAGCATGACGAGAGCCCCAGCATACATCGGGTGGCGCACTAGAGCGTACGGACCTGTCGAGATGACTTTTTGGCCCTCGGCTATTTGAATCGTGGAAGCGCCGTAGGTATTCACCTTGAACACAAAGAAGATGAAGAGAAATCCGAATGCGACGAGTACGTCTCCCGCTAAGGATATATATGACGGCACCGGAGACCATCCGAAGCGATGGTCCAACGCGGGAAAAACAAACAATGCTACAAATCCTATCATCACAAAAAACATTATGATTTTTTGTGTTGTCTCCTTTTCCACCGTCGGTCCCACATTCATGCGCCGCTCGAGGAGCTTCGGGTCTTTTATTGCGAGGTACACCGTGATAACGGCTGATGCTCCCACAAAGACCGCCATAAAGACCCATGCCTGCCAATAATTGAACGTTCCCGTGGGAAGAAAGAGAAGTACCGCCATCACGATGGTGCCAAGGAGGCTTGATCGGAGTGCTCGAATGTTTAGACTGGTCATGATTTTATGAACCCAAAGTAGAAGCAAATCATAATATTCATTCCGCCAGCGGATCCGAGCCAATCATCATTCCGCTTGGACGCTTGAGATATGCACGACCCGTCCTCATTGCACGTTCGTTCCCTGGTGGAAGATTATCTGCCATCCCGCCGGTGTATCGCCATATGGAGCTTCTAAGCGAATAAGGAGGAGGCTGTCTCTCTTTCGTCACCCCAATCGACTTATATGTGACTAAGCAGACAGAAGCACTGAGCTCACGAACGCTGAAGTTCTCAACCATTCCCTCGATCGGCGTCCACTGTGACATCGCTGCAATGAGCTCTGCTTTGGACCAAACTTTTCTTGAAGCACCGAATTCGACAAAATCTTCTGCAATAAGCGAAGACGCGTCCTCGGCAGACAACTTCCCGCCCACTTGAGCCAACCGTTGCTCTCGCTCAAAGAGCATGTCATCGCGCTCTCTACTCATCGTCGGATCTAACGCTTTGCGGCTGAGCGGCTTCGTTTTGCTGGTACCCCCTCAAGCCGCTTCTTAGACGGTTCAGGTACACGCCGAGGATCGGCGGTGTAACCGCTCGACGTAATGAGTGCCCTCAGCTGGCGAGCGATCTTCTTTGCGGCTGTGGGGTGGCGAACACCGCTATTCTCCAGCAGGTCGACTGCAGTCGTCAGGCCCTCGACGAGATTCTGCACCGCACGGCTAGCGAGACCTGCCGAAAGCGTGTTTGCAAACACCAGTCGTTCGCGCTCCCCGAGCCACTCGACATAACCACCGGCACGCTCTGCCTCGATCGGGAGGACGTGAGTTACGAATTCAAGAGCCAGAACAAGCGCCTGGAGCGAGTCTTCGCCTGGAATCGGCCTCAGCCTACGCTTGCCCAAACCCGTGATCTCGACGGGGCACCACCACGGATCAGCTCGCTCCGGGTGGGGGGATCGGACGGGTCGCCCAAATCTGATCAATACAATACGGGCCAGTTTGCGCGGTCCTGCGAACTTGAGTCTCCGCTCGGCGATGACACTACCAAGCTTACGCGGTCGCCACACTGGGTTCTCCTCTATCCGTCTAAACGTTTGCGTTAACGCGCGCGCCGCTTTTGGCGCGTCGCTGTTGAACGCATTGCTAGAGGGCCACTCTCCCATTGCTCTCTTGTGACATGCCATTGAATTTGGCTCCAGCCCCGAGCAGCCATCCAAGCTGGAGTAGGCCGCGTCGTTGCCACCGCCCCGAAAGAACTTGCGAGACGCGCGACGCGAGCATTGGCGCTCACGGTGCTGCCGTAAATCTCTCTTAACTTCAGACTGCCGAACCCGAAATCAACTAGGGCGTGCATGATCTCAATGGCATATCCGTAACGACCCCAGAACTCAGGCGCCAGCTCGATACCAAGCTCCGCTTTGCCTGCCTCGGAATCTGCGGTGCGGAGTCCACAGCAGCCAGCAAGTAGTTGTGATCCTTGGCGTTGAACAATTGCAAACTGATAGTTGCGTCTTGGTTTTTCTGCCGCCCAATTTTTGAAGTCTCAAGAAGCTGCTGCGCGTGACCGGGCTTAACCTCTTCGAGCCCGTAGAACTCAAGAGACCGCGGGTCCGCATGGTATTCCTGAAAAGCAGCCGCGTCCTCCTCCCGAAAGTCGCGGAGTAAGAATCTTTTTGTGACAATTTCCATTGCGGCCACTGAACGATTGGCCGTCTAACCGCCCAGAGTCAGCCGGCGGCTTCAGCGGGTCAACTGTGCTCTGCTGTTAGGCGCCCATTCCCTTGGTTGATTTGTATTTCGACACCGATATGTTTCTTTTTGATATTCACAGTACTTGAAACGGCCGGTTTCCAAGCCGAAAAGAAAATCTCCTCCGCTCTTGACGGTGATCAATAGCGTCTTTTGATCTTGTCTGATGTAAGCGGGACCCTTTCTCCAATGAATCGAAGAAACACTGCGGCCGAAGGCCTTGATTTCCTCGTCTTGGAACAGATCACTCAGCTCGTAAGCTTGAACAACTTTTCCACGAGCGTCATACATTGAGACGACCTTTCCGTATCCGACGTTATGCCAATTATCGATGGTCGCAAGACGGCCGTCGTTAGAAACAAAGAACTCGACCGGCGCCACGGGATTGAGAAGGACGGCCTCGGCTACGAGCCGGTAAGAACGATCCTGATGGCGACGATAGAACTCGGCCGCCGCATATTTCCCTTTCTTTTCCCGGGCAAAGCCGAACGTGTCGCCTAGACTTTCGCCCGGAATCACCCGCACGAAATATTCACGCGATGCGCTGAACACTTCCTTGGTTTGTGGTCCGGCCCAATCATCGGCCCTAACTGCCAACGCCGTGACCGATAACAGCGTGCCTAGGAGAAAGCCCTCGAAATATACGCGGCGCATCGTGTGGTGCAATCGAGGATGTCTAAGTGTTAGACGAGCCTGTTCTGCAGAAGATCATGGTGTCCGTGTACCCGTCTGCGAATCGGCGTGTCGATGGATAATCCGCCATCCGTCGGAGTCGCGGCGAAACACCATCGTCACCCGAAAATCGCGAGTCGTCGACTGCTCAGCCCGCCCCGGGACGCGAAAACGGATCTGCTCGGCCTGCACGATATACGCGAAGTCGGCACCAACCATGCTCCTAATCTCTTCCCTGCTGCGTGTGCCCTCTGAGATCTGCGAACTGGCCCAATCGAGCCGCGTTCCGACCCTGTCCCATCCGGACTCCACCCCGCCGAAACCGCCGCAGAGACTGACCTCGTCACCGTGGGACCATAGCGCCTTGAACGCGGCGGGGCGCCCCTGTGCGAATTCATGTTCTGCGGCATCAAGCTTTGCCATGAATGCCGTCCATTCGGGATCGACCAACCGGTCGTTTTGCATTACGAGCACCTTCCATTGCAATTAAGACAATAGCCATGGCAGAGGCCGCAAACCTGAGGATTGAGCCCATGCGTGATCGATTCGCTCAATCCTCAAACCTTGTGCCATCTAATAAGTGAATTGGTCGGCCATCTCGACGAAAAGAATTTGCCATTTCTGGGGATTTGATCGGCGGTGTCGCCGGCCGAATTTCTTGTGCAATTCAGGCGTTTCCACTATACGCGACCGAGCACGCCTGATGCTTTCGCCGTGTGTGTTGCAATTGCATCCATCAGGGCAGGGGACAGGCAGTCATACGGCTCGAGCTTTAACTCCTTGAGTCTCGCTCTGACCGCTGTCATGTTCGCGGGATCGGCGCCGGATTCGATGATCGAGGAAACAAACGCCGCGAATTCGGGCGGTGCCCAGCCTTGCTCGGACGACAATTCCGTGTGGATGAAATCGAAGCCGAACAAAGGATGCTTGTCGTTCTCGATGCGACAGTACATGTGTACGCCGCAACTCTTGCAGGCGTGCCGTTTGATAACCGCGTTGGGATCGACGATTGCTAATTTGTCTCCATTCGCAGTCACACGGACTTTGTCGCGCGGCACGGCCGCGACCTGCGAGAACAGCGCGCCGGTCGGCTTCCAGCATTTGGTGCAGCCGCAGACGTGGTTGTGGGCGCATTGGCTGTCGATCGCGACGGTGACTTTCTTGTCAGAACAATGGCAGAGCAGGGTACCGCCCGCGAAGTTTGCGGCGGCAGGTTTCACGCCTCGGTCAACCGCCGGATGAATGGAAATTGTATTGGCCATTGTGATTTCCTCCTCTATGTAATTTTTCTCTGCTCTATCTTCAATGTTTAACGGAATGCGCATAACCGGCGCGCAAACGCAAGTGCAGCGCCGCTGTTTGCGCGTCCGTGTCGATGCGCGGGTTTAGGCGCCCGGCTTAAGGGCCAGCAGAAGTTGATCACACGCGCTTCCAATCTTGGCCAGATCTCCTTCGCGACAGTCAGCATAGTTCCGATACTTCATATAGGTGGGAAGATTAGCGCTGTAGAGGTAGACGGGGAATATGATGTCCTTATCACTCTCACGACTTCTGACCCAAGCGATGTTGAACTCCTCTTTGCACACCTTTGACCTTAGGTAATCCGGGGAAAAGATCGCAACAACTTTACGACAGCGGTCCAGGCTTTCAAATATCTCCGGCTGCCATGCCATACCCACGTTGATGCTCTTGCGGTCCAGGAAGATTCGAATCTCAGGATGTTTCTGAGTCAGCAGCTGTTCAAACCTATCCACATCTGGTGAATTCTCGTGCGCGTAGCTGACGAAAACGTCGAAATCAGCTGGTCCTTCCGAGGACGGTGTAGCCATGCTCTGGTATTTGCTTGCCCAAGCGCTGAACACAGCCTCAGCTTCCGCTGATTGCGCGTCCGAATACGCAACAATTTTCAACAGGTCGAGTGGTAGACCCTGCTCCATCCAATGTAGCGCCGCATCGAGCAGTGGCTCAAGCATGTTTTTGACGGACCATCCTTGATCTCCAGCAGCCACAATTGGCATCGCGGCCGATTTGATCTCAGATCTTTGGCCTAGGATGGGTGTCAGCGCTCGAAATATGTCTCCGACGACTGCTGGAGGACTGCCGCGAACCAATGGTTCGAAACAGAGAATACGATGAAAGCCGAAAGTTGAGAACGGTAAAGCCTGTGAGAGCCAGCATGAAAAGTTCACTCTTAGGTCAAGCTCCTTTGTTGCAGCTAGCTGTGCAACGGCTAACCCCTTTCGGTGTAGCGCGCCGATTAGAGAAGTCTTGGTTGGTATGTAATCGTTCGGAAAAGCTGACACGATCAACAGATCAAACGCGTCTTCTGGCCCCGGCAAAGTCAGGTCGCCCTTCAGGAGTTCGATTCGTTTGTTCGCATGCCCACGAACATTAATGGTAGCTAGTAATTTCATACGAAAGCTCCGTATGCGAAGGGGTGCCTAACTACTGAATCGCTCGGTCTGCCGAATTACCGAAGCTAGCTTTCGATCACATTGTTCGGTTTGTATTGTTAAAAGGATGGCTTGTCAAATTTTTTGTCTCGCAGATTCTGCCGACCAACATAGACCAGTTTTCCCCGATAGGGCTGACAATAAATCGTTAGCAACTCACCAGCGCGGTTCTCTCGCCATCATGTTGACGGAAGTTATAGCACGGTAGTAGAAGAACAGTAGAGCGCCAATTTGTATTTCTCATGTAAACTACTTTGTCGGAGGCGTGGGTATGAAACGATCTTTCCCCGTCATCGACGCTGACGGCCATGTGCTCGAGCGGGATCGTGAGCTGAGGGAGTTTCTGCCGGCGGAGTTTCGAGCGGTGCCGGGGAAGCGCGAGTATCCGCTGTTTTCTTGGGATGGCTGGGCGCGCGGGGCACTGTCGCCTCATAAGCGCGAGCATCCGAGCGTAGAGCTCTGGATGCGCTTTCTCGATGCGACGGAAATCGCGCTGACGGTGCTTTATCCGAACGAGGGTTTGAACATCGGTCTGCAGCGCGATCGCGACTGGGCCGTGGCCTTGGCGCGGGCGTATAACGACTGGCTGCATCATGATTTCTTGAGTGCGAGTCCGCGTTTTCAAGGTGTCGCTTTGCTCGCGCCGCAAGAGCCCGGCGAAGCGGCCAAGGAATTGGAACGGGCCGTGCGCGATCTCGGCATGATCGCCGGCATGTTGCCCGGTGTGATGAGCCCGATGCGCGGTCTCGGATTGCCGGAGTTCGATCCGATTTACCAGATGGCTGAGCGTCTCGATGTGCCGCTGGCCGTGCACAGCGGGCCGGCGGTGGAGCTGGGGCTTGATCATTTCCAGTCTTTTGCCGGAGTTTATCCACTGAGCCATCCGTTCGCGCAGATGCAGCAACTGACGAGCATGATGATCTACGGCGTGTTCGAGCGGTTTCCGAAGCTGCGGGTGGCGTTTTTAGAATCGGGCTGCGGTTGGGTGCCGTATTTGGCGGATCGCTTGGATGAAAGCTGGGAACATCGGATCAAACGATGGCCGCACCCGACGAAACGATCGCCGAGCGAGATCATGCGCGGCGGGAATCTTTACTACGTCTGCGAGCGGGAAGAGAAAACTCTGGCAACGGTGGCCGACCTGATCGGCGCGGGACAGTTGCTTTGGGCATCCGACTTTCCGCACGAGCGGCCCTGGGAAGAGTTCAGTGGTGATATCGATACGTTAATCGAGCGAAAGGATCTGCCGGAGTCACTGCCGCGAAAGATTCTTTTCGACAATCCACGCAGGTTTTATAAACTGAAGATGGAAGGCTAAATCATCGTTCAAGGTTCAAGTTTGGGAGGGGAGTCCGACCTTGAACCTTGAACATTTGAACCTTGAACGGCAAGCAATCACTTAGGGGAGTTCGATGCGGGTACTGATTACCGGCGCAGGCTTGATCGGCACGCACACGGCCAGGGAGTTGATCGATCGCGGTGACGACGTCACGTTCTTCGATTTCGCGCCGCGGCCGGATTACATCCGCCATGTGACCGGACGGGATTTACCGGTGATTCGCGGCGATATTCGCGACCTGGCGGCGCTCGTGGACGCGTTTCAGCAAGTTCGTCCCGAGTGCGTGATTCACCTGGCGGCTTCCGTGGGCGAAGCGAACATCAATAACGTCTACACCGGCTTTCAAGTGAATCTGGTCGCCACCATTAATGTCGCCGAAGCGGCGCGACTTACCGGCGTGCGCCGGCTGGTGCACGCGAGCACACAGGCGCTTTACGTCGGCGAAGATCCGAAGGAGTTGCTGCGCGAGGATTCGCCGATCGACTGTCGAGAGCGTGTCTACAATGCGTCGAAGTTGGGCTGCGAGCATGTGCTGCGAACCTACGCGGCAAAACACAAACTCGAGTTGGCGTTGCTGCGCTTCGCTGGCGTGTACGGCTACCATTCCGTTGCCGGCGGGCCGGGCGTCGCGGTGCAGCAGGCGGTATGGGACGCGATGGCGGGCAAGCCAGTAACGCTAAATGTCTACGAGAGTGTCGATTTCATCTACGCCAAGGATTTGGCCAACGGAATTGCGCTTGCCGTCCATACGTCGCCGCTGCCGCACCAAGTTTACAATCTTGGCAGTGGCACGCTCACGACGGTAGAACGACGTCGAGAGTGCGCTGAGAATAATATTTCCAGGACTTACCATTAGCCGCGGCAAACTGACACCCGCCCGGCCGCGGATGGACATCACGCGGGCGCGAACCGAACTCGGGTTCAATCCCGAGTATAAGTTGGAAGCGGGCTTACGGGACTACGTCGCGCAGTTGAAGAAGTGAAGAGATTAGCCGTAAAGGGCGCAGAGAATTTTGGGCCATACTGTAAAAGTTCGGCGAGCCTGAATGTCATTCTGAGGAGCCTGCGACGAAGAATCTGGTTTTTCTTTTTCATGGGATTGGGGAGATGCACCGAGCAAAGCAGATCCTTCGCTAGCGCTCAGGATGACAGCCAACGCGGGTATGTTGATGGCATCCGCAGGCTGCTCAATGTTTCGAATGAATTTTGTTAGGGTGACCCTTGTCGAACCAGGAATTCGCCACGAACCGCCAAACGCAACGTAGCTTATAGTAGGAGATCACAAAGGAGAAGTCTCATGAAGATCGCGGTCATCGATGATTATCAAAATGCCTTTAAGACGTTGAAGTGTTATCCAAAGCTTGCCGGCCACGAGGTGATGATTTACACGGAGCCGGAAACAAATTTAGAGAAAATTGCCGAGAGATTGAAAGATGCCGATGCGGTGGTGCTCACCCAACAGCGCACAGCATTTCCGCGCGCGCTGGTCGAGAAGTTGCCGAAGCTGAAATTGATCGGCCAGACCGGACGGGCGGCGACCCATGTCGATTTAGAAGCTTGCACGGAAAAAGGGATTGTCGTTTCTGCCGGCGGATCGGGCAAATCCAATGCGACGGCAGAATTGACTTGGGGCCTCATCCTGAGCGCGCTCAGAAACTTGCCGTTCGAAGTGAAGCAACTCAAAGAGGGACATTGGCAATCAACGCTCGGCACCGGTGTCGACGGGAAATCGCTTGGGATTTACGCGTACGGCAAAATTGGCAGCATCGTGGCGGGCGTGGGCAAAGCGTTCGGCGCGCGCGTCGTATGCTGGGGACGCGAAGGATCCACTGGCCGAGCCAAAGCCGCTGGTTTCGAAGTCGCGAAAAGCCGTGAGGAGTTTTTTGCCGAGTGCGATATCATCAGCCTGCATTTACCGCTTAACAAAGACACGCGCGGTATCGTCACGCGCGATGACCTGACGCGCATGAAGCCGACGGCGTTGCTCGTAAACCCCAGCCGCTCGGGGCTGATCGCGAAGGGCGCGTTGGAAGAGGCGCTCAAAGCGGGCCGACCGGGCAGAGCGGCGGTCGATGTTTATGACCAAGAGCCGGTGCTTGGCGCCGATCATCCGCTGCTTAAAATGGACAATGTCACCTGCACGCCGCATTTGGGTTACGTCACGCGGGAAAGCTACGAAGAATATTATGCGACGGTGGTCGATGATATCGTCGCGTTCGCGGCAGGTAAGCCCAATCATGTTTTGAATCCCGACGCCGTTGGAAAAAAGTAAGCGGCTGTGGATATCGGCAAAGCTGCAACCAATGAAGTGAAAATTATTGCACCACAGAGGCACAGAGTTCCCAGAGTTCAGAGTATTATTTTAGAAATTCTTTCTGCGTACTCCGCGCCTCCGCGGTGAGTTCACTTTAGAGCGTACCGCGGTCTCTTCACGAACACTCCGGAAAAGGTTAATTACCTTAGCATGATGTCACAGCGGTCGGTGCTCGTGGCGCACCTGGTGCTGCTCACGGCTCTTTGCGGCGTGCTTTACTTTCCCTATCTCGGCAGTACGCCGTTTTTCGATAGAGGCGAGCCGCGAGAAGCTATGGCGGTGCAGGATATCGTGCTGCGCGGCGAGTGGTTGTTTCCGCTCAAGCGGGCGACGGATTTGCCGTCGAAGCCGCCGCTGTTTCATTGGTCGGCGGCATTGACCGCCCAGGTCACCGGTAAATTGGATGAAGCGACGATCCGGTTTCCGTCTGCGCTTTACGCGACGCTGGGGGTTTTGCTCGTCTATATTCTTGGCCGAAAATTATACGGTGGTGAAGTCGGGCTGCTTGCCGGGGCGATTCTGGCAACGACGATGGTTTATCAATACCAGGCGGTGGACGCGCGTGTCGATATGACTTTGAGCTTTTTCGTGACGGCTAGCTTGATTCTATTTTATGCCCTCTACAGGAAATTTTTGGTTCACCAGCTTTGGTATTTTCTACTGTACGCCCTCGTCGGTATCGGCACCCTTGCCAAGGGTCCGCTAGGGATATTGCTGCCCGCCGTTGTAATCGGCGTGTTTCTCGCGTTGAAAAGACGATGGGATCTGGTCATCAAGTTTGCCTTTCATCCCGGTGTGATCGTGACTTTGGTGGTGGTGGTGGGCTGGTACGGTCTCGCGATCACGCGCGGCGGCGAAGGATTTGTCGATCGCCAACTACTGGAGGAAAATCTGGAGCGCTTCTTCGGCGGCTCCGGCCATAGCAGCGCGTTTTACTACTATCTGCCGTATCTATTTTCCCTCGGAGTACCATGGTGCCTGTTTTTCCCGTTGGTTTTTTGGGATTCGGGCCGGCGAGGCCTCCTTGCCGACGATGATCGTCTGTTTCTCATCGCGTGGGCGGCCGGCATGTTCGTGTTTTTTTCCATTGCCATGGGCAAGCGCGCCGTCTATTTATTGCCGATTTTTCCGGCGATTGCTTTGATAACCGGTGTTTGGTTTTATCGCCGTACGTCGGAAGTAGGAGTCAAATTATGGGTCCTTCGCGCGGTCGCTTTTTTTGCCGGCTTGACGGGTCTGCCTTTGCTTCTTCTCGCGGTGGGCGACTTGTGGGTGCACGATCCCAGCTGGTTTTTCTCGCCGGTCGAACGATTTCTTAAACCGAAAGATCTCGCGAATTTCGAAGTGGTGCGCAGCAAAATTGCCAGTTTCGGTTGGCGTTTTGATGCGCTTGCGCTGTTCTTGGCGCTGCTGTGGTTTTCTCTGGGATATTGTATTTGGACCAGACGGCTGCGGCTGGCGGCGCCACAGTTGGTGCTGATTACAATATTTACCACCTTCGTCAGCCGAGGATTCGTCATTCCTGAGATTGCCGATGTTAAGAGCTACCGCGAATTCGTCGCGGAGGTAAGCCGGCGCGTTAGCCCGAGCGAGAAGATCTACCTGTACGGAGAGTTCAACAGCGATTCGGTGGTGTTCTATTACGGTGGCACGATCGACCAGCTCGAGCAGTCTCCAGCGACGCTCGCGCCAAAAATCGGCTACGGCAACGCCTATGTCGTTATGCCGGTGCAGTCTTGGAAAGAAATACAAAAGACCAAGCCCGGAACGCCCGCGCCGCTCGCGATCAGTAAAGGGACCGGCCCTGAGGGCGACGCTCCCTTGGTGCTGGTGCGGGCCAACATTTCCTAACGCGGTGTCTCGGAAGTTCGGACGCTGGCAGTAGATGGAATCGAACGCAAAAGAGAGAATTTTCTCTGTGCGGTTCGCACCCTTTGTCGACAAAGAACCAAGGGGAAATTTTCCGACGGAATCACGCAGCAATAATCAAGCCGGGTCGGGACACTAGCGAGGTGTAACACGAACGGCTTGTGCCTTGACCGTTCACTCCTTCGATGACCCTCAGGACAGGCTCGGCTCGTCGAAGGGGTCTTCGAATCTAGAGGCGAATCAACTGTTACAGTCCGCTAGGATTCCTAGCTTCATCCTTTTTAAAGACAATATCCGTAAATCTCGGTGTTAGCTCGTCCCCCATATAAGCGACGGTTAAGAAGTCATATACATGAAAACCACGTTCTTTCATAAAAAGGATTAGCTCTTCGAAACTGTAACCATCTTCAAACCTTCGAGCAACAGATACCTCCGCAATTACCGCTTCCGTTATTCGCAATAATTGACTAGCCTTGTAGTGCTTCGAGTTCGTATCCCTCGGTATCTATACTTGAGCAGTATCGGAATTTCAAAACCCTGGTTCTCTCGAAAAATTGTATCGAGTGTGGTCACATGAACCTGCCTCTTATGAAGTGGATTGTTTGTTCTTGTGAGTCGTGACCTGTCTTGAAAAGATGACATGTGTAATGTTTCGTGTCGACATTTATCTCCTTTACACCTTCTGTGTTGCTCACACCCTTATAGTAAACCGCACATTCATACTGTCTTGCTATCTGATTAATAGCGGCCTCGTAATCCCTCAGGGGCTCGACTAATACAAACTTGGCTGTTGGATAAGCCTGGTATAGTGCCGGCGTGCCATAGCCAACTCCAACATCGATAACCGTCCTTGGCTGACATATTCGAGAAAGATAGGACTGATTGAATCCTCTCTGGAATTCTGTCCGCCTCTTGACTCTGGTTATTTGGTACCCACATTTGCGGAGTGCGTTGTTTATTAACTCTTTCATAACTAAGCGGGGCTCCCTGTTGCCGCATCCGGCTAGCGATCGTCTACTTGAAAACCCCTTCTTTTTCTAACTCCTTCAGCGCTCGCATGTCGACGAAATCGTCGAGCTTGAGCGTTTTTCCTTTCGCCTCTTTACCGATTTCGTCCAACACGGTTTGTAGTCCGGCTTGAGTCGGAAACGGGCGCGGATCGAGAACGCGGATGCTGCGTGAAAGCGCATAATCTATGGTTTCTACGTCGTCGGTTTTCAATGACGCACGGATCGCTATTTTTGCGTTCGTCGCGTCGGCCTGAAGCGCGCGGATCGATTCTGACATGCTCTTGATGAGCACTTTAGCCAATTTTAGATTGCGGTCTAGGTAGGACCCCATCATGTGCAGCGCCAGGAAAGGGTATTCGATCTTGGTGTCGGCGAGATCGGCAAGGATATTAAAGCCCTCTTTTTTCGCCTTGGGCACGAAATCCGCTGCCATGATGGTCCCGTCGACGGTGCCGCTCAGGATCGCAGCCATGCGCGCCCCCGAATTACCAATTTGTAAGGTGGTCACATCCTTGTCGGGGTCCAAGCCGCCGTCTTTGAGTGCTAGATTACTTTGAAAGTGCGATCCCGAACCAAAGCGGCTGACCGCGATCCTTTTGCCTTTTAACTGTTTCATGGATGTGATCGATGGGGCGGTGATGTAGACGTGATTGAATCGATTGGCGATAACGGCGACGATGCGCATGTCGGCACCGCGCATTTTCGCCAGCATAGCTTCCGAGCCTTGTGACAACGAAACGTCAAAGGTGCCGGCGATCAGCGCTTGATTGAGCAGCGAACCGCTGTTGACGTAGACGACCTCTACGTCGAGTCCGTTGCGGCGGAAAATGCCCAAGCGTTTGCCGATTTCCAACGAATAGCTGCTCATTCCCGTGCCGCTATAGCCGAGGCGAATTTTTTCGAGGGTCTGTGCCGGTAGGTTGCCGGCAAAACCGACCGTCCCCAGCAGCATCACAAAAACGACCCGAAGTGTCCGTGGGTTCAACAGCATTTTCATCAAAGCCTCGTATATCCGCTCGGAACGGGGCATGTTAATTCCACTCTTGACGAAGCACAAGACAAAAAGAGCATGGGAATTGGACCTAAAACAATTTACCACTCGATCGCTCATAATTTTTGCAGCTTGGCGACGATCAGTTTTTTGACCAGCTCGACGTTAGCCCTGGGAGTCGTGCGGTGCCGTTGCACGAGCATAATATGAGCGGCGGGCAATTGGATATCCTTCACGGTAAGTTTCCTGAGCGCACCACTACGCATCTCACTTTGCACGACAAATTGTGGCAGCACGGCAACTCCGAGTCCCGCCTTCGCCGCTTCGGTTCTACCTTGAAGGGTGCTGATTTGCAGCGTTGCCGAAGGTTCAGGTAAACCGCTTTGTCCACTGAGCTGATCGAGCATTTCCGAATAGCCGTCGCCGCGGATGCCCATAATGAAACGGGTTTTCTCTAATTGCTGCGCCGAAACGCTTTTTCGCCTTGCCAAGGGGTGCTTGGGCGAAGTCACCAGGCACAAAGGCTCAGGCCTGAGGGACGTAATCTTGAAACCCTTCGGCGGCAAATCCGAGAGCACCACGGCAAAATCGAGCGCGCCTTCCTGCAGCATCTGATAGGTCAGCGCGCGCGGTTGCGTGATCAGCAATATTTTAAGCTTCGAGAAGTTCTTGAGGATTCCTTGAACGATCTTCGGCAATAAAAAAGTTCCCACGGCTCGCGTCGCGCCGATTTTTACTTCGCCGAGACTGCCGGTGCTGAGATTTTTGAGTGAGTGGGACAACTCGTCCACTCTTGCGATGATCTCCTTGGCATAACCGAAAAAGATTTCTCCCGCTTCAGTCAATTTGAGCGGGCGTTGGGACCTGTCGATGAGTTTGATGCCGGCTTGCTCCTCGAGCTTGGCGACCTGGGTGCTGGTCGCCGATTGCGATTTGTGCAGTTTGCCGCTGGCGATGCTGAAGCTTTTGCATGTCGCCAGAGTGATAAAAGTCCGCAAAGAATCGGTCGAAAGGTCCATCGATAAATCGAATACTATTATCAAAAGAACGTGATTGACAACGATGGACCGCTACGCCAATACTGCGCCGACGTTGGACCTCCGCGCCTCGTCGCAGTTTCCGTTCTATTGAAAGGGACAATTGATGAAGAGTTTGGCTTTGATCGGGTTGGTTATTTTCCTGACAATGTCAGCGAACCTTAATGCGCAAGATTCTCGACTCCAGCGCGTCAATTTCTCCTATCCTTCGCTGACCAAAACCCGCGTTGCTTTGTGGATCGCAAAGGATACGGGCATCTTCGAGAAATACGGTCTCAACGTGAACCTTCTGGTGATCCGTTCTGGCAATACGGCAGTGAGCGCTCTCATCACCGGGGAGATTGACGTCCTCGGCGGCCCGGCTTCAACTTCGATGTTGGCAACGGAAGCCGGGTTGCCGGTGGTGATTATAGGGACGTTCGGTCCGGCGTCGAGGAAACTCGTGGTGCCGGCGCGAATTCAGTCGGCTGAAGAATTGCGCGGCAAAACCATAGGGGTCAGTAATTTTGGCACGATTATCGATTTCTCCGTCCGGCGCGCGTTGCCGAAGCTCGGTTTGTCTGTGAAGGACGTGAACATTATTCCGACCGGCCTGAGCCAACCGGTGCAACGCATGCTGCTCATGTTTCAAGGAAAAATCGACGCCACGCTGGCGAGCGATGATGAGATCTATGCGATCGAAGCGATGGGTCACAAGGTCCGAGTGCTGGCGGAGTTGCGCGATCTCGGGGTTTACAGCAGCTACAGCGATCTGTCGGTAACGCGCGAATTTCTCAAGAATCGCCGCGGCGTGGTGAAGTCGTTTCTGATGGGATTCAGCGAGGCCATCAGCGTCGCGAAAAAGAATAAGGACGTGGCGATCAAGGCCTTTCGCAAGTACCTCAAAGCCGAAGACCCTAAACTGCTGGATCTTATGTATAAGGAGTACGTTACGGACGCCGCTCCGGTGATTCCTTATCCGCTCACCGAGGCGATCAAGACCGACATCGACATACTCAGCGCCACGCGGCCCGGCTTCAAGAACAAAACGCCCATGGATTTCACGGATGTCTCGCTGATCAAAGAACTGGAGAGCGAAGGTTTTTACGCGAAGCTTAACCGTTAAAACCAGGGTGAGAAGCGCCGTCGCGCAAGATCCGCAGAGAGGAGGTCTCGATCATTGGCTCGATTGAAGCTTAGTTTTGCCGTGGAGCGCAGTGAGCGGACGCAGCCGCTCATCGATGGTACGATCCAGCCGGAAGGCATCGAATTGGTGCCGATCGTCGCCGATCCCTCGGAGATCTTTTGGCGCCAGTTGAAATTTCAGGAGTTCGAAATCTCCGCGCTGTCCTTTTCCTCGTACATGATCATTAAGTCTCAGGGTACGGACATGATGGCTGTACCGGTATTTCCGGCGCGGCGGTTTATGCACACCCAGCTTTTCGTGCACGCGGATGCCGGGATCAAAGAACCGGCGGATTTGGTCGGCAAGAGGATCGGCGTGGGCGAATACCAGCAAACCGCCGCGCTGTGGACGCGCCGAACCTTGGAGCATGATTTCGGCGTGTCTCAGTACAAGGTCCACTGGTTCATGGAGAGAACTGAAGAGCTGAGCCACGGCGGCGCCACCGGCTTCACGCCGCCGAAAGGAATTTCATTCCAAAGAATTCCGCCTGAGAAGAGTCTGGCTTCGATGTTGCTCAATCGCGAGCTCGACGCGGGGCCGGTTCATCGAGCCTTGCAAAAAGGCACCAACATCATCGATCGATCGACGCACAATCGAGGCGCGGGCGGCGATTGGAGCAAGATCAAACCGCTCTTCCCGGATATCATTGCCGAGGGCGCCCGGTTCTTCAAAGCTCACGGCTACGTGCCGGCGAGCCACACTTATGTGATCAGAGGCGATATCCAGGAAAAATTTCCATGGGTCGCATTCAGCTTATACGAGGCGTTTGTTCGGGCGAAGGATGTGGCGCGGGAGCGGCTGGCGCAGGACACTCCGTCCGGGCTGATCTTTGGCCAGCAGTACTTGGCCCAAACCAAGAAAATATTGGGCGACGATCCGTTCCCGTATGGTGTGGCGGCCAATCGGCAAATGATAGAGACGCTCGTCGAGGCTTCCTACGAGCAAGGCTTGACCGCCCGTAAGCTCGAGGTCGGCGAACTGTTTGCGGCGAGCACGTCGGAAGTTTGAAGTGGCGCGAAATCTTGAGGCAACAATGAAGCGACAGCTGATCGTACACTTCTTGTGCTGGCTGGTGTTGCTGGCGTGGATATCGCCGGCCGTGGCTGCCGTGGCGAAGCCCACCAATGTGCGCGTCGGCCTGCCCGGCCGGTTGTCGTCTAATTGGCCGCTTTATGTCGCCGCGGACCGCGGCTTTTTTAATCAAGAAGGGCTCAACGTCGAGCTGATCGCCATGCGCAACGCGACGATCCAAGTGCAGGCGCTGATTGCCGGCGATCTGCAATTCAATCACAGCTCGGTGGATTCAACGGCGCGGGCTTTCACCGCGGGCGCGCCGTTACGCTTCATCGGCGCGGCGCAGCATAAGCCGAGCTTTCGCTTGCTCGCCGGCAAAGACGTCAAAGACTGGAGTTCGTTACGCGGCACGTTCGTCGCTGCCGGCGCGCCCGGCGGTCTCACTCATGCTCTCGTGGCGGCGATGCTGGATGCTCACGGTCTCAAGAAGGGCGACTATGACATTTTGAGCATGGGCCTCGACAGTGACCGGGCCGGCGCGCTCAAGGCCGGCCGCGTGCAAGCGACCCTGTTGATTCAGCCGACGGATTTCGGCTTGCTCGACGAGGGCTTTCGCTCCATGGGATTCGTCGGCGATTTTCTGAAAGATTGTGAATACAACGGTTACGTCGTCAACGGCCAATGGGCCAAGGACAATAACCCGACCGTGGTGGCGTTCATGCGTGCGGTTCTCAAATCGCTTCACTGGCTGCACAATCCCGCCAACCGGCAAGAGGCGATCAAGATTCATGCGCGCTATATTCCGTTCAAACCGGAGTGGCTGGAAAAAATTCACGACATGCTGATTCGGGAAAAGATGCTCAGCGTCGATGGAAGACCGAACGCCAAAGGCATCGAGAATCTTCTGCAGATCTCAGTCAAGTACGGCAGCGGCATGGCGGCGGTGCCGCCGTTGGATAAGTGGGTCGATCTCACTTTTCTCGATCGCGCTGCGGCATCGCTCAAGTAGAGGAAATTTTCGCGGCTCAATTGTTACGTGATTGAGCTCAGCTTTCAGAAGCGACGAAACCATGCAGCAATCCATACGATTCGGCATTGCCATTCCCCAAGCCTTCGGTAGCGCGTCCGTCGATGTGGCGCTGGTTGACAATTTTCTCCGCAGGGCCGACGAGCTTGGCTATCACAGCCTCTGGGTGCAAGAGGTTATCGATGCCGGCCTGCTCGAGCCGGTATCGTTGTTGACGTATGCTGCGGCATTGACGCGGCGCGTGCGTTTGGGTAGCGCGATCTTGCTCACGACGTTGCGCAGTCCTTTGCATCTGGCCAAGACCCTTTCCACGCTCGATAACCTGAGCCGCGGCAGATTGATTGTCGGCGTCGGGTTGGGCAGCAACACGGAGGTTTATCCTGGCTACGGCATCTCCGCCGAGAAACGCTTGGGCCGCTTCCTCGAGGGTATCGATTTAATCAAAACGCTTTGGACGGAGGACAAAGTAAACCGCGACGGCCCGTTCTGGAAACTGGTCGACGAACGAGTCGAGCCCAAGCCGATGCAAGAGCCGCATCCGCCGCTCTGGTTCGGCGGCGGTCATCCCAACGCCTTGCGCCGAGCGGTGCAACTCGGCAGCGGCTGGCTCGGTGGCAGGACGTCGACGGAAAAGTTCAAAGCCCATGTGGCCGGTGTGCGACGGAATCTCGACGAACTCAACCGCGATCTCAACGATTTCATGATCGGCAAGCGCACTTATATCGCCGTCGACAAGAACAAAGCTCGCGCCGAGCAGAAGCTCAATCAATGGTTCGGCGAGGTTTATAACGTTCGCGATATCGCCAACACTACAGCGATCTACGGGGGTGCGCAGGAGTGCGTCGACAAACTCGGGGAAATTGTTCTGGCCGGGGCCAAATTGCTGATTCTGAATCCGATCTCCGATCATTTGGAACATTTAGAAACTCTGGCAAGCGACGTTTTGCCGAAGATCGATGCGACTTGGAAGTCGACGGCATAGGAGAGTTTCCGGGCAAGAGAGTGTGTCGCAATATGAGAGATCACGTGGATATCATGCTGAGTCCTTCGGTGGCACTCAGGATAAACTCCGCGAAGCATCTCGAAAAAGCTGATTCGAAGCAGATTCTTCGGCTGGGCCTCAGAATGACATTCTGGCACAGTCCCTAGAAGCAGGAGGATAAAATGTCTACGACTATGTTATACGTTTCCGGCGACAGCGGCGTGGCAACATTAAAAAAGAACGGCGGAGACTGGAAACTGGAATCCCATGGGCTACAGGATTGGGCCGTGCCGAAAGTCGGCGTGACCCAGTCAAAACCGGGACGAATCTTCGCCGGCACAAGAGGAGACGGCGTCTGGGTCAGCGAGGATTTCGGCGCCAAGTGGACCAAGCCTTGTTACGGCAAACACGGCCCCGGCAAAGTGCGTTGCGTCGCGATCCATCCCCGCGAACCGGACACGATTTACGCCGGCGGTGAGCCGATCGACATTTACTTGAGCACCGACGCGGCGAAAAGTTGGACCCGATTGGATGCCGCACGCAACACACCGGGGGTCGCGGGATTTGGCTACCCATTGACCAACGTCGAGCCCCACGTGCGAGACATCATTTTCGATGTCGGCAATCCGGATACTCTTTATGCCGCGCTGCAAGTCGGCTTCATGCTCAAGAGCTCGGACGGCGGCAAGACCTGGAAGCTGCTCGACAAAGGTCTCGACGCCGACGTACATGCCATCGTCGTCGACCCGCAGAATTCGAATCGGCTATTCATAGCCAGCGGCGGCGATTCGTACCGCGCGGGGCAGGCTCCGGGAAGATCGCTTTACATGAGCGAAGACGGCGGCGAGTCGTGGTCGCCTACGGCGATGAATTTCAACGAAGAATATTCAGTGCCGCTGGTCATGCATCCGAAAGACCCGAAGATTCTTTACACGGCGCTGGCGCACGGAAGTCCCGGCTCGTGGCGGCGGTCGACCGGCGCCGAGTCCTACCTGCTCAAGACCACAGACGGTGGCAAGAGCTGGCAAAAACTCGACGGTGGTCCCAATGACGGCGGCAAGAGTTTTACCGAAGTTCTGGCGATTGACGAGGAGTCCCCCAATCAGATGTACGCCGGCACGCGCGGCGGCGATATCTATTCCAGCGACGATTGCGGTGAGAGCTGGCGCAAACTCGATATCAAAGTTTCGTCGATTTCGGACATGAGATGTGTTCACGCGTGAGCGGTGGGCGAATTGATCGGAACAATTCGGTTTGACGGTTTAGGCCTGATGTAGGGGCGGACCTGCGTGTTCGCCCTTCGGACGGGCGACCACATTAGGTCGCCCCTACAAGATTCTGCGAAATCAGACCCATCACCAATTTTGGCGTGAGAGAAGGGTATAAATGGAAACGAATCATAGACTTTCGGGGAAATATGCCATCGCCGGTCTCGGCATGGTGATCGGCGTTCCGGAAAAAGAACTTGCGGAGCGCAGAGCTGCGCTGCCGAACCATCCGATGCTGGCGAATGCGGTGGCGTCGCCGCTCGGCGATCTCGTCGCCAAAGATCTTGAAGCCGAAGCCGCGAGGCGGGCCATCGAGGACGCCGGTTTGTCGAATACAGATATCGACGGCGCCGTGCACGTTCACGGCGGGCCGCGCAGCGGCGGCGGCACGACGACGCATCTCGACGCGTTTCCACGCATGCTGGGATGCCCGGTTAATTTTTATTACCTAGTCGGACGCGGCGGTGCCTGGGGTACTATGGGCATCGTCAGCGCGCTGTCGTTTCTCGAGCTTGGCTTGGCGAAGTATGTGGTGATCGCCGGTTCGACGGAAGACTGGACGCGCAGCCATAGCAACGAATTTCGCGGCCAGGGCAATCGCGGTCACATTCAACCGTCGACCGTCAGCAGCATGTGGAGTTTGCCCTTCGGCCGCACCGCGGCGGCGCACGAGCACAGCATGTTCGCGTCGCGTCACCGATACCAATACGGCACCACCGAGCGGCAGTTCGGCGCGGCGGCCGTGCAGGTGCGGGAGTGGGCGTGCAAGAATCCGCTGGCGCGCATGTACGGACGACCGGCGACCATCGAAGAGTATGAAGCGTCGCCGAGTTACATCTGGCCGTATCACGTGATGGACATGGCGGTGTCGTCCGACGGCGCCATTGCGTTTGTTCTCACTTCCGTGGAGCGCGCGCGCGATTGCGCGAAAAAGCCCGTGGGCGTCATGGGCATCGGCTTCGGCGATTCCCAAGGCGGCCAGTGGTGGGAAGGCGCTGATCACTACACCAAGCTGCCGGTGGCAAAGGCCAAGGCAGCGGCGTTCGGTCAAGCCGGCATTCAATTGTCCGACGTGGACGTGGCGGAACTCTACGATTGCTTCACGGCGGAATTGATCATGCAGATGGAGGACTACGGTTGGTGCGCGAAAGGAGAGGGTGGACCCTTCGTCGAGGCCGGCCATATCGGTCCCGGCGGCGATACTCCGGTGAATACCAGTGGCGGACTGCTCTCGGCGTATCACCTAGCCGATCTTACCGGCATCTCAGAGTCGGTTTTTCAATTGCGTGGTGAAGGCTTGGAACGGCAAGTCGACGGCGCGCGGGTGGCATTGGTGAGCGGTCACGGCGGCGAAGTTATTTCTCCCGGCATGTGTTCGCTTCATTCGAGTCTGGTCTTGGGCGTGTACTAACGAGCTCGGTTACTGGGGTGTTAAGCAAATTAGTGGAGGAGAGATTCTTCGCCTTCGGCTCATCTATGAAAGCTTTGTCAAGGTATCTGTTAGTCACATATTGTTTTTTCTTCTCATGGTTTCGAATACACCAGTACTTATCGTCCGTGGCAAAGCGTACCCGATGTTATCGGACTCATCTATTCGCCGTCTAAAGCGGCAGAGAAAAATGCCACAGGGCTGTCGCAATCAGAATTCGGGTCTCAGTGGACCCATGAGCCGCGCGCGCTTAGCCCTGCGTGGACGACATCGGTTCGCGATAGCTTTCTCCTTTTTTCAACATCCAGAAACTCGCCTCCGCCAAGTGTCGGGCCACGGCCACAATCGCTTTGCCGTGCCCCCGTCTGGCTTTGACATTTTCATACAGCCGGGCAACGTGTCGGTACTGGCAGCGCTCGCGGTTGAGCACCGCGCTATTGGCCGCTTCGGTAAAGGCCCACTTCAGATAAAGATTCACATCCTTTCTCACCCGCCCGTAGCGCACCTTGCCGCCACTGGAGTTCTCCCGGGGTACCAGCCCCGCGTAACTCGCCAGCTGCTCGGCTCGGCCAAAGCGCTCGATCGTACCGATCTCAGTCCAGATCACCACCGCCAACATCTCACCCACTCCTGGCTCGCTCTGCAAATAAGTCGTCTCGGCACAGGGAGCAAAGGCTTGGCGCATTTGGCCTTCAATGGTCTTGAGATTGGCCTGCACATGGTCGAGCTCGTCGAGCATCAATCGCAGCGCTTGTTGGGTGTGCGGTGGCAGCTTGGAGCAAAGCTCTTCGATGATCTGTCGGCCCCGCTTGCCAAAGGCGTCGCTGACGCCGTCGACCTTGAGCCCGTACTTCTCCAGAGTGGCGTGAATACGGTTCTTGAACTGGGTTCTCTGCTTGCTGAGCACCATGCGGGTGCGCGGCAGCTCGCGGGCATCACGAACCGCAGACGGCGCAATCCACACCGTCGGCAGGGTTCCGACTCTCTGCAAACGATTCATTCCCTTCGCATCGAGCTTGTCGCTCTTGTTCACGCTGCCGATCATCAGCTTGGCCAGTCGTGCGTTGACCAGTTGCGGCGATCCTTTCCCCGCCTCGATCTCATCGACTACCCAGTACCAGTTGCCCACGGTCTCAACCGCCACCGGGGTTCCCGGACTCCACTTGTTGGTGAAGTTCTTAATCGTTCCTCGACTATGCGCCAGTTTACACTCAAAGAGCTTCTGGCCTTGGTCATTTTCTACCCGCGCCCAGGTGTAATGCTTATGAACATCCAATGCGACGTATTCCATTTGCGATTTCCTCCTCCAGCCGTCAGTCTATCTACCGACGCTGCGGATTTCATCGCTTTCATATTAATCAGAATGACACTCTGAGTGAGATTGTCGTCTTGGAGGACACGGGAGTGAAGCTCTGTCGGAGCCCTTCGACCGCGCTCAGGGCGAACGGAAAAGCGCTAAATTTCTGATCAGAGCCTACCGTTCGTGGTGAGCCAAGTCGAACCATGAACGGTGTTTCTACAGCTTGACGAAGCGGAGAATCTGCTTTGGTTTGAGTCATTGGTTTGTAAGGAGTCGATGATGGCGTGGAAAAAGCCTGCACCGTACACCAAAGGAACCTTGCGGCCGTTTTGGGATGGCCTGAAAGAGCGGCGATTCCTTTTACCCAAATGCAACACCTGCGGCACGTGGTATTTCCCCCCGGCGTTTTGCAAGAATCATAAGAACGAGCCGTTCTTCGGCAGCCTGTCGTGGACGGCAGCGAGCGGGCGCGGCAAAATCGTTGCCTTCAACATTACCAAGACCGCGCTGCGTTCGGCTTTCAAGGACGACGTGCCCTACGTGTACGCGTTGATCCGCCTCGACGAAGGGCCGATCATTTCCAGCAACATTATCAACTGCGATGCCAGCTCGGTTTATATCGATATGCCGGTCAGCATTGTGTTTTGGAAGATCGAGGATTTGAACTGCACAATTCCCTACTTTGAACCCGATCTCACAGGGGTTCAGAGCGCGCATGCAAAGCCATGAGCGAGCTTGATTGGAAGTCCGATTTAACTTCGCTGCTCAGTCCCCAATCCGTTGCCCTCATCGGCGCTTCGGAAAGCTCGGCCTGGTCGAGCGCGCTTGTGCAAAATCTTACGGAGCTTGGCTACCAGGGAAAACTCTATCCGGTCAATCCGAAGCGGGAGAAAGTTTTCGGTATCAAGTGCTATCCGTCGGTCATCGACATTCCCGGACCGGTGGATGTTTTCGTCATCGCCATCTCGCGGGACTTCATCTTGCCCGTCCTGCAAGAGTGCGCGCGCAAGGAAATTCGCTCCGGCGTGATCATCTCCGCCGGTTTTGCCGAAGCGTCGGACGAAGGCAAAGCGATTCAACGACAAATCGTCGACATTGCAAGCAACGCGAAGATCCGAATTTGCGGCCCTAACAGCTTCGGCGTCGCCAATTTACATCAAGGTGTCTCGCTGATCTCCAGCTCTGAAATCCGTTACTTGAAGCCGGGCGGGGTTTCCTTGCTTTTCCAAAGCGGCGGGTTACTCAATGCGGCGTTGTTGGCCGCATGGGACCGTAGTTGGGGCATCGGCTACGCGATCTCGTGCGGTAACGAAGCGGTGCTGAGCATTGCCGACTATGCCGATTATCTGATCCGCGATGAAAACACTCGCGTGCTCGGGATCCTTACCGAGGGGTTTAGAGACTCGCAGAAATTCTTGCGCGTGGCCAAGCTCGCCGCGGAACGGAACAAGCCGATCGTTGTCCTGAAGCTTGGCAGATCGGAAAAGGGCAAACATGCGGCGCAGGCGCACACTGGAACCTTGGTCGGAGCCGATGCGGTGTACGACGCGGTGTTCCGGCAGTATGGCTTGATCCGAGTCGGCGATCTCGATGATTTTATCGACACCGTCGAGCTGTTCTCGAAGCGAAAAAAACTTCACGGTCAGCGCGTCGGCGTGATCGTGCCGTCGGGCGCCGAATGCGGTTTGGTCGCCGACACGGCGGACGAGGCCGGCATCGAGCTTGCGGAGCTGTCGCCCAAAACCGTCGAGAAACTTTCGAACGCGCAGTCGTCTTATCTTTCCGTGCGTAATCCGCTCAATGCGCCGGAGCGCTACGTCAGGCGCGGCGAGGTGTTCCGAGAGTGGATCCAAACCCTGGTGGACGATGAAAACCTCGATATCGTCGGCCTGCGGCTGCCGTTGCCGCGCCGGCGCGCAGACGACGACGTTATCGCACGCTTTACCGACTTGGCGGCGATCGCCGAGCGCACGGAGAAGCTGATCGTCCTGTTTTCGCGCGCGTCCATCAGCTTGCCGGAATACTGGCGCAAGCTGCTGGCCGAGCACAATATTCCTTTTCTGCTCGAATATCGTCGCGGCTTTAAAGCGCTCAAGGCGCTGGTCGATTACGAACGGTTTGTGAATAAAGATCACACCCTGGACGAGAAGGTCAGGGTAGAGATCGACCGGCACAGAATCACGCAGTTGCTTACCGTCAGCGGGGCTGCGTTGACTGAGCGGCTGGGCAAAAAAATTCTGTCTAAATACGGTATACCAACGACGCGCGAGGGGCTCGCGCAGACCGAAGAGGACACACTTCGGTTGGCCCAAGAATTCAGCTATCCCGTCGTCCTCAAAGTGGAGTCTGCCGAGATCACACATAAGACCGAGGCGGGTGGCGTTAAGCTCAATATTCAAAACGAAACGGAATTGCGCCGCGCTTATCGCGAGATCCTCGCCAACGCGGTGCAATATAATGCCCAGGCGAAGGTCAACGGTGTTATCGTTCAAGAAATGATCCAGGGCGGCAAGGAAGTGATTGTCGGCATGACTCGCGATCCGCAGTTTGGCCCGGTGGTTGTCGTGGGACTCGGCGGTATCTTTGTCGAAGTCATCCAGGACGTCGCCATGCGCATAGCGCCTTTGACAATGAGCGATGCGCGGGAAATGCTCGGCGAGCTCAAAGGATATCGCATACTTCAGGGCGTACGCGGCGAGCCCGAGAGCGATATCGATGCCCTCGCGGAGGTTCTTTGCCGTTTTTCGCGGCTGTCGATGGATGTCGTGGAAAAGGTCGCGGAGATCGATATCAATCCGTTGAGAGTGTTTGAAAAAGGCAAAGGCGTCTTAGCGCTCGATTGCATGATGACGCTGAGGGACCGACATGAAGATTGATTCTGCTGAAAAACCCCTCATGGTTATTTTCTTTTCTTAGGTCGTTGGCGGATGAGGAAGAGTTTGTAACGGGTGTCGACTTTCCACTGCACCATCTCCCCTGGTTCGATATCAATGGCCGCAGCTAGAGGCAGCGGCAAGTTAACATAACACTGAGAGACGGCCTTTTTGCGGCGGATGGCCTGGACTTTAGTGGGATAGTTCATTTGGCGACTCTAGTTAATTAAATAGACGTTGACAAGCGAAGATGTTGCCTTCATGATTTTTCCATGAGCGTAAGAGCCGCCGATGCCCAGAGAAGCTTTTATCATACCGACTATCTTGCTGGAAATCTTTTCGGTCCGGCCAACCGCTACCGGCTGTTTAGGGAAAAGATCTGGCCCAAGCTTTTAGAGCTTTCAGCTAAGCTTCATGCGCTTTACTGCGAGGATAACGGGCGACCGGCTATCGATCCGGTGCTGTTATGCGGGGTGACGCTGCTGCAGTTCATGGAGAAAGCGGCCGACCGCTCGGCCACCGAGCAGGTGGTGTATCACTTGGGTTGGAAGTACGCCCTGGATTTGGAACTGGACTACGACGGGTTTCATTCCACGGTGTTGGTTTATTTTCGCGACCGGCTGGAAAAGAAAAAAGCCGAGCGGATGATTTTTGACGGGATCTTAAAGCTCCTGGTGGAGTTGGGATTGGTGAAGAAAAAGGGCAAGCAGCGGCTCGATAGCACCCATATCGTGGGATACGTGAAAGCGATGAGCTACTTGGAGTGCGCGATGGAGACGCTGCGCTTGGCGGTGGAGGATTTGGAACATGAAGTTGGGAAGAAAAAGCGGCCCGAGTTTTGGGACAGACTATGGGAGTTGTACGTGCAGAGCAAACTCGATTGGCGATTAAGCAAGACCGAGCACGATAGGCGCTATCGGCAGTGTGGGCAACACATGAGAGAGCTTTTGGAGTGGCTAGACAGAAATGATTCTAAGCTCAGGGAACGGGAGGCGGTGAAACTTTTGCGCCGGGTCTTTGAGGAGCACTTTGAGGTGGTCGAGGGAAAGCTTGAGCCCGCCACCAAGCGGCCGCCCCGCGCGGTACAGAACCCGCATGATCCCGATGCGCATTATGCCGATAAGAGGACCAAGCAGTGGACCGGCTACAAGGTGCATGTGGCGGAGAGCGTCGATCCACAACAACCCATCAAGAAAAAAGGCGAGCCCGCCGAGCATTTTATTACCGAGATACTGACCACCGAGGCGGCCCAGGACGAGATGGCGGGTTTAACCGAGACGCTCAAAAGAGAACAGCAGCACCATGAGATCACACCCCAGGCGATGTATACCGATGCCGGTTACGTCACCGAGAACACCTTAACGCAAGCTGAACAAAACGGCATCGAGTTATTAGGCCCGACGCGTCCCGACCCGCACAAGGGAGCGTACAATAGCGATGCGTTCCATGTTGATATCGACAAACGCCAGGCGGTTTGTCCCCAGGGCAAACTCAGCACGCAGTGCAGCCGCATCAAAGATAGCTACATGGGAACCGAGTACTATCGCATCGAGTGGGGTAATCAATGTGATAGTTGTCCTGTACAAAATCAGTGTACACGTTCCAAGAGTGGACGGAGAACTTTGGTCGTGGGACTGCGCCATGATCTGGTCGAGCAGCGGCGCAGAGAAATGAAACAGAGCGGGTTCTCAAAGAGCATGCATCCGCGAAACGGGATAGAGGGGACCCACAGCGAGTTGGTGCGCGGGCACGGGCTGAGACGGACGAAATATCGGGGGCTGAGCCGAGTCGGGCTATCGCATTATTTGATGGGAGCCGCTTGCAATGTGAAACGATATCTAAATCTGCTCGCCTTCCAGATGAGAACATCGGCTCTGAGCCCTGCCTAAGGCTAAGAGCGAGCCACTTCTCTTGCTTGTGGCGCCGTAGCAGGTCAAAATTTCTCGCTCGGCAACATTACCCTCGTCGTAGCACCATTCTTAACGTCGATCACAAATCAAAATGAGGGGTTCTTCAGCAGAATCCTAAT
>CAWDPO010000004.1:0-207973 GCA_963804165.1 uncultured delta proteobacterium
ACGGCGACCGATGCCGTTGGAACGGATGCTACGGATATACTTTGTGCAGCAGTGGTACGGGTTGTCCGATCCCGGGATGGAAGAAGCGTTGTACGACATCGAGTCGGTGCGGCGATTTGCCGGGATAGAGTTGGGGGAAGAAGAAATTCCCGATGAGACCACGATTTTAAACTTTCGCCACTTACTGGAAAAGCACCAGTTAACCGAGAAGCTGTTGGAAGAGGTCAACGGGTATTTGAGCGAGAAAAGGCTTTTGCTCAGACAAGGCACGATCGTAGACGCCACGCTGATCGGTGCGCCGTCCTCGACCAAGAACAAGGACAAGAAACGCGACGGGGAGATGAGTTCGACCAAGAAGGGCAACAACTACCACTTCGGCATGAAGGTGCACACGGGAACGGACAGTCAGAGCGGTTTGGTGCACACGGTCAAAGTGACCACGGCCAGTGTGCATGACAAGCAGGAGATGGAAGCGCTCCTTCATGGAGAAGAGCAAGCGGTGTTTGCCGACAAGGGTTACTTCAGCGACCAGGATAAGCGCTCAGCGAGAAAGACGGGGACTATTCTGGGGCGTGTTGGACAAGGCCAAGAGCAAAAAGAGCTTGAGCCATAAGCAGCGGCGCAGAAACAGAAAACTGTCCAGTATACGGGCCAAGGTGGAGCATCCGTTTCGGGTGGTCAAGCGCCAGTTCGGCTACATCAAGACCCGGTATCGGGGATTGAAGAAAAACGCGGCACAGATCTACACGCTGTTTGCGCTGGCCAATCTGTATCGAGTGCGCCGTGCTTTGTTGGCGTAGTCCGATGGGGAGGAGCTTGGGCCGTCCACAAACGCATTGAGTGGCCAAGAAATCGAGGCAAACCCCATCCGATGTAATCACCGAGCCGCTTAGTCAACATGAAACAGTTTTAAATAATCGCCCCCTTCCAAATAACGTAGTTATTCAGAGGTTCCTTAGTCCTCCGTCAAGGTACGCTGTCGGTTCTTCTTTCTCCGCAACCCCATACACTCGTCCGTAAACCTGATCTGTTTAAACCGCATCCGATCCGAGCGTGCTCCACCCATTCTCGATGCTTCGCGCACTTCCTTTCTTCTCGCGCTCCCCCGCACTTTTCGTGCTCTAAGCCTTTTCCTTCATCTCAGTTTACAACCTCCTGAGTTAATCAGGAGTCGGAGGAACATTTCTATGGCTTCAAGGCTTTTCGCCTGCTTGTTAGTCGGTCTTTTGTCTGCGGGCTGTCAAGGGTGGCGCTCATCCACGAGGACAAGACAGACCCACAAACGATAAGTATTACCAGGTGGACTGAAAAGACGGAACTGTTTGTTGAATTTCCCGCCCTTGTAGCGGGGAAGGAAACTCCCTTCGCCGCCCACCTTACCGATCTCGAAACTTTCAAGCCGGTCTCGGACGGACCTCTAAGGGTATCTCTTACTCCTCGCAAGGAAAACAAATAGTCGCCGAGGCAAGAACTCCGGCAGTCGCAGGGATCTATCGCCCGGTCGTCAAAGTCGATCAGCCCGGTTCTTATCGTCTCGCGTTCCATCGTTACCGTCCAGGAAAAGACGGAAGTCTATGACACCATTGACGCCGGCGAGGTCAAAGTCCTGGAGAAGCCGGAGCCGGCAAAGCAAAGCGATGAAACAGCCGCAGGCCAAAGGCATCACATTTCTCAAGGAGCAGCAGTGGCGCATGGACTTTGCCACCGAGCCGGTCGGCGAAAGAGAACTTTCGGTGCTTTTGAAGATGAGCGCCGAGGTAAAGCCGGCCGCAGCTGGCCAGGTACAGATCGTAGCGCCGGTCGCAGGAAGAATCATGACCGCGCCGAAAAGCGGCGCCCGGTCCCGGCCAGAAAGTTAAGCAAGGAGAAGAACTCGCTGTCATTCTCCCTCTGCCCAGTAAAAACAGAGTCGAACTGGACGCGGAATTTGCGACGGCGAAATCAGAGCTGGAAGCGGCCGAAAAAGAATTGGAGCGGGTCCAAGAACTTTACAAAGACAAAATTGTCCCTCGCAAAAGGCTGGAGCAGTCGGAAAGGGACGTGGCGGTGCAAAGGCGCGTCTGGAGGCCGCCCGGTCGCAGCTCGGTTTACTCGATCCGGCAGACGATCGGGAAAAGTCGCTCGGCGCAAGGCCGAAAGATTTTCTCTCCGTTCGCCGATATCCGGCACCGTTGTCTCGGCAAATATCACGCCCGGCGCGCTGGTTGAAGCCGGTCAGAATCTGCTTTCGATCATCAACCTGGATCGCGTATGGATTGAGGGACGGCTCTTCGAGCTCGACATCCCAAAAGTACGCAAGTTCGAGCGGGCAACTTTCGCGGCCGCCGCACTGTCGGAGCCGTTAGTCGCTGGTCCGGCCGAAGGCGCGTCTCGTGAATATCGGCAGTGTAATCGATCCAGCCACTCGCTCCGTCCCGCTTATCCTGGAAGCTCGAAACGACGAAGGTCGCTTGAGAATCGGTCTCCACGGCGATCTCGCCATACCAACCGGAGAAAGGTCTCGCGGCCTCGCTGTTCCTCTAAGCGCCATCGTCGATGACAAAGGGGTTGCGGTCGCTTTCGTGCAGGCCGAAGGTGAGACCTTCGAGCGGCGCGAACTGGAGCTCGGAATCAGAGCGAGGGCTACGCCGAGGTCAAATCGGGACTGAAAGCCAGCGAGCGCGTCGTAACCAAAGGCGCCTATCGGGTACATCTTGGCTCGCTTTCCACCAGCTTCCCGCCCACGGCCACGCTCACTAGCGTCAGACTGAAAGGCCTGAGGGATAAAGCATGATTGCCAAACTGATTGGCTGGTCGTTAGAAAACCGCTTGATTGTTCTTGCCATCGCGGCGGCGATCCTCATCGGAGGAACTATTGTCGCGGTCAAAATGCCCGTCGATGTTTTTCCGGATCTGACGGCGCCTTCCGTAACCGTAATCACCGAGGCGCACGGCATGGCGCCCGAAGAAGTCGAGACCTTGGTGACGTTTCCGATCGAGACGGCGGTCAACGGCGCCTCCGGCGTGCGCCGGGTTCGCTCGTCGACAGCGACGGGAATCTCGGTGGTCTGGGTCGAGTTCGAGTGGGGAACGGATATTTATCAGGCCCGGCAAGTCGTCAACGAAAAACTACAGCTCGCCGGCGCCAATTTGCCGCCCGAAACGGAACGGCCGGTTTTGGCTCCCGTCTCCTCGATCATGGGCGAAATCATGTTCATCAGCCTGACCAGCGACAAGCAGGCGCCGATGGATCTTCGCTCCACCGCCGATTGGGTGATCCGGCCGCGGCTTCTTTCGGTTCCCGGGGTCTCCCAAGTCACGCCCATAGGCGGAGACATCAAGGAATACCAGGTGATCATCTCCCCCGAAACGAATGGCGGCGGCGGGCGTCAGTCTGAGTCAGGTGATCGCGGCGGTTAAGGGCACTAATCAAAATACTTCCGCAGGGTTTTACGTCGAAGGCGGTCAGGAGTATCTGATTCACGGCATCGGCCGGGTTACCCGCATAGAGGACATCGCGAACACCGTTAGTCAGCCTCAATAACGGCCGGCCCGTACTGGTGAGTCATTTGGCCGATGTGCGCATCGGGCCGGCGATCAAGCGCGGCGAGGGATCGGCTCAAGGCAAGCCTGCAGTGATTCTCGGACTCCAGAAACAGCCCGGCGCCAACACCTTGACGTTGACCGCAGAGTTGGACCGAACTCTGGACGACATCCAGAAAACGCTTCCAGCGGGGATGACGATCAACCGGCATATCTTTCGCCAGGCGGATTTTATCCAGGTCTCCATCGACAATGTCATTGACGCGCTGCGCGACGGCGCGATTGTCGTGGTCGTGATCCTGCTCTTGTTTCTCATGAACCTGCGCGCCACGTTCATCACGCTTCTCGCCATCCCGCTTTCGCTGCTTGTTGCCGTGCTGACGCTGAAATTCTTCGGCGCGACGATCAACACGATGACTCTGGGCGGGATGGCGATCGCCATCGGCGCGCTGGTCGATGACGCCATCATCGACGTGGAAAACGTTTTTCGGCGGCTTGCGCGAAAATGCCAAGCTTGAGCCGGGCTTGCGCCAGAACCCGCTTGCGGTCACGCTCACGGCCTCGCTGGAGATCCGTAGCTCGATCACCTTCGCGACCTTCATCATCATGCTGGTCTTCGTGCCGCTGTTTTTCTTGAGCGGCGTCGAGGGACGATTACTGGCGCCGCTTGGCGTGGCTTATGTGGTCTCGCTCTTCGCCTCTCTGATTGTCGCGGCTTCGGTAACTCCCGTGCTTTGTTCGCTGCTGCTGCCGAATTCGAAAGGAGTCACCGAGGGCGAGGAAAGCCCGGTGGTGCGGCGCCTAAAGAGCGCCTACCAGAGAACTCTCACCGTGGTCATCCGACGTCCAAGACTGATCATCGGCGTTGCCTTGCGTTTTATTCTTAATCACGCTGGCAACGCTCCCGTTTATGGGCCGCGCCTTTCTCCCGGAGTTCAACGAGGGCACGTTGACGATCAATGCCGTGACTCTTGCCGGGGACTTCGCTGGAAGAATCCAACCGGCTCGGCCAAATGGTGGAGTCGATTCTACTGTCCTTTCCCGAGGTGAAGTCGACCGCGCGCCGGACCGGGCGCGCGGAGTTGGACGAGCATGCCCAAGGCGTCGAGGCGGCGGAAATCGACGTCGGCCTCGAAGATGCAAAAGCGCTCGAAGGAGGAATTTCTTCAGGAACTGCGCCGCGCTTTGACCGCCGTGCCGGGAATGAACATTACCATCGGCCAGCCGATTTCGCACCGCATCGATCATATGCTCTCGGGCACGCGGGCCAATATCGCCGTAAAAATTTTCGGCGACGATTTGCGCCGGCTTCGAACGCTCGCGCAGCAAGTCCGCGACATCATGGCCAAGGTGCCGGGCGTCGTCGATCTGTCCATCGAGCAGCAGACGGACATTCCCGATCCTTCGCCTTCAGTTCGATCGGGAGCGCATCGCCCGGGCCGGACTCAAAGTGGAAGAGGTTGCCGAAGCCGTCGAGACCGCCTTTCTCGGTAAGACCGTCTCGAGCGTGCTCGAAGGCCAAAGAAGTTTCGATCTCGTCGTGCGCGCCGAAGATGCCAACCGGCAGAGTCTCGAAGCCATCCGCGCCACCCTGATCGATACTCCGCTCGGCGGCAAGGTTCCGCTTGGCTTCGCTGGCCGAGGTAAAGAAGGATTTGGGGCCAAATACGATAAGCCGCGGAGAACGTGCAAAGAAAGATCGTCGTCAGCGCCAACGTCGCCGGGAGAGATTTGCAAGGAGTCGTGCGCGACATCCAGGACAACGTGACCAAGGCGGTGTTCGCTGCCCAAGAGGATACTACGTTAGCTACGGCGGGCAATTCGAGAGCGCCGAGGAAGCGTCGCAGACGATCGCCTTTCTGAGCGTACTCGTCATCGCCGGCATCGTACTTTTGCTTGCGGCGGCGCTCCGTTCGCTGCGCGATGCGCTGATCATTCTGGTCAATCTGCCACTGGCATTGATCGGCGGCGTATTCGGCATTTTTTTGTCCGGCGGCGTTTTAAATGTGGCTTCGATGATCGGCCTGATCACGCTGTTCGGCATCGCCGCCAGAAACGGCATCATGATGGTTTCGCATATCCGTCATCTGATGCAGGAAGAAGGCGAGAGTTTCGAGCGCGCCGTCGAGCGCGGCGCGCTGGAACGGCTTTCGCCGATAATGATGACGGCGCTGTGCGCCGGGCTTGCGCTCTGCCGCTGGTTTTGCGTGGCGGCGAGCCGGGCAGCGAAATCCTTACGCCCATGGCCGTTGTGATTCTTGCCGGGCTGTTTTCTTCAACGGCTCTCAACATGATCGTGGTGCCCGCTCTGTATTTACGATTTGGCCGTCCCATGACTGAGAAGGGTGGTGCTATGAGTCCCCGAAGAATCCTGTGCTTCCCGTTTGTTCTATTGTTTGTACTGGCAGCGAATCGCGCCCAGGCAGCGGAAGTTTCCCTGGACCTGCCGGCGGCACTCCAGCACGCACTCCGAGACAATGCGGAACTCAAAAGCTAAACGGCACTCGCTGGGCATCGCTCAGGGACGCGCTCAGCAAGCCGGCTTGTTGTTTCAAAACAACCCGCGCTTCAGCGTCGAAGTGGAATCGTCAACGTCGGGCCGGTCCGACACGAGCGTTGAACTGAATCTCCACCAGGAATTAGAAATCGCCGGCCAGCGCAGCTATCGCTCGGAGGCGGCGGAAAAGAACCTGGCTCAAGCCCAGTTGTCGGTTGAGGACGCGGAACGGTTGCTGCGCCTGGAAGTTGACGCGAGCCTTTTATAATCTGCTTGCGGTGCAGCATAGCATCGACGACTTAAAGACGGTTGTGGCGGCACAGGAAAATCTTTTGCAGGCGGGTCAAAAGAGGTTCGAGCGCGAAGACATAACGATCTTGGAACTCAATACCCTTCGGCTCGATCGGGACCAGGTTCGAAACGAGCTGGCAGACAAGCTGCGCGAACGGGTAACCGTGGAAAACGAGCTGCGCCGGCTCGTGGGTCTACAGGATGAAGGATCGTTGGTGGCTAACGGGGATCTGCTGGAGATCTCGGGCAGAAAGCGCAACACCTTCCCGGTTCGGCAGAATCTCCAGGCTTGTAGCCTTGCTAACCGCGCCGATTTGAAGGCCGCGAAGCTCGCGGTCGAGGTCCGTGAGGCGGAACTCCGTCTGGCACAGGCCCGGAGGATTCCCAATATTTCTCTCGGACCTCGGTATAAGCGGGAGACTAATCACAATGTCGTCGGGGGAGAGATCGCAATTCCCCTCCCGTTTTTCAATCGCAATCAGGAAGAGATAACTACCGCGCTGGCGAATCAAAACGTCAGCAAAGCTGAACTGGAAGGCCGCACGATGTCCGTGAAACAGCAGCTCGACTCGACCTATACAAGGCTGAGGCTCGCGAAGGAAAGAGTTGACGCCTATGGAAACAACTATCTCGGCGACCTGGAAAAAATGCTCGCTCTCACCCGCAAGGCGTATGAAAGCGGAGAGATGACGATTTTTGAATTCAGTGTTACGCGAGACCGCTTCACCCAGGCGCGTGCTCGATCGTTGGATGCCGCACTGGCTTACGTTCAAACTATGGCCGAATTGGAGGCGCAGGCACCCGGGTGCTTGCAGTGAACCCAACTGTTTTTACACAGAGGAGGCGCGCCAAAGGATCAACTGTGGCCAATCCTGTCCCGGCTCGACAAGGTGGAGATCGGTCAGCCAAATCAGTTTCTTCACGTCTCCGCTCTTTTCACTTGATGAGCCGTCGCAATCGCTGACAGATCCGACGCAGCATTGCGTTGTGGACCTGCGGCCTCTTTGCGTTCGGAGTACCGGTCGGTCAGGGCCGCAATGTGGGGACGAAGGAGGATCGTGAAGCGAACGAGCTCCTCAACGACATCGACGATCCGTTCGTAGTAGCTCGACGGCTTCATTCGTCCGGCCTCATCAAATTCCTGGAATGCCTTCGCAACGCTCGATTGGTTGGGAATGGTGAACATGCGCATCCAGCGTCCAAGGAGCCGGAGTGTGTTAACGGCATTGAAGGACTGTGAGCCGCCGCATATCTGCATGACGGCTAACGTTCGGCCTTGGGTCGGCCGCATCCCGCCCATGTTGAGCGGCAGATGATCGATCTGCGCCTTCATGACGCCGGTGATCTGACCGTGGCGCTCCGGGCTACACCAGATCTGCCCTCAGACCACATCGACAGCTCGCGCAGTTCGTGCACCGCCGGATGATCATCAGCCCTGACCTGGTCCGGAAGCGGCAGGTCCGATGGATCGAATATTCGGGCTTCTGCCCCGAAGAAGCGCACGAGGCGTGCGGCCTCCTCGACGACCAAACGCGAATAGGAGCGCTCGCGCAGAGATCCATAGAGCAGCAGGATCCGCGGGGGATGCTGAGGCCCGGCAGCAAGGCCGCTGGCCGGCCGTTCCAGTGCGTAGCTCGTATCGAGCGCAGGCAGGAAGTCGGAATCCGGCAGTGTTCGAAGTCTCATACGCGTCCAGCCGTCGATGCAGGAGTGAGAACAAGGAGGGCCGCCAGTGCGGCGAGCCCAAGCGCGGTCGACAGAAGCAGCGCCGAAGTACCGAAGCGCTCCATCAGGACCGCAAACAGAAACGGCGCGGCGGCCTGTCCGAAGCGTGCCGGCACCATCAGAATGCCTTGACGAAGGCCGTAGCCGGAGGGGCCGAAGATCGCGAGCGGCAGCGTCCCCTTGGCGATTGTCAGGATGCCGTTTCCTGCGCCGTGAAGCACGGTGAAGACGACGGCGGCCGGTGCGCCAAACGCGATGACTGCGAGCGCGCCCAGCGGATGAGCAATGGCCGCGAGGCGCGCCGAGAGCAGCGGATGGAACCGCTGAAGAACGCCGAACTCTAGAAAGCGTCCGACAACCTGCGCCGGCCCCACCAGAGCGGCGGCCGCGACCGCCATGGTTGCCGACGCGCCGGCCTCCTGCAAGAGTCGCGGCAGGTGCGTCGCCATCGCCGTGCTTGTGAACCATGTCACCGCGAAAACGAGGGCAAGCAACGGCATCGCACGGTTTTGTGACCCTGCTGGCCCACCAGGACTCCCGTGCGCCGCTTCGTTCGTCGCAGACGGGATGGGCTGCGTGCCCACCGGCACGAGAAAGCGGTTGAGCGGCAGGCCAATGGCGAGGTGCGCGGCTGCCCAGAAGAAGCATGCCATGCGCCAGCCAACCTCGGTCTCCAAATAGGCGGAGATCGGCCAGCAGATTGTGCCTCGCCAGACCCGCCAGCAGCGTGATGCCGGTGATTGCGCCGCGCGCCTCTCGACCGTAGATGCCGGCGAGAGTGGAGAACGCCGCCTCGTAGAGCCCCATCGCCATGCCGATGCCGATGACGAGCCAACCGGCAAACAGCATCCCCGCTCCTTGCGCCGCGCCGAGAGTCGCAAGACCCGCAGCGAAAACCAAACTCGAGACCGTCAGTACGTCGCGGCCGCCGAAAAGATCGATGCGGCGGCCGGCAAGCGGCCCGAGAACCGCGGCGACGACAAGCGCGGCCGAGAACGCCGCGAAGACAACTCCGGTCGATACGCCAAGCTCGCGCGCCATCGGCACCGCCAAGATTGCGGGCAGGTAGTAGGTTGAGCCCCACGCCAGCGTCTGTGCGATGCCGAGCGCGATGACGACGCGCGTCCGTTTCGTTAGCTCGATCATGGGGCACGCCCGGCGCTATATGCATCGGTGTTGGATGCCTCCGAGATCGATGTATAAGGCCAAAAAAATATCATTCGCATGCTCACTTGACCTTGCGACCTGAGCGCGCGATTGCATCTGCAGCCGCCTTGCTGGCTACGATACAATCGGTTGCCTCGAGCCACGCGTCCACCGCGGTTTGGAACGCATCTCTCCCCTTTCGAGTGAGGGTGTATACCTTCCGCTCGCGGCCTTGGACTATGTCGACACGCGAGATGAGATAGCCGCCCGCCTCGAATTCGTTCAGCATCGGATAGACCGTCCCCTCTGTGGGACTGCAACATCCTTTGGTCGTTCTCTCGACAGCCTGAACGACCTCATACCCGTGCATCGGCTTCTGATGCAGCACGCACAGCACGAAGAACTTGGAAAGCGACATCTTGATCGTTCCCTGCCAATACGCTCGATCAGTGTAATCGGGTGTCTGAAGTGGAACTGAACGGACGGGCTTCAAGGAACGAGGCATATGATATTTGTATAACCCCTCGATCATCGAGGTGTCAAGTAGGTAAAGGTTCTTCGTCCAGATAAGTTAGGCTGATCGTGTCCAATATTTGCTAAGAATAACGAACGTGATGTAATGCGTCACCAACAGCGCAGGAACCCAAAATGCAGGGATCCAGTAGGCTGGACCCATATAAGGCGATGCTCCATAGATGGTTGCCAGTGCAATCGCTGCGATCAGATCTACAGATCCTTCCACGTTGAAGACCCATACGAGAAAGCGACCACTTCCGAGGTTCTTCGTCACCGCCAAAATCGACGCCAGCGCGAGCATGGCGGCCAACAAGTCGCCGAACGCCGCTGGATATGCAAATTGCGGAGGGATGCCGGAATAAGTCGCTCCTGGCGCCAGGAACATCAAGCCGAGGTGCCGAAATGAATGGAGCAGAAGAATCGGCAGCAGCACGGTTTGAGGCGTCAGCTCATGGAGTCTCGGCAGCAGATAGATTCTGGCGGCCACCCAAAACACAAGGATACTGAAGACAAGATTGGCCGTGAGAATGTTCATGGCCCTCATTCCTGCTCACATTCCGCCGTCAAGAGCGCCCAGGCAGAGTTATCGCTCTTAACATCGACAGCTCCTATTGCCAATCCGATAGGCCCAGAGATGAAGACCCCGTAGATCCCGCTTAGGTTGCTGGTCGGATAGAGCCAGTCGCACGCCACATGGACTCCAATAAAAGTACTCTATTACGGTCCCAATCAATGCACCGGCCAAAGTAGCAAATAGCCTCACCATTTGCCTGCCCCGTCAACGCCTAACGCCATAGTCGCCGGCGCTCTTTTGTTTCGCCGTCCGTGTTGAGCGATTTGTCAGCTCGCGCATTCTATCTCGATTTTTTTGATGGTACTTATTGGGAGCTAAAGAAACGATAGCTACCAAGAAGCCGGATTAGTGCCTAGCAAAATGGCTGTCGACAGTGTGGATTTGGACATAGAGTGTCCGACACGGCTTAATAGTCGCAACGCATCGCGCGCCACGCCACGAACGGATGAAGTATCAGGGTTCCGAACGTCAGGTGGCGCTTACCTATCCCCGGCGTACCGACATCAATCGCTTCCTGCGGCTCGCGAACGTTCAGCGTCCCGAACAGGATATCCCAGAGTGACAAAATCGTGCCAAAATTCGGGGTACTTCTTTCGTTCAAGGAATGATGCCGGCGATGCATCGACGGAGTTATAAAGATCGGCATCAGTATTCGTTCTAGCTTTTGCGGGAGAATAAAGTCGCTGTGTTCGAGAAGATTGAAATACGCGAAGAGAATTTCAAAGATAACGATCGCTAAGATCGGCGGCCCGAGAAGCCAAACGAACGCGAGCCGCACTCCAAGTGAAATCAATAATTCAAAGGGGTGAAATCGCAGGGCGGTCGAAGTCTCGAAAACAATGTCCGCGTGATGGACGGCGTGAAGGGGCCACAGCCATTTGTTCTGGTGGTAAAATCGATGAATAAAATACGCGACCAAATCAAATAAAATGACCGTCGATGCGATTTGTCCCCAATACGACAGGCCCATCAGATCGAGGAATCCCAAGTGCTGTTGCTTCACATAGAGAGCAAGTGCGCACAGGCATCCACCGCAAATACTCGCCATTACGACGGCGTTCACGCCGGCCAACGACAGATTGACCCGCCAGTTCTTCAAAACAGCGGCGAATGAGTTTTGGTGCGGAAACTTGTACTGCAGGATAGACGCGAGAATGAAAATACTGAGAAACGTTACAAACTTGACGACGCCAAACTGATCCCGTGCAACAAAATCGAATTCTTCCATTTTAAAGCTCCGTCGCAGCGAAACAGTACGCTTAGCGCGCTACGTTAGCGATTTACATTCTTCATCAATTCGGTAATTGCAACCGTCCGAACACTGACGGTTGTCACGCGCATTAGCAGATCGATGACTTTCTCTTTGTAATCTGCGAAGCGGTACGTGTTGAACTTCTCGCGGATGGTCGGGTCTTTGGGTTTCTTTTCTTTGTACTGGTCGAGAATCCATTCCAGCGCGGAGCGGTTGCCGAGTCTGTATTCCCAAGCTTCGGGTGGGATACCGGTCAGCGTCGTTTCGCTGTCGACGATGATTCGCCCGCCGTCTTTGTCAGCTTTCAGTATGCACTTTGGCGTGAGTCCGGCTTTGCGCGCTTTCTCGTCCGGCAGGTCAGATTCGCTTGAGCTTCGCTGGGGCCACGGATTGGTAGCCGATATGCAGGTCCATCAATTCCTTGCCCCACTCCGCCCACTGCCGCAAATCTTTTGTAGAATGGAATCCGTGGAAACTCACGCTTTAAATTAAACCCGTACTTCTCCCGATAAATCGGATCGTGTAGCGCGCCATAAACGTAATGAAAGATCGCATCTTTAGTGACCGTGATTTTTCCGCGACCGCGATCGGAGTGGTAGTGTTTCTGAAATTGATCAAGTGCCCAGTCGGTGATGTTGTCATGTGCGTGGTGCTCGGCGCCATATACCGATATCTAGGCAACACTTGAAATCCGTCCGTGCTCGCACACAAATGCAGTTCCGGGAAATGCTGACTTGCCATCACGCTGAAGGGTGCTCGTGAACCCCGGTCACTGAAAGCAATCGCGAGATTATCCGCTCGCCCGTCGCAAAACATGGCCGGCATTTGATACTGTCTGCCGATGAAATGGCGATCAAAATACAAAAGTCGGCGACAAAAAGGACGGTACAGCGCATCGACAATCATTTTCGAGTCGAATATTTTCTTAATATTCGCCTTCCGATAGCGTTCTAACTCGGCGTCCCACTTAATTGTTGTATCGGATACCTTGCGCTGCTTAGTCCGAGCCGCCTCATAGTTCGCGATAAGAAACTGCATTTTTGTCGCGAGCGCCTCGCGAGATAGGGCATAAACCCATTCGTCGCGTTGACTCTTAAGACCTGGAGAAAACAACTTAAAGATCGCTCGCTCAGGTCGCTGCGTCTTTGCCGTCTTCGCGTTTTGGTCAATTAATGGAAGAAGATGCGTCGAACTCACTGTCGCCCTGCTCTATCCAGTTGTCTTTTGCGTCAGGCTCAATTCCTCACACCGGACGGTGCGCAATGTGGAGCCGCCTAGCCAAGCCAGCTTCTCTTCCCCAGTCTCGAATTCCGGTCGCCGCGCGTAAAAAATACGAGCGGCGCTACCCTTTGCGCGTTTAACGAACAAGCTAATCGCGACGCCAGTCTGAATTCCAAAGACATTGTGTTTCGTACCCGAAAGTTTCGGATTTCTCGGACATCGCCACCCAAGATCAACAATCCAGACTTCCTTGAATTCATCTGCCAACCACTTTCCGGAATCCATCAAAAGTGTGTCTATAAAGCTTCGATTGGTAATGAGGGCTAGAATCCATTTTCGTTAAGCCGATCGCTCGCCCACCGGAAAAACCGAGCATACATGTCGTAGAAGCGATTTGGTTCTGAGCTGTGCTCTCTCAATGTAGGTTTCACTAATACGTTTGTCGATTTCCGATAGGGTCATTGGGATTCTGAATGTTATAGTTTTCTTGCCAGGCATTATACGGCGGGTTGCCGATGATCACGCTGATCTTGCGGCTGTTCTGGCGGCGGATGCGCCGGACGTTGTCGTCGCTCAGGGAGCCGAACAGATCGTCCATGTGGCCGCGGTATTTGCGCAGGGCATAGGTATTGTCGAGCGTATCGACAAAGCAGAGGTTAGGATATTCGAGATACTCGCCTGCAATGGCGGCGTAAGTCGCTTCGATGTTCAGGTTGGCGACATAGTACGGCAGGATCGCGACTTCGTTGGCGTGAAGTTCTTCCAGATACTTGTGCTTTAGCTTCGCCGGCTGGCCGCGGAAGTGCTCCAGCATCTCGCAAACGAACGTGCCGGTGCCGGCGGCGGGGTCGAGGATCTCAACGTCTTTGTCGATGAGATTCCGTCCGAAGTGCTTTTCGCATAGGTAGTCGGCGCTCTCGATCATGAAGCGGACGATCTCGTTGGGCGTGTAGATAACGCCGAGGCGATCGGCGGCTTTGGGATTGTAGACCTTGTAGAAGTTCTCGTAGATGACTTTCAAAAACGTCTGCTTCTCGTGGTGCGTGCCGATCTGCGCGGCGGCGGAACGGATGGCGGCGTAGTACGGCTCCATGCCCTTCAAGGCCTGATACTTTGTGTCCCCTTTGAAGAAAGTCGCCTCCAGCTTGTAAAGCTCGCGGGCAACATTGTTGTCTCGATGAAACGGTGTACCCGGAAAGACGGCGGTGAAAACATCTTCGGTAAGGATGTGCTGGATCAGCATTTCGCGCACGTCGGCTTCTGTGAGGCTGGGATTGATCGCCTCTTGGGCGTGTTTGAGAAATTCCTCGGCGGCTTTTCTGAAATCAGGTTCGCGTTTATGGGCGCGCTCGATCATGGATCGCAGCGCCTCCAAGACCATCGGCAGATCGGCTTTGAACTGCTCGACAGCTTTGCGGAACTCGGTGATCTCGGTGCGTTCGTATTCGAAGAAGAGATTGAGTAATTTTTCGAGGTCTTTGACGTCGTCGACGGCGCAGCGATAAACCTCTTGCTTCTCCTGAACCAAGACCGCTCGGTTTGAATCCTCGAAGATGATGTTGTCCTGCGGATAGCCGCGGCGCTTCTTGAGCTCGATCTCGGCGTCGAGATCGTCCTTCTCATCCTTCGCCTCCCAATAACCGAAAGGCACGCGCAGAGCATGAACCAACGCGCCGTCGACGTAGCGCCGATCTTTGGCGGGACTGGCGATCTCGTATTCGGGAACGAAAATCAGATCGTGCGAGCGCGCCCAGCCCTTCAGCAGGTCCTTGAACGCCTCGCGCACGACCATTTCACGGTGGGTACCGGAAACCTTTCGCAGGTCTTGAAGCTGGTTCAAGTATTGTTGAATGAGAACTTGGCTCATGTAGTGTCGGGGTAATTCGTCGCAATCTACCGCAAAACAAAAAATTTGGCGAGGCACTGCATCGGTGTTCTTCCCACACAGTGACAGATCTTATATTTATATCCGAAGCCATGATGCCGTTTAGCTGGCGCCCCTTTTGGATAGATTCCGATCCGGTGTCTGTTGGACCGGACAGTGGAGAGATTAAACCCGCCCGGTCAGCTTTTTATCGAGCCAATACGTGGGCACACTGGATCGGTATGCTTGACAAGGTCGGATATTGAGCGGATTATCCGGCGCATGTGCAGAAGGCTTTTAGCAGCGCTGCTCATCATGGGCTGGGTCAGTCTTTCTTGCTTCGACGTTATTGAGGACCTTGACGAGATTCCCGGTCAAGCTGCGTTTTCGGCGCCCGACGACGGCGGCACTGCAAAGCGAGGTGGATGGGGGCCGCTAGCGAATAATAGCGTCGAGTCGGCAAATCACACGGAGCGTGACGATGTTACGCTCATTAGTATAGCTCCCAACGTCTTTCACTCCGAACCCGTTCCCGATTTCCGAAGACACTCTCAACTACATAAACTCCATCGCGTTTATCTGATCTAAATCTTCCAAATTTCCTTCTCCGAGTTTCGGTATTCACGCGAACAGATATTGGTGTTGCGTTTTGGGCTTGGAAGCCTCGGCTTTGGCCGAAGTGGTGAAAGGAACAATCATGGAAGACTTCCCGATTTGGTTGAAAATCATAATTTGGCCTACGGTCGGAGCAGCAACAGCCTACACGGGGATCATGGCAATTCTTAGCTTCGCGAATGGGTAATGATTCATGGCGATGTCGTGCTGATGATTGTGCTGATAGTAGTCATTTTCTTTTCGCTATGGCTGATTCTGCGTTAATACGCGCACGCGGCGTGCGTTGAAGGTTTAGCAAAATTAGGCAATGAGGTTGCTCCTCTACGCGGTGATCGCGCTAGTCGCGATCGCGGTCATTTATGTGATTCTCACCGATCCGGAGGAGGACGACGAAGAAGATTCTGACGAGACTTGACGATAGGCCAATCCCGAAGCGCGGATAGCGTTGGCGTCGTGCACTAGAAAGAATCCTATTTTAAAGCCAATTTTACGCACAGATCAGTGAAGAATAGGAGCGGTCCGTGTCAAGCATAGTCTTTGAAATTTCGTTGATATTCCTCCTGCTATTAGCCAACGGAATCTTCGCGATGTCGGAGATCGCGGTGGTAACCGCACGCAAGTCTCGCTTGCAGGAGTTGGCCAACAAGGGAGTTATTCGAGCGCGGGCTGCATTGGATTTGGCAACTAATCCCAATCGTTTTCTTTCGACAGTTCAAATCGGAATTACACTGGTCGGCATTCTCGCTGGAGCCTTTGGCGGAGGAGCGCTAACCGCGTGGCTTGCAGCGCAATTACAGCATGTTCACGTTATTGCCCCGTATAGTCGCTCCATCGCGCTCGGAATCGTCGTCGTAGCTATCACTTATTTTTCCGTGGTCATCGGTGAGCTGGTGCCGAAACGTTTAGCATTGAGCCATCCAGAATCGATAGCCATGTTTATGGCTCCAGTGATGCGTTTGATACTCACCATCTGCTCGCCGATCGTAGATCTGTTTACCTACTCCACCGATCTGGTTTTTAGGCTTTTTGGGAAACGACTTCATGAACAAAGTCTCGTGACCGAGGAGGAAATCACCACGTTGCTTCGGCAAGGCACTCAGGCAGGTGTATTCGAAGCGACGGAGCAGGAAATGGTCGAAGCCGTGTTCGAGTTGGGGGACAAAAGTGCAAGGGGTTTGATGACTCCGCGAACGCAGATTATTTGGCTCGATGTTAATGACACAGTCCAGCGACTTTGCGAAAAACTTTCCGGGAGCGGCCATTCACGGTTTCCGGTGTGTAACGGCAGCTTGGATAATGTTGTGGGTATCGCACAGACAAAAGACTTGTTGTCAGCATATTTATGCTCGGAGAGCTTCGATCTTAAAGCAACCATGCAGCCCGCCGATTTCGTTCCGAGGAGTATGGCTGCGTTGCAGGTCCTCGATCATATAAAAAACTCTGGCAGCCACATTGTCTTGGTCGTTGATGAATACGGCGGCATAGAAGGATTGCTGACGCACCACGATCTGCTGGAGGCGATTGCCGGTGATATGCCGCTCGGTACAAAGTCCGAGGCTAAAGCCGTGCAACGAAAAGATGGTTCCTGGTTGCTCGACGGCATGTTGGCGATCGATGAATTCAAGGAGCTGTTCCAGATCGAGACTCTGCCGGGAGAAAAAAGAGACAGCTTCCAAACATTGGGCGGCTTCCTTTTTACGCAGATGGGGCGTGTACCGTCTGTGTCCGAAACCTTTGAATGGAACGGCCTACGTTTTGAGATCGTTGACATGGATGGCAAGCGAATCGATAAGGTACTCGTATCGTCGAGATGAGACAATCGCTCGTCAGTATTGCCGAACATTTCAGTTTTGAGAATTTATATCGGGACAAGTTCAAGAACGAGCAAGATGAGTACCCTTGTTGAAAGCGCTTGAACAGAGCAAAGCGCAAGGAATACTTTCGCCGAATCGGCAAACCGTTGCTACTCTGAGAATGAGCAGGTAGCTTGCAGACCGTGCGATGCGTCTTCAAGGCTGTTTCTTTCCTGACGATAAAACATCCGACATTTGCCGGGAGGTTGCTCGTCATGGCAAAAACCGAAGCGATACACGATCAGGTAGTTCCGCTTGACCCGACGGTACGCGCGTTGGGAGTGGTTTCGCTACTCAACGATTTCTCCAGTGAAGTTGCTGTCCGCACATTGCCGCTTTTTCTAGCCAACGTTTTGGGCGTCAGGATCGGAATCATCGGGCTCATCGAAGGGATCGCTGAGAGCACGGCGACCCTTCTGAAGCTTGCCTCAGGACATCTCGCCGATCGCACCGGCCGTAGGAAAGCCTTGGCCCTGTGGGGTTATGGTTTTTCCAACCTCACCAAGCCGCTTCTCTTCTTCGCCACATCATGGGGCCTCGTGCTCGCCGTGCGTTTTCTGGACCGGGTCGGTAAAGGCATCCGCTCGGCGCCGCGCGATGCTTTGATCGCCGATATCACACCGCCGGAGCTACGCGGTAGGGCGTTCGGGTTCAACAAAGCGATGGACAAGACCGGCGGGTTTCTCGGTCTTATTGTCGCCGCCGCCGTGCTTTACTTGACGCAGCAAGACACGCTCACCCTGACGCGCGAAAGTTATCAGTGGCTCGTGCTTCTTGCGGTGTTGCCCGGTCTGGCGGCTATCGGTGTGATGGCGTGGTGCGTCGAGGAGCGTCCCAAGGCACCCGTCAAAGGCTCTCCGGCTTTGATCTGGTCTGAAATGAACGGCCGGTTCTGGGCTTTCATTGCCGTCCTGACTCTCTTCATGCTCGGCAACTCGAGCGACGCTTTTCTGATGCTCCGAGCCCAGACAGTGGGGTTTTCCACCATTGAAATATTTCTCGTCGTCGCCGCATTCAGCTTAGTCGTCGCTCTGACGTCGACAAAGGGCGGAACGCTTTCTGATACTTTTGGCAGGCGTGGATTAATAATTGCGGGCTGGCTGATCTATGCTCTCATCTATCTCGGCTTTGCCTTCGCTTCGGAACGTTGGCACATATGGATTCTTTATGCCGGGTACGGCCTTTACTACGGCGCTTTTCTCGGAGCATCCAGTGCCGTAGTCGCGGACTTGGTGTCGGAGCACCTTCGCGGCACGGCCTATGGCATTTTCAATGCCGCCTTGGGTGTGGCGGCATTACCGGCGAGCGTTATCGCAGGACTGTTGTGGGACTGGTACGGTCCCGCCGCGCCGTTTCTTTTCGGCGCGGTGCTTGCGATTATAGCGACAATCGGTTTGCTGCTGATTCCGCTCCGCCGATGATGCTGCCGCCTTTGGCGGATTGCTTCTGACGTCCTCACGTTGCTGATTTCGATAGGCGAATGCACGTTAGCCACCGGTCTGCACTGTGCCACTTCTGTAGAAACGGATTTGGACTCTCTCCAGGGTCGCCAATCCCTCTCGAACAGCGCCATCGACGGCAGGAAGGAACGCTTCGATTTTTTCCAGGCTGTCGACGATCTCGACAACGATCGGGAGATCCGTCGATAAGCGTAAAATCTTCGCGGTGTGAACCCGGCTATGAGCGCCAAATCCTTCCAGCCCGCGTAGAACTGTTGCTCCAGCCAGTCCTTGCTCTCTGGCTTTCCGTACAATCCATTCGTAAAGAGCCATACCTTCGTGCTTGTCGCTCTCGCCGATAAAAATCCGCAGCAGAGAGCCCTCTTTAGGAAGTACCATATTGACCTCACATGAGACGCGCTAAAGTATGGCCAAACCACACGCCCACGAGTCCGAGGATCAGCTGGGCAAGTATGTTAACGGCGGCAGCGAGATTTTGAGTGTCGCGCGCCAGCGAAAAGGTTTCGTACACAAACGACGAGAAGGTCGTGAATCCTCCAAGCACGCCGATAAAAAGGAATAGGCGGACCTCAGGGCCGAATACAGACCGATTTTCTGCCAGCCCCGAGAGGAAACCTATCAACAAACAACCCACGCTGCCTGTCCATGCTGGTCAGTAAATTCAGGTATCGAGACCTCAACGGTCGCTGAGATTCTCACCCTGTTTTAAATGACTTTTCCGGCGGCAGGAGAGCCGGCTAGAAAAGCTTGTGCTCGACGGAGAGATACAGGAAGGCCCCGTAGTTTTCGACCGGGCCAGCAACGCCGATCGGAATTCCGAGGCCGACGACCGTTTGCAGGTTGTTTTTATTGATGACAGCAGCGCGAATTCCGGGGGAGAGGATCGCCTTGAAATCGCGCTCTTTTTTCCCCTTATCATTGATCTCTTCTTGAAATTCGCCTACCCACTCCAGCAGCATGTGAATGTCCGATGAAAAAGCGAAGACGGCGCTTGCCCCAACGTCGTACGAGACCAACGATCGCTTGGGCGAAAGCCGCTGATCATCATCTAGCGGCACTCGAACTTTAGGGAGGTAGGTCAGCCCGAGGTTAGCGTGCAAGGCGAGTCGTGGGGCTACCTTTTTACTAGCAGCGACACTCCATTCGTATCCCACAACGCCGTTGCCAGTGCCTCTATTTCGGTTTCCGGTTGGAAGGATAAGGCCGAACCCAGGCGCGACGGCAGGAATGTTCGGCCCCTCGTTCGTTAGCTGGTAGCGGTACTCGATCTGAATATCGCCGACTCCACGCTGTCTCTCGCCCTCTTCCCGAAGATGAAAGAAGGGGATGCTGAACGCTACCTGGTGGTCTTCGGTGAACAGCCACCATTCCTGCTCGAAGTTAAACGACCAACCACGGCGCTTGAAGTCATTGCTGTAGACAGCGCTCAAGGTATGCTGCACCTCGCCCCGGTCCTGGTTATAAGCCTCTTCAACCAAAAAACTGTGATTCGAGAATCCATCAATAGGACGGGGTTCAGCTGCTCGCGCTGTAACGCTGGAGAAAAGAATCGGAACGGCAAGCCAGACGGCGAAGATATACTTCCTTTGCCTCATTCGAATTATCTGCTGTTGAGAGGTTGCGCGACTATATTGGAAAGCGGTCGCGGCATCAACCCAAGGCATAGCAATCCGTGAAGCTCCGGAATACTCGAGAGACTCATCCCGTGCGACGGCGAACAGCTGGCTTTCCATTCGATGGCTACTACTCCTGGATTTCATGAAAGCTACGCGACGGGGCTTTGTCGTAGAGAATGACCTCATGCGCGGATTAGGAAAGCAGTGGGTTGATTTTGCGCTTGGGTCTGTCTTTCTATGTGGCATCAACCAGAAAGTGTCTCGATCAAACCCAACAACTTTGCTTTGGTGGGCATTTGCAGCAGCTCGCTGATTGTCATTCTAATTCTATTGGAGGAATTTTCGCGCGCCACTTCCTCAAGGCGCACCCAACTCATCTGCGGCCAATACCAAGCTTCGAGTCTTATTTGTACACCCGAAGTACGGTAGTGTCTCAGTTTGAATTTTTAAAGCCGGCTTAGCAAGTTGCTGGTTGACGTTGGCGAAGCCTGCGCGAAATATCATCACGAGCATGTGCGCAATCTTAACACTCGCCGAGTGCAGGCCGATGAAATTTGGTCTTTCGTTTATGCGAAGGCCAAGAACGTACCGGAAGAAAAACGCGTTTTTGACGTTGGCGACGTGTGGACCTGGACCGCAATGGATGCCGACTCGAAGCTGATGACTTCTTATCTCGTAGGATCGCGGGATGCGGGCTATGCGTTCGAGTTTATGCAGGACGTTGCTTCGCGGCTTATCACCGCGTCCAAATGACGACAGACGGACTCAGACTCTATCTTGAAGCCGTCGAGGGACTTTTCGGCGCCGACATTGATTATGCCCAGCTTGTGAAAATTTACGGGACAGAAGAGCTACCAAATGAATCGCGGTATAGCCCGCCGAAATGCCTTGGCGCCCGCCCAACACACCATCACCGGCAATCCAGATTAAGCGCATATCTCTACAAGCTATATTGAGCGGCAAAACTTAACGCTACGAATGGCGAATCGCCGGTTTACCAGATTGACTAATGCTTTCTCTAAAAGAATCGAAAACCATAAACACTCAATCGCCCTGCATTTCATGCACTACAACTTTTGCCGACTTCACAAAACGCTAGAGTGACGCCAGCTATGGAAGCGGGGATTTCTAATTACGTGTGGGAGCTTGAAGAACTTGCGAGTCTGGCAAACTGAACCAACACCGGCTTTTACAGGGATTCAATATCGTGTATGTTTTGAGAATCATGTCGATAGCGACCGACGATCTGATTAAGCTTTTGTTGTCGCTCGTTTTAGGAGGACTCATAGGCTGGGAGAGAGAACTCTATGATAAACCAGCCGGATTTAGGACGAATACACTAATTTGTGTCGGTTCAACTCTCTTCACCATCTTCTCCTTAAAAATTGGACTCATTCCTGGAACTGATTCATCTCGCATAGCTGCACAAATTGTATCTGGCATCGGCTTCCTTGGTGCAGGAGCTATTATTCGCCGTGGAGAAGCTATCCTGGGACTTACTACCGCCGCCACCATTTGGTTCGTCGCTTCCATAGGAATGGGAATTGGCGCAGGGTACTATCTGACGAGTTCTATAGGAGCGGCGCTGGCTTTAGCTATTCTCGTTTTATTTCGGAAATTCGAACATTTAGTAGATCGATTCCATACTACTCGAACCTACCATGTAACTCTGTCGGCTGAAGATGATGCGGTCAAAGAATTAACCGATGCTCTCGATTCCTGTGGTTTAAGGGTATTAGGCAGTAAACAGGTGAAGTCTGATAACCGCTATTTGTACGAGATAACACTTTCGGGTAGGAAAGCTCAACACAGTCCTCTGTTGGAGAAGCTCCTAAAATCCCATGTCGTGAAGGAAGTGAGATATTAGCCTTCGCTCCATTTTTGCCGCTTCGAATTTGTTTGAGTTCTGCGCAAACTGAAACACTACCGGATTTTCAATGCCGCCTTGGGTATGGCGGCATTGCCGGCAAGTCTTATCGCAGGACTTTTGTGGGACTGGTACGGTCCGGCCGCGCCTTTCCTCTTCGGAGCCGCGTTCGCAGTTCTGGCGAATCGGTTTGCTGCTAATTCGCTCCGCCGGCATGCATGTTAGGCACCGATCTGCTCTGTGCCGCTTCTGTAGAAACGGATTTGGACTCTCTCCAGAGTCGCCAATCCCTCTCGAATAGCGCCATCGACGGCAGGAAGGAACGCTTCGATTTTTTCCAGGCTGTCAACGATCTCGACAACGATCGGGAGATCCGTCGATAAGCGTAAAATCTTCGCGGTGTGAACCCGGCTATGAGCGCCAAATCCTTCTAGCCCGCGTAGAACTGTTGCTCCAGCCAGTCCTTGCTCCCTGGCTTTCCGTACAATCCATTCGTAAAGAGCCATACCTTCGTGTTTGTCGCTCTCGCCGATAAAAATCCGCAGCAGAGAGCCCTCTTTAGGAAGTACCATATTGACCTCACATGAGACGCGCTAAAGTATGGCCAAACCACACGCCCACGAGTCCGAGGATCAGCTGGGCAAGTATGTTAACGGCGGCAGCCAGATTTTGAGTGTCGCGCGCCAGCGAAAAGGTTTCGTACGCAAACGACGAGAAGGTCGTGAATCCTCCAAGCACGCCGATAAAAAGGAATAGGCGAACCTCAGGGCCGAATACAGACCGATTTTCCGCCAGCCCCGAGAGGAAACCTATCAACAAACAACCCACGCCGTTGATGACCAATGTTCCATAAGGGAACCAGGCGTTGTTCGATAAGTTATGTACCCAGCCGCCAACAGCGTAACGGAGTATAGATCCAAGGAATCCTCCGGCTCCTACCAAAAACACTTGCAGCATGTGCTCTCAAATCCTCCCGATCGCGCCAAACAAAAAACCCCTACATCATGTTACATGAAGTAGGGGTCATCAATCCGCCCGATGCGAATGGTTTAACTGGCGAACCCCATCGCCGTTATATTTAATAGGGTAATACGTTGAGTGGTGGTTTCTGTCAAGCTGACGCGGAGCCGGTCTTTATTTACGGTCGAAGCTCCGATGTTTCGGACGAGGAGTCAGGAACGGCTCTCGCGAAGCGCGTTTACAATCGCCTTGCTGATTCTTGACGATGGCGGATTCATTACAGAACAATTTACCATCCGGCAGCTGTTTCGGATGAAATATAATTATTGGTGGGCCACTGCGTGCAATTAGTGAAGAGGATGCCACGTGTCGCTGACCAATTTTTTTCGATATTCGGTGTCCAAAGTATCCGCGAGTTTAAGCTGTTTTTTGAGATATCAATCGGTTTATAGGTAGTTCAGTTGTGGGTCAACCAGGTTTTCGTAAAAACTTCAAAAAATATTTTGTTTTAAACTTCCAACATGACCGGCTCCGCAAAGGTATCTAAAGCCTAGTCAAGATAGCAATCACCAAATTCTGTGATGTCCTGCACAGTGAGTTTGGTTCTGCGATCTTTCCACGAGAGCCAGCGAACAGCCAGCGCGCGTTGCTTTGTAACCCAGCATGGGTTAGCAATCAGATACGGTGTTTTCAAATGTTGGCTCACCAGAAAAATGAAAAAGATCAACGTCCGCCAAGGCGGACGGTTTCATACCTTCTTTTGTTGCTGACTTTTCTTTGGGCTTTCATTGGCACCATTGACGGGCCTGCCGTGAACTTTGGCATCGCCAGTGGTTCAGTCGTTTTCAAAGTACCCAAAGCCTTAGACTGGGAACATGGCGTCCAGCCTGGGCCGCTCTGGTTCGAAGCATGTCCGGACGAGCCCCCGCCGGTTCATGCATCTTTCTTGTTGTTCGACTTCAAACAGAACCTTCGTCGCTGGCCGAATGTAGCCTGCGATATCAGCCGCTCGCCGCCTTTTTATCTCGCGATATAAGACTCCGTCGATTAATTCCCCTAATTTGAATCGTCCGACTGCCGCATCGGTGCTTTTTGATAATCTCGCACTGATCCCGGAGTTCGGTCGGGCAATTGTTACGAAGTGCGCGCACCCCGCGTCACGCTTCAGCCATGGAGTTACTTTATGCGACGAGTGATCATTTACAGTCTTCTGCTGATTGGCGGCATGGGATTATCCCAGCTAGCCTTTGTCCAATTGTTCAGCGCGGCAATTGCCACACTCACAATGATTTTCCTTGCCTACATCATGATCGAAGTGGGCATGGAGTTCGATATCGATAAGTCACGCTTGAGCTCGTACGCGGTCGACTACGGTATCGCCATGGGCGCCGCGGCGATACCGTGGCTCTGCGCCGCTTTTTATTTCTGGTGGTTCTTTAATCTGGGTTTCAAAGAATCATTATTGGTTGGACGTTTTGCCTCACCGACTTCGGCTGGGATCCTGTTCACCATGCTCGCCGCCGCGGGCCTGGCGGCAACCTGGCTTTACAAAAAGGCGCGCGTGCTGGCGATCTTCGACGATCTCGACACGGTGCTGCTGATGATTCCGCTCAAGATGATGCTCATCGGCTTTGAGCCCAAGCTGCTCGTTCTGGTTCTTGCGGTATTTCTGTTTCTGGCCGCAGCCTACTTTTGCATTCACTGGTTACGCGTGCCGACGAGCAACGGGTGGATCGCCTTATACGCTTTACTGGTGTGGGGCGCGACCTATGCGTTCGACTATGCGACCGACTTGCACTTGGAAGTCTTGGTGCCGGCGTTTGCACTCGGTTGCGTGATCAAGTCCGATCATCTGCATGGCTCGGCGGAGTACGCTGCCGCGGGCACGAAGCCCGGCGCTCAGGAACCAGCCGGCCAAGCCATTCTCGACTGGGGCATCAAAGGGGGATTCATGCTGCTTGCGGGCATGGCTCTCCCGCCGATTCAATTGGGCGGGATGGGAATAGCCGCAGTTGCTTCCCACGTGGTGCTGCTCACCATCGTGAGTAACATGGGGAAGTGCTTGCCCATGGCTGCTTATAAAAACGAAGCGACCTTGCGTGAACGATTGGCGCTCAGCATCGGCATGTTCCCGCGTGGCGAAGTAGGCATCGGCGTGCTGTTGGTTTCTCTGGAAATCTTTCGCCAGCAGAACATGCTCGATTCACCCGCCGTACAGCAAAGCATGACCATCGGCGCGCTTAGCTTGGCGCTAAACCTGGCGCTGACCGGAGTGTTTATCATGATGGTGATACGATTGTTGAAAAAGCCACAGCGCTTCTAACGAACCGAGTTAGTACCCGGCGGATTCTGCCTCTCCGGGATGAAACATTCAGAACGACTTCGGTCCATCGATATTGAGCGCGGACAGTGCGTCACTTTGGGTTGGATAGCGTTTCAGACGGCTCGGCGATTAGCCAACGCACAAATAGTGTGGCCAATGCGCTGCCAAGCAGTTGGCCACCGACAAATAGCGGCACACTGCGCGGAGAGATTCCAGCGAATGTATCGGTCATCGCGCGCGCGAACGTAACAGCGGGATTAGCAAATGAGGTCGAGGACGTAAACCAGTAGGCGCTTGTAATATAAGCTGCAACCGCCATAGGGATTGACTCTACTCGATATTTCGATGCAAGCAAAATTATCAGGACGAGGCCGAACGTCGCGACGACTTCGCCAAGGCCCTCGCCCAGTGTAGGGCGAATATGCGCTGAGACCTGAATGATCGGCAGTCCAAACATCGCGTGAGCTATGGCGACGCCAACGTAAGCTCCACAAATTTGTGCCGGCACTTAAACAATCCCATGTTGTGCCGAGAGGCGGCCATCCCAAATGCTCACCGCGGATACCACGGGATTAAAGTGCGCGCCTGAAACCGGTCCGAAAATGATGATCAACGCGTAGAGTCCTGCTCCGGTTGCGATAGAATTCGCGAGCAAGGCGATCGCCATGTTTCCTTGAAGCGAGCCGCTCTCCCATGATCCCGGAACCCACCACGACCGCGAGCAGCAACGCGGTTCCGATCGCCTCCGCAGCAGCCGCCTTGCCGAGCGTCACTACGTGCGCCCGATCTCGTCGAGCTTTTCTTTGAGAGCAAGCTTGCTCAAGAGTGTCGAACGGCAGGTTGATAAAGATCGATATGAGAAAACTGATTCTGCTCACGGTTCTGAGCCTCGCCGCCGGTGCCCTGTTGATTGTCCTCCTAGATTGGCTTCTCTGGAAACAAATAGCGACCGGACGACTGACAACTACGGGTGCGCTTGACCGAATCTGGATTCAATCCACGTTGCAATGAACGATTACGTTGCTTTGAGCTTGGGTGTTGTATCCGCGGGCATCGGCGGGGAGCTTTTCGTTCGCGGCGCGGTCGGTCTCGCTTTTTGGGCTCAGGTTTCTCCGGGAATTATCGGTTCAACCGTTGCGGCATTCGCCACATCGAGTCCCGAATTGTCAGTCTCCATCAATGCCGCTATGGCTGGAAGACCCGAGATCGCCCTTGGCGACGCCCTCGATCGTAACGTGGTGAATGTTTCCCTGATCCTCGCTGTTGCGTTTGTAATTTCTGGAATCCAAAGTCCTCGTGACAGCGTAAAACGAGATTTTTCTGTAGCGTTGTTGATTCTTCAATCACAGGCGTTCTATTTCTGGACGGCGAGCTTTCCAGAATTGACGGTTTATTGATGTTGAGCATGTTCCTCGCTTGGTTAGTGGCGACGGTTATCGAGGTACAAAAACAACGAAGTGCTGCGGAGAAGGTCCTTGGAGAGCGGCGAGGGTGGTTGGCCGTTCTTTCGTGCGTCGCCGCCCTTGCTTTCCTTCTCGCTGCCGGAAATCTCATTGTCGTAGGCGCAAGAGGCATCGCTATTTCCCTTGGCATAAATAAATTCATTATCGGTGCGACTATTGTGGCGGTGGGCACCTCCGCGCCAGAACCTGCGACAACAGTGATTGCCATGCTTCGCGGACATGAGGAAGTTGGCCTGGGCACAATTCTTGGCAGCAATATCTTCAACGGCATTTTTATCACTGCCGTGGCGGCCATTATTCACCCCATAACTGTTGCGTGGCGTGACGTGGCTATTACATAGGTCCTTGGTTTCCTGGCCTCGGCATTCGCTTTCCCCACGCCCAACGGTTTCATTGAACGAAGGCGGGGTGTATTGCTATCGGAGCGCCGCTCAGCCAGAGGTTCGTACCCGATCTTGGGCAGTCCCCATACTCGCCCTACGGCTCGCAGGATCGACAACTTGCGCAGGCTCAAAGTTGGTGATACGAAAAATTCCCCCACTAATGCGGGCCAGCTTGGGACCATGTTTTGCTTCGATTATGACAGCCGTACCCGAGAAGCCGTAGAACTCACCGAGTTTAACGATGCTGAAAAAAGTACGCGCTCAATACGAGAGACGACAAATCGAGCTAAACTTAACAAGACGTGGCTTACTTCTGTCGCGAGAGGTGGTATTAGCCCAAGCCGCCGACTTAACTGCAGTGCGAACTTACCGGCGTATTTCCAGACCGCGGCCGTGCTCGTCGAAGACTGGATTAGTTCTAATCATCAACCCTTTTCGTATCGCACTTTGTTTAGCAGGTGTAGCGGTAACAATGAGCCGCTACATGACTTAGCTTCGCGATAGTTCAATAGGGCAACGTGATTCATGCGCATCATTCAAAACAAATGGATCGTGCGGCTCGTCGGATTCGGGCTGTTTGTACTGCTGGCATCGAGCAGGATTGTCCTCACTGCGCAAACGCCGGTGGTTTACGTCGCGCCGATCGAGGGGATGATCGATCTCGGGCTCGCGCCTTTCGTTCAGCGGGTTTTAACTGAAGCGACACAAGAAGGCGCGGCGGCGGTAATTCTCGAGATCAATACCTTCGGCGGTCGCGTCGACGCGGCTGTTCTTATCCGTGACGCTTTGCTGAATGCTCGGGTGCCGACCGTGGCCTTCATTAACAAGAGAGCCATATCCGCGGGCGCGCTCATCAGTCTGGCTGCCGAGAAAATCGTCATGACCAACGGCGGCACGATTGGCGCCGCAACGCCGGTGCAAATGGGTCAACCCGGCGCGCCCGCGCAGCCGGTGGAGGAGAAAACCGTTTCCTATGTGCGAAAGGAGTTTCGCTCCACGGCCGAAGCGCGCAAGCGCCCGCCGCTTATCGCCGAGGCGATGGTGGATGCGGACGTGCAGATTCCCGGTCTGATTGAAAAGGGCAAACTGCTGACCCTCACCACTGACGAAGCGCTAAAGCATAAGGTTGCGGATTTTCGCGCCGAGACCTTGGAGAGCGTACTGGAGCAGTTGGGTCTTGCGGGAGCACAGCCAAGACGTGTATCGCCCAACTGGGCGGAGGACCTTGTCCGCTTCCTGACCAATCCCATTGTCAGCTCTTTGCTCATGTCCGTCGGTATGCTCGGCATCTTCCTGGAAATCCGCACGCCAGGCTTTGGCCTACCGGGTGCGCTCGGAATCACGAGCCTCGCGCTTTTCTTCTGGGGCCATTGGTTGGTTCAGCTTGCGGGCTGGGAAGAGATGTTGCTTGTGGCGTCTGGTTTTGTGCTTCTGGTCTTAGAAATTTTTGTCATTCCCGGCTTTGGTGTCGCCGGAGTCTTGGGGATTTGCGCGCTCCTCGCCGGTCTCAGCCTGAGCCTGATCGGTGGCGGCGCGACATGGGAGTTCGTCGCTATAGCGATGGGGCGAGTATTGATTTCAGTCTTCTCGGCCCTAGCGGCCAGCCTCTTGGTGCTGCGATATTTGCCGCGCCTGCCATTCGGGAGGCAGCTGATCCTCGAAACCGGCCTTGCCGCGGGCCAGGGGTATGCCTCGGCGCCGGAGAGCGATAACAGATGGCTTGGAAAACACGGAACGACGTTCTCGCCGCTACGACCGGCGGGCATCGCAGAGATTGACGGTGAGCGTGTGGACGTCGTGTCCGACGGCGAATTTATCGATGTCGGTATGCCGATCGTAGTGACCCGCGTCGATGGTAACCGGATTGTCGTTCGGCGACATCGCGCATCAACGGAAGGGAGTTAGCAATGAGTGGATTTGAAACGGGGTTAACGGGAGGTTTCGCGCTGCTATTGATGCTGATCGTGGGGTTGGTTTTTGTCTTGTACCTGGTTCCCATCCCGCTCTGGATTGCCGCTTGGGCATCGGGAGCATACGTCGGGCTCTTCACGCTCATCGGCATGCGCCTGCGCCGAGTGCCGCCCGGCACTGTGATTACGGCGCGGATCAGTTCGGTTAAGGCCGGATTAGATATTCCCCTCAATGATCTCGAAGCCCATTATTTGGCTGGCGGCAATGTCGTCAGGGTCGTGAACGCCATGATCTCCGCGGATAAGGCGAATATTCCTCTGGTGTTCAAGCGGGCCGCGGCCATCGACCTGGCAGGGCGCGATGTCTTGGAAGCGGTAAAGATGTCGGTCATTCCGAAAGTTATAGAAACGCCGAAGATCGCAGCGATCGCCAAAAACGGCATCCAGCTCATCGCGGTCTCTCGTGTTACTGTCCGCACGAATATTGACCGACTGGTGGGCGGCGCCGGCGAGGAGACCATCATTGCGCGGGTTGGAGAAGGCATGGTGAGCACCATCGGTTCCGCCGCATCGCACAAGGACGTGCTCGAAAATCCCGATCACATTTCCAAACACGTTCTGAGCAAAGGCTTGGACGCCGGGACCGCCTACGAGATTCTTTCCATCGACATAGCCGACGTCGACGTGGGCGACAACATCGGCGCGAAGCTGCAAATCGATCAGGCCAACGCCGATAAGCAAATTGCTCAGGCCAAGGCCGAGGAACGGCGCGCCATGGCCGTGGCTTTAGAACAGGAAATGCGGGCGCGCGTTGTCGAGGCGGAAGCAGAGGTGCCGCGGGCGATGGCGGAAGCGTTTCGCCAGGGCAATCTCGGCATCATGGATTACTACCGCATGAAAAACGTGCAAGCCGACACGTCGATGCGCGACGCCATCGCCGAAGGCGGCGACGATCCCTCGTCGGGGCAGAAACGGTAGAGGACGGCAATGAAAGATTTTAGCTTTGAACGGATCATTGTCCTGATTATTCTCATTCTGATACCGGTGGCTAACTACGTCCTGGCGCGAATGCGACGGCGGTTCGAACCTCCAAGTTCGACGCGGCAGCCGATGCCCGATATGGGCATGCGCCGGCAAGCGGCGCCGGAGTCCGTGTCCCAATCTGCCGCTTACACCGAGCGCGCAAAGGCGCCGCCGCCAACCAGAACGATGTCGCTATCAAGCCGCCGTTGGTCCAGGCAAACGTTGTTCAGAACCAGGCGCGACGTGCGGCGCACAATTGTTGCGATGACGATCCTGAGCCCGTGCCGCGCTTACGATCCGCCCGGTTAGTCATACTCTGCGGAACTCACTGGAGGCGCAAGCTCGTAACCGGTTACTGACGCCGCCGCTTCTCGTGTTTGATTGGGTTTGCGCCAGATAGTGACTTGGCTCTCAACAGTATCAGTCACTTGTCAGAGCTCCTCGAAGTGAACGTTATGCAAGCATTTGCGCCGAGTAAGCTCCAGGCGCGCTCGATAGGGGTTGAATTCAAGGCTGTACGGGAGACTCTAAAAGGGATCGATCAAACGAAAAATCGTCTCTGGAAGTAGAATGCCACATTCACCAACCCGATCATAACCGGCACTTCGATGAGCGGACCAATCACTGCCGCGAAGGCCGCGCCGCTGTTGATGCCAAATACCGCGACCGCCACGGCAATCGCCAGCTCGAAGTTATTGCTCGCAGCGGTAAACGCGAGCGTCGTGGTTTTATCGTAATCCGCGCCGATAGCGCGGCCCATGAAAAAGGAAACGAGAAACATCACGACAAAGTAGACCAGGAGCGGTACGGCGATGCGGACGACGTCCAGCGGCAGTTGTACGATCAGCTCGCCCTTGAGGCTGAACATCACCACGATCGTAAAGAGCAAGGCAACCAGCGTCAGCGGGCTGATTTTGGGTACGAAAGCCGAATGATACCAGTCCTTCCCCTTCAATCGAACCAGGAAGAAGCGTGTCAGAAAACCGGCGATGAAAGGAATCCCCAGGTAGATGAACACGCTCTGGGCGATCTCAACGATGGTGATACTCACGACCGAGCCGCCCAGGCCGAACCAAGCCGGCAGTACGGTGATGAATACCCAGGCATAAAGACTGTAAAACAGCACCTGGAACACACTGTTGAACGCCACCAACCCGCCCGCGTATTCATTGTCTCCTTTGGCGAGCTCATTCCACACGATCACCATCGCAATGCAGCGCGCGAGACCGATGAGAATGAGACCGGTCATATATTCGGGATAATCGCGCAAGAATAAAATCGCCAGCGCGAACATCAGCACCGGACCGATGACCCAGTTTTGCAAAAGCGAAAGACCCAACAGCCGCCAGTTGCGAAATACATCGGCGAATTCCTCGTAACGTACCTTTGCCAAGGGCGGGTATATCATCACGATCAGGCCAATGGCTATCGGCACATTGGTAGTACCGACTGATACCGCGGACCTAAAGCCGTGGACGGCAGCGGGAAACAAGAAGCCGACGATCACGCCCGCCGCCATCGCCAAAAAAATCCATAACGTGAGGAAACGATCCAGGCACGAGAGGCGTTGCGCGGCAACGCCCGGTTGGTCTGTGAAATTCATCTCAAGAAAATCCTGCACCGGCTTACACCGCTTGGACCGCGAAGTTCAATGCGAGCGAACGTCAAAACGAACGTCGACGTGATGCCACAAAATAAAGTCACTACGTGCGCCCGATCTCATCAAGTGTTTCTTTAAGCGCGAGCTTGTTCAATGTATCGAACGGCAGGTTGATAAACAGCGATATGCGCCGGTGCAGCTCCGTATACGCCTTGAGAAATGCTTTCCGCTTGTCGTCATCGCTACCTTGAACCGCTGCTGGGTCGTGAACACCCCAGTGCGCGGTCATCGGCTGTCCGGGCCATACCGGGCATTGTTCTGCCGCCGCCTGATCGCACACAGTGAACACGAAATGCAGGAATGGCGCGCCGGGCCGGGAGAACTCGCTCCAGTCCTTGCTGCGCAGTCCCATGACAGCGAAACGGTTCCTTTCGATGAGCTCCAACGCGAGAGGATTTACGCTTCCGGCCGGATGACTCCCCGCACTGAAGGCTTTGAATTTAGGTTTTCCGAGGGAGTTAAGGATCGACTCGGCCATAATGCTGCGCGCCGAATTGCCGGTGCACAGAAACAGAACATTTAACGGGCCGTTGTCAGCCATGGTGATCTCCTTCAAGCGCAGCAAGCGCCGGATTTCGCAGATTCTGAAGAGAGCGTTGCTGAGGCGCCGCAACACGCGGTCCCTTCTGCCCTTTCCGTGTGGCCATAGACTGGAATGGAATCGAGCGTGTGAAACGTCTCCCAAGCGATGCCCTGTGGGTCGGTGATCCAATACTTGTCGGAGCGCGCGTAGCAACATTCCGAATTCGGCTGGTCGAGCGCGGCAATCTCGGCAGCTGCCACTTGCTCACGGAGCTTACTCAACTCCGTCTCCGACTCAACTTGCACGCCGAGATGATCCACGCCCGGTTTGATCCCCCGCTTCGAAATCGCGAAATTTATACGTGGATCGTCCATCATCCATTTTGCATAGTCCGGCTTGAGCACAGTGGGCGGCGCTCCGAACACGATGGAGTAAAACCGAACATTGGCATCGAGATCTTCCACAGCTACGTGAACGTGAAAACGTTTCATGAATGCCTCCTTCTACGTTTGGGTTTCTCTTCTAGGGACACAGCAGCGTCCCAGCGCCGTCTCTACGACGGTGAGACACGCCTGCGGCATACCCTTACAGCAATTCTGCGTCAGATAAGTCATGAGCTCCGCCATCCGCTCGAAGTCTATGGCGTAATAGATAAATTGCTTTTCTTGTCGCGAAGACACCAGGCCGGAGCGGGCGAGTTCCTTCAAATGGAACGACAGCGTTGCGCCAGGGACATCCAGCGTTTCTCCGATGCGGCCGGCGGCCACGCCTTCAGGTCCTGCCTCCACCAATAAACGAAAAATGGCGAGCCGCGTTTCCTGCGCCAGCGCGGCGAGCGCCGTTACAGCCGTCTTTATTTCCATATTTCTAGTATCATCGAAATAATGACCAGGTCAAGGGTTATTCTCTTGTGTGCGGCAAAACTGACAGCACCTGGATCACACGATTCGCTTTGTAGTCCTCCCGCAGTTACCAGAACTTCGCATGATTGTTATCCGTCGTTAACTCTTCGCTGCGAAGTAGGACCGTGCGCAAAATTTTTTAAGGAGGAGACGCATGAAAAGGCAATATCAACGTTTATCGAGTGACGGCGATGACGCCAATCTTTTAGATGGGGCGCTTTCGAAAATGCTCGGGAGACGAACGTTTTTGAAAGGCGCCCTGGCCACGGCTCCATTATTGCTCGGTCCAACACTATTGCTGCCGCGCAAATCTGGAGCGGCAAATAAAGTCGGTCCAAGCACCACCACCGAGGCATATCTTGTTCCTAGTCTTCCAGGAGTGGAGTTGATTCCAATCTTAACTGTCGGCGATTCGATCGGCGGTTATCGTTTGGTCGGTATTCCTGATGGTCTGGGCGCGTTTCACAATCAAGGAAATGAATTTACGCTGTTGATGAACCATGAATTGGGTGGCACGGCGGGCAGCGTGCGCGCGCACGGATCAATCGGCGCATTTGTCTCGCGTTGGGTCATCGACCGTAAAACTCTCAAGGTGATCCAAGGACAGGACCTTACTCAGTCCCCCTCGGATGTCTACACATGGGATCCCGCCACAAACGCATTCCTGCAGGGAACGACAGTCTGGGAACGTCTCTGTTCCGGCGATTTGGCCAAAGAGAGCGCCTTTTTTGCCAATGGCAAAGGAACCAAAGAGCGGATCTATTTAAACGGTGAAGAGAGCACCACGGTGGTGAATGATTTGGTCGTCAACCAAGGCCGGCCGTGGGCGCGCGTCGCCACCGGGCCTCATGCGGGCGAGGCTTGGCAGTTACCGCGGCTTGGGCGCATGGCCTACGAAAACGTCGTAGCGAGCCCTCATGCGCAGGAAAAGACCATCGTTGTCCTTCTCGATGACAGTGCCCTGAGCACGGCCGCGGTTATCACGGAAGAGGTTCCCAGCGAAGTCTACGTTTACATCGGCAATAAAGAAAAAAACGGCCATCCGATCGTCCAAGCGGGTCTGACCAACGGCAGCCTTTACGGCGTTAAAATCTTCGTCAACGGCAACCCGGTTCAAGAGGAAAGCAATGATTTCGGCCTCGGAACCGCCGCCACGGGATTCATCGGCAAAGGACGATTTACCTTGCACAATCTGGGCGATGTGTCTGGCCTCACCGCCGTCCAGATCGAACAGGCGTCTTTTACCGCCGGCATCGCTCGGCTGCAGCGGGTCGAAGACGGAGCCTGGGACCCGCGCGGCTCACGCGCCAACGATTTTTATTTCGTCACCACCGCCAGTCTGACCGCCAACTGCCGACTCTGGCGTCTGCGCCTCGATGATATCGAGAACCCGGAGAAAGGCGGCGATATCGAAATCCTCCTGCGCGGCGGCGAGGGTCACGGCATGCTCGACAACGTCACCATCGATCAACATGGGCGCATCCTGATGGACGAAGATCCAGGAAACAGCGGCCGCGTCGCCAAGATCTGGCTGTACAGTATCGACACCGGAGAATTCGTCGAAGTCGCCCACCACAATCCCAAATTTTTCGATTCCACCATTTTGAACAATTCCGACTTCATTACCCAGGACGAAGAATCGTCCGGCATCATCGACGCCGAACATATTCTCGGCAGAGGTTGGTTCCTGTTCGATGTGCAAGCTCACAAGGCGAGCCTGGACCTTGAACTCGTTCAGGGTGGGCAGTTGCTGGCGTTGTTTGTGGACCCGAGGATCGGTCAAGGCTGAGATCATACCGATCCCTGTCGCCCGCAATGCGATTCGTTTCTCGTTTGGTTTTTCGCGAGTGGGGCCGCTGTGGCGGCTCCACTCGCCTTGCGCGTTTGGGTGTCCGGGTGACGCTGGCCCGTTGTACCCACCAGTGTTTGGTTAGAAGCGCAAAATCTTCATCCCTGATTAACGCGGCATTAACACAAGGCAGCCAAAATTAGCGCCGTGATTTGTGTGTGCCGAATATGCTGGAGGCCACCCCCGGGAGGATGACGGACACCTGTGGCTGCGCACGCTGAGCAGCCTTACGCTCCGCAAACTTAAAGTTAATCGATAATTTATTCTCACATAACCTTACTGCGGCCATTATCTCGTCAAATAGTTCAGAGGAGGCATTATGGAGCAAGTCAATCTCAGCTCGGTGATCGAACAAGCGATCACCAGGTTCAGTCGAAATCGCATCGGTGACAAACCGCCGGTCTTTGTGACCCTGTCACCCGTCCTGCCGCAGGTGCCGTGGAAAGACTCTGCGTTAAGACAATTCCTGCAATTTTTCCTGTACGAATCGTTGCTCACCAGCGACGCCAACGCTGCCATCGAAATATCTCTGCGCCGCCGCACGTTGCTCAAGGACCTGACCGCCTTCATCGGTATCCAGCCGTCCTATTGGGTTCAGCTGCGCCTCTCGGGTCGAGGATTGAGAGTCGCCGAGCAAGTGATCGAAGATCACTTCAACGAAGTGGGTTATCGCTGCGAAGAATGGGTTGGCATGGACGGATCCGATGCGCGCTTAGGCATCTTCGGCACCATCGACGCGCCAAATCTTAAGATGGTCTTTTGCTTGGAATCGACGCGGCACCGCCTCAAGTGCGACCTGCTGCTCCCGGTGAACGACGTTGCGCCGGTTCCCTATCTTGCTGATAGCGGCTCGCGGCAGCAAGCGCAGCGCCATTAACAAAGAAATCATCGGTCCGTCAAATGGTCCTAATGGTGCAGATTTATCATGCCTCTAAATCACTACTCTTAGGAGGCTCCATGAAACGTCTAGCCAAAATCTTAGTGCCCACTGATTTATCGGAACATTCGCGCCGCGCGCTGCTTTACGGCTGCTGGCTCGCGGGCGAAGAAAAAGCAAGCTTGATGGTTCTCCACGTCGCCAACGAGTTCAGCGCTTGGGAATATTACTCGGAAGAACTGACATTCATCGAACGCAACGGTAAATGCTGGCCGGCCGACCGGGTCGTCGCTGAAAGAACCCTGGATCTCAATCGATTCCTGGAACCGAGCTTGCTGCAACTAAAGAAGCCCGCTCGGGCAACCAAACGCGTAGTCCTAGGTCCCATTGCGCAGCAAATCGCCGCGGTTGCGGCCGAAGAACGCGCCGACTTGGTGATCATGTCGCCGCGTCGCCACCGCGGCATCAGACATTTGTTTTTCGGCGCAATTACCGATCAGGTGACGCGCTTGAGCCCCTGTCCGGTGCTATCGATCGCTCCGCCTCTGCCATCCGAGCCGTGGCGCGGAAAATTCGCGCCGCTTCCCTTCGGTTGGCCGACACCGCGGGAAGCGAACCTCTAGCTTAGCGCTTGCGCTAGTCGCACCGGAACACGGGCGGCCTGCGCGCGCCGGCGATTTGTCCGTTCGCCGATAGAACGGAAGTCCTAGATCATTCGCTGTCAGAAAAGGACTTCCACGAAATCCGAAGATCTGACCGTTCATCATCGCATGGTGCGATATTTTTACCGATGCGCTACGTAAAGGAGCCAAGCCAATGATCACCACGCCGAATACCTTGTCAACCAAAGATAAAAAGCGGCGCAAACAAAGACCACCGCGACCGCCGGGATCCGACCTGCAACATCTGCTCCACGAGATTTTGAACCAGCTGACGGTCATGAATCTCTGCTGTTTTAAGTTCCGCGCCGCCGCAAAGCAGTCCTGCCATCCAACGCTGTTAGTCGAGATCGAGCGCATGGAACACGCCGTGATCGAGATCACATCACTGTTAGGAAAAATTTCTGAATCCGTCAAACCGACGCCCGTCGCGCGCGCTTTAGCCATTGTTCCGCGACAAAGCGAACGCAGCGCAGCTCAAATAGCCACGAGCAACGTGTATCCCCTCTTCAGACCGACGAGACGGCGTCACTGAAACGCTAATAATCGGGGGAGCGACCGGTTATCTACGAACATTAGTGTGAGGTCGCGAGCGACCGCGCCGCGCGCTTGCGCAAAAAAAGGGAGCCGGAGGTCGGCTCCCTTTTCTCGACCGCTGAAACGGAATGCTTGCTTAGAACTGGTATCTAAAATTCACCATTGCGTCGACCCAATCACCACCCGTGCCGGATCGGCAGTTCGTCGTCGTGGCTGTCACGCGGTCACACACACCCAGGTTATGACCGGCGCCGTTTACGGCATTACTCAAGTTCGAAGCGTCGTACCATAACACGCTGGCACCGACACTCATGCGCGGAGCGACGAAATAATAAAGATCCCATTCGCGCAGCAGTATCCGATCGCGATGGAATTGGCCGCTATTGATAGTGCTGCAGCGCGCCGCCGTCGTGCACGAAACGTCGGTCCGCTCAAAGTGTGTGCCGAAAAGAATTGATCCCGCGGTGCTGACGGAGCCGGTCAGGAAACCCTTTGGGCTCCAGAGGAACAAGTCGTGACCGATGAGAAACATATTGCCTTGCTTCTTGCCGTCGGTGCCTCCGCGATCTTCGTAACGCTGAAAGCCCGCCGTAGCACGCAATGTATAGGGTCCCACCTCCCAGGTGATACCCGGCATCAAGAAAGTGGCCAGTCCATCACCAATTCCCGTGCCGCTATCGAACAATGCTTGTCGGCCGCCGTTGCCCAGGTCCTGGATCCTCAAGCGCCCACAAGCATTGGACAGCGCGCGGTTGTCGCTATTACAGAACCAACTGCCCATTTCGAATTTCAAGCCGGAGATCCATTTGTTCTTGATTTGCGAAAACGGCTCGATGCCGAGATAGGCGACGAAATCTTTTCTGTCGGTAAAGCTTTGTATGCCATCATCACCCTCGCCTACACTTGCCATCCCGAGCTGGAAACGGTTGATTCGACCGGGGATGCCGACGGAATTCAACGGCTTGTTGTCCCAGTTGAGAAGGATTCCGGTTCCCGAACGCCCATCATCAAAGCCATTGTTCCTTGAAAGCAGATCGTATTCTGCCTGGGTGCCGGTGCCGCTGGAGCCCTGCCGCGCCGTACCGATGCTCGAAGACACGTCCATACCGAGTTGAGCGGTCGGCAGCCAAGGGTGCAGGTTTTCCAGGTGAATGTTCAGCGCGCCGCGATGAATGATGCTTCCCACCGTCGTGCCAAGCGGGTCCTTGGCGTTGCCGCTGCCAAAACCGTCCAGATCGCGAATCGCTTCCAGCTCCCAAAGACAGTTGTTAATGCAGTAATACATGCAGCATGCGAAAGTGTGTCTCTATGCCCGCCCGTAAAGCCCAACCCTTGTCCGCTGACTCGATCAATAAACCGTTGCCCGGTCGGTAACTAAACGTCGGTAGCGCCTCAGCCGCCGCCGTTGCCTCCTTCTTCAGTTCAACTTGCTGCGCCTTTAATTCCGCCAGCTCCTGCTCTATCGTTTTGATCCGGCCATCCAGATCCTCCCGTGCGCCGGTGCTAGAGAAATCACCCAAATGCTCAGCGCCAAGCTCCCCGATCGCAATAACCTGTGAATCATTCGCTCCTCCTCTAGTTTTGGTGTCGAACTGCAACAAAGTAAGCCGAAAAAGTTACCGAGCAATTACGACTGGATAAACATTTCATTTTTGCTTCTTTACTTGCTAGTAAGTAGAAATATGGAGCGCGAGATCACAGAGATCCGATGACGTTCGCGCGTGAAGTGCGGCGGCAGAAAAGTGAGATTTTATGAAACGCGCCGCAGAATATCGGCTATAACTCGCGCGCTTTGGACGACAAGGAGTGCTCGATGGCTAGCTTAGCAAGTAGGTTCGCGAGGGAGATCGACTAGAGACACCAATTCATTGAATGATCGGAAAACGATTGTAAACGGTTGCTGGCTTCGCAGAAGAAAATGACTTTCGTCTATATGTTACGGGAGGCGCCGCGAATTTCCAAAATTGCCGTGATACTGTGATGTCGCGAGTTACTTTGCGTGGCGGCTCTGTAATACAAAATTCATGTAGATTTAACAGGCTTGTAACTAACCGCCAGCCAAGGCTTAGTGCTTCTATGATATGAAAGGCGTTCCAATGGCGGATCATTTCGCAGTTATCGACGTCGGCAGCAACGCGATGCGGTGGCAAGTTGCCGCCGTCGATCACCCAAAGCACTATCGAATTCTGGCTCAGGACCGCCAGCCCGTCCGTTTGGGCCGGGAGGTTTTTCAAACCGGCAAACTCAGTCCACAGGCGGTCGAAGCCGCGCTAAAAGTGCTGCGGGAGTTTAAGGCAGTAGCTAATCGTTATCACGCGAAGGCCATTCGCGCCGTTGGAACCAGCGCCATGCGCGAAGCCTCCGATCGGCGCAGCTTTTTGAAGCGCGCGCACGCGCTCGGCGTGCCGCTCGAAGTGTTGCCGGAAGAGGAAGAAGCTCGGCTCATCAGCTTGGGAATTATGAGCGGCCTTCGTTTTCATCTGCCGCTTGGCCTTTTTTTGGATATCGGCGGCGGCAGCGTCGAGATGACCGTCGCTGACCCGGCCAATACGTTTTGCTTGTTTAGTCTGCCCCTCGGAGCCGTGCGCTTAACCGAAGAATTTTTGGCCCACGATCCGCCTCAACACAAGGAAGTCAAGGAATTGCGCGAGCATGTCCAGGACAAGATCAAGAATGTCGCACGACGGATTCAAAAAGAGAAATTTACCATGGCGTTCGGCAGCGGCGGAACCATTACCGCTCTCGCGGAGACCGACACCCGCGCCACCGGAGATGGCAAAGCGGGCTCGTTGATCGTACTGCGACGCCAACGCTTGAAAGCGCTCCTTGATCTGCTCATGAGCCGCAGCGTAGCGGAGCGCGCCGATATGATCAGCGGCGATCCCAAGCGGGCCGATATCATCGTCGCAGGAGGACTTGTCCTGCATGAGATCATGGCGGAGGTGGGCCTCGATTATCTGTTTGTCTCGGGGCGCGGCCTGCGCGACGGATTGATGGTCGACTTGCTGCAGCGCCAGTACGCGGATTCCGGCGCGTGGCATCCCGACGCCGACCGGTCGGAATCCCTCGAACAAGTTTGCCAGAAATATTCCAACGACGCCGCCCATGCGCAACATGTAAGCCAACTCGCGCTCAACCTGTTTTACCAACTCCAGAGCGTCCACAAACTGCCGGAGAAGTACGCGGGAATTTTGCATGCTGCGGCGATGCTCCACGACATCGGCATGATTATCGCCGGTCCCAAGCACCACAAACACTCTTACTATCTGATCAAGAGCTCTGGCATGAAATCGTTCAACAAGCTTGATCTCGAACTGGTCGCCAATATCGCAAGATATCACCGCAAGGCGCATCCCAGTCAAAAACATCTCGGCTTCAGCCAACTCTCTCCCGCCAACCAGGACGTCGTGCGCAAACTGAGCTCGTTCCTGCGGGTCGCCGATGCCCTGGATTTCCGCCGTGAGCAGCGGGTCGAGTCGGTTAGTTGCGCCGTCAAGTCGAAGACTCTGACAATCTCGATCGCATCGCAGGCAAACGTCAAAGACGAAATTGATTGGGCGATAAAAAAAGGCAACCTTATACAGGAGGTGTTTAACACAGAACTGGTTATTCAAAAGGGAAACTCAAACCGAACACGATCATAACCTGGAGGACAGTATGCGACGCGGACACATCGACCGAAACATTCTTTTCCTGTGCGAGGACAACGCGTGCCTCAGTCAAATTGCCGAGGCGGCGGCGAAGCACCTTGCGCCGCCGAGAACTCGTATTTTTAGCGCCGGGGTCAAGCCGAGCACGATTCCGCCGCACGTGATCCAGGCGATGCAAGAGCTGGGGATCAGTATGAGCGGACAAAAAAGCAAAGGATTGGCGGACGTGCCGATGCAAGATATCGACTTGGTCGTCAGTTTCGGCGACGCCCATAAGAAATGCGACAATCTGCCGGGGCGCGTTAACGTCGAGAATTGGCCCGTTCCCGATGAGTTTAAGGCGGAGAAGTCCGGCGCGGCGCAATTATCCAGCATCCGAAGTGAACGCGATCAAATCGACAAACGGGTTTTCGCGCTGTTTCTCGATCACTGGCGCAATAGCGCTTAATGGGTTCGACGGCTTCGATGAGGCAGTCGCCATGAATCTTTACTTGATGCGACACGGCATCGCGTTACCGCAAGATGATCCGTCCGTCACGCAAGATGCCGAACGTCCGCTTACCAGCAAAGGCATTAAACGCATGCGTAAGGCCGCCAAAGGGGTACGCGAACTCAACATCCCCTTTGACTCCGTGTTGACGAGCCCGGCGTTGCGCGCGCGCCAGACCGCGGAAATTGTCGCTGCCGTCCTTGGCATCGAATCGCGGCTCGAAGAGATTTCAGGGCTGGCTCCGGAAAGCACGGTCGAGCACCTGATGTTTGGCTTGACCCGCTACCAAGATCGCGCGCATGTTCTGCTCGTCGGTCACGAACCGTTGTTAAGCGACACGGCGGCTTCCTTGCTCGGCGGGCGGAAACCGGCGAACGTGACTCTCGATTTCAAAAAGGGATCGCTGTGTTGCATTGAAATCGAAACGTTGCCTGCGGCCAGTCCCGGAAAACTTCATTGGCTGCTGACGCCTAAACAATTGCGGCTGCTTGCGTAGTATTCTAGTCAACTGGGATAAACTATGAGCTCGCTTCCAGCTGAATCCGTCACCGGCGTCTCCAGCAAAACTAAATTGCCCAGATTGGCGAAAAAGCGCCTGGAGCGATTCGTCACGCTCTATCCCAAAGCTCTGGTTAGCGATAAACCCGAGGTCGTCCATGATCTGCGCGTCGCAAGTCGTCGCCTGCAACAGACACTGCGACTGCTGCTGCCGAACGCCAAATCGTCCTCTAGCCGAAAGCTCCTTCGGCTATTGCGCAAAGTCCGTCGCGCTTTCGGCTCGTGCCGCAACCTCGACGTAAGTATTCATCTAGTTGAGTCGAAGCTTGGCGCGACGACGACAGCCTCACTGCGTTCGGCCTGGGATGCCGTCCGACAGTGGCTTGAACAAAACCGCGCGGTGGCCATCGAGCGCGGGCGCGCGGAATTGAAGCGCCATGACCTGACCGAATTCATCGCTCGCGTGCAGGCGCGCATCGAGAATATCGAGGAAGAGCCCGAGGGTGTCGCGCGTCTTCGGGAACGCGCCAGCGACGCGCTCGTCGAATGGCGGGATGCGCTCACTTCAGCGAAGGAAGATCCGCAAATCGAGAGGATTCACGCATTTCGCATCGCGGGTAAACGGCTGCGCTACCGAGCGGAGTCCATCGCCGAACTCGGCGACCCTTCAGTCAAACAGTTGGTGGAAGGTCTCAAGGCCCTCCAAGACGATCTCGGCAATTGGCATGACCGTTACGTTTTGCGCGACCTCGTTGCCGAATTCATCGGCCGCCCGGGATTTCTGGCGGAGGAACCGGGCATGTGCCGCGGGCTCTTGTTAGACATGGAGCGGGATAAACAGCGCGATCATGCGGCGATCAACGACGTAATCGCCAAGGCCGAGTTAATCGCCGAAACAAATGCAACGCTGCTCCGTTCAAACCACGAGCCGGCCGAAGAAGCCGGCAAAGATCAGTAACCGTTGCGGGCGATCACGCGGTCGACCCGGTCGCGCAAATTTTCAAACACTTCTTCCACGGATCCCGAAGCATCAACGATCTCAAAACCAAACGTCTCGACCATTTTATCGAATTCGGCGAGCAGCCATTTTTGGTACCGGACGAAGCTCTCGTACATGTCCTCGCCCATGTGCATATCCATGCCGGATTCCCAATAGTCGAAGCCACTACTTTGCAAGACTCGCGTGACCAGGTCATCGATCTTGATGCGCAAGTAAAAGACCGCATCGGGTTTCAGGGCAAAGCCATAGACCTCACGCAGCCATTCCGGATCGGCACCGCGCACGATAGCGCGCGCAATCAACGAATAGATATAGCGATCGGTCAAGACGATAAATCCTGCGCGTAGCGCTGGAATAATCTCGTTTTCCAGCCGGTCGGCGAAATCGGTGGCATAAAACAGGCTCATGGTAATGCCGCCCAGGGTATGCCCTTCCTTCGCCTGCTTGAGCCGCTTACCGGCCAGCGCCGACCGCGTCATGCCCGTGTCTAAGACCGCGTGACCGTGGTTCTCGAGCCACTGTTTGAGCAAGCCGATATGCGTCGAACGGCCGACGCCGTCGGTTCCTTCCAGGACAACGAGTTTGCCCTTCAGCTCTTCGAGATCTATGCCCGGGAGCTCTTCGCCAAAGAAGCCAAATCTAGCCATTTTCGAATCCTAGTTTTTTTCGTTCCTTCCAATGCCTGGGAGACAATTCTTCTGACTTCCGATTGCTGTTCCTCGATGGAGCGAGTGGCGTCGATAACGACTAGACCAAATTCATCGACCATCTTCTCATATTCGCCGACAATGCGATCTTGAAAGCAACGAAAACTCTCTTCGATGTCATCGCTCAACTCCAAATCCATACCGGCTTCATAGTACTTGATCGCATCCCGCCCACCTAAGATTCGCTTCATCGCAACGTCGAGCGACGTGCGGAAATAAAGCGCGACCGTGGGCTTGACGGCGAACGCGTAAAGCTCTCGCACCCACTTCGGACTCACACCACGAACCACGTCCCGGGCAAACGCGGTATAAACATAGCGGTCGGCCAGGACAACCGCGCCGGCTTTCAAAGGCGGAATAATATGATGCTCGGTTCGATCGGCGAAATCCGTCGCGTGGATCAAACTAAAAGTCATGGGGGTTAGCATTTTCTTCTTCTTGCCGCGCTTTGTGACCTCGTGCACCAGCGGCGAAGAATTCCACTCACTGAAATAAACCACATAGCCTTCCGACTCGAGCCACTTTTTGAGCAGCATCAGTTGAGTGCTTTTTCCTGAACCATCGATTCCTTCGACGATAAACAGCCGCCCGGGAAAGCGGTGCTTTCCGTACATTTTCATCCCGCCAGCCATATTCGTCCTTTCAATGAAACTAGGTGCGCTCACCCGGAGCATCAGCCGCTGAACTCTAGCAAAGGAACCGTCGACTTGCCTAGGGGGTTCGCTGCCTTGAATGTTAAATCTTTGTTAAGCGGCCAATCTATATAGCATTCTCCGCTGTAACGTTAACAGTTTCTTAATAGCCGCTTAACTTTGGATTTACTCTCCCTCTTTACTAATACCGTCGAAGTTAAAATGAAAGCCGATCGGCTCCAATTGCGTAAAATAAGGTCGCGATGCCGCAGTCCTTGCACTAGTTCACACAACGTTAATCGATTCGTAACAATTCCGTAATAATTGACCATTAATACCAGAGAAAAAGGAGAAAATGTATGATTAACGCAATCTTAAGTCTCTTGCTTGTTGCGGCTCTGGGCGCCATACCAAAGCTAGCCACGGCACAGATCATTCAAATCGACGGCTCAAGTACAGTATTTCCGGTTACTGAGGCGGTAGCGGAGGAGTTTCAAAAATCAAAGAAGGGCAAGGTCAAAGTAACCGTGGGTATCGCCGGCACTGGCGGCGGCTTTAAGAAGTTCTGCCGCGGTGAGACCGATATCAGCAACGCATCTCGGCCAATTCTCAAAGCGGAGATCGAGACCTGTAAGCAGAGCAGTGTGCAATTTTTCGAGTTGCCGGTTGCCTATGACGCTCTGACGGTGATCGTGAATCCGAAGAACGATTGGGTAAAAGCCCTGACCGTGCCGGATTTAAAGAAGATGTGGGAACCGGGAGCGCAGGGCAAAATCACAAGCTGGAACCAAGTACGCTCGGAATGGCCAAGCAACCCGCTGAAGCTGTTCGGACCCGGCGCTGACTCGGGGACATTTGACTATTTTACCGAAGCTATCGTGGGCAAGGCAAAATCGAGCCGTGGTGATTTCACGGCCAGTGAAGATGACAACGTTCTGGTGCAAGGCGTCGCCAATGACCGCAATGCTTTGGGTTATTTTGGATTTGCTTACTACACGGAGAACCAGGGCAAGTTAAAAGCCGCCTCGATTGATAACGGCAAGGGCCCGGTACTGCCTTCGGCCAAAACCGTAGAAGACGGCACCTACCAGCCGCTTTCGCGCCCTATTTTTATTTACGTGAGCAAGAAGTCTTACGATACTAAGCCTGAGGTCAAAGAGTTTGTCGAATATTACCTCAAACAAGGGCCCCAGCTGATCAGACAGGTCAAGTATGTGCCGCTGCCCCAGTCGGCCTACAGCATGAGCATGGATCACATGAAAAAGGGCAAGGTTGGAACCGTTTTCGGTGGCGAAGCAGAAGTTGGCGTCAAGATCGAGGATCTGCTTAAACGGGAAGCCAAGTTCTAGCTGTTCGATACTCGGCGAGACGGAGCGTCCCAGACGCTCCGTCTCGTTTATGTGGAGTCCCTTAGTTTTTTGAAGAAGCATCGAAGGAAACACACGTGGAAACAGATCAAGCCAACGCCGCTTATCTCGCCCTACAAAGCCAAGTCAAAGGCAGGGCTTCCGGCGTAACACTCCGAAAAATTCGCGAGCGCGCCATCGAGTTCACCATGTTTCTCTGCGCTCTTTTTCGGTCGCGATCACCGGGGGCATCGTCTGGGTCTTGGTCTACGAGTCCTGGCATTTTTTTGAAACTGTATCGATCATTGATTTTCTCACCGACACTCAATGGACGGTTTTGTTCGAGAACCCCCACTACGGCATCATGCCATTGGTGACCGGAACCCTCGTGACCTCGGGCGTCGCTCTGCTGGTGGCGTTCCCGCTGGGAACTACCATTGCCATCTATTTAAGTGAATACGCCAACACCACGGTTCGTGAAATCTTGAAGCCGATCCTGGAGTTATTGAGCGCCGTGCCGACGGTGGTTTTCGGCTACTTTGCGCTGCTGTTTATCACACCCATGCTGCAGAATGTCCTGCCAGATCTGCCAGGCTTTAACATGTTGAGCGCCGGCATCGTCATTGGCATCATGATTATCCCCTATATCAGTTCCCTCAGTGAAGACGCGATGAAGGCCGTGCCGGTGCACATCCGCGAAGGATCCTATGCGATGGGAGCGACTCGCCTGCAGACGGCGCTTCGCGTGCTCATTCCCGCGGCGTTCTCCGGAATCGCTTCCGCCTACGTCCTCGGATTTTCTCGCGCCGTGGGTGAAACCATGGTGGTTGCCGTTGCCGCGGGTACTCAACCCAATCTGACGCTGAATCCGATGGAAGGAGCCGCCACGATCACCGCCTACATCGTGCAAGTGAGCTTGGGCGATCTGCCCCACGGCAGCGTCGCCTATCAGAGTATTTTTGCCGCTGGCTTGACGCTGATGTGCATGACGTTGATTTTTAACATCGCCGGCTACTTACTCCGAAAGCGCTTCCGGGAGATTTACTGATATGCAGCAGCCCTCTCAATCCGAAATTGAAAAGAGCGTCGCGACCAACAAAAATCGCGACAAGCTGTTTGCCGTGCTCGGTTTGCTCGCGACTTTCGTCGGCATGCTAACCCTGGCAGCCTTGCTTGCCGACCTAGCTATAGACGGATTGGCGCGTCTGCAGCCACACTTCTTTACGTCGTTTCCATCGCGTTTTGCCGGCCAAGCAGGGATTCTATCCTCTTGGGTAGGTACGATTCTCGTCATGATCGTCACTGCTCTGACGGCGGTCCCAATGGGCGTGGCCGCGGGCGTTTATCTTGAGGAATACGCACCCAAAAACTGGTTCACCGCGATCATCGAGATCAATATCGCGAACCTGGCTGGGGTGCCGTCCATTGTATATGGCTTGATGGCGCTTGGGTTGTTCGTCTACCAGTTCAGATTCGGACAGAGCATACTTTCGGCCGGGCTCACGCTAGCGCTGTTGATTTTACCAATTGTCATCGTCTCCACTCGCGAGTCCCTCCGCGCCGTTCCCGGAAGCATGAGAGAAGCGGCTTATGCCCTGGGCGCGACGAAATGGCAAACCACCAGCGATCACGTCTTGCCCTACTCCATGGGTGGTATCTTGACCGGTGTCATTATCGGCCTCTCGCGCGCCATCGGTGAAACCGCGCCCTTGATTACGATCGGCGCCCTTACTTTTATCGCATTTCTGCCGGACTCTCCGATCAAGGGAGAATTTCCCTTTATCTCCTTCGACTGGATTTGGTCGCCCTATTCCGTGATGCCGATTCAAATGTTCAACTGGGTGTCGCGGCCGCAAGCCGAATTCCACCTCAATGCCGCCGCCACGGGCTTAGTGCTGATGGTCATGACCTTGGCGATGAACGGCATTGCGATTTATTTTCGCTACCGCTTCCGTAAACGCATCAAATGGTAGTCCGGAGGCCCAATGACAAATACATCCGATGGAGGTAAGATGAGCGTCCAAGAACCAACGGAAACCGTAACAGGGACCCGGCCTTCAATGAAAGCGATGGACACCTCGGTGATGAATGCTAACTCCGGCGAGCTGGTCAACAATATTTTCAGCGTTGAAAACGTCAATTTCTACTATGGCGATAAACACGCTCTTAAATCCATCAACTTGGAGATCGGCGAAAAAAAAGCGACGGCTTTTATCGGCCCTTCCGGTTGCGGCAAGACCACCCTGCTGCGCTGCTTGAATCGCATGAACGACCTGGTTTTGAATACCCGCGTCACGGGGCAGATCAAGCTCGACGGCAAAAACATCTACGACCCGGCCATGGACGTCATCAATCTCAGGCGTCGCGTCGGCATGATTTTTCAAAAATGGAATCCTTTTCCCAAGAGCATTTACGAGAATATCGTTTACGGGTTGCGCATCGTCGGTGTCAACAACCGCGCCTACCTCGATGAAGTTGTCGAAAAGAGCTTGCGGCGCGCGGCTCTATGGGATGAAGTCAAAGACAGCTTGCACAAGAGCGCGGCGGATCTGTCCGGTGGACAACAGCAAAGACTTTGCATCGCCCGCGCCCTGGCTGTGGAACCGGACGTGTTGCTGATGGACGAGCCCTGTTCCGCGCTCGATCCAATTTCCACGGCCAAGATCGAGGAGCTGATTCACGAGCTCAAGGATACCTTCACCATCGTTATCGTCACGCACAACATGCAACAGGCGGCTCGTTGCGCGGATCGCACTGCGTTTTTTTATCTCGGCGAGTTGATTGAGTTTGGCGAGACCGGGACGCTGTTCACGACACCGCAAAAACGCCAGACTGAAGACTATATTACCGGCCGGTTCGGCTAAGAGGTGCCAGATGAACTCGGAACATACCGACAAGAAGTACGAAGAAGAATTGAAAAGGCTCCGTGAGGAGATTCTTTATATGGGCGGGCTCGTCGAGGATCAAATCCAAAAAGCCGTGAAGTCTCTGGTCGACCGAGATTCCCAGTCGGCCAACATTATCATCGAGCGCGACCACGAAGTGAATCGCTTGGACGTGGAAATCGACGAGCTGTGCATTCGTCTGCTGGCCCTGCATCAACCGGCGGGAAGGGACCTGCGCTTCATCACGACGGGACTCAAGATTACGACGGACCTCGAACGGATCGGCGATATGGCCGTGAATACCTGCGAGCGCGCCCTGGAGCTCAACCAGGAGCCGCAGCTCAAACCTTACATCGATATCCCGCGCATGGCGCGCATCGCCCAGCGGATGATTCGCGAAAGTCTTGATGCTTTCGTACGCGAGGATACGGATCTCGCGCTCAAGGTTTGCAAGGATGACGAGGAGATCGATCAGCTCAACAGCCAGATCTTTCGCGAAGTCATCAGTTTCATGATCGAGGACCCGCACACCGTAAGCCGCGCGATGAAGATCAGCTCGATTTCGAAGTACCTCGAGCGGATTGCCGATCACGCGACGAATATCGCGGAGATGGTCATCTTCATGGTCAAGGGCAAAAGCATCCGTCACATGAAAGAATTGCCGCCGTCAATTTAGCTAGGGGAAATTGGTGAAAACCGGACAAAAAATTCTGATCGTCGAAGACGAGCCCGATATCCGCAAGCTGGTCAGCTACAACCTGGTACAAGAGCGCTTTCGGGTTTTGGAAGCGGAAGACGGCGAGCAAGGGTTAAGGATAGTACAGCGGGACAAACCGGATCTGGTCATTTTGGATCTCATGCTGCCCGGGTTGTCCGGCATGGAACTGTGTAAGATACTTCGCGAACGTTCAGAAACCGAAAGACTGCCCGTGCTCATGCTTACCGCCAAAGCCGGCGAAGCCGATCGCATTGTCGGGCTTGAAATGGGCGCCGACGACTACCTGGCAAAACCTTTCAGTCCGCGCGAACTCGTCGCACGGGTGCGGGCCATCCTGCGCCGGGTGGAAAGCGCCAAGCAAACGGACACCGCGCCGACCTACGATAGAGGCGGTCTCAAAATCGATTACAGCACTTATGAAGTCTTCGCCCGCGGACACAATGTCAGGCTCACATTGAAGGAGTTTGAGCTTCTGCGCTTTTTGGTTCAAAATCCCAACCGGGTGCTCAGCCGGGATCAATTGCTCGATCGAGTATGGGGCGGGGAAACGTACGTGACGCCGCGTACGGTCGACGTGCACATTCGCCGCCTGCGAAAGGCGATCGAGAAGGACGATAGCAAACCGAAATGGATCTTAACGCTGCGAGGTGTCGGCTATAAATTCGATGAAAAGGCTTTGGAACAGTAGCCTCGTCACCCGGGTTTTTCTTTCGTATCTTGCCGTCGTCGTACTGCTATTTGCCTGCTTCTACATCTATTCCAGCGCTGAGCTAAGAAAACTGCAAATCGCCGCCGTCAGCGAGCGTATCGGGCAACAGGCGCGCTTCCTCTCGCGCGTCCTGCCCGTCGGAGAAGAAGGCCCGGCTCTCGACACACTGTGCCGACAGTTGGGCAACGACCTCGGCACGCGCATCACCGTGATAGCCCCAGACGGCAAGGTGCTCGGCGACTCGGCCGAACCTTCCCTAAAAATGGAGAATCATGCCGGCCGTCCTGAAATCATCGAAGCCGTGAAGCGGGGCTCCGGGAGCGCCACGCGCTACAGCACCACCGTGAGTCATGAGATGGTCTATCACGCCTTTTACCAAACCGGCGCAGGTACACAGCGCATCGTGCGCGTCGCAAAACCTCTCACCGATGTAGAAAGCGCCATTCAACCGATTCGCTGGTCCATCGTGAGCGGCTTTTTTCTCGCGTCCGGTTTTGGTTTGCTCTTGGCGTGGTTCTTCTCCGGCCAGCTCAGCCGACGCTTTCGCCGTTTGGAGCAGTTTGCCGATCAGGTCGCGCAAGGATCATTCCCGCAGAATTTTTTTCCGAACCGCGCGCGCGATGAGATATCCGTTCTCGAGCAGCGTTTGAATGACATGAGCGCTCGAATCCGCGACAATTTGCAGCAGGTCATCGCAGAAAAAGAAAAATCGGATTCGATATTGCGCTGCATGATCGAAGGGGTTTTGGTGCTCGATCCCAAGGGCAATGTTCTGGTGATGAATGAGCAGGCCAAAGCGATGTTTCAAGTGCCGCAAGGAAGAGAGATTTCCGGCGTCTCGATGTTGGAAATTTCGCGCCATCCCGAAGTCCACCGCATTCTAGAAGACGTATTGGCTTTTGATTTTTCCGACGCCCGCTACTCGAAAGAAGTCGAGCTCGACGACGAGCGCTGGTTTCGCGTCAACGCCGTAAGACTCCGCAGTCCCCAGGGCCAGTCCCTCGGTTCGATTCTGGTATTTCACGATGTGACCGACATCCGGCGCTTTGAGTCGATGCGCTCCGATTTCGTGGCGAACGTATCACATGAACTGCGCACCCCGCTCACCGCTATTCGCGGTTATGTCGAGACTTTACTGGAAACACCGCCCTCGAACCCGGACGATAGCCGGCAATTTCTCGAAATCATTGACCGCCACTCGGAGCGGTTGAGCCGCCTCACCGAAGACTTACTGACTCTCTCCGACCTCGAATCAGGCAACATCCGACTCGCGCTTCAGCCGCTGGATGCGAACCACCTGATTCAACGGGTCCTGGAAATATTCTGGGATCGCGCCGCTAAGAAAGACGTCCGTCTCATGCATCGCGTCGCAGCCGATGTGCCGAAACTCCACGGCGATGTCGACCGCCTACAACAGCTTTTTATCAACCTCGTCGACAATGCGATCAAATACACGCCGGCTGGCGGCACCATCACCCTGACGGCAACTCCGAACGTCGTGACCAACGGTTCGGCGCGCCAAGTCGAAATCGCCGTAAGCGACACCGGCCCGGGCATTCCGGAAAAGGATTTACCCCGGCTCACCGAACGGTTTTATAGAGTTGACAAAACGCGCTCCCGCGATCTCGGCGGCACCGGACTCGGTTTGGCAATCGTTAAGCACATCGTGCAAGCGCATAAAGGCGAGTTAAAGATTGAAAGCGAGATCAATAAAGGCACCATCGTGCGGGTTCGCCTACCGGAAGCTCAATCGAATGGCCACCGAGCCCAAGGAGCTGAACCCTCTGAAGGTGCGGGTCATGCGTGAAGCCGGGAGCGAGGAAGAAGTCTTGGCGGCCTTTCGCCACGTTCGAGACGAAATTCGTTCGCGTGTCCGGCAACTTTTCGCGAGCAACACCGTTAAGCCCTTACGGTCGAAACGCTCGTAACATTTCCGCAACATTTTCGTAACATTGCATTGACAACGGCTTTGCCTGCCTGTTAATTACAAGCCTGCTTTATCACGAAAGGCGGCTTACTTGTTTAACTTTGTTCCGCATAAAGAAAAGTTTTTCGATCTTTTCAAAGAGTCGGCGCAAAACGCGCTCGCCGGCGCCCAGGCCCTCAAGGAAATGCTCGATCATTATGACCACCCCCAGGAGTCATGGAAAAAGTTGAAGGACCTCGAACACGAGGGCGACCGGATCACTCACCGTACCATCCGCAGCTTGAACCAAACTTTTTTGACTCCTATCGATGCCGAAGACATCCACGCCCTCACCACTGCGCTCGACAACGTCATGGACGCCATCGAGGCGGCCGCGGCGCGCATGGTCCTGTTTAGAATCGAGAGCCCGACCCCAGAAGCCAAGGAGCTATGCGAGACCATCGTGACATCCACCGAGCAGCTAGTGAAGGCCGTGTCGCATATGCCGCGCCTGGATGACATCGACGAGTACTGCATCGAGATCAATCGTCTCGAAAACACCGCCGACGATATCTACCGTAAGGCCATCAGCTGTTTGTTTGAAAACGGCACTTCGCCGATGGACGTGATCAAGTGGTTGGATATCTACGAGATACTGGAATCGGCCACCGACCGGTGCGAGGATGTCGCCAACATCCTTGAAACCATCGGCTTGAAAAACTCCTGACCTTCACCTTCGTCTTCATGCTCGACGGCAACCTTCTCCTCTACTGCGTTTTCGCGCTTATCCTGGCCGCCGAGTTCGTCAACGGTTGGACCGATTCGCCGAATGCCATCGCGACGGTGGTCTCGACTCGCGTCTTATCGCCGTATCAGGCGGTGATTATGGCGACCGTGCTCAACGCCATCGGCGCAATGTCGGGCACCGCTGTTGCCGCAACCATCGGCAAAGATATCGTGCGACCGGATGTCATCAATCTGACTACTGTAGCCGCGGCGATGATCGGAATTATCTTTTGGAGCACACTGGCATGGTATTGGGGTTTGCCCACGAGCGAGAGTCATGCCCTGATCGCGGGCCTCACCGGCGCCGGCTTGGCTACCGCCGGCCCGGAAAGTTTACTCTGGACCGGTTGGAGCAAAGTACTGATCGGTCTCGTGTTTTCCACTTTCTTGGGTTTCTTCGGTGGTTTGTTTTTGATGGCGCTGCTTTACCGAATGCTAGCCAACAGCAGGCCAGGAACGGTGCGCCGGGTTTTCGGCCGTCTACAGATTCTGTCCGCCGCCTTCATGGCATTTAGCCATGGCTCCAATGACGGACAAAAATTTATCGGCGTGTTCACTCTGTCGCTTCTATTAGGCGGAATTTTGCCCAGCTTCCAGGTCCCGATGTGGGTCATTCTTCTGTGCGCCTTGACTATGGGACTCGGCACGGCGGTCGGCGGTTGGCGCATCGTAAAAACCATGGGGCTCCGACTCACGAAACTCGAACCCGTTCACGGCTTCGCGGCCGAAACCGCAGCCGCCTTGACCATCGAGCTCGCGACACGATTGGGCATCCCCCTGAGTACCACCCACACGATTAACACCGCCATTGTCGGCGTGGGCGCCACGAGACGGTTTTCCGCGGTTCGTTGGGGAGTGACGCTTGAAATAGTAACCGCGTGGATTCTCACCTTTCCGGTGTGCGGTTTGATCGGTTGGGGGGCAGCAAAGATTCTTTTGATGCTGACTTCTGCTTAGCTCCCATCGCCGGCCTGAAGGGAAAGAGCAGTTTATCTAATTAAATCTCCCGCCTGCCTTCCAGTGCTTTCCCTAGTGTGACGGCATCCGTATACTCAAGATCTCCCCCCATCGGCAGGCCGCGGGCGATCCGCGTGACCGACACCCCCATCGGCTTAATCACCTTCGAAAGGTAAAGCGCCGTGGCTTCGCCGTCCATGGTCGGATTGGTCGCCACAATAACCTCTCGGACAGCGCCGTCGCGCAAGCGTTCCAGCAATTCTTTTATGCGTAACGCGTCCGGCCCCACGCCATCCAGCGGCGAAATCGTTCCGTGCAATACATGATAGCTGCCGCGAAACTCTTGTGACTTCTCCACGGCGATCAAATCCGCCGGTTCTTCCACGACACAAATCTTGTCTAGTTCGCGTTTCGGATTGCGGCAGACTTCACACAGCGCGCCATCCTCATTTCGCCCATTCACTTCGCTAAAGCCGAAACAACGTTGACATAAGCCCATTTCCTGGCGCAGTTTACCGATACTCTCGGCAAGACGCAAAATTTCATCCCGATTGGACTTCAACATGTGAAAGGCCAAGCGTGCCGCGGTTTTTTCTCCAATGCCGGGAAGCTTAGACAATTCCTGGACCAGACGAGCAAGCGGAGCGGGATACAAACTCATGGCATCAGTCCTGGAATTTTCAATCCTCCGGTGATTTTGCTCATTTCCGCCGACACTAGATCGCGTGCCTTGCGCACGCCATCGTTAGTCGCCGCGAGGATCAAGTCTTCCAACATCTCCTTTTCTTCGGCGTTCACCACGGACGTTTCGATCTTGACCGCTGTAACATTGAATTGCCCGTTTACGGTAACCCGAACCATCCCGCCGCCAGCCGAGCCTTCGACAGTTTTATTCGCCAGCTCTTCTTGTATTTTCGCCATCCGCGCCTGCATGTCCTGAGCCTGCTTTAAGAGATTGCCCATCGCGCCTATGTTCGCCATCGCATTTCTCCTCGCGTTCTTAGGCCTTTTTTTGCGAAACCAACACCTTTAACCGTTTTCCCGTCGCACGTTGCGAACCGAACCGCCAAAAATACGTAATGCCTCTTTGACCATCGGACTTCGTTCTTCGCCTGCATTCACGGGAGTAACGGAACCCACCACGGTAGGCTTCGCGCTGTCCTCCGCAATGAGATTGACGATCTGCAAATCAATGTCGTGTTGAAAAAATCTCTTGGTCAGATCTTTGAGCGTTGTGAGATTATCGCCGTCCTGCCAGAACGCGAGATGGTATCGCTCTCCTATGCCGATTCTTAATGGACCGGGTGGCAATCCCAGCGCAGTTGCAGATTCGAGATACGGCGAGAAAGGCTTCTTCTCTTTTCCGACAAAGGCAACAAACCCTTGCCAAGTAGTGATCGAATCACCGCCGGGAGCGGCTTGGGTCTTTGGCCGCGGCGGCTGAGCGGCAGGAATCGGCGCCAGCGGTCGGTGCTCGGGCGCGCGAACCGGCGCAGAGCCAAGTTTCGTTTCTCCGACAAACTTAAGTTCCAACCGTTCCAAGCGTTCGACCCATTCCGTAACCGGTAAAGTTTTAGGTAGGCCCGCCATCCGCACCAAGACGCTCTCTAGCGTGAAACGCGGCGTCGCCGAACGCGTAATCTCTTCTTCGCCGGCAGCGATGAAATCAAAATAATCGACTAATGTGTCAACCGGTAGTGCGCGAGACTGCTCGATCAGGTCTGAGACCTCTTGGTCTGGAAGATCGAGAAGGTCGCCGCCGCCGGCCAGATTTGAGGTCGCCGCTGCTGATTCTTTTACGCTGTCGGCGCCGGTTAGCCGCGCGATGAGAAGATTTCTAAAATGTTCCACGAGATCGCGTGCAAGTCGACCCGTGTCGCAACCGAGGTTGACCAGTTGGGCGACGAGTTCGACGCACCGCCTCGCGTCGGCTTGAAGCACCGCGGCGGAAATCTCGTAAAGGACTCGCCGCTGCGCAAGACCGAGGATTTCCTGTAGTGAAATTTCGTCGACGCGTGGGCGCGTACGCCCGTCCTGCGGAGGTTCAGCAAAGGCGAGAACCTGCTCCAGCAGCGATTGCGCGTCACGCATGCTGCCGTCCGCTTCCCGCGCGAGCAGGACCAGCGCTCCTTCGGTGATATCAAGACCTTCGCTTTTTGCGATCAAGCCGAGCCGCTGGACAATTTCCCGCAGACGGATACGCCGAAAATCGTAACGTTGGCAGCGCGAAAGAATCGTCGGCGGCAGACGGTGAGGTTCGGTGGTCGCCAGGATAAATTTGACGGAGGGCGGCGGTTCTTCGAGCGTCTTCAACAACGCGTTAAATGCGTCTTTCGTGACCTGATGAACCTCATCGATGATATAAATCTTGAACCGGCAGTTTGCCGGCTGATAGCGGACATTTTCAATGATCTGGCGAATTTCATCGATACCGCGATTCGACGCCCCATCGATTTCAAGCACGTCGAGCGAGCTGCCCTGTGCGATCTCCTGACAATGTGTGCACCGGTCGCACGGAGTCGCCGTCGGTCCTTCTTCGCAGTTCAATGCTTTGGCGAGAATCCGCGCCGCGGTTGTCTTACCGACGCCGCGAACTCCGGTAAACAGAAAGGCATGAGCGATTCGATTTGCGCGGATAGCGTTCTGCAGCGTGCGGGTGATAGGCTCCTGCCCGGCAATATCCGCAAAGGTTTGCGGACGCCATTTCCGTGCAATCACCAGATAGGACATAAGCTGAAGCCGAACGGTTACGCGACCGAAGACAATTATTCTTCCCGGTTGGTACCTGCCACCCGCGGGATGCCCATGGCTGACAGCCAGGTTTCCCTGTGGCACAGGGGTCTTCCGCTACCGCTGCTTCCTTCCGGACCTGACGGAGTTTGCGGTGCCGCCTTGCACAGGACCTAACTATCAGCCATCGACATCCAGCTCTGTACGCACTGAGCATGAGGACCAGCGTCGACTCGCGGATCCTCGGATTCGCCGGCCGGCATGTGCTCAGTACCGAGTGCTTCCTTATGGCGGAGAGGGGGGGATTCGAACCCCCGGTACCCTTATTAGGGGTACACACGATTTCCAGTCGTGCACCTTCAACCGCTCGGTCACCTCTCCCACGTGGGAAATCAATCACTTGTGCGCCCTGCCCTGCGTCTCTCAAGTGTCAATGTCTCCAAAATGTCTCCACGGCGCGATTCTCGGTACTTTTCGCTGCTGTTTCGTCAACCTAACACAACAAATTATCAGGGGCAAAGATGAAATGCGAAGTTTTGCACGTTACACGATTGGGACTCCTGTAATGAAAAAAAACTCTCGCTCTTTGCCGTACTTACTAACCTATGTCTCCACGATGTTTCCAAACAAATTGTAATGGAAACTGAGCAAGCGCAGCCAAAAAAGCCGGGTAGAAATGGAATAGTTGTTCCGCCTGCACCGAAAGGCAACCGCTACGCCGAAAAGCACGGCCTGCACACGATGAAGCAGGCAGTAACCGCGCTTGGAAGCCGGTCCATTGATGGCCGATCCAGCCTAAGCTACGCGCTCAAAAAATGGCGGCGGGAATTGATCGAGGATTCAGGCGGCGCTGATAACATCAGCACACAGCAAAGCGCGCTTGTCGACCTTGCCGTCAAGTCCAAACTTCTCTTGGATAGCATCGATGCATGGTTGCTCACGCAGCCAAGCCTTGTGAATGCCCGCAAGCGCTCACTTCTGCCGGTCGTGCTCCAACGCCAGACCCTTGCCGATGGATTAGCGCGCTATCTGGCAATGCTCGGCCTTCAACGCCGTGTCAAAACAACATCGCTTGCAGACCTACTAAACCGACCAGAGATAACCAATGGGAGCAACGGCACTACCGATCATGAAATCGTGCGTCAGTGAGCCGTTAACGGCGGAAGGGCACGGCTTTAAACCGTGTGACAATCCATTCTGCAAGACGCCGACAGAAGCGAAGAGTGGCAAGAGGTTCTGCTCCGATCGCTGCCGGATGGATGGCTATGCTTTGAGACGCGTCAACGCGCTGCTCGATCGAGTGGGCGTTATCGAGTTTCACCGGATTTTGGATTTACTGTAGGAAGGCGGCGAGCAGTAGCATGAGAAAAGCGGCAGTCAACAGTCCAACGCCCCCAACCCAGAGCAGTGCGGTTCGCGGCGACTGTCGCAGTAACTTAGCGGTCTTTTCGATAGTCGAGCAATACACTAGTGGGAGGCGAAGTCCGACGGTTTTCATCAGTAACTGCATAATCGCTTCGCCCTCCTCGTCACCGCTCGTTGAGGCCTTGAAGCCATTTGGTGAGTTCGCTTTCACGGACACGCCAACGGGCGCCCACCTTGAAGGCGCGCAGTTCCTTGCCTCGGATCAAGCGCTGCACCGTTCGCGTAGATACCTGGAGCAACGCAGCGGTCTCCCGGATAGTCAGCAAACGAACCGGCTCAAGATCGTTTTTCATAGGCGGCCCGAAATACCCCCAATTGAGGAGCAATGGCAATGCCATGACGCTTCTAAGGTGTACGTGTCTGTTTCTTGGCAAAAGCAGCCGTGTTGCGTGCAGCCTGGCGGTACAAAAACCGATCACACGCTGCTAGGTGAGGTAACTCCGTGAACATAGTTTCTCCAATCACCTTCATTGACAGAGTCGTTAAGAAAAACGAGCTGGGCGAACCGTTCGCGTTGACCGACGAGCAGCGGGAAATCTTGAGGCTTGCCTTTGCCTTCGATAGTGACGGCCGGTTCAGTGGGACACGATCATCTACAGCTGCATCAAGAAGAGCGGCAAGACCACGCTGAACGGCGCGTTAACGCTTGCCTGGGGATTCACACAAGAGGCGCCGAATGAAATCCTGATACTCGCCAACGACCTTGAGCAAACCCTCGCGCGTGTGTTCAAGACCATGGAAGGCATCATCAAGCACAACCCCGAGCTGCAGCGGGAAGCCGAGGTGCAGAGCAAGACTATATTTCTTGCCAACGGAACCACAGCAACGGCGATCAGCGGTGACTATGCCGGCGCCGCGGGCTCTAACCATGGACTTGTGAGCTATGACGAGCTTTGGGGCTATACGAGCGAGTCGAGCATCCGGCTTTGGGAAGAGTTGACGCCCGTGCCTACCCGGCGTAATTCGATCCGGCTGGTTACCACCTATGCCGGCTTTGAAGGCGAATCGGCTTTGCTTTGGGACCTGTACTCGCAGCATGTTCCAACGGAAGCGATCGAGCCTTTTCGCGGACCCGTCTACATCGGCCAAACGTTTGAAGTGCCGGCAACCGTCATTGCTCAAAGTAATGGCGGCGCGATTACGGTCCTTGCGGCATTCGCGAACGAGCAGATGAGCTTACGGCGCTACGTTGAGACAATCGTAAAACCGTTTCTTGTGACCAATTGCCCATGGGTATTCAACGATCGCCGGCTACTCTTCGGTGTCGTTGAGGAATTGGAAACTCAATCACAATGCGACTTCGCCGGGATGCTTAACAGCAGCCTCGGCGGCAGTTGGGATCCGGCTAACTACCCGTGGGAAACTCGGCGGGACTCCATGCTTGACGTCTTCGGCAAGGTGCAGCCCTACACCATGAAGCCTGCGCTGCAAATCGATAGAAGCAATGCGCGTTTACTCGTAGAAGCTTTAAGCGGGCGATGGTCCTACGAAGATGAAAGACGCGACAAGCGAACCTTATGGTCGTACGTGGCGCGCGCATTTAGTCTTTGCATCGACCGAATCGACCCGGGCAAGCCGCCACTAGGGCCGCCACTCACGATCAACACACACTTTGAAGTGCGCCGAATACAACACGGGGGAAATTCATGGAATCCAAGACAAATGATTTTATAGAAACCGTATTTTCGCAGCTCAAAGGTCAGTGAGAGAGGGCCGGGGCTTATCCTTTCACCCGGCTCTCTCGTCGTTTTATCTGCGTGGCTTTTTCTTGATGAGTGCCATCTTTCCGCGGCGTTTATGAACGTCGGCTTCCTTAGTTGCCATTTCCGTGGCAATCACAGCAAGCGATTGAGCGATCGGCAGAACCTTGACCGCAGCTTCCAGGTTATTCTCTTTGATCATCCACTCGGCGCATTTGTTCAATTCTCCGCTTAAAGTTAGCAGGCGAGATATAAAGTTGTTCATTGTGTTCTCCCTTGGCGCGAATGCTATTTGAGTTCATCCGCGCGTGTCAAATATGTCTTCACGCCCGCGGGTGGGTCGTCGCATGGAAGAAAAAGCCCTTTGGCTTGGCGTTCTGATTCAGGCAACCGCGGATATCGCCGGCAGCAATCAGGGGCCATCGCGTAACGCCCGCGCGTGGTTTGAATCGATGTCAACGGACAGCGGCAGCTACCGCTCGGTGTGCGCCACACTCGGGTTAGATCCGCGATATTACCGGAGCCGTGTGCTTAAGATCGCAGAGACCAACCCGAGGCAGCTGATTTGGTTGCGCAGGCATGCCGGGAACGTCACGCTCGCGGGTGCGTCGTTGCGTGCACCGTCTTAACCTTCTTCAGTGCCACATGAGTATAAATCTCAGTCGTGATGATCGACGCATGGCCTAGTAGCTTTTGAATCACCCGAATATCGGCGCCGTTTTCCAGCATGTGCGATTTTTACATGGGCGTAGACGGTGTTACTCCCCAGCCCTTCGGCTTTTAAGTGCTGCTCGAAGTCCTGCTCAATCGTTGTCAGCTGGCGTTTGTGTCTGCCCATGACGGTCACTTTTTGACCAATTCTAATGGTGCCTGATCAAAGCGCTGTGGTTTTTTGTTCATGACTCTTTGAATTGCTCGTGTTGCTTGGTCGGTGGCGCGGTTTCTCTCGGGTTCATCCATTTTCGATTTTCCTCCTCCCCTTGTGACTTGTATGTTGTAGTCCTTGTGGACTCCCGCTGACAACTTTCAAACGTTCCCCGTGTTTAGAGCCCTCTGGACTCAAAAGCCGGAAGTAGCAGACTATATGGGTGAGCATAGAGAAGAATTTGTGGCTTGTTTGGCAGATTTTTTTGCTGGGCCTTGTTATAGGCCTTAGCCTCTTTATCCTCGCCTGGTTCATAAACTGGATCTTCAAGACCATTCTTCCAAAGCCATTCCGCGCGCCAGTATTGTTAGTCACCGGTGTCAGCTTCCTAATCATCGGTCTCTTGGGCCTGACCTCGGTTTTGGATAAAACTTCTATCGTTCAAGTTGTCCGCAGAGTTTTGACGTGGAGCCCTTTCAGTTAAAACCGCCGGGAGCCAGCCACTTGGCCAGCATCTCGGGCGCAACCCATTCCCCTCTAAGTCTCCGTGATTCGCCAGCGCTTCCTTAGGCCAACCCAAGGTCCAGCGGCGTACCTGTTCGCAGCTGTCGATATTCTTCGGCCGATCATCGCCAAACTGACGCAAAGTACGGGGCACAGGGAGAACTTTTTTCATGCCCGCTGGGTGCATTGTTGAATTTCAAAGAAAAGAAAACGGGGCCGACCTTGCGGTGCAGCCCCGTTGCTTTGTGTCTTTGGTTGGCGCCAGCCTTCAATGCCCGGCGTTATACCCCGCAAATTTCGGCTGGCTAGGGTTTGATACGCTGCATGCACTCCTGAAAATCCAATGGTTCGCTCTTTTGTAAATTTTTCCCTTCGTCGTAAGCCCATTTCCAGCAGATGTCCCAAGCCTCTTTTCGTTTTGCGTAATCGTAGTATTGGCGCCAGATGTACGTGACGCAAACCAAAGACACGAGAATCAAAGTCAAAAGCTGGACCGCTTTTAGGAACTTATCCATTTTAACGCCTTCCTGCTCTCCGATGGGTTTAATCGGGTGCGGTGCGTTGGACTTTGTTGTAGCTGAATTCACGGTCGACCTCACCTTGTCTAGTACCATAGTTCGCGCCTTTACTGGCCGGTGTCTCTGCTACAACAGAGCCCGGCCGATTTATTTCGGATCTACGCTATCTCAATCATTTTTGTCTTTTAGGCTTCAACCCTCGCAACGCCATTATCGCAATGTGCGGGACTTTTCTCTGTTTGTTCTCCCAACGAGAGATGGTTCGTACCGTTGTTTTGAGAAGGCGAGCAATCTCACTTTGCGAATAACCAAGGCTCTCGCGAAGCCGTCTAAATTCTTGGGCACTCATTAAGTAGTTGCTATAGACCATTGGTCGGGGTAGAGTCAAACCGAAAAACAGGAATACGGAGGCAGACCCAGAGCCCATCTAAGATTCGACAACCATCAGCACAAGGAATAAACGGGCAGCGGATTTCACCGAGACATGACAAAAGCGATTGCTCTTTTTCTTATTGTAGTCTGCGGCTGTGCCCCTTTGAGCCCACGCGCCTCGTTTGAGGAAAGGCGAATACAAAGAAACGAAGAATTTGAAAGGGAAGCCAGAACAAGTCCTGCCATTGTTGCGGCCTGGCACCTTAAGGAGAATTTGAAAAAGGACTATCGAGAACTTGTCGGGCCTTCGGAGGCATACGACGAAAAGATGGATCTGGAATTTTCCAATGCAAGTAACGAAGCCATGCTTACGACTCCGGGCCGATACGAAAGAATGGCTGAATCCTGGGCCAAGACAAGACCCGACCCTGTTCCGACGCGCCATCAAATCCGTCAAGGGATTAAAGTTCTGGATGGGCGAATCAAAAAACTCGATGTAGTGATAGCAAAGGAAATGGAATTGGCTGAAGAGAACGCAAAAGAGGACGGAGAACAGAGAAAAAAAATAGTCCAGGTGATTGCCGGAATCGCATTGCTCTCCCTTGCAGTTGCGGCCGGCGTGGCGGCAGGATCCGCAGCTAGTCAGCCCTCGTACAATTCAACCTCGATAGGACCTTATGTGATCACGCGTACTGGTCCTACGACCACAACAGTCCTCACTCCGAGCCATAGAATGTACACATGCACAACTAGCGGGACTGACCGAGTCTCAGTCGTGAGCTGTTTCTAACTACCCGGTCTTACGCCGCAGTTTCTTTGCTATCTTTACCCTTCGCCCATACTTCCTTCTCATTTTCTGTTCATATTTTGCTCGATTTTTCTCACGCTCGCGATTCCTGAATGCGATTGTGGCAGATCTTTTCGCACAGTCCGTTGAGCAATAATGAAATCTAACATCCTTTCGCGGCGCCTTCTTGGACAGATAAAGACGTTTGCATTCAGGTCGGTCGCAAAGTCGGATCTGTTCCGGCGAAACACTCAAGTTGCAGCAATCGAAAAGACGTAAAACGGCTCGATCTACTACACCTGCAGCGGCGGTTGTCTCACGTACAATGTAGCTGGCTGTATATCACAGAAGCGATTCTCAAGCTTGTCTGTTTATGCGCGGCGATCTCTAAGAGTATCTCTTTGAAGCGCTGCTGGATCTCCCCAATCACCTCTGGTGTGAGCTCTTGCTTTAACCGAGATTCCGCGGCTTCTGCAAGGTTCTTTGAGAATGCAGACGCGGAATCGCCGCCGCGCGAGTTTACATTGTGTCGACCGAACAGGAATTCGACCAGTCCATCCCTTAGATTGAGCCAATCGCCTTCCCTCGAAGCATCCAAGTTGATGAGACATAGATAAATCGCGAACTCTAGGTGTTTGATATTCTCCCACTGCCAATCTTTCAATTTCATATCTAACCCCCAATATAGCGCAGTATTAGCAGGGTAATTAATCTTTGGCAGGGTTTTACAAATCGGCCCGAGTTCGACGCTTTATGCGAGTGCCTCGATGACAACAACCGGGACATCGTGCAGTTTCTTTACCTTTCCGCATGGCGCAGCGGCAAAGCCAAATCGCTTGAATGGGGCAAGGTCGATTTGAACGACGGCGTCATCCGACTGGCTCGCAAGAACGACAAAACCAAGCGACCGCGCACGTTGACCCTGATAGGAGAATTGCGGGAGATCATCGAGCGGCGCCAAGCCAAGCGCCTCCCCTTCTGTCAGCACGTCTTTCACCGTGGCGGAAAACCCATTAACTCGTTTCGGCGCGCGGTTAGATCTGCGGCGATAGCTGCCGGATTGGGTCAGTTGGTCAAGGACCAAACCGGCAAGGAGAAATACGTAGGCTTCTTGCCTCATGATATGAGGCGCAGCGGGATCCGAAACCTGGTCAAAGCAGGCGTGTCCGAAGCCGTGGGTATGTCGATCAGCGGCCACACGACCAACTCAACGTACAAGCGATATGGTATTATCGACGAAGACATCCAGCGGTCAGCGCTGGAAAAGTCTCAGGAAAACAACAACGTGAGATCGAGCAGCGCAAAGTGGTGCCGATTCGTAAGGCGGTCTAAAAGTTTTCGGCCACTTTTCGGCCAAAACGGCACTTTTCAGGAGAAACGGAAACTTGATTTTTATCGGACAGGCTTTTGACTGGGTATCACGGAAGCGGGGTAACTCTTTGCGGACACAAGTAAAAAGGTTGGCGGAGAGGGAGGGATTCGAACCCCCGGTACGGTTCCCCGTACACTTGATTTCGAGTCAAGCGCCTTCAACCGGACTCGGCCACCTCTCCGTTTTTTTAGAATCGCGCTTTTGCGTTCTGAGCCGTGCAAAAAAATCCGCAAGCAAAGCCGCGGATTCATCGGCTAAAACGCCGCCGGTCGCCGGCAATTGGTGGTTGAGTCGTCGATCCTCACATAATCGAAACAGAGATTCAACCGCGCCAGCCTTTGGATCGAGACAGGCGAAAATTAAGCGACGCATTCGTGCTTGCAGGATCGCACCCGTGCACATAAGACAGGGCTCCAACGTGACATAAATCTCACATTGATCAAGGCGCCAGCTATGCAAACGCTTGGACGCCTCCCGAATCCCCATGATCTCGGCATGGCCAAGTGGACTCTGACGCTCTTCGCGACAGTTGTATCCGGTGCCGATGATTTCGCCCGCCGATACGATGACGGCTCCGACCGGCACTTCCCCTCTGCGAGATGCTTCTGCCGCAGCCACCAACGCCGCCTTCATGAAATCAATATCGTGCTCTGCCATTTGACAATTGTGACGTGGAGAAAATATTCAACCGGCGGTGAAAACGTTGACGCGTTTCTGAAGGAGGTTCAATTCGTCTGCGACCCAAGGGAACTTCTTCGCTGCGCTACAGGTATGGGGATCTCTTACGGATGCATATATTCGATCGGCGGCGGCTCGATATCGGTAGTTACCTCCGACACGCCGGTGACACTCTTGGCGATCCGTACGATCTCCTTTTCCAAGTCGGGATCGGCTAAAATACCGGATATACTTACCTGGCCATTGTCGCTTTTCACGTTGAGGACTACGTTTCTAGTTTTAGGTGACGTGATCAACGCCGCTTGAACGCGCGCGGTCGTCGCTAAATCCTGAAAAGCTTTTGTCGACTCCGGCGTTGGCCTAAATTCCGTGCGCCGCACCGTGTCGGCGATGAGCGCCGCGCTGACGTCGGGAGAAAACCTGCCACTGTTCAATACCAAATCATGTCCAACGGGATCTTGCCATTCGTCATTGAATACCGCGCGAAAGCGGCGGCTGCGTACGCGATCCAGCTCGCGAAGATATTGCCGCGCGTTTTCACTGTCCATGGTTTTCTGCGCGCGCACCAGTTCGATTCGATAATCCAGGGGCGCGACGATCAGCACCTTAAGAACGTGGGGAATCCCGGGTAGGAGTTGGTGACCGGCCCGACCATAATAAACCAAATTACCTCCTTCAGCGACTTCACACATGGCGGCTTGCAGCGTGATCCGGTACAACCTAACGCTTTCCCGCCATCGCTCCCACCAATGGCCCTCACCTTCCAGCACTTCGGTGTATTTGGCCTCCGGAATACCGTATCGTTTGCTCGCTTCAATGAGCACCTCACGATCGACGGAACGATAATTCAACAGTGCTGCGACTTTTTCCGCAACGGCGTTTCCGCCGCTATAGGCCGCGTGAGCAATCGTTACGACCGACATGATCCCGTCCTCCGTTTTCGATGAATCCGTTCACCTAGGATCGCCTTGCCCCAGTTCGGCAATAATGGTGCAATATCATCCGTTTACTAACGGATCTACTACAACTTTCTTAGTATCGCGACAAGGCCTTTTTTTTCCTTCAGGGAGTCCGAACGTCAAGGTAGGAACAAGTTTCCAGCTGCTCTCTCGTGCATGCTGCTGCTCCGGGAGTTTTGAAACAACTCGATCCCGGACTGATTGCGGCCATTGACAGGCCGCTTGATCAGTCAATTGCCATCGGCACTTATGAGATAAGTTAAACCACTGACGGGCTCAACGATTGGACCGCGGATCCGGAAGGAAAACTGCGCTATCGCGCTAATCTTTTTCTCTCGGCAGGCGGCGCGTCGTGCAAAAATTGCCGAATATGCGCCATTAAGTCGATCATTCTTACCGGCTTCTTTAGGAAATCATCGCACCCGCCATAAAGAGCGGCGTTCTTCATATACGAAAAAATGCTCATGGCGACGATAGGAATGGTCTCAACTCGGGGTTTTTCCTTGAGTAACGACACGAATTCGAGCCCATCCATGTCGGTCAGATCCAACTCGAGCAAGATCAGGTTGGGACGATACTCCATCGCTTTGCGAAGTCCACCTTCGCCGGTCACAGCAACCAGCGGAGACAGTCCGGCAAACATAACCTGCTTGACCAATAGCTGTGTGTAATTCGGTTGCTTCTCGATGATCAAGATACTCTTACGGGTCACCCTATCCATATCCCTTCACCGGCCAAACTACGTAGGGACAGCAACAATCATGCCCTATGGCGCGAGCCATGCGGACGCCAAACTCCCAACAATACCGTAAGTGGAAAGTTTCCCGAATGAGACGAAAAATGCTTCGAATGGGCTGAAGCTGCCCAGATCCAAAAACCGACAACGAGTCAAGGCGACGATTTGGAGCGGTCGACAAAAAAGAACGGGGCAACTTTCGTGTTACTTGACTGTACGACCTTGTCGGACCACGCCCCTCGGATCCGTGCAATCGCAAGGCTCCCCCGCCGGCCCAAAACCAAAGGGGCACGTAAATCTGTCGACGTTACATTCCCGCTCTGTGATCGCGTCGGTTAACCTGTCGAAAAACCCCCGCGGTGCTTCTGTCGGGCTGCTCATCGTGCTCGTCGGAAAAGCGGTCGAGCTAGTGGTCGTGGTAGTCGTGCAACTTGAGATCGAGAGGGCTGGCAGTATGAAAGCTAAATAAAATTTCAATGTTCTGACCCCACCGAGCCATTTTTTCGCTTAGCTGTAATAGACTGCTGTAACGGCATGTCCGTCGGAGAGTTCATTCGTTGGCGCGCCCGGAGGGATTTGAACCCCCAACCCCCAGATCCGTAGTCTGGTGCTCTGTCCAATTGAGCTACGGGCGCGTGTATGAGTCGCAGATCTCAAATTTCAAATCTCAGATGTGTGAGATTTGAGATATGAAATCTGCAAAGCCTCAGCTAAATGGCGGAGAGAGAGGGATTTGAACCCTCGGTGCGGAATTAACCGCACACACGCTTAGCAGGCGTGCGCCTTAGACCACTCGGCCATCTCTCCGTGCCGGTCCGATTTCGCGTCCGGCTTGCTAGCCGGAGAAGCGCGCAGCTAAAATTTGTGCAGTCCCTGCACAACGTTAACTGTTCTTAAGGTTCGCTAAAATTAGCATAGCAATTTGCGCTTTTCTACAATCGCGACGCTCATTCATCGCGCGCGAACGGCACGAACCAGCTCGAAAAAAAGGAGCCGGGCGTAGCGTGACGTCCGGCCCCTTTCCGTGCAAACAAAACAGTTACTCTTGTTAACCTTCCCAGATCGGCTTCACGAAGGTATCGAGCCACTTCTTCGGATCTTCCAGAAAGAGCGTATCCGTAACCGGCAGAGTCTTTGCGCCTTTGCCGAACGCCGATTCGATCGAGGTCTTCGATTTGAAATCGTTACGCGCCGACTCGCGGCCGACTGAATCGATGGTTTTCTGGCCCTCGTCGGAAATCAACCATTCCGCAAACAGTTTGGCGGTATTCGGATTGGGCGACTTCGCGTAAATGCCGGCCTGGCGCGGGAACAACACCGGCGGAATAGTCTTTACGTAACTCACCGGCGTGCCTTTATGCATTTCTTCCATGACATCGTGCAGCAAAGCCGGCATGGCGATGTTGTATTCACCCGAGATCATCAGCCGAAACATGGCGCTCGTGCTCTTGTGCACCGGCACATTGAGAGCTTTCAGTCCGGTCAAGAATTTTTTGAATCGCGCGTCATCGTTCCATTGAGTCTTCAACCCGGCGAGCATCGAGCTCAGCGGTCCCGCCCGCATCGGATCGTCGAGCGCGATCATGCCTTTGTACTTCGGATTGGCCACCTCTTCCCAGCTCTTGGGCGCTTCGGCGAGCTTCATTTTTTTGGTATTGAACGCCAGCGCCTGGATCTGCAGGCTTACGGTCGGCAGCGTCGGATCATGCAGCAACAAGACATCTTTCTGCACGGTCTCGTAGGGCATGATTCCGCCAGCGGCGCGGATGACCGGCGGCGCGTTATCTGAAAGCACCACATCGAAACTCGCTTGGCCGCCTTGGAACTCGGTCAAAACACGCGTGACGATTTCCGGGTTGCGGCCCTGCCAGTAGGTCGCTTTGATGCCGGGATACCGCTTCATGAACGCGTCGGTGATCACCCTGCAGGTGCTCCACATCCCAAACGGAGTAAACGATCAGATTCCCTTCCTGCTTGGCCTTCGGATAAAGCTCGTGCGCTCGTTTTTTCGAAAGCCTTTGCCGCGCTGGCAGTCGGCGCCGGCGCTGCGCGGTCTCTTTCTTGACCTGCTGCTGGGCATAGCCTTCTGCGCCGCGGCCTTGGGTCCTTGACGGCATCCTTCACAGCTTCTTTGCCGGTATAGCAGCTTTCTCGGCTGCGCCACCGCGGGACCGAGAAACACAAGCCTGCTGACAACCCGACTGTCGTAGATCTTCGATCGATTTCCTTAGCATTGTTTCCTCCCCATGCTTTTAATTCGACTCTTGCATTTGACGATTCTCACAAGCTGAACTTCATTTTGAAGGCGAATTTAGCCACAGACACGGCGACAATCAAGATAATTAAATAGATGACTCCGCCCGCCGCCGCCTCAGCCCATTGGCCGACCCGGAAGTATTCAAACAGCGTCACCGGACCATACTCCTTTCCGGGCGCGGTCAACAAGACCGCGACGTCGACGTTTCGAATCGCCTCGATGAATATGTAGAAGAGCGCGCCGCCCACGGACAGGCTTGAGGATCGGCAGAGTGATCTTGAAAAAAACATGCCGCCACTTCGCCCCATGCACCCAGGCCGCCTCGTCCAGCTCTTTGTGGATATTCACAATGGAGCCGGAAGCGTTGCGGAACGCGTAAGGGAAATAGGCGACAAATAGACCGATGCCCAAAGCCCAAAGGCTGTTGTAAAGCGGCGTGCCGATAAAAATAATAACCAGACCGACCGAGAGAACCAGCGGCGGAAAGGCCAGCGGCAGAGTACCGATAAACTCGAATAGCTTGGTGCCCCACGCCCGCGTGCGATAGATCGTGAACGCCATCGTGATACCCGCCAGCACGGTAACGATCGCTATCGTTACCGACAGCACCAGCGAATTATAAAGGCCGGTGACAAAGCTCGGGTGCCTCATGACGACAAAGTAATTTGTCAGCACCGCATTCGTCGGAAACTTCATGAACGTGTCGTAGTCGTAGTAAGGAATCATCGACACCACGATCAAGACGATAAACGGAATCAAGATACCGGCGAGAAAGTAGAGAAACACCAACAAGAACGTCAGGTATTTCCACGGCCCGATATCGATCACTCTCACCCGATAGCCTTTGCCGGTAATCGTCGCGTAGCGCTCGGAAAAACGCGTCGCGCGCACGTAGAAATAAAGCGTGATGACCGACAGCACGACCAGCACGACGCTGTAGGACGGTGGCCAAGCCGGTGTTGAATTCCAAAGCCATGGAGTCGTAAACGCGGCTGACGAACACTTTGATATTGCCCGGCGTCCCTTGCAGCACCGGCGTCTCGAAGGAGCGCAGACCCCGCAGAAAATTCAACACAAAGGCCGACAGGAAAGCGGGCAGCGCCAGCGGGAAAGTAATCTTGAACATCGTGTGCATCGGCTTGCTGCCGGCGATGTAGGCGCTCTCCTCCAACGACGGATCGAAGGACAAGAACACCGGCAGCAAAAACAAATAGCCGAGCGGCACGCAGGCCAAGCCAAATACCCAAATCATGCCAGCCATGCTGAAAGCGTTGAACACCAGATGTCTCGATGCCCAAGAACTGCTGCAGCATGCCGTTCAAAATGCCCGACTTGGGCGCCAGCAACAGAATCCAGGCGATGTTCTTCATGATCGTCGGCATCAAGATCGGATAGAGCGGCATCAGTTCCACCAAGCGCCTTGCCCGGGGTATTGGTGCGCGCCACGATCCACGCCAGCAGCGCGCCCAACGCAGTCCCCAACAGCGCCGCGCCGGCCGCGTAGACCACCGAATTGCTGAGCATGGGCATGATGTCTTTGTCGTTGAACACGCGCGCATAGTTGGCCAAGTTCAGGCCGACGTCGAAACCCAACCGGCCGCTGGTAAAGCTCCGCCAAAACACGACCAAGACCGGCGTGATGATCGCCGCGCCCGCAATCGTGCTGGCGACAAGCGGCACAAGAGTTCCTTGCTTGAAGGCGATTTTGAATGAATTTGACAGAGCCGTGGCCTTACTCCTTGAACTCTTATTGAGCCAATCCGGTCATGAGCATGTGCAATACTCATAACGGCGTGGCGTTTGGGCGCTACGGACATGGGCGGTTGTTTGGGTACCGGTTAATTGGCCACGATCAGGCTGATGGCGGAGCGGTCGATGCAGACAAAGGTCTTCTCGCCGTCGCCGTTGATGTGAATCATCGGACAGAGCTTATGAGAAGTGATGACCATTTCCGTCGAGCCGATTTGCACGCGATGATCGGTCAGGCCGCCGCGATACTCGCGCCCGACCATGATCCCTTCGAGCACATTGTCGGCGCCTTCGGGGAACTTCTCATTATTGAGTTTGACCTCGGTGGTCCGAATCACCACCTTGCACGAATCCCCCAGGGCTAAGCCCTTCGCCAGCGGCGATAAGAGATTGGCGCCATTGAAACCCGGCACATTCACGACACAGTCGTTGCCGTCGATCCGCACCACTTTGCCATCGACGAGCGTCGAGTGACCGATGAAACGAAGCCACGAAAGCATGCAGCGGACGGTTGTAGATTTCATCGGGAGCGCCGTACTGAAGAATCTTGCCGCTATCCATCACCACGACGGCGTCGGAGATCGTAAACGCCTCTTCCTGGTCGTGCGTGACATAGAGCGCGCTGATGCCGACTTTTTTGATCAAACGCTTGAGCTCGACACGCATTTCTTCGCGCAGTTTCGCGTCGAGATTGCTCAGCGGTTCGTCGAGCAGGATGAGGCGCGGCTCTAAGGCGAGGCTGCGCGCCAAGGCGACGCGCTGCTGCTGCCCGCCGCTCAACTGCGACGGATATCTCTGGTCGCGTCCCTTGAGTCCAACGAGATCGAGCGTCGCCAGGACCTTGTGCTCGATTTCGTCAGCGGATTTTTTATGCAGCTTAAGGCCGAAGGCGACATTCTTAAAAACCGTCATGTGCGGCCACAGCGCATAATTCTGAAACACAAAACCGATCTCGCGCGAATACGGCGGCACGAGGATGCCGCGCTCGATCGACGTCTGCACTTTGTCCGCGATGGAAATCGATCCCGCGTCTGGAACTTCGAGCCCGGCGATCGATCTCAACAATGTCGTCTTACCGCAACCGGAAGGACCGAGAAAGGAAAGAATCCCTTTGTCGAACTCGAAGCTAACGTCATCGAGCGCTTTAAGGTCTTTGAAGAGTTTGGTGACCCCTTCGACTTTTAAAATGGGCATGTTTCTAAATCCACCTTCGCCGCCGACCGCAAGAAACAGGCCATGCCGGCGGCGCCGTACGGTTTACTTACCCTAATCACTTGAAAAATGGAAACAATCGCGATTTTCGCAAAATCATGCCTTGGCAGCCACAGTCGATCACGCGGCCATTGCATAGGCGCTGAACAGCCTGCATCGCCAATTATTATGCAATATGCTGCTGATGAAATTGGGCGCACACTCTCAGGACTTTTATTAGCGCGTCAGCGCGAATGTTTCATCCGGTGCAGTTGGGCCCCGAAGCCGCGGTGATCACGGCAGTGATCTAGAGGCTGAACTTTACAGGCTAAAGAGATCTGTTACGATGCGCTATGGCGTCCTGCGCTTCGCCTTCAAAGGGCAGATTAGACGCACGATGAACCTAAAATGTTCGCTGCCCGCTCACCATAACGAAGCGAGGATTGGACGCGGAAGAACAATGGGTTGTGCATACCGTACTCACACGAAGCTAGCTCATTCCGGCGGGGTTCACACCAGCGGCACGACTTGCTGATACTTGGCGACTTCGACCTTCCATTTGAGGCGGTCGCGGATCACTTCCGCAAGCGCGTTAGCTGCCGGCGGCTCGCCGTGCACGACATAGGTCATACGCGGCGCTTTTTTAAATGTGCCGAGCCAACGCAATATCTCGCCCTGATCCGCGTGCGCGGAGAAGCCATCGAGAACTTTGATCTTGGCGCGCACCGGCACGACTTCGCCGAGCATTCTGATTTCCTTGGCGCCATCTTGAAGCGATCTGCCGCGGGTGCCCTCCGCCTGGTAGCCGGCCAAAAGCACCGTCGTGTCGGGATTGGGTAGGCGATGTTTCAGATGGTGTAAGACGCGGCCGCCTGTCGCCATGCCGCTAGCCGAGATGATGATCAGCGGCCCTTTCAAGCTATTGATCGCCTTCGACTGCTCAGGGGTTTTGTCCACGATCATGAGGCGTGAGTTGATCGGACAACTCTCTCGGTTGCGCAGTTGAGTCATCTCAAAGTCATGCTCTTCGATATGGCGGCAATAAATCTCCGTCGCCTCGATTCCCATGGGACTATCGACGTGCACCGGAACCGCCGGGATCTCACCCGAGTCTTCCATCTTGCGAATGGTGTAGATCAAGTCCTGCGTTCTGCCGATGGCAAACGCGGGAATGATCAGACAGCCGCGCTGCGCGACGGTGTCTTTGATCAGATCGCGCAGTGCGCTTTCCGAATCCTTTGCGTGGCTGCGATTGCCGTAGGTCGATTCAATAAGCAGCCAATCGGCGCTTCCCGCCGGTTCCGGATCTTTGAGAATCGGGCGGTTATAACGGCCGAGATCGCCGGAGTCGAGCAGGGTTCTTTTCTGCCCATTGACTTCAAACGAGAGACTGGCAGAACCCGCGCCGAGAATATGGCCGACCCGGCCGAAATCCAAAAACACGCCCTCAATTACCTCGACGACTTCGCCAACTCTGGTGGGCCGCAGGAGCTTTAACGAATGTTCGGCATCCTCCACGGTGTAGAGCGGCAACACCGGCGAATGTTTTGCGTGTGGATCACTTCGACGAGGCTAGTTTTGTTGGCGGAGGGGGCGAGATTCGAACTCGCGGTCCCTTGCGGGACGCCGGTTTTCAAGACCGGTGGTTTCAACCGCTCACCCACCCCTCCGAGAAGGAAAACAGGTACTTACGAGCCGAATGTTTGGCAGGAGAATCCGTGTCACAACCATGTTGCAAAATACCAAAGGCTTTTGCAATGTCGTTTCGCTGCAAGTGGATATATCGTTGATGCATTTGGAACGAACTATGTCCGGCAGCCAACATCGCGCTTTCCGCCGGAATTCCTTTCTGCTCCCATGCCGTTTTTGCACAGTGCCGTAGATCATGAAACCGGAAGTTTTTAACCTTCGCATCTCGGCAGGCGCGTTTCAACGTGCCGGTGATTGCGTCCTTCGTAATGCGCTTCCCGTTCTCGCGCGTGAAGACAAGCCCTTGAACGTTTCGGATCTTCGATTGCTTCCGCTCGGCTTCGATTTCATCCAAGATTTCGCCGACGCGATCCGTAAGCGGCGCCACCTGGCGAACCCCTGTCTTGATCCGGCCGCCCTCCGGCTCGATTACTCCCCGCTCGCGGTCGACCATATCCTCAGTTAGGCGAATCAGATCACCCACAGAGAGCGCGGTCTCGCGGGCGACTTCGGCGAGCCACCGGAACCACTAGGAACAATCGCAAAGAGCCTTTGAGCCTCTGCAACGCTCAGAATCCGCTCCCGGGTGTTGGCTTCCGGAATTGCGCCGCGGAAGGACACTGCCGACGTCTTGAGCCCTCGATCCCGTGCTAAGTTTATCATCCGGCGAAGGAGTGACAGCTCATTCTTGATCGTTCCGTCTGCGACTTTGACGGTGGATTCCTTTCCGCCGCGGATGATGCCCTCGGCCTTTCGTGCATTCCGATATGCAAATAGATCCTCGCGGCAGAGATCAGTTAGCAGCCTGACGCCGAGTAGCCGCTTCACCGGCGCCGCTAGTGTCCGATCACGGTCAATGCTGCGTTTGCTTTTGACTTCCTCGAGCTCGAAGTAGCTGTCGGCCCAGGTCGAAACAGTCAGCCCGGCGGTCGGCTTCACCTTGTCGAGGTCGAAATCTTCCCGGCGAATGTTCCGCGCTTCGTAAACTTTCAATTCCTGCTTCGCGGTCTTGATATCGGATCCAACCGGAAACGTGCGAGACTTCCCTTTCCAGTCCTTAAACCGTGCATAGTACAGCGTCGACCACTCGCCGCTGGCCGTCTGGTACTGGCGCCGATAGAAGTGCTTGATCGGTATTTCGGTCTTGCCGTGGCGCTCCGTTACTCGTTCAAAGGTTTCTTCCATTTTCGATTTTCCTCCTCCCCTTGTGACTTGTATGTTGTAGTCCTTGTGGACTCCCGCTGATAACTTTCAAACGTTCCCCGTGTTTAGAGCCCTCTGGACTCAAAAGCCGGAAGTAGCAGACTATATGGGTGAGCATAGAGAAGAATTTGTGGCTTGTTTGGCAGATTTTTTTGCTGGGCCTTGTTATAGGCCTTAGCCTCTTTATCCTCGCCTGGTTCATAAACTGGATCTTCAAGACCATTCTTCCAAAGCCATTCCGCGCGCCAGTATTGTTAGTCACCGGTGTCAGCTTCCTAATCATCGGTCTCTTGGGCCTGACCTCGGTTTTGGATAAAACTTCTATCGTTCAAGTTGTCCGCAGAGTTTTGACGTGGAGCCCTTTCAGTTAAAACCGCCGGGAGCCAGCCACTTGGCCAGCATCTCGGGCGCAACCCATTTCCCTCTAAGTCTCCGCGATCGAGAGATGGCCCCGTTTTACTTCGCTTGCTAGTATACTGTCAAGCGTTAGTTACTTTTTTTCCCAGTCTCTTGATGGGCATCCGAAACGCGGTAAGTATCGAGGCTTTTGGCGTCGATTTTCCAGCCAGTCATAGTGACCTTAACGATCCTCGTCTGAATTATATCTCCGCGTTCCGCTTCAAGGCGTCCCTTCTTGATCGCGTCGTGCACAGCGGCTCTCGTAATGCCGAGCTTTTTGGCGGCCTCGGTGATCGTGTAACTCTTTTTGGTAGGCATATTCGGTGCTCATCACCCTTCTCCGCTGAGTTTCAACTAATTTCCCAGCTCCGATTTAAAGCCCGTTTTCGGCGTTTTGTGTGCGAGTTAATGGTAATGTGCCACTCCCCCGATTTTGACGCAGTCTAGGCTTAACAAAATCAGCAAGTTGGCCGACCCATAATTGCTCGTTCCGGACCCTGTTGCGCGTTGCTTTTGTTCGACGGCCGGGTGAAGCCCATTTTTTGCGATCGAAAACCGACGCTCCGCAGCCGCACGCGCAGAACGGGCGCACTTGCTGAGGCTCGGCTGCCGTCGCAGCAAAGTAGAACTCAAGGAGCGATCGATATGGAATGATGCTTTCCGGCCATCTTCCGGAAAAGAACGCGGGTAAAAAATTCGAGGGGCTTATCGATCCGGCCGCGGAAGCGACCCGCTAACGATTGCGCGGTTAGATTGCGCCGGCGCGCGAGCTCGGCAAACTGCCGAAAAGTGACGAGCTCAATTCTCTTGGTGGTTGACTCAGGCTCGTTTTCGGGGTTAAAGTTTTCTCGCATAGAGTTTTCCCTTTCTTTGAACGCCCGTTGCTTGGCCGCCGCGGGCGTTTTTTTGACTACAACTTTTTCATTCGCGCGTTTTCCTAAAACCATTCGATATTTTTCAGCCGCTCCTCGCGCTCTTGGCGGGTCTTGGCTTCTGCGAGCACTCGCTTTTCCCACCTGTCACGCTCCGGCTGGGCATTGCGCTTCGGCTGCTTTGGTCTCGGCTCGGGCTCTGATTTCATGACCGCACGAATGACGCTGGCGCAGCGCCCCTGATCGCTTTCGTCGAATTGGCCGAAGGTATCCCTGATTTTCGCGGCAATTCGGTTTGATTCACTCGCGCGATAATTTTTATGCCATGGCTGATCGTAGCAGCGGTTAACGACCAAGTAGCCATCGATCATCGAGATTAAGATACTTTTCATTTTTTCCTCCTTACTTCTTCCGGAGTTCTTTCACGTCGGCCAATGGCATCTCGACGGTTTCAAACCGATTGAAGTCAGGCAGACCCTTTTTGAGTTTCTCGAGCCGCGCCGTGATTTGATCGGCCGGGATCACGTTGAATTTCATGCCCTCGGCTTCCGCAATTGCCGCTTTGATATAAGCTCGCTTCTTTTCAACCGCTTGAGAATTCGAGTCGATGATTGTGACTTTAACCTCGCCCGTGATGCGCGCCTTAGCGCCTGGCCGATATCCCAACTTGAATTCGTTGCGCGCCTTCTCGTCGGCCGTGAGCATCTCATAGAGAAAGTCGTCTATTTCCTGGGGTGCGGTCTTTTTGATCTCCCCATCGATCTTGGAGACATTGAAGCTATAATCGAGACTCGCGCATAACCTGGAATGTTGGGCGGCCGCTCTTTCCCGAGTCGCCGCCTGAAGCGCTTCATGCGCCAGCCGCTCTTTTTCCTGCGCTTCCAAAATCGCGGCCTCTAAGGCGGGCACTGCAGCAGCCCAGTCCTGATTGATCTGGTCACGTTGCGCGAGTAGCTCGCGAAGCCTGGTCAAACGTCTATCGTCGCGTTCACGCCGTAGTAATTCCAGTTGAGGGGAGTCTTTCAGCAGCGAAACGATTTCGTCTGCCGCTTCAGCGGCTTTCTCCTCGTCCGATTTAAAAAATCGATTCAAGCGTTCCGTGAGCATAAGTTTTTTCTCTCTCTTTTTATTTTGATAACTGATCCCAAGCTGCTTCGTATCTCAAGGAGATCATCGCGAATGGTGCTGAGCAGATCGGAGGATCTATCGTTGCTCCGCGGCGGCATGATTTCGATCGCTGCAATGATCGAAGACAAGCGACGGCGAATCCGTTCAGGCGTCCAGGCCTCGCCCTCATGCTCCATGGTCATCGTCATTTTTCCTGCAATCTGCCGCGGACGACTTCGAGCCGGCGGCGTGCATCCGCGATCGCGCCCCTGAGTGATGCGGGTCCGTCGCCGTAGCGGATCGCAATTATGATTTGCTGTTCGGTTGGTAGCAGTTCGATAATCTGCCCAACTTCGGTCTCGATTTCACTTTGCGTTTGCCTGTTCACGATGGATGGTCCTTTCTAAGCCGGCGGCGGCAGACTCGGCCTGAGAATTCTTTCCACCCGGCGCGCAAAGATCTTTGACTTCGCGAATCCCGACGCTCACCGTGCCGGGCTTGAACATCTTCTCGACCTCGTCAAAGACGATGCCCGAGAACGACGCCTTCAAGATCGCCGTGGGGTCCGCGCGGCGATATCCGGCGGAGATGCAGCGCTCGGTCTGTTTTTAGTTAATCTCATTTGTGTGTTGTCCTCCCTTTTTTTTAAAAAGCGGCCCGTCCTGCACCCTTTTTCCCGCGTCCAGCGCTGTTCTGTCGATCATTCTTTTCTTGTTCTTTTCGCATTTACGGCACCCTCGAAGAAAAATCCGAGCTTACGAGCCAATGTCTGGCAGCGCAGCGTGTAGCGGTTGAGAGACTGCTCGATATGGGCCTCGCTTTCCCGTTTTGATCGAGGACTTTCCTTGACCCGTCGTAAAATCCGGAGTTGATCTCGGTACGAAACAAACCAGTCGAATGCGTCAGCGTATTCGAGCGCCAAGGTGTTATCGCCTGTGGCATCAATGCGTCGACGAACGCGCGAGAGAGTGACCACGCGGTAATATTCTCTCCGCGCCTTAACCGAAAGGGTGGGCCGCCCGGGAGCGAGCCAAACCGGAATATTGCGAGAAGCACACTCGAAGAATACGCCTCTCAAGGCGGTCATATTTCGTCGAAAGCGGAAGGGGATGCTTGAGATTCATCCTGCCGCTTCGATCGAGGGCAAACCCAAAGTCAAGCGCCGCTTGTGAGCAGTTTCGACGCGCATCCATGAGCGCGGACTTTGCGCCGCGTACGACATGGCCGCGCTGTGCCCAGCGAGCCATCGCTTTTCGAAGGCCTTGATATGTCGAAAATGAAGCGCAGTAAAACTGAAGCGCCATTTCAAACGCTCGCTCTAATCGCCCAAGCCGGCGAAGCGTCGGCGCAACACGTTCCCATTCCTGGCGCGCAAGGTTGTCACCGAAGTCACGGCCTGACCGACGCGGCAGAATGCTCGCATTGGGAAGTTTGAAAATTTTCGCCTTGGTCATACTCAGGCCAGAAACCGTCGAGCGCCGAAAAACCGTCGGCTCTTATATTTGTTCACCGGATCGTCATCCTCATCGGGAGGAAGAGCTCGCAGTTTGGAACGATCACCGGGATTAAGTCCGAATGCGGCCATCACGGCCCAACATTGGGCAAAGGCTGCGCGGGCGATACCGACGTGCGGTCTTGCAGTTTCGCCGTTTGCCACCGTCGTATGCGTCAAATTGTCGTTCAAACTCTCCATGGCGCGTTGATAGACACTCCACCATTGCGCCGCGGCGGCGAGCGCATGAAGGTCCGCCTCTGAAAGAACTCGAACGCGCTTGAGCAAGACGGCGTAGTATCGCCAAAACTTGTGGGCATGAGGATCGAGCTTCACCGGACAATCCAGCCGTTGCGCCAGCCGTGGTTGCGGCTCGGCAGAATTTAAAGGTCTTCCTCCGGGATTCGGCGCCTTCCTGCCAAGCGACGAAGCTCATCTCGAGGATTTTCTTTCCGATCTTCACTGTCACTTTTTCGATTGCCATGGGTTCAACCTTGAGTTGATACTGAAGCTAAACTCGAAACCGATCTTCGTTGCCCTTCTCGCTCCCGGACTTTTATCCAGCGCTCGAGTGTTTCTCGGTCGACTCTCAAAATTTTCTTCCGCTTGCCGCTGCGTATCGTTACCGTCGGGATTGCGCCCTCGATCATTAGGGCGCGCGCTCGATCGGCTCACGCCCAAGACGTCGGCGACTTCTTCAGGACGCAGCAGCTTCATTGGTCGGACGCTCGTTTAACAACTCGCCCGCCGAAAATTGATAGCGCCGCGGATTCTAGTCCCGACCCCATCGAAATTCGTTTCTCGTCCCAGCTAGTCCCATGCTCGTCCCGACCGTTGGGACTAGAATCTTCCGCATTCTTTTCAATGCGTTGTGCGTTTTTTTCGGATGCTAGTCCCGAAGTGCCGTTTCCTAGAGAATGAAGATAAGGACTAGAATCTTTTTTCCCCCTTAAGAATCCCCCTTCTCGGAGACCATCGGAATGGTCCATCGGCCTTTCACCACTGGCCATCAGGCTACCGGCGAGTGAGTACAAAAACGGCTGGCCTCTCTTGCCGGTGCCAGTACGCTCGACGTCGCCGTTTTTGAAAAGTGAGCGCAGTGCCTTGCCGACAATCCAGCCGCGCATTGGAACGGCCTTCCGGATCTCGCCCTCGCGCTGCTCTCCGTCGTCTTCAAGCACTTTGAGTATCAGCGGCGCCGCTTCTTCAATCTCGACGTCGTCGACGGTACCTTGAACGTAAAGGCGCCCGGTTATTTTCTCGAATCCGATGCCCACTTCGCCGAAGTTTTTTCCGCCGCGTTGGTCGCTGCTCAGAATGCGGCGCTCACTATTCGCCAGCCGTTTTGCAAACAGGTAGGTGTAGCAAAGGCCACGAATTGCCGTTGAACCGATTGAAGCGTCCAAATCGTCACGCGAGTCCTTCTTGGCATGGTGCAGCGTCATCACATGGCAGTTTCCGGCCCTCGCCGCTTCGAGTAGCGGTTCCATCTTCAAAGTGACTTCGGAATAATCGTTGATGTTCTCGAAGCGGCAAAGCATCTGCAAAACGTCGATGATCACCAGGCGCGCGCCCTTGTCTTTCACCGCTGCCAGTATCCAGGCGATGGCATCGACCGGCGCGCTGCCGGCGTGAATGAAAACGGGGTCAGTCTCTCGAAGCCCGAGAGAAATAAAAGTATCGGCGATGTCAGGTAGGGGCCCGTCAAGAAAAACGTACGCCACAGGGGATTGCTGCGTTACACGTCCAAGCCACGGCTCGCCGCGGGCAATGGATATCGAGAGATCGGCGGCTATCGTGCTCTTGCCTACTTTCGGCTTTGAGACTAAGACAGATGCACCACCGGCCGGCAAACAATCGGCGACAATCCAGCGGTTAGGATCTTTCGGCGCTTGTAGAATTTCCTTCGCTGTCAAAAACTCTGGCCATATCTCGGATTGTTTAGTCTGTGCGGACTTCGTCGGCTTGTACCGCTGATAAACCCGTGCAACTTTCTCGAGAGCGATGCGTTCAGAAAATGGCGGATCGCAATTCTTGGCGGCCTCGAGAATCAACGTCTCGGCCATCTCGCGCGGGACGTCGGCGTTTCTTAGTTTGCAGGCGAGCTTGAAAAGAGTTTGATCGCGCTGGCCCTCTGGTACGCCATGCAGAGCTCCGGCCGTGTTGAAGCGATCGCGGGCGCTCTCATTGCTCGACGGTTCAGAAATCAGGTTAAACAGCTCGGGTGGCAGCTTGGGAAGCTCGCCGCTTATAGATACTTCCCAAGCGTAGGGCTTTCCGTTCTCGTGAATAGAAGGGACGGACATCTACGTCACGCAAGTTTCAGCGGACTCCGAACGGACAAGCGCGCTGAGGAAGTGATCAGGGAATCACATTAGAAGACGTGCTGGTGTTTGCTGCGGGTTCTGCTAACTGGCTTCAAGGCGAAATTCCTCTGGCGTCCATCTTTGTTATCGTGTCTCAAGTTCTATGGCAGCAGGTTTACCCAAATGGCAGCGTTTGGTCGTCCTACTACGCTTGAAAGTTTATGGCATCGCCTTTGCGCTTTGTCCCAGCGGGAAAATTCCGAAAGCGAGGAGAAAAAGGGCATGCGATTGGAAAAAGCCATAAAAGTGTTAAAGCGCGTCTGGAAGGGTGTTGTTTGGGCTGAATTGGTGCTTGCGACTGTGTTACTTCTCTTCTTCTCGCAATTTTTTTCTTACGACGTTTTCGTATCAATTCTCCATCGACGGGCTGCGGCTGCAGCTTTCACCCAGCCGCGATAGCTTGCCGCGGGCGCGGTTCGACGAGGTCTGCGGGAAGGCCGGGAGGGCGAGCTGAACCGCACACACCGCTGGCTGGAACCGGTTCCGCTCTCTCCCAACCCGACCAGCCGCCGCGGGTTACTCTCCGCGATCCTAACCAGCCGTCGCCTGAAGTAACACAGCATCCAACCCGAGAGTTATCTCTCACTTTGAGTAAATCGCTCGATCCTTGCTTTGATAACGTCTAGCGAGATCGGCTTTTCCAAATAATCGACCATGCCCGCCTCTAAAGCTTCTCCCCGAGTGTGGGGTCCAAGAAAAGCACTGCAACCGATGATGGGTATTTGAGCACTCGCTGAATTCTTTCGTATCGCGCGGGCGACCTCTGCGCCTTTCATATCTGGGAGATCGATGTCCAACAAGATAAGCGTGGGTCTATCGGAGATAGCTACTTTCACTGCATCTGCGCCGCTTGCGGCTTCTGAAACCTCATAGCCACAACGATGGAGCATCAGCGCCAAAATTTCTCTCAGGTGCAGATTGTCCTCAACGATGAGAATCTTCGGCATATTGGGGCGGAGTGAAGCTTAGCTAAGGGGTGGTTTCAAAGCACGGAGATTGTATTGGCCGAGGTCTACTTCCGGAAGTCCCCAGGTACTTGTTCAATACTTCTCTCACGTCGGCGGAGGAAATGGGCTTGATTAAAACGGTGGCGGCGTTCGACAACGCTTCCTCTATCCGAGTTGCGGTTCGCTCCGCGGTGTAAATTACAATGGGGAAGCTAAAGGGAAATTGATTGCTCTTTAGCCAGGCGGCGATTTCAACACCGTCTGCAATCATGACCAAATCGGGTCGGTCACTCACCGATTTTTCTATGCCTTGGGCGATTTCTTCGGCTTGTATCACCTCATAGCCGACGCGGCGCACAATCGTTGCCATCGCGTGTCGGTACTCGAGATTGTTATCGACCAAGAGAATCTTTTTTGCCATCGATTTTCCGCAGCGTTATTTTTCGGTGCCCTTGCACTACGACGTGTATCTCAACCGAGTTGTGGAATTCTTTCGGCTGAATCCGTGCTGATTCTGCAATTACGTCTTTCAATAGTTCCACGCCCGAATTGATTCCGGCATTTGCCACGTACCGTTGTAGCCATGAAAGAGTTTATCAGTTGTATGCATTTCGCGTTTCATTTTATGGTGCCTTTTTAGGACTCCACACAAAGCAATCGCAGGGCCGTCAGCTAACCGTGGCAATCGAGGGCGCAATGCTTCCTTCTGTACCCATACTGACCCGTGTTCACAACTTTTTCATGCGCCATTTTTGCTTTACCGGGAATATTTACGCGCGAAACCGTTCCCCCGTCGACGGTGATTGCATAGGCTTTCTTTGACAAAAGAGCCGGGTGAAAGGATAAGCCGCGCCCTCTCTCACTGACCAACCACCGCCGCGCGCCACACCCGCATTACTCAGCTCTATATCGCCTCGACATATCGGAATCTTTTTTCAAGCCTGGAAACGTTGTACGAAGAAATAATGAATGCGATTCCGCCTTTCCTGCCGTGGGTCGTTGTTATCCTCGGCATCTCGATAATTTTCGCTGCCGCGGCGACCGACCACCACGAAGGAAGTCCGGTTCTGTTTACTGCAGGTGGAGTCTTTAGTGTCGCCGGATTAGTGATGAGGTGCGTGCCAAAAGCAATGCCCGCACTGCGGCACTTCTATTGCGCTCCGACCAAAGATAACGTTTCGATGATTAGTTCCTCGGGCGGTAGGTTTTTGGCCATAGACAATTCTTCCTTTCTCAAGACAAACCGCGCCAACAGCGTATTATTCCTGTTTTCTTTCCCGTTTCGCTGGGGTTGACTTGCACCGCTGAGCAAACGCTGGATGTGACGGTCAAAACGTGACAGATGAGGTCATCAGTTTGGTGAAAAACTGGAAATTATTTGCACTAAACTAAGAAACTTATAGACAAAATTTCTTAGTGTGCTATCGACAAGACCTTCACCGCTCCGACAGCGCCAAGCGCGCGATTTGGACGGTCAAGCAGGATCCGAAATGAGTCACGCCACGTCACTGAGAACAATCGGACAGTCGCTTGAGAAAGCTCGAGTGACGGTCTTTGAAATCGAGAATAATCGCGGCAATTATCTCGTCCTCAGCAATTCGTTGACCCATCGGTTGATGCGTTTCAGTTCTGCCGACATTTTGCGGCATGAAGGGCAGGCAAAAAAGCAGAGACATCGTCATTATTTTTTTCGCGGATTAGCCAAGAATAAACTTTCCCATGCGCTACGTAGTTTAGGCGATCACCTTGATAGAGCCGAAGCACGTGCATTTCACATTTCCTGGACGCCTCATTTGGTTCTTGTAAATTCCGAGAGACCTGGTGGACCGAGCGATAGTCGAAGCTTTACGGTTAAAGAGCTGCACCATGGTCAAAGATAAGCAACTGACCGATCTCCAATCCGTCAACGCGCAGATGGCCCAGCTCTCACGCCAGATTCTAACCGAGCCGTACAATCCAAAGCGTGAGGAGCAGGTCAAAGAACTCGACCGACTTAAAGAGCAGGCCAGGCTACTACGAAACCAACAGCTGATCTGAACGCGTGACTTGAACAGCGCTGATGTTGGTGATAACTGCACGGCGCCATGCTTTATGACATCCTCCTTGCCGTCGTGATTCTCGTACCAACAGTGTTCGTGTATCGATGGACATGTCGCCCTGACATGCCAAAGAAAATCGAGAGAGCCGGAAGCCGAAAAGAAGAACGCTCTTTCGCAGCTGTCTCAGTGACCAATCAGGTAAAGACCACGCCTGCCAAGTTGGAGCAAGAGCACGCGTTCTAAGCTTTACGCGATCTGAACTCCCACCGCACTGGCATCCTCGCCAGCTCAGCGTTTAATCGATCGATCTCGTCTTTGATCTTTTCATCCTTGGTTCGGTGGTATTGCGTACCAAGCCGGCCAAGGCGCTGATCGATCGCATAGCGGACGGCGGCATGAATGCCGGCAAAGTTAACGCGAAGGTTTTGCTGTTGCCCTTCGCCATCGTCATTGGCGTCGGTCGCGGTTTGAATAGCTATCAGGCGGGCGCCGGTTGCTGTGCTAGCTAGAGGCGCTAGCGCCGAAAGAGCCGGAGACCGACGATCATGACCACGTAGGCCATGGCGGTCGAGAAGACCAGATTGACGCCCCAGCTGAACGGCTCCAGCATTTTGGCGAGGATCAAGCCCAGGCTCCCGGCGCCTACGAGATAAAGCACCAGTTTGATGCGCGGAACTCCCATTTGCGTTCCGGCCCTGGCTGACCTGGCGAGATGTAGTAAGAAAAACGCGGTTAATTTTCGATGGGCAATCTTACACTACCGTGTCGGTGTGGCTGAATCTACCTATCACAGCAAATTGACAAATATCCCTGCTCGGCTTGCGTTATCGCGGAATCGGTCGGCGCACTATAGCGAGTTGCCGGCGCAGTTTATCGATCTCGGCCTTGTTCTCTCGGAAGCCAGCGCCAAGCTCATTCATTTTGTCCACGAGCAGAACGATGCATGCCTGTTGAATGCCTCTAGTCGCGACCCGTAGCGCTTCGCGGAGTTCTGTTTTTTCCCGATCGTTTCGCCTTTCGTTTATATTCTTGCGCCTTTTCAACCTTGGTTCCGAAGCTGCCATGCTTCCACTCGACACTTCCCCGATCGCCGATGATCAGATAGCGCAGAGCCTTCGTTACGGAGCTTGCCGCGATTCCGCCGCGCTGTTCGATTTCCCGCTCACAACTATCCCGCCGACCATAAACAAAATCGCCGGTAAGGCAAAAACGCATACCGGTGAATTCGGACGTCGGTACTTCATCAAACGCGAACTGCGATACATGATTCGGCGCCGCAAGGTTTTCGGCCGTTCCGCCAATGAGTTCCTGTAGAGTATCAAGTAAGTAAGTGCGCTCGGTCTCAGTCACAATTCCATCGGCTAGGACACTTTTGACGCGCGCATGAACAATATCGCCTGGCCAACCCGCGCAGATTTCATCGTTAGAGACCAGCCAATCGTTAAGAAACTTGATTTCGGTGTCGTTCAAGTGACCGTCGCAGACCATTCCTTGAGCGATTCCGAGCAACGCACGCAATCGGCTACTGTGCTGCAACCAGAAGAATTAACCACACCTAACCGGAGGAGACATGGTCGACTTTATCAACCCATCACACCCATCGGAATTTGCAGTTTTAAGACTTGTTGCCGAAGCGCAAGAGGGCGGCGGCGATGTCTTCGATATCGGTCGTCTCTGCAGAACACTCGAGCCCGACGATAGGGTCGGGTGGGAAAAAGGTTGGCTTGGGCTCGCCGAGGCAACCGAAGCCAAGGCCAAGCACGAGCTGGCATTAGGCCACAAGCGAACCGCTATGCAGTTTTTCTTCCATGCGAACCAATATTACCGAATGTCCGACGTGTTCCTCGCCGGCGATGAGCTGGAGCGCAGAAAGGCGCGCTTTCTAAAGTGCCAGGAAGACTTCCACGCCGCGGCAAAATTGCATTCTCCGAGGATCGAAACGATCAAAATCCCTTGCGGTGCAGAATACGAAGGTTACTTCTGTCATCCGGTAAACCCGGCGCCAGGCAAGTGGCCCGTGGTTTTTCTCATCGGCGGTGCTGATGCGTTCTCGGAAGAACTCTACTTCGACGGCCGTCCCGCCACAGAGCGCGGCTGGGCTTTACTGCTGGTCGACACGCCAGGGCGCGGTTCGTCGATCTATGTGAAAGGCATTCCTGCGCGGCCGGACTATGAAGTCCCGGTCAAGGCTTGCTTCGACTATTTGGTTTCTCGACCCGAGGTGGATCCGAATAGAATTGCCGTCATCGGCATCAGTATGGCCGGCTACTACGCGCCGCGCGCGGTCGCTTTCGAGCCGCGCACGAAAGCCTATATCGGCTGGTCGGGCTGCTACAGCGTGTTGGACGATCTCTACGAGTTTTGCCCAAATCTGCGGACGACCGTGCGGCGCCTTCTCGGCGGCGTGACCGACGAGCAAGCTCGCGAGCAGCTTAAGGCGTTCACCATGGAAGGCATTTCGCAGAATATCAAATGTCCGACGTTGATTACCCACGGCGGTCACGACATCCGCATGAGCGTCGAAGGCGCCAAGCGGCTCTTCAACGAGATCGGCGCCAAGGACAAGACTCTGAAAATCTACGACGACCCAAAAGCCGGCGGGACAATTCACTGCAGCCACGACTACTGGGCGCACAACGTCCCGTTCATGCTCGACTGGCTCGAAGAACGTCTATAAAAGCTCAGGGAGCCGGACCAACAATGTGTAGACCGGATGATAACTGTTTGCGTTGTCATCCCGAGCGACAGACTGCGTGAAAACTCTCACGGAGCCCTTCGACTCTGCTCAGGGCGAACGGATAAGGACTCAAGTCTAATAACCCACACCGTTCGTGCTGGCCCAGCCTGCCCTGAGCAAAGCCGAAGGGAACCATTTCACCCAGTCCAACGGAGCGACAAATCTATTCGAAACCAAGCTGCAGCTCAGCGCCATCCTAAGTCGCCGTTCCTTCAATCATATTCCTGCTGGCGCCTCGACCTTACAAATTCGTCAGTCCAGGTGAACCATCGCTGGGCTCACGCCTGCCGAAGTCAACGTTCTTGATCACTCTTTAGGCAAGCGCCCGGCACATGGGTAAGCACATCGCCGGAAATCCGAGCATCATCGTCGAAAACATGGCCGAAGCCGCAAGTCTGATCTCGGCGAATTATGTTTACAAAGCCGCCAAGCCCGACGGACTCACAATCGGTCATTTCATCGGCGGACGACGTTCCCCATGTGCTTCAGGCCGCGCTCGGCCTGCCGCCTGCAAGTCGTGTCGGGATACAAAGGTACCGCCGATATTCGCATCGCGGGCCGAAAGCGGCGAAGTGGCCTTCTGAACCGGCTGGGAATCTTTCAAATCGACCTGGCGCAAATCGCTCGATTCAGGTGACGCATTTATCGCCGTTCAAGCGGTCGCCAAACCTCATCCCGAGCTGCCCAAAGTGCCTCTGGCGATGAATTACGCCAAAACCGAGGAGGCCAAAAAACTGATTCAGGTTGGCGCCCATGACCCTGGCACGCTCGCGCGCCCTTTCGTCTTACCTCCGGGCACTCCGAAGGATCGGGTGCAAATCCTGCGCAAGGTGTTCGCGGACACCATGGACGATGCGGAATTCCTCGCCGAAGCCAAGAAGAGCAACCTGGATATCAGCCCTCTATCCGGGGAGGATGTGGCGAAGACGGTGGAGAATATTTTTAAGATCGGCCTGCCATCGCCGCCAAGTTGAAGCAGATCCTGCTGTTCAAGTAGGGGCGACCGGCGGTCGCCCGTTACTCATGGGCGCGCACGTCGCTTGCTACTGCACGAGTTGTGGCGCCGGTTGAATCACTTCAACAGGCAACGAGCCGATGTGCTCGCCATCGCTGTCAATGGCAAATTCGTAAGCACCAGGCCCAGGGACGGTTAGATTGGCCACGCGCAAGTTGATGTTGGCGTGATAAAGATTGGTCACGTTGTTCCGTTCAATGACCTGGTGTCTGGCATCCGCGCGCATTACAGACTGTCCCTCCACCCTGCGGAATTCGATGGTGAGGCCATGATCGCCCGCGCCGTCAAATCCTACTTGAGCGAAAAGCCAAAACGTCGGCAGAGGAGCGCGAAAGTCGCCGACGATAAACCGGTCGAAAAGCCCCATGAGACTGAACTTGCCCGACTTCTCTTCGCGCACGTCATCGCACAGGGTGGCAAGGAATAATTTCGCCATGAGACTCGCTTCCGCATCCGCTAACTGATTCTCGCCAACCCGCCCATATACGGCCGCAGGGCCTCGGGAATAATGACACTGCCATCTTTCTGCTGATAGTTCTCCAGCACCGCGACCAAGGTGCGGCCGACGGCTAAGCCAGAGCCGTTGAGTGTATGGACGAAGAGCGGTCTCCCCTTCTTTTCCTTGCGGTAACGAATATTGGCGCGACGCGCCTGGAAGTCTTCGCAATTGGAGCAGGAGCTGATCTCGCGGTACGCGTTTTGGCCCGGTAACCAGACTTCGAGATCATAAGTTTTCGCCGCGCCGAAACCGAGATCACCCGTGCAAAGTTCAACTACGCGGTACGGCAGCTTGAGACGCTGCAAGACTTCCTCCGCGTTTCGAACCATCTTTTCTAACTCGTCGTAAGAAGATTCCGTTTCGGTGAATTTCACCATCTCGACCTTGTTGAACTGGTGCAGGCGTATCAGGCCCCGAACGTCTTTGCCGTAGGAGCCCGCTTCGCTGCGAAAACACGGCGTGTAGGCAACGTACTTGATCGGCAGCTCTTCTCTCTCAAGCATCTCGCCACGATGCAGGTTGGTGAGCGGAACTTCGGCGGTCGGGATGAGAAAATAATCTCCAGGGGCAAGGTGAAACAAGTCTTCCTCAAATTTAGGCAGCTGCCCGGTGCCGATCAACGACGTGCGGTTAACAAGTGCCGGCGGCAGCATCTCCTTGTAGCCGTTTTCGCTCGTGTGCAAGTCGAGCATGAAGTTGATGAGAGCGCGTTCGAGCCTGGCGCCGGCGTCGCGATACACCGCGAAGCGTGCCCCGGCGATCTTCGCCGCTCTCGTGAAATCCAGTATCGCCAGTTCCTCACCGATGTCCCAGTGATTCTTCGGCTCGAAGTCGAACTTTGGCGGCTCGCCCCAGCGGCGCACTTCTCGGTTGTCGTTTTCATTCTTGCCGATCTTAACGTCGGGATTCGGCAAATTGGGCACCGTTAACATGAAGCGCTCGAACTTGGCTTCGATCTCAGCAAGCGGGCCCTCGCTGCTGCGAATCGCTTCACTTACCTCCTCCCCTTCGCGCATCAGCGGGCTCGCATCGGCACCGCTTTTTTTGAGCTTGCCGATCTCGCCGGATAATCGGTTTTTCTTTTCCTTGAGTCGCTCGATGTTCGCTAGCGCATCACGCCGCGCGCGGTCGAGCGCAACGAATTCGTCCCAATCGATCTTGCCGCCGCGCGTGGCCAGGCGCGCCTTCACTTCGTCGAGATTTTCCCGCAGAAGTTTTACGTCCAGCATGCGCTTTCCCTACGATAGCTCGAAGGCATTCTCGATGTGTTCCACCACGGGTTCGCGTCCCGGCCAAGAGATGCCGACGACGTCGAACCGAGCATCGCGCTGATGGAGTTTCTTTTCCGCGAGAAAATACTGCGCCGCCTGAGTCATCTTTTGCTGCTTTCTAAACTCGACAGCCTCGAACGGCGTCCCGAAAGCGTGACCGGTACGCGTTTTTACTTCGACGAAAACAACCACGCGGCGATCTAAAACAATCAGGTCAAGCTCGCCCAAGGGGCAGCGATAGTTGCGCTCGACCAGTTTGTAACCTTTTTTTATGAGATACCGCTCCGCGATCCGCTCGCCTTCTTTACCGAGCACCTGTTTGCCGTTATTCAGGCTCATTGTTCGAACAGCGGCCCGTTCGTCTCTTGTTGCGGCGACACTTCGCGCACCGGCTTAAAACTTTGGCGGTGAACCGGCGACGGTCCATAGCGGCGCAACGCTTCAAAATGCGCTGCACAACTGTAGCCTTTATGGCTGGCAAACCCATATTCCGGGTATTTTTTGTCGAGCTCGATCATCATCGCGTCGCGCGCAACTTTCGCGAGAATCGATGCCGCGGCGATGGAGATACATAATTGATCGCCCTTGATTATAGTCTTTTGATACAGCGATCTGCCGCCAGTGAATTTTCCCATGCGAAACAGCGACCCCGGTATGGGCTGGTTTCCATCGATCAACACGCAATCCGGTTTCGAATTCAAGGCGGCCAGCGCTTTGACCATGGCGAGCAAGCTGGCCTGCAAGATATTGATCCGATCGATCTCGTCGACCTCACCGACGCCAATACCCCAGCAAAGCGATTCCTGCCGGATCACCGGCGCCAATTTCTCTCGCTGCAGCGCCGACAGCAATTTCGAGTCTTTGATCTCGGCGTGAGTAAAGCCGCGCGGCAGGATCACCGCCGCGGCAACCACGGGACCGGCGAGCGGACCGCGTCCGGCTTCGTCGATACCGGCAATAAATTGGAACCCGCGCGTGTAGCTCCGTTCTTCGAAATCACGAAACTGCAGTGCCTCTTTCGCCTCCGCCACCAATGACAACTGTCCGCCTTTCACGGTGTCTATTGTTAGCGAAAAGGTCCTCTAACTGCAAATAAAATAACCTCTTTAGGTTGTCAGGCACGCCGTAACTCTATTGGAATTGGTCGCGCCCTTATGTTAAAAATTTGCTATGAAATTGACCCGCGAGGAAATTGAGCGCGTCGCGGTTTTGGCGAGACTGCGACTGACGCCCGAAGAGCAGGCAAGCCTCACCGAAGAGCTTGATCACATTCTCGGCTATATGGAGAAGTTAAACCAGCTCGATACCGCGGACGTCGAACCGTTTAGCCACGCCGTCAATATCGAAAATTCCCTGCGCGAAGACCAAATCACCAATCAGCCCAACGCCGACGCGCTATTGGCCAACGCGCCCGACCGCGACGCGACTTTCTTCAAAGTTCCGAAGATCATCGAATGAGTCTCGCTCAGCTTACGCTACACGAGGCGAGTGACAAACTGCACAAGTGCGAGCTTAGCTCTGTGGAGCTGACCGAAGCAGTTTTTCAACGCATCGCCGACACCGAAGATAAGGTTCATGCTTATCTGACGTTGGCGCGGGATGCCGCCATCGACCAAGCTCGACAAGCCGATAAGGACCTAAAGCAACCTGGCGAGCACGCAGCGCTTTTAGGGATACCGCTTGCGCTCAAAGACAATTTTCTCACCAAAGGCCTACGCACGACCTGCGCGTCAAAAATTCTCGGTGACTTCATTTCACCCTACGATGCCACGACGGTCGATAAGGTTCGTACGGCCGGCGCGATCATTATCGGGAAAACCAATCTCGACGAATTCGCCATGGGCTCCTCCGTCGAGAACTCGGCTTTTTTTTCGACGTGCAATCCGTGGGACCTGGAGCGAATACCGGGCGGGTCATCCGGCGGCTCAGCAGCCGCCGTCGCCGCTGATGAATGTATTGTGGCGCTCGGTACTGACACCGGCGGGTCCATTCGTCAGCCCGCCGCTTGTTGCGGCATCGTTGGGCTCAAGCCGACCTACGGCCGAGTCAGCCGCTATGGAATTATTGCTTTTGCGTCTTCGATGGATCAGGTCGGTCCGATGACTAAAGACGTGCGCGATGCGGCGCTGTTGCTCGAAGCGATTGCGGGACATGATCCGGCTGATTCGACCTCCGTCAACGCAAGCGTGCCACGCTACGCCGCGGCGCTTAAGGGCGACATCAAAGGGCTACGTCTGGGCATTCCGAAAGAGTATTTCGTGTCAGGCATGCAAATCGAAGTGGGAGAAGCCGTGCGCAGTGCCATTCGCGAACTAGAGAAACACGGCGCCGTGATCGAAGAGATTTCGTTGCCGCACACGGAATATGCGGTGGCGGTCTACTACATTGTCGCCACAGCCGAAGCGAGCTCGAATCTGGCCCGCTACGATGGCATGCGCTACGGCTACCGCGCCAACGCCAAAGACCTAACCGAGACCTATATGCTGACCCGCGACCAAGGATTCGGCGCCGAAGTCAAACGTCGCATCATCCTTGGCACGTACGCGTTATCGGCCGGCTACTACGACGCTTATTATCTCAAAGCGCAGCGCGTGCGCACGCTGATCAGAAAAGATTTTGACGCCGCCTTCGAGCGCTGCGACGTGATCGTCACGCCGACTGCACCGACCACCGCCTTCAGGCTCGGCGAAAAGACTCAAGACCCATTGCAAATGTATCTATCTGACATCTACACGATATCGATCAACCTGGCCGGCTTGCCCGCGATCTCTCTACCCTGTGGCTTCGATGGTGAGGGCATGCCTATCGGACTACAGATCATCGGCAAACATTTCGACGAAGCAACGATTCTCCGCGTGGCTAATACTTATGAGCGAGCGACGGAGTGGCACAAGAAAAAACCGAGGATCCAGGATCGATGATGGAGCATCGCGATTCACTCTCGATCTTCTACTCCCGACTTGTGAAATCATGAAATACGAACCCGTTATAGGCTTGGAAGTCCATGCCCAGTTATTGACCGAGTCAAAAATCTTCTGCGGCTGTTCGACTAAATTCGGCCAAGAGCCCAATCAAAACACTTGTCCGGTTTGCACCGGTTTCCCGGGCGTCTTGCCGGTACTCAATAGACGCGTCGTCGAATTGGCGATCAAGGCGGGGCTGGCAACCCACTGCAAGATCGCGCGCTCGAGCATTCTGGCGCGTAAGAATTACTTTTATCCGGATCTGCCCAAAGGTTATCAAATCAGCCAATACGAGTTACCCGTCTGTACCGGCGGCTATATCGACGTGGATATCGATGGAACTCAAAAGCGCGTGCGCCTAACGCGTATTCACATGGAAGAAGACGCTGGAAAAAATATTCACGACGCCCACAGCGACGCTAGTTTAGTCGATCTAAACCGCGCCGGCGTGCCGCTCTTGGAAATCGTCAGCGAGCCGGACATGCGCACCGCGGCGGACGCCGGCGTTTATTTGCGAACTCTCAGGCAAATCCTCCAGTATCTCGAGGTGTGCGACGGCAACATGGAGGAAGGCAGTTTTCGCTGCGACGCCAATGTGTCGGTACGCCCCGAGGAAACCGATGCGTTGGGCACGAAGATCGAAATCAAGAATTTGAATTCGTTCAAGGCCGTCGAAAACGCCATCAAGTTTGAAACCCAGCGACAGATCGAAACCCTGTCGGAAGGCGGCAGCCTCTTCCAGGAAACCCGCCTATGGGACGAACATCGCGGGAAAACTCGCGCCATGAGATCAAAGGAATCAGCGCACGACTATCGCTACTTTCCCGACCCGGACCTTCTGCCGCTCGTCATCGACCAAGCTTGGATCGCGGAGGTTCGCGCCGGGCTGCCGGAGCTGCCGTCCGCGCGCCAGGCTCGTTTCATCGCCGAGTATAGACTGCCCGTTTACGATGCGGAGCTGCTGACCGGCCGAAAAGACATCGCCGATTATTTTGAGGATGCCGTGAAAGCGCAGGCGAATACCAAAGCGCTCGCCAACTGGATTGTCGGTAATCTGTTCCGCGTCCTCAAAGAACGCAAACTCGACGAGCAACTTTACATTTCGCAATGGCCGGTGGCCGCTGAGCATTTAGCGCAGTTGGTGCGAATGATCGATGACGGCAAGATCAGCGGAAAAATCGCCAAGACGGTATTCGACGCGATGATTGACTCGAATAATCCGCCGCAACAAATTGTCGGCGAGAAGGGCTTGGAACAGGTTTCCGATGAGGGCAGAATAGAGGCAGCCATCGACCAGGTACTCGCTTCAAATCCGAAACAAATTGCGCAGTATCAGTCCGGCAACGAAAAAGTCTTTGGCTATTTTGTCGGCCAAATCATGAAAGCGACGCAGGGCAAAGCCAATCCCCAGAAGGTAAACGAGATCCTCCGAGAAAAGCTAGAAAGCTCAGGTCATCAGTGAGCGGCGCCTGCCGGGCTAACCTTCCGCGCATGACGCCGCCGAGCCCCTCAGGCTTCTAATGAGTTACGCGAACTGAATTATCAAGGTACCGAGCTGCGCGCTTCCGGTCTAAATGCCTGCGGCAAATTGATGATGATGCCGTTGACTCCGTCTTGCTTGAACGTTCGAAGTTGACGTTCCGCTTCGTCACGAAGAGCAAAATTTCCGAGCCGCACTCTCAGCGCGCCGTCCGCGCCCGCTTCGGTAATCGAAACCGCGAAGCCGCGCCGCTCCATGGCTTCGGCCCAATGCTGAGCTTTTTCTTTGTCGTTAAAGGCCAATTGGATGATAAATCCTTCGAGGGCTTTCGGTAGCGGGCGCGTCAAAATCTTTTTCTCCGGCACAACTTCAAGTGGTTTATTCTTCAATGAGGCGAACTGCTCACCGGCGGGCTTTTCGGAAAGTTTTTCTTGATTCGCTGCCCCCGCGATGGGCGCCGCCGCTTTTGGCGCAACGACCGGGGACTCTGTTTTCGCGCCGCTGAGGACTGGGGCAGGTTTTAGCGGCTCCACTGTGGGAGCGGGCTCCGTCGCTTTCGCCACCGGCGTCGGCGGCAGAACGGTCGAGCGAGTTTTCGTGCGAGAAGCCTTTTCTTCAAGATTTTCTATTGGCGCCATTGCTGGGACGAGGCTCTTTTGTGGAGCAGTCTCGGATTTTGCCGCCGACGCGATGACGGTCGGAATCGGCTGCTGGGCTTTCGGCTCAGACTTTATCTCCTCGTGGGGGTCTTTTGTCGCCGTGACTACCCGCTTCTCATCCGGCGCCGCCGCAGGTTTGACTGCGACGGGCTCGGCAATTCTTTCTTCGCGCGCGGGCGCAAGCGGCTGCGCTTTGAGTTCCACCGGCGGCAAAGCAGCGGGCGCGCTGCGTTTTGCTGGGCTCTCTGATTGTCGCGGCGTTGATGTTGCCGCCGCCTGCGGCGGCTCGATTGCGGCCGGACGGCTCTCCGCCTTGGATACCGTGGAAACAGGTGCTTGCACCTTTCCTTCAACCCCGCTTGACTTATCCTGCGCTTTGGCAATCGGCGCGGGCGGTACGGCAGGTTTCTGCGGCTGCACTTCTTGAAGCGGTTTTGCTCTTTCGCGATCGTCGGCTGGCTTCGGTGGTATTGCCGATTTCGCCGGCTGGCGCGACTCCTCGCTCGCCTTGATTTCCGGCTCGGTCTTTTTCGTCTCGACCGGCGGATTCAGTGCAGTCCGATTCACTTCTTCGAGACGCATTTCTTGTGCTCTGACACTGGGCAGATCCACTGTCGCCTTGGAAGCCGGTGCGACCGCCGCGGCCTTGATCTCCACGGTAGCCGGCTGCGTTTCAGCCGGTTTTGCTTCGACCATCGGTATTTGAGCTGTCGCCACTGGCGTTGGCGGTGGTTGCGGCGTCGCGACCACGGCTTCCGACTTTGTCTCGACGACCGGCACATCGGCCCGGGGCGTTTCGGCACGCGGCTGGAGTGCAACCTTCTTCGTATCGGCATCGCTTCGTCCGGCTGCCGATTTTTCGATTGAATTCTGCGATAAGTCCGATCCTTGTGCAGTCGCTACGGGATTTTGTTGCGCCATCGGCGCGGTTTTAGCTTCCGCTTTGGTTTGCGGCGGCGTTGGCTTGGTAACCATGCGCGGCGCCGTTTCTTCGGCCGGTGGAGAATCTTTTTTCGCGGTTTCAGCCTTTTGGACAATATCACCGGCGGTGTCCTTTATCTGAGCCGGCGGTACCGCAGCTGGGACCGCTTGGGACTGAGCTGGGGCAGAGGCTAAATTGTCCTCGCGAATCGCTGGACGAAAATCCGGTCGAGGATTTTGCGCCTGATACGAGACTAGGGCGAGCGGGCCATTCTCTTCCTCGCCAAATATTACCGCGTCACCGAGCAAATCATTTTGGTTGATTTCATCGCGCAGATAACTGCGCACCCTTTCCTTTGGAAAATAAATAATCGCGCGCGCCATAGCAACCCGATTGCCAGCCGGTTCAGCAATCACGTTGCGCCAGGCGAGATTCAAACCGTAACCGCTGAGTTCGCGGTCTTGGTAAACTTCACTATCGCCGTTGACAATGTTCAACAGGTCACGGCCGTAGCGGGAAAAAAGCTGATGAACTTTTTCGCTGTATTCGCCCTTGGTCTCAAACGTCTCCGGCGTCGCGAGAACAACTTCCAGATAGCGTTCATCCGGCGTCTTGGTCGCAGAATGAGTAAAGAATCCAATACCACCTACCGATGATATGTTGTTAGCGAACCGCAACGTGGCGGTCTTCGGATTGCGAACGATCCGCTCGACCAATCGATCGAGGTTTTCTCTATACTTCGTGCCGAGATATTTCGCCTTGGTGGTGCTGTAATAGGATGGCGGTGTGGTAATCAAACCCTTTGCGTCCGGCTTCCTTGGGGCGCTGTCGTCCAATATCGCGCAGCCGCTGATCAACCACGAAAAGACCAGAATCATTAGACAGTTTTGTGTGAACTTCATACGGCCTCCCCATCAGCGTATCGGACGGAAGTAAATGCTTCTTCCTTGACACGACTACCCGATAACCTATAATGAAACGGTTTTTTGCGGAATATACCAAGACTATAGATGGTGGCGCATTCAAACACAACATTTTTTAGTTAGATCAGGGCAATTTTTATGGCGATAGGCGAGCTTCTGTTAGCTAAAGGCATCATTACCGAGGACCAGCTCAAGGCGGTTCTGCAGCAGCAAAAAATTGCCGGCGGACGTCTCGGCGACAACCTTGTGGCGCTCGGATTCATCGCTCGCGGCGATCTCGAAGCGATTCTTCAAGAGCCGCCGCCCGTGGCAAAAAGCGTCGAGGACACGGGACTCGACGCCAATTTCCTGTTAAATTGCCTGCTCCGCACGATGTACATTTCGGCGTTGCAAACGATCCCGGAACTTTCGGAGCAGATCAAGCTCACGCGCTGGGTCGTCGAAGAGCTTTTGAACTTCGCCAAAAAGGAAGCCCTGGTGGAAATTCGCGGCCCTTCGGAAAAGAACTACAACATCATGCGCTATGCGCTCACCAACGCCGGCAAAGAGCGCGCCAGTGAGGCGCTGCGTCGTTGCGAATATATCGGCCCGGTCCCCATACCATTGGAAACTTATCAGACTCAAGTGCAAAAACAGACGATCACCAATGAAGTCATCAGCATTGAAAAACTCAAGAAAGCGCTGTCGCACTTGGTCCTGTCGGAAGACGTCGTCCGCCGCCTCGGTCCGGCGTCGAACTCGGGACGTGCGATCCTCATTTATGGCTCTGCGGGCAACGGCAAAACATCCATCGCCGAGGCGCTCGTGAGCGCCTTCGAGCAGCCCGTATACATACCCTACGCAATCGAAGCGGATGGTCAGATTATCAAGATTTACGACCCATCGGTCCACGTCGCGTTTGCCACGGGCAACGGAGCGAACGGAAGTGACAACCCAATTTTTTTGCCGCATCTCGAACACGATCCCCGATGGGTGCGCTGTAGACGGCCCTACATCATCTCCGGCGGTGAGTTGACCCTCGAGATGTTGGATTTAGATTTTGACCCCCATTCAAAATACTACGAAGCGCCCTTGCAAATGAAGGCTATTGGCGGCATCTTCGTCATCGACGACTTCGGCCGTCAGCGGGTACGGCCGCACGAGCTGCTAAACCGGTGGATCTTCCCTCTCGAGCGCAAAATTGACTATCTGACGCTTCATACCGGTAAGAAGTTTGCGTTACTGTTCGATCAACTGGTAATATTCGCGACGAACTTTCCGCCTGAGGAGCTCATGGACCCGGCGCAGCTGAGGCGTGTTCACTATAAGATGAAGATCAATCCGCCGACGGTGGACGAATTTAAGGAGATTTTCCAGCGTATATGCGCCTCCTACGGACTGGATTTCTCCGAGGAGACCATGACCTATTTGCTCAACACGTTTTACATCAAACACAAGATTCCCTTCGCCGGGTTTCACCCAAAGTTCATCGCCGAACATGTCATTGCCGCTTGTAACTATCTTGGCACTCCGGCGCAGATTTCGCGCCAGCTCCTGGCGGACTCCCTTGAGAATATGGTGATTCTCCCAACGTCTCCGACTCCAGAGTGAACGCAAATGGTGAAACCCCTTGCGCTTATTATTCACTCCACAGAAGCGCCGGTCACGGGAATTTCTAGACTCGTCGAAGCGCGCGACTGTTCAGTCCACTTGAGCCGAACGATCGAGGAAGCAGAGCGTGTGCTTACGGCGTTTCCCGACGATCAACAGAAGTTTATCTTCGCCGATCTCGCTGTGTGTCAGGGAAACACCTGGAGCAATTTTACCGCGCGCCTGAAAGATCGTTGCACCAACCTGGCACTCATCTGCTACGACCCACATCATCTGCAAGGGCTTTACGGTTTATTCGGTCATGTCAACCAAACGCCGGCCGACCCTGGTAATCCTCACGCGATCAAAGCGCCGACGATGATCGGCGACACCCCGCAGTTCCATGAAGTGTTAAATCTCGCCAATCGTTACGCCATGCATGACATTACTATCCTGATCACTGGGGAGACCGGTACCGGAAAAGAAGTAATGGCGCAATACATTCATTCCCATGGACCGCGCGGCGACAAACCCTTTGTCGGATGCAACATGACCGCGATTCCAGAGACTCTGGTTGAGAGCGAATTGTTCGGTTACGTCAAGGGCGCATTCACCGGAGCGGACCGCAACAAGAAAGGTTTCATCGAGGCTGCCGAAGGCGGGACTTTGTTTTTGGACGAGATCGGTGATCTGGCGCCGTCGATTCAGCTCAAACTTCTGCGTTTTCTCGAAACTCGTCAATATTACAGAGTCGGCGAATCAACACCGAAAACCAGCGACGTTCGAATCGTCGCCGCCACCAATAAGGAACTCGAAGAAGCCATTCAAGGTAACGGCTTTCGCAAGGACCTTTATTTTCGGGTCAACAGCGCACGCATAATTCTTCCTGCGCTTCGTGAACGCCGAGAGGACATGATCCTGTTAATTGCAAATTTCGTCTATCAAGGCTGCAACCAATTTCAAAAGCCGCTCAAGAAGTTGACGAGTTCCGCCAAGGCGCTGTTTCTCGACTATCCTTGGCCAGGCAACATTAGGGAGCTTAAGAGCGTGATTGAGAGCGCCGTCATGGTATCCGACGGCGAATATATCACCATCAGCGACCTACCCATGAACTTGCAGCACTACGCCACCGGCCGGCGAGAGGAAATCGGCACGAAAGCCATTCGCAACATCGAAGAAGGCGAGCGCAGCGTGATCGAGGAGGCCTTGCGCCAAACCAATGGAAACAAAGCCAAGGCGGCGGAGGCGCTCGGCATTTCGACTCGCACGCTATACCGCAAGCTCGAAAAATTTGCTCTGGTCGGCTAGTGATCTCGGCAAGTCGCGCATGGCGTTTCTCATAACTACCGCGCTTGTCATCCTATCGTCCCTATTGCCGCTTTCGCTTATGTCGGGGCAATCCGGGAGCGCGTCTCAAGCAACACAGCAATCCGCAGAAATCCAAGTCTACGCCTCCGCCGACGAAACATCCCAACAGGTCGGCCTACTTTTACCCGGCGAGAACGTCACTCCAATAGGCGAAACCCAAGGCGGCAGCGGCGTCAAATGGTATCTCGTCAAGACCAAAGGTGGGGTCATCGGTTGGATCAAACAAGGCGATAATGATAACGCGAAGAAGATCGACACTTTTTTCAAGTCTTTGCCGCAAGATGCCGCCGCAACCACAGTCGCGATTCCCAACGTTTCTTCAGCCGTAGCGCCGCGAGGTGCGATCACAATTCCAGTGCTAGCGGCGGGCCGTTCAACCATTGTCTCGGTTATATTCAACCAAACTGTCACCGGCAATCTGACGTTGGATACCGGCGCGCCTAACACGGTTATTTCGCGTCGGCTCGCCGGACTGTTGTCGTTACGCACAATTGGAAACGCCGCTGTACAGACGGTGGGTGGGGTAATTCCGGTCGCGATTGCAAGGCTTCGCTCGCTAAGCGTCGGTTCAGCCGAAGTGACAGATCTGCATGTCGTTGTCCACGATTTCTCCCGTGATCCTCGTGTTGAAGGCTTGCTCGGAATGGACTTTCTTGGCCGCTTCCGGTTCGGTCTGGACGCCCAACACCAGGTCCTAGTGCTTTGGCCACGATAGCTAAGCCGAGATTTTCGTAAGAAAACCAAAAACATAGCTGGATTGGGCCACGTACAATTTTGTTCGCCCTGAACAGAATTCGTGGCATTATCTAGGATTTTTGCGACAAGCTCTGTTTAGATTGCTGAAAATGCAGCCGTTTCAGAAAGGGTATTCGTGGCAACTGTTTTGCTTAGATGACAAGTGTTCCAGTCTCGAAATCATCGTTCAGCATGTAACTGGATAACTCCATGCTTCCAGCTCAGACACAAGAATTACAGCCCGAGATGGTACCTGTGCAGCAAACTCCTACCCCGACGGTCTACGGCTTTGGCAAAGTGCTCTCGTCCATCCAGGGCTTGCAGCAACGGCTTGAGGATTTCTCCGTCGAGGACGTCAGCCGCGCCGAAACTGACGCCAAGAACCTGATTCAGCAGCTTTCCGTGCTGCGATCGAAACTCCAATGCCTAGCGGAACTACAGGAATTCGTCGTCTCCGCCAATTCGCGAATCAGCGAGATTCCCGCAGAGAATTTCGAGCAAGCCGCTCCGGATGGGTTGGAAAATCATCCCCAGCTGCATGCAATTGTTCAAGCCAGCAAGCTAATCCGCTTTCACAGAATCATGAAGGCCGCCAAGGCTGGCGCAGAATCAATTTCCTTCGACCCAGAGGCTGGCGTGCTAAATATCGCGACTTCAGCTGTGCAGGATCGATTAACAGAACCTTTGGCGGAGATATCACTGCCACCCCCTGAACCGGAATTCTCACATCTATTCGACTCTCCGCCCGAGGCCCGTTCCGAGTTAACCCCCACAGAGACCGGTAGCGCGTCAAGTGAGCCTATATACGCGGTCGAGGACCACGAATGGTTGTTCTCAACTGAAACTGAATCACAATCGTCCCACGAAGCAGTTACAGACCAGCTTTTCGAACTCGCCCCGGCCGACTTGCAGGCACCCGCGGACCCCGACCCAATTGGAAAATCACCGAGCGACAAGCCGGCTGTGAGAAGTGACACCCAAGGCATTGAAACGAAAGTATCACCCGCATCGGCAGCCGATTTTGACCAGCGGTTCCTAAGCGACCTGATCGAAACATATGGAGAGTTCACGGTAACACCAAATTTACCTGCGACGATCGAAGCGACGCAAGCGGCCAAGTCCGAGACCCACGAGTTCCAAATGGTCGACGCGCCAGTACAGCTACGGAGACCCGCAAAGAAACAGTCGCCCAAGCTTCAGGCGCTTTCCACACCGGTCACCGAACAACCGAAATCGGAGGAACACCAAACTCTCCCTGTGCCGCTTACCTCGCCAAAGCCCGCGGAAAGCAAGGCCCCCGAACTGTTAGCGATCCCTGCACCGAGGACTAGCGAGTCGGAGCCGATCGAGAAAGAACAAAGGATTCCAACCGTAAGCAAGCATGGCGAGCTCGACCGGCAGTTAAAAAGCATCATCAAAGATTACGGCGAGTACGACTTGTACTCCCATCGAAGCGCGATCAATTTTAAGACTGCGGCGATCGCGGCATTCGCCGTCTTAGGTTTGGTATTGGGCGGTTTCTACTTTTTCAAAGTCCCCGCTGTCCCCACACCCGCTGCCGTTAGCACAATCGAGCAGCCGAGCAGCCTACCCGATACAGCCAAAACTAATGCGGGCGCACGGTCCGCAAACACTTCAAACAGCAATAAAAGTAAATGAGATAGGAGAGGGTTGGAAAAGACGATGAAAAACGATCTACAGAATCTGACGGAAGACATTTCGCGGCTCTATGAAGACATCACCCAGAAGGCTGAATCGCTCGGACAGATCGACAGCATCACCCGTCTTTATGACGAGCTCCAAGCGCAATTGCAGGGAATTTCTACCGAGGAAGTCGATCTGCTTCAGAGTCAGATCAAATCGACGCTCGAGCAAATGGTGGGGATAAGCAAGAGTCTCGCGGTGATCAAGACTTTGAAAATGACGCTCAACGGCCACGATGAACTGGCCGATCTGACGAAAAAAGCCCAGGGTGGGAAAGACCCAAGGCGCTCGATCGAGGATCGATAAGAACCCAGCGCGGTGACGCATCCGAGCCATGCAAGGTAATCTTTCTCAAATTAGTTTGACCGATCTCCTGTCGCTGACGACCAGTGGAAAAAAATCCGGAGTGCTGAAGCTCGTCCGGGGCAAGGAATCGGTGGAAGTTTTCCTAACCGACGGAAATATTGTCCACGCGACGTGCCCCATCGGCGATGGCGAGAAGGCGGTGCTCTATCCGGTAACCTGGGGGGAAGGAACTTTTAGCCTGCAACCCAACGGCACCGCACCCGCGACAACGGTCACCAAGAACTCGGCGGAGATTCTCGATGAGGTCAGAGCGATGACGCGCGAGTGGGAAACCATTCTCCAGGTGATTCCGTCGGGCAAGGCCGTTTTTCGGCTCGCTGATCTGCCGCCCGATCATACGGGACCGATCACTGTGCCAAACGTGGGTTGGCGGGTCTTGAGCAAACTCGACGGCGTTCGAACCGTGCAAGAAACTACCGAGCTCTTACGCATTCCCTTCGCCTACGCGGCGAAAGTTATTTATAGCCTTTACAAAGCGAACCTCGTCGAGGCAGCGGCGCCATTCGTAAAGCCCGTCGTTGAACTCGTGCCTCCTGCGTTATTGAAACGAGTGACCCTCATCCTCACGGAAGTCATGGGACCGATGGCGCCACTAGTCTTGCGCGATCAAATCGAAGCCCTCGGCGAATCGCCCGAGAGCTTTCCTGAAGCAAAACTCGATGAACTGATTATGCTCATCGGCCGTGAAATCCCCGACGGCAAGCTTAAAACCAAGTTCGAGGAATCGATGTTTCAAGAGACCTCGAACTTTAAACGATTCTGATCTCACCCAAACATCGCTTTGGAGGAAATAATCGATGCCTCAGGAAACTGTGTCCGTGGAAAGCTCTAAACTCGCTAAGCCTATCAGTATCGATTGGCAGCGCGGGGGTCTGAGATGGAAAATCAGCACAACCTTTGGCGGGCTGATCCTGGTCTTGGGACTGCTTGTCATTGGAATTGTTTACTACTTTACCAGCGAAGCGCTGCAAAAGCAGGTGGATTTAAGATCGTCCGCAATAGCTACGAATCTTGCCGATGCCTCCGCCGGTCTAGTTTCCCGCAAGAGCGCTCTGGAACTCGACGCCCTGGTCGCCAAATACGGCCGCCTTGATGGAGTCGCTTACGCCTTCATTCAAGACCCCAAAGGCGAGGTCATCGTAAGCAGTATGCAGCCCTTTCCCGCCGAGCTGAAGGACGCGGGTGGGACCTCGGCATCATCCCGGGTGACCCGCGTACGCGGTAAATCTGTCTATGAAACTCGCTCCCCGTTGCTCGATGGACAACTGGGGGTTGTCCGTGTCGGTTTATGGGCAGAAACGATCCAGGACGATGTGCGCTCGACGTTGTTGCCGATTATCGGGCTGATCATCGGTTGCCTGGTGCTCGGCATCGTCTTGTCCATCATGCTAGCCAGCAAAACGATCCGCCCTATTTTAGATCTAAAGGCTATCGCTGATGACATCAGCCGCGGGCGGCTAGACACCTCGGTTTCGATTCAATCGAACGACGAGGTCGGCGAATTGGGACGGTCGCTCGAAAGGATGAGAGCGAGTCTGAAGGCGGCAATGGTTCGGCTAAATCGCGAATAAGAAACTGCGCGCCCTTAGCGCTAAAAAAGGAGAAAGTCGATGGGATGCAGCATTAAGAACTTCATCGGGCGAATCGCTCTCGCGGTCATCGGGATAATCAGTACCGTCACGCTTCCGCGGGTTTCCGGATCGTTGGCGGCGGAACGCCCGTTACAGAAAATCAACGTCGCCTACAGCTCGATCTCGGGCAACGTTTCTCCGCTTTGGATTACCCAGGACAGGGGCTTCTTCCGCAAATATGGCCTCGACGTTCAAGCAATTTTGATAGAGTCCGGCACGACCACAGCACAAGCATTGGTCGCGGGCGATATTAGCTTTGCCTCGGTAGCAGGACCGGCCGCGATTCAAAGCAATCTGCGCGGCGCGGACGTTGTCATGATCGCCGGGATAATCAACACCCTGACGTTTCAACTTTATACCGAAAGAGGCATCACCCGTCCGGATCATTTTAAGGGCAAATCGGTCGGCGTGACACGCTATGGGTCTGCCACCGATTTCGCGATGCGCTATGCTCTCGACAAGTACGGGTTGGACGCCAACAAGGAGGTCGCAATCCTTCAATTAGGTAATCAACCCGCACAGCTGGCGGCCCTTGAAGCCGGTAAGGTCCAAGGGGTAATGCTTTCGGCACCGACATCGCTCCGGGCAAAAAAAATGGGATTCCCCATGCTCGCCGATTTGCAAATGCTGGGATTGGAATACCAGCACACTAGCATCGCAACGACCAAGGCGTTGCTGAAATCGAAACCCGATTTGGCGCGGGACTTTCTGCGAGCCTATATCGAAGGGATTCAATACGCCAAGACCCATCGAAAAGAAACAATGGAAATTCTCGCAAAGTATCTACGCACGGATGACAAGGAAATTCTGGATGACACCTATGAATCGATCATTATGACGCTGGTGCCCGAAAAACCCTACCCGACCATGAAGGGATACAGATCATCCTGCGCGAGTTCGGCGCTAAAGATGCCGTCGCTCGATCGGCTCGTCCGGAGCAGTTTGTTGATATCAGCGTAATGAAGGAGTTGGACAGCTCGGGATTTATCGATCGGCTTTATAAATCACCGGCCGTCGCCAAAGTGGCGCCGAAAGGCGAACCGGTAGCCGCACCAGCAGTGGATAAGCCGGCAAATCGTGGAGGCCAAGACCAAGCCGATAGCGACTGAAGAAAAACCCAAGCCGGTCGCAAAACTAATCCCCGCCGGCCAGCGAAAAGGCCGGCCACCGTCCCCGCTGCAAAGTCCGCGGGCAGCAATACACTGTCAAACCCGGCGACACGCTCAGCAAAATAGCGGAACAATTCTACAATCCACCGGCCAAGTGGGACAAATTTATGAGGCCAAAAGCGACGTACTCAAAAATCCTAATTACATCTACGTCGGCATGAAACTAGTGATTCCGGACCGATAGGCAATCGTAACATAGCGGAAAAGCGCCGGGCGGGTAAGGCCCTCCGGCGCTTTTTTTGCGTTTTGCAGCTCGATAAAATTTTCAACACAAAGGACCCAAAGAGCACGAAGTCGGCGCCTCAATCGTCCAAACCCTCGTGTCCTTCGGCTCTTGTGTGAAGTCAATTTTCTCGCCCGGGCAGTACTCGATCAGCTTTTTAAGATAGGCGAACTGCTCGATGACACGAAAATCTTGTTGATATCGCTCGAGATTTTCGCCGAGCTGTTCGATCTGTTCGTAACCAAGGTTGCCGAGAAAATCCCCCGCTAACGTCAGGTACTTCACCTTGACGTGGTTCAATGGTCATAAGCCGTGCGGTCGGTAGCGTCGACAGCGACAAGGTCGTCGCCCATGACCAGTACTCCGCTATTTTTCGTCTCGTCCCTGTAACGGCCCATTGCCTTCCATCCCAACGATCCCATCGACGATCGCGAACCGAGGAATCGGCAGTGAGCTATTGATATCGACAATGCTGCCGTTGATACCAGCCCAATGCAGCGCATTCTTTGGCCAGCCATAGACCGAACCCGGCACGACGCCAAACATATTTTTCAGAGAAGCGTCACCCCGGCCCAATGGTGGGTTTTGAGCTTCGGCATCGACACCAGCAAATCCGCGTCATAGAGGGTCTGCGGAAAGTATAACTGCCTCAAGTGGGTAAAACTGCTCTTCAGCTTGGTTAGCCGGACATCATCGGTATTAAGATCAACGTAGCGAACCCGATGCTCTCTAATAACATCGTAAAGGCCGGAAGCGCCTAGCAGATATTCGTTGTCGCGTCGATGACCTGGCCCTTCAGCGACGATGACCTCACGCGCGCCGAGAGTCTTAAACGCATCGATCGCGGCCTCAATCACCGCCGGATGGGTATTGATCACACCTTTAGGATCGAACTCCACAAGGTTGGGTTTCAACAGCACCCGCTTACCGTCGAGATCCAAGCGAAACAGCCGGATACCCCGAATCATTGTGTCGCGAAGCCCATTGCCGTATCGTCCGCCGCCAAAATCGCGACACGGGAAGCCTTGGCTTTGATATAAGCCGCCTTTTCCCATCGATCTGTTTGTTCGCAGCCACCAAGGAGTGGGTACAGGGAAGCGGCAGCGGACGCTTTTAGAAATTCCCGTCGATTCAAATTCTTCCCCTAGACATGAAAATACCGCGCGCCATCTTCGCCGGCCAAGATGCCGAGTGCGACTGCTTTAGTCTCGCCGAGGAATTTCGTCTTGGCAAATCTTTGTTCCAAGCGCTGCTTCAGCGCTAAATCATCTTGGCCGTAAAGAGACAAACAGATCGGCTCCAGCCAAGCGCCAGACCGGAATCCGTGTTTCGTACCATCTCGCTCAGGGCACGAAGGCTCAATTGATTTTCCTTCCTGTTCCGTTGATCTTGCAATGCGATCAGCGCAATGGCAGTGACGTCTGGATAGGGCCATAGTGTTTCACCGTAAACCGCAGCGTTGCCGTAATTCCAGCCGCCCTGGTGGCACATCCGGTCGTAAATCATGAGCTCGCCTTGCTCGACACGCTCTTGAACGGTTTTGGAGGGAAGCCGACTCTTAGTTTTTTTTAACGCGAGGAGAAAATAGCTTGTAGGCTCCACCCAACTAAAGGTGTTCGGCGTCCATGACCAACCGATTAAGTCCTGGTTCAAATGAACGACTTTCTTTTGAAACGACAGAGCTCGAATCAGATTAGCCAGTAACCCCGGCTTGCTGCCTTCCTGTTCCAGTGCCCAATTGCCGGCTTTAATGACTCGCTCCTGTTGATCGGTCGAGTCACTGAGCGCGATCATCGCCAGCGCTGTGCTCCACGACGACCCTTTGGTAGCACCGCTGAGCGGCCAGCTGCCGTCCGGGTTCTGGCGCTCCACAAGCCATTGCTTGGCCTTGCGAATCGCCGGTCCGTCGCCGCCCACGGCTCTAGATTGCAACGCCAAATACGCAAGTGCCGTAGCCTCCGTGTTGCTATGCTTGCCAGCCACCGCACCCCATCCGCCGTCGGGGTTTTGGCCGTTCAGCAGCAGGCTTGCCGCTTCTTCTATCATGCCCATTTGGATTTAGTCTCGCGCCAACTCGTAAATCTTATGTTTACCATCTCCGCTGGTAAAAACCCGTCTCGCCTTGTCGCCATAAGACTTTAACAGGTCATCCAATAATTGGAGCGTCGCCTTCCCTTCGGCATAGCCGTTCATCGGATCGACGATCAAGTAGTCGACCTTCAATTCCTCCAGCTGCGGCTTGATCTCGTCCACCGATCCGACATCAGCTTGTGCTGCTCCATACGGATAAAAATAGGTCGCCGATCGATGCAGCGCAGGCCGGATCGCTTGGCGGCCAGTGTATAAATAATACATCGGATCATAAGCCGTGGCCAGCAAAGCGTTCGCGGGTGCATTCCGGCGAATCCACTCGAAGCTTTCCTCAAACCCGTGCCAGCTGTAAGGCATACGGCTGCCAGAGCCTCCCCGAGTGGTCTGATCGTCCTGTATCAATAAATAACTCGACAACCACACGCCGTTGACGATTAGAATCAGCGCCACCGGTAACCAGGTGATCGTTGCCAGCAATCGTCGGATCAAAGGCACTTCTCCCGTCGGCGCTATCCAATCCTTTACCGCCCCCATGCCGCGAAAAAGAAGCAGGACGAGAATGGGAACGACCGGAGCCAGGTAGCGTCCAGGATGAAAAGGCCAGATTAAAAGCAATCCGACCGACGATAAAAAAAAACTCCAGTGAACCAGATCTTCGCGACACAGAGACTTGCTCGCCCCGATGACCGTAAAGGCAATCAAAAGCAGGTAGAGTCCCGGCATGAGTGGCGTCAAATAAAGTAGCTCGACGGTACCGGCTAAGTAGCGCGCATTCCCAGCGGCAATAATCATCTGTTGATTTACCCACGCGCTGCTCCCAACCGCCTTCGCCGCACCAAAGTCATAAGCAGCGTAATACGCGAAAAGTGAATCGCTCGATGGCAGCGACGCGCGAGATACCCACAAAAGCCACGGCGCGACAAAAAGCAACAAAATACCGCTAAAATGTCCAACGCCGCGCCAGCCACGACTCATAAAAGAGTAAACGCATCCCGCCACGACCAACGGCGCCGCCGCCAATCGCGTCAGGCAAGCCAGTCCGGTAACGAGCGCCAGAAACGGGATGACAAACCGTGACCTAGTAAAATCTGACCCAGACGCACAAATCGTCAGCGCGATGAGCGCAAACAAGACGAACAAGAGATCACTGATCACATAGTCGGTAAAGGTAAAAATAATCGGGTTCGTGCAAACAATGATGGCGAAAATGATCGCGGCAAATTTCGACTCAGGAAAATAGCGCCGATAAAAAACAATGCTGACGAAGAAAATCGCGACGAGGACCGCGATATTGAGGCTTTTCAAAACGATGATGTTCTCAGGAAAACTATGATCTAACGACCATATCCAGGAAAGAAGGTATGAATACAAGAACGGATATTTTGTTTGAGAAGGCGACGTAGGGAGGCTGATAATTCGATAGCCGTCGCCTTGGGAGAGCGATTTGGCGACGACGGTATAAATACCGTCGTCATGGAATAATCCCAGCGCTTGCTTGTTCGCGCCCCAGAATGCAGCCCCAGCGAGCATCAGCCCAACGGCAACCACCAAAACCCAGAAACGTTGTGAGACGTGATGATTGGCTTTGACCGTCGGATGCTCCTTTGCGAGCGGAGCCTAACAGAACGCTGAAAACACCGTCATGCTTCGAACGGCTCGCACGAACGGATAACACTCAACTATTTTAACGTCCTTCCGTTCGTCCTGAAGCGCTCGAAGGGGTGAAATTACGCGCCTACTTCGCCTGACCGAGCTCCTCGTCGATAATCGCCGAAAACGCCTCTACCGGCTGCGCCCCGGAAATCTCGCGGCCGTTGATGAAAAACGTCGGCGTGCCCGTGATCCCCAATTGAGCGCCTTCGGAAAGATCTTTTTGGACGAGAGCCTTATATTTGCCACTCGTCAAGCACTGGTCGAATTTCGTCGTATCCAGAGACATTTCCTTGGCGTAAGCGTTTAAGTCGGGCGCAGCCAGCTTCGGCGCCTTCGCATAAAGCGTATCGTGATACTCCCAAAATTTTGCCTGATCGCCAGCGCATCGCGCCGCCTCCGCCGCAAGTTGGGCCCGGGGATGTATCGCTTCAAGCGGTAAATCCTTATGGACAACACGGACTTTGCCGTTGTACCGCTTCAACACCGTCGCGAGCGTGGGCTGGACATTTTTGCAGAAGGGGCACTCGAAGTCTTCGAATTTTATGATCGTGACCTGCGCCTTTTCAGAGCCCTTGAACGGCGCGCCATTGATCGACATTTGCGCTCGTTGAATTGCTGGAGGCTTTAAATACGTTGTAACCTTTGCCTTGGAACGGAGAATCTTGAAATAGTCCATCTTCCGTGCCGCAATCTTCTGTTCCCGCAGATAATCGCGAATCTGATCATGGACCTTGTCCAACTCCACCCCTATGCGGCTCTTATTGGTCTCGTAAAACGCTCGAATTTCCTCCTCCGAAACCGGAGAAGCTTTGGCAGTCACCTCCTGCTCCATAAGCGTAGAGACCGAAACACTCCGCTCCTTCGCTTCGCGCGATAGGAGGGTCGCTCCAATGTGTTCGTTCAGTTTTTGCCGCTCTAACTGGTAGAGTTGCTGACGTAAGGTTTGAAGTTGTTTTCCGCCCGAACGATCGATTTCAGCTCGCGTGATTACAGTGCCGTCGACCTCCGCGAGCTTTTCCGAATCTTTCGAGGGGCCACAATTCCAACCCGCCCCAAGAGATAAGCCGAGTAGAAGAAAAAACCGACAAAATTTTTGCATGAATTAGCTACGAAGCGCCCAAGGGAGTGGCCGCCGTCTCTCAAAGTGTCGGCCACTCCAAATACCGTTTAAGGTAGAAATTGATCGTTGAAGCTGCGGCTTTACCGAACTGCTCAATATCCCTTGCCAGCCTCCCGCACCAGTCTATGAGAAAAACAAAGACTAAGCTCGGCGTCGTTTATGAGTTCTGGACCGCAAACTACCTTCGCTTGTATGTACTTGGGATTGCCTGTGGTCTCGAAGGCTGTCGGATAGATTTTAGCAAAGTTCGTGATTCCCGTCGGGTTATCTGGAGCACAATTGCCGCCACCCCCTAGAACCGGAATGATCCACCAGCGGTTTGGGTTTGCAGTGAAGAATTTTTCAGCCGCTTGCAAAACACTGTTTACCTGCCCTCTGTTTTGGCAAATCATACTGCCGAGAGCGAGATTCCCGGCTAGTGTGGCGCCCGAGCAGCTTCCCGCAGTCGTGAACCCCGCTTTAATGTCTGGCGCACCCGAAGAACAATCGAAAAAAGTTGTCCAACAAGCATTCTCGCCAGCGGGGTTCTCGCCATCACTGCTCGGGTGTTGCATCTGTATTTTGACGTCATACTCAACCCCGTTTTGTGCGCACTGAGTTGACCACAAAGCGATTGGAATCGACGGCTTCGATTGTATGACCGAAACCGCGCTAACGTTTACATTGTTGGCTCCGGGAGCCGAGCCCCCAAACAGGTTAAACAGCGGAGTGAGAAAAGCCGGAGTCGCTATCGCGCTGTTTGTCGCTTGCTCCAACGCGACACGCACCCCATTGGCGGTTGCGATCGGTGCGGAATAATTGGTGATCTGGTTCGTAGTAAAATCGTACTGAATATAGCTGACATTGGCGCTGTGGATCGGATTATTGGGACTGTTGACGTAGTTATTGTTCGAAGCAAACGCGGCGGCTCGGGTTTTGACGTCTGCATCAATGCGGCTCGGCAGCGCGGAAACCGCCGACAGAGCGGCGGCGTCAACGGCCGCTTGCCCCGTAGCTCGGCTGTAGGTGAGTTGACCGGTATCCAGCCCCATTCCTACCATGATCATCAACAACACGATCATGAGAGTCATAAACACGAGCACTGAGCCTTTGTCATTGCTTACGGAAAACATCTCAAACCTCCTTAACAACTCCGCTTAAGGTGAGGTGATTGTCGGAGTCTCATCACAGGGTGCATGGTATGTAGCCGGCTGAGCCGCATGACGCATACGCGCTGTACGTGTAATTGGCTGATTGTTCGGAGCAGAAAAACCAAAAAGCCTGATGACCTGATAAAGAAAGTAATTGTAGGTTCCTCCCCCACTGACTTGGACAAACCGGGCGCAATCCGTCGCTCCCTCTGCGTGAAAAGTAACCGTCGCGGTTTTCGATCCTAACCAAGCGGGAATTCTACTAAGAGCATCATTCTTGATGGCTGTACTGGCTGCCGTATCAAAAGGATCAGTAGATGCTGCTATCCGAGCCGATTCTCGCACGGCGTTTTGGGTTAGGTGTGCAACCGAAAAGGCTACACCGAAATCGGCCGGGACGTACAAAGCAACCAATAGTAGAGGAGTGATTAATGCAATCTCTACAATGCTCTGTCCCTTCCGATTCAAGACTTTCGGTAGAAGACCCGTTCTTAACATTGATGCTCCCAGCGCATAGTGGCAGAGCGCTGAATAGTGACTGGATTCACCGTAGCACCCATGAGACGAAGCAGTTGGTAGAAAAAATATGGATACTGACCAGATGCGGTAACTTGTACCAGCTGATTACAACCAGCCGACCCAGGAGCTGGGTATGACACAGTGATAGACGTAGTCGCACCCATCAGAGCCGACGGTAGACGCACCGCGGTTTCGTTATAAATGTTGCCGAAACTAAAGCACGAAGACAGCGGTGGGCCACAAGTAGCACTAACCGCTGTAAGCGTCGGATCGGCCGCCGCGATCCTTGCCCCCTCACGCACAGCATTCTGAGCTATTTGTCCCGTATAAAATGCCAGGCCAAAGTCGGCGGGAATCCAAGCAATCACCACAAGTAGAAGGAAGACAAGCGTGAACTCGACCAGCGCTTGGCCTCTATTGTCGCAACAGACGCGTATAGTAGTAGATGATGCCGGACGCAAGCGGGGATGAACCGTACTCGTTAAGATGCTCCGTCTTCCCATTGTCCCTATGCCCTTTCACGAATTGTGCCGGGCGCTATGAAACCTATTTGTCTCGGTCCGCGCTGGTTTGTCTTGCTCTGGCAGCCATTTGGCTCAGGCACGCTTCCACCAAAGAAGCCCTTCGCATTTGATCTGGGCAATAGTGCCCAATTTCGGATTGGTAGAAATCGAACGAGCAGCCCATTGTCCGCAGTAATATAGAAGTTCGCGGCCCGTATTTTTTAACCAATCTGGCTAAGACGCGTATCCCTCAAATCGTCCATCTCCGAAGTTTCCGCTAGGGAGATCTCGAATTGGTCGCCGATCTCCGAGTGTGATTTTCGTATCGTGCCGCTCGGCAGTTCGAGCACGCTGTAGCCTCGAAAGTGGACCGCGCTGATTCGATACGGCGCAAGACCGGACATCAGGCCCACCACGTGATTGCCCCTGTTTAGAAAAACCACATCAATGGGAAATTTCATCCCGATGGTATGAATTCCTTTGCTCGGCATCAGCCACAATGCTTCCTCCGGCCCGAGATTGGTCCTTTTCAGCAGCCCGACCAACCGCGTGAGAAAGTTGTCGGCTTTCCGTACTTTGGTTGCAAGCCAGGTCTTTTTCGTTAAGTTGATTACCGGCACCTAAACATTCCTCTTCACCTGCCAACGGATCCGAAAGCATCTCCATGATCCCGAGCCCCGGAGGTCCGAGCAAGAATAATGAAAATCGCCGGGAGAATAAAAAACACCAGTGGAAAAATCAGTTTAATAACAGTTTTGCGCGCCGCTTCTTCGGCGGCCTGGCTGCGTTTGTCTCGCATGGTTTCGGCGTAAACCCGCAGCGAACGGGCGATGCTACCACCCATTTCTTCGGTTTGCGTGAGAAATGTAACAAGGCCTTGAAATTCGTCGATGCCGACTCGTTCCGCCAGACGGAGCAAGGCCTCTTTACGCACCGCTCCGGCCTGCATCTCTTGAGTGGCGAGCATAAGCTCTTCACCCAGAGCGAGATTCTTGCGAATTTTGTTCTCGCCCAACCGCGTTAGACGCCGCATCGACGCCCATGCCGGCTTCGACGCAGACGACGATCAAATCAAGAGTGTCTGGTAGAGTCTCCCGCATTTCCCGGACCCGGGCGCGAGATTTACGAAAAACAGTGAGAAACGGCAGCATATAGCCGGTTGCCGCACCTGCCCGCGAGCATCAAGAAGTCGGGCATCGATGCGCTCGAACTGCAACGCCACAAACCATCCCACCGAACGCGAAAGCGACGCAAAAAAGATTCTGAGACCCCAGAAAATCCGTACCGCTCGATTGCCACGATAACCCGCTTGGTGTAACCGCCGGCTGATCATGATTGAAGCGATCCGGCAATTCTTTGTCGCCAAAAAAGAAATTGGCGATCCGCTCCCAAAAAGTCATTTCATCGTTGTCATGCAGCCGAATCTGCGCTCGCGCCTCGCTCCTGAGTCCGATATTGTCCAGGCGCCGTTGAATGGCCTCTTCAGCGATCGGGGCCGGGAGGCGAAGATAAAGTAGACGACCGCCGATACCAATCCAAAGAATCCGACGGCGATTAGTAGTTCCATAAAATCACCCCTAGATATGAATCTTAATAATCTTGCGGAACACTAGGATTCCGCATATTTCCAACACTAGAGCCGCGGCCAACATGCCTCGACCGATAGGATTGGGCATCATTTTGTTCATCATTTCCGTTTCACGCATAAACATAAACACCGCCAGAAACGGCGGCACGGAACATACCGTCCAGGCGCTGACGCGGTTTTGCGCGGTCAAACTTTTGATCAACCGCTCGATTCGGAAGCGGTCGCGAATGATATTGGCCAAGCTTGTTGAGCAACTCGGCCAAGCTGCCACCGACTTCTCGCTGCACCATAAGCGCGGTGTTAAACAGCCGAACTTCGGGTAGAGTTCATCCGCTCTTCGAATTTCCGTAATGCATCGGCGAGCGGCAGTCCTAGATTCACCTCTTCGATAAATACGGAGAATTCGGTTCCCATCGGATCAGGCATCTCCTTCGCGACGAAAACCATCGGCTTGGGTCAAGCCCAAACCGGCTTGAAGGCTCTGGCCGATCATATCGAGCCCGTCCGGGAATTGTTCAAGAAACTTGCTCAACCGTTTCCAAATGACTAACTGCACATAGACAGAAGGGGCAGAACAACGCGATCAGAGCAAAAACAAGGCTCAGCAGGTCGCTTGGCCCAAATCGATGCCAGCAAAAAAGTCAACGCCGCCAGCGCCGACGGAGCAGAGCAGAAATAATGCCCGGCGTCATATCGACGTTCGCTCTCTCCAGCAAGAGATCAATGCGGTGCATGAATCTTTATTCGTGACAAAAAGTCATTAACCCAAGGGAACTTCGCTGTAGATCGAGGTTTTGAGTAGGCTCTGAATTTCTGCCTTGGATGCATAGTCGAGCCTGCCGATCGCCGTCAGTCGACGCTTGATTCGCGCCTGCGCCGTATCCTGCACCGCCATTGGCAACATGAAAAGAATAACGATCAGCGAGACCGCCGCAAAGAAACGAAAATATACGTGATAAGGAGCAGGCTCATAACGCCCTTCTTTTCGCCCCCATCGAGACGGGCAAGAAATGAGTGTTCGGAATCCTAAAACCATACCGTTCCAATCGGTCCATGAAGGATGGCATAACGCCGGTCGCAACGAACTCGCCGACAACTTTGCCGTTTTCCACACCTCGCTGTTCAAACTTGAAGATCGTCTGAGTAGTTATGGTATTGCCTTCCATACCGGTGACTTCAGAAAACTCGATCACCTTTCTGCTGCCGTCACTCAACCGGGTCAGCTGCACGATCACATCGATCGCGGAAGCGACTGCTCACGCAACGCTCTTTCCGGCAAATCGATTCCCGCCATGAGCATCATGGTTTCCAAGCGAGACAGCGCATCGCGTGCACTATTGGCATGGACTGTACTGATCGAACCATCGTGACCGGTATTCATCGCCTGCATCATGTCGAGCGCCTCGCCACCGCGGACCTCGCCGACGACGATGCGGTCAGGTCTCATTCGCAACGCGTTACGGACCAGGTCGCTGGCCGTCACCGCGCCCTGGCCCTCGATATTCGGCGGCCGGGTTTCAAGTCGCACTACATGTTCCTGCTGGAGCTTTAGTTCGGCCGAGTCTTCGATGGTCACAATGCGTTCATTTTCCGGAATGTAATTCGACAAGCAATTCAGAAGCGTTGTTTTGCCCGCGCCGGTACCTCCGGAAACGATCATATTGAGCCGCGACTTGACGCAGGCCGCTGCGACTTCCGCCATTTGCGGCGGGATCGAATTGAACTGAATCAAATCATTGATCGTCAGTCGTTCCGCGCCGAATCGCCGGATCGAGAGCACCGGACCATCCAGTGCCAGGGGCGGAATAATCGCGTTCACGCGCGAGCCGTCGGCCAATCGAGCATCCACCATTGGCGAACTCTCATCGACGCGTCGGCCGACCCGCGTGACAATTCGCTCGATAATCTGCATCAGATGGGCATCGTCGCGGAACCGCACATCGGTTTTTTCAAGCTTGCCATAACGCTCGACGTAGATTTGACTGACGAATTGACAAAGATATCGGAAATCTCCGGATCCTTCATGAAAGTTTCCAGAGGGCCTAAGCCAAAGACTTCATGCTGGACTTCCATCACCAACCGATCGCGATCGGCACGACTGAGCGGGATGGCTTCCGCCATGACCATGTCTTCGAGAATGCGCCGAATTTCCACGCGCACCCGTTCCATCTCCAGATTGGAAAGCTTGGACAGATCCAAGGTATCGATGAGCTTGCGATGGATGCGTAGTCGCAAATCTTGCAAAATGACATCCGGGCTCGTCGTCTGCAGGGATCTGAATGGCGAACGGCCGCCCATCCGCCGCCAGTTCGATCAGCGTCCCAACGATCTTTATCCGATTCGAACGATGGATTCTTCATTGACTTGCCCCTTACTTAATTAATCCACGCACCGGCGGTAATAACCGACCGAAGCAAGACCCGATCTTTTGTCGTTCTTCGATCTCCGCTCGAGACGATCCCAGAAAACGGAAACGTATTGAGCCACAGCATCGGTTAGCCCGGAGTAACTCTTGGCGATATCGGACCTAGGGTCGCATTCCTGAATCGATAACCCTTGATTGACCGCGGCAATCGCGACGGGATAGTTATTAGGAAGCGTCCAAAAAACTTTCACACCAAGCGCTTTTTCGACCGACTCCAAAGTCATCAGCTTGCTCTTGACGTAGCGATTAAGAATCAAGCGAATCTTCTTGTCGTAAATACCCATGCGCTCGAAAAGCTCCAGTGCGCGATGGGCACTCTTAAGCGAAGGGACATCCATCTCAGTTATGAACAGGATCAAATTCGCTTTATCGAGCACCAGTGCGAGCATGTCGTCAAATTCCTTTGGAGTATCGACGACGACATAATCAAAGGACTGCGCCAATACATCCAAGATTTCGTCGATGTCCGCCGGCGTGATACGCCGCGCATCCTCGGCATAAAAAGGCTCGGCCAGAACTCGGATTCCCGACGCGTGTTTTACCAGGGAGCCATCGAGAAAAAGCGGATCGATTCGTTTCAGATTCTTGACTAAATCAAGAATCGTGTAGGAGGCGTCGATATTAAGAAAGCTCGTCACCGAACCAAACTGCAGCACGAGATCGACCAAACAAACCGATTTCTTTTGCGCCACTAGACATGCCGCCAAGTTGGTCGCCGCCGTAGTCGAACCCACGCCGCCTTTGTTCGAGGAAATGGCTATAATGTGCCCGCGTTCCGCCGCTTTTTGCGCGTGAACATCGATTTTTTTACGAATCGTATCGAACGATTTAAGAACTTCAGTCCAATTAAAAGGTTGCGTGAGAAATTCTTCAGCGCCCGAGCGCATCGCGCGCAGAATCGCGTCTGGCGCACCGGTCGGCGAAGTCATCACAAGACGAACGTTGGCGAGGCGTAATTTAATTTGCTCGGCTACAGTAAAAGCCCGTTCCGGGTCCACGATTGATGTCGACCACGGCAACGATTGGGCCACTGCGGGTTTTGAGCGCGTCAAAAGCCTCGCCATAGCCATAAATCCGCGGGTCAACCGATACCGATACTTCTTTTTCAAGCTGTTGCTTCAACGAAGCTAGAGCCAGGCTATCTTCGCCGATGAGACAAATTGGTAACTTCATTGCCGGTTGCTATTTATCGTTGATGCCACATCATTTCAATTCTGTATGGCCGACTATCTCATGGGATCGACGCGCCGCGGTGTCGCCGGCTTCTTTTCTTCCGAACCACCCGGCACCGGAACCTGTCGAATATCCGGATCGTCGTATTTTTCAAGGATCGGGAGCTGCGGACTTTCGCCCGGCTTCATCGTGCGCACAATCCGCGGCGTAATCACGAAAACGAGCTCGGACTCCTTGTTACTGAATTTTGTACTTCTAAACAGAGCGCCCAAAATCGGAACATCGCCCAAAAACGGAAATTTCGTCAGATCCTTTACCACTCTTTGATCTAACAGGCCTCCGATAATCAGGCTCTCACCTTCTTTCATCTCGACTCGGCTCACGGTCCGACGAACGACAAAACTAGGAGTATCGTACCGGCGCCAGCCGCTATATCGCTGACTTCGGGAAACACCCTAAGATCAATTCGATCCGACAATGTAATTGTGGGAATAAAATCAAGCCGCACACCAAACGGTTTGAATATCACGCCAAATGTATTCGCCGTGGATGTGACAATCGGGACTTCGCCGCCAGCCAAAAAGCCCCCGCTTCTGCCATTTTTTACGACCAGCCGCGGTTGCGCTAAAATTTGAGCGATGTCTTTGTTTTGCAACATTCGATACAGTGTCGAAAGCGCATATGCGCCGTTGACCCAACGGAAGGCTACCGGTTGCGGACGAGTAAAGGGGATCGCATCTGCTGCACGCTCACGGTGATTGCCGGTTCGGAAGTGAGCCAAAAGCTGGGCTCCCGATTGTGGACAGCTGCTGACATTCGGCCAGCATTTTGAGCAAAATCAAATCCAATGTCTCTGAATTTGCTCATCGAAACATCGGCCACGACGACATCCAGTTCGATTTGCCGGATCTCCCTGATCACAAGCAAATCGATCACTCCCTCGATCGTCTTTTTGTCACCCCACCTGTAAGGATCCGTTATTGAAGACTCTTCCTCAAAGGCCAAGCTACCGCCACCGGCAAATCCCACGCCCGACGATTTGATTTGCGCCTGGGGAGTCGCGCCAAACTGGACTGACTGCGACGTTGATGGACTCACCGTATGCTGGAGGCTTCGGGGGCAGGTACGTTGCTACAATTTCGAAAACTCGATCATAGACGACTTCGTTTGATACCTCTCCTCGCAAAACTAAAGAAGCACCTGAAGTCGAAATATCGACCTTTTCGTTCGGGAAAACCGATCGTCAATTGTCCCCGCAACGCAGCAATATCTGGCGCAACGACCAAGATCGTAGTTCGATCACATCGCCTTTTTCATCAAAAATGATCAGCGACGTAGTCCCAACGTCCTTGCCGTTGATCAAAAGTTGGCTCGGCGCCACGACGAGAACATCCGCCACCTGCGGTTGCGAAACGGATACCCGCTTCGCTCTTTCGGCAAGACGAAATACCATCGATTTGTTAACCGTCACCGTGATCGTCGGCGCCGACTTGCGGCTGCGCCGACTACTTCCTGTCGCCGCTGACGCCAACAAGAAGAACACAGCGCCAACGCAATTCTATTTAGCCGCCCCCGGACTAAACAACTGTTCATCATGAACTCCTCCCCTTCCCAGTTAGAATTCCACCACATTTCGATTACTACCATGGATCACTTCGACTCGATATTTATCAGGCGGCGGAGCGACAGTGCCGCCGCCACCTTGCGCGGTGCCGCCGCGAGCGCCAACAAATCGCGCTTGTTGCTGCCAATAGTTGTCGTAGCAGCGTCATCGCCAAGACCGCGCAGATGCCATGGCAATCTGGCCCTCTTGGAGGCTAACGACAGCTTTTCTGCTTCTTCAGGAGTAACTTCCAGCGTGATCGAACGTGCGAGTTGCGGTTTTCCATCTTTCTGCTCGGTACTTTGCGCAACCGACAAGGACTCGCTTATTCTGCAACACAATTTTCGAAATTTTGGTATCCGCGTCTGCCGCCCATGTGGGGTCGTGGTCAAAATGATATCAACCCGGTCATCGGGACAATAAATCCGCTGACACCGATAATTTCATCGACCCGGAGCGCCAAGGCTCGCTTGCCAGCCTCCAGCCGAACAGTAAGCCCGGCGCCTTCGCCGGCTAGACGTGATTCCAATATTGGCTCATTGGCTAAGAATCTTTACGCGATTCACTTTGCCAACAACTTGCTGCGGCGATGAAAATGCGCCAGCCGGCATCGAAGTCTTTGGCCAAGGCGTGGTCTTGATCAGTCCCTTCTTGATCGCCTCGTCATTGAGAGTCGTACCGGCGAGGAATATCCTGGGCCGCCACGACAATCTCTTGGTTCGCCGCTTTCGCATCCTCCCTCTTTTTGTCTGATCACTGAGAAAATTGTAAATTCCATACGCCGCGATGAGCCCGAAAAATACCGCGACCACTAGAGCAATCTTTAAGCCTATTCTGCATAGCAGCTCCTCATCAAACGGTCAATTATTTGCCAAGAACTTACCATCCACACTCGAGAATCTCCGGTTCAGACCAACATTGGCTCAGTGAATCTTAGAATCCAGCCCATTGGCCGTCGGGTCAACATAATATGCGATCATTGTTCCAGCTGCAAACGCCACTCCCCACGGAACCGAATCGCCCCGCTCGCTGAGTCTGTTATGCGCACAGGCTTCGGGCAATACCTCCCCAAACTCAGGATGGCGAATTTTAAAATCTAACCAAAATTGTTTAAACGAGAGAAACTGAACTAGCCCGAAAGACCAAATAGCCAATGGCGATCACTCCCGCGACAAGCGCGGAATAGAAAAACACCCGCGGCAGCCAGGAAACTCCCAAAAGTGCGCCCACCACTCCGAAAAATTTAACATCGCCGGCACCAATCCATCCCAGCGCAAACGGAAGAATCAGCACTGCGATACCAACCACAATACCCAAGAATACTTTGAAGCAAATAGCTGGCATCCCTGAAAAGCGTTCAAAACGACACCGCAAAACTAGGCCAATTACGATAAGCCAATTCGGGATTCTTCGGATCTTCAAATCGAAAGAAAGCCGAAAGACAGCTCACACAAAATATGACCGCATCTGAAAGTGCCAAATGTTTAAAACACCATTATTAACTTGTCAAAGCGTACACGTCATATCAAAAAGCTTGTCAATGAAATTTCGCGGCATACTCACCGCAAGTCATGCACGTGGCTCGAAAACAGACTGATAGCGGCCTCCGAGCCACGCTGTTAGTATGTAACAATAGAACCCGAGTCTTACGAGCCGAATCGCAATCCTGCGGGTACCAACGCAAGCCGTAACCTTACTCCAGCCACTGGCCAACTGATTGCCGATATTCGTATTCTTAATCGCTACCCAGAAAACCAGGGCCACCAGAACAACGATCAAAGTATATTCAACCAAACCTTGACCATCCTCCTCGACTAACAAACGTTTTAGAAGCTCCATTAAATCGTTCACCCCCTTTCTTATTTTATCGTGACTTCGAATTCTTTGATAACTCTGTGTCAACGAACATGAGCGGTAAAGCAGAATACATGCCAATACTAGAAGCATTCTAGAATTTCAGCTAATTGCTCCTGCCCCGGCCTCAGGGCGGTCTATGCTTGACAAATATGACATCGGTTTGAATCTAGTGTCACAAAATGTGCAGGAGTGAATCTATTCCTTTGGAACAGTAACGCGGGAGACCAGAAAGCGACGAGCGTCAGACCGAAGATATACAAAGATCGTATGAACCCCGCATAATCGTGATTGTTGTTTTATCAGCGACATACTTGCAAGTCAAATGTTGCTTACTTAAGGACGCCATTAGCAAAGGTATGCATTTTGCTAATCACCGAGTGAGTCGAAATTTATCGATTCGCGCGATTACGACAAATACTTTAATCAGGTTAGTGCCACGATCGACCAGATCGAATTCGAAGGAAAATACGAAAATGAACAACGACCAAAAAGATAATGCTCCGCTAACCGTCTTGGTCATTGAAGATCATCCTGATCAGCGAGACCTGTTAGCTATCGTACTGCAACGGGAAGGCTATCGGGTAATCACTGCAGCAAACGGCGTCGAAGCACTGGAAAAACTCGAGACAGAAAATATTCAAATCGCTCTTTCAGATATCATGATGCCGAAGATGGATGGGTTTGAGCTGATCAAACGGATTCGCGGCAACGCCGCGTTCAAAAGTATCTACCTCATTTTAATCACCGCGAGAATCCAAGAAGGTGACCGGGTTCGAGGACTAGATCTCGGCGCCGACGACTACATTACTAAACCATTTTCGTTCTCCGAATTGCTCGCGCGGATGCGAGTCGGGTCGCGAGTCGTCCAGTACCAGCAACATCTCGAATATCAGACTCAAGTCGACTCGCTCACCGGGCTTTTTAATCGCCGTGCCTTCGAGAAGAAAATCCACGAAGAGTTCGAACGCTCCAAACGCTATCACAACCCTTTGTCACTGCTGATTTTGGATATCGACAATTTCAAGATGATCAACGACACCTATGGCCATCATGGTGGCGACGCCGCGCTGGTAAAAATTTCCGAAACTTTTCGCGAAAAAACACGTCAAAGCGATTTTCCCTCTAGATATGGCGGCGAAGAGTTCGTTCTCGTGTTGCCGGAGACGGACCAGGACAGCGCGTTCAAGTGGCAGGAAAGATTCACGAGTGCGATTCGTTCGTGCGCGTTCGGCACCACCGCCCGTCCCTTTACTCTAACGGTTAGCATTGGAGTGAGCTCAACGTCGGCAAGATTGTACTCGGATTGGCGAGAAATGCTTAACGACGCCGATCGCGCTCTATATCTCGCAAAGAATTCCGGTAAAGACCGCATCGAAAATTGGGAGTCCGGAAAAAAAAACTAGCCAGATTCAGACTTCCGCGCATCCCTGATCAAATGCCAGCGCGACGTAATCAGTGTGACTATCGTTCCACGCCGATTAGCCGTATGGCCACCCTGTCGCCGACGGAATTCCATCTAGTGGGCAACGAGTTTTCGTTGCGGATTTGCACAGTTCCGTGAACCCAGTTCATTCAGCGCCAGGGAACAAAGTCCTCGCGAAGAGACAAATGACGGCGGGCCAGTCTCGAATCATCTGGCGAATGGCTGCGGAAGGAACAGAGAGCTAATAGTCTACGGCGCAATTAGTTTTTTTGGAATACTAATGATGGGTTTGGCCATCGGCAGCGCTCGTCAAATTCAAAAAGCAAAACAGCGGAACAATTGCGCGACTGCTTAAGCAAGAAAAAGAGAAAGCGGAAAATCTTGCCAAGCTGAAGTCGGAATTTCTCAATCAAGTTTCCCACGAACTTCGCACGCCATTGGCGGTTATCATAGGTTATATCGAGTGTATCACGGACGGACTCTATGGGGAAATGGAATCGAAACATCACGAAATTCTCCAAGTCGTCGCCAAACAATCAACACATCTGAAAAACATGATCGATCAGATTCTGATCTACTCGCGATTGGAGGCGGGCAAGCAGCCGGTCCGAATATGAAGAAATACAACTGACCAAGGTCGTAAGTGACGTGAGAGAAACTTTCGAATTTCTTTGCCGGCAGAAAGGGATCGAATCTACGATTGGGAGCTTGCGAGAGATCCCTTGCTGATCCGCAGCGACGCGATTCGTTTAAAGGAAGTTATAAGCAATCTCTTGCAAAATGCGGTGAAATACACCGACCGTGGTTCGATCACCGTACGCTCGAAGAAACTCCCAACAACAGATTTCGTCATCGGTCGAAGTCAAAGACACAGGCATGGGAATTTCTGAACATCATTTAACAAGCATCTTCGAACCTTTCATGCAGGCTCACAAAACATCCACCGAAAATTCGCGCGGCGGCATAGGATTGGGGCTAAGTATCGTAAAAAAACATCTTGAGCAAATGGAGCGGAACCATTAATGTCGACAGTGAACTCGGAAAGGGGTCCGCCTTTCGAATTGTTCTTCCGCGAAACTATGAGAAGCAGAAATCACGAACGAGCCGGCTCATAGACTTCGTTAAACGTCGCTCTTCAAATTCTCACCGCGAGCACCCCACCTTAGCTCCACACATGGAGACACAGGAGCGTAAGGCAGCAAACACTGGCCACAATATCGCTTAGTTTTGAATCCCGCTGACAAGCACGCTTTTTTAAGACCGACGCGCGCGTAGTTTTACCGCTGAGATCCGTGATGGTTAGAGACACCCATATCGCGCCGCTCAAGACGAATTCAATTTCCGCTGATCCTGCTACCATCAATCGGAAATATAGTTTTTGTCTCAGTGCTTTTTGTTTTGATTTTCGGTTCGGGGAATGGTCTGCTCGGTGACGGTGATACGGGTTACCATATCCGAACCGGCGAAGCGATCCTGCAGACCTGGCGTGTTCCAAGTCAAGACCCCTATTCGTTCCACTATCCTCCTCTAAAATGGACGGCTCACGAATGGTTGTCCGAGCTTGTGATGGCGGCTTTTTTCAAATTGTACGGCCTCACGGGGGTTGTGATCTTTTTTACGTTGCTGCTCGCTGTCACGCATTGGTTGCTTTATAAGGTTCTTACAAACCGCTCCGATGATGTCCTGTTGTGTATCGTTATCACCTTGCTCGCAACCGCCACATCCGCAACTCATTGGTTTGCACGCCCACACGCTTTTTCACTGCTGTTAACTCTTCTTTGGTGTCACTTTTTGAATCAATTTCAGTTTGGAGACCGACGTTCCCTAGTTTATCTTCCCTTTTTCATGTTACTTTGGGTGAACCTCCACGGCGGCTATATCATCGGGCTTATTCTCATCGTGATGTATTTGGCTGGCGCCATTTTCTATTTTTTCACTAAACCCACGGTGGAATCACAGCACTTCCTGCATAAAGCGCAGGTCCTTTTTTGTACGTTGATAGCGTGCATCGCGGTTTGCTCGATTAATCCGTATGGATTCGAAATTTTGTGGTTTCCCATTCGGGTCACCTCCGACCGTTTTGTCATGGATCGGGTCTCGGAATTTCTGTCACCCAATTTTCACGAAGCGTTGCCATTTAAGTATATGCTCTTAGTTCTGATTGGCGCCCTCGCGCTCTCTCGATCATCGCTTAACGTCATCGATCTTTCGCTTGTTATATTGATGACTTACATGTCACTTTATTCTGCACGGCATGTCTCACTTTTTGCGATAATCCTAGCCCCAGTGTTGCTCAAAACATGTGCCGGCATTATCAGTAGCGCGCCAGAACCCTTTTTGCGGTTTTACCGAAAACGCAACTCGAATTTGAAGTCCATCGAGACCGTTGTAAATGGATACATTTGGCCAATTGCGAGTGTAGTTCTGATTGTTACTATCGCAGCGGCGGGAAGCCTAAACTATCGCTTTAACGACAAAATATTTCCCGTAGCGGCAGTAGAGTTTTTGCAACGAGAAGCCATAACCGGCAACATGTTCAATAATGATGAGTTCGGTGACTACATGATCTTCACAGCTTGGCCACGGTACCGCGTATTTATGGATGGCCGCTCGGATATGTACGGTGAAAAATACGGGAGCGATTACCTCAAAGTCGCTAACCTTCAGCCTGGATGGAGGGAAATTCTTAGTAAATACAATATTACTTGGGTTATTTTTGACACGGCATCAGCACTCACGGCGGCCCTGCAGGATCAAAATGACTGGCAACCAGTTTATTCTGACGCCGTAGCGACCATTTTTGTAAAAAAGGACATTGAGCATGCTTCGCTGTTAGCTAAGTATCCTTCGGTCAAACTAGCAAACAAGCGATGAAGCGTTCTTTGGAGTTTTCTCTGCTAGCTCCGACACCCTCCCATTTCGGGGACCAGGTTTAAACACCGGAGGCCGGGCGGGTCAAATAATTCGAACCGGAGACCTCTAGTTCGTATTAGGTGCTCTCTGAGGGAAATTGGGGCGCCTTCGAGGTCAGCAGTTCTATTCGAAGCAAATCTGGTGACATGATTACCGCGCAAAGATTTTTGGCCATGACAAATCTGTCGACTTCGCTGTCGCTTTTGCCACTCGGTGCGCAACGTCTCGAACTTACATTTGACCAACGGTCCATTAACTGCCTGCGATCTCAAATATTTTCGCTGGCACAACCATTGCTGCCGCATAGTTCCGATCATCCAAGCGGTCATGAAATTTCAATAATGATCTACAGTTCACGTCAGGTGAGGATGGCCTGTTTCGGATAACATCAATGCGCGATGCTTGTAAATGAGCGAGATAATGGATAACAGCTCCGCCTCCGCGAGCGGTAACGCCGAATTCGAATTGCGCATTCGCCAAGCCTTGCTCTCGGCGAAGCACAGCATTCCCCAGGTCGCCGTTTTACTCTTTTCGTTTAAGCATTCTTTCAACTGCACTAATCCCGGACAAAGGGCTATCGCCCTAAATAACTCCGTCTTGATCCGATTGAGAGGTGGATTGCGCGATTCTGATACGGTCGCATTGCTGAGTAGCGGGCACATCGCAGTACTCTTACACTCAGTGCAAGGTCCTCAGGATCTCGATTTGGTTATAAATCGTTTATTGACCAGATTAGCGGAACCTCTTCTCATCGATGGTCACACCATCGTGCTCCAGCCACGAATAGGAGCGGCACTATTTCCTGAACACGGGGATAGCGTAAGAAGTCTGATCGAGCATGCGGAAAACGAACTCACTCTGGCGAAAAGCAATACAAACTCCTACACAGCTTATTCGTCGAACCCACGGAGCCTATTTACTCCTCGACAATGGATGAGTGAGCTTCGCCAGGCAATCGTCACGGATCAATTATTTCTCACCTTTCAGCCAAAAGTGAGTTTCTCGGAAGGACGCGTAACCGGCGTCGAGGTACTGCTTCGTTGGCAACATCCTCAGCACGGAATCATCGTTCCCGATCAGTTTATACCGGTTGCCGAGCGGACGGGATTAATCATTCCATTAACTCTCTGGGTTCTCCAGCAGTCGCTTATTCAGTGTCGCCGGTGGAATGATATGGGCCTGGATATCAGCATAGCGGTTAATCTAACAATGTGGAACTTGGAGGCGCAAGAGCTTCCCGAACAAATTGAAAAGCTGCTTCGCGACACGGGGGTGCCACCAAAAAACTTGGAACTGGAAATTACAGAGACTAGCATCATGAGTGATCCCCAAAGGGTGATCCAAACTCTGAACCAGATTCGCCGACTGGGCGCACGCGTCGCGATCGATGACTTTGGTACCGGATATTCCTCGTTCGCTTATCTCACCAAACTGCCGGTCTCATGTATCAAAATCGATAAATCTTTCGTACAGAACATCGAAACCGATCGAGATAACTCGGTCATTGTCAAATCGATCATCGACCTCGGGCATAATCTTGGATTGAAAGTTGTCGCTGAAGGCGTAGAAACAGTCCACGCAAAAAAACTCCTTCGGGTATTTCAATGCGACGAGGGTCAAGGGTTTTATTACTGCCGTCCGATTCCCGCCGATGCGATGACTAAGTTCTTGTTACAGCCGCCGCTTGCGATCAAGGAACGTCTGTTCGTAGCGGACGCACCAGAAACGGCCCCCGTGAAGCTCACGGAGGACTTTAGTCCCAAAGTATCAAACTTAACGCTCGCCACGAGCGAAAAACCCAACTCCGTCGCTTGACTTGTCGACCGTTACCAAGCAAAATAGCAGATAATTTTGATAAGAGTCCAAAAGACGAAAGGGGTCAAGATTATGAAAAAGACAACTCTGGACTGACCTCCCGAGCAATTAATTTGTGTTTGCCCGCCTTGTCATCGGGTTAAGCCAAAGCTCGCCAACGCCAAGTAACTCTGCGAAAATGTTTTTGGAGACTAAATTACTCTTCGAGCGACGGTCGAATACTTGTTTGTGCTTGACATTAAGTTGTTGATGGGCCCAAAATTCTGCATTCAGAGACAGCGAAAGGGGGCGTACTCATGAAACGGTCGTTATTTTTGGTTATTGGCACTACCGTCTTATCGTTTAGTTTGTTGACTCCGGCGAGTCGCGGCTTCGCTGAACAAGCAGTCGAGGATGGAGCCCAGCAAAGAAGACCAGGCTTCTTTCATATTCTTGGAAGCATCGTGTTTACTACGCTACATTTGCCCGCTAAGTTAGTAACATGCGTTGGAACACAAGCGACTGCTGCGGTAGCCTACACAGCGACGTTCGGTGTTGAAGGTAACTACGACGGCGGAACCAACGGGAGAGATATCGGCGAAACGGCGCGGCGTTCCTGCACTGGGTCCTGGATTGTGCGGCCATCTCAGGTGGTGCGAGATTATGGTGAATGATTAACCTAACGCAGTTACCTGAATGCGCAACTCGTCAGTAATGACCAGCTCGATCGAGAAGTTCCCTTATTTTCAATGGATCGAAGGTTTTCTGTTTAAGAAAATACTGGGCGTTAACAATACTCTAATATAGTGATTCCACGTATTGATTGACTGGCTCCGGCAGTAGGTCTTGTGGGTGATCGCCACCCATGGTTGTCCATTTACTTTTTCCAACTATAACTGCGGAAGCGATCTCGGCTCCTAAAGCAACATCGTATATAGAGATCTTGAGTTCAATTCTATCTGGTATGCCGGACCATTCAGTGGCTCGGTCTTCCCAATGCAAAATGTCTGGCTCAGCAAAATATGCGTACTTCTCGGTTGGTATGATCTTTAAAGATTCGAGTCCTAAGCAGTCCTCTGATATGTAGATATTATTCGAAAACCGAGAGAATGCGGCCTTTAACGTATTTGCCGTCATTTTCCCAGAGTTTTTGTATTCAATTTTACCATACCACCCGTTCTTTGAAGTCGAAATAAAAACACCTTTGGCGCGTTCAAGCTTTGATAAAGGGCTTTTTAGAATCTGCTGATTATAGCTTGCTGCACACCCCGAAAGAAAAATACCTATCGAAACGATAAGTAGCACGTTCATTATATATCCTCTTTGACTTAGTCTATTCGACTCTACAATTGTGCACTTTTAGTGCTGTTAGCAAAATTCGTAATAGTAACGGCGTTCATGTGTCAACAAAGTCTAATCGGAAATAAATGGTGGCTGGCGACTAAAGTGATCCGCTCGAACTCACTTGACTCACTGGTCAACTTTCGATTTTTACCTACGCTAAGTGCCGAACGAGACATTGTCAATTAAAATTAGCGTTATGCCGAGACGTTCGGAAATAGTGACGGACGGGACGCAATTAGGCGAACCGCATTGCAATGCCAAGGTCTGTTTGTTGCGCACGACCCTAGAGGATTTCACTTATTCTCCAATTAATCTGCATGCCTCTCATACGTTGGAGCGCGGCTACGAACTGGGGCCATACCGGTACGTTTCCAGATGACGCCGTCCTCGTGGTGAGTCCTGAGCGGTTCGCGGTTCGGAGGCTTCCTCTCGACTCCCGTAGTAAATGTCAAACTTTGCGAGGCCCCCAGCAGAGCTGGGGGGTTTACCCACAATTAATTAGATATCAAGCTTATCCGGAGCGTGTCTCGGCGAGTCGAGCTGACGACTTTATAGGTGTCGTCTCTAACAAAACGAAAGCGCAAACGAAATTGATGCTTCGAATTTAAGTTCCGATCATCGCCGTCATCGCTTCCACGGTTTTCTTCAGTCCCTGCTCCACCCCTACCTTCGGGGCATAGCCGAGAATGCTTCGAGCTAGCTGAAGATCGGCCAGAGAATGCCGGACATCACCACTCCTAGCGGTCTCGTATCTAACCACGGCTTTAACGCCGAGTATCCGCTCCAGGGTCTGGATCAGAGTATTTAAGCTCGTACGTTCACCATACGCCACATTGAAAACTTTTCCGGCGGCTCCCACAGCATGGAGCGCGGATAAATTGACCTGGACGACGTTGTCGACATAGGTAAAGTCCCGCGACTGTTCACCATCACCGAACACAGTCAGTGGTTGACGCGCAAGAATGCGGCTGATGAATTTTGGGATAACTGCGGAATATTCGGAATCGGGGTCCTGGCCCGGTCCAAACACATTAAAATAGCGGAGGCAGATTGTCTCCAACCCATACAGATCGTTGTACAGCTGGCAGTAGCGCTCGCCGACTAGTTTTTGCAGAGCATAAGGTGAGAGTGGATTGGGTGGCATATCTTCCCTCTTGGGTAGAATCTCTGTATCACCGTATGCGGAGGATGAAGCGGCGTAAACCAATCTTCGAACGCTGAACTTGCGGCAACTTTCGAGAAGATTCAAAGTCGCTGTAATATTAGCGCGATTGCTCGTAACGGGGTCTAGGATAGAGCGCTGAACGGACGGAATAGCGGCTTGGTGAATTACAAAATCGACGCCGGCAACGACACGGTCGCAAACGAGTGGCTCGGCAATATCAGCCTCGACAAATTCGATCGCCGAAATGACATCCGCCACACGCTGGAGATTGCCGGTGGAAAGATTATCAACGACACGTACTCGATCGCCGTCTTGGACTAAACGTCGAACAATGTGCGCCCCTATAAAGCCGGCTCCCCCGGTTACTAGAACATGACCAGACATTGTTCACACACGTACATTCAAATAAGTCTCACAGAGATCACGTTAGTATGATTACAAATCGGGATATTTTTTGTGTCAAATTTGGTATGCTCACTTCTCACAACCCGTTCTCGTTACCGAGAGAAATTTCGGCGCCACTGGAGGGATATATACTCCCGTCGGAAGTTGTCACAATACAACATCACGCTTGCAATTCCAACGGTACGCGCTACGCGTTTTGGTTTTCAATTTGAAGGTTGATACCAATCAGAAATTAGGACTTCGATTCCCGACCCAACAACGAGCTAGGACTCCTCTGCGCAACCTACACAGCTATTCCAGATCGCTGAGCCACTCAACCTGCCCGATTGCGTCCGGGTAAGCGCAAATAAACCACCAAAGTCTAGCCGTTGAGCTTCAATGAATTGTTCAACCCCTACGACAGTTGCCATTTTTATTAGTCTCGACCTAGTCACCGCCGCTTAGTTCTTGGCGGGTTGGTATTCTTTAACGAAATAAAGCGGCCGGTGTTTGGTTTCATCGAACATTCTGCCCAAATATTCGCCTAACACGCCGATGGTCGTCAGTTGGATGCCACCGAGAAACAAAATCACGACCATCAGCGAAGGATAACCGGCGACCGGGTCGCCATGCGCCAAGGTTTTGTAGATCACCCACACCGCGTATACAAAAGCCGCAAAAGCAGTCGTAATCCCTAAGTACGTAGCAACTTTCAATGGAGCAATGGTAAACGATGTGAAACCTTCGAGCGCAAAGTTCCAAAGTCTCCAATAATTCCACTTGCTCTGGCCCGCTTGACGCGGGTCGCGCTGATAGGGTACTGCCTTTTGCGGAAACCCGATCCAGGCGTAAAGTCCTTTCATGAATCGGTGTTGCTCACGCAACTCTTTAAGTGCATCCAGAGCGCGCCGACTCAGCAAACGAAAGTCCCCGGTGTCGACCGGTATTTTGATGCGCGTCGCCCCCTGTATCAGACGATAAAACAAAAAGGCACTCGTCTTCTTGAACGCCCCCTCTCCGGCTCGGCTGACGCGCTGGGCGTAAACGACGTCAAAGCCTTCGCGGTAGTGCTTGATAAATTCCGGTATCAGTTCAGGCGGATCCTGCAAATCAGCATCAATCACGATGACCGCGTCGCCTTCCGCATAGTCGAATCCGGCGGTCATGGCAATTTCCTTGCCGAAGTTCCGACTAAGATCGACGATGGCAACCCGGGTATCACCTTGGCGGAAAGTGTTTATGATCCCGAGAGTACGATCCAGGCTGCCATCGTTGACGTAAATAATTTTGGTCTCACAGTCGAGCTTGTCGAGCACCCTGCTCAAACGAGAGTGAAAGTCCGGCAAGACCTCTTCTTCGTTGTAGGTGGGCACGATAATTGAGAGAAGCATGCTAATCTCGTCTATTGACGACTTCCTTACTTCTTTCGCTGCACACTAAAACCGAATATGTCCTTTTTTCTCCAAGTAATCTTTGAGCGCTTGTTGCCAGGTGGGTGGCGGTTTATGAAACAACTCCGGAGTCCTCTGGCTGATCAACGATGAATTAGCGGGACGGCGCGCTTTGGTGGGATATTCGTTGCCAAGAATGGGTTCCAAGCTCGCCTTAATACCGGTGAGCTTGAGAATCTGCCGGGCGAATTCACACCAGGTGCAAGCACCCCCGTTTGCCGCGTGTACTATGCCCGTCACATCGTCTTGAAGTAGCTGGCGCAAGACTTTGGCCGCGTCCCGTGTGTACGTCGGCGATATTCGGATATCGTCGACGATCTTAAGCGGATCTCCCATTTTTGCCTTCGTCAGTATCGTTTCAATAAAGTTTCCGCCTTTGCCACGCGATCCGGTTATGCCAAACAGGCTCGCGACTCTGACGATCAACCAGCGCGGCGCGGTTTGGTGTACCAAGTTTTCACCGGCGAGTTTCGATGCTCCGTAAACGTTGATCGGATTCGTTTGATCCGACTCGACATAGGCACTTTCCTTCATTCCGTCGAATACGTAATCCGTACTAATATACACGCAGCGGGCATCAATTGTCGCACACGCACGCGCCACATTGAATGCGCCAATAGCATTGACCTCAAATGCAAGGTTCGCTTGTTCTTCACAATCATCGACGCGAACAAAGGCTGCGCAATTGATGACGGTGTGGGGACGCAATTTCAGGACGACCCGACTTACCGCATCCGCTTTCGTGCAATCGGCGTCTTCGTGACTCAGAGGCACGACGTCAAAATTGGCCTCTTGCCGTAGGACTTCGACCAGGTCAGTTCCGAACTGGCCGGTGCTACCGAAAATCACGATTTTACGCTTCCTCCTTGCTGGCAAAATTCCGCCTCGTTCTCCATGCTGCAGGTTGCATGGCATCGCGCGCCAAGCGCTTCGAGTTCGTGCTTTCTAACCTCGTGCCCAATCCCGGGAATACACGGAATCATAGTACGTTCGATACTCGCCAGAGATCACATGATCCATCCAGTCCGCGTGATCCAGATACCAGTCCACGGTTTGTTTCAACGCAGCGGAAAAAACCATGCGTGGCTTCCAGCCAGTCTCAGAGGAAATCTTAGACGTGTCGATGGCGTAACGGCGATCGTGTCCCGGACGATCGGTGACGAAGCGGATGCGCTGCTTAAGCGTATTCAAGTCCATGCTCTTTCGTTCGGCTATAGCAGCACAGATCGATTCGACGACATCCAATTGGTACGCTCTTCGGCCGGTCCCAATGTTGTAAATCGAACCCACTTGTCCTTTTTCCAACACTGTAAGAATACCGCGGCAATTATCCTCAACGAAAAGCCAGTCGCGAACTTGTTTCCCGTCGCCATATACCGGAAATTCCAAGCCATTGAGACCGTTGCGCATGAGTAACGGGATGAGTTTTTCCGGAAACTGATACGGTCCATAGTTATTGGAGCTGCGGGTCACTAGGATCGGTAAACCATATGTGCGGCGATATGAAGAACAGAGCAGGTCGGCAGCCGCCTTGGTCGCCGCGTAGGGACTGCTTGGACATAACTGTGAATCTTCCGTCGCCGGCTCCTTTCCCTCCTTATCACCATAGACCTCGTCGGTGGAAATTTGCAGAAACCGCTCAACAGAGTGGGTCCGAATCGCATCGAGAAGCGATTGCACCCCGCCGATATTGGTTTGTACGAAAGGAGAGGCGTCGAGAATGCTTCTATCGACGTGCGACTCGGCGGCGAAATTGACGATAGCCCAAGGTTTTTCCTTTTGGAGAATCCCTTCGACAAGCATCCGGTCACAGATGTCTCCGTGCACGAAACGATGACGTTCAACGTCAATAGCAGCGACGTTTTCTAAGTTTCCCGCGTAAGTAAGTTTATCAAGATTGATGACCCGCCAGTCCCTTTCGGCGTTCAGAAGCCTGACAAAGTTACTCCCGATAAATCCACAACCGCCCGTCACTAACAGGGTTTTCATCTAACGGTTACCTCTTCAGAAAGCCTTTCAAAGCCCGCCCCGATAGCTCCGGGCGCTTAAAGTACCGCCGAGTGGGAGCCGCATATCATATAATCCGTTCACCGCTCGAATTTCAGGTTTAGGATACCGTCACGCGGATCACGGCTTTCAAACTCCCAACGGACTGCGTTAGGTTGTGCCATCGTAACGAAAGTTATTGTCTGCCCATTTTAGCGGTGGCCATGCAAGGTCTCGCGGTGCTAGCTGTGGCTCTGCCAACGGCCACTCAATGCCTAATTCAGGATCGTTCCACAGCACCCCCGCTTCATGTTTTGGTGCGTATTCCTCCGTCGACATGTACAAGATCTCCGCTTCCTCACTGGTTACGCAAAATCCATGCGCGAAACCCGCAGGTACGTACAGCATTCTCTTGTTTTTCTCCGAAAGCATTACCGCAATCCATTTCCCGTAGGTGGGCCCGCCCTGCCGCAAGTCGACGACAACATCGTAGATCTCACCCGAAAGCGCCCGCACGAGCTTGCATTGGGCTTTCGGATGTTTCTGATAGTGCAATCCACGGAGGATTCCTTTTGAAGATTTCGAATGGTTGCTTTGCACGAACGTCCCCGAGACCCCGTGCGCCGCAAATTCGGAACGCTTGTAAGTTTCCATGAAAAAACCTCGCTGGTCTGGAAAAACCCGAGGATCAATCACGATGACTTCAGGGATCTCGGTGGGACTGAAGCAGAAAGGCATTACAGTAAGACTTCGGAATCGTCGCCGATCATAAGCCGATAGGCTTGATGAATTGCGTGATTTCTGAGGACGACAGAATTTTTCCCGATTAGACTGTCTTCCAGGCGATCGACCTGCTCAATTCGTGCATTTTCCAGTAAGACGCAATGCTCCAGGACAGACGACATGATTTGGCAACCGTTTCCAATCGATGTAAATGGTCCTACAAAGGAATTTTCAACGAGCACGTTTTCGCCGATCACGGCGGGACCGCGAACCGTGCTATTAACAACGCGGCTACCGCGCCCCAACTGCACACGGCCCGTGACTTGACTTTGCGCGTCGACTTCTCCGTCAATGCGCCTTTTTACCCATTCGTCCAGTACCACGGTGTTGGCGGTAAGCAAATCGTCTTTCTTTCCTGTATCCAACCACCAAGCATCAATGCGGTCGCTCAAGACTTTACCCCCGGCGTCGAGCAGCGCTTGAATCGCGTCCGTGATTTCGAGCTCGCCGCGCCATGAGGGCGAGATTACGTTAATCGCCTTATGAATCTGGCCAGTGAAAAAGTAAATACCGACCAAGGCTAAGTTGGATTTTGGCTCTTTAGGTTTTTCAACTAAACGAACGACCCTTTGGTCGTGATCAACCTCCGCGATTCCGAAACTCGAAGGATTCTCGACTTCCTTGAGCAAGATCGAAGCGTCGGCTCCGGATAATTCGAATTTCTCCCGATATCGTCTGATCCCGGACCCTATTAGATTGTCACCGAGATACATGACAAAGGAATCAGATTCCAGGTACGGCTGTGCAACCTTGACCGCGTGAGCGAGACCAAGAGGTTCGTTTTGGAGTATGTAATCAACCCTCAATCCCCAGAGCCGACCTACACCCACAGCCTCCCGCACGGCGTTGCCTGTCTCCGGCGAGATCACGATTCCCACTTCTTCAATGCCGGCATTTTTGAGGTTGTCCAATACGTGAAATAAAATAGGGCGATTCCCCACTGGCACAAGCTGCTTCGCGGCGGTGTGGGTAAGAGGTCGCAGCCTTGTGCCTCGACCTCCGCTTAAGATCAGTCCTTTCATTTTCACGTCCATAAACGCAGAGCTCAGTAAGAGCTGGACAAGGCCGTTCCTAAAGAATCGCCGATTGGAGACCGATGGTGTGAGGCAAATTTCATAGGTGCAGGACCCGCCATACCAGTCTCACTCGCCCAGTAAACCTACGGGCATGATAGCCGTATCAAGTTGAATTGCGCAATGGTTATCACTCGTGGATTTGGCTATTATTTGCGTCAGCGGCGGAAGAACATCACGACGGGAGTCAAGCGAAAGCGTATCGGGATTAGGAGCGATTTGAGATCCTCCGATTTACCAGATCAGAACCGTCCACCAATACACAAGAAGTTTCTGACTTAGCGCGGCAAAGTTTCAATGGACGAAGCACGCCATAAAATTGCATTACGGTGGCGGGATCAATATTGTTCACAGTGATGTACGCTGGTTGGCAAAAACAACACGATCCATAGCGAGGCGAGGATTATACACCACGAATGAGACGGAGTGACACTAGATACCTACGCTCAAATTAGCAGGGACGGCCGCTCAAAAGCCGGGGCATTGTTGGTCTCAATTCAAACACTCCAAATAACGCAAGATGATCGAAGGTCCTAAGGTAGTACGGAGCTCACCGAGAACCAAGGACCGTCGAATCCGGCAAAATTCGAAACATAATTCCTAATGACGCTCCGGGCTTGAATAATAGTAGTAATCCTTTGAACCGAGATCGACGTCGGCTCCGTTTAAAACGATTCCCAAAATTTTGTTAGAATTTAGAGATCTCAACGCCTTAGCAACATAGTCTTTCGGAGTCTTGCCGGCACGGATGACCATAATAACACCATCCACTTGCTTACTCAGAAGCAAAGGATCGGGAGCCGCGAGAACGGGTGGTGAATCAATGAGAATCATATCCCCTGGCATGTTCTTCCGAATATCGTCAATCATCCGCCGGATTCGTTCTTTCCCGAGCAATCCCGAAGTGGAACGCGACGGTTTCCCGGCGGGAATAATTCGCAAGCCAGCAAGATGCGTCTCCCGGATCAGACTCTCAATTCCTATTGGCGATTTTGCACCAAGGTAGTCTGCAAGTCCTGGAGATAGACTTTCATTGAAGTATCGATGGACAATCGGCGCCCGTAAATCGGTATCGATCAGGAGAACTTTCTCCTCGTCCTCCATGGCAATTGCTGCGGCCAAGTTCACAGCGACCGTGGTTTTCCCGTCACGTTTACCCGGGCTGGTAATGGCAATCGTCCGAATACCCGATTCGGTGCGTAGCCGTTTGAGCTGTTTTCGGAGAATCATGTACTGTTCTAAAGCCGGCGACTCCTCGTCCAAAGCGACAATCGGATGTGTTGTATATCGCCGTAAATCCCAACCAGAAACCAATTCTGTTAACCTGTCTCGCCATGACTTGCGGGTGAATGTTGGCCTTAGTAAGGGCGCCGAAATCTCATGATTTGCGCCATGACGACCCGTGGAGGGCTTTGGGTTAGACGACACACCACCTATTAGCGCAACATCCTCCCCGACTTTGTAATCCTGATCTTTTGTGAATTTCTCCGGCTGCCGTTCGCGTTCTTGATTAGCTTTAGTTAATGCTTCAAACACTCTGCTCATGCGTCGATCTCCACACCATCTAAACCTTCAACCTCTAGAATCACGACGTCAGTCGATGCACTTCGCATTTCTTGAAAGGAATGACGACGGGGTGACGAACCGCCCGCAAAACACCATCTTGCATCAGCCTCACCTCTCGAGCCAAAGTGACATTCAGTGAGTAATAATATCAAGCCCTTTATTGACCCCTTATCCGTTCGGACATGCTGTGGCGAAATCGTTCCCTGATCGATTCATCGAAAATTTCGTGGCTTACGGATTCGATTAATCCACCAATTTTCTCTCGAGGGAAACGGTCCAAGGTATATCCCAGAAGCTTCGTATGCTCCGACAAAACGATGTGGGCCATAGGACCCATCGCGTCGACGAGCGCTTCACGCAAAGTGGCGAGAAATTTTTCGGAAATAACGCCGAAATTGAGTATTCCGTTGGCATGATCGGCGACCGCCATACTGCGATTACCCTTGACCAATTGCACCGCCTGCGGCTTAACTATTTCAGTTCGCGTCGAACCGCGGGGTTCAACCCGTGATGCACTGTCTCGTCGAATTGCTGGTAATCGAGTTACCGTCCCGGATAGGCTGAGATCATCGGCCACTTCTTGAACGAGTGCCAATTCAATCTCTTTTTTGTCTAGCGCATAGGCATTAATCATCGCATTGTCGCAAATCACATTAATCAGACGCGGAATCCCGCCGGAATATTGATGAATTCCTTCAATCGCTTTCGCTCCGAACAGAATCGGATTTCCGCCGGCATGTTTCAAGCGATTGGTGATATATTCTTGGCATTCGCTAAGCGCAAGGGGGCGGAGATGGTGCCGCAGCGTGACCCGCTGCTTTAATTGCCGCAGTTGCGGAGCATTCAATCGCTCGTTTAGTTCCGGCTGTCCAACAAGCAAAATCTGCAAAAGCTTGTCTTTCGTGGTTTCAAAATTTGAAAGCTGTCGAATACTCTCCAAGACTTCAGCCGACAGGTTCTGCGCCTCATCGATAATGAGCGCCGCATTCTCCCCGTCACGATACTTCACCAATAAGAACTCATTCAGCAGGCAAATATAATCGTGCAATTCTTTTACTTCTTGCAGGGGTTCAATGAGTTTGAACTCTTCACAAACATATCGAAGGAGATCGAGCGGGCTCGTGATGGCGCTGAAAATCAATGCTGATTGAGTGCCCTCGCCGAGACGACTGAGTAGCGTTTGGATCAGGGTCGTCTTTCCTGTCCCAACCTCGCCTGTCAACACGATAAAGCCGCGGCGTGCGTTGATGCCGTAGGTTAGCTGCGCTAGGCCCTCCTGATGGCTTGCGCTAAGGTAGAGGAAACTGGGATCTGGAGTGATATTGAAAGGCGCTTCGCTAAGGCCGAAATATGAATTGTAGATAGGGACCATGTATGCTCTCTTAAAACAACCGCGCCACAAACAAGCGATCAACTAGTGCACTCCGAGACGATGTCCCGCGTATTGCTCGATCGCGACGACGTTCAAGTACCGTTCCCCTGAAAACAATTGAGGCTAGATTCAAGAAGACAGCCATAAACAACGCTCACCGCATCCCGCCTGTATTTGAAACCAAGTCAAAAACCCGAAGGGAAAGCCGCCGCAAGACCTACAACGAATCGGGCAATCAATCCCGAGAAAGCATGAACCGCGGATTTCGTATGCCCTGCAAAAGAAATCGGTTCGCCCGATTCATTGCCTAAGACGGCTCCCCATTCGGTATTCATTTCCACTTCTCCGAGCATTGGCATGTCAAGGCCCTTGCTGACAGATCCTGGCATTCATTGTACATTATGCATAACTTTCCGAGACTTAAACCCGTGCTCTAGGGTATTCACGACCCGACTTTGAGGAAACGGCGAAGCTTCCGTGACCCGACCTTAGAGGGAACGCAAAACTAATACCAGTGCAACGCGGCGGGTGTACCTATCCCAAATCTTTGAAGGATTCCTTGTGCAGTCCATGCCTCCTCATCTTTCTGTAGAGCGTCTTGTTATCAACCTTCGCTTCAACGGCCGTCAAGGAAATAGCGCCCTTATGTTTTATCAAGAGGCTTCTGAGATATTCTTTTTCGCTGCGCAACAGCCACTGCTTAAGGGACAAGTCACCATCGCCATTGCTGACATAGAGCCGATCAAGGACCCTTTGGGGTGGCGCTGGCAGATCAACGTCTTCAATCAATTCACCTTGGCATTTGACTATAGCGCGCTCGAGAATATTCTCAAGTTCTCGTATATTTCCGGGCCACCGATACGCGAGCATACAATCGAGGACTTGAGCGCCGACTTGTTTAATTTTTTTCTCTTGCGCGACCGGATGTTTACCCAAAATGTGGTTTATTAGAACCGGAAGATCTTCCAATCGTTCACGTAACGGCGGCAGTTGCAGCGGGATTACGTTGATTCGATAGTAAAAATCTTCGCGCAGCGTTCCGCGAGCTAAACAGATCTTTAAATCCACGTTAGTCGCCGCAACTACTCTCATGTCGACTTTTATCTTACGATTCCCACCCAGACGCTCAACCTCTCGTTCCTGCAGCACTCTCAAAAGTTTAACTTGCATCGGCGGAGCCATCGTCTCAATTTCGTCGAGGAAAAGAGTTCCCCCGTCAGCAATTTCGATTTTCCCGGCGCGGCTCTGTACGGCTCCAGTAAATGCACCCTTTTCGTACCCAAACAACTCGCTCTCAAGTAACGTGTCTGGAAACGCCCCGCAATTGATCGCGACAAATTGTTTTGACTGGCGTCGACTGAGATTATGGATGGCGCGGGCCACCAATTCCTTCCCGGTTCCAGTCTCACCCGTAATCATCACTCCGGAATCGGTTTCAGCCAGTGATCTGATGAGGTCGAACACTTTCAGCATCTTCGGGCTCTTGCTGAGAATGTTTTCTAGATGATGTTCCTCATGAACCTTTTGGCGAAGCTCCCGAACTTCGTCCAGCAAACGTCGTTTTTCGATGAGTTTTTCGCTTACCAGACGAATCGCCTCAGGTTGAAACGGCTTGGTAATATAGTCACTTGCTCCCAGTTTCATCGCTTCCACTGCCTGCTTAATGTTTCCAAAAGCGGTGATTAGGATGACGTCGGTATCGGGGCACTTTTCACGAACGTGACGCGCCAACTGGAACCCATCCATTCCCGGCATTTTAACGTCGGAAACGACAATCGCAAATTTGTCTTCGGACAGCATCTTTACGCCGTCCTCACCACAGGACGCAGTCGTAACTCGGAAGCCTTCCTGTTCGTAAAACTGACCCAGCTGTTCCCTCAACCGATCATGGTCTTCGACGATCAAGACATTATACATAACGGACGATGTTCACCCTCTGAATTTGATCTCTCGCTGGGATCACTTAACCGATTCACTCACGGGGAGCGCTATTTCGACTCGTGTCCCGCAGCCCTCGTTACTCGAAATATTCAAGAGTCCCCCGTGTATTTCCAAGATGCGAATTGCCATGCTGAGCCCAAGTCCATTCCTATCTCGTTTGGAGCTGAAAAAAGGCGCCGAGGCCTTAGCTAACGTCTCTTTTCCCATACCGATTCCGGTATCCACAATGCAGACCCGGACAATCGATTGTGACGTCGCAGCAAATCTCTCCTTTCGGGCGTCGATGATCACTTGATCGGCGCTTCTTGTCGCATCGAGGGCGTTTTGGATGAGCGAACTCAATGCAAGTTCGAGGAGAAACGGATCTCCCGAAACCCCCGCTCCGTCAAGCGATTCGTCGACGAGGGCTTTAAACGACACTTTTTTTTCCAAAAATAGTGGGCGCGCGGATTCGGTGACTGAACGAAGTATTTCACCAATTTCCACAGCCGATAAGTAAACTGGAGCTTGGGTGTAGTGTGAAAAAGAACGTGTGAATTCGACGGCCCTGTCAACCGTGTCTTGGAGCGACTGTATCTCATCGCTCGATGCTCCACTCCGTCTGAGGGAGCCAATCAGAAGATTAATCAACTGGAAATGATTTCCGATTTTGTGAATGAATTGGGAAATAACAGCGGTATCGAGAGATCGGACCCGAGCGTCCCGCAGGAGCGGCGTAATAGAACCATGGATGCGAACGTCGTCGTTTATTTCCACCTTTCGAAAACTATGCGATACCCATACGGGGAACCCCTGATCGTCAAGGAGTCTGTGATCCTCCGACGCTACCTCCCCTCCATGGAGTTGCTCCAGTCGCGCTATTAGCCGCTGACGATCTTCTTGACTAAGCCGGTTTTCCCAAAGCGAGCGGTTATCCTGTAAAGATTCCGGCTGAATGCCGATGAGGTCGAAAACGTTTGGCGAGATGACTCTGATCGTGAAGTCCGAGGTAGACTCATAGGTTACGCAAGGAAGGGAGGCCAAGAACTCGCTCATTTTACTGTACGCGCCTCGGAGGGATGACCCCATCAGTTGTTTCTTTTGGCTCCTCGGCCCTGAAGCACGAGCAAATGGTATCTTCAACCGCAGCACACGATAGGATTTCGGTCAATCCGATCCCCCATTGCAGAAAAATCTTTTAATTACAATTCACCTGGCATTTTTGCCATATTATGCGGTGCATTTCAAGAAATTTGTTACCGGCCGTTGAGTTTCATGCGCTCAGATCGACACGTGACTGCCATCGGTAAGTAACGAAAATAACTTATTTTACTCTAACTGCTTCCAAAAGACTCCTTGACGCCTCAAAGACTTCGGCAAACGAGTTTATATATTCGTACCGTTTCGGTTTGAGGTTTACCAAATGACCCCATAATGGTCCCGTATTAGATAAGGCTCCGTCGTTCTCCAAAGTCACTGCGGACCAAGGACCAGTCAAACTATCCGGAATTGCACGGGTTATATATCCTGAACAGCCTCGGGACATTCTCGTGAGACTCGTAGGGCACAAGTGACCTTGAGCTTGTCAATCGTTCGTGAAATCATCTCATCACCGGGTGTATTGTATTCGTTCAGCAACTAGAGAATCCGCCATTTGCGCCTCGACAAGCGTCCTCAATAAGCTCTCCTGCATTGAACGCCTAAGCCGTTATTTATTCGTTGAGTTCCCGTTATTCTTTCAATTAGAAAAATTAACTAGATAAGATACCGTGTTTGGAATATGGCCAACGAAATCAACTTCGCAAATAAACAAAAAGCGATCAACAGTATTAATTTTAGCAATGGGGGGAATAAACACCTTGGCACGTGACTTGCGCAATCCGAAGGGAAATTTAACTATTTTCCACGTATCACCATGACAGAGACTCCTGAGTTAGTACGCTCCCCCGCAGGGAACTTGGTTCCCTCAGGTTCTTTCCAACTTTACCGGGCGACTAAGATCAGACGCCATCTGAGCGTGGATGACCTCGTCTCAAGCATGCCACTGGTGATCCGACGAAACTTTTTGGCCGGCGGTATTATTAAATCGTTGACCGGCATGCTTGGGCGCTCCGTAGTCATAATTGCAGAAAGCCGGGGGTTATTTTTTTCTCGACATATCTGCCCCAATGATGATGGCGCTGGGGAAGTCGCCGTGCCGCGGCTTGATCACTCGAAAACAATCGCATCCCTAAGCAATCTCGGATGCGGCATCCGTCCTGAGCGATCGGGCAGCCACTTCGCTCCTTCAGACTGCCAAGGAATGAGGCTTGGGGCGCACGGCCTGTGCCTGACTCGATCGGTCATCAAAGTCCACGCAGGACGGGTTCATATTGAAACTCATTTCAATGCCGACATCAAATTATACTCTTGTCTTCCCATTCTCTAATCGAAAAGGAAAGCAAAATGGTGAATCACAAAATTCTTCTCGTCGATGACGAAGAGAACATTCTGAAACACATGCGTTCGGCACTGGAACCGGACTACCAAGTGCTCACGAGTTCGATGGAAGGCGAGGCCAGGTGCATGTTCGAAGCGGAAAAACCGGCGGTCGTTACATTGGACCTTGCGTTGGATCCGCACAATCCGGCTGATCTCGGCGGGATGCGTCTGCTCGAACACTTTCTTTTCAAAGAACCGTCGACGCGCGCTATTGTCGTCACCGGCAATGACAATGATCAAAATGCCCTCCGTGCGGTACGACTAGGCGCGTTCGATTACTACGCTAAGCCCGTTCGGCTCGAAGAACTCAAAGTCATGATCAAACGCGCATGTTACATCCATGAATTGCACCGGCGCGCGCACCAAGACGTTCAAACCGTTGGGGATGGATTTCTCGGCATGGTTGGAAGATCAAAGAAAATGAAAGACATCTTTCGTTTTACCGAGCGTGTTGCCGCGTCGGATATCTCTGTTTTGATCTGCGGGGAAAGCGGAACCGGCAAAGAAGTTGTCGCCCGCGCGATTCATTTTCAAAGTCAACGAAAGAACAATCCCTTTGTCGTCGTCAATTGCGGCGCCATTCCCGAAAACCTCTTAGAAAGTGAATTGTTCGGTTACGAAAAAGGCGCCTTCACGGGCGCCCATGCACAGAAACTGGGGAAATTTGAACTTGCGCACAGCGGCACGTTGTTTCTCGATGAAGTTGGCGAACTTGCCCGACCGCTTCAAGTCAAACTTCTTCGCTTTCTGCAAGATAGAAAGATCGAGAGAGTTGGCGGAACGCGGTCCATCGACCTCGATGTCCGAATTATTGCAGCGACCAATCGCGATCTCAAAAAGGACATGGAAAACCATTTATTCCGTGAGGATCTTTACTATCGATTGAAAGTCGTACCGCTCGATATGCCGCCGCTTCGGGAACGCAAGGAAGATATCATTCCCCTGGCAAAACATTTTCTAAGACAATTATGCAAAGATCACCGCAAGCCTCCCATCACCCTTTCGCCTGAAGCGGAAGGTGGGCTATTGGCGTATGCGTGGCCTGGCAACGTTCGCGAGCTCGAAAATCTGATTAGCCGCGCGGTCGTTCTGAGTCCTCGTTCCGTTCTCAAGCCGACCGACTTGGGGTTTGCGTTGGATCAAACTCCGACGGACGTTAACCTAAAGTTTGCAAAAAGAGCCATCGAGATGGATTTCGTGAAAAAAGCCCTCCGGCGACACGGTGGTGTCATTAGCCGTGCGGCGCGCGAACTAGGCATCAGCCGCATGAACCTCTACGAACTCATGGAGAGATACGACATTCGGGTTCAGGAATTCAAAATGATAAAAGCGGGAACGCAACCCTCCATCGGGACACGGGAGGTTTCGTAACTTGAACGGGTTAAAAACCAAGCTCGAAGCTCAAGAGGCGACGGCGGTGGTGATCGGACTCGGTTATGTCGGATTGCCCCTGGCCATGGAGATCGCAGCAGCTGGTTTTAGAGTGATCGGGATCGATCCGACGCCACTAAAATGACCACACTCAAACAAGGCAAATCTTATATTTTAGACGTCCCCCGAGAGCCGCATCGTCGAGGCCGTTCAAACCCAGCAATTTAGGCCGACTTCGGTTTTTGGCGCACTCGCCAACGCCGACACCGTTAGCATTTGTGTACCCACGCCGTTAAGCAAGAGCCGCGATCCGGATATTTCATTCATCCTTTCCGCCACTGCTGGAGCGCGGCACAAGGATAGCCGAACGCATCCGAACTGCGGCTCTGATTTCGCTCGAGGAAAAGAACATTTTGCAAACTATTTGCGGCGTTGCCGCATGGCTGACGACGCGGTGGGAGGAAGGTACCCGAGAGCTCAGTGTCCCTACGTTAGATCCACCGCTTTGGGAGGTTAACCGACTGTAAGGGTTTTCACTTGCCGTGACACCGTTTGTATTTCTTGCCACTGCCGCACGGGCAGGGATCGTTGCGACCGACCTTCTCACCGTCGCGTTTGGCTGGGCCGCTCGGGCGTTCAGGCACCGCCTCTTCGCCGTGGCTCAATACCATGCGTTGTGGTCGAGGCTGCTCGATCTCGATTTCCCGCGCAACGCTTTCTCGTGCTAGTTCCACCGTGAACAATTTTTGTACGACGTCTTCTTCTTTTCGGCGTACCATCTCTTCGAACATGTCGAATCCCTCTTTCTGATACTCCTGGAGCGGATTCTTTTGCCCGTAGCCGCGCAAACCAATGCCCTCTTTGAGATGATCCATGTTTAGAAGATGATCTTTCCACAGACTGTCGATGGTTTGCAGCATAATGATTTTTTCCAATTGCCGGAGCATCGGCTCGCCAAAACGTTTTTCCTTATCTTCGTAAGTTTGCAGCACCCGCTGGTGTGCCGTTTCCGATAGACCTTCCGTCGACAATGACTCTTCTTCTCCGGCTTTAAACTCCAAACGAAGATTAAACTGATGATAAAACGCTTCGCCTAAACCTGCGAGATCCCATTCGGACGGATGAAGCTCTTTGTCCGAGTATCGTCCAACAATATCCTCAACAAGATCCTCGGCCATTTCGAGCACCTGCTCTTTCGAGGCCTCGCCTTTCAACACATCCCGCCTTTGGTTGTAGACAACCTCCCGTTGCTTGTTGAGCACGTCATCGTACTCCAAAAGATGTTTACGAATATCGAAGTTGTGTCCTTCAACCTTCTTTTGAGCATTTTCGATGGCACGAGTTACCAATCCATGCTCGATGGGTACACCTTCCTCCATGCCGAGCCGGCTCATAATACCCTGAATCCGATCCGCGCCAAAAATTCGCATCAGATCGTCTTCCAAAGACAGATAAAAACGCGACGAGCCGGGATCGCCCTGCCGGCCTGCGCGGCCGCGCAGCTGATTATCGATGCGCCGGCTTTCGTGACGCTCCGTGCCTAGAATATGCAATCCCCCAGCGGCGATAACGCGATCCTTTTCCTCACTGCACACCTTGTTGTAGTTTTCCAAGATTTCACTAAATCGCTGGCGATTTTGGTCCGGGGCTTTATCCAACTCTTCTCGAACCTGTTCGACCATGCGAAGATATTCCTGCCGTTTCGCTTCGTAGTATTGCTGCGCGGCCTGTATCGACTCCTCGTACGGCACTCGGATTTCTTCGCAGCGGGCTTCAGCTTCCTCAAAAGCACGATGAGCCTCATCGTATTCTGTAATGACGGCGGCGTGTTCCCCGTCGGCAAGCGCGGCGCGGGCGTTTTCAAACTCCAGATCAATCAGGCGCTGCTCGTAAATTCGGCGTTTCTCATCGAGCGCTTCGATCAGAGCTTCGCGCTCACCGTTGTTTTGTTGCCAGCGTTCCAATGCCGCAGTAAATCCGTCCCTTGCTTCGTCGAATTCGCCGGCGGTCTCGGCATCGGTGCCGCGAGATGCATTGAGAACCGCGGCTTCGAGCGCCTCTTTACTGCGCAGATATCCTTCAGGAATCGGACGCATATTATGAAGTGCTTCGATCAGTTGCGTCGCTGAAAGATCCTCGTAACGCTCGCGCGCCTCGCGAAAAGGTGAAATCCCGCGGATCTCACGCTGAAGTTCCGTGGTTCGCTTTAACGCTTCGCCGCGTTTTTGATCGAAAACCTCTCCATCCTTCAGATACTTTTGTTCCGCGCGCTGCACCTCTTCTTCGTATTTTTCTCTAAGTTCGCGCAGGGCGTCTTCGTAGCGCGCTGCGCCTTGAATCGGCAGTTTTGCCGCGCGGCTGATCCATTCGTTTTCCATATCCGAGCGCGCAAGAAATTCCGGATTGCCGCCGAGCAAGATATCCGTGCCCCGTCCCGCCATGTTGGTCGCGATGGTCACCGCGGCGAACCTGCCCGCCTGAGCGATTATGCTCGCCTCGGCTTCATGGTTCACCGCATTCAAAACGTTGTGCTTGATGCCTTTCTTTTTGAGCATGCGTGAGATCCGCTCGGATTTGGCCACCGAAGTCGTGCCGACCAATATGGGTTGTCCCTTCTTGCTTCGCTCTTCGATTTCCTGGACGACCGCGTCGTATTTTTCATTGTCGGTGCGATAGACCACGTCCGGAAGATCCTGACGCACCATCGCGCGATGAGTCGGGATGACAACAACATCCAGTTTATAGATTTTTTTGAACTCGGGAGCCTCCGTGTCCGCGGTCCCAGTCATGCCGGCCAGCTTCTTGTACATGCGAAAATAATTTTGAATCGTGATCGTTGCCAGCGTCTGGTTTTCTTCCCGAATATGCACGCGCTCCTTGGCTTCGACCGCCTGATGCAATCCGTCCGACCAGCGCCGCCCCGGCATCAATCTACCGGTGAATTCGTCGACAATGATCACCTCTCCGTCCTTCACCACATAGTCGACGTCACGCTTGAAAATCGCGTGCGCCTTGAGCGCCTGCTGCACGTGGTGCAAGGTATCAATCTGGCGCGGATCGTAGAGATTGTGTACGCCGAGCAAACGCTCCACCTTCGCCACGCCACCTTCCGTCAACGTGACCGCGCGGCTTTTTTCGTCAACCGTATAATCGCCCTTGGCGTCGATCGCAGCGCGGTCCTCCTGGGATGGGTCGCCCTGGATTACCGCACCCCTTTGCAGTTTCGGAATGATACGATCGATGACGTAGTACTTATCCGTGGATTCCTCCGCTGGCCCGGAAATGATCAGCGGGGTTCGCGCTTCATCGATGAGGATATTATCGACCTCGTCCACCACGGCGTAATTGAGTTCCCGTTGGACATACTCTTCCAGCGAGAACTTCATGTTGTCGCGCAGATAATCAAAGCCAAATTCGTTATTGGTGCCGTAGGTGATATCTGCGAGGTACGCTTCCTGGCGGCTGATCGGGCGCAAGTTGAGATAACGATAATCCTGAGTAATAAATGTCGGGTCGAAAAGATAACTCGCTTCGTGCACGATGGACGCGGTCGACAACCCCAACTTGTGGAATATCGGCCCCATCCACTGGACGTCACGCCGAGCTAGATAGTCGTTCACGGTGATCAGGTGAACGCCGCGACCCGTTAAAGCATTCAAGTAAAGCGCCAGAGTCGCCACGAGAGTTTTGCCTTCGCCGGTTTTCATCTCGGCGATCTTGCCCTCGTGAAGCACGACCCCGCCGATCATTTGCACGTCGAAATGGCGCAGTCCGATCGTGCGCCGCGAAGCCTCGCGCACAGCCGCGAACGCTTCCGCGAGAAGGTCTTCGAGAACCTCAGCCTCTTTCTCGCGTAATTGCTTATCGATCTCTTCGATCTGTGTTTTGATCTCGTCGCGGCGATCCGGTTCCGCGTTTACGCCTTCGACACGCGCTTCCTCGAGATCCCTTTTCAAGTTCGCGGTAGCTTCGGAAAGACGCGCCTTAAACTGGTCCGTTCTTGCCTTCAGTTCTGCATCGGTGAACCGCTGACAATCAGACTCCCACTTGTTGATGTTTTCGACGTAAGGACGAATCCGCTTGATTTCTCGGTCGTTCTTGGTGCCGATGATTTTTTTTATCCAATCCATAAAGCGCTGAATGTTCTCCTGCTTGCTTTGCGACGGAGAAGGAATCGATTTAGCTAGAGAATATCAAAATACATGATTCCGCCATGCACTTAAAGGCATTCTTGAGGAACGAAATTCAACGCCGTCAACGTTCAATGCGCACCGCCGACTCGACTTTCTCGCCGAGAAAGCGCCGGCCGACTTTAATGAAGCGGTCGGGTGCGTCGGTGACAAAAAAGCTATGTGTCCCTTTGCCGTTTTTTCTCAAGATCGATTTCCTTTTTAGAACCGACTCCACCACTTTGGCGGTTTCCTCGGCAGAATCGACCAGGCGCACGCCGCTGCCCATGAACTTTCGAATCGCTTTCTTCAATAACGGATAATGCGTGCAGCCCAGTATCAGCGTGTCGATCCCGCTTTGCTTAAAACTCTGCAGGTAGGCCTTGGCCGTCATCTCGACCACGTCGTTGTCTGTCCAACCTTCCTCGACTAACGGCACGAATAGCGGACAGGCTCGACTGTAGACTTCAATGGCCGGATTCACCGCTTTGAGGGCATGCGTGTAAGCTCCGCTTTGAATCGTCGCTTCCGTACCGATGACGCCGATCTTTTTATTTTTCGTGCTTCTGACCGCACGCCGCACTCCCGGCTCGATCACGCCGATCACTGGAACCGCCAAGCGCTCTATTAATCGATTCAACGCGATGGCCGTTGATGTGTTGCACGCAATGACGACAACCTTGACGCCCTTTTCAACGAGGAATTCGCTATTTTCGAAAGAATAGCGCAACACCGTTTCCACTGATTTCGTACCGTACGGCGCCCGTGCGGTATCCCCCAAATAGACTGTGTTTTCCCGTGGCAAAGCTTCGATGATCTGGTGCAACACCGTGAGACCGCCGATTCCCGAGTCAAAGACACCGATCGCGCTGTCCTTGTTCAGCATTTTTTGACTATCAATCGACCGGCGCCATTTGATTGCCGAGTTCCTTCTCGCAGGCCGGAGCGAAACCGAACACCTGTTGCCATACGTCTCGCGATTCCATGCAGAGATAAATCTTGACCGTCGGCGCGGCGCGGCGAATCCAACTGACCATCTTGCGGTACATCTCGACGCGCAATGGCTGAAAGTAGCGCATCTTGCCGTCGGGACAAAGCACTTGCTCCCCGGTTACGAGCCGAGTGTGCGGAAATCGCTCGCGCATCATCCGCTTAAGCACGGGCGTCTCCCGCAATACGCCGAGACTCAACCACGAAAGCTGGTGCCAATCGATGGTCGCAAAAATCTGTTCGAGCATCGTTTGGTAGCCCACTTCCCATCCGCGATATTCGATTATCGGATCGAAGTGAAAGCCTATACGGTAGCCGGCGTCCTGACAACGACGCGCCGCAGCAAGCCGATCATCGAATGACGCTGTGCCATGCTCGTCGAGATCGATCACCGGCTGGGGATTCATAGACCACGCGACCACGACGCGGCCTTTAGAATCGAGATCGAGTAAGCTGTCGACGCAGTCGCTTTTGGTCTTGAGCTCTAGGAGCACGTTAGGTTGGTCGGCAAAGTACGGGATCAGCTCTTTCACCATGCCGGTGTACGGCTCGAGCGCCAGGCTATCGGTTATCTCTCCGGTGCCGATGCGGAAAAAGACACCGCGATGCTTTTGCAAAGTACGATCGGCTTCGTCGATCAAATCGTCGACATTGCTAAAAACCTTAAGCGATGGGTTATCGAGCAAATAGTCTTGCAGGTAGCAGTAGCTGCAATCCATCGGGCAGTTACTGGCGAAGTTGATCACGAAATAGTTGCAACATACCTGGCCGTCGCTGCCCGGACATTTTTTTAAGAAATCCCCCTTGTAGCGGCTCAAGTAAAGTTTCTTTTTCGCCGCGCCAAAGCGATCGCCACGGGCGAAATCGGTAGTCGCATCCGATCCAAGACCGTCGACGAATTTTACGGGAACTTGCGGCAACGTGCGCCGCAAATTGGCGTAGATTCGACTCGACACTGAGCCGTGTTCGACGATCAGTTCTTCGGGGAGGAAATCTTCCATGCGGCAATTACTGTCCTATTCGTGCTCGTTCTCGGGACTGCGTCCGGCCAAAAGGTCGAAGATCTCCGGCGCCAAACTCGTTGCCGCAGCTTCGCGAAGTTTCCCTGCAAGCGCCAGCAGCTCCGAGGCGCTCGTGGCAGTGAATTCGATGTGGAGCCGTCCGCCTTCTAATCCCGGCGGCACGCTCACGCGAATCTCCGGATGGAGCTTCAAACTCTTAATCCTATTCCGAATCTCGTCTTCGGTTATCGCCAAACGCGGAAATCTCCACCGCCTGAGTTGCTCTTTGATTCGCTTAACTTTATCGGCGCGACCCAATCGCGGGTCGGTGCTGACATCGCTAATTGCTTTTGTTGCCAAGATTTGGTTGATCTTCGCGTGATCGCGCAGGGCGATTTCCTCGAGCCAATCCATGATATCTCTTAAGTGATTTTCGCCAATTTTAAGCGTGATAGCGAGATCTCCAAGCGCGTCCCTATCCGTCTCTTCCCACCCGAGCCAGCGCGCCAGGGTTTGCGAATGAAAACTTTTCTCGTGCGCGTAAACGCGCATCTCGCTCTCCGACATCCCTTTTCTCCTCTGTAAATTCTGTGAAGACGGCCTCGTAGGCCCCCGCTTCCTGCTCTTTTCCCCTCTTGCGCGCGCCTCGCGCGAGGATCATGACTTTGCGCCGCAGCGCTTCGAGCGCCGCCGTCCTGCGTGCGCCATCAAGACCCGAGCACAATATTTTTTGCAATGCCAAAATTCGATAACGATCCATGCCCCACAGGGAACGCGACAACTGATCGGCGTGACCACCCCGCTTTACGACGAGAGCCTCAGGAATCAACGGCACCGAATATGCCGAGGCGACGCGCAACCAAAGGTCGTAGTCTTCGCATACGGGAAAAGACTCATCGAAGCCACCGACCCGCTGGAAAAGGTCGCTTGTCATCATCACCGCGGACGGACTTACCAAACAGAGATCCAAGCTACGCACAAAGACGTCACCGGAAGGCTTTCGATGAACCGCTTTAGCGTTGACCCTGACACCATTGCGAATCCAAATCTCCTCGGTCTGGCAAATTTGAATCTCCAGGTGCCGGTCCAGAAAGGCTATTTGGATCTCCAGTTTACGCGGCAGCCAAAGATCGTCGGAATCTAGAAAAGCAACGTAACGACCCTGGGCCTGGCTGACGCCGAAATTGCGCGCCGCGGCGACGCCCCGTCTCGTTGTCTTAAACAATCGTAAACGCCCACCGAATTTTGCCAATCGATTGACCGTGTCGTCCGTCGAACCGTCATCGACGACGATGAGCTCAAAATCTCGAAAACTCTGCGCAAGCACAGAGTCGACGGCTTCGGCAATTAGAGGCCATCGGTTATAGGTTGGAATAACGACGCTGGTTATCGGCGACACGACGGACTCGAGTCTTTGGATCTGACTGACCAACCTCGCGGCCGGACGATCAACAGAGGGTTTTTCACGTACGCTAAATAAACGTCTCCATTTTCTTGAAAAACTGGTCGACCATCATTTTGGCGACCCCGCTCATCATTCGTTGGCCGACGCTCGCGATCAGTCCGCCGACCTTGGCATCCGTGCTGTATTTGAGCACGGTTTGTCCATCGCGTTCTTCTAAATCAATCGCCACATCGCCCTGCATAAAACCCGGACCGCCCGACCCTTGACCGCTCAAAACATAATGGGACGGGGCTTGTTTGTCTTTGATCGCAACCTTACCTTTGTACGTTCCTTTCACCGACGCAACTCCGACTTTCATCACGGCTTCAAATTGATCCGGCGCCACTTCGTTCATGCTTTCGCAGCCCGGCATGCACTGCGCCATGACTTTCGGATCGAGCAAGACTTGCCAAACCCGGTCTCGTGACGCGTTAAAAGTGTAACTTCCTTCGATCTTCAAAAACCTTTTCCTCTATGTTTATTTTGCGCTAGCTCTGCTGAGCCCGGTCGATTGCCGAATCCCTGATCGACCGCAAAAAACCATAACTTCCATCGGTGTAAAAAACAACACTGGAGTCGAATCACAACTTGAGCCTAGAAGAGTTGACGACCACGATAAATAGCGACTGTGAGTTCTTGATTGAATCGCCGGCTAAGCTTCGCTAAACTTTCCCATCAGATGGCACAGCGAATACCCGCACTATTGCTGATTGTGGCGCTCGGGGTGTTGCCAGATCCGGTTTGTTCGCAGACCAACGATCCGAGCGACATGTTCGCAAGAGCATACGCTCTTTACACCAACGGCAAATCCGCCGACGCCAAGGAACTCTTCGAGAAGTTAATCGATCCCAAGTTCCGTCTGGCGGACTATAGCTTATATTACCTCGCAGCAATTAACTTTAGCCAGTCGAATTGGGATCAGGCACGCCAGCTGCTCGCTCAATTGAAACAGCGATTTCCCCAGAGTATCTGGATTCAGTCAGCTGCGCTGCTCCAGGCCAAAATCGACATCGCCGAAAAAAAATACGGGCCGGCCACAGAAGCCCTGCGCCAGCTGCGCGCGGAAAAAGTGGCGCAACGCGACATCGCCGACGAAGCGCTCTATCTTCAAGCGCAGATCCAAGAAGCTCAGGGCGAGCCGCGCCGCGGTCATGCGCTTTACAATGAGTTGCGCGACCAATCGCCCAATTCGCGTTGGTCGACGGCCGCCAGAAAAGCGCTGGCTAAGTTACGCGACTCCTTTCCCGAGATTTTCGCGTTCCGCACGATCGAATCCCTTGCCGACGAGGCCGACCGCTTGGTGCGGGAGCGTCAAATTAATGAAGCTGAAGTCCTTTACAAGAAGCTTTTGAATAACGCGACAGACGCCGACGCCCGGCTGCGCTATTTGGTCAAGCTCGCGAACCTCTATCTCTCGGCCCGGAGCAGAAGCGAATCCATGCCCCTACTTGAGCTGATCGCCCGGGAATTCCCAGGGAGCCCTGAAGCGCCGAAGGCGCTCTATCAAATCGGTCAAATCTACTGGAATCGGCACGATAATGCCCAGGCATTCGAATATTTCAAACTGATCCTGGATAAATACCCGACCAGCGAGTATGTGGACCTCGCCCGCTTCGCCGTCGCGGACATCCATGAACACTTCGGCAGAAAAGAGGAAGCGATTCAGTTCTATAACGACATCATCCAGCCTTTTCCCAAGAGCCGGCTGCGCGACGACGCCGCCTGGCGCCTTGCCTGGCTGTACTACCGAAACGCCGACCTTGCCGCCGCAGCGGCGACGCTGAAGCTTCTCGCGAGCCAGTCAGGCAACGGCCCACTCGCCACTGCAGCACTTTACTGGCAAGCGCGTGTTGCCGAGAAATCCGGCGACATCGACGGCGCCCGACAGCTTTACCGCCATCTGGTCAACGCGGCGATTGAATCCTATTACCAAACCCTGTCGCTCCGCAGTCTCCAACGCATCGGCGGTATCGCCGACGATCCCAAGATTGTCAAACCGTACGCCGCGCAGGAATCAGATCCTCCGATGCCGGCCGATCTGCTATTTCACGTCACGCGCGCTCGCGCGCTCTCGTCGCTTTCTCTGCGCCAACTCGCTGTGGCCGAGCTCGACGAGGTCAACCGCAGGACAAAATCCGCCGGTCACGTGCGCGCGCTCCTCATGCGCGAATATTTTCAGAACGGCGCCTACGGCCGGAGCCTGCAACTCGCCAACCAGCTCCCGAGCTCGCGCAGCGAGCGCGACCTTTACCGCTATCCGCTGGCATTCTGGGATATGATTCAACAAAAGGCGCAAGACCGCGGTCTCGATCCCTATCTCGTCATCGCACTGATCCGCCAGGAGAGTTTGTTCGACACCCGCGCCCGCTCGCCGGCAGCTGCGATGGGACTCATGCAATTGATCGCACCGACCGCGGCGCGGGTCGCCAAGCAACTCGGCCTGCCGGCGCCCTCTCAAGAAACCCTCTTCGAGCCGGAAGTAAATCTCACTCTTGGCACGCAATACTTGAAAGATTTGCTGCAACGCTATTCGAACAACTGGTACAAAGCCATCGCTGCGTACAACGCCGGCGAAGCCGCGGTTGATCGTTGGGAAAAGGAAATCGTCACCGACGATATCGAAGAGTTCGTCGAGCGTATACCCTATGTCGAAACTCGGGGGTATGTTAAGCTTGTTTTACGAAATCACCAAATTTACAAACGGCTGTACGACACGCAAAAATGACGAGAGACGCGCGCCCGTTAATCGGTGTCACCGCAGATCTTTCCGAAGCTTCCGGCAGGCTCAAAAACCATCGAGAATCGACCTTAATCGTACCGCAAAGGTATCTGAGCGCCATCGAGCGTGCCGGTGCGATCCCGCTCGTCTTACCAGCAAGTAGCTCCGACTCCGCTTTGCGCCGAGTGGTAAGCCTCGTGGACGGTCTGGTCATTACCGGGGGAAACTTTGACATCCACCCACAGTATTACGGCGAAACCCCGCGCAAAGAGCTCGGCGTGATCAAAGCGCAGCGTACCGAATTTGAGCTGGGAATGACCGCCGCGGCATTGGCGCAAGACCTTCCCGTGTTAGGTATTTGCGGTGGAGCGCAAGCAATCAACGTCGCTTTAGGCGGCTCGTTGTACCAAGACATCGAAGCGCAGTGCGCCGGCGCCGGCGCACACCAACAAAGCGAAAAAAAATATAGCGGCGGACATCGCATAACGGTGCAAAACGGCACACAGCTTCACGCCATTGTCCGACAGCGAAGCTTGGAGGTGAACACGACCCATCACCAGGCCGTCAAAAAGCTGGGGCGTGGTCTGGTCGTGAGCGCGTTTGCCGACGATGGTGTTATCGAGGCGATAGAAAGCACGCGGCACCGATTCGTTCTCGGCGTCCAGTGGCACCCTGAAGTCTTGGCGCGACGAAAGGCGCAACAAAGCATATTCGCCGCCTTCGTCAAATGCTGCGCGCGGTGTCGCCGCGGTTGACAACTCACTCGGCCGCTTATGACTATCGAGATTCTTAATCCCGATAACTATCGAACTTCTTTGTTCGCCCTCCCAACCCTGCTTACCGCGAGCACGATGTTGGCACTCGGGCTCATGGTTCTTATCCGCGAACGCCAGTCCCATGTCAGTATTTCTTTCTTCGTTATGACTGCGACGGCAGCACTCTGGTTATCGGGCTATTCATTCATGTACTGCGCAACCACCGAGCGCGTGGCGGCAACCTGGAGCACAATCGGCCACATCGGGATCGTTTTCATTCCTGCGTCGATACACCACTTCACGTTGACGGCGGTGGGGAGCTACCATCGCTACAAACGACGAGTCTGGTTGATCTGGGAAGTTTCCGGCGGCTTCTTGCTTTCCGTTATATCCACTGACGCGTTTTTCAGCGGCGTGCGCTCTTATACGTGGGGTTATTACCCGATATATCGCTGGATGGGAACCCTTTTCGTATGCTTTTTTCTCTGCCTCGTGGTCATGAGTTTGCGCCAATATTGGACCTCTTATCGTGCTGCGCCGTCAGGGGCTGGCAAATCGCGGAACCAGGGTTTGTTGCGTGCCTTTTGCATCGCGTATCTGGGATCTTTCGACTTCCTGGCCGCCTACGGCATCCCGCTTTATCCATTCGGATATATTCCCGTCCTGGGCTTCATCATCCTCGCCGACCGGACGATTCGACGATACCATCTGGTGAACATCACCCCCGAGTTCGCCGCCAAACAAATCATCAACGCGATGGACGATGCGCTGCTAATTTTGGACAGCGACGGCATCGTCCGCGTCGCAAATCACAACGCTTGCGAAATCTTCACCCGACCCGAAACCGAGATCGAAGGCTCACCTTTGTCGACGCTGGCGATGGGTTTTACCCCAGTCACCGACACCCTCGCGCGCGAGATTCTCGAAGGAAAGTTGCGCAACCACGAATTACTGGCTCACAGCGGCGATACCGCTATCAGCCTCTCGTCCTTCGTCATGCGCGACGCCGAGCACAACCCTATCGCCACGGTCTGCATGATCCGGGACGTCACTAAAGAGAAATCGGCCCAGCGCGAAATTCAGCGCCACACCGAACGACAAGCCGCACTTTACGAGCTCAACCTTGCGGCGACGTCGACGCTCGAGCTGCGCGCTGTATTAGATGTTTTGTTGGAATGGCTTGCCGGATTGGTTCCGGGGACCGCGACAACTGTCATGCTCTGCGGTGAAACCGACGAGCCGCTGCGACGGGTGGCCTGCCGCGGTATCGATGAAGTCGCGTGGAAGTCGGAATCGTCCCTCCAAATCACACCGCTTCACCCGGTGCTGCGCTCAAAAGATGCCATTCTGGTATCCAATATTCAGATCGCCAACGAAGGACTGGATTCGGCATCTTTTGTCTCCCGGGGATTTCACTCCTATCTCGGCTTACCCCTTTTCGCGAAAGACCACGTCATCGGGATACTTTCGCTCTATTCTGAGCAGGAACGCCATTACAGCGATGAAGAAATAAACTTTCTACGCAGCCTCGCGGGTCAAGTGGCTGTGGCGATCCACAACTCTCAGCTCTACGAGCAAACCCGCCAACAGGCTTCGGCGCTGGAAAAAGCCAACCTCGTTCGAGAGGATTTCTTGGGAGTGATGTCGCACGAACTAAGGACTCCGCTGAACGTCATCTCCGGCTACGCGAGACTCGTGCACGAGGGCGTCATGGGCGACGTGAATGCGGAGCAAAAAAAGGCCTTGGATAAAGTCGGCCACCACGCCGACGAGCTCCTATTCATGGTGAACAGCATCATGAACGCAACCAAAATCGAAGCGGGCGCCTTGTCGGTGGATCCCGAACACTTTCCGTTAGCGAGTCTCTTGGACGAGCTTAGAGTGCTTTATGATTATCCGTTTGGAAAGGATATCAGCGTGGATTGGGGCTATTCGGCGGATCTTCCTTCGTTGTATACCGACCGCGACAAGCTTAAACATATTTTACAAAACCTCATCAACAACGCGCTCAAATTCACCGACGAGGGCTCCGTGAGCATATTTGTCCGCCATCTTCCCGACAAAGACCGTGTCGAAGTGATGGTTAGGGATACTGGGGTCGGCATTCCACCGGAAGAATTACCGCTCGTCTTCGATCGTTTCCGGCAAATTGACAATTCAAGAACGCGCACCTACGGCGGAGTCGGATTGGGGTTGCATATCGTCAAGACCTTCACTGAACTTCTCGACGGTCAGGTGACGGTCGCCAGCACTCCCGGCCAGGGCTCAAGCTTCACAATCACGCTTCCTTGCATCGGTCAGCAATCCAACACCACCAATCTTTCGCCGGGTCGCTGACCCCGCTTCGCTCCAAGCACCAAGGTTTGTCGATCCCAAAGGCTCACGCCGACCGCCGCCGCATCGAGTAGCCGGCATGTTGTTGCAATCTAAGCTCGCCTGGGGCAAACAGGAGAGCGGAAACGATTTTTTTGAGCTCGAAAGGAGTACCGATCATGGCGCATAAGTCCGGGGGAGATGTATTTGACAGAGCAGAAGCCGAAAAACTTCTTTACCCTGCTAGCCGTTTACCCGGCGGCGGGCAACTGGAAGTGCGCATGGAAATCTCACCGGACCATCCCGATCCAGACATCCGCGGCGTGGCGCGCCGAGTAAAATTTTTCAACCTTGAGAGTTGGCATAAGGAATGGACTGAAGTCGCTAAAAAGAACGAAGAGCTGGCCGCTGGCTTCGATCAGGAAAACCGCAAGCAAACGGCGCACGAGTTTTACCTGCGTGCCGCCGATTTCTACCGCCGCGCAGTCGTCTACATGGCCGAATCCGACCCGCGCATGCTGCCAACTTATAAGAAGCTCGAGGAAAACTTTAACAACGCTTGGACCATGGTCCCACCGCCCTTCGAACAAGTGGAGATCCCTTACGAAGGTCACAAGCTGCCGGCGTTGTTCTGGCCCGGCCGCGCCAAGTCGGGGACTACATTACCGGTAGTTTATAACTACGGCGGCGCCGACGGCATTCTGCTGCGCGGCGAAGACGGCGGCGCGGGTCAGTATACGCGCCGCGGCATGTCGTTCCTCGACGTTGACGGCCCTGGACATGGCGGCACACTGCGCTATCACAAGCTCTATGCGCCGCCCGATTCTGAACGCGTCGCCAAGGCGGTGATCGATTATCTGGTCACTCGTGCGGACGTCGACTCCGATCGTATCGGCCTACACGGTTCTAGCATGGGCGGCTACTCGGGACCTCGCTCCGCGTCGGTCGAGAAAAGAATCAAAGCCGTCGCCGTTTGGAGCGGCGCGTACAATCTCGTCGACGATATATTTGATTATTACCCGCCGATCCAGGAGCGTCTGCGTTGGCTGATGGGCGCTAAAGATATCAAAGACGCCCGTGAAAAGATCAAAGAGTTTACGCTTGTCGGTAGAGCGAATAAGATTGAATGTCCGCTGCTCGTCGGTTACAGCATCGACGACCGCGTCATGGACCCGCGCGGCGCGCTCAAGCTCTATGAGAACACCGTCAACTCGCCCGATCGCTCCATGCTCGACGGTGTCGGCCACGGCCAGAAGAGATTTGACCGCAGAACCTACATCGCCGACTGGTTCATGAAGCAGCTAAAAGCCGCTTAAACCGCTCGAAGGAAAATCGCAAAGGCACCTATGTCAACTTTTAATCTCGCTCAATCCCTCGATCATTTCGTCGTTCCGGTAGACGACCTCGTCGCCGCCGAAGAATTTTACGTTCGTGTCTTCGGCGGCGTGATTACCAAGCGTAACGGTTTAAACGTCCGCCAACGTAAGCGGGGCGCGGTGCCACACACGTTCATCCAGATCGGTGGTAAACGCATGGGCGTCTATCTTCAAAGCGAGGAGCGCGCGCAGCCGACTGGCGCGCGCGGTTTGCCGACCTATTCGTTTACGACGACGGCAAAAGGTCTCGAAGCGGTCATGAAGGATATCGAACAGCTAGGCGTGCGTTTCGATACTCCCGTCAAGAACCCGTACCCTTTCGCCGACCAATGCCTATTCTTTACCGATCCGGCGGCAAATCACTACGCGGTTTATACGCCGAGGGATCCGGCTGAGACTGCGAATGGCGCCAACGGCCGTATAACGGCGGTCGGTTATATCGAATTGGAAGCGCCGGATGTAGATGCGTCGATCGAATTTTACAAAACCGTCCTCGGCTTTGAGTTACAGAGCCGAAGCGAAACTGGCAAGCAGGCGATGCTCAAGATGGCAAGCGGCCAAACGTTGATCCTGACCGAAGCGCCTTTCTCGCCGAAGGGACTGGTAATGAGCCGCAAGGTGCCGGGACCTCACATAGCCTTTTACGTGCCCGCGCAAAAATGGAGTTCGGCGATGGCGCAGCTCGATCAGCTGGGCATTGCCAACGGCGATCGCGGCGCAGCCAAGGAACGCCACGACGGTCAAGGCGGCACATACATGGACGATCCGGCAGGCTACGTCATCCAATTCATCACCGCTGGAATGGAGTGAAAGTTTTGATAACCACCGATCAAGAGAAGCGTGCGCGGCTGCGCGCCATTCTCGCCGACCCGAAAGGCGCTATCGCGCCCGGAGTCACCGACGCGCTGTTCGCGCGCCTCGCGCAAGACTGCGGCTATGGCGCCGTGCATCTCTCAGGCAATGCGATCCATAAGAACTTTTGCCTGCCGGACCGCAATCTCCTGACCATCACGCAAATCGCCCAGCGTGTCGGACAGATCTCGGAAATAAGCGATATCCCGCTGATCGTCGATGGCGGTACCATTTGCCTCGAGAGCGCGGCGCTGAGGCGAACGGTAAAATCGTACGAGCGAGCGGGCGCCGCCGCGATTCGTTTCGAGGACAGCTTGGTCAACGAGTACGGCGCCCCCGCTGGGGATCTCACCATCGCACCGCTGCCCGTGATCGTCGAGCGCATCAAGGCCGCCGCTGACGCCCGTACCGACCCGTCTCTGGTTCTGATTGCGCGATGTGATTCCAGGCCGAAAGAATCTCTCGATCAGGTTTGCCAACGGCTGGCGGCATACGCCGAAGCCGGCGCCGATGCCGTCGGCGTACAGCTTACCGACGCCAATGACTTCCGCCACGTTGGCTCCCATGCGCCGGCGCCGCTGGTCGGCTTATGGCCCAGGGCGCAGATGAACGCGTTTCAGTTCTTGCAAATGGGATTTCGCATCGCGCTCATGCCCTCCAGTCTCCCGCTTGCCGCCTTAGGCGGCGCGAGGGAGATGCTTCTCGCACTCAAGCGATCCGGCAGTGATCGCGATTATTTCGATAAGCGAAATGGTTCTGCCGAAACCGAAGTTTGGTATAAGAATCTGGGTTCGACTCGAAAGTTAATCTAACTGGAAGATTGCATGCTCAAAGAGCTCCCACTGCCGCAGGCCTATCGGGCCACGCCCACCGGACTGTATCTCATTTCCACCGCGCACCAAGGCAAACGCAACGTCCAGTTTGCCTTCCGCGCCCTAGGTCTCTCCGATGAGCCTCCCCTGCTCATGATCGGTATCCAGGACAAAAATTTCAGCCGCGAGATGATCCAGAAAAGCGGTGAGTTCGTGTTGAATGTCTGCTCGCAAAGTCAGCTTCGCGCCGTGGACAAAAGTCGTGATCTCACCGGTCGCACGACCGACGACAAATTTCTTGCCCTGGGCTTAGACACATTGCCGGCCAAGCTCGTGCAAGCTCCGTTGGTTGCCGGTTGTCACGCCAATGTGGAATGCCGGGTTGTTCACGAATTTACTTTGGACGGACTGTTCCTCTTCGTCGGCGAGGCGCTCGCGTCCTATGTCGACGATCAGACGCCGCCCGTAGGACGGCTTGCTGGAAAAACTTTTCGTTTCGACGGACCGATTTAGCGCGATCCCTCGCCAAGGAGGTATACCATGCTTCGCCGGTGGCAAATTTCTGTGTGCATGCTTTTCATGTCCAGCATCGCTTTCCTCGATCCGTCTAACCTTCAAGCGGCCGCTGTTGATGAAACGCTCGCCAAGATCAACCGCCTGGCGCCGGCCGAACGGCAAGCAACGCTGGTGCGCGAAGCCAAAAACGAACGCAGCGTCGTCTGGTACGCACCCATGAACCGCGAGGACCTGCGTCAGTTCACCACCGCGTTCGAAGCGGAATATCCCTTCCTCAAGGTTGAAATTTTGACCGGCGGACCACAGAGTTTGCTCAATCGAATTCTGACTGAACATCGCGCCGGAAGATACAATTACGATATCCTCAATATTCGCAGCTCCGCTCTCTACACACTCAAGAAGGCGAACGCCATCGCCCGCCACGACTCACCGTATCGACGTGGCCTGCGCGCAGGATTCTACGATAAAGACGGCTATTTCAACGGTATCTGGGCTTCCCTCATGGTCTATCTTTTCAATGCCAAGCAAGTCGATCGCGCGCAGGCACCGAAATCGATCAACGATCTGTTACAGCCAAAGTGGAAGGGAAAAATGGGCATGGATCAAGACGCCGACGATTGGCTTGCAGCGGTGATGGAATACCACGGCGATGACAAGGGCAAACAAATCGCGCGCAGCCTGGGAGCGCAGCAGTTGAACATCCGCAAGGGGCGCACTCTGGTTTCGCAACTGGTCGCAGCCGGCGAGTACCCGCTGCAGATGGCGGCCTGGAAGGTGTTGCCGGCCATCGCGGCCGGCAACACCATCGTCCTCAAGCCGGCCGAACTCACCCCGCTGACCGCCTGATGTTCGCCGAGGTCGCCAGCAGGCCGGCCTGCCCGACGGGGTCGTCAACATCGTCGCCGGCACCGGTCCGACCGCCGGGCCAGCGCTGCTGCGCCATCCCGACGTCGGCATGGTCTCCTTCACCGGCTCCACGCGGTCGGGCCGACGGTGCTGGAGGCGGCCGCGGCACCGCCAAACGGGTCCACCTCGAGCTCGGCGGCAAGGCGCCGTTCGTCGTCTTCGACGACGCCGACCTTGAGGCCGCCGCCCACGGCGCGGTCGCCGGCAGCCTGATCAACACCGGCCAGGACTGCACCGCCGCCACCCGCGCCTATCGTCCACCGCCCCTGCTACGACCGGAGTTCGTCGACGGCGTCGCCGAGCTGACGGCCAGCGTCCGGCTCGGCCCGACCGCGGACCCGAACACCGACATCGGGCCCGCTCATCTCCTTGGCCCACCGCGACCGGGTCGCCGGCATGGTCGAGCGCGCCCGCCGGCGTACGCCACCGTCGTCACCGGCGGCGGCGTCCCCGGCGGTGCCGCTGGCGCGGGGCCGCTACTACGACCCGACCCTCATCACCGACGCCGCGCAGGACAGCGAGATCGTCCGCGACGAGATCTTCGGCCCGGTCCTGGCCGTGCTGCCCTTCGACACCGACGACGAGGCCATCGACCTGGCCAACGACACCCCGTACGGACTGGCCGCCTCCGCCTGGACCCGCGACGTCTACCGGGCGCTGCGGGCGACCCGCGAGATCCGGGCGGGCTGCGTCTGGATCAACGACCACATCCCGATCATCAGCGAGATGCCCCACGGCGGCTGAAGGAGTCCGGCTTCGGCAAGGACATGTCGGGCTACTCCTTCGACGAGTACACCGGTCAAGCACGTCATGTTCGACATCACCGGCGTCGCCGCAAAGGGCTGGCACGACAGATCTTCACCATCCGGCCACGGCCGGCCCAACCTCGTGATCCCGGACCGGTCCGCCCCGTCGGCGCGTCGGTTCGCCGGACCAGGTCGGTGTGGTGACCGGCGCCGGCGGCGGATCGGCTCGGCCATCAGCGAGCGATTCGTCGCCGAGGGCGCCATCGTCGCGGTCTGCGACGCCGACGCCGCTGCCGCTGAAGTCGTCGCCGCTCGACCACAAGACGGTGGCGGCCGGGCGGGGCCTGTCTTCTTCGACGTTGCCGATGCGATGCCTGCGCTGCCGGTGTCGATGCTGGTTGGTCGCCACGGGCGGCTTGATGTGCTGGTGAACAACGCCGGGATCAACCGGAGGGGCGACCTGCTCGCCGTCGCCCGGCCGATTGGGACCTCAGCTTCGCGGTGAATGCACGCCTTGTTCCACCTGTGCCGGGCGGCCTTGCCGACATGGCCGCCGGTGGCGGATCGATGGTGAACACTGCCTCACAGTGGGGCCTCCAGCCGGCCCCTGGACACATCGCCTATAACACCTCGAAGGCCGCGGTGGTCTCCTTCACCCAGAGTCTGGCCCGCGACTATGCGCCGCATGGCATCCGGGTCAACGCCGTGTGCCCCGGCGAGATCCACACGCCGATGCTCGCGGCGGACTGCCCGGTCCGGACCGCACCGTCGCCGACCTTGACGGCTCGGTGCCGGCGGGCCGCATCGGCCAACCTGCGGAGGTGGCAGCGCTCGTCGCGTTCCTGGCGTCGGACGAGGCGCCGTTCATCTGCGGTGCGGCGGTCGAGATCACCGGCGCCCAGGCGGTGGCATGAGCAGTACACTCCCCCCGTGCGGGCCGCGGAAACGGTTCTGGTCACCGGCGGGTCGCGAGGAATCGGCGCCGCCGTGGCGCGGGCGCTGCACCGAGACGGCGCGTTCGTCGTCGTGCACTGCGGGTCCAACCGCCAGCTCGCCGATCGCCTGTCACTGCGGCTGGGCGAACGCGCCACCGCTGTCTGCGTTGACCTGCTCAACCGGTCTGGCCCGACACCCTGTGGCAGGAAGCACTGGCCTGGCGGGGCGTAGTCGACGTTCTGGTCAACAACGCCGGCGCCTGGATCTCTTCGCCGGTCGAAGACCCGGCGAGTGGGCACAAGGCTGGGCCGACAACTTGGCCCTCAACTTGCGTGCACCCGCGGACCTGGCCGGCACGCCATTCTGACATTCGTCAGCCGGCGGCGGCGTCATCATCAATGTCGCCAGCCGGTCCGCCCACCGGGCGATGACGCGGAACACCTGGCGTACGGCGCTGCCAAGGGGGTTGCTGGCGCTGACCAAGGGCATCGCCCGGGGATTCGCGGCGATCGGGTGCTCGCCTATGCCGTGGCTCCCGGGTGGGTCGCGACAGATCTCGGCTGACGCGGGCTGACCGAGGCCGCCGAGGGCTGCCGCTGGGAGAGATCACTCCACCGGAAGACGTGGCCGAGATGATCGTGTTCCTCGCGTCGGGCCGTCCGCCATACGACGGGGCCACGATCGACATCACCGGCGCGGACTACATGCGCTGACCGGTAGCCAGGTGGATCATCCCGGCCACCTCGTCAGCACTTCGGCCGATGTGATCGCGAACCTCGACAAGGATCGCCGCTTCGTCGCCGGAAGCGATGACGTCGACCAGGCGTTGGTGCAGCTCGGCGTCGCGTGCAGGTGCGTGGCGGGTGGCCTGGTCCAGGTTCATCGCCATCTGAATCTGGGACTCGACGAACGGCCAGATCTTGGTCAGCATGGGGTTTCCCGAGGCTTCCCACAGCGTGCGGTGCAGGTCGAGATGGGTGCGGCTGGCCGCCACCGGATCGTCGGCTTGCAGGGCTTCGAGATGTCGGCGGAGCGCCCGGCGCAGGGACGCCATACCCGGCCCGTCTGGGTCGCGAGCGACCTTCAAGGCCGCCAAGGTCTCGAGCGACACCCGGACCTCGGCGACGTCGATGAGATCTTGAGCGCTGGGCTGAGCGACCCGCACACCTTTGTAGGGCTCCTGCACCAGCGAGCCCTCCGAGATCAACTGATTCATCGCCTCCCGGACAGTCGGCCGGCTGATGCCCAGCATCGCGGCCATCGCGGTTTCTTTGATGCGTTGACCCGGCTCCAGCTCGCCAGACAACAGGGCCCGACGCATCGAGGCCACGGCCATCTCGCGGCGAGTGCTGTTGCTGATCGGCGAGAGCGCAGGGGTGTCGTCCTGGTCGATGGTCATCACGTCCTCCTCCGGCCGACCCATCCTATGCCAGATCGTTTGACAATCTGCGCAGCGGTATCCTGGGGCTGTGTCCCGCCGAGCGCCCATGGGCCGGTGCACAACACCTGTGAAGGTTCGCCGAGTGGCGCAGGAAGGAACCCACCGTGGGTCAGGTACGCGTGATCGAGTCGATCGACGTGCACGCCGAGGGCGAGCCCGCCAGGGTCTTGTTGGGGCTGCATCTGAGTGTTCGGGGAGCGACGATGGCCGAACGGTTGCAGTGGTGCATTGACCATCTCGACCCGGTTCGACACCTGCTTCTGCACGAGCCCCGTGGTCACCCAGCCCTCTGTGGCGTACTGGTCCTGCCGCCGGCCACGCCGGACGGGGATGTCGGGATCGTCGTCGTCGAACAGGGCGGGTTCCGACCGATGTCGGGCAGCAACACGATGTGCGCGGTGACGGCGCTCCTGGAGACCGGTGCCCTGCCGATGACTGCGCCGACGACGACGGTGCGGATCGATACCGCGGTGGGCAGGGTAGATGCCGTCGCTCGCGTCGAGGGTCGCAAAGTCGTCTCCGTGCAGGTGCACAACGTGCCGTCGTTCGTGGTCGGTTTGAGCGTCCCCGTCGATGTACACGGCATGGCACTGTCGAGGCCGACATCGCTTTCGGCGGACAGTTCTACGTTCAGGCTCCGGCCGCGGCCTTGGGCGTTGAGCTCGGCGCGGCCAACGCACCCGCGATCATCCGGGCCGGTATGGGTCTGCTGGCGTCGCTCGCGAGCAGGTGACGGTGCGGCACCCCCAGTATTCGCAGATTGATCAGATCGGTCTGGTCATGCTGCACGGAGCATCATCCGAGGCCGGCATCGACGGCCGCAACTCCGTCGTCATGCCCAACGCCGTTCTGGACGCCCGAGATCCATGCAGCTGGAGGGGATCTCTTGACCGGTCTCCGTGTGGAACCGGAACATCAGCTCGGATGGCCTGTCTGCACGCCCGTGGGCAGTTGCCGCTCGGCCAGCCGTTCGTGCACCAAGGCGTGCTCGGCACCACGTTTACCGGAATTCTGCACGAACTGACGACCGTCGGCGACTTTTCGGCTGCGTGCCGTCGGTCGAGGGCAGAGCATGGATCACTGGTCTCAACTCCCACATGGTTGACCCGGACGATCCGTTTCCGCAGGGATACACGCTCGGCGACGTCTGGGCCTCCTCACCGTCTGAGGGCGGCGCAAAGCGCGACCCGGCCGCAGGAGCTCTTGGCCCTGGGCCTGGTCGGCGTTCTCCCTAGTCGACGCGAGACGGCGCAGCTCGGAAGGCCACACAAGCGCCCCTCAGGGATCGGCGAGCGCCGTCTGCGCCGAGGCTCGGAGGGCGGCGACCATGCCGGCCGATGGCGGGGTTGTGGCGGTCGGCCTGGTCAGGGCCTCGACGTGTCGGCGGAGGTGCAGCCCGGTCACGTCGACGTCGCGCAGGCCGAGGCGGCCGAGGTAGGCCAGGCGGGGGACCGCCGCGACTCCGAAACCCGCCCGGACGAAGCTGCGTACGACGTCGTAGTCGTTGCTGCGATAGCGGATGTGCGGGGTGAAGCCGGCGGCGGCGCAGGCTCGCTCGAGGGCCAAGGTGCCCGCGGTTCCCTCTCGGGTGGAGATCCACGAGGCGTCCGCGAAGTCGGTCAGCGGCACCGGTCCCGGCCGGGGCATTCGCCGCGGTCGGGCACCAGCAGCCGTACGGGCTCGGTGAGCAGCGGCGTACGCACACTGCCGGCCGGCCAGCTCTGCGGGACCAGGTCGTAGCGGAACACGACGATGACGTCGAGGTCGCCCTCGAGCAGCCTGGTCACCAGCTGGTGGGGCTCGCCGTCCTCGAAGCGCACCTCGACGTCGGGGAAGTCGCGCCCGAACCGGGCCAGGGCGCGGGGGATCAGCACCTCGCTCGCGGTCGGGAAGGACCCGAGGCCGAGCCGCCCGCGGGTGCCGGCCGCGATCTCGCGCACTGCGTCCTGCAGGGTCGCGAACGCGCCCAGCGTCTCGATCGCCCGCTCACTGAGCAGCTGCGCCTCGGCCGTCGGCTCTTACCCCTTGGGCGCTCGCGCTCGAACAGCACGCAGTCCGCTGTCGGCCTCCAGCGCGCTCATCTGCTGCGAGACGGCCGAGCCGGTGTAGCCCAGGTGCCGGCCGGCGGCCGCGAACGACCCGGTGCGCAGCACGACCGACAGGGTCCGCAGGTGCAGGGGATTCAGCACGTGGCCGTACCTAGGGGCGAGGCTGCCGTCCACCAGCAGAGCGCCCAACTCCGCCAGCACGGACTCCGAGCCGTGCAGCGGACCGTCGTCGCGGGGCCAGGCGATCACGGCGTCGGTGAAGCCCAGCGCCGCCGCGCGGCCGAGATGGTCCCGCATCTGCTCCAGCGAACGGGGCGCGCCCATCCCGAAGGCCATGTCGAGCACCCGGCGGAAAACCTGCGCCCGGAGTTCCCTCAGGGTCCGGCGGCGTCGTCGAGCCGGCGTGCGGCCTCCGCCACGCCGAGCCACCACTCCTCGCCGCCCTGACCCGCGCCGGGTGGTTCGGCGACGCCGTTGGTGGCCCAACCGTCGCCCGATGCGCAGCGCCAGCCGCATGCCCCGCGGACCGTTGCCCGGCGACGACGAGCGGTGGGCGCGGCTGTTGCACCGGTCCCGGGATCGTCCGCGCCTCGACCGCCGAGAACCAGTCGCCGGACCAGGTGGTCGAGGGTTGCCGCAGCAGCAGGTCGAGCAGCGTGACGAACTCCTCGAACCGATCGGCCCGCTCCCGTCCCGAGAGCGACCGGCCGCCCAGCACCGCGGCGTCGAATCCGGGTCCGCCGGCGCCGACGCCGACGAGCAGCCGGCCGCCGGACATCACGTCGAGCGTCATCAGCTCCTTGGCGAACGGGACCGGGTGCCGGAAGTTGGGCGAGGCGACGAAGGTGCCGAGGGTCAGCCGCGACGTCGTGAGCGCGGCGGCGGCCAGGGTCGGCACGGTCGCGTGCCAGGTCCGAGTCGGCGAAGGCCCGCCAGGCCAGATGGTCCAACGACCACGCGTGCGCGAAGCCGTACTCCTCGACCCGCGACCAGCGCCGGTCCTGCGCGGGGTTGACCTCGGGCAACAGGGCCACCCCGACCTTGATCACGACATCGAGCATAAGGGATTCTTGTGGTGCCACGCACAGACTGTCGTCGTCGAGGCTCTCGATCGGCGTGCCTGAGCCCGTGCGATTCTGGAGGTACGCTTTCCCAACGTCGCTTGGAGATTCTTCGTCGTGAATGACCCGTTCGAGCTGGTCGACCAGTGGGGCCCAGAGAAGGTCGTGCTGGTCTCCGACCGTCGGTCGGGCATGCGGGGCGTGCTGGTGATCGACAACACCGCGCGAGGGCTGGGCAAGGGTGGCACCCGGATGAGCCCGACGCTGACCGTGGGGGAGGTGGCTCGGCTCGCCCGCACCATGACCTGGAAGTGGGCCGCCGTCGACCTGTTCCACGGCGGGGCGAAGGCCGGGATCCTCGGTGATCCCCGCGGCCGCGGGCAAGGAGCGGATCCTGCGCGCGTTCGCCCGCGCCTTGGCCAACGAGGTCCCGTCGGAGTACGTGTTCGGCCTGGACATGGGGCTGGCCGAGGAGGATGCGGCGATCTTCGTCGACGAGCTGAACGACCGGGGCGTCTCCACCGGGCTGCCGCGCGCGCTCGGCGGCCTGCCGTACGACCAGCTGGGCGTGACCGGTTTCGGGGTCGCGGAGGCGGCGGACGCGGCCGCGCAGCTGATCGATCTCGACCTGCGCGGGGCGCGGGTGGCGATCCAGGGGTTCGGTGCCGTGGGGCGGGCCGCGGCCGAGCGGCTGCACGAGCTCGGTGCGGTCGTGGTCGCCGTCTCCACCGCCGCCGGCTGGGCGTACGACGCGGACGGGCTCGATCTGGCCGAGCTCCTCGCCGCCGCCGCCGATCTCGGTGACCACTGCGTCACCGTGCACCCGTCCTTCTCGCCGGCCGCCCAGGATCTGCTGAGCGCACCCGTCGACGTCTTGATCCCGGCGGCCCGCGAGGACACCGTGGGCGTCGAGGTGGCCCGGTCGACCACGGCCCGGCTGGTGGTCGAGGGCGCGAACCTGCCGACCACCGAGCCGGCTCGGCAGATCCTGCACCAGCGCGGCGTGGTCGTCGTGCCGGACTTCATCGCCAACGCCGGCGGCATCGTCGCGGCGGCCCACTCGACCGACGCCCGCTACTCGCCGTTCGTGGTGGAGCCGGCCAGGATCTTCACGATGATCTCCGACAAGCTGCGGGGCAACACGGCCCGGGTGCTGCGGGACAGCGTCGCCCGCGGAGATCACTCCTCGGCAGGCCGCGATGGATCTCGCCCAGTCGCGGGTGCTGGACGCCATGGTGGCCCGGGGATTCCGGCCCGATCTCGACCACGAGCTCCGGCAGCAGTCGTCCGCGCTGGTACCGGCCTGACCCGAACGACCGCGAAGGAGGCACCATGAGCGACGACGCGCGCCGCCGATGGGCCCCTCGAGCACGTCGTGCCGTTGGTCGACGCCGGTCGACCCCGCTGCCCGCCGCGGCCGAGGTGGTGGTCGATCGGCGGCGGCATCATGGGCGCGAGCATCGCCTTCCACCTGGCCGAGGCGGGCGTCGACCGACGTGGTCGTGCTCGAACAGGGCACCCTCGGCTCGGGGTCGTCCGCGAAACCGCTGGGCGGGGTCCGGGCCACGTTCTCCGACGCGAACAACGTCCAGCTCGGGCTGCGGAGCCTGCGCGGCGTACGAGACCTTCGCCGACCGGTTCGGCATCGACATCGGCCTCCGCCAGGTGGGTTACCTGTTCCTGTGCCGGTCCGAGGCCGAGCTGGCGGCGGTGGAGGCGAGCGTCCGGCTGCAGAACCGACTGGGCTGCAACAGCCGGATGGTCAGCGCCGGCGGAGGCCTGCGAGATCAACCCGATGCTGGAGCCGGGCCCGCTGCTCGGCGCGTCGTTCTCGCCGCGGGACGGCTACGCCGAGCCCGCCCGGGTGGTCGAGGGCTACGCGCGGGCCGCCGCCGCAGCTCGGGGTCCGGTTCTGCGAGTACACCGAGGTCCTCGAGCTCGCCACCGACGCCGACCGGCGGTCATCAGCGTCCGGACCCAGCGGGGGTGCGTCCGGGCCGGCACGGTGATCATCACCGCCGGGGCCTGGTCGACCAAGCTGGGCGCGATGCTCGGCGTGCACCTGCCGGTCGAGGCCGTACGCCGCCAGGTCGGCTTCACCCCGCAGCTGGCCGGCCGCACCCGACCGTGCCGTTCACCCTCGACCTGTCGACGACGCTCTACTTCCACAACTACCGCAACGGGCTGCTGCTCGGGATCTCCAACCTGGACGAGGATCCCGGCTTCTGCCGCGAGTTCAGCTACGGCTGGACCCGGGCCTTCGACGCCGCTGCGGCGGTCGTCGCGCCGTCGCTGGTCGGGCAGCCGCTGGTCGGCGGCTGGGCCGGCCTGTACGAGAACACCCCCGACCACAACGCCATGATCGGCAAGGCGGCGGTGCCCGGCGTGCTGTACGCCACCGGGTTCTCGGGCCACGGCTTCCTGCAGGGCCCGGCCGTCGGCGAGATCGTCCGGGATCTCTACCTGGACAGGGATCCGTTCATGGACCCGACGGCCTTCAGCGCCGACCGGTTCGGCACCGGCGCGCTGCTGAACGAGGTCCACATCATCTGAGTCCGCAGCCTCGAGACCCTCGATCTCCTCCCGTAACCCTGGAAAGGCGCACCCCGTCGTGACCACCGCGCAGCTCACCGAGACGCGGCGCACCCTCGCGCTCGCCGACCTGCGGGCCGAGTTCGCCCTGCGCCTGGCCGAGCCTGTACGGGACCGAGGTGCCCGCCTACAACACGCTGGTCGAGGTCTCCCGCGAGGTGAACGCCGACCTTCATCGCCGCCCACGGCGCCGAGGCCGAGCGGCTCGGCAGCATCGACCGGGTGACCGCGGAGCGGCACGGCGCCATCCGGGTGGGGTCGCCGCGCGAGCTGGCCCAGGCCGCCCGGGTGTTCGCCGGCTTCGGGATGTACCCGGTCGGCTTCTACGACCTGCGGGACGCCTCGAAGAGCTCGGTGCCGGTGGTCTCCACCGCCTTCCGTCCGGTCGACGCCGACGAGCTGGCGCGCAACCCGTTCCGGGTGTTCACCTCGATGCTGGTCGCCACCGACCGGCGCTTCTTCGACGCCGGAGACGCAAGCGCGGCTGGAGGACGTTCATCGGCGCCCGGACCCTGTTCGGGCCGGAGCTGCTCGAGCTGGCCGACCGGTCGGCCGACCAGCGGCGGACTCGACGCCGCCGACGCCGACCGCTTCCTCGACCTCGCCACCGCCGCGTTCGAGCTGTCCACCGAGCCGGTCGACCACGACTGGTACTTCGCGCTGGAGCGGATCTCGGCCGTCGCCGCCGACATCGGCGGGGTGCCGTCGACCCACATCAACCACCTGACGCCGCGGGTGCTCGACATCGACGACCTCTACCAGCGGATGGAGGCGCGCGGCATCACCATGATCGACGAGATCCAGGGCCCGCCCGACTGGGAGGGGCCCGACGTCCTGCTGCGGCAGACCTCGTTCAAGGCGCTGGCCGAGGAGCGGCAGTTCCGGCACGCCGACGGCAGCGTCCGCGCCGGCTCGCTGCGGGTGCGGTTCGGGGAGGTCGAGCAGCGCGGCGTCGCGCTCACCGCCGCCGGGGCGCGACCTCTACGACCGGATGGTCGCCGAGGTCGATGTCCGCGCTGGCCGCGGCGCCGGCCGGCAGCCACCCGGGTCGAGGTGGCCCGCGAGGTGTGGCGGGAGAACCTGCCCCGCACCGAGCGGGAGCTCGCCGCTGCAGGGACTGGCGTTCTTCACCTACCGGCGTGCCGACCGGCGCGCCGTCGACGGCGTCAGCCGGCACGCGCTTCCTGCGGAGCTGGTCGAGGCCGGCGTGCTGGTGCCGGAGCCGATCGTCTACGAGGACTTCCTGCCCCGGTCCGCGGCCGGCATCTTCCAGTCCAACCTGACCGACGAGGGCACCCGGGACGACGACCGCTCGGCACGCCGTACGACATCGACATGCTGAGCGAGGTGATCGGCCGACCGATCGCCGACCCGACCGCGCTGTACGAGGCCCAGCAGAGCGCTTCGCTGGCCGCGGCCGCCGAGCAGCTCGGCCTGACCGCCATCACCACCGACTCCGCCATGCAACCCACCCCGACACCGAGGACACTCATGAGCACCGACTTCCCGACCACCGCCGAGATCACCGCCGACGTCGCTGCGGGCCCTGAAGGCCACCGGCGTCGACACCGACGCGATCGCCGGCGACACCGAGGTCCGCACCCCGATCACCGGCGAGGTGATCTTCTCGGTGCGCAGCCACACCGGCGACGACGTCGACGCCGCGATCGCCGCGGCCGCCGAGGCGTTCACCGCCTGGCGGGAGGTGCCGGCACCCGGTGCGCGGCCAGCTGGTCAAGCGCTGGGGTGAGCTGCTGACCGAGCACAAGGAGGATCTGGCCACGCTGGTCACCGCCGAGGTCGGCAAGATCACCTCCGAGGCGCTCGGCGAGGTGCAGGAGATGATCGACATCACCGACCTCGCGGTCGGCCAGTCCCGCCAGCTGTTCGGCAAGACCATGCCGTCGGAGCGGCCGGGTCACCGGCTGATGGAGACCTGGCACCCGCTGGGCGTGGTCGGCATCATCTCCGCCTTCAACTTCCCGGTGGCGGTCTACGCCTGGAACACCGCGCTCGCCCTGGTCGCCGGCGACACCGTGGTCTGGAAGCCGGCGGAGGCGACCCCGCTGTCGGCGCTGGCCACCGACGCCCTGCTCGCCCGGGCCGCCGAGGACGTCGGGGCGCCGGCCGGGGTGCACCACCTCGTGCTCGGTGATCGCGACGTCGGCGAGCGGCTGGTGGAGGACCCGCGCGGTCGCCCTGGTCTCGGCGACCGGCTCGGTCCGGATGGGTCGCGAGATCGCTCCGCTGATCGCGGCCCGCTTCGGGCGCGCGCTGCTCGAGCTGGGCGGCAACAACGCCGCCGTCGTCACCCCGAGCGCCGACCTCGACCTGGCCCTGCGCGGCGATCGTCTTCGCCGCGGCCGGCACCGCCGGGCAGCGCTGCACCAGCCTGCGCCGGCTGATCGTGCACCGTTCGGTCGACGACCAGCTGGTGCCGCGGATCGTCGACGCGTACGGCACCCTCGACATCGGCAGCCCCACCGCCGACGGCAGTGCTGGTCGGCCCGCTGATCAACCGGGCGCAGCTTCGAGGCCCAGCAGGCCGCCCTGGCGCGCGGCCGTCGAGGAGGGCGGCGAGGTGCTGTGCGGCGGCGACCGGGTGCTGGCCGATGAGCAGCCGGACGCCTTCTACGTGCAGCCGGCCGTGGTCGCGGATGCCGGCCCAGTCCGAGGTCGTGCAGGAGGAGACCTTCGCCCCGATCCTGTACGTGCTGACCTACGACGACGCTCGACGAGGCCATCGCGCTGCAACAACGCGCGTGCCGCAGGGCCTCTCCTCGGCGATCTTCACCAGCGACCAGGCCGAGGCCGAGCGGTTCATCGTCGGCCGGCGGCTCGGACTGCGGCATCGTCAACGTCAACATCGGCACCTCGGGCGCGGAGATCGGCGGCGCGTTCGGCGGCGAGAAGGAGACCGGCGGCGGTCGCGAGTCCGGCGCGGACTCGTGGAAGGCGTACATGCGCCAGGCCACCAACACGGTCAACTACTCCGGTCAGCTGCCGCTCGCCCAGGGCGTCGAGTTCATCTAGCCCGTCCAGCTCGGAGTCGATCGTCTGACCATCGGTAGTGAGCGCGGGCGGGCCGGAACGACGGTCCAGACCACGACTCGACAGCGACGAAATACATTGGGTCAGTGCCCGAACGCCGCCCGCGGGAGCCCGATCACCCAGGGCCGGGGGCGGAGCCGGCTCCGGCGCTGACCGAGTGGTTGTTGTCCAAGGCCGAGCGGGCCAACCCACAGACCGTGCTCGACGACCCACATCCTGGTCAGCAGGCGTGGTCGGTCGGCAATCACGTACGGCCGCTGGTCCACGGCGCGACCTACTTCGCCGAGCTGCAGGAGCGCATCGAGGAGACGCGGTCGGGCGATCTGATCATGTTCACCGACTGGCGCGGCGACCCGGACGAGCAGCTCACCGACGATCCGGAATCGACCATGGTTCAGCTGCTCGGTGCGGCCGATCGTCGTGGGGTGGACGTCCGCGGCCTGATCTGGCGCTCGCACTGGGACAAGCTCTCCTTCTCCGGCGCAGGAGAACCGGCAGACCGGTGAGCAGCTGCAGGCCGAAGGCGCGGAGGCGCTGCTGGACATGCGGGTGCGTACCGGTGGTTCGCATCACCAGAAGCTCGTGGTGATCCGCTACGCCGGCCGACCGGAGCGCGACATCGCGTTCGTCGGCGGCATCGACCTGTGCCACTCGCGGCGCGACGATGCGCGGCACCTCGGTGACCCGCAGGCGCAGTCGATGGCGGCGGCCTACGGTGAGCATCCCGCGTGGCACGACATCCAGGCCGCCATCTCCGGACCGGCCGTGCTACGACGTCGAGACGGTGTTCCGGGAGCGCTGGACGGATCCGACGCCGCTGAGCCGGAGCCCGATCCGGCGGCTGCGCGACCGCTTGGCCGGAAATGACCTTCGGCCCGATCCGTTGCCGCCGCAAGCACCGCCGCCGGCCACCGGTGCCCGGCGGTACGCACCTGGTCCAGCTGCTGCGGACCTATCCGAACCTTCGACACGGTCGCGACTACCCGTTCGCCCGCGGTGGCGAGCGGAGTGTGGCGCGGGGCTACACCAAAGCACTCGAGCGGGCCGAACGACTCATCTACGTCGAGGACCAGTACCTGTGGTCGACCGAGGTCGCCGAGACGTTCGCCGACGCCCTGCGCGCCAAGCCCGAGCTGAGGGTGATCGCCGTGCTGCCGCATCTGCCCGACCAGTCCGCGCGGCTGTCTCGCGTGCCTCAGGAGCTGGGTCGACACGACGCCATGGCCCAGCTGCTGCAGGCCGGTCCCGGCGAGGGTGGCCTTCTACGGCATCGAGAACCACCGCGGGCTGCCCGTGTACGTGCACGCCAAGGTCTGCGTGATCGACGACTGGTGGGCGACCATCGGCTCGGACAACTTCAACCGGCGGTCCTGGACCCACGACTCGGAGCTGTCCGCGGTCGTCCTCGACACCGAGGGCGGCGACCACAGCGCCTATGCCCGCCGGCTGCGTCTCACCCTCGGCCGCCGAGCACCTGGATCGCGAGCTCGGACCGGACGCCTATCCCGGTGACATCTCGGCTCTCGAGCCCGGCCGGACGCCCCAGGACTGCTCGACGACCGCTGCTGCTGCGAGGTGATGGCCGACTGCGTCGACCCGCACGACATGTTCGACGCCTTCGCCTCCTCCGCTGCCGCGCTGCAGGCGTGGCACGACGACGGGCGTCAGGGCGAGCGGCCTCCCGGCCGGCTACGACCGCTTCGCCGACTGCACCTGTCGCCGGCCACGCGAGCCTGGGCCGGGCCGCTGTACCGCGTGATCCACGACCCCGACGGGCGGCCCAGGGCGCTGCGCCGACAGCACGCGTTCTGAGGATCAGGCATCCGCCGTGGCTAGGCGCTCCACTATTGGAGCGGGTGACGGGGACCTTAACTGGCATGGCCAGCTTGGAAGACTGCGGTCGTGAGTCGTGTTGACCCAAGTCAGTCGGCAGGGCGCGCTCGTAGCGGCCGTGATGACCGGTTTCCGCCACCCCTCTGGCCCGTTGGTGGCTCATCTGCTTGGCCGCCAACGCATTGCAGGCTGCCGCGCTGTCCAACACAGCCGGCAATTGCCATCGGCTCGTCCTCAGACGCGTGACCTGTTCGGGCAGTGCTCCCCGGAACGGCCATGGGACTGATGCAGCCACAGCCGTCACTTTGCAAGTCGTGGATCGCTCGTAGAGTGCCGGCATCGACCTGATGTCTGCCTCATTGCGGTCACGGATGCTGTCAACCTCGTGGTCAGGTACGGACACCTCTAGGCGGGGCGATCTACGCCGGCGCGGATTGCAGCTTCTCAGGGTGTGACGATCGGAAGCTCTGATCTGGGTGTGTCCAGCAGGGCGAGGAGTCGTCCGAGGACGTCGGCGTCTCCGTGGTGGTCGATGCCGTCGAGACCGTGGCCGGCCGAGGCTCGTGGGCCGTCGACGCGAATCGCGAGTGTGTCGAGCAGCTGATCGACGGTCAGCGCGGCCGGCATGCCCGCGCCGGGGTCGAGCTCAGGTGCGCTGGGCCCGCGGCGCAGCTCGTAGGGTCCGCTCAGTAGAAGAGCGCCAGGTGGCGCTCTCGGAGCCGAAGGGTGCACACAGCTGGGTCAAGAAGCACTTCGAAGAATTCGAAGCGGAAGTGCGAGGACCGGCCCGCAGCCAGCGCTGGCGAGCCAGGACACGGACCGCAGCGCATGGCGAGCGCACGAGCTGTCTTGAGTGAGTCGAGCGGGATTCGCTTCGACCTCAGCGCAGTCATCGAGGTGAGTGCTTGCCAACTCTTGGGCATGCTCTGCGGCTTCGCTGAGCTTCGGTCAATGTCGAACCGGCATTGTTCATTGTGTCGGGCAGGGGGCTCCGCGATGTTGCGCATCGAGCGCGAATCGGATCCTGCCAGGAGGAAACCCAATGACCATCGACATGAAGCGAATGAGCATCGACCTGAAGCATCGGGAACCCCACGGTCCGGATTCATCCGGGAGCAGCGACACTCAGCTTCGGGCCGCCAAGGCCATAACCAGGGATTTTATTTTGGCCCGAACCGCACTGGCACTCGGTGCCGGATGGCTCGGCCTGATCTCCGGCCTTCTGATCGGACGATGGTGACCGAACGCCGCCCTGGTGTACCTCGACATCCAACGTCGAGGGTTGGTGGCATAAGGTAGACAGGCCCTTGACTAGCGCCTTTCGCTGTGGAGCGGGTGGACCGGGATCGAAGCCGGCATGGCCAGCTTGGAAGGCTGCGGTCGCGGTCCGTACGAGCTCAAGATCAGGCAGCGAGATGTGCTCGTGGCGCACCGTGATTGACCGGTCCTCACCGCGCTTAATGGCCCGTTAATGGCCCATGCCCTTGGTCTCCGGTGACCGCGGCTGTTGTGAGACGTGTTGCCTGTGGGCCGACACTACCGAGTAGGGCCATCAGAGGCTCTTTGTCACTCCCGGGAGTCCACCCACTCCACCTCGCGTGACAGAGACCCACTCAGTCTGGCGTTGGCCCACTCGACTTTGATGGCGTCGAAGTTGCTGTTGCTGACCGCGATGACTACGCCGTACTCCTCGTCTCGCCGCACGACCGCGCCTACGTTTGCCATGAGGCGATCCTAAGGGCGCAGATCCTCGTGGGGGCTTGCCGTCAGGACAACAATCGCTTGAAGTAACCAGGCCGCGCGTTCGAGTTGACCGTCGGACTCGAGACCAACCGCCTGCCTACAAGGAGGATGCGGGGTTGGATTGTGGCGCCCGGTGAGCCTACAGCGAGGTGCCTGATGGAGGTTCCGGACTGCTCGTAAGTGGGGTCAGTTTGGGGTCAGAATGGCGTCAGTAGTGGCGCCGATGTGATGCTGATTGACCGCTTCCGTGTCAGGGAGGCGCGCGCTCACAGATCTACCCCACAGTTTTACATTTGGCCGCCGACGACCCCCAGTTCGGCGGAGTGCGGGGTGATTGGCTGACAGTCCTATCTGTCCAGGGTGGCGGTGGTTGCGACGCCCTACGCACGCTCGACGCGGTCCATCAGGTGCCAAAGTTTAGCGCGGCCCGGATCGGCCGCGGCAGTTACTTCAACAGCGCCGACGAGCCTTTCGCCTACTCAGAGATTCGAGTCATGCATCGATGGCGACGGGTTGTCGTCGTGGACTTTCACCCGGGCACCCGCCAGAACCGCTTCCAAGCGGTTAACCCACAACTCATCTGGCTTAGCGGTAGTCGCCAACTTGCAACCTCGCTGCTGGACGGTCTGGCGTGGGTCTACGCACTACGAGCCGCTCGGGAGTCGTCCTCCCGGGCCTCGCTGAGCGTGAATCTGTCCAGCAGCGGACGACCCAGACCCGCCGAGTAAGCGTCGTTGGCTGCCGCTCTGGCTGCCACACCGGCAAACTGCGAAAGTCTCGACGGGGGCGTGACGCTGGATTCACAAACACTCCGAGGTTGGAGTCAGTCCCCTCAGGTCGACCTGCTTGGTCCACGTTCCGGTCGTTCGCACCCGGACATGTCCGCGCCGAACCCTACCACTACGAGGACGGATCGGCCTGCGTCAGGGTGCCACCCTGGCGCTTACCGGCTGTTGTGGCTATTGATCGCCATGTGGTGCGGACGCTTTGAGACCATGGACGGCGACTGATATCCATTCACTACAGGCCTTTCGGATCAGCGGCCTCAACCTCTTCGACTGAAGGATGAATGACAATCAGTTCGGGTTGAGTGAGCTCACTTACGCCATCTGCTCCGTCAACTGGCTCCTTGGTCGCCGAGTTGTCGTCGGATGATGACGCGGCCACGTCACCTACTTCAGGTAGCGCCTCGCCGTCCGCGGGTGACGCAGCGGAAGAGTCTAAGGGAAGGTCGATGCGGTCCTGTTCATTCTTAGGTTCTCGAACTTCCTTGGACGGATCCATAATCATTTCTCTTGCGAGCACACGAAAACTTGGGCTCAACTTGGCGCTCGAAGCCAAATACTGGATGACGTCAAGCAATAGTTTAGCGGATACAACGTCATAATCTTCGCCAAAAGCCGTTAGAATGGATGGCCGCCGACCCCATATAAGGCTTGCGATTGCCACTTCACAATAGCGCATTCCGTCAACAATACTCCGCTGCCTAACGAATAGTCGCGCGAATGTTTCTGCGAGTGGATCAAAATATTCAGGGGTCAAATTGGTATCCAGATGCGGCGATAGGCGCCGGGTTGCACTCAGCCGCGCCTCTTTCTCGCGTATTTCGATCTGTCCACCGAGGAAATACTCGCGAAGAGTATTGTAGACCTGAGACGTCTTGGTCCTCCTAACGTACTCGGCGGCGCGCGCTAGAGTAAGGAGGTAGATCCATGTGCAGTCGAAAAGCATGGCGACATGCACTGGATTCTTGCTGTCGAGAGTCGGCGCGGCAGACCTTGAAGATGGACCACCATCTGAGCGAGATTACGCTCGGAACTGTAGATCCAGTTGTCATAACGAAGGTAGTCGCTCAGCGGGCCGAGTCGACTGTCGAGGCCAGTGAACGCCTGCTTTGTCTTTTCTGCTGTCGAGGCCTCAAACAAGCGGGTAACGGGAGCACTTGGCGCCCCCACGCTAGTCATCGCGAGTAACACTTCTAGGTCCTGCCGAGTGAGCACACCCAAACGCAATTTGCCGGCAAGCTGGCGTGACGCTTCAGTAACTTCACTTTCCCGAAGCATCCACGCGTCGTCAACGTCGAAGAAGTCCGCAACGCCCCTTAGCCAGAAGACACGCTCAGTGGTCCTGTTGCTACTCGACTTGCAGTCGAATACCTGGCTGGTCACTCGCCCACTTGAGGCAAGCTCAATCGAGAGAAGATCTAAATCCGTATACTCTTGGAACTGGGACTTCCCTGGCCGCCTCTCGACGTATGCTCGAAGAGGCACGTTCAGGCGCGTCGCCGAACCTTGAGGATTCCAAGCAAGTCGTCGCGCAGCCAGTTTTAAGTCTAGGTCTTTCTCGCTCACAGTTCCCCCGCCCCATTAACACCTCGAACGCGACACCCAACTCCTTTTCGGGAATTATAGCGCGGACCCTGGTGCGAGCCGAAGCTTGGAGTGGGCGCAGAGCTCGAGCGTCGAGGTCGAGTAGTGCTTTCACGTCGGATCCGGCCTCTCGTGCGGTAGCAACCTCCTCACCGGAAATAAGGCTAATGGCAATCTGCATCGCCTCATCATTCTCGGGTGTATGGATGAAACTCAGCCGGAACCCAACTACCTCCTGGATATGAGTCAGGTAAGAATCGAATGATCCCAAGATCACGGAGAAGCTTATATTGCCGCGCATGGGAAGAGTGTGCGTTTAGTGCTTCGCGACTAAATAGAGCGTTAAGCACTGTGGCAGCGTCTCTTGCTGATGTTGCCCCACCAAAATGCTAGCATCGACGCAAGCAACGATAGCGAGCGCCTTATCCAGTATCACCTTCCGATCACGGGTCAATGACGCGTCAAGCATGTAGGGCAATGCGGCAAATGTTCGAAGCGATCCTCCGGGCAGCAATACCCCGGGCGCGGAAATGAGCCCCTTCTTCACTGCGTCTGCAAGCACCAAGTCTGTCTCCGGGTCCACCGGCAGTCCTTGGTATGCGGCAACCTTATCGAATGCCTGGGCCAGAACCTCAGGGCCATGATTCATCATGATCTCGCGGACAGTCGCTGGATTCTCAAAAGCAGTATAAGGGGAGTACAACAATGTCCCATTCGACGTCTCGGCAGTGCGAAAGATCGACGCATCGACGCCCAATCTGTAAAGACGGTCAATGTCTGAAGCATCCACACCAAGATCGCTCTCAAGCGTTTCCTAGGGCAACCGGTCCACGAGCTAACCGGTCAACCACTGCGACAAGCTCCTCCTCAATTTGCCTTGGATTTCTCGCCTTCCAGGCTGCCCCATCGGCATACAGATCGCGAAATATTGGTACATTTTCAATAATTCGTGAGATCTCACCTTGATTCCGATCCACTTCGACCATTTCAGCCGCTTCGAGAATGTCAATAACGCTGGTAAAGGCCAGAGATGGAATATCGAGAGTCTCACTGGAAACGATCTGCAACGCGTCTATATTGCTGATGACGTTGCGGCCCCGGATGAGGCTAGCGAGGTCAGCAGCCATGCCAACCATCTGAGTGGTTTTTACAAGGTGCAGCTGACTAGACGCCTGGTCCACTTCGCGGAGACCCAGAGTGACGTCCTGGCATCGCAATCCCGTGCTGAAGTCTTCCATGCGGCTCCCCTGTGCGGCCGAACCGTCGGCGTCGGTTCGGTCGGACGACGTACGATACAGCGAGGGTGTTAGCCGCCCAAGTTCGGGCTGGCAGTTGGGTCTTTATGTCAGGAGAAGTACTCGTCGGGTGTGTTTCGCAGCGGGCGATGCCAGCGCGTGAGTCGGTTGTGAACATCACAACGCTCACTCGCTGTCGAGGAAATAGCTTGAGTTCATCTCGGGGTTTGGGGCAAGAGGCACCCAACCGACGTGGGTGATTCGTCCCATTCGGCCATCTCGCCCATCTTGGGCGTCGTTTGGACGGGGCTGTGCTCGATCTTCGAGCGCCGTTCGGGCCGCGTTGACTCGATCGCACTGCGCTGCTGTGAGGTAGAACGCCAGCGACTCAAGGTGACGCCAGTGTCTGAAGAACACCTCGTATTCGGGGTCCCGGGTGATGGTGTCCTCAAGGAGTTGCACCGCGGCCTCGACTGACTCTTTGGCCACTCGCCTCCGAAGGTTCGGGAGGAGGTTGATCATCCCGTCCTCACTGACGATGATGATGAGACATTCCCCATTGTGCGTGTAGTGGTACCGCACCACTGAGTTGAATCGAGCTCCTCGGCTCGCGTCGCCTTTACCAGACGCATGTCCGTCGAGGATGACCCCCACCGCATGGCATGTTCCTTGTGGATCGACCAGGACAGCGCCATCGATACTCGTCACGGCAGCCAGCACCGCCAAGTCGAGATGCTGCGGGCGAATCTGTTGTGCTTGCGGGGGCAGTCGGGAGGCTTCCCCACTGGCGTCCCTGTGAACGACCAGCATGGTTCCGTGCGAGGCTTTGGACGCGGCGTCAGCCAGCTGCCACAAGGCATTTGACGCATTACCATCGATCTCGGGGAACGGCCGGACTGCGCTACGTCAACGAAATGCTGGGGATCCAGGTGAGGCTGCGGAAGTGTCGGCCTCGTGTTCGTTACTCTGAGCATCGGAACTTGATTGTGGCTCAGTTCCCAAACGCCGCGGGACATCACGCTAAACACGAACGCGCTCTCTGCTGAGGGCAGATAACTGTTCCTCAGACGGGCTAAGCCCAACACTTCGGCTCCGTCGCACAGGAGCTGTTGACCTCCGCCTGTCATCTCTAGGGCCTTTCGAACGGAACGGGTTTCAGAGAGCCCTATGGGCTTGACGAAGTCAAGGACAAATTCTAGGTGCGCATTCGATTTGGACGCCAGCAATAGCCCCCCAGACACCGGAACGGCCCTCGTATGGTTGGGCCGAGACCTCATTGAGTGCGACGACCAAATCTGATGGAAGTTCGCAACCGCTGAATATAGAGACCGATTGGACGAATTCGCGTGCGGCCTTCCTAATTAGTTCGGAGCGGTCGGACCAGTGAAGCGAAAAATCCTCTGGAGGAGTGCTGCGACCGAGATCGGCGGTTGCAGTGAGTAGCTCGCGTACCAGGGAGTGCTGCAGCGAGGGGAGTACCGTGTATCGGTCGACCTTGACTCGGCTCAGGGCGGGCATGGAATCCCATCGCCGGGGTAGGCCCGCAATAACCGGGTGCACTTCGTAGACTCCGTCAACGAGTGCCGACGAGCCCACGAAGAAGGTCAGATCCTCGCCCTGCAAGGACTCGGCCAAGGCATCGCGAATCACTTCTGCGCGGAATTGGTCCACATGTTCACGATGAATCTGCTCATGGTGGCGCACGCTGCTGTAGATCATCCGGGCTTCGTCGCTTGCCTTGTACCGCTTCTGCGCTTCCGCCATTGAACCCGACAAATCCACTGCTGCGAGGGGGTCCCATTCTGGTTCAAAGCAGATTGGGAACGGCCGATCCTCAGCCTCAGTGAACCCGATCAAAAACGCTCGGGCGCCGAGCCCAAATCCAATCTGTTCAAATACATCCCTCGTCACGTTCTCTAGGCCGTATCGGAAGTGAGACTGGAACCCCACATGAACTGGAGTATTGAGTTTCGCACGGGTCCATCGTCTAGGACTCAGATCCGATTGGTCAACGGGTACCCAGATGTGCATCGGTCTCATCGTGGTTTCAATTGGTGTCTCCAAGCTGCGGAGTGGGCTTCGATATCGTTGGAGTCTAGTGTGGGGCAGATATGCCCTGTTTGTGGTCGCGGTTGCTGAAAAAGGTTGGGCTACGCGAGGACCGGCCCGCAGCGAGCGCAGCGAGCGAGGACACGGACCGCAGCGCGGCGAGCGCAGCGAGCCGTCTTGATTCAGGAGAGGCAGATTGGGCAGTCGGCTCGGATTACAGCTCGGACTACGGTCGACTTGGATTACAAACCGGTGACCGCCCACCGAACCGTTCCTGTCGCTGCTCAATAGTCCAAGCCGATGGTGCTAAGCATGCGCGATGCGCTGGACCACGGCGATACAGGCCAGGTACCCACGCGCACGGGTCGCCGTGAGATCAGGTGCCTCGTCGCAGCGGATGCACCGGCCGTTCGGTGGCGCTACGGCTCACACGGTCGCCGACGCCGCCGCCCAACTCGGACGCTCGATGGTCATGCGTCTCGCTTCCTGCAGAATCTCCGGCGGGGATCAGCTGTGCATATTCGGGGAGCTCCTGGACCGTCCGGTTGTGCCGTCTCGCGGTCCTTGGCGAGGACAATGTCTCCGGCGCTGAGGCCGGCTTTGAGGCTGATGCGGACCCATTCGCCGATCAGGATGCCGTTCTTGAGTTTGAGGATCAAGGTGCCTTTGGAGCGGGCTGCGGGATCGTCGATGATGTCCAACCGAAGAGGTCGGTGTCGTCGGCGTGGAGTTCTGAGCGCCAGGCAAACGCCTGCCTCCGGGGCGGCGGCGTCTGGTGAGGCCGGCAGGATTTCGACGCGGCGGCCGCGGTGGGACAAGCTCATCAGGACCGGCGTGAAGGGTGTCGGCCTTGTTGTCGAGGCCCTTCCAGCAGCTCCACCAGGTGCCAGAGAAGGTCGGCGGTCCGCCCGGCGAGCTCGTCGATGGTGATCGCCAGCGTCTGGGCGAGGGCGCGAGCGGCCTGCAGGGGCGGTTCGGCGTCGCCGCTTTCGTAGCGGCGGATTTGCCGGGGGTCGAGCCCGACCGCAGCCGCCAGCTCGGCCTGGGACAGGCCGAGCTCGACACGCCGACGCCGATGACCTCTGCCGTCTGCACGGTAAGGGATTACCCCCTCGAAACCCTGATGAGGACGATTAAGTCCGATAAGCGGACCTCTAGTGCTCTAGTTTAGGACCATCAAGTCCGCAACTAGGACAAAACCAAGTATAGGGGTGACGATGGCCACGAGACGCCGACCAGACCCAGGGCCAGACAGATTGCCGATCTGGCTGGCTGAAATGCCTGGCAGTTGCGGGCACACCCCCGGAGCGTCCTGACGCCGGCTCCGCGGCGCGCACTCGGTCGGCACGCCGTATCGATCGGCGTGGCTCAGGTATCTGCTGCCGCAACCGTTGTTTCACCCCGCTTGACCTCGACCGTGGATGCACTGCGAAGTGCGCTACAGGACCGCCCGGCCCAAACGAACTCAGCATCAACCCGACAAGGAGATCCAACATGACCCCCATCCGCCTCGCCGCAGTCCTCGCCACGACCGCGTCGAGCGTCACCGCAGCCGCCGGCTGCGCGCCGATTCCCCAGGTCGCGTGCCGCAGCAGTCGCCGACTCTGTCCCTTCGACCAGCTCTGAGCCGATGCAGGATCCGACGCCGTCGATCTCACCAAGCGCGTCGCCGACCGTCGAGGCAACCCCGTCGAATCCGAGCAGCCCACCATCGACCGACAAGCCATTTGCGGTACGTAAGGGCACGATCGACAGCAAGCGGATCAGAGCCACGCTGTACCCGGTGTCACGAACTGGGCGTACCTCAACGGTCAACCTCTTCCTCGAGGAAATCAAGCCATCTCCGATGGGCTTCCGCATCCTGTGGTCGATGAGTGACCGCAATCAGGAGGTCGCCGCCAACGACAACACCGCAGTCGACGGCCTCCGGCTGATCGACGGAAAACACAAGATGGCGTACTTGCCGGCCACCACCGGTGACGGGGAATGTCTGTGCAGCCCGGCTCACAACCACGTAACGAACAACTACCGCGAGGTGATGATCACCGTGATCTTCGCCGCCCCACCTGCCAGCACGACAGTGTCGACGTCATGATCCCGATATTCGGCACGGTCAACGATGTCCCCGTTGTCTAGGGCGCGAACGGTCGGGGTCGCGACCGCAACGGCCACTGTGCTCGCAGTTTTCCTCGCCACTCCCGCCTCTGCCGAGCAGCCGGGGGCCGACCCACCTGCAGATCCAACGGCGCCGGTCGTCTCGATCACCGCACCGGTCATCCCCATTCACACCGGCACCGCCGATCTCCGGGCGGCGCACCACCCGCCAGGACACCAAGACCGGCGCGAAGGTTCGGCTGGATAGCACCATTCTGTTCGCCAAGGACAGCGCAGCGTTGCAGCCGGGGGCGAAGACCAGGATCCGCCGGGCGGCACGGTGGCTTCGCGCCCGCGGGCCGGGCGATGTCACCGTCATCGGGTACACCGACGATCTCGGTCCGCCCCAGCATGGGCTGGACCTGTCCTATCGCCGGGCCGCCGCCGTCGCCCGTATCCTCCGTGATGCGCTGCCCGGCCGGGTGATCGCCTACACAGGTATGGGCGAGGCCAATCCGCGCCGTCCCAACACCAGCGAGGCCAACCGGCGGCAAAACCGCCGCGTCATCATCACCATGGTCGAACGACGCCGATAGAACGTTGAGCCAATCGACAGGCTCCCGTACAGGCCGGACTTCGCATTGGAACCGATGGTGCGCCTGAGCACGGTTGTCCACAGGTTGTTCGACCCGTTACGGATTCCGCGCTGAGCCCTTAGGCTGCCGAAATCTCTCACGGAACCGTGACCACCAAGGCGGCCTGACGTCCTTAGGTTCACAGGATCGGAAGGAGTATCGATGAGAATCGCGATCACAAGAATTCGCGCGCTCTGTGCCATTCCCCTAGTGGTCACTGCCTTGACGGTCGGATCTGCCTGCTCGGAGCCCTCCACCGGCCCCGTTCCGACGCCGTCATCTGCCGTGTCGTCACCGCACCCGCATCGCCCCCGACGCCGACGCCGACGGCCCGCCCCACGGCGGACGCGAAGACCGAGGCAGCTCGCCGCGAGGTGCTCGCCCTGGTCGACAAGTACTACAAGGTCGATGAGGCGATTGCTGAGCAATCCGCAGCGTTCCGCTCGACCGGTATTACAGGTCGCTGGCGGAAAGTACGTCCATGTGCTTTTGCAGAATGCGCAGAGCCAGCGCGCCCAAGGCTACAGGGTAATCGGAGCGTTCGATTCGGCCGTCGCGAGGTCCCTGAGAACCTGACCCGTCCGGTGATGACGAGAAGCTGCCTCGGCAACGGTGCAGAACTGCCTGGACGTCCGCAGAGTCGACGTGGTGGACCAGGAGGGCAAGTCGGTGGTCGAGCCGAACCGGGCCGATGCGTACGTTGAACGGTTGAGGCTGCAGAAGAAGAAGTACGGCTGGCGAGTGGTGGCCGGCAACAACAAGGGAACGGCCCGATGCGACGCTTGATCTCGACCCTTATCCTCTTAGCCGGGATCCTGACAGCAATGGCCTTCGCGCCAGAGACGTCCCTGCAGTCCCCACATGCCTGAAGACTGATCTGCGGACCGGAAGTCTGCCTGGTCGAAGTCCAGGTGCCCGGCGATCCCAAGCCGATCTCCGACGACAAGCCCAGAGTCAAGCCGGACCGGTGGAAATCCCGGGTGACCTGCTCGACGGCGAACAAAGGTCCCGTGTCGACACAGCGCCGGGATCTGGTCCGACCAGCACCGCTGCTACGTAAAGCGCGTGGCGAAGCAACTCCGAAGTCCGATCCGTCGTGGGAGGGCCATACGACCGGAGCGTGTACTACACTGATTCCAGGCCGACGACAACGATACCTATCCTTCTGGCTCGCAACCGCCCCTGGAGCCGCACCTCCACCTGATCCGCGCGTCCTGGCCCAACAAGCCATCCAGTCGATGCAGCTGCACGCCATCGAAATCGGGATCGTTCCTGAACCGCGCCCGGACCGGATCGGGGTGATTGGTTTGCCGACGTGGATGTGGGCTGACAGTCCTGATCAGCACACGTGGGGTCCGATCACCCGGACGGCGTCGGCTGGTGGTTACACGGTGACGGCGACGGGTCGGGTGCAGCGGGTGGTGTGGGCGATGGGGGATGGGTCGACGGTGGTGTGCACGAAGCGGGGCACGCCGTATGCGGATTCGTTCGGGAAGCGGTCGAGCCCGGATTGCGGTCACCGGTACACCCGTCAGGGCCGTTACACGGTCCGCGCGACCTCGTATTGGGTCGTGGAGTGGGCCGGGATCGGCCAGTCCGGAACGATTCCGATGAATTTCACCAGCACAGCGGTGATCACCATGGGCGAGGTCCAGGTGCTCAGCCGCTAGAAGCGTCGAGCCGAGGAGTTGATCATGTCGGTCACCGTGAACGGACGCAACAAGCCAGCCGCGGCCACGGCTGACGGCAAGCCGAAGGAGCGCGCGGCGGCCGCCGAGCGTGGGGGCGGTGGCGGCGCCGCCGAGGTTGCGGCGCCGGCCGCTGCTGGCGGTCGCGTCGGTGGCCGCGGTGTGTCTGGGCGCGTTGTTGGCGGCGTGGGCGTACACCTCGATCAGCACCGCCCAGGAGGTGGTGGCGGTCCGGGCCGAGTGTGCAGCGGGGTGAGGTGATCACCCGGGAGGACCTGGTCACGGTCCGGGTGGGGGTGGATCCGGCGCTGAAGCCGGTCCCGGCCGCGGAGCTGGACTCGATCGTCGGCCAGCGGGCCGCGCTGGACCTGGCCGCCGGCGGGCTGGTCACCGCCGACCGGTCACGCCGGCGGTGTTGCCGGCGCAGGGCATGTCGGTGGTCGGGGTGGCGCTGCCCACCGGATTGTTGCCGGGGGAGCCGTTGCAGGTGGGGGACCGGGTGCGGGTGGTCGCCACGCCGGGGGAGCAGGGCGAGGTCACCGAGCGGCAAGCAGCGGTCGATTCCGGCCACGGTGGTGGGCCTGTACCCGGACGCCGACAACGGGCGGACGGTGGTGTCGGTGCAGGTTCCGTTCGATCAGGCGGCGGAGCTGGCCGCCCGGTCGGCGACCGGCAAGGTCGCATTGGTGTTGGACTCCCGGGAGCGGTGACGGCGATGGCGTTGATCGTGTTGACCTCGGCGGCCGGATCTCCGGGGGTGACGACCACCGCGGTGGGTTTGGCGTTGACCTGGCCGCGGCCGGTGCTGTTGGTGGAGGCCGACCCGACGGGCGGCTCGGCGGTGCTGGCCGGCTACTTCCGGGGGGGCACCGGCCACCCGGCGGGGTTGATCGATCTGGCCTGGGCGGACCGGCAGGGTTCGCTCGCCGCCACCCTGCCCGGGTTGACCATGCCCATCCCGGATTCGCAGGCCGTCCTGCTGCCGGGGGTCCGGGCCCATGGGCAGTCCCGACAGCCTGGTCGGACTGTGGGAGTCGCTGACCGCGACGCTGAAAGGTTTGGAGTCGACGGGCCAGGACGTGCTGGTCGACGCCGGCCGGCTCGGCCTGACCGGTTCACCGGAGCCGCTGATCTTCGGCGCCGACCTGACGTTGTTGACGGTGCGGACCGATCTGGTGGCGCTGTCGGCGGCCCGGTCGTGGGCGGAGACGTTGCGTCGAGGATTCGACGCAGCACGGGCGCGGCGGGCCGGCTGGGTCTGCTGCTGGTCGGGGACGGCCGCCCCTACGGGGCGCGGGAGGTGTCGAAGGTTCTGCAGCTGCCGGTGACGGCGGCGCTGCCGTGGGATCCGGAGGGGGCGGCGGTGTTCTCCCGCGGCGCAACCCCGCCGCGCCGGTTCGACCGGTCCCCGCTGACCCGAGGCCTCCGGGCCGCGCCGCCGCGGCGATCGACGCAACCGGTCGACCGCACCCGGGACCAGCCTCGACACGGCCGCTGCGGGGGTGCGGTCGTGAACCGCGCACGCCTGAGCGAATCGCCCGAGGAGCCGGCGGATCCGGCGGAGCTGCCACTGTTCGCCGCCGACGGCACGCAGCCGGCCCGGCCGGGCCGGGTGCGGTCCCGGTTCTCGATGAGGGTCGACACCGTGCCCACCCCAGCGATGCACGCCGCCGACCGCTTCCCGGGCGGCCACATCACCGCGGTCCACGCGTGCCCACGCAGTGGACCCGGCCGGTTCCGTCCGGCTGGGCCGGTGGGCGACGGGATGGATTGGTCGCAGGTGGCGATTCTTCCGGTCGCAGGCCTCGGATCGGCTGAGCGCGGCGCTGGGCGAGGGGCTGGGCCGGCTGGATCGGGACGGGCAGCGGGAGCTGGGCCGGGCGATCATTCTCGAGCTGCTGCAGGCCGAGGCCGCGGCCCGCATCTCCGAAGGGGTGGAGCCGTGGACGGCCGGTGGAGCAGGATCGGCTGGCCGCGGGCGGTGTTCGACGCCTTGTTCGGGCTGGGCCGGCTGCAGCCGCTGGTCGATGACGACCGGGTCGAGAACATCATCATCACCGGCCACGAAACGGTCCGGCTGGAGCTGACCGACGGCACCATCATTCCCGGCGACCCGGTCGCGGGGCACCTGAGCACCAGCTGGCCGCCGCGGCGGCCCAGCCAGAGCGGGTGGCCGGGGCGGATCTCCACGCCGTAGAGCACCTCGCCCACGCCGCAGGCCTCGAGCGCCGGCCGCAGGTGGTCGTGGCGTCCCACCGAGACGCCGCCGGTGGTGACGAGCAGGTCGGGGGCCTTGCCGTCGCGGCCGTCGAGGATGCCGCCGACGGCGTCGATGGTCGCCTGGAGGTCGTCGGGCACGACGGCGCGCGCCACCAGCTCGGCGCCGGCGGCCTCGGCCTGGGCGGCCACGCCGGGCCGGTTGGCGTCGTACACCTGGCCCGGCCCCAGCTCCTCCCCGGCCGGGACGACCTCGTCGCCGCTGCCGACCACGGCGACCCGCGGACGGCGGATGCAGGCGACCTCGGCGTGGCCGGCGCCGGCGACGACGGCGACCTCGTGGGCGCCGACCACCCGGCCGGCGAACAGGAGCACCTGGCCGGCGCGAACGTCCTCGCCCCGGTCGCGGACGAACACGCCGGGCTCGGGGTCGGCGAGGGCGCGCACCAGCTCCCCCTCCTCCACGGCGTCCTCCACGCGGAGGATCGCGTCGGCGCCGTCGGGCAGCTCGGCGCCGGTGGAGATGCGCACCGCCTCGCGGGCGGCCAGCGACGGCGCGAAGGGCGCGCCCGCCCGGCTCTCGCCGACCAGGCGCACCACGCCGGCGCCCGCAACGTCGGCCGCGCGCAGGGCGTAGCCGTCCATGGCCGAGTTGGTGAAGGCGGGATGGTCGCCGCGGGCGAGCACGTCCTCGGCGAGGACCCGGCCCGCGAGCTCCTCGAGCGGGACCGTCTCGGCCGGCAGGTGGAGGGCGAGGGCGCGGACCTGGGCGAGCGCCTCGTCGAAGGTGACGTCCCGGAGCGCGGCCGTGGTCATGCGCGGATCATCGCAGGCGCTCCCGCAGCGCGAGCACCCGCGCGACCGACGCCTCGGCGTCGGCGCGCGCGGCCGGGTCGGAGGCGATCTCGGCTCGGAGGGCGCGGGCGGCGGCGGCGCCGTTCCCGAGGCCGGTGTACATGACCAGGTCGCTGCCGGCGCCGGCGGCCCGCACGGCGACCGCGCCGGGCCCGCCGACCGGTGCCAGCGCCGGCGTGTCGAGCGCGTCGGTCACGCTGACCCCGGCGAAGCCGAGGCGGCCGCGCAGCTCGCCGCTGGCGATGCGGCGCGACAGCGCCGCCGGGGTGCCGGGTCGAGCGCCGGGTAGACGGCCGTGCCCAGCATCACGAGGGGGACGCCGCGGCGGATCAGCGCGGCGAAGGGGGCCATGTCGACCCTGCGCAGCTCGCGGGCCGGCAGGTCGATGCGGACCGGGGCGGCGTCGGTCGTCTCCTGGGCGGCGCCGAGCCCCGGGAAGTGCTTGGCCGTCGCCGCGACGCCGGCGCCGGCGAGGCCCTGCGAGAAGGCGACGGCCGCGCCGGCGACCGCGGGGGCCGTCGTCCCGAAGAGCCGGCCGGCGCCGGCGAGCGCGGAGCCGGGCCGGGCGACGTCGGCGACCGGAGCCAGGTCAACGTTCGCCCCGACGCCGTGCAGCAGGCGGCCCGCGGCGGCGCCGGCCGCCCGCGCCGAGGCCGGCCCCGCCGCGCCGATCTCCACCGGCCGGCGGGCGGGCGGGCCGGGGAGGCGCCGCACCAGGCCGCCCTCCTGGTCGACCATGACGAGCAGCGGCGCCCGCAGGCCGGCCGGGCGCGGGATGGACTGGAGGCGGGCGATCAGGGTGCGGGCGCCGTCGAGCCCGGCGATGTTCCCTCCGAGCAGCAGCACCGCCCCGGCCTCGCCGCGGGCGATGCGGGCCGTCAGCTCGGCCGGCGGGGTCGTCCCGGGGAAGCCGTAGACCACGCGCTGGCCGGCGAGCTGGGCAGGCGTCAGGCCGGCCGCCGTGGAGGGCGCCAGGGCGACCAGCTAGCGCCGTGACGAGGCCGCCGATCACGGCCCGGCGGAGGTCAGTCCTCCCCGCGCTCCTCGAAGTCGAGCGAGGCCGAGTTGATGCAGTAGCGCAGCCCCGTCGGCTGGGGGCCGTCGGGGAAGACGTGGCCCAGGTGGGCGCCGCAGCTGCGGCACACGACCTCGGTGCGGACCATCCCGAGGCTCGTGTCGGGGCGGTCCTCGACCGCCTCGCCCGCGGCGGGCTCGTAGAAGCTCGGCCAGCCCGTCCCCGACTCGAACTTCGTGTCCGAGTCGAAGAGCGGCTCGCCGCAGACCACGCAGGTGTAGGTGCCGTCCTCGTGGTGCTCGGCGTAGCGGCCGGTGAACGGCCGCTCTGTGGCCCCCTCCTGGGTTACTGCATACTGCTCGGGCGTGAGGCGCTCGCGAAGCTCGGCGTGGCGATCGTCCGGCATGTCGTCCCCCCCGGTCGGCTCGGGATCCGTCACCCCGGCATGGTCCCACAGACGCGCCGCCCTGCGCCTCCTGGCCCCGGTCGTCGCCATCCTGGCGGCGATGGCGGGAGCCGTCCTGGCGTCCGCCGCGCGCTCGCCCGGGGTGCCGCCGCCCGACCCCGAGCGCTGGGCCCGGCCGGCCGCCGACCGGCTCGCCGCCGAGGGCCTGTGGCCCGAGCTCGCCGGCGCCGACCTGGGCCGCGACGCCGTGCGCGCCGACCTCGACCGCGCCGTCGCCATCCTGACGGGGGTGCCCGTCGCGGATCCGGCGCCCGCCGCGCCGGCCTCGGCGTGGGTGGTCAACCGGCGCATCGTCGCGGCGCTCGGCCTCGAGCCCGAGCGGCTCGCCCTGCAGGCCCTGGCGACGGAGGACGGCCGGCGCATCCCGCTGCCGCCCAACTTCGGCTCGGAGGTGCTGGCGCGCGAGCTCGGGCTGGTGCACAACCGACGTCGCGACGAGGTGGAGCGCGCGATGGGCGAGCCGGTGCGCCTGGCCGACCTTGCGAGCATGGTCGATCGGGCTCGGGCGCTCACGCCGGAGGACCGCGCCCGCGTGGCGCTCTTCCGCGACATCCGCCTGCCCGCCATGAGCGGCGCCCAGGTCGCCGTGGTGACGCGCCGCCCTCGGCCAGGTTGGCCAGCCCTACGTCTGGGGCGGCGACTGGCCCACCCCGCGCTCGCCGGTCGGGCCCCAGGCCCACGGCGGCTTCGACTGCTCGGGGCTGGCCTGGTGGGCCTTCGCGCAGGCGGGCCTGGGGGACGCGCTGAGCCGGCGCACCGCGAATCACATGGCCTTCGAGCGGCCGCGGGCGCGCTCGCGCGTCGAGGCCCTCGCGCCGGGCGACCTGGTGTTCTTCGGCGACCGGGGGCGGCGGGTGAAGCGGGGAGGGATCTCCCACATGGGGATCGTGCTCGGCAACGGCTGGATGGCCCAGTCCTCCGGCTCCCGGGCCGGGGTCTCGGTGACCTACCTCCCGGAGTACTGGCCCGAGGGGCAGGCGTTCGGGAGGCGCATGCCGGGATAGGCGGGGAATGGCCGCGCACTCCGCGGCGTCATCAGTGGCAGGTCCACCACCATCGAAAGGGAACCTGCCATGACCAGCACCTCCATTCGCCCGATGATCCGCCGCCGCTCCGTCGCCGGCCTGCTCGCCGCCGGTGCACTCCTGGCCGCGGGCGCGGGACTCGCCGCCGACCGCGCCGACGCGGCCGTCTCGGCCCAGGTGGCCAACGGCGTCCTGCTCGTCAACGGCGACCGCGACTCCGACACGATCACGCTCCGCCTGCAGGCCGGCGTCCCGACCGTCGTCGAGCTCGACGACGACGCGGACGGGGCCGCCGACGCGAGCTTCGACCGGGCCACCTTCGACCGCATCGTGGTCACGAGCCGCGGCGGCGACGACACCGTCCGGATCGACGACGCCAACGGCACCTTCACCGACACCGAGTCCACGACCGTCTTCGCCGGCGCCGGCGACGACACGCTCCTGGGCGGCGGCGGCGCGGAGCTCCTCTTCGGCGGCCCCGGCGATGACACGGCCGACGGCAACCGCGGCAACGACACCGGCATCATGGGGTCCGGCCACGACGTCTTCACCTGGGACCCGGGTGACGGCAGCGACGTCATCGAGGGCCAGGCTGGCTACGACACCATGGACTTCAACGGCGCCGCAGGCGACGAGATCTTCGACGCCTCGGCGAACGGGCAGCGCCTGCGGTTCCTCCGGAACGTCGGCAACATCACCATGGACGCCGACGGCGTGGAGAAGGTCGACCTCGACGCGCTCGGTGGCGCGGACACCACGACGGTGAACGACCTGTCCGGCACCGACGTGAAGAAGGTCTACGTCAACCTCGCGGGCGCGATCGGCGGCACGGCCGGCGACGCCGCGGCCGACTCGGTGGTGGTCAACGCCACCCCGGGCGACGACGAGATCGACATCCGGCCGCGCTCCGGCCGCGCCGTCCTCTCGGGGCTCTCAGCGAAGGTCACCATCGCCTCGCCCGAGGCGGCGAACGACACGCTCACGGTCAACGCCCTCGGCGGCGAGGACACCGTCCGCCTCGGCAACGGGCCTGAGCGGGCTCATCCGCACCACCGTCAACGCGTAGCCGACGCGAGCTCGGCGGCGCGGGTCAGGCCGAGTCAGGCCCGCCCGCGCCGTCCTGCTCCACGACGAGCTCGCGCACCCGCAGCGTGCCCACGTCGAGCTCCCCGACCGACAGGGCGCCGAAGGACGCGCGCTGGACCGCGAGCCGCCTGATCGCCAGGCGGCCGATGGCCATCGCGCCGACCGCGAGGGCCCCGACGGCCAGGGCGCCGACGGCCAACGCGCCCACCGCCAGGGCGCCGGTGGAGGCGGCCCCGACGGAGGCCGTGTTCAGCTGCACGTCGTCCGGCAGCGTGGCCCTCAGACGCGGCAGGGTGGTGGGAATGGACGGCATGGCGCTCTCCTCGGTCGGGATGGGTCGTCGGTCAGCCGCTGCGGAGGAAGGCGAGCACCGCCAGCACGCGCCGGTGGGCCCCCTCCGACGACGTCAGGCCCAGCTTGCCGAAGATGTTCGAGACGTGCTTCTCGACGGCCCCCTCGGTGACCACCATCGCCTCGGCGATGGCCGCGTTCGAGCGCCCCTCGGCCATGAGCTCGAGGACCTCCCGCTCGCGCGGGGTGAGGTCGGCCAGCGTCGAGGCCCTCCCCCGCCGCGCCACGAGCTGGGCCACGACCTCCGGGTCCATCGCCGTCCCGCCGTCGGCCACCCGCCGGACGGCCTCGACGAAGTCGGCCGGGTCGGCGATCCGCTCCTTCAGCAGGTAGCCCACCCCGCCCGCGCCGTCGGCCAGCAGCTCGACGGCGTAGGTCTGCTCCACGTACTGCGAGACCACGAGGACCGCCGTGCCCGGCACGCGGCGGCGGGCCTCGAGCGCGGCGCGCAGCCCCTCGTCGCGGAAGCTCGGGGGGAGGCGGACGTCGACCACGGCCACGTCCGGGCGCTCGCGCGCCACGGCCTCCACGAGGGCCTCGCCGTCCTCCACGGCGGCGACCACCTCCATCCCGCTGTCGCGGAGCAGGCGGACGATGCCGTCGCGGAGGAGGGCGAGGTCCTCGGCGATCACGACCCGCATGGCAGCTCCGCCGTGAGGATCGTGCCCCGGCCCGGGGGGCTGTCGACGACCAGGCGCCCGTCGTGGGCCTCGACCCGCCGGCGCAGGCCGGTGAGGCCGTCCCCGGCCGGGTCGGCGCCGCCGATCCCGTCGTCGGCCACCCGCACCGACAGCAGGTCGTCGCGCCGGGCCACGTCGATGCGCACCGAGGTCGCGCCGCTGTGCTTGGCCGCGTTGGCGAGCGCCTCGGCGACCGTGAAGTAGGCGGCGGCCTCGAGCGCGGGGTCGAGGCGCCCCCCGGCGTCGACGTTCAGCTCGACCGGCAGGCGGCTCGCGCCGGCGAGCGACCCGAGGGCGGCCTCCAGGCCCCGGTCGGTCAGGACCGCCGGGTGGATGCCGCGCGCCAGGTCGCGCAGCTCGACGATCGCGCGCTTGGCCTCGTCGTGGGCGCGGGTGACCTGCTCGCGCACCTCGGCGTCCTCGACCTTCTCCTTGGCCAGGCCGAGGTCCATCGCCAGCGCGACCAGGCGCGCCTGGGCGCCGTCGTGCAGGTCGCGCTCGATGCGCCGCAGCTCCGCCGCCTGGGCGTCGACCGCCCCGGCGCGGGTCTCCTGGAGCACCTCGATCCGCTCGGTCGCCTCGGCCTCCTGCCGGCGGCCGGCGGTCGCCTGGATCGCCGCGTGGATCGCGAACGGGAGCGACCAGGAACAGGAAGGTCCAGACCGGCCAGAAGTAGCCGCCAGGGGTCGTCACCGCCCAGATGAGGGTGAGGAACAGGGCGAGCAGCCCCACGACGCCCGCGTGGCGGGCCAGGGCGACGCCGCGCGGCCCGAGGTCGGGCAGCAGCGACGGCGTGAGCACCCAGACGGCGTGGATCCCGAGCGCCGTCCGAAGCACCAGCATCGGCCAGAAGGGCCAGAAGTAGCCGCCCGGCGTCGTCGCCGCCCAGATGATGGTCAGGGCGACGCTGATCGCGCCGGAGACCGTCGCGTGGACGCCGAGGGCACGGCCGTGGCGGCGCCGGCGGCCGCCGGCTCGAGCGCCAGGCCGTCGCCCGCGCGCGCGGGCGGGCCGCGGCTCGCGGGCCTCGCCGACGCCGAGGACGCTCCGCGCCAGGGCCGCCGCAGAGGCTCCCGAACGCCGTCACCAGCGGGACCGAGAGGACCAGGAGCAGCGCGCCGAGCGGGACGAGCAGGAGCGCCTCGCCGAGGGTGTCGACGTCCCAGAAGCCGTAGCACCGGTCGCCGTCAGGCGTAGTAGTGGAACGGGGCGGTGAGCGCCTGGAGGCCCTGGAAGATGACGCCGAGGGCCACGGATGCCGAGCGGCAGGCCGACGACGAAGCGCAGGAGCAGGTAGGCCTGCTCGCGCCACGAGGCCGGGTCGGTGAGCCAGTTCCAGAGGCTGCGGAACGGGTTGCCGGTCCAGACGGGCCGGGCGCCGCCCGCCAGGCGGGTGCCGAGGAGCGCGTCGGCCAGCATGCGCTCCAGGGCCGCGGCGCCGCGCACGGCGACGCCGAGGACCAGGAGCACCGGGATGCCGAGCAGCGTGATCAGCAGCCCGAGGCCGAGCGACCAGCCTGTGACCAGCAGGACGAACCAGGCGATCCCCAGGGGGATGCCGGCCACGAGGAACGCGAGTGCGCGCGGCGCGCGCCCCTCCATGAGGGGCGCGGCCACGTAGCGGTGGAAGATGCTCATCGCGGGTCCTCGATCGTACGAGCCGGCGGGGTGGTGCGCGGGCGCACCCGGGCGATCCGCGCGAGCCGCGGCGGCATCGTCCAGTTGCGCTCGCCGGCCACCCGCATGATGGCGGGGACGATCAGGCAGCGCACGAGCAGCGCGTCGATCGCCACGGCCGCGGCGAGGCCGAACCCGAACTCCTTCAGCGAGACGTCGGTACCGGTGGCGAAGCCCCCGAACGCGACCACCATGATCAGGGCGGCGGTCGCGATGACCCGCCCGGTGCTCGCGAGGCCCAGGCGCACCGCGCGCCGGTTGGGCTCGCCGCCGTCGCGCAGCTCGCGCATGCGCTCGACGAGGAACACCTGGTAGTCCATCGAGATGCCGAACAGGAACGCGAAGAGCATGACCGGCACCCACATCGCGATGCCGCGCACCTCGCCGTCCAGGCCCAGCAGGTCGGCGCCGACGCCCTGCTGGAACACCAGGTACAGCAGCCCGTAGGTGGCCAGCAGCGACAGCGCGGACATGAGCACCGCGACCAGCGGCACGAGCCACGAGCGGAACGCGCGCATGAGCGCGACGAAGGTCAGCACCAGGACGCCCACGACCAACCATGGGAACGGGCCGTAGAGCGCGTCGTTGAACTCGTTCTGGATGGCGGGCTCTCCCGTCAGCAGGACCCTGCCGCCGGGGACCGCGCCCGCGACGTCGGCCTTGCGCTCCTCCATAAGGTCGTTGAGCGAGCGCGCCGAGTCCGACAGCGGGTCGCCGCGCGGGGCCACCTGCATGAGGGCGTAGCGGCCGCTGTCGTCCACCAGCCCACCCTCGGCCGCGGCGCGGAACCGCTCCGGGTCACGGGTCGACGGCCAGGTGACGCCGCTGACCACCCCGTACTCGCTGCGGAAGTCGTCGGCGACGTCGCCGAGCCGGTCGATCGTCGCCGGGTCGTAGGCGCCGCCGGGCCGGCCGGTGTCGATGACGTAGGTGTCGGGGTTGAGCGTGCCGCCGAGCTCGGCGCGCACGATGCGGCCGGCCTGGACCGACTCCACGTTGGGGGCGTCGGCCAGCTCGTCCTGGTGGATGCTCAGGTTGGTCGACTGGCCCGCCAGGGCGACCAGCGCGATGAGCGCCACGGCCGCGACGGGGATGGCCCAGCCGGTGACGGCGCGGGCGATGGGGCCCCAGAGGGCCGCCTCGCGCAGGCGCCAGCGGCGCGGGTAGACGCGCAGGGCGTCGACGCGCGGGCCCAGGGCGCAGAGCACCGCGGGCAGCACGGTCAGCGCGGTCAGGACCGCGGCGACCGGCACGAGCATCCCGCCGATGCCCATCGAGCGCATGAACGGGATGGGGAGGGCGACGAGCACCGCCAGGCCGATGGCCACGGTGACGCCGGACAGCAGCACCGCGCGGCCGGCGGTGGCCATGGTGCGGGCGGTCGCCTCGACGCGGTCGGCGCCGGCCCGCATCTCCTCGCGGAAGCGCGAGACGACGAGCAGCGCGTAGTCGATGCCGATCGCGATGCCGACGAGCGTGATCACGTTCGTCACCAGGTCGGCGATCTCCATCGTCTGACCGAAGAGATAGGTCCCCGCGAACGCGAAGACGATCGCGACCCCGGCCATCAGCACCGGCAGCAGCGCGCTGACGAGGCTGCCGAAGAAGATCAGCAGGATCAGCAGCGCGATCGGCAGGACGATGGTCTCGGCCATCGCCAGGTCGTCGTTGAGGACCGGCTCGAGGTCGTGCCAGACGGCCGCGTCGCCGCCCACCAGGGTCGGCGAGAAGCCCTCCGGCGAGCCCAGCGCGGCGCGGATGTCGCCGAGCCGGTCCATCGCCTGGTCCTCGGGCAGGGGCACCGAGAGGGTGGCGAAGGTCATGTGGCCGTCCTGGCCCACGAGGTCGCGGCTGCCGGTGGAGAAGTAGGAGACGACCCGGGTGCCCGGCACCACCTGGGCGGCGCGCTCGAGCGAGGCCGTGACCGCCCCCCGATAGGCCGGGTCGTCAACCGTCAGGTCCGGGTTGCGGAAGACCGGTTGGATGTCGGTCGCCTCGCGACCGTCTGAGAAGTGCGTCTCGACGAGCTCGATGCCGCGGACGGCCTCGCTGCCCGGCAGGCTCTGCTCGTCGGTCGTCACGTCGCCGATGCGGCCTGCCAGCATGACCGCGCCGACGAGCAGGACGAGGAAGAGGGGGATGACGATCCACCTGCCGCGCGCCATGAGGCGGCCGTGGCGCTCGAGGATCGACGATCGGGGCGGGGGCACGGGCGCTCCCTTCTCGGTCGGGGATGGGTCGTCCCGAGCCTCGTCCCGCGGCGCCCGCGCCGGAATGCGGCCAGCGGGCGTCGCGCCCTGACGGCTCCCGGCGTCCTCATGCGTGGGGCTAGCCCCCCCCCCCGGGGCGCAAGATCTCCGGCCGGCCCCGGAGCGGCCGATCGTGATCGATCCGTAAGAATCGTAAGCCTGGTCACACGGGGGGGTGCCCCGCGCCCGGGGGGGCTGTAGGTTCGGCCGGTCCGGAGTGCGGGTCTCCCCGGGTGAGGTCACGTGAGCTCTCGCGGTTCAGCGCAGACGCGCAGGTCCCGCCCAGCGGCCCGGCTGCTGCAGGCGGCCCTGGCCGTGGCCGCGATCGCCCTCGCCGTCCCCGCGCTGGCCTCGGCCCAGACGGCCGAGCCCGTGACCGCCCCGGCCGCCGATCACGAGCTGGCGAACGCCGGCCCGGCCGCCCCGGAGGCGCCCGCCCCGGCCCCGGCCGAGGAGCCCACCCCCGCGCCGGCCGAGCCGCCCGCACCCCCCTCGGCCAACGAGCCGACGCCGCCCGCCGAGGCCCCGGCCCCCGCCCCCGCCCCGACCGAGGCGACGCCGACCCCGACGCCGGTGACCCCGGCGCCGCCCGTCATGCCGGCCCCCGACGCGCCGCGCTCCCGCACGGTCGAGGCCGTCCTCGGGCCGGTGGTCGTCGACGCCTCCGCGGCCGCGCCGGCCAGGGCGCCCGTCGTCATCACCGGGGCCCCCGCCAAGCCGCCCCCCGGCATCTCCGCCGCCGCGCTCGGCGATCCCCTCGAGCCGCCCGCGCCCACCATGCTCGCAGCGGCGGCCGAGCCCGCGCCGGCCGGCCCGGAGCCGGACAACCAATTCACCCCGGCCTCGCTCACCCCCGAGGCGGCCGCGCCGCCCGCCCCCGTCGGGGCCCCGCTGCGCGGCGCGCCCGGCGCCGACCAGCGCCAGGGCCCCAACCCCTTCCAGGCGCTCGCCGAGGCGGCCGGGCCGCTCCCGGGCGGCGCCAGCCTGCTCTCGGCCCTCGCCGCCTACGTCATCCCCGGCGGCGGGTCCCTCCCGGGGACGCCGCTGCTGCTGATGGTGCAGCTCGCCGTCATCCTGGCCCTGCTGGTCGCCCCGCGCCCGGGGCTGCGCGAGCGCGTGCTCGCCGCCGCCCGGCTCGGGCCCCACGCGGGCCATCGCACGATCCTTCCGAGACCCGGCTGAACGACCCCTGCCCCGCCCGAGGTGCGCCTCGGGTGGGCCTCGCGTCCGCGCGCCGTGCCGCCCCGTGGGCGGCGGCGCACCGTCCTTCGCGAAAGATGGGGTCTCTTCGATGCAGTCCATGCACATCCACGTTCTCGGGCCCGACGGGTCGGAGCGAGCCGCGCTCGAGCGCGCCGTCGCCGGCCTCGGGTGCACCGTGAGCGCCGCCGAGCCGGCGGAGGGGTCGGACGCCCCGGGCGCCGACGCCCTCATGGTCAACGTCCGCGGCGACCAGTCGGCGATGGCCGGCCTCGCGCCGGGCCTCGTCGCCGACGCGCGCCCGGCCCTGGTCGTCTCGGAGACGGCCAGCCCGCTCGTGGCCGAGCTGGCCCGCCGCCCCGCCGGGGCGATCCTGGTCAGCGGCAACGAGTCGGAGGCCGGCTACCGCGTCGCCCTCTCGCTGCTCGCCGGCCTCCGCGCGAGCTCGCTCTGGCGGGCCACGGCGGACGACTCGCTGACCCGGACGGCCGCCCTGTGACGACCGCCTCACGCGCCGGCTCGCCGGGTCTGGCGAGCCGGACGCTCCGGCGCGCGCGCGGGGCGGCCTCGGGCTACGAGGCCTAGGCGCCGAGCGCCGGCTCCCCAGGCTCGCCAGGCGGACGTTCTGGCGGTAGTCGATGGGGACCGTGACGAGCGCCGGGCCGCCCTCGGCGAGCGCCGCCTCGAGGGCCGCCCGCAGGGCATCGCCGCCGGTCGCGTGGCGGTGGCTCCAGCCGAAGGCGGCGGCCAGCCCGGGCCAGTCGGGGTTGCCGAACTCGATCGCGTGGGTGCGGCCGAAGCGCCGCTCCTGCTTCCAGCCGATCACGCCGTAGGCGCCGTCAACCCAGACCACGACGACGACCGGGAGCCCGAGGCGGCGGGCCGTCTCCATCTCCTGGACGTTCATCATGAAGCCGCCGTCGCCCGAGACCGTGACCGCCCGCCGCTCGGGCTGGGCGAGGGCCGCCGCGATCGCCCCGGGCAGGCCGATGCCCATGGTGGCGAAGCCGTTGCTGATGATCACGGTGTTGGGCTCGTAGGCCGGGAACAGGCGGCCGAGCCAGAGCTTGTGGGCGCCGACGTCAGAGATCAGGATGTCCGTCGGCCCCATCGCCGCCCGGATGGCGAGGATCGCCGCCTGGGGGCTCACGAAGCCGGGCCGCTCGACCGTGGCGCGCAGCTCGGTCGTGACGGCGACGCGCAGGCGGGTGGCGTAGGCCGGCACCTCCCCGGCGGGCAGGGCCTCGCGCAGCAGCCGCAGCGTCTCGCTGAGGTCGCCGACCAGCTCGACCTCGGGGATGTACTCGGTGTCCACCTCGGCCGCGCGGGCGTCAACGTGGACGATCCGCTTGCGCCGCTCGGCGTTCCAGGCCTCCGGGGCGAACTCGACCAGGTCGTAGCCGACGCAGACCACCACGTCGGCCTCGTCGAGCCCCGCGGTCATGCTGTCGCGCGCCTGCACGCCGACGGCGGGCAGCGAGAGCAGCGAGCGGTCGTCGAGCGCGCCCTTGCCCATGAAGGTGGGGCAGGCCGGGATCCCGGCGTGGGCGCAGAGGGCGCGGAGCTCGCCGGCCGCCCCGGACCGGATCGTGCCGTTGCCGGTGAGGATCACCGGGCGCCGCGCCTCGCGCACGATCGCGGCGGCCTCGCGGACCGAGGCCTCGTCGGGGTGGGTCGGCCCGGGGAGGGTCCTGGCCAGCGGCCGCGCCGACGAGGGCAGCTCGGCGGCGGCGATGGTCTCGGAGAGCTCGAGGTGGGCCGGCCCGGGGCGCTCGGCCTCGGCGAGCTTGAAGGCCTTGCGCACGACCTCGGGCACGGTCTCGGGGCGCTCGATGCGCGCGTTCCACTTCGTGACCGGCCGCAGCATGTCGACGACGTCGACGTACTGGTGGCTCTCCTTGTGCACCAGGTCGAGCCGCACCTGCCCGGTGATCGCCACCATGGGCGCGTAGTCCAGGTAGGCGTCGGCGATGCCCGTGATCAGGTTGGTCGCCCCGGGGCCGAGGGTGCCCAGGCAGACCCCAGCCCGGCCGGTGAGGCGGCCGTGGACGTCGGCCATGAAGGCGGCGCCCTGCTCGTGGCGCACGATGACGATCTCGATCGGCGAGCGGCGCAGGGCCTCGACGATCTCGAGCGTCTCCTCGCCGGGGATGGCGAAGATGCGCTCGACGCCCTCGGACTCGAGGCAGCTCACCATCAGCTCGGCGGCCTGCAGGGGCGCCCTCCGGATCGACGCGGCGGGTGCCGGAGCCTACCCGGCCCGCAGGCCGAGGTGCCCCAGGTGCCCGGCGAGCCGGGCGGCGTCGGGCGGCTCGCAGCGGAAGCCCAGGTAGCCGTCCGGGCGGACGACGAACGCGGCCGGGCCCGCGGCGCCCAGGCGGCCGTGGACGCGCAGCGCCGCGTCGGCGAGCGGCTCGACCCCGGGCGGCCCGGAGGCGGGCAGCTCCCCGGTGACGAACACGCGCGCCCGCACCCGGGGCGCGAACCGCGCCGCCAGGGCCAGGGCGTCGTCGGGCGGGCCCACGCCGGCCGCGACCCAGAGCTGCGTCCCGGGGTCGCGCAGCAGGTCGCGCAGGCTCACGACGGTGCCGTCCGGGCGCACGAGCGGCCCCGCGTCGAGGACGCGGCCGCCGGGCGCGACGCCGTCCCCGCCCGCGGGCGGGTCGCCGCCGACGATGGGGCTGTCCGGGTAGGCGACCGCCAGCTCGTGGCCGGCCTCGACCGCCGCGACGGCGCGCCCCTGCGATGCGTAGGCGACGGCCAGCGAGAGGTCGCGCGCGGCGGCGGCCTCGCCGGTCAGCACGTTGGCCTCGTGGACCGCGCCCGAGGCCTCGACCGCCGCCAGGGCCACCGGGCGGCGCTCGGCCTCGTAGGAGGCGAGCACGGCCTCCGGCGCGCCGTCCAGGGCCAGCCGCAGCTTCCAGGCCAGGTTCGCCGCGTCCTGCACGCCGGTGTTCATGCCCTGGCCGCTGACGGGGGTCATGGCGTGGGCCGCGTCGCCGGCGAGCAGCAGCCGGCCCGCCCGGTAGCGGTCCGCCACCCGGTGGCTGACGCGGAAGCAGGCCCGGTCGTCGGCGGCCCGGACCGTCGCGCCCCGGACGTGGCGGTCGATCACCGCCTGGGCGTCGGCGAGCTCGGGGGCGTCCCCCGCCGCGTCGTCGCGGAAGAAGAGCCGCAGCCGCCCGCCGGGCAGGGGCATCGCCCAGAGGCCGTCGGCGTCGAGGAACACCGGGAGCTCGGCCGGCCCGTACGGCCAGCCGTCCACCTCGGCGTCCAGCACGGCCCAGCGGCCCGGATAGTCGCCGCCCTCGAAGGCGATCCCGGCCGCCTCGCGCAGGCCGCTGTGCACGCCGTCGCAGGCCACGACGAACGAGGCGAGGACCCGCTCGCCGGCGACCCGGACGACGACCGCGTCGTCCCCCTGCCCGGCCACCTCGGCGGCGAGCCCGCGCTCGACCGGCCGTGACAGGCGGGCAGCGAGCAGCGCCTCCAGGTCCCGCTGGCGCATGCTCACGGCGGCCGGGAAGGGGCTGTCGACGCCGGCGAAGTCGATGCGGGCCACCTCGCGCCCGCCCGACAGCAGCGGCACCCCGGCCAGGGCCACCCCGGCGGCGGCGATCTCCTCGCCGGCGCCGAGCGCGTCCCAGACCTCGAGGCTGCGCGCGTGGAGATCCGTGGCCCGCGACACGGCGCCGCGCTCGGCCGCGGCGTCAACGATCCGGTGCTCGACGCCGAGCCGCTCGAGCTCGCAGGCGAGCGTGAGGCCGACGGGCCCCGCGCCCACGACGAGGACGGGGAGCGCCACCGGCCCACACTAGCCGCCGGGGGGTATCCTCGACACGAGTCCCGCGGCCTGAGCGCCGCGCCAGCGGAGGAGGCGGTCATGTCGGTCCTCAGCCCGGCCCTCGACCCCGCGCAGCCCACCGGGCTGATGCGGGACGGGCGCTTCGAGCAGCTCAACGAGGACCTCCCGGTGCTCAACCCCTACAGCGGCGAGGAGATCGCGCGCGTGGCGGTCGGGGGCCCGGAGGACGTGCAGACGGCGGTCGCGGGCGCCCTCGGCCACATGCCGCCGCCCCCGGCGGCCGAGCGCGCCCAGGTGCTTGAGCGCGCGGCCCGGCTCGTGGCCGACCGCGCCGAGACCTTCGCCCGCACCATCTGCCTCGAGGCGGGCAAGCCGATGAAGCAGGCGCGCGCCGAGGCCGCCCGCTGCCAGGACACGCTGACCTTCTCCGCCGTCGAGGCCCGCAGCCTCGCCGGCGAGGTGGTCCCCATGGAGTCGAGCGCCGCCGGCGCCGGCAAGCTCGGGATCATCCTGCGCGAGCCGGTCGGCGTGGTGGGGGCCATCTCGCCCTTCAACTTCCCCCTCAACCTGGTGGCCCACAAGCTGGCGCCGGCGATCGCGGCCGGCTGCCCCGTGGTGCTCAAGCCGGCCTCCTCGACGCCGCTGTCGGCGCTGCTGCTGGCGGGCACCCTGGCCGAGGCCGGCCTGCCGGACGGCTTCCTCTCGGTGGTCATCGGCGGCGGCGGCACGGTCGGCAACGCCCTGGTCGACCACCCCGACGTCCCCATGATCTCCTTCACCGGCAGCCCGCCGGTGGGCTGGGGCATCCGCCAGCGCCAGCCGCGAAAGCACGTCGCGCTCGAGCTCGGCAACTCCACCCCGGTGATCGTCGAGCCCGACGCCGACCTCGAGACCGCCGCCCGCAAGCTCGCGGGCTCCGGCTACACCCACGCGGGCCAGTCGTGCATCTCGGTGCAGCGGGTCTACGTGCACGAGGCCGCCTACGACCGCTTCCGCGACCTCTTCGTCGCCGCCGTCGAGGACCTGGTCGTGGGCGACCCCATGGACGACGCCACCGACGTCGGCCCGGTCATCGACGCCGAGAACCGCGACCGCATCATCGAGTGGATCGGCGAGGCGCGCTCGTCGGGCGGCGCCGTCCTCACCGGCGGCGAGCTGAACGACGAGGGGCTCATCACGCCGACGGTGATCGAGGGGATCGACCCGGAGATGAAGGTCTCCTGCGAGGAGGTCTTCGGGCCGGTCGTGGGCCTCGCCTCCTACGCCTCGGTCGACCAGGCGATCGACCTCGCCAACTCGTCGCCCTTCGGGCTCCAGGCCGGCATCTTCACCGCCCGCACCGACGCCGCCATGGCCTGGGCCGCCCGCCTGCACTTCGGCGGCGTGCTCATCAACGAGACCCCGACCTTCCGCGCCGACCAGATGCCCTACGGCGGCGTGAAGGACAGCGGCAACACCCGCGAGGGGCCCCGCTTCGCGGTGCGCAGCATGAGCGAGCAGAAGCTGGTGCTCCTGCAGGTTCCCCAGGGCTAGCGCGAGGACCGGGGGCGGTGGTCCCGTCGCCCCCGGTCGAGGTCGGCGCTGTAGGGTGCCCACGTTCAGCGGATGGAGGGTGGCCTGAGCTTGAACGCTCGGCTCGACCAAGGTCGGGTGCGGTGAGGCCTGCGGTCGTGGGCCGCCCGGGACCGTGAGCACCGGAGGGGGCTACCGGGTCCCCGCGGTCGTCGGCGCGGTCCGCGCGCTCGACGCGCTCGCCGGCCTCGGCGGCGCGGGGGCGACCCTCTCGGAGGTCGCGCGGACGATCGGTCGCTCGAAGAGCACGGTCTTCAATCTTCTCCACACCCTCGAAGATGAAGGTCTGGTCTTCCGCGACGCCGCCACCCACCGGTACCACCTTGGAGCGCGCCTCGTGCCCCTGGGCGCCGCGGCTGCGCGGGAGGCGCGCCCGCTTCCCATGGCGGTGACCCTGGCCCGGCGGATCGCCTTCGAGGAGGGCATCTCCGTCGCCGTCGGCCAGGTGGTGGGAGGGACCTCCGCCCAGATCGTCGAAACCGCGACCCCCGCGTCCGGGCTGCACGTCGGGATCTCGATCGGCGACCGCTTCGGGATCTTCGACGGGGCGATCGGCAAGTCGCTGCTCGCCAGCCTGCCGCCCGACGAGTGCGAGCGCGTCGTGAGGGACGGCGCCCCCGGGCACCAGGTGGAGGGCGCGCCCACCGACCCCGATGTCCTGCTCGCCGAGGTCGCGGTCGTCCGGGAGCGCGGCTGGGCCGCGAGCGTCGGCCGACTGGACGAGAAGAACGCCGTCTCTGCATCGATCCTCGGGATGCTCGGGGAGCCCGTCATCGTCCTCGCCGCCTTCGGCTTCACCAGCCAGCTGCCCGAGGAGCGGATCGCGGAGGTCGGAGAGCGGCTGCGCGACGCCACCGCTTCCGCATCCGTCGAGACGGCGGTCCGGCCGCCGCAGGAGGACTGACCCGATGGGCGGGGGGCACCCCCGCAATCAGCGGATGACATCGTCCCCGCCATGACCTGGGCGCGCGTGGCGGTGGCGGCGATGCTGGTCGCGGTGGCGGCGGCGGGCACGGCCGCGGCCGCCGGCCGGATGTGGCAGCCCCCGCTCACGATCACGCCGCGCGGCGCCGAGCCGCACGATCCGTCGGCCGCGGCCGGCACGGGCGGCGAGGCCCTGGCCGCGTTCACCACGACCATCCGGGGGCGCAGCCAGGTCGAGGCCCGCGTGCGCGATCCCGCCAACGCGCCCTGGGTGCGGGTCGTGCTGTCGGGGACGTTCCCGACCGCGCCCAGCCGGCCGGCGGCCGCGATCGAGCCCGCCGGGCGCGCGGTGGTCGCCTGGCGGGTCCCCGGCGGCGCGGTCCGCTCCGCGGTGCGCGACCGGCCCCATGGCGACTGGCGCGTGATCCCGGTGGCCCCGGGGGGCGCCACGGACGACGAGCGCGACTTCCGCGGGGCGGTGGCGGCGATGGACGGCGTCGACCGCTCCGCGGCGCTCGTGTGGGCAGAGCGCGCCGCCGGCGCGTGGACCGTGCGCTCCGCGCGCCGCCCGACCTCCGGGGCGGCGTGGGCCGAGACGCCGCCGCTCGCCCTCGGCCCGGGCGCGTCCGAGCCGTCCCTCGCCCTCTCCCCCGACGGCACCGCCGTCGCCGCCTGGACCGTCCCGTCCGGCCCGGACTTCTTCGCGACCGGGCCGCTCTACGCCGCCGTGCGCTCGACCGAGGGCGCGTGGACGGCGGCGACGCCGCTCGCGGCCAGCGGCGCCCGCATCCCCTCGGCGGGGGCCGGCTACGACGGCCGCGCCGCCGTCGCCTGGGAGGATCTCACGGCCGGGACGCCGTCGGTCGCCGTGGCCGAGGCCGGCCTCGGCACCGCCTGGGGCGCGCCGCAGGCCGTGACGCCGGGACGGGCGCCGCGGGTGGCGGCCAACGCGTCCGGCGACCTCGTGCTCAGCTGGGCGGCCCTCGGGACGCCCAGGCCACGCCGATCCTGGCCGCGGTGAAGCCTGCCGGCGCGGGATGGCCGGCCGGCCGGGAGTTGACGCCCGGCGAGGGCCTGACGTGGATCGAGGCGTCCCTTGCGCGGGTGGCGATCGGCGGCACGGGGCGCGCCTTCGTCGGCTTCCTCGACCAGGAGGGCCCCGGCTCGGCGACGGTCACGCTGGCGGCGGCGCGGGCCAACGAATCGTGGTCAACCGCGCCCGTCCGGGTGGGCGCAGACCTGTTCGGAATCGCGCTGTCGGCGTCCTCGGGCGGGAACGGACTGGCCGTCCTCCCCTCCGAGAGCAGCGACGGCTCCTTCCTTCAGGCGGCCGACTTCGACAGCTACGCGCGCCCGGTGATCACCGCCGGGCTGGCCGGCGTGCGCCGCGCCGACGGCACGGTCGCCTGGACGGCCGCCCTGCGGAACCGCGGGCGCGTGGTGGCCCAGGGCGTGCGCCTGAGCCTGGCGATCTGCTGCGGCACCCGCCTCGTGTCGGCGCGGCCCGGCGGCACGCGCTCGGGCCGGATCGTCAGGTGGACCGTCCCGCGGCTGGCGCCGGGCCGCACCAGCACCATCCGCCTCACGGTGAGGAACCCGCCGGGATCGACCGGACGCCTCAGCGGGTCGGTGTCGGGCGTGGCGTTCCCGCCGTTCACCGTCTCGACCGTGCCCCGGCGCTCATAGGTCGAGGACGAGGTCGCCGCGCGGTCGCCCGCAGCAGATGAGGGCGCTGCCCTGCGCGGGCGGCTCGACGGGGTCGGGGTCGTAGTCCACCGACCCTGCGGGCGGCGGGGCCGCCGTCGTCAGGCCGGCGTTGCCACCGCCGTCGCCCTCCTCGAGAAGCGCCCGGAACGACCCCTGCCAGCCCGGGCTGAGCGCCGGGATCCGCAGCGCCCGCAGCAGCTGCTGGCGCGGATGGCCGGGCAGGTAGAGCAGGGCGTCGATCTCGGCGACGGTCATCGCCTCGGGGCCGGAGGGGAGCTTGGCGATCTCGTCCCCCGCCCGCACGTCGCCCTCTCGGAGCACGCGGAGGTAGAAGCCGGGGCGGCGGTGCGAGACCAGCAACGCCGGGATGCGCGGGTCGTCCAGGCGGATGCCCACCCGGTAGCAGGTGACCCCCGGCTGGCTCACCTCGAACTCGGCCTCGCCGATCCGGAAGCGGGCGCCGATGCAGACCTGGTCGTCGGCGAGCCCCTCGACCGTGAAGTTCTCGCCGAACGCGGT
>CAWDPO010000005.1:0-40367 GCA_963804165.1 uncultured delta proteobacterium
CAAAGAAGTCCCGCACCATCCGATAAAGTCCGCTCACCCACTGTAAGCTCTGATTCTCATAGTGTATAGTGTCCGGCATATTCCGATGTCGTCCATCTAAAGCGGCCTAGTATGCGGGGCAGCTATGGGGGCAACAGTGGAGTATAGAAAGTGAGTTGCCCCCACATGCCGCTAACAGACACTGCTACTCGCTCTGCGAAGGCCCGCACCCAACCCTTCAAGTTGTTCGACGGCGGAGGACTTTATCTGGAAGTTAACCCTGCCGGTGGGAAGTGGTGGCGTTGGAAATATCGTTTTGGTGGTAAGGAAAATCGTCTTTCGTTTGGTGTCTATCCTGATGTGAGCTTAAAAGCGGCTCGCGAAAAACGTGAAAGGCGCTCTCTAAACCTTTGGCGTCGGGTTGAGTTTCGATCTCTTCCAATTTTAGCTTCAGTGCCAGAGTCGCAGGCCTCAGATCTTTCAATTGGAGCTCGTCTGCTATACCGCCTCCCGACAGCCGCAGAAGTCCAACTCGGCCGAGCTTGGGAACTGCGTCCTTCAGTATCTCTAGCCTTTTGGTATTTAGCTCACCTAAACTTGACAAACCCGTGACATTGCCTCCCGGCCGCGCCAGACTAGCAACCAGACCTGCTCCTACGGGGTCTCCGCCACTCGCCATCACGATGGGAATGGTAGTAGTCGCTTTCTTCGCCGCTAACGAAGATGGCGTCCCTGATACCACGATCAGATCAACCTTAAGACGAACCAAGTCCGCCGCAAGCTCAGGTAGGCGCTCAGACTTTTGCTCCGCAAACCGGTACTCGAAAGCTATATTTTTCCTCGATCCAGCCGAGCTTACTCAGCTCGTGGCGGAACGCCTCCAAGAGGACCGCGCTACCGGAAGCGGTGCCACTCTCCAGGTAACCTATGCGAAAGATTTTTCCTGCCTGCTGCGCTTCGACTGAACCGCAAAGCGCAAAGAGCATGGCGCATAGCAGGATTGATAAGACACGAGCTTTCTTCATTGCACACACACCATTCGGTATGTATCACGGCGGCATGAGCGGTAGTAGAGAAAAGTGAGATTTATGACGAACAGACGTTCATCGAGTGGGAGACCAAGTTTAGCCCTGAGATTGAGCTGAACGATGCTTCAGTTTGATCTAGCGCGAGATTGATTAGATGGAGAATTCAGTTCAATCACAGCGCTAACGTTCGCCGTCACGGGCCACCACCAAACCGTAGACCTTCACGTTCAGCGGGAACCGCCAGCGGGCGCCGGGCTCGTGCACGGCGTTGGTTAGCTGGTCTTCTCGTCCGTGCGGAGCAAAGAGGATCACAACCAAGTCGTCCGACAGCTCATGCCGGACATCACAGCATAAATATCGGGATGTCCGGCTCCAGTCCAAACAACACCCGGCCGACGGTCTCCAGGACGCGGGGCTGGACGCCTATATGCTGGGTGACGGCGTGCACATCCCGAAAAGCGCGCTCAATCGAGGAGGTTGCGTAGAGCGAGGTCGCACCACCTGTGAGATAGATGAGGTCGACTGCCTGGACGGCGCTCGTTACCGCATGCCAGCTCGCCAACCGCACTTCTGCCCGACTCTGGACAATCGCGTCGCGTCCCGAGAGCACGTCATCCCACAGTCGATTGGCCGCGTCGAAGAGAAAGAGCCGTGCCGAACGCACTAAAGCTTCTGCCTGCGACAGCCGAGTTTGCGCGCCCCGATCTTCCCCCAGACTGGCGAGTCCGTTCATGACGCTTTTCCGCCGCCAGGTCGAGTAGTGTTTCGATCGCACTCCGCGCAATGCCGAGCGCGATCACACCGAGGCCGGGGCCGGCGCGCGAATGAGGAGGGATCTGGTACCGCGGCTCGGTCAACACGATTGGGTCTGTGTGGAACGACGCATAGCGGGCCGGTACGAAGCGATCCTCCACCACGACGTCGTGGCTCCCAGTGCCACGCAGTCCGCTGACCGTCCACGTATCGATGATGGTGCAATCGACAGCCGGGCAGAGCATAAACCGGAATTCCTGCGCCCCCGACGGTGTAAGTCGGGGCTTACCGTTCTCGTGGACGATGCACATGAGGATGAACCAAGAGCTGATCTGGCAGCCGCTCACCAGTGACCAGCGCCCGTTCACCCGGTAGCCACCATCGACGACCGTGGCCCGTCCCGTAGGGCGGGTGCTGTTCGCGAGGATCATATTCGGGTCCGCAAAGATCTCTTGTGCAACCTCTTTCGACAGCCGAGCAGTGGTCCAGTGGACGTTCCCGTTCCACACGCACCAAGCCACAGAGGCGTCCGCTCGCGCTAGCTCTTCATACACCTCCATCGCATCCATAGGGGTGAGATCGAGGCCGCCATAGGCAGCAGGTAAGAAGATGCGGAAGAACCCCGCTCGGGCCAGTTCCTGGGTGAGTTCCTCGGGCAACCTCCGGTCAGCCTCAAGGCGCTCACGCTCCGCCAGGATCCGCGACCGGAGCGCGCGAGCGGCTTCCAGTATCATAGTCGATGCTCTGCTATTGGCCACGGGCTTCTCCTTTCACGTAAGTATGCCTGCTTCGTCCCCCTTCGTCAGCTAACGTATAGCGTTTTATCCCTGGAGGTTAGAGGCAGTCAAGTTGGGTGGAGAGCGCGGAGTAACGCCAAAGGGATAAAACGAGGTTGGACTAAACCGCGGAGCAGCCGTGAGACTTCGGCTATGGGGATTGTAACAGGATGCAGTGCCGCGGGGCTTGACACACTGTTAACGAAAGAAAGGCCCGAGGACTGCAGTCGAGATCGGCGCCGGTGGCGTTGCGCCGATTGCGACACTGCCATGCGACTTCAAAGTTAGTTTTGGCTACTGCCAGACACACCCGCGCGATGGCGGTGGATGGAAATTCACACGAGCTGAGATACAAAGGAATCTTTTTCATGAAGAATCCCAACGAGCTAAACTCAACGAAGCCGGCAGGTCGCCGACGGCAATCATCGTTCCCTCAAGACAAGACGGGCAGCGAGAAAGATCGATGCCGGTGATTTTTAGCAGCAAGTTTTTAGCTGAGAGAATGGGGCTTTGAGGCACAGCGGGAGCAAGTTTCAAGAGTTTGCGGCATTGAGCGAGGGCTTGTTTCTTGGATCGGTTGGCCAAGAAGCCGAAGTGGCGGATGCGCATGAAGCCCTCGGGCAGGACATGAAGCAGGAAGCGACGGATAAATTCCTGGGCATCAAGGAGGAGGGTCTTTTTTTGATTCCCATCTTTTCGATCTCGGTAGCTCAAGGTGACCTCTGCGTTTTCGATTCTGAGGATGCGGTCATTGGACAGAGCCACACGATGAGTGTAGCGGCCGAGGTAATCGAGGACAGTTTGTGGCGAGCCGAAAGGCTTTTTCGCGTAGACGATCCAGCTCGTTTTGCGCAATGCTTTGGTTTCCTTGTCGGCCGCAGGGAGTTTTCCTCTCTCACCGGCCTGCTGCAACAGAGTCAAAAACTTTCCACGAAACACCCGGCTTAAGGCCTTAACCGGAAACAGAAAGTTTTCGCGCGCCGGTATCCAGCGGCTGTGATCGAAAGACAGAGCGCCTGCGGGTACCAGACAGTGCAGATGAAAATGATCTTTAAGGGTTTGATCCCAGGTGTGCAGCACAGCAGTGATACCGATGGATCCCTTAAGACGTGTCTGGCCAAACTCCAATAAAGTTTTACTGACAGCTTTAAACAGCAAAGCCAACACCAGCTTTTTATGGGTCAGAATCAGACCGTTAAGCTCATGCGGTAAGGTGAAGACCAGATGAAAGTATCCCACCGGCAAAAGCTCAGAGGTTTGCTTCTCCAACCACCGAGCCTTAGCCAAGGCTTGGCACTTGGGACAGTGGCGGTTACGACAGGAGTTATAAGCCGGGCGCTCAAAACCGCAAGACTCGCATCGATCCAGATGCCCGCCCAATTCTGGAGTCCGGCACACCGAAACGGCCCGCATCACTTTCTGCTGGGAAGCCGAAAATCGATGCGTTCGTTGATATCGCTCCCCGTACTGACGAAAGACATCGGCCAGCTCGGGGCTTGCCTTTTTTTCTCCTGCCGCCCGCCCATCAGCGCGAGACAGCACCGTGAGACCGCTTCTTAGTTCGGCAGTCTCAGCAGATCCAAAGGATTGGCCGTGGTAGTGATCTTGTGCTGGCGAATCTGCAAGTAGCGCTCGGTGCTGGCCATCGAGTTATGACCCAATAGCGTCTGAATGGTCCTCAGATCCACCCCGGCTTCCAATAGATGGGTGGCAAAACAGTGTCTGAGCGTATGGATACCGTGGCCTTTTTGGATACCAGCCTTCAACTTGGCAAGATTGTAGATTCGCTGGGCGTAGTCGATTGATATCGGACCACCCTTTCGGTTGGGGAACAGGTAAATCGGCGAACGATGCTCTTTCCAATAAGAGCGCAGCTCGGTGAGCAAACGGGCAGATAAGATCGTGTAGCGGTCTTTTCTACCCTTGCCCTGCTCCACCCGCACCATCATCCGTTCACTGTCGATGGCGCTGACTTTGAGCCGAACCAATTCACTGACCCGCAGCCCCGTGGCGTAAGCCGTCATCAACAGACAACGGTCGCGCTGTTTTGCCGCGGCCAACAGCAAACGCTCGACTTCCTTCTGGCCTAACACTTCGGGCAGTTGCCAACTGCGCCTTCTCGGCGGAATAAACAACTGCTTGTCGTTCCAGCTCAACATCTGGTGGTAAAAGAACTTCATCCCCGAGATCGCCACGTTGCGCGAACTGGGCGACAAACCGCGCTTTTCCAGATGCAAAAGATAAGCGCGAATCTCCTCTTGTGTGAGTTGGTCCGGCGAGCGTCGATAATGCTTGACCAGTCCGATCACGGCCGCCAGATAGGACTGCTGGGTGCGGGGCGAGAAGTTTCTCAACCTCATCTCCTCGATCATCCTTGTGCGTAACGCTCCCATAACAAATCCTCCTTGGATTTAAATTTGGGAGCGACGCTATCACGCGAGATAAAAAATGGACGCTGAGTTCGAGCTATGAAAACTACGAAGAGATGAGGGGAGAACCTGAGGGGAACAGAAACACACCGCACGGCATCCGCCACCGCGCAGCGGTTTAGTTCAACTACCGAGTATACTGACCAGTGTATAGGATAATTTAAAATCCCGGCCAAAGGAATTTACTCGTTCTTTCAATCAGTTGTCAATTACGACACCTCTCAAGAACCACAATACACTGGTCAGTGTATTACCAATATACGTGCTAGCGCTAACGAGGGTTTTTCACGCTTGCCGGTGGCGCACTTGGTTTCATCGTTTTTTGGAAATGTGTTTCTTGAGATTGAACTGAACGACGCTTCAGTTTGGTTGCTGAGAAGATTGAGTTGATGGAGAATTCAGTTCAATCCTGGCATCGCTGCGTGGTTACTTAATCACCTTATCCGCTCTCGCGAGCACATTCGGTGGAATCGTTAGCCCAATCCGCTTTGAGTCTTCAAATTGATCACGAACTCAAACTTGCTCGATTGCTCGACCGGAATGTCCGCGGGTTTGGCGCCTTTGAGAATCTTGTCGACCATCACCGCCACGCGCTTGAAGGGCTCAACCTCGTCCGCACCGTAGGACATCAAGCCGCCGTTCTGAACAAAGTCTTCGCGATAGTGAATCGTGGGTAGTTGGTACTTAGCCGCTAGCGCGATGATCCGTTCTTGATTCTCGGTGCTCTGAGATAGACGATGCCGTGTTACGGTGAGACCAATGTTGCCCTTCTTGGCGGCCTCTTTGAAAGCGCTCTCAAAGTTGTCCGTGTTGATCTCCATGGAGTGGAGTTGCAGCCCAAGTTGCCGTGCCACAAGTTGGCTTTCTGTCCACTGTGGCTCACTGCCCTCAAACTTTGGGTACCACAACACGGCGACGCGGGTGAGTTTTGGTATGGCCTCCTTAAGTACCTGCAGTCTTTTGCCAGCTAAAACATCGGCCATGGAGTAAAATCTCGTGATGTTGCCTCCGGGCCGCGCCAAGCTGTCAACCATGCCGCGCGCAACCGGATCGGTGTTGGAATCCGTAAAAATGATGGGAATCGCTTTGGTAGCCTTCTTGGCGGTCAGGCCATCGTTTGGACCACCCGCGATGATAAGATCGACCTTGAGACGAACCAGCTCATCGGCCAGGGCGGAGAGCCGCTCGGGTTTCTCTTCCGCGTTGCGAAGCTCGAAAACGATGTTTTTACCCTCGACATAACCAAGATTGCGGAGCTCTCGTCGTAGCGCGTCTTGGCCAAATCTGGAGCTAGATAGTCCCCCGGACAATCTTCCGACGCGATAGACTTTTTCTGTCTGCTGCGCCCTCGCAGAAGAAACAGTCATCAGAAATGAAGTAGCCAGTAGCAGGAGCGAGATCGGCGCATTCATGGTTTGCTCCTAAACGTTCGGGTCTTCATCGAATCACCTTATCCGCCCGGTACAGCACCGACTGTGGAATCGTGAGGTTGAGCGCTTTCGCTGTCTTGAGATTGATCACCAACTCGAATTTCGTGGGCTGTTCGACCGGCAAATCGGCAGGCTTGGCTCCCTTCAGGATTTTGTCCACGTAGATAGCTACGCGCCGATAGCCGTCCGCGACGTCCCGGCCGTAGGACATGAGCCCACCAGCTTCTACAGCTTCTCTGCTGAAGTACACCGACGGTAGCCGGCTCTTTAACGCAAAGCCCACGATTCGTTTTAGGTTAGGACGCATTACCGGGCCCGCGGTGAGCGCGTAGAGTCCATCCGGGCGCTGCTTGTTTAGCGCAGCAAAGACCTTCTCGAAGTCATCCACCGCTCGTATCTCCCAAGGTTGAATAGTCGGTACAAACAACTTTATTTGGTTGAAAGTTTTTTACCATTGCACATGACAAGGGGACGAGTCCTGATCAGAGCCGTAGTCCACAGAAGTAAAGCTTGAGGACTACGAATGCTACGAGTCTGGCGCATCAAATCACGAACTCTTCGGTTCATAGCTTCTAGGCTGCCGGTAGTGGTTGGCAGATTTAATTTTGGGTATTTGCGATAGGCTCTGAAATGGTCGATCCGCCTGAGAAACTCTCGAACGATCATGCGCATGACACGCAGTCGTTTTGCTTGCCGAACGCGATTGTTGAGCTGAGCGAGCACCGATCGGAGCGGAGGGCCATCGGGAAGCTCGAGAGCTTGGCGGGTCAGTTGATAGAGCGCCTCGCGCAGGGGTCTGCCATGGAGTCTGTGATTTCGTCGGCCGCGGCAGTTCTGCAATCGGCTGATGAGATGAAAATGGCAGAGCTGAACGATCCAGCCTTGGCTTGTGCCGAGTTTGACAATACCAGAAACCTCGTCGGAGACCGAGGCACGGATACGTCTGTGTATAGAGGGCGGAATGGTTGTGAAGGCGTGAGACCACCCTTGCATGTTCTCTCTGCCTTTGCGCAGCACAGGATCGAGGAAGATCGCTCGATTTTGATGACACGGCTTTACCGCCATCAAATACACAACCCAATCTTTGCCGCGAAAGCGAAAGTACAGTCCGTCCAAGACCAAAACCAAGGAACCTTTGGGCAAGCGCAAATCCCGAGATCGCGATGTGAACTGTCGCAGAGTTCCACGAAACCGCCGACTCAACCCTTGGTGGGTAAGACCATAGCGTGGAGCGAGAGTTTTCAGTGTGCGTCCGTCGAGCAACACTGCTTTGAGAGTTCCAGGACGCGCTCGCCGAGGCTTGCGGCCGCGCTGTTTCTTGCGGATCCTCCACGTACGCTTGCACTGACTGCACTGACGACGTCGGGAACCGAAGTGATAAATTTTCGCTCTGCAACACCGAGAATTCGCGTGCCACGAATGCATGCACGCGAACTACACACAGATTAAAGGTCAAAGTATTCAAAAACACGGAGAAATCTCGTTTAGTTTTCAACCAAATTTCGTTGTTTGTACCGAATAGTCAACTTTAGTGCATGCGCGTCGGCTGGGAGAAGCTCTTTTACCTCGTGTAAACTGGGCGGATCGGCCGGATCGTAGAGAACCGCGACACGGGAAAGTTTGGGAACGGCTTCTTTGAGCAGCTCCAGCCGCTTCCCGCCCAGTTCCCTGGCAAGGGCTGTGAGGCCGGTGACATTGCCGCCGGGACGAGCAAGGCTTTCAACGAAGCCTGCCCTAACAGGATCGGACCCAACGCCCACCATGACGATGGGAATCGTCTTGGTTGCATTCTTGGCCGCCCGGATCCCGGGTCCCCTGACGCTACCACGATGATATCAACCTTCAGACGCACAAGCTCCGCCGCATGCTCAGGGGCCCGATCGACCTTCCCCTCCGCATATCGGTACTCGATGGCGATGTTCTGTCCTTCTATGTAGCCAAGCTCGCGCAGAGCTAGCCGAATTCCCTCGGCGCGGGCGGAGTCAGTAGCCGGGTCGGTATTGGATAGATACCCTAACCGAGAGACTTTCTTCGGCTGCTGCGCCTGAGCCGTCACTCCAACAGCAAGCAGCATCACTACAAGCAGGATTGATAAGACACTAACTTTCTTCATTGCACACACAATTCGTTATGTATCACGTGGGGCCGTGTAGAGGAAACTGAGATTTATGACGGAAGGCGACAGGTATTCGTCGAGTGGAAAAACTAGATTTTTAGCGTGAGATTTAACTGAACGACGCTTCAGTTTGGTTGCTGAGAAGATTGAGTTGATGGAGAATTCAATTCAATTTCAGGGTTAACGGCTAACACGTTTCGGCTGGGCAGCGATCAAAATGGTCGCGCGGTCTTCTGGTAGTTCAGCCGGATTGTCCGCTCCAGCCGACTGGTTAGCTGGCGACACGCGCTCCGTCTTTGTCCCAAGTTATGTTCCTTTTGGACCGGTCAAAGAACGGAGCGAAGATTGATAGCACCTCGAGTCGCCCACCTTCCGGGATGATCGGTCCATGCAACGTGTTCTGCGGAATGAAGATCATATCGCCTGCATTCACGTGCCTCGTCTCGTCGCCGACACGGAAATCTGCTTCACCTCCGAGAATCAGAACGATCTCGTCGTGCGAGGGTTGCGTGTGCAAGGCGTTACCACTTTCTTCGATTATTGAAGCGTTCGCAGTGATGAACTGCCCGTCACAGAGAAACATGCGTTTAATCGGGTCTCGGGCAGTCGATGGATCAGCCTTCATCGCCCGTAGCGCGTCGTTTAGATTCGTAAAAGCGTTCATGTCTACTCCTTTCACTGACGGCTAACATGATGCCGCTGAGCCGTTATCAAAAAATACATCAATCATCTTTGATCTCGCTATCGGCTCAAGCGGCGGGTTATGTGGTCGGCTTTACGCAACAAAGACTTTACTCACTTGTTCGGTCGACCCGCGAATAACTGAAGAAGAGCATATCATGGTAAAGCTCCTGCCTAGCAATATTTGTTCGGGTAAAATAAATGTAACCGTGTCCGACCATACTTGATTAGCACTCCACGCCACGGTCAGCATCGCAATCAGCACCACTCTACGCGCTATAGCATGCTGAAAGAGACAAATCGCCTCGTCGATTTTACCAGTTTGACGTGGAGAGTAATTGCTGTTGCGCACATGATGCTTCAACAAAATCGCGCCATTCTTAATGCCCTCAGCATCGACACTATCGCACTTGTTGACTGCAAGGGAGGGCGCATCCCATTTTACTTGCTACCAATGAGCGCCTTTTGTCAGGAATGTCAAAGGTGTCCCATACGGGCTGGCGAGCACTCGGTATTGCGACTTACAACTGAAGCTAGTTCAGTCCAACGCATGACGCCTTTACTCGGCACCATGTTTGCGCAACAGGCAATTCCCCTAGCCGTAACAAGGGGAAATTCTCATGGGAGTCTTCACGGGGAAAACCGCCGATTTTAATGCTAAGCAGAGGATCGATGGGCAAATAGAATCAGAACGCTCGTTTAAAATTGACGATTCGGAGCCGAATAGTAACCCTGTCTCAAAAGAGACGGTTAAGAGTAGTAAAGAGATATCGCCTACCTTTAACCGACGGCGAAAGACTCGTGTCTACTTCCCCATATGACCGCTCAACCTTACGATAGCGGCAATGAAGCTAAAACTAACCGGATCGATTGATGAGCAAGCGACCAGAATGGCCTATTTTAAGGGTGAGATGTTTGCTCTGTGGCCACCTAAGTTGCCCCGCTTGTCGAGAGGTGTCATTTTCTATCTTGGCATGTTGTAAATGCCGAGCGAGAGCGCTGAAGCGCCTGCAAGCACTTCAGGAGCGCAAGACAAAACTGGTGGCAGGAAATAGTTGAGTCTCGGTGTTTCGTATCGGATGCATGAGTACCTGCAGTTTTAAGGTGAAGGAGAATTCAATCCAATCCTGCGATTGCCGCGTCGTTATTTGATCACCTTATCCGCTCTCGCCAGCACGTTCGGCGGAATGGTCAGCCCGATCTGCTTGGCAGTCTTGAGATTCACGATCAATTCGAACTTTGTCGGCTGCTCCACCGGAATGTCCGCGGGCTTCGTGCCTTTTGAAGTTTTGTACATGTAGTCGTAAACGGCTCGTACCGTTCCGGCCGCCCGCGTTAAGGACTAGAGGTCCTGTAGAGTGTATCCCAGTACATGAGCTCGTAGGCCTGGAGTAACCGGGCCGCGCGTTGGATCGGCCGCGGCTCGGTGCCGCGATCGAGCCCTTGCTGAATAACGCTCAGGGCGTTGGCTTCAAACGTAGCTGGAGGGGAGGCAAAGAGATCAAAAAAAGCGACCTCCTTCTCGCCCAGACCGAAACGCTCTTTCAAGATACGGCTTAGCCGGCCACAGTTTTGACCCCAGGCTGGAAAATTGATCAGGTAGGCAGCGGCAATCTCGGCGTCAGAGGCATAGAGCGCAAGCCACGCCATGTAGCAGGTGTAGGCGTGAGCGCCGGGCAGTGGCTCGTGCTCGCGCAGTTGAGTTTCGCTTAGGCCGAGGGCATGGGCGAACGTTAGCAGGGCATCCCAGGCAGCTCTTTCACCCTGCAGGATGCCAAGAAAAAAATCACGGCTCGGCGCGCTACCGAAACGGCTAACCAGATACGCGATGCTTTTGAGATCACTCGCTATAGTGTTGTACTGCTCGCCTGCGAAAAGACGGAGATTCTCCCGCCCGATCTTCCCTTCCTCCAGAGCCTGCACGTACGGATGGCGAAGAAGCTGTTCGGTGACGGTCTGCAAATCTTGCCGGATCTCCTCTAACAGAGCCTTGGCATCGACCATAGCATCCTCCTTATTTGATCACTTTATCCGCCCTCGCCAGCACGTTCGGCGGAATTGTCAGCCCGATCTGCTTCGCCGCTTTCAAATTGATGATGAACTCGAACTTTGTCGGCTGCTCAACCGGCAGCTCCGCGGGCTTGGTTCCTTTGAGTATTTTGTCCACATAACCGGCGGCGCGATGATTCAGGTCCGTAAAGCTGACACCGTAACTCATTAGCCCCCGTCTTTTACCCATTCAGGTGAGTAGTATATCGCTGGATGTCGGCCCTTGATTGCGAGATTAACGATCTGTTTTCGGTGAGAATTGAGAACGAAGCTCTGCAGCAGTAGAACTGCGTCGGCACTTTCCCTGCTCGCGGCTCGGAACGCCGGCTCGATATCCTGCGGGCCCAACGTGTCTAGGTATTGAATCCGCACTCCGAAGGCCGCCGCGGCGAGTTCGGTTTCTTTTAACGATTGCGCGTTGCCCGGATAGTTCGAAGTGCCGAGTGTGGCTACCCGGGAGAACTTAGGGACACTCTCCTTTAGAAGCTCCAACCGTTTTCCGCTTATCTCAGGGGCCAGCGTGGACAGTCCAGTGACGTTGCCGCCAGGCCGTGCCAGGCTGGCGACGAACCCACTGCCTACAGGATCGCTATCCTGAACCATCACAATCGGAATCGTGCTCGTCGCTTCCCTGGCGGCACGGGTTGATGCGGCACCGGCCGTCACGATGACGTCTACTTTGAGACTAACGAGCTCGGACGCAAGAGCTGGGTACCGTTCGGATTTGCCCTCTGCCGCCCGGTAGTCAAGGACGATGTTTTTCCCCTGCACGTATCCGAGCTCGCGCAGCCCCTGTAGAAATGCTTCGATGCGATCCGCATTCACAGTCAGGGAGGAACCCGCGAGATATCCGAGTCGAAAGGTTTTGGTTTTTGGTTGCGCCCGGGCGGGAGCCGCAGTTGTCAGCAAGAAAGTTGCCAGTAAACAGACTAAGGTCTTTCCACTCATCGTTTTCGCTCCCACTTTTCTGCTGCCAACTGACGACTGATCACTGACAACTCTCATCTGATTACTCGATCCGCCCTCGCCAGCACATTCGGCGGAATCGCCCTACCATTTTAGATTTTCGATTTTGGATTTTCGATTGTTCGGTCATCGGATAACTTTGTCGGCTCTAGCCAATACATTGGACGGAATAGTTAAGCCGATCTGTTTTGCCGTTTTCAGGTTGACGATGAACTCGAACTTCTTCGGCTGCTCCACAGGCAGATCGCCAGGCTTGGCTCCCTTCAAGATTCTGTCAACGTATCACGGATACGGAAACGGAGAAAAGTGTTATTTTACGGCAGAAGGAAAACAGATTCATCGAGGGGAAAAAGGTTGATTTCGACGTAGGATTGAACTGAACGACGCTTCAATAAAGTATCAGTAGGATGGAGTTGAAGGAGAATTCAATTCAATCCTGGCATTGCCGCTTTGCTCTTTTGCTCACTTGATTCGCCCGCGAGAGAAATTCCGGCGAGAGTGTCAGTCCGATCTGTTTTGCCGCCTTAAGATTTATGATGAACTTCTGGGCCAACTGGGAAGAACAGCTGCTTTCCTGTCATCGACTGTAGCACGACCATATCGAGCGGGTTGTCGCCAACAGGGCAGTATTGCCGCCGAGAAGACCGCGGGTTGATTTCATCTTGGCCGACTTGTGCATCCCGTCAGGGCTGGAACTGTGCGTGCCGCCGCCCGTGGTCTTGCGCGTTTCGCCCTTAGCCATTTTTCCCGACTTCCTCTGCGGCTTGCCGGCCGGCCAATGCTCGATTAGCGCCTTGCTGCGTGCCAGTGGACCCAGACGCACCGCTACCAGGCGAAACTCGCCCCATGGCGCTTGTTCGTAATTCCAGCGATGAAGGTAAACATGCAACCCGTGCTCACACCAATGGCTTGATCGGGGTCCAGTGTGTTATCTACCGGCTTGGGCCACTACGCGCCTCATAACTATTGACGTTTCCTCGACTATCGATGATCACCGCCTACGCGCGTGTATCATCTCCACTGCGTCAAAGTACTTCGGTTCGCTGCGTACGATGTCAAAGCCCGTATCGACGAGCCACTCTTTGTACTGTTCCAGCGAGTAACGTCTCGCGATGGTTCTTTCAATGGCGCGGTTGACGGATACGAGCCTGTCATAGTGCTCGCGGCAACTCTCGAACTTTGCCTTCGAGACAAGATCGTCCCTGATGCCCTCCAACAGCGAATCGAGATTCGTCTTAGAATGAGTTGTCGATAGCGTGAAAACTCCGCCTCTTCTCAACGCTTCGGCTACTTTCCTGAAGCATCCCGGCGGATCGTCCAACGCATAAGCGACATTCACCGCAACCACAGCGTCGAAGTCATTTTGGCCGTCGAATTCCGTGTTCTCCACCGATTCCATCAGGAGCGTCAAATTCTTGTTCGATCCCAGGCGCTTCTCCGCCATCTTCTCCAGCATGAACGGATTGTTCTCGACCGCCAAGACCTGGTAATTGCGTAGCAGCAGTTTCTCCGTAACGTTTCCTGTGCCGGCTCCCAGCTCGAGGACCCGGGTTGCCCGTGCCGGAATACCGCTTATGACATCCTGGATCAGATCTTCATAGGGCTTGAAGCCTCTCAGCAGCGCATCGTAAGAGACGGCGTAAAGGCCCCACATCCGGTCTTCAGAAAGCCGCTCTTCCAAGTCCCTCTGGAATAGTTTCCAATCAAATTTCTTTGGCAAAAGCGCCACTGACCAAGCTTTCAGATTGGCGTCCGCGTCCGTCAGCTGGGTTGCCACTTTTATGAATTCCATTTTGCCGTAGTCCGGCGACTCGTAGACCAGCGGTTCCAGGTCAACCAGCGGGAGGTGGCCCTCTTTTACCTTTTCTGTAAATTCTCTGGCGTGCTCGAAAACTTCAGTCTGATTGGCCAATTCGATAATAAAGTTGTTGACGTGTCGACGGCGAATCGCGGGCAGAATCCGCCTGAATATCACCTCAAATGCAACATTCCAGGCAACTACTGCCAAATGCGTGTCCAGGAAATAAGTCGGAGTCGTATATCTCGGCGCCTGGTACATCACCGAACGGAGATCGCGCAGTCGGCTGATTTGGTCCTCAGCGTTCAGCGGCGGCCGACCGGCGTCTATAACATTCTGATTCTGTTGATACTGACGCTTGAATTGATCGAAATCTCCCTCATAGGACTCGAGTGGATTAAGATTGTAGAGCAGTTGCTGATACCGGAATTCGAAGTCAATCGTTCCATCTGCCGCGGTCTTACCCGAGTCTTCGACAAGGCTGAACGGCAGCCCCTGGATGACCGCAAAGCGTCTCGGCAGATCGTATTTCGTATGAATGACGGGAAGAATTTTGCCCTTCGATCCATTCGGATCTTGTGTCTGCAGAATATTGGCTTCAAAGCGGGGCCACTCATTATCAAAGTACTCCGGAGACCACACCAGGATAACTTTCTTGGTGCGATCAATATATTCGGCCAGCACGTCGATCCAGGTCTTGCCGATGAATCGCGGCATCTCCCAATCATCGAAGAAGACATGATACCCGTTATCGCGGAGCCGCCGCGCCAGCGCGCGAGTCCAGTCCTTTTGTGCGGAATTGTAGCTTAGAAAAACATCGTATCTGACAGCTCTGTTCTCCATCGCAATCGCAGCTTGTGGCGCCATTGTGTACCTCTCATTTTAAAATGTGCAGCAGCATGCCGGTCTGATATCTAAGCACCGTCGTATCCGCAGCTCCAACGAATTCGCCATACTTGATCACGAGATTTGCTGTCGTCCATCTCTAATCATCGTTCAGCCGGGCGGTTATTGTCGCGATCGCTTGAGGCTGCAGTTCCATCGCTATCATCGTCCGCTTGACGTCGATGACGCTCGCCTCCACGCCGTCGAGTCGCTTGAAGCCGTGCTTTTCATAAATTTGCTCGTGGATCTTCAGGCACTCCAGAAAAATTGGGTTGATCCCTTTTCCTACCGCCGTTTCCAACGCCTCGGTTATCAGGCGGCCCGAGATTCCGGCTCCACGGAATGAGCGATCGACGATGACGCGGCTCAGTTCGCCGCACTTCTTGCGATTTCTGAGGATATCGATCATCCTGCCGGCCAATGTCTTGTGCGTCTGAAAAATCGCTAAGCTGAGCGGATACGCATCGTTGAGGCGGCGCTTGGACACCGGATCCGTTTCGGCAATCCTTGCAAACAACTCAACCAGCATTGGATCCGCCTCGCCGTTCATAGCCACGCGTGCCGAACCAATCAACACTTCGCCGAATCCCGATCGCCGGAATGCCCCGAGATGAATCGAGTGCGTATCGGCCTCGTTCATCTCGAGTTTGCTCGAACTTGCCTCCATAGCTTCGTCAAGATAGCCCATCTGCGCATACACCCGGTGGCGAAGCCGGAAATACTCGCGAAACTCTCGTTCGTTGTGGCTCCGCAACGGCCGCAAGATGATCGAATCCGGATCGAATTCGGGCCGAGCTTTCGGCGCGGTGAGATATTCAAGGCGGCCAATCAGCAGCACCATCGCACGCGTTAAATCTTCACGGGTGACATCCGGCTTGATAATACGGTCAATGTCCGTTACTCGCTTCCGCGACGGCCGGATTGCTATCGTTCCTAGTGCGTGGTGCGCGAACCTCGCCTGGCATTCGCGCGTCAAACAGTCCTCGATCGATTCGGACGGCGGCTTCAGCAGGTCAGAGATCAGGATTAAAGGTCTCGAATCGCCTTTTAGAAAATATCCGTGAAGCCACTCAAGAACTCTACTCTGGTCCTCGCCAAGGTCGCCAGCGGAGGTAAGGTCGGCCGCCGTCTTCGCTCTAATCTCGAGAGCAGCTTCGTTGAGGATCCTGGCGATGTGCTGCCTGGTTTCAGGCTCCGAAACCGCTAGCGCCACCGCGACTTCGTTCGGGGCAGCCGCTCTTGAATGGAAACTCGAGCTGATTAAAGAACGAGTATGTCGATGGAGGTCAGTAGGGGGCGCCGGAAACAAAGCTGGTTTCCGTCCATCGAAAATATTTGCAGAGGGTGCTTGTGCATTCGAACCAGGCCTGTCCATGGCAACTCCCTTCATACGAGGGAAACAAATCCAGGTTTTGTCTTTTTTCGCTCGATTTTGACAAAGAGCAAAGAAAATGCCACCGCAAGTCATTATTGCACATGGAAGGCCTATGGTCCGATTGCGTCAAGATGTATTCTTGCAGATTTATCGCAAAAACGTGGTCTTACGAATCTTACTTGATAGCCGTTATGGATGGAAAAGAATCGACCGAAGTCAGCATCATTGAAAAGTTCTTATTCTCGAAATCGGGTGCCGTTGTAAACGAAGTATTCTTTCGTTGACACTATTGTAGCCAAAGTATTCATTCGAACCGGTCGGACCAGCATAAGTATCCAGGCCCCAAGGTTGCACGAATCGCCTGCCTTAGTACCGGAGCGAATTCTCACACAACGAAACCGTCCCCATCGTTCCAGGATGTTGGATCGCTACGGTCATTCAAATCATGTGCTGAAACAAAATGTGGATCTTCAAAATTCAGGAATTCTCGATTTCTTGACGCATGTTAGCCTGCTGTGGTTTTAGCTGCATGCCCTTTATTGGGCTTGTGCTTGCCCCCTTCTGCAGAGCGTCCACTAGTGGGCACTCCCTGCCGTGTACTAGAAGAGACAAAGGCACTCAAATCGAATTTAACCGCACGAGGATTGTTAATCCTCGTAGCGCGTCTAACTCCTAGAGAAACACATGACAATTTTTTCACTTTGCCATTACTTTGCCACAACCAAATCGCTATGGCAGAATGACTCTAACGATTCGCAGGTTATCTCCAACAGACCACCGTAAAACCGTTAGGATTTAACTGAACGACACTTCAACGTTATGTGTCGCGAGATTGCATTGATGGAGAATTCAATTCAATCCTAGCATCGCGGCTTCGCTTTCTTTGTTCACTTAATTACCCTATCCGCCCGCACCAACACATTCGGTGGAATCGTCAGGCCGATCTGCTTGGCGGTTTTGAGATTAATAACCAAGTCGAGGTCTTTCGGTGCCTCGACAGGTAAGTCCGCCGGCTTAGTCCCTTTGAGGATTTTGTCCACATAGACGGCGGCGCGCCTGAAGACGTATTCTCGATCTTGTCCGTAGGACATCAAGCCACCGGCCACGGTATGACTTCCCCGAGGATAAATCGCCGGCAGCCGATTTTTTACCGCCAGGCCCGTGATCTGTTTTTGGTTAGCGTTGGCCAAACTGTCCTGCGTCACGGCAAGTGCTGTGCTTCGCGCCTTGATCGCCTCTTTGAACGCGCTTTCGTATTTGTCGGTGCTGCTTACTTCCATCGAGTGAAGCTGCAGACCCAGATCTCGCGCCGGCAGTTGGCTTTCTTTCCATTCTTGAGCGGAGCCTGGGTTCTGTGGATTCCACAGCACCGCAACTCGAGCGAGCTTGGGAACGGTTTCTTTGAGTAGCTCCAGTCGTTTGCCCATCAACACGGCTGAAATAGTGGTGAATCCCGTGATATTTCCGCCGGGCCGCGCCAGACTGTCGACCAACCCGTCCGCGACCGGATCAGACACCTCTAAGAAAACGATGGGGATCGACCGGGTAATGTTCTTGGCAGCTAATGCCTCAACATCAGTGGGCGTGACGAGTACATCGACTTTGAGACGAATTAGCTCATCAACCAAAGCGGGGAGCCGGTCGTACTTGCCCTCTGCGTAGCGAGATTCAAAGGTTACGTTTTTACCGTCAACGTAGCCTAGCGCGCGGAGCTCCCGCCCCAATTGCTCGCGCCCTCTGGCAATTGCCGCAGGACGGGCTCCGAGCCAGCCAATCTTAGGGACCTTTCCTTGCTGCTGCGCTTCCGCGGACAAGCAAAGCGCAAGGAGCATAGCGCTAAGCGAAAGACCGAAGAATGAATTTCTCATCAATTCCCTCACGTGCTTTCATCTGACATCTGATCGCTAGCCGCTGTCATCTGATGACCCGATCCGCCCGCGCCAGCACATTCGGCGGAATCGTCAGGCCGATCTGCTTCGCAGCTTTCAGATTGATGATCAGTTCAAACTTCGTTGGCTGCTCAACGGGAATGTCGGCGGGCTTCGCGCCCTTTAAAATCCTGTCAACAAAAACCGCGGCGCGCCTATACAATTCGGCCCGGTCGGTTCCGTAGGACATCAAGCCGCCGTGTTGTAATAAATTCTGATCGATCAAAAACTGCCGGTAGGCGATACTTTGCTGCCAAATCCGTGACTAATTTTGCATTGGTTGTTGCGACCGAGCCCGCTATGACAGTGAGAGCAGCGCTATGCAACTTCGTCGCCTCTTTAAAGGCACCCTCGAATTTCTCGGCGTTACTCACCTCCATGGAATGAAGTTGTAAGCCCAGTGCACGTGCCGCGAATAGGCTTTCCTTCCATGATTCAGCAGAGCCTGGATTCTGCGGATTCCAGTAGCACAGCGACGCGGGAAAGCTTGGGAATAACTTCTTTCAGCAACTCTAATCTTTTGCCGGTGAGAGCACAGTCCGATCGAGGTCACTCCTGTGAGGTTGCCTCCCGGTCTGGCCAAGCTGTCAACTAACCCCTCCGCAACAGGATCGGTCCCGATATTAAAAATGACAGGAATCGTCTTCGTGGCGTTTTTGAAGGCGACGGCTTCGGGTGTGGAGGAGGCAACGAGGACGTCGACTTTGAGACGGACCAAATCATCGGCTAAGGCGGGGTATCGATCAAGCTTACTCTCTGCAAAGCGAGTCTACATAGCCGAGCTCGCGGAGTCTTGCCCGGAACACCTGGCGCCCGGTGCCTAAACCGGGACGGTCTTGGCCTCTGAAGACTAACTCCCCAATCTTGGCTATCTTTGCTTGTTGCTGCGCCTCCACGGGAAGGCAAAGCGCAATGAGCATGGCGCTAAGCGCAAAGCCAAAGACTTTTTTTCTCATGAGATTTCTTCAGTATGCTTGTCTACGCTTAGCCCTCTGCTACTTCACTTGATCACCTTGTCCGCCCGGTACAGCACGGACTGCGGAATCGTCACGCTGATGTGCTTTGCAGTCTTCAGATTGATGACGAACTCAAATTTCGTCGGCTGTTGGACAGGCAAGTCCGCGGGCTTCGCACCTTTGAGGATCTTATCTACGAAGTACGCGGCACGCCGCATCGAATCCTGACGGCTCGCGGCATAGGAAATGAGGCAACCATCATCGGCGAACGCAGCCCGTCCACACATCGTTGGAAACCGGTGCTTCGCGGCAAACTCGAAGAACTGTCGTCGATGGGAAAAGTTGAAGCTGTTGTTAGTGATGATAAGCGCTTCCGCGCGATCCTTGATGATTGCGCTAAAAGCGCCCTGAAACCGTCCAGGGTCTTTCAGGTCTTGGGATTGAATCCGTACTCCCAAAGGCTGCGCCGCAGTCCGCGTCTCTTTCAATTCGTCCTGATCTCCTCGATTCCCCTCGTGAGAAAGGACAGCCACGCGCGAGAGCTTGGGAAAGGCTTCCTTGAGAAGCTCTAACCGCTTCGCGCTCATATCCGAGTCAACGTTCGTCGATCCGGTGATGTTTCCGCCTGGTTTTGCTAAGCTGGCGACGTATCCGTCCCCAACAAGATCACCTGCACTCCCCACGACAATCGGAATCGTGCTGGTGGCGCTCTTGGTTGCGGCAAGTGTCCCACCCACGGTAACAAGCACGTCCACTTTTAGACGGACTAACTCGGCTGCAAGCTCCGAAAACCGATCCCGCTTCCCCTCCGCGTATCGGGATTCAATAAGAATGTTTTGGCCGACAACGTAACCCAACTCATGCAGGCCCTCCTGGAATGCGTCAAGGTAGGACGCATAGACAGACGCCGTTTCAGGCACGAAAACCCCAACTACCGGAACCTTTTTTGCCGGCTGCGCCTCGGCTTTGACCGCAACAGCAAGCAGTAACAATGCAACCAGGATTGATGCCGCCGCAGCTCTCTTCATTGCGCACCTCGTTTCGAGCGTTATCTATCACGCGGATAGAGATAAAAGAAAGTGTGATTTACACGGCGGAAGGACAGGTATTCGTCGAGTGAACGAACCAGATTTTTAGCCTGAGATTGAACTGAACGACGCTACAGTCCAATCTCGTAGGATTGAATCGTAGGAGAATACAATTCAATCCTAGCGTTATTTGATCACCTTATCCGCTCTCACCAGCACGTTCGGCGGAATCGCTAGGCCGATTTGCTTCGCGGCTTTAAGGTTGATGATAAATTCAAACATCTTTGGTTGCTCAACGGGAATATCGGCCGGCTTCGTGCCTTTCAAGATTTTGTCGACAAAAACGGCTACGCGCTTGTAGCGTTCGGTGCGGTCGGCTCCATAGGACATCAAACCGCCGCTGACAACGAAACTTCCCTGGACGTAAATCGCCGGCAGCCGATTTTTTGCCGCCAGCTCGACAATCCGTTCTTGATTCGACGCCCCTAACGGAGTCGAGCACGCGGCAAGAGCAGCGCTGCTCGCTTTTACCGCCTCTTTGAACGCGTTCTCATATCTGTCGGCACTGCGCACCGCCATGGAATGAAGCTGTAGCCCAAGGTTCAGGGCTGCGGTCTGCGTCTCTTTCCATTCCTGCGCGGAGCTTGGATTCTGCGGATCCCACAGGACCGCAACACGAAGCAGTTTCGGAACGGTTTCCTTGAGCAGCTCCAGCCGTTTGCCCGCCAACGCGGTTTCGACGCTGGTGAACCCCGTGATGTTTCCGCCGGGCCGCGCCAAGCTGTCAACCAGCCCCGTCGCAACCGGGTCGGTCACGTCTGTGAAAACGATGGGAATAGTCTGAGTGGCTTTTTTTAGAGCCAGGGCGCCGGGAGTTCCGGGCGTTACCAGTACGTCAACCTTGAGACGAACCAGCTCCTCGGCTAGGGCAGGAAGCTGGTCGAGCTTGTCATCCGCGAATCGATATTCAAAGGCTATGTTCTTTCCTTCAACGTAGCCAAGATCGCGGAGCATACTGACGATAGTCTCTTGGCCGATGTTTGAAGCGCCGCGGGCTGAGAGCCAGCCGATCTTCGATACCCTGGTTTGCCGCTGCGCCTCGGCGGGCTCGAACGAGACGAGAACCAAAGCCGTGAGCAGCCCAAGGACTTTTCTATTTCATAGCCGTTGCCTCTTTACAGCAACGGATATGCCATAAGCCGGAGCTAATGAAAACGATAATTTTGCCAGCGCAGGAAACGGGAAGAGTCGCAATTCGACTACAGGGCGTAGCAGATTTGATTCGCTTGCGGACGGATGAAGCGACGGAAGGCGACCCACAGTCGGTAGCCGGATTAGATCAAGTTTTTTCGCCAGGATTGAACTGAACGACGCTTCAGTTCGATTACGTGGGACACTTCACATAAAAAGTGCCACGGCTTACTGCGCTGGCTTTGTCCCGACGGCAAATAAGGCGCGACTCACTTTATGAAAGCCACCTTCCTGTTTCAGCATCTGCAATTTTCTAAACACTTCACTCTTTGCTTGTTCGAGCGTTCCGGTGTCATTTTCTCCAATTGCCGCCGTATTCCAGCCGACCAGAGAGACAACCAAAACTCCTCCTCACATGTATAGATAAAATCGTTTTCTTCGACGGTAATGCGGATGTGTTCGAAACCGGCTTGTTGTAACGCGGTTTCTATCTGTAACGGCGTGTCAAACCTAACATCGATTTTCGCAGAAAAATCCTTTGCCGCGGGCGTCGACACAAAGGGGCGAAGCACTTCATGACACCAAGTTTGATACGGATTATCAGCGGCCCAAGTGCTGAGAGCTACCCGCCCTCCGCGCCTGAGCACACGGTAAAACTCCTGGAGAACGCACGCGGGTTCAGCGAACATCCAAAGGGCAAAGCCGCACATAACCCAATCGAACGGCGCATCCGGTAGATTCATTTGTTCAGCGTCCATATGACGGATTTCAGCGTGGCTTAGTTTTCGACTCTCGATGTCTTTAGCTGTTTCGCGTACCATGTCCGGAGAAAAGTCGATAGCGGTAACATGGCCAGTCGGTCCGACCTTTGCGGCCGCTGGAAACAACAACGCGCCTCTCCCAGCCGCTACGTCGAGCACTTTATCGCCCGAATCCAGGTCGGCAAGATCGACCAAGCATTGACCGAAATAAGAGAAAATTTGTGGACCGATCCGGTCATAGATTGTGGCAGCCTGGCTGAACACTCGCAGGCTTTCTTCCCGCTTCTCAATACCTTTGTCAGTCATTACTACGTCCTTGCCACAGAAACAAAAGCAACAACCCGATTTTGTTGTTGCGGAGTAGCACTTAATGATAAGGGCATATCCCAGGCCTTGAAGCTACTTATCATGAACAGAGAAGCTGACAAAAGTGTTATTTACAACAGAGGGGCAACCAGATTCGCGAGGGGGAAAAGGTAAAATCGGCCTGGGATTGAACTGAAGGAGAATTCAGTTCAATCCTGGCATCGCAGATACCCCCGGACCCGCTGATTAAGAGTCAAATCCAGAGCGGACCAGAACCGAACATTGACTAGAAAACCCAAGCATTTCGAGTCCCGCTTGCTGTTTCTTCGACAGTTGAGGGTGTATGTTCTGCCCAGGTTCAGGCACAAAACAAGCACAGCCGAACACTCAAGACGGGAACGGCCCTCGGCTTGCGAGCGGCCTTTGCCGATATTAATATCCACAAAAGCCGGTCAGTATATTACTGGTTAGCTGTACCAGAGCGAAACGATAAATTATGGGTCTAGCGAGCGGTCAGGTTTCTATCGCGGACTACACAGGGGAATGGCTGGAGGCGTTTGAAGAGGAGCGCGATTGCTTGGTCACGGCGCTCGGGCCGCTCGCCCTAGCCGTTGAGCACGTCGGGAGCACCTCCGTTCCCGGACTTTGCGCAAAGCCGGTGATAGATATCGCGATTGGCGTAACAGATCTGCTGACTGGAAAAGAGTGCGTTGCGCCGCTTTCGACCCTTAGCTACGAGTACAAAGGAGACGCAGGCATCCCAGGGAGGCACTTCTTTGCCAAAGGAAACCTGGAGAATAGGACACACTACGTCCATGTCGAGCCGCTCAACGGGGTACTCTGGCGCAACCATATTCTTTTCAGGGACTACCTGCGGTGCCATCCCGATGAGGCGGTAACCTACGGCCAATTGAAAAGAGTTCTTGCTGAGAAATTCAGTGAGGATCGTGACGCATACGCTTTAGGGAAGAACAATTACATTGAGAACATCATTAAAATTGCATCACAAGAGTATGAGCTGGATGAATCGGGGCGGTTACGCCCAAGAAACAAAAAGGACAGCTAACCCTGTGTTGGTGCCGACGGGCCACAATCGCCACGTTTAATCTACTGCCGTGCTGGCCCCGCGGGTAAGGTAAGACTGAGAAACGGTAATAGCATGAACTCACAAACTACAGGATTGCGAGTTGCAAGTGTTGTGTTCGGTCTGATGGCCATCGCGCAATTGGTGCGGCTCGTGATACGCCCAGAGGTGCTCGTCGCCGGTCATTCGATGCCGTTGTGGCCAAGTGTGCTGGCCTTGATCATTTTGGGCGGTCTCAGTCTTTGGATGTGGAAACTTGCTCGCACGCCGACCAAATGAACGAATCTCGAACCATGCCTAACCCGCGCTCAACCGGGACCGCCCTCAAGCATCGCTTGCGGGTGCCCAGGATGCACAACTAGTGTCTCTGGTAAATACAGCATCGAATGAGAATGCACCGCTGATCGAATATCAGACGTTCCGCACGGGTTGCGCGAGCGGATTGTCTTGAGTTCAACGCCTCCATAGCTCACGCCTACGCCGCTTCCCTGCTTGCCTCGTCCGCCTCGTGCGGCCTCTGCCGCCAGTTGGGCACGTAGCCGCAGTTGCGGCAATAGAACTGCTCGGGAATATTGTCGTGACACCGTGGGCAGCTACACCCATCGTCCTTTTCGGCTTTCATTGTCTCGCCATCACTTTCAAATTTGTTTGTTTGCGTTATCCGCAGTCATCATTGCATCCGAAACTTTAGCCATACGCTCGCTCAACTCAAACATTAAGCCCCGCTTTGCTTACGATATACTTAGCGATCACAATTTCGGTCTAATATTAGACCAAAGTCAAAAAGAAACTAATGTCGTGGGAACGGAAGTCAGTGCCGTTTCATTTCAGTGTGCCAGGCAGCAAGAACAAAGTTTTGTCCACTATCGTTGTTGATAAGCTCTTGATAAATCCCCTTAGGCTGGTGGCAAAGTCGCTATCGGCGCGTGTTTCTACGAATTGCCTAAATTGTCCCCACAAAAAAGCGAGCATAATTCCTAAACGTCCTTTCTTGAGATTGGGGCATCAAACGAATATGAAGCGATAGGAAGTTTAATGGAGAAGTATCGCGAGTCCATCGTGTTCTATGTCTACCAGAGGCGAGAGGAAACCTATTACCTGATTGGGAGGCTCGTTTACGACAGCTCCCAACTGGCACCGCTTAAAAGGAAAGTTTGGGCATCGGTAAAGGTGAATGCTTTAAATCTAGGCGACTCGTTCACCGGGAAAGATGAATTCTTAAAGCGAATTCAGGCTGTAGAACATGAGAAGCGTGACCTTTAAAGTCCGGGTACTTTTCTTCTCGTATGCGTTTTACTATAAAATCGCAAAAAAATATGAGAACAATTGGAAACTATTCGATCAGGAAAACGGTTAAATGAGTGCTCTCCAGTGTGAGATCCGAGGAGTAACCAATGCAAGAGAACGAACCGATGAGCAACCCTAGGGCTGAGGTAAAGAGCCTCAAGAGCCTGTTACAGTATCAAGATAGTTCTGTTGTTAGCCGAGTTCTGCTAAAGAATTCCAGCGGTACGGTGACGTTATTTGCGTTTGCAAACGGCGAGGGGCTTAGCGAGCACACTGCCGCATTCGATGCATTCGTGATCTGTGCTGAAGGAGAAGCTGAGATACAGATATCAGGGCAGAAGTACCGACTACTGGAAGGAGAGACAATAACAATGCCAGCGAACCAGCCTCATTCAATAAAAGCAGCAAGCAATTTTAAAATGCTATTGGTTATGATCAAGACATAGGCAGAATCAAACTTACTTTCCAAAATCTGCAAAAAGCCATTTGAGTGCTTGACCGATCTGTTTTCGTGGTCGCTATCACTCATTTTTGTCGTCGGAGTCATGAAAGATGAGCTAGGATGAAACAGTCGAGGTTTGAGACTTGCGCAGGATTCGCCCGCTGATCTCCGATATGCGTTCGGCTTGGGCGAAATCCGAAGGCTGTCGTGGCCCTATGTTCTCGCTGATGGCCCTCTGCACATCTTTATAAATAATTGGTTTTTGTAAACACACCTGAATACCGTGTTCTGTCAGATCGCACAATTCGGATATAGGGTGATATCCCGCCATAGCTATGATCAACACGTCGGTCCTTTTTATCGCGTGTCGTAGAATTGCTCTCCAGTCAGGCATCTCAAGGTCTACAAGTAACACGGCAAAATTCTCAACCGTGTTGAGATGGGAAATAGCCGCTTTAGGGCTGTCCGCCTGAAACACTCGATACCCATCGTAGCTCAACAGTGCAGCGAGCGCCGCCCTAGCAATCGGCTGTTTTTCGGCAACCATGACCGTGAGAGGCGTTCGCTGAGTGTCTACCGGGTTACCGTTATCATCCATGCTCAGTCATTCTGATGAGGAATATCCAATTCGGCAATTTCCTTGGCGACCACAGTTGCGCTTCAACAACTCACACAATTCCTTGCAAAATTCGCTGTTCTCTAGCTGGAGAGTTCCCATATACGTCTGCCCCTCTTGATTTACGATTAAGTAACACCTGCGGTCGTCGATCACTGACCCATAGACTTCTTCGAGAATACCCACTACCTCATCGGTTGTCGTATCGTCATGTCTCGGTATCGGCATCCACATCGGTGGCCAATGACATCGACCCCCGAAAGATATTAACGGGTGGTCGCGCAGCTTCATGTCCTCCCTCAACACGAACCTACACGTCTCTAGAGCAACGATTGTGCCGCCGATAATCAGGGTTATTGCCGGGTAATTTGAACAATGCGAGAGAACGGGTTCTTAGGCATGCAAAAAAATCGACGATTCTTTACCAATGCTGCGAGTGAATACGGACCGACAAGGTCGATTCCAACCAACTCGACTCTACCAGCCCACGCGAACCGGCGCTCGGTTACTTAAGGCACTTTTCCACGGATAAGGAATCCTAAACAAATCATTCCCATTGATGCGAAATTCTGCACCCTGCGAGTTGAAAATAATGAGCTATTTTACCGGCATGTTACTTGCGCTCTCCTAAAATTAGGGAGCAAGCCAGTTTCGACCTCGGTTGGTGTTTTAGGATTGCTAAATTTACCTCGATGAACCCGGAGGAAACATGACAGCCACTGCATGGGAGTTTCGCAATAAACTCTTGGCTATTTTGAGCGCGGCAAGGTATGGCGGTAAGCCTTATGTGGATGTGGAGTCGAGTAATCTATTTGCACAGCTCGGAGGCGATTCAAAGTCGAATCTTAGGATGCTGATTTGCCATGACATAATGACAAAGATGATGCGTCCGGGTGATTTGATTCTACAGGACAATGAGGACGGCGAGCGTACAACAATGCTGATACGTTACGTTCTTAAAGCCAAGCATGAGAACGAAAAACCTCTGCACTCATAGAATTCGCTCTAGCAAATATGCCAGCCGGTCGATCACGGCTAGCAAAAACGGACAGTGGAGAGCGCAAATGAAGTCCGTCGATGTAAACCTACAAAAGCTCGGTTACCGGCAGTTGGTATTTTTGCAGCGCACTATTCAGGCAGGTTCCAAGGCGAATTTGCCACACGATTAAGTATCGGAAAGGCCGCGAATGGATCGATTAGAGAACAAGGATATTGGAGTGATTTGGGCACGGCACTATCCTAAACGGGCTGAGAGCGCATCGTCAATGTCGCTCTGTGTGACGCTTACTCTGATCATAAAGCAGCGAGCCAGGGCCGTTCTTCAACACGAGGCCTGGTCCGTTAAATTACGCCATACTCTTGCAGCCACTCGTGTGCCGAAAGAGGAGTTTGAAACGTTGGAAAGTGAGTCCAAAGCTGAGTTGATACCACCGTTGCAGTGACCGCAAATCTGGATCGTCCGTGCTAACAAATGGGGGTGGACAAGATGAGAGTAATATTCACATTCGCGATATGGTTACTCGCCTCATCATTGGCCCTGGCGCAGGATACAAGAATCCGTGTCGCTGTGTCCCATTCAGGTTATGATAAAGTGGGCCAGCAACTTGCCTTCGCTTTAAAAGAGGCTATTCGCGGCTCGCGTTCTTTTCGTTTTGTTGATCACGAAATAGGCCCAACTTCTCCAAGAATTGTGGTTTATCTCGTAAGTATCGATTCCGACGTTAGTGGAGTCAACGCCGCCATTTCTAACGCCATTATTTATGATCATGTTTCCATACCGGGCTGGGGAATAATTCTGTCGTTAGGAGTTCAATCCTGCAGTCAAGATCGCGTTGAGACTTGCGCAAAGGAAATTCTGCCGAACATTGATTCGGGTGTTGAAGCTTTACGCAGGGGTTGGCCGGATCTGTGGAGGAGTCTCGTAACGGACGAGGATAGATATACAGAGGGACAAACGCCTGAACGACGGCCCCTCTTTTTCGTTTCGAGCTAACCGCTAGGATCAGCGGAAATGAAAAACCCGCCAAAAGCTCGGGCAATATTTGATCTCCCGATTCTACGCGCCAGTGACGAGGGCAGGTGCTCGCAGTTTTCAGTGGACTCAATCTTTAACTCGATGATGTACCTTCCTAAGGCCGAACTCGAAATGGCTGAATAAGATGAGGTCACGCGCCCCATTCGATATGCCGCTTCGCATTCTCGCCAATTGGTTTATCAAATATTGGAAACAGCACGTGTCCTCATAAAGAATTACCAACGAAAAGGCGCACCCAATTTGGCACAGTATAAGCATTGAGAGGCCATTTTTGTTGGAGGTAGGAATGGAACTCAAAACGCCGAGCGGTAGAGTAATCGATCCCAACAGCATCGATTATATCTTTTGGGGAAAAGGGGTCACTGGCATCCCAGGGATTTTAGTTCAGTTAAAAACTGGTGACGAGGTGTTTTTGGAGAACTCAGAAGAGGAAGTTATAGACGAGATGAGCAAAGCTACCGAACAATCAGCGGCAGATTGCGCAGTAGAATCAACTTTCCACGAGGTTTTTTAGTCCTCATACTGTAACTATGCACCGACGTGTCTGAAAGCGTTCTGGTTGCCTGATGGGCCGGATCTGCCGCGTATGCCGGCCATGCGCTAGAGAATAGCGGATAGACGGGGTTTTTGCCTGCGAATTCGCGGGATTCGATCTGGCAGACGTGAATGGATTCGTTTTTTTTCATCTAACTTTTCTGTAAATAAATTCATCTGTAATTACATGTGCTTGCACGCGCTAAGAGAATTGACAATCCTCGTGTCGGTGGGATTTGTCTCGGTCAGAAAACTAAAGAGATCACTGGCTGTGATGCACTGATGGGCAAACTTGATTGGGAATCAAGTTCGTTCGCGGTCAGGCTATGTGACACAGGCGCGGCCCTGCCAAGCTGCTATCCTGATGGGAACCGCTGATATTCAATCAGCAGACCATTTCTATTCGATGTACCTTCCCGATGGATGTTTGGATGTTCGAGACGTAGCGTCAAAATCGGCAATCTAAAATCACTTGATCACCTTATCCGCTCTCGCCAGCACATTCGGTGGAATCGTCAGTCCAATCTGCTTTGCGGTCTTGAGATTGATGATGAATTCAAATTTCGTCGGCTGCTCGACGGGGAGGTCAGTAGGCTTTGCACCTTTGAGGATTTTGTCTACGTACAAAGCGGCGCGGCGGAACAAATCGGAAAAGTTTTCTCCATATGTCATGAGACCTCCCGCTTCGGCAAATTCCCTTCGGAGGTAAATTGCGGGGAGCCGGTGCTCCCGTGTTAAGGCCGCAAGCCGCTGTCGATTAGTAGAAAACATTGACGATCCCAGAATGAGGAGTCCAGCCGAATGCGCGTTTCTGGTGGCTGAGAACGCGCTGTCAAAATCCCTAGGTTCCCGCACACTCTGAACGTCAAGCCTCAATCCCAATGCTCCGGCCGCTAGCCGGATATCCTTCAACATTTCCGGCCCGTGGATTCCCTGGTGTGACAATACGCCAACGCGTGACAAGTTCGGTTTTATCTCTTTCAAAAGTTCCAACTGTTTCGTGGCGATCTCTGTGTTGAGCACGGCTAGTCCAGTGATGTTACCACCTAGATGAGCCAGACTTTGTATGAGCCCGAGATGAATCGGATCGTTTACTGCGATGGCGACAATCGGGATGCTCGTAGTGTCCTCGTGGCGGTCAAGTTCGATGTCATTGGCCATCGTCTATATGCTCGATTACTTATTCAGTCCGTAGACCGGGTTTCCCGCCCTGGCAATTCGGGCAGAGTCGCTGGAAGATGTCTGATCCGTTCGCGCCGTACTCTGTGCCACAGTCTTCGCACCGAAGAACATAGATTTTCTGGAGGTGGTCGGTGCCCGCCAAGTCGGTCGCACGAATAACGCGCTGACGGTTGCGGTTCGTATATCCAAGTGTGGTGGTATTGGATTCGCTCATATTAAGATGCCCGTCAAGTTCTTATTCAGCCACCGTCGGCCCGCTTGCGGCCAGACGGCTGCAACCGGTGAAGCATCTGCTTGCTGTAACATCGCTTGAACCCCCAACTCTCGCTAAGGTCATCGGCCTTTTTTTCCGCGTCGGGATCATCGTGAATCCTGTGATCTTCCCGAACGATATGAGCGATCTCATGGGACACTAAGTTCAGGAGGTTTTTTCGCTTGGTAATCTTTGGCTCTAGGTAGATGCCGTTGACTCGAAGAGAACGGTCGGATGGTATATGAGGTGGAATCGCGATGGTATAACTGAAAACGCGTCCCGGATAGGCGGAGCAGATAATATTCGGGCGTTCCCCGAGAAACTTCTCGAAGTCTTCTTCCGGAAGGAATGCGAGAACGTGAAAAAAGGCTTGCCGTAAGAGGGCATATTCTTCGGACGGTAATTCAACCACCGACTCGGCACCACTCCACCAATATTCGATGCCTACGTTACGTTCCCCGTGGTCCATTGAGATCAATCTGACCTGCAAAATTAAACTTTAATCGTGTGTTTGCATAGGAGCCGGACATGCCGCAGTAAATCAGAGTGTCGGTGTCCCATACTACATAGACGCCAGCGGCGAACGCTGGCAGCTCTGCATTGGGCCAAATCCGGGAACCTGTATCATCTGCCATTTACGGGTTACATTAATCTCGTCGATAGCCGCTGGCAAGGTGAGGGCTGATGCCGCCGATCCGGTCGGTCACGGGGGGGGGTTGTTTGCAGTGAAAATCAAACCGGAACCACGAAGTTGACATGATTAAATCGAACGAATAGTGGTCCACCCACCAAACTCAGCAGGCTGAGATTGTGGACCGCTGCCGGTGCTACAGACATTTCGGGCAAAGAGCCGTTCTCCCGGCATGGCGGGTGCGCCACGAGGTGAGGACAGAGACGTTGGCCGACGTGGTTAACGTCGTGAAGGATTTATGCGAGGTCGGTACAGTCCCGCCGGAATTGTTCAAGCTGGACGATACACTACTGCATAGTCGAGCATTGAATTTTACCGCTGAGCCAAGGTGTCGAATTGGCGAGTCTCTCCTTGAAACTCATCTGCCTGTTGTCTTACAAGATTCTGTGGCCGTCGTTCATCCGCGATACTTGCCGGTGCCCTATCAGGAGTCCGCTGAAGCAGGACGCTTAATCTTGCGTGATGGTACGACCGCAACCGTCCGTTTGGCTCATCCTGAGGACCATGGGTTGATGGCGGAGTTTTTTAGCAAGCTCTCCAAAAATTCCCAGCGGCTAAGGTTTTTTTCCCTGACCCCACCCGGCGGTAAACTGATCGAGTCATTTTGTGACGACTCCGACTTCCGTAAACGGCTTTGTCTAATCGTCACGCGCGCTTCAGGCAGCGGCTCTCGCATTATCGCATCCGCTAATTACATGGCTCATGACGAAGCGACAGCTGAAATCGCGTTGGCCGTTGACGACGCCTTCCAGGGAAAAGGAGTTGGTTCGCTGCTGCTTGAGCGATTGGCGGTCCTTGCCGTGCGCAATGGCTTTCGTCGTTTTTGGGCGATCACGATGTCGGATAATCAGGGGATGCTGGATGTTTTCCGTCAATCCGGCTTCGAATGCCGCTCCCGAGCTAATGATGGCTGTGTAGAAATCGATCTCTCCGTCGTTCCCAACGAAAGCAGTGTTGCTCGTGCCGAGTTTCGCGATCGCGTGGCGACCAGCGCCTCACTTCGTCCGTTCTTTCAACCGTCGTGTGTGGCCATAGCAGGCGCGTCGCGCAGCCCTACGAACATTGGAACTCGCGTCTTAAACGCCATCGTCAGCGCAGGTTTTCGAGGAACGGTCTATCCGGTGAATCCCAAAGCTGATGTTGTCCGCTCGCTGAAAGCATATCCCAGTATCCGTGCGTTGCCCAAAGTTCCAGACCTCGTGGTCGTGGCGGTTCCAGCGCATGCGGTTGACGCCGTCATTGATGACTGCGCCAGTCGGGGCGTGCGCGCTGCGATCGTCATCTCGGCCGGATTCGCCGAAGTCGGCGCGGAAGGACGAAAGCGACAACACCAGCTACTCGCAAAGATCCGTGGCTCCGGCATGCGCATGGTCGGGCCCAACTGTCTCGGTTTGCTCAACACCGATCCTGTCGTCCGTTTAAATGCGTCTTTCGCGCCGGATTTTCCCACACCGGGAAACGTCGCCTTCTGCTCTCAAAGCGGCGCCCTCGGCTTGGCCGTTATAAACCTGGCGCGGCAACGTAGTTTGGGACTTGCCAGCTTCGTAAGCGTCGGCAACAAAGCGGATGTCTCGGGCAATGATCTGCTGCAGTACTGGGAAGAAGAGCCCCGCACCAAAGTTATTCTTCTTTACTTGGAATCGTTCGGCAATCCACGCCGCTTTGCGCGGATCGCCAAGCGAGTCGGTCGCAACAAACCGATCGTCGCCGTAAAAGCGGGCCGTACCAGCGCCGGACGTCGCGCGGCGGGCTCGCATACGGCCGCCTTAGCCGCCGACGACGTTGCGACCGAGGCGCTGTTTCATCAAACCGGTGTCATCCGCGCCGAAACGTTGGGTGAAATGTTCGATCTTGCGCTCACGCTCAGCAGCCAGCCGTTGCCGAAAGGGCGTCGAGTCGCGATCCTCACCAATGCCGGCGGTCTCGGCATACTCTGCACCGATGCGTGCGAGGCCAACGGACTCGTGATCCAGCAACCCAGCGCTCAAACAAAGCGCCGATTGAGGGAGTTCTTATCACCGGCGGCGAGCGTCGAAAACCCGGTAGACATGATCGCATCAGCCTCCGCAGAAGATTTCCGCAGAGCCGTCGAGATTTTGCTGTGTGCCGATGAAGCGGATGCATTGATCATCCTCACGATTAACGTGGGGCTCGCCGACATCGCCGCTATCTCGGGCCAAATCCGCCGGGGTGTGATTGCGAGTAGATCCAAAAGCGGCGCCGGGAAACCGGTTCTGACTTGTATCATGGATGGAGAAAAAGCTCCGAAAGCGGCGCCGAGTGGAGTCGAGCAGCTGCCCAACTTAGCTTTTCCGGAAAGCGCCGCGCGGGTTCTCAGCAAGTTAGCGCAATACGCTGAGTGGCGGGCTCGTCCCGAGGGCATGATCCTTGACTTCGACGATATCCGCCCGCAAGAGGCGCGCGCGATCTGCGAGCAGGCGCGCCGCGAGCATGGCGCCGGTTGGCTGTCAGGCGCAGAGACGCGTAAAGTGCTTTCCGCTTTCGCACTGCCCGTGCCGCAGGGCGGTATATGTGCGAACGCTAACGAAGCGGCAAAGCTGGCCGCACAAATCGGTTTCCCCGTGGCGCTTAAGCTCGCTTCGCGTACGATCGTACACAAGACCGAATTCGGTGGCGTGCGTTTGAATCTCGAAAGCGAAACCGCCGTGCGCCAAGCTTTCCTGGAGATCCAACAGCGGGTCGCGCAAGACAACAAGGTTGCAGAAATGGACGGCGTCCTGATCCAGCCGATGATTTCGGATGGTGTCGAGCTGATGATTGGCGTTTCCCAAGATCCTCTCTTTGGGCCGCTGATTGGTTTTGGTCTCGGCGGAATTCATGTCGAGATTCTCAAGGATGTTTGTTTTCGCGTCACTCCTATCACCGACCTTGATGCTACGGAGATGGTGCGCAGCATCAAAGGATATCGTCTGTTGGAAGGTTATCGCGGCCACCCAGCCGCCGATATTGCGGCTATCGAGGATCTGCTCTTGCGAATCGCGCGGCTGGTGGAAGAAGTACCGCAGATCACCGAGTTAGACTTGAACCCGATTATTGCATTACCACCAGGCCACGGCTGTCAGATCGTCGACGCACGCATTCGCGTTGCCTAAAAATAATTTACCGAGCCGCTTTAAGTCTGTGAGATACCCTCCCCTCGCCGCGAGCTGAGCTCACCCGCTTTCTTTCGAAGTTTCACGCAGAATACCGACGGGATCGATTTCTTCCCCCCGCCAGAGTGGTTTTCCTGGATCGCGATCGTGCACCCATCGAGATAGTCGCTGACGAGATCCATTAGCGTTTAACTGACTCGTCGATTTTGTGCCAACCTCTTTCAAACAGCTCAATGCGCACGGCGGTGCGTGCAATGGAGTCATTGAAATTTCCAGCGTCGAAACAATCGCGAACAAATGGTAGAAAGTAGCCGTACACGCGCCGCACTGCATTGCTGAACGAGTTTGCTGCAGATGGAAGCATCTGCCAAACCCGAAAGGAGCATGCACTATTATGGATACGAACGATCGCTCAACACGATTCCACGCGGCGCATAGTCACGGTCGATGGCAACGAGGCGGCGGCATCTGTCGCACACCGTGTCAGCGAGGTCATCGCCATCTACCCTATTACGCCCAGCTCACCCATGGGCGAGTTTGCCGATCAATGGTCGAACGAGGGCAGAAAAAACCTCTGGGGCAACATCCCGGACGTGGTCGAGATGCAGTCCGAAGCCGGCGCCGCGGGCGCGGCGCATGGCGCCCTCCAATCGGGCGCTCTCGCCACGACCTTCACCGCCTCCCAGGGATTGCTCTTGATGATTCCCAACATGTACAAGATCGCCGGCGAGCTGACGCCGTTCACCATGCATGTGGCAGCGCGCAGCGTCGCCACGCATGCGCTGTCGATTTTCGGCGACCACTCCGACGTCATGGCGTGCCGCCAAACCGGTTTCGCCATGCTCTGCTCCGGCGCGGTGCAGGAAGCGCACGATTTCGCCGCCATCGCCCACGCCGCCACCCTGGAGTCAAGGATTCCGTTCCTGCATTTCTTTGATGGCTTTCGCACGTCGCACGAGATCGCGAAGATCGAGGAACTGACAGATAATGACCTCCGACTCCTGATCCCGCAAGACAAAATACACCGGCATCGAGAACATGCGATTGACACCGGATCGGCCGGTGCTGCGCGGTACCGCGCAAAACCCCGATGTGTTCTTCCAGGCCCGTGAATCCGCCAACCGCTTCTATGACGCCTGCCCGACGATCGTCTATAAGATGATGGAGCGCTTCACCGCCTTGACGGGTCGGCGCTACCGACTCTTTGACTACGTTGGCGACCCGCAGGCGGAGCGCGTAATCATAATCATGGGCTCCGGGGCCGAGACGGTCGACGAGACCGTGCAGTACCTGACCGAGCGGGGCGAGAAAGTTGGCGTCGTCAAGGTGAGATTGTTCCGACCGTTCTCCGGGACGGCGCTGCTCGCGGCGCTGCCGTCCACCGCCCGCTCCATCGCCGTCCTCGATCGCACGAAGGAGCCCGGCGCCGTAGGCGATCCGCTCTACCTTGACGTTGTATCTGCGTTCGCCGAGGCGCGCGCAGACGGAAAACTACCCTTTGCCTCAGAGCCACGCGTCGTCGCCGGCCGCTACGGCCTGTCGTCGAAGGAATTTACACCGGCCATGGTCAAGGCCATTTTTGACGAGCTCGCGAAAGACCGGTCGCGCAATCACTTCACCATTGGGATTGTCGACGATGTCACCCACACCTCGCTCAATTGGGATCCGGCGCTGCGCACCGAGGCTGAGGATGTCGACACCGCGCTGTTTTACGGACTCGGCGCCGACGGCACAGTGGGAGCGAACAAGAACTCGATCAAAATCATCGGCGAGGAAACCGATCGCTACATCCAGGGCTACTTTGTTTACGACTCCAAAAAATCGGGCGCGATCACGATCTCGCACCTGCGCGCCAGCCCGCGCCCGATCCGCTCGGCATATCTGATCACCAACGCCAAGTTTGTCGCCTGTCATCAGTTCGATTTCGTCGACAAGATCGATGTGCTCGAGCACGCCGCTCCTGGCGCGGTGTTCCTGTTAAACGTTCCCGGTGCGCCGCTCGGCGTGTGGGAGCGCCTGCCGCGCGAGCTGCAACAGCAGATGATCGAGAAAAGAATCCGCTTCTTCGCCATCGACGCGTACGCGGTCGCCAAGGAAACCGGCATGGGCAGCCGCATCAACACGATCATGCAAACCTGCTACTTTGCGATCTCGGGCGTACTGCCGCGCGAGGAGGCAATCGCCAAGATCAAGAAAGCGATCGAGAAGACCTACGGCAAGATGGGAGCGGACACGATACGGCGGAACTTTGAGGCGGTCGATCAGACCCTCGCGCGGTTGCACGAAATTCCCCTGCCCGGCGCGGCGACCGCCAGCCGCAATCGGCCGCCGCTGGTTTCCGAAAAGGCGCCGGACTTCGTGCAAAAGGTTACTGCGGTGATGATGGCTGGCAAAGGAGATCTGCTGCCGGTGAGCGCCTTCCCCGTCGACGGCACCTGGCCCGTGGCCACCGGCAAATGGGAAAAGCGCGCCATCGCTCTCGAGATTCCGGTGTGGGACACAACGATATGCATTCAATGCAACATGTGTGCGCTGGTTTGTCCTCACGCGGCGATCCGCGCCAAGGTCTACGACCCCGCCGAGCGCGGGAATGCTCCGTCAACATTCAAGTCGACGCCCTACAAAGGTGTCGATTTCAAAAATAAAGACTATACGATCCAGGTCGCCCCCGAGGACTGCACGGGCTGTAATTTGTGCGTCAACGTGTGTCCGGCCAAGGACCGGACCAACCCGCGGCATAAAGCGATCGACATGCAACCGATGGCGCCGCTGCGCGAAGCCGAACGGGAAAATTACGATTTCTTTTTGAACTTGCCGGAGACCGAACGCAGCGAGGTGACACGACTCGATCACAAGGGCTCGCAATTTCTCGAGCCGCTCTTCGAATATTCGGGAGCGTGCGCGGGCTGCGGCGAAACGCCCTATATCAAACTGCTCACGCAGCTTTTTGGCGATCGCTTGCTGATCGCTAACGCCACCGGCTGCACATCGATATACGGCGGCAACTTGCCGACCACTCCCTACACGACAAATCGCGACGGACGCGGTCCGGCCTGGTCCAATTCGCTGTTCGAAGACAACGCGGAGTTCGGCTTCGGCATTCGCCTGGGAGTCGATAGCCACATGGCTGGCGCGCGCTCTCTCGTCGAGCGCTTCGCGACCACACTGGGCGACACTTTAGTGCAGGCGCTCCTTGGCGCCGACCAGACGAGTGAGTCCGGGATCGCGGCCCAGCGCGAACGGGTGCAGGCGCTGCGTCAAAAGGTCGCCGCCATAAACGTGCCCGAGGCGCGGCAGCTGGAGGGACTCGCCGATTATCTCGTCAAGAAAAGTGTCTGGCTCCTGGGCGGCGACGGATGGGCCTACGACATCGGTTACGGCGGTCTCGATCACGTGCTCGCGAGCGACCGCAACGTCAACGTGCTCGTCCTCGACACCGAAGTCTATTCCAACACCGGCGGCCAGCAATCCAAGGCGACACCGCTCGGAGCGGTCGCAAAATTCGCCTCAGCGGGAAAGAGCACGGCAAAGAAAGATTTGGGACTGCTGGCAAACAGCTACGGTCATGTGTACGTCGCCCGCGTCGCCATGGGCGCCAGGATGCCGCAAACCGTGCAGGCGTTTCTGGAGGCCGAATCGTATCCCGGGCCTTCGCTCATTATCGCCTACAGCCATTGCATCGCCCACGGCTACGATATGGCTCACGGCATGTCGCAGCAGAAACTGGCGGTGGATTCCGGCGTCTGGCCGCTCTACCGCTTCGATCCGCGCCGTCTGGCCAAAGGCGAGCCGCCGCTCCATCTCGACTATGGTCCACCCAAAGCGCGCGTCGCCGACTACATGCGCAACGAGGCGCGCTTCCGCGTGGTCGAGCGCACCGATCCCGCGCGCTTCAAAGGTTTCCTCAAGGATGCTCACGAAGCCGCGCAAAAGCGCTACGCGGTCTACGAGCAGCTCGCGGGAATCAAGGTGCCCCAGGTCGAGGGCAAGGATGAAGACACCGACGTCTCGAAGCCGGCAAAATAGGAGGAGCGCATGGATCTCAGCACAAGTTATCTCGGACTCAGGCTGCCGCACCCTATAGTCCCCGGCGCGTCACCGCTAAGCGACGATCTCGATGCCGTTAAACAGCTCGAGGATGCGGGCGCCGGCGCGATTGTTTTACGCTCGCTCTTCGAGGAACAGATCACTCGAGAAGCTGAAGCAACCCATGATCACTGGGACAGTCACGACGATGCTTTCGCCGAGGCGGTCACATTCTTCCCCAGCGCCGACTCCTTCGTGCTCGGCCCGGACGAGTACCTCAATCACGTGCAGCGCGTGAAGCAAACGGTGCGGGTCCCCGTTATCGGCTCGCTCAACGGCATGACTCCCGGCGGCTGGCTCGCATACGCGCGTCTCATTGAGCAAGCCGGCGCGGACGCTCTAGAGCTGAATGTCTACCACGCCGCGACCGACTTTGAGACGAGCGGAAACGACGTCGAGCGCCAGATCATCGAAATGGTTCGCCAGGTAAAACATGACTTGAAAATTCCGGTGGCTGTAAAGCTCTCGCCCTACTTCACTGCATTCGCCCACTTTGCGCGCCAACTCGATGATGCCGGCGCCGACGGGCTCATCCTGTTCAACCGCTACTACGATCCCGACATCGACGTGCGAGAGCTGAACGTACTGCGCACTTTGCAACTTTCCAACTCCACCGAGTTGCCGTTGCGTTTGCGCGGAATCGCCGCGCTCGCTGGACGGGTCAAAGCCTCGCTCGCGGTTACCGGCGGCGTTCACACGGCCCTAGACGTCGTGAAGTCGACGATGGCAGGGGCGCACATCACTCAGATGGTGTCGGCACTGCTTCAAAACGGTCCCGGCCACCTCAGGAAGGTTCGCGCCGACCTTGAAGCATGGATGGAAGAGAACGAATGGTCCTCACTCAATGAGATGCGCGGCAACATGAGCCAGGAGCGGATTCCCAACCCGCAAGTATACGAGCGCGCCAACTACATGCTGATGCTTCAGACTTGGGAACGGATGTAAAGCGCTTACCAAGCGCACAATCGTTCAAGGTTCAAGAGTTCCAAACAGGGATTCGAAGAAACAAAATCCAAACAGAAGCGGATCGGATCGATTGTTTTTCAGTCCGTCTGAAAAAAACGGACTCGCAGTCATCACCGCGAGTCCGTTGGCTACTGATGGCTCTGCCTTCCAGAGCCACATTATTAACTAACCCTACCCCAGATAGAAGCGGAGATAAGGTACGCCGATCAAGAGTATCGCCGCCAGGTAAATCGCTCCGAAAATCAAACCCAGCGTCCAGAAGTCTTTCCGGCTCACATACCCGCTGCCGTAGTATATCGGGCCAGGGCCGGTCGCGTACGGAGAAATGACCCCCATCAAGCCGAGCGTGTAGCAGAACAGCAGCGAGATCAACTTGACCGGCATATCAGGCACCGCGATCGCTGCTGTGAGCAGCACAGGAAGCAACGCGGTGGTGTGAGCGGTCAGGCTCGCAAACATATAGTGCACGACGAAGTATACGACGGTAAGTGCAACGACGATCGTCATCACCGAGTAGCCGCTCAACGCGCCGGCCGCACCGCCGGCAAACCATTTGAGAAAACCGACCTTGTTCAGACCGTCAGCCATCGTGACCAGTGTGGCGAACCACACGAGCACGTTCCAGGCCTGCTTGTGCGCGAGCACGTCATCCCATTCGACGATGCGTGTCATGACCATCAATGAAAGCACCAGTAGGGCAACCGTCGTGGCGTTGATGAAGTCGCCGCCGAAGATCCAGAGACCCAGGGCGAGCAATGCGAGCAATGCCATCCAAATTTCTTTGAAGCTGACCCGGCCCATCTTTTTGAGTTCTTCTCCCGCCCACACAGGCACATCGGGACTGCTCTTGAGCTCGGGCGGATAAACCTTGTAAATGATCCACGGCAAGAAAACGAACAGCAGCAAGCCCACCGGCGCCATGCCCATGAACCATTCGGTCCAGCTGATGTCGATCTTCGCGGTGGTTTTGACCAGTGACAACGCTAGTAGGTTGGGCGCCAAACCGGTCAGAAACATGGAGCTGGTCAAACACGTCGTCGCAAACGCGGTCCACATAATATAGGAACCGATCTTACGCGCCGTCGGACCCGGCTCGGAGCCGTAAAGCGGCGGAATATTCTTGATCACGGGAAAAATCGTCCCGCCGCTGCGCGCCGTATTGGACGGAGTGAATGGTGCAAGCACGAGGTCTGCGAGAGCGACTGCATAACCAAGTCCTAGAGTTCGCTTACCTAGCCATTTCACCAGGTTCAGGGCGACGCGACGACCCAGGCCCGTCTTCTCATAGCCCAAGGCGAACATGAAAGCGACAAAGATCAGCCACACTGTGCCGTCCTGAAATCCAGACAACGCCCACTTGAGTGCGTCGGCTGGTTTAGGCACGACCAGCAGCGAAACCGTCGCGGCCGTAACTCCGATCAGGCCCACGGCTGCAGCGGGAATCGGTTCAAGGATCAAGGCTATGATTACCGCAACGAAGAGCGCGAAGTAGTACCAAGCATTCGGCTTGAGCCCTTCGGGGATCGGCAGCAGCAGCAGTGCCGCTCCCACCACAATTGCGCTGCGAAGAGACTCGTTGAAAATTGGCGGGATTGGGAATGCGAGGCCTTTCAGAGCCGAGTTACAGAGAGATATCGTCAGAC
>CAWDPO010000006.1:0-301551 GCA_963804165.1 uncultured delta proteobacterium
TAAAGAAGCTCTCTAAACCTTTGGCGTCGCGTTGAGTCTCGATCTCTTCCAATTTCAGCTTCAGTGCCACAGTAGCAGCCCTGAGCTCTTTCATTTGGAGGTCTCTTGCTATTGACGTGCTGGGTCCCGGCGGGCGCGGAACTCCAACACCGGCGAGTTTGGGGACGGCGTCCTTGAGGATCTCGAGCCTTTTTCCACTTAGCTCGACCCCTAATCCCGAAACGCCCGTGACATTGCCTCCCGGCCGCGCCAAACTGGCAACCAGCCCTGCACCCACAGGGTCCGCAGAGGACGTGAACAGGATAGGGATGGTAGCAGTGGCGCGCTTGGCCGCTAACGCAGCGATTGTCTGTGTGACCACAATTAGATCAACCTTAAAACGAACCAACTCCGCGGCAAGCTCAGGTAGACGGCGATTTCCTCCCTCTGTGAACCGATACTCGATGGTAATATTCTTTCCCTCGATCCATCCAAGCTTGCGGACCTCCTGCCAGAACGCCTGCAGGCGGACCGCGCTACCGGAAGCAGTGGTATTATCGAGGACACCTATGCGAAATATTTTTCCCGGCTGCTGCGCCTCGGCGGGAGGGCAAAGCGCATAGAACACGGCGCAAAGCGCCATGCAGAAGAGTCTCTTGCTGACTACTGACCACTGACTACTGACTACTCTCATCGAATCACCTTGTCCGCCCGCGCCAGCACATTCGGCGGAACTACGAGTCCGATCTGTTTTGCTGCTTTCAAATTGATCACCAGTTCGAACTTCTTTGGCTGCTCCACGGGAAGATCGGCGGGCTTAGCACCTTTCAAAATCTTGTCCACATACGTGGCGGCGCGCCGCTCCAACTCGGCGAAGCTCGTGCCGTAGCTCATAAGCCCTCCGGCCTCTTCCACATAGTTGATTTGCGGGTATATCGCCGGAAGCCGGGTCTTTACGGCATGTTGCGCCAGCAATGTTCGCTCAGAAAGAGGCCCTGGAAAACCCAGTACGAAAACTGCGTCAGCCCGTTCCTTGCTAGCCAAAAAGACTATGGGGATCGTGGTCGTCGCTTCCTTGGCGGCCCGGGTATCTGTCGCACCAGACGTGACGATGACATCCACTTTGAGACGCAAGAGTTCGGCCGCACGCGCTGGCGCACGACTGAAATTTCCCTCCGGCTTTGGATATTCAATGGTGATGCTTTTTCCCTCGACGTAACCGAGATCGCGCAGGCTTTGTCGGAAGGCGACGAATTGGCCCAAGGTACCGCTACCGAGAAATCCTATCCGCTGGACTTTCTTCGCCTGCTGCGCGTCGGCAGGAGAAGCAGTTGTTAGCAAGACAGTTGCCAGTAGCCAGACAAAGATTTTTCCGCTCATTAGTTTCGCTCCCGTATTATTGCCGACAACTGATAACCGACCACTGACATCTGTCATCTAATTACTCATCCGCTCTCGCCAACACATTCGGCGGAATCGTCAGGCCGATCTGCTTCGAAGTCTTTAGATTGATGAAAAACTCAAACTTCATCGGTTGCTCCACCGGGAGGTCGGCGGGCTTTGCCCCTTTAAGAATCTTGTCCACAAAAATAGCCGCTCGGCGGTACAGTTCGACAATGTTCACCCCGTAGCCGATCAGGCCGCCGGCTTCCGCGAACACCTCGCGCCCGATTGAGGGGAGCCGATGCTTTGCTGCAAGCTCCGCGATCTGCTTTTGGTTGGCGTTAAGAAAATCGTCCTCAGGGAGCGCGACGGCATCAATCCGTTGCTTGGTCATCGCTGAGAAAACGTTTTTGAATTCTTCCGCTCCGCGCACTTCGAATCGTTGAAGCCCTATCTTGAGCAACTTCGCCGTCTGCTCCATTGCCGGTAGATTCCGGTCGTTTATGGAATTGTCCGGATTGAAGAGAACGCCGAGCCGCTGTATCCGCGGCAAGGCTTCCTTAAGGAGCTCGAGCCGTTTCGCACTGAGTTCCGGGCTAAAGTTGCTCGATCCGGTAATATTCCCTCCCGGCCGCGCCAGGCTGGCGACAAAACCAAAAGCGACCGGGTCGCCGCTGGTTACCATTACGACGGGAATCGTCGTGGTAGCATTTTTGGCTGCACGGATCCCAGGTGTCCCGGCGGTCAGGATGACGTCAACGTTGAGGCGAACCAGTTCGGCTGCCAACTCGGGGAGGCGTTCAAACTTGCCCTCGGCCCAACGAGACTCGATGACAAGATTCTTGCCTTCCAGATAACCCAAGTCACGCAGGCCCGCCCGCAGTGCTTCCATTCGGCCTGCGTTGCTGGCAGCGGAGGTGGGACCCAGGAAACCGACCCGAACGATTTTCGCCGTTTGCGCATGGGCCACAGCGCCACAGATCGAGAAGGCGAAACCGATGGCGAAGATCCCTACCCATTTTGGATTTTGGATTTTCGATTTCCGATTGTCGGAGGAAAAGGCAGGAAGCCGGATCGAAAATATTTTACTCATGTTTTTGTCTCCTTGAGCCCAATCGAAAATCTAAAATCGGCAATCGAAAATTCACTTGATGACTCTGTCCGCTCGCACCAGCACATTCGGCGGAATCGTCAGGCCGATTTGCTTGGCGGCTTTAAGATTAATCACGAACTCGAACTTCTTCGGCTGCTCCACCGGTAGATCCGAGGGCTTAGCGCCTTTGAGGATCTTGTCGACATAAGTGGCGGCGCGGCGGTATAAGTCGGTAACGCTCACGCCGTAAGACATAAGCCCGCCGTCTTCCACATATTCCGGCGCGTGGTATATCGCCGGGAGCCGGCTCTTTACCGCGAGGGCCGCAATCTGTTTTCGCTGAAGATTGAAGACGCCGCCCTGCAGCACAAGGACTGCGTCAGCACGCCCTTTGCGCGCCTCTCGGAATGCAGTCTCAATATCCTTGGGACCTGGCACGTCTAGGTATTGAAGGTGTAACGTTGAACACCCCTGCGGCGAGCTCCATCTCTTTTAACACTTGTGCGGTGCCCGTGGTGGTCGAAGTCCCGAGTACAGCCACCCGGGCGAGCCTGGGAACGATCTCCTTCAGAAGCTCCAGTCGTTTTCCGCCCATCTCTGGGGCAAGGTTGGACAAGCCAGTAATGTTCCCGCCAGGTCGCGCAAGGCTGGCGACGACCCCGCTCCCAACCGGATCAGCATCGTTCGCCATGACAATGGGAATCGTGTTCGTCGCTTCCTTGGCGGGACGGATTGATGCCGGACCGGCCAAGACCATGACGTCTACCTTCAGACGCACAAGTTCGGCGGCGAGCGCTGGCAGGCGATCTAGTTTTGCCTCTGCATATCGATACTCAATGAGAATGTTTTTCCCCTCCACGTAGCCAAGCTCGCGCAGACCCTGCCGGAATGCGTCGAGGCGGGCCGAGATAGCGGAAGGAGAGGTAGCACCTAGGAATCCTATCCGGGCGACTTTCGTTGGCTGCTGCGCCTGGGCGGAAACACAAAGTTATCAGCAAGACAGATGTCAGTAACCAGAAAAGAGATTTTGAGATTCATTGTCTTCCCACCTGTTCCTTACTGGTAACTGATCACTGCCCACTGACCTCTGTCACTTGATCACCTTATCCGCTCTCGCCAACACATTCGGCGGAATCGTCAGTCCGATCTGCTTCGCCGTCTTCAGATTGATCACCAACTCGAATTTTGTCGGCTGCTCGACCGGCAGGTCGGCGGGCTTGGCTCCTTTCAGGATTTTGTCCACGTAATATGCGACGCGCCGGTAGCTGTCCGCGAAGTCCGCCCCGTAGGACATGAGCCCGCCGGCATCTACAGCGTCTTTTCTGCCGTACACCGACGGTAACCGGCTCTTTAACGTAAGGCCCGTGATCCGTTTTTGGTTAGCAGTCATTAGCGCCGCTCGTGGTCACGTAGAGTCCATCCGGGCGGTCCTTGTTTAGCGCAGCGAAGACCTTCTCGAAACCGTCCGCGTCTCGTACCTCCCAAGCCTGAACAGTCAGCCCCAGCGCGCGCGCCGCGACTGGGAGATCCTCTTTCACCTCGAGTACAGCGGCCGGAGTGGCCCGCTCGTAGAGAACCGCGATACGGGCAACTTTGGGAACCGCTTCCTTGAGTAACTCCAGCCGCTTCCCGCCTAGTTCTCTGGAAAGGGTTGTAAGCCCGGTGACATTGCCGCCGGGACGGGCAAGGCTCTCAACAAGGCCCGACTCGACAGGATCGGCCGAAATGCCCATCATAACGATGGGAATCGTCTTGGTCGCATTCTTGGCCGCCCGGATTGGGCGCGTTCCTGGCACCACGATGATATCAACTTTGAGACGCACCAGCTCAGCCGCAAGGCCAGGTAGCCTATCTGGCTTCCCCTCCGCATATCGGTACTCGATGGCGATGTTCTGTCCTTCTATGTAGCCAAGCTCGCGCAGAGCCACCCGAATTGCCTCGGAACGGGTGGACTCACCAGCTGGATCGGATTGACTAGATACCCTATCCGCGCGACTTTCTTCGGCTGTTGCGCCTCGGCAGAAAAGCAAAGCGCTAAGAGCAAAGTGCCAAGCGCAAGACCAAAGAATTTTCTTCTCATGAATCTACTCCTGTGTTTTTGCCGCTGCTCCTTGCTATTTGCTCCAAGTTCCCTGCTACTTGATCACTCTGTCCGCTCTCACCAGCACATTGGGCGGAATCGTCAGGCCGATCTGCTTAGCCGCTTTTAGATTGATTGCGAACTCAAACTTAGTCGGCTGCTCGACAGGAATGTCGGCGGGCTTGGCGCCTTTTAGAATCTTGTCGACCATCGATGCAGCGCGCCTAAAGGATTCGGCTCGGTCCGGGCCGTAGGACATCAAGCCGCCACTCTCGACAAAATCTCGCCGAGCGTAAATCGCAGATAGTCGATGCTTTGCCGCGAGTTGTGCGATCTGTTTCTGATGAGCGCCGGCCATTGAGTCCTGAGGCACAGCGAGCGCTAGGATACGAGCCTTAATTGCATCCTTGAACGCGCCCTCATATTTATCAGCCGTGCTTACTTCCATGGAATGAAGCTGCAAGCCCAGTTCTCTCGCCGGGTGTAGGCTTTCTTTCCATTGTTGGAGCGAGGCTGGATCCTGCGGATTCCACAGCACCGCAACGCTGGAGAGCTTGGGTACGGTTTCCTTGAGCAACTCGAGCCGCTTGCCAGACAATATCGCCGCGACGCTGGTGAACCCCGTGATGTTGCCCCCCGGGCGCGCCAGGCTGTCAACCAACCCGGCCGAGACGGGATCAGTCACTCCAATGACGATGATAGGGATCGTTCTGGTAGCGTTCTTGGCGGCTAAGGCAGCCGCTGTAGACGAGGTGATGAGTATATCAACCTTCAGACGGAGCATCTCATCAACCAGCGCGGGAAAACGGTCAAATTTATTATCAGCGGATCGATATTCGATGACGATATGCTTGCCCTCGACATAGCCCAATGCCCGTAACTCTCGCCGCAATATCTCAGTCGAAGCGTCTCGCTCAGCGAAGGAGCCTCTGAGCAACCCAATCTTTTTTACCTTTGCCTGCTGCTGCGCCTCGGCGGAAACAAAAGTTATCAGCAAGACAGTTATCAGTAACCAGAAAAGCGATTTTGAATTCATAGTCTTTCCACTTCTTTCTACTGGTAACTGATCACTGACCACCGACAACTGTTACTTGATCACCTTGTCCGCTCGAAACAGCACCGACTGCGGAATATTGAGGCCGATCTGTTTCGCCGCTTTCAGATTGATGATGAACTCAAACTTGGTCGGTTGCTCCACTGGTAAGTCAGCAGGCTTCGCACCCTTCAAAATTTTGTCGACGAAAACGGCGGCGCGCCTGAAGAGTTCAGCCTGGTCGGCGCCGTAGGACATCAAACCACCGCTCTCGACAAAGTCTCCCCGATAATATATCGCCGGCAAGTCGATTTTTTCTTGCCAGCTCGACGATCCGTTTTTGATTAAGAATTGATAAGTCGCGCTCTGACGTCACAGCGAGAGCGGCGCGCCCGCTTTATTGCCTCATGTGAACGCATTGTCTAATTGGTCCGCACGGCGCACTTCCATGGAATGAAGTTGCAAACCGAATTCTCCCGCCGGCAAGCTGGCTTTCTTTCCATTGCGGTTACGTCGCTCGGACCACTGGGAATCCCATAGCACCGCGACGCGGGAGAGTTTGGGAATGGAATCCTTGAGTAACTCCAGCCATTTGCCAGCCAACAGTCCGCGCAATAGTGGTGAATCCAGTGATGTTCGCGCCAGGCTGAGCTAGGCTATCAACCAATCCAGATCGACAACAGGATCACCACGGCCCCCAAGAAAACTATGGGAATCGTCCTGGTAGCATTTTTGGCAGCTAGTGGAGTCATTCAAACCACCGGCAACAATGATATCGACTTTGAGACGGACCAATTCTTCCGCAAGGGCAGGGAGGCGGTCGAGCTTACCTGTCCGCGTATCTCGACTCGATCACTATGTTCTTACCCTCAAGATAACCAAGTTTACGCAACTCCGGCAGAATTAAGTCGATTCTCGTGGTTGAAGCGGCAGAACTGGGCGAGAGCCAGCCGATCTTAGGTATTTTACCTTGCTGCTGTGCCTGAGCCACAGCGCCACACATTGTGAATGTGACAGCGATAGCGACAATCCCACCCCATTTTAGATTTTGGATCCCTCGGTAAGACTCAGGACAGGTTTTCGATTTTGGATTGTCGGAGAAAGAACCCAAAAATTGTTTGAGCAATGTGTTGTGCATCAGATTTTTCCCCTAATCGAAAATCGGCAATCGAAAATCTAAAATCATTTGATGACTCGATCCGCTCGCACCAGCACATTCGGCGGAATCGTCAGGCTGATCTGCTTGAGCGGTTTTCAGATTGATGATCAGCTCGAACTTCATCGGCTGCTCTACGGGCAGTTCCGCTGGGTTTGGCACCTTTCAAAATCTTGTCTACGTACCATTGGCGGCACGCCTGTATTGATCAGCATTGTTGGTCGCATAGGACACAGTCCACCGGCCTCTACGTACTCATTTCCCGAGTACATTGAGGGCAACCGATTTTCTATGGCCAGGTCCGCGATCCGTTTAGCATAACGGTTAAACACGGGCGCCCTATCCGTAATGAGCGCACTCACGCGCCCCTGGGTTGCGGCTTTAAATGCGCCGTACAAATCGGGACTCGCGCCTCGTAGCTCTAGAGATTGCACCTGGACCTTTAGCGCCCGCGCGGCAGCCTGGTATTCTTTTAGGGAACGAGCCGCTGTCGCACCGTCCGCATGCCACAGGACGCCGACGCGTGATATCCCCGGCACCATTTCCTTGAATAGTTCCAGGCGTTTGCCGCCTAGGTCTCGGCCAAGCGTGGAGAGCCCGGTAACATTGCCTCCGGGCGCGCCATGCTATTGACTATCCCGGCCGCGACAGGGTCTGAATTAGTCACCATGACGATGGGGATCGTCTTGGTCGCCTTCGTGGCAGCGTGAATAGCGGTTGAAGTTCCCAAGACCAAAGCATCGACATTGAGTTGCACAAGTTCAGTTACGAGGCCTGGGACCCGGTCCAGCTTTCCCTCAGCGTAGCGATACTCAACCCGGATGTTTTTCCCCTCGTGATAACCGAGATCTCGGAGACCTTGGCGAAACGCCTCGACGAACGGTGGGGGACGAGATGGATCACCGTTTGTCGACAGGTATCCGATCCGCGGGATTTTCGTTGGCTGCTGCGCGCAGACGGGAAAGCAGAGCGCAAAGAGCATGGCGTAAAGAGTAAGGACCGTGATTTTTTTCTTCATGTCTTTTTTCTGTCTCGATTTACTTGCGCCGTGACACTGCAGCCAAGGACGGCGCAGTGTTCCGCAAACACCGCAAACGCCTCGCCCGCCAAGCCCGCATGCTCATCACGGAGCAAGCGCGCTCGTGAGGCGGGGCAAGATCTACCGAACGCGCGAACGGGTTCTGGAGCATGGAGCAAAGCCCGGTTTTTACGTCGTCGTATCTCGAACCTTTGTCGCGGAACACGAAGATGTCTCGACCGTGATCTGCGCTCCCGTTTACGGTGAAGTCCTCGGTCTTACAACGGAGGTCGTGCTCGGACCAGAAGATGGACTGCCACGGACTTCCGCCATCCGCTGCGATTTTCGTACACTGATGTTCAAGAGCAAGCTCACTCACTTTGTGTCCACATTGTCGGCATTCAAACTCGCCCAACTCAACCGCGCCTTTGCTCACGCTCTTGAACTCCCGTCACGATAAGGTGCAGACAATATCGTTACCGTATTCACGTATTTTGGATTTGTTTTTCCCAACTCGAAACCCAGAACTCGAAACGCCTTATCGAATAACTCGGTCCGCCCGCGCCAGCACGTTAGGCGGAATCGTAAGACCAATCTGCTTGGCTGCTTTCAGATTGATGATGAACTCGAACTTCTTTGGCTGCTCCACCGGGAGATCGGCGGGCTTAGCGCCCTTCAAAATCTTGTCGACATACGTAGCGGCGCGCCGAAATAAGTCGTTATAGTTAGTGCCGTAGTACATGAGGCCGCCGGCGGCGATAAATTCCGGATGGAAGTATGTTGCGGGGAGCCGATGCTTGACCGCAAGCTCGACAGCTTGTTTTCGCTGGTTATTGAGGATGAGGTTCCCCAGCAGAAGGAGCGCGTCGGCACGTTCCTCGGTAGCGGCTCGGAACGCAATCTCAATATCCTTGGGACTTACGACGCTTAGATAGTGAACCTTGATGCCAAGCGCCTTCGCCGCGAGTTCCACTTCTTTCAAATTTTGCGTGTTACCCGGTTCCTCGTTGTTGCCAAACACGGCCACGCGCGCGAGCTTCGGCACGATCTCCTTGAGAATCTCCAGTTGTTTTCCGCTTAGCTCAGGGCGCTGCGCTGACAATCCGGTAATGTTCCCCCCGGGTCGCGCAAGGCTGGCGACGAACCCGTTGCCAACCGGATCGTCATCAAAACCCATGACAATCGGAATCGACGTGGTAGCGTTCTTGGCGGTACGGGTTGCTATCGGACCTTGGGTGACGATGACGTCTACCTTGAGGTTCACGAACTCGCTCGCAAGCGCGGGGAGGCGATCGAGTTTTCCTTCCGCCGAGCGCCACTCAACGAGGATGTTTTTCCCCTCCTCGTAGCCGAGCTCGCGCAGTCCTTGGCGCAGCGCCTCGGTGCGGGCAGGGCTGTTGGAAAATGGGTTGCCGGTCAAATACCCTATCCGGGGAAGTTTCGTCGGCTGCTGGGCCCGTACTTCAACCCCGCACATTGCGAATGTGATGACGAGAGCAACAATCCCCACCAATTTTGGATTTTGGATTGCCGATTTTGGATTATCGGAGGAAGAAACCAAAAACTGATTCAGTAGTCTTTTGATCATGTGCTTTTCCGAAGTCCGAATTTCTTACTGTTGCCTGTTGCCTATTGCCTTGCTTCATTTGATTACTTTGTCCGCCCGCACCAACACATTCGGCGGGATCGTCAGCCCGATCTGCTTCGCTGCTTTCAGATTGATGATGAACTCAAACTTCGTCGGCTGTTCGACAGGGAGATCAGCGGGCTTGGCGCCTTTGAGAATCTTGTCCACATACGTAGCAGCTCGCCGGAACAAGTCGGTAAAGCTCACGCCGTAGCTCACAAGCCCGCCCTCTTGGACAAATTCTAGATCGCAAAGTATACTCGCTGCTAGCCGGCTCTTTGCCGCGAGCTCTGCCAACTTGAATTCGCTGAGAATTGGTGACTGCGGCTCACCAGCAACAGAACTGCGTCGGCACGCCCCTTGCTCGCGGCTTGAAAAGCGGTCTCAATATCCTTGCGGTCTAATATGTCTACGTATTGAATCTTCACTCCGAATGCTCCTGCGGCGAGTTCGGTCTCTTTTAGCGATTGCGCGTTACCTGGTTGGCTCGAAGTCCCGAGGACGGCCACGCGAGTGAGCCTCGGAACGATCTCCTTCAGAAGCTCCAGTTGTTTGCCGCTTATCTCCGGGGCAAGGCTGGACAGTCCGGTAATGTTACCGCCCGGTCGCGCCAGGCTGGCAACGACCCCGGAGCCAACAGGATCACTATCGAACGCCATCACAATGGGAATCGTAGAAGTTGCTTCCTTGGCTGCACGGGTTGATGTCGGACCCGTCGTGACAATCACATCGACGTTGTGATGCACTAGCTCGGCCGCAAGCTCGCTCAGCCGATCAAGTTTTCCCACAACGCCCCGAGACTCGATAACAATGTTTCTCCCTTCCACGTGACCAAGCTCGCGCAGCCCTTGGCGGAATGCTTCGGTGCGGGCCGCGATGGAGGTAAGGGAGACAGCAGCTAAAACTCCTATCCGGGGGATTTTCGTTGGCGGCTGCGCCGGAGCCACAGCGCCAGCCATCACGAAAGTGACGACGAGAGCAAAAATCCCCACCGATTTTCGATTTTTGATTTTGGATTTCCGATTGTCGGAACAAGAGAAACAAAATCGAATTTGAAATTTCCTTTGCATTCGTTTTTCTCCGTAATCGAAAATCGGCAATCGAAAATCTAAAATCATTTAATGACCCGGTCCGCCCGGTACAGCACGTTCGGCGGAACTGTCAGGCGGATCTGCTTGGCCGCCTTAAGGTTGATCACGAGCTCGAACTTTATCGGTGCTTCCACCGGCAGGTCAGCCGGCTTCGTGCCCCTTAGGATCTTGTCAACGTACGTCGCGGCCCGCCTGTGCATGCCCGAGTAGCTTGGCCCATAGGACATCAAGCCACCCGCCTCGACCAACTCCACATAAGCATGCACGCCTGGTAAGTGGTTTTGGGTGGCGAAGTCCATGATGCGCACGCGGTGGTGCAGGAACAGTCGGTCTGCTAACACGAGGAGCGCACCTGGTCGTTCTCTGAGAATTGTCGCAAATGCATTGTCGAACTGCTCCTCGGCTTGCACCCCCAGCGACAGCACTTTTATTTTCATTGCATGAGCAGCCGCCTGTGTCTCCTTTTCCCCCGCCACCTGCAAGGGGCTGGTGGGATTCCAGAGCACCGCAACGTGCGAGATTTTAGGGACCACTTCCCTGAGCAACTCCAACCGCTTCCCGTCTAGCTCCGGTGAGATCGAGGTCAACCCGGTGAGGTTTCCACCAGGGTGGGCGAGACTCGCGATGAGGCCCGACCCCACGGGGTCCCCGACGGCGATCATGACAAGGGGCAGCGTCGTTGTCGCCTGCTTGAGAGCGATCGTGGCGGGTGTGCCGGCGGTAACGATCAGTTCGACCTTCGAGGCGATCAGCTCCGCGATGAGGGCAGGAAAGCGCTCGTACTTTCCTTCCGCCCATCGCCACTCAATGACGATGTTTTTACCCTCGACATAGCCAACGTCATGCAACCCTTCGCGAAAGGGCCCGATCAGATTTGCCTCCAGGGCAGCGGTAGAGTTTCCCAGGAAACCGATCCGGGGGACCTTCCCTTTCTGCTGCGCCTCAGCCGTTCCCACACACCCCACGAGCAGGACGAGGATTAGAAGAAACCCCACCCATTTTAGATTTTGGATACTTCGACTCAGCTCAGTACAGGTTTTAGATTTCCGATTATCAGAGCGAGAATTTGGAGATCGCATCCAGGTTTTCTCATACATTTGTTTTTCTCCTCAATCTAAAATCGGCAATCGACAATCCAAAATTCATTGATGACTTTGTCCGCCCGCGCCAGCACATTCGGCGGAATCGTCAGGCCGATCTGCTTGGCCGTTTTCAGGTTAATTACCAATTCGAACTTCTTCGGTCGTTCGACGGGCAAATCGGCGGGCTTAGCGCCTTTGAGAATTTTATCCACGTACTCGGCGGCGCGCCGGTACTGCTCCGAACGGTCGCCTGCGTAAGTCATCAGTCCGCCCGCCTCGACGGACCGCGTGTTCGGAACCATCGCCGGAAACCGGTGTTTTATCGCTAGCTCTATGATTTGTTTTTGATTAGCGGTGAAAAACCCGCTGCCATCCACCAGAAGCGCTTCAGCACGCTTGTTGGCTGCGGCTTGAAATACTCCTTCGATTTCGTCAGACGTTTTCACTTCTAAGGATTGAATCCCGACCCGCAAGTGGCGAGCCACGGTCTCAATCTCTCTCAGGTTGCCGGCCGCGACTGGGCTGGTCGGACTCCAGAGAAAGCCGACCCGCGAGAGCTTGGGAATAATTTCCTTGAGCAGTTCTAACCGTTTTCCGTGTGTCTCGCCGCCCATAGAAGTCAGCCCAGTGATATTTCCACCGGGGCGCGCAAGGCTCGCGACGAGCCCGCTCCTAACTGCATCGCTGGTACTTGCCATGACAAGGGGAATTTCTTTAGTCGCGTTTTTAGTAGCCCTGGCTGCTTCATTGCCGATGGCAACGATAACTTCACAATCGAGGCGGACTAGCTCGGCGGCAAGCTCTGGCAGTCGCTCGACCTTCCCGTCAAAGTACCTGTATTCGATTGCGATGTTCTGTCCCTCGATGTGGCCGAGCTCGCTCAAGCGTTCACGAAACGGCTTCATGCTAGTCGCTGAAGTAGAAGCGGTGTTTCCGAGATAACCGATTCGCGCGACTTTCTTTGGCTGCTGCGCCCACGCCGGACTTAAAACAGCTAGAATCAACGTGGCGAGTATGAGCGCGGAGATCTTTTTATTCACGCTTCCTCCAAGACAAACCCATCAGCAATCGCTCCAGCAGGGCGCATGACAGGTATAAAAATCATTTGATTCCCAATTCCCTCTGCGCCTCTCGGAGAATCGAGAGATCGGCAACTTCACTCAAGGCAACCTCACGATCAATTTTCATAAGCCGTTTGGTGTCATCGAGGAGTCTGCGGAAACCATCCTCCGGCATGCTGCCGTCATTATTAAAACCTTTGATAAAAGAATCGTACGCCGCGCTGGCGACCTCTTTGTCATTCTATACGTGCTCATCAGCACCGGGATGGTTCCATCGCGATTCGCGCGCATGTAGCGGTTGGCTTTGATACCCGCGCGAATAACGCGCTTGACCTCGTCCGGTTTCTCTTTGATTTTCCTGATGCTGGCCGTCAGACCGCTGAAGGGATAGGTAAAGAGATCTTCCGATCGGACGATGACTGGAAAGCCCATCTTCCTGCCAAGGTAATCGGTGGGAACCGTGGCCATCGTGGCATCGAGTAGTCCTTGCTGCATTCTGATGTAGCGGCCTTCGTCTGAACCTGCGACGGCCCACTTCACATCCTTGTCCGGGTCGAGACCGAAGTGCTTGACGATAAGCCGCCCGACCAGATCGGGACCGCCACCGAATGCGCGAACCCCGATGGTCTTGCCTTTAAGATCTTTGACGGTTTTGAACTCTGGCCGGCTCTGCAGCATGAAATGTGGCGTCGGGCGGTAGCACGCAGCGATCCTAAGCGGCAAACCCTGAAGGATCGCGCGCAGGGCGGAGCCAAAACCGCTGAAGTAATCAGTGTCGCCGTTACTGAGAGCGACGTTTGCCACCGGGCCCGAGATTATAACCAGTTCCGCGTCGAAGCCTTCCTCTTTTAGAAATCCTCTTTTCTGCGCCAAATGCATGGTGAAGTGCGCCGCGTCTGCCGGCGTGCTGATTCTGATCTTGTCCGCCGCGTGGATCGACGTGTGGAGAAGACAAATAGCGAGCAACGCCACAAATATTTGCTTCATGTATTTTTTTCTATCTCCATCCACTTGACACTCGACACTTGACACTCGCCCCTTCTCACTTGATCACCTTATCCGCTCGATACAGCACGATTGGCGGAATTGTCACACCGATCTGCTTCGCTGTTTTCAGATTGAATACCAGCTCAAACTTCGTCGGCCGCTCTACCGGCAGATCGGCAGGCTTGGCTCCCTTGAGGATTTTGTCCACGTAAGTGGCTGCCCGCCGGTAGATGTCCGCGAGGTCCGCCCCGTAGTACATGAGCCCACCGACATCTACCGATTCTCTGGTGCTGTATACCGACGGTAACCGACGCTTTAACGCAAAGCCCGCGATCCGTTTTCGGTTATCACGCGTTAGCGGGCCCGCTGGCACGTAGAGTCCATCCGGGCGCTCCTTGCTCGAACGCAGCGAATACCTTCTCGAAATTGTCCGCGCCTCGTACCTCCCAGGGATGAATGGTCAACCCCAGCGCACGCGCCGCGACTGGGAGAACCTCTTTCAGCTCGAATACACTGGCCCGACTGGTCGGATCGTGGAGAACCGCGACACGGACAACTTTAGTAACGGCTTCTTTGAGCAGCTCGAGTCGCTTACCGCCTAATTCAGCGCTAAGATTTGTAATGCCGGTAACGTTGCCGCCGGGACGGGCAAGGCTATCAACAAAGCCCGCCTCGACAGGATCGTCGGAGAGTTCCCCATCACAATAGGAATCGTCTTGGTCGCATTCTTAGCCGCCTGGATCGGCCCGCTTCCTCCCAGCTGCCACGATGAGATCAACCTTGAGATGCACTAGCTCGGCCGCAAGCTCAGGGAGCCGATCAAGCTTCCCCTCCGCATATCGGTACTCGATGGCAATGTTCTGTCCTTCAATGTAGCCAAGCTCGCGCGGAGCGCGCCGAATTGTCTCGGAACGAGCGGAGGCAAGAGATGGCTCGCTCGACGTTAAATACCCTATCCGAGGGACTTTCTTCGGTTGCTGCGCCTGAGCGGGAAAGCAAAGCGCAAAGAGCAAAGTGCCAAGCGCAAGACCAAAGAATTTTCTTCTCATGAATCCACTCCTGTGTTCTTGCCGCTGCTCCTTGCTATTTGCTCCATGCTACCTGCTATTTGATCACCTTATCCGCCCGCGCCAGCACGTTGGGCGGAATCGTCACGCCGATCTGCTTGGCCGTTTTCAGATTGATGACAAGCTCAAACTTCTTGGGACGCTCTACGGGCAGGTCCCAGGTTTTGTGCCCTTTAGAATTTGATCGACGTACTCAGCTGCGCGGCGGAATTGATAAGGGCGATCATCGAGTAAGTCATCAGTCCACCAGCCTCGACGTATCGAGTGTTGTTATACATCGCTGGAAGTCGACTCTTCGCCCCTAGCTCTAAGATTCGTTTTTGGTGAAAGGCGAAGAGGCCGCCTCCCGACACCAAAAGCGCCTCAGCGCGCTTCTTGGTTGCAAGTCGAAATGCTGCATCGAAGTCGTCAGGCCCTTTCACCTCGATGGCTTGAAGCTCTAAACTTATTGACCGCGCAATGGTTTCAATCTCTTTAACTTGGACATCCACGCCTGGATTCGTCGGACTCCAGATGAAAGCGACCCGCGAAAGTTTGGGAACGATCTCTTTGAGTAGCTCGAGCCGTTTTCCGTCCAGTTCAGTGCCAATTGAAGTCAACCCCGTGATGTTTCCGCCGGGACGCGCGAGATCCGAGACGATCCCACGCCGGAGAGCATCCCCGCCAAACGCCATAACAACCGGGACCGTCTTGATCGCGTTCTTGGCAGCCTGCGCCGCTTCAGTCCCGGATGTAACGATAACGTCACAGTTGAGACGGACTAACTCGGCGGCAAGCTCTGGCAGAAGCTCAACCTTTCCCTCCCAAGACCGGTGCTCGATTGTGATGTTCTGCCCCTCGGTGTAGCCGAGTTCGCGTAAACGTTCACGAAATGGTTTCATGCTATTCGCTTCGACCGAAGCGCTGTTCCCTAGATAACCTACGCGCGCGCCTTTCTTTTGCTGCTGCGCATCGGCATATGAGCCAGTAGTCAGTAGAGCACTGGTCATTAGGCAGATCCCGATTTTTCGCTTCATGTTTTTCCTTTTGGCTTTTACTTTTGCCTTTACCTAATCACCCGATCCGCTCGCGCCAGCACATTCGGCGGAATCGTCAGACCGATCTGCTTGGCGGCTTTCAGGTTGATCACCAGATCGAATTTAGTCGGCTGTTCGACGGGCAGATCCGCAGGCTTTGCGCCTTTGAGAATCTTGTCGACATAAGTTGCGGCGCGCCGGTCCAAATCGCGAATGCTCGTGCCGTAACTCAGAAGTCCGCCATCGTCGACACGTGACGAATCGAAATAGATCGCCGGGAGCCGGTTTTTTATCGCGAGACTCGGAATCGGTCGCGAGATATGGGACGGAGTATTCAGTACGATGACAGCCTCAGCGCGCCCTTTACTCGCCGTCTGAAACGCAACTTCAATATCCTTAGGATGACCTATTTCTAAGTATTGGACTTTTACGCCGAACTGATTTGCGGCGAGCTGCGTGTCTTTTAGCGATTGGGAGTTACCCGGATTGCTTGACGTGGCGAGGACGGCCACGCGCGAGAGCCGGGGAACGATCTCTTTGAGAAGCTCCAGACGCTTGCCGTTTAACTCCGCTGAGTAGGAGGACAGTCCAGTGATGTTCCCGCCGGGCCGCGCAAGGCTGGCAACAAAGCCATTGCCCACGGGATCAGCATCCTGCGCCATCACAATGGGAATCGTCGAAGTTGTTTGCTTAACGGGACCGGTCACGCTAGGTCCAGCCGTGACGATGACACTAACCTTGAGATCCACGAGTTCTGCGGCGAGCCGCGGCAGACGATCGGCCTTTCCATCGGCAAATCGGTACTCAACCAGGATGTTCTTTCCCTCTATGTAGCCAAGCTCGCGAAGGCCCCGCCGGAAGACTTCGAACCGACGCGCCTGCATGGCAGCAGAGCTGGCTGTTACGTACGCTATCCGCGGGATGTTCGCAGGCTGCTGCGCCTCGACAGAAAAAACAGTAAACAGAAAGACAGTTAGCAGTAGGCAGGAAAGAATTTGTTTGATCATGCGTCTTGCTCCCGGTTTTCTTGCTGCTCACTGCTTACTGCTCACTGTCATTTAATAACTCTGTCCGCTCGCGCCAGCACATTCGGCGGAATCGTCAGGCCGATCTGCTTCGCCGTCTTCAGATTGATCACAAGCTCAAATTTCGTCGGCTGCTCCACCGGAAGGTCCCCCGGCTTTGCACCCTTCAGGATTTTGTCGACGTAATATGCGACGCGCCGGTAGATGTCTGCTAGGTCCGCGCCGTAGGACATGAGCCCGCCGGCATTTACGAATTCTCTGGTGAAGTACATCGACGGAAGCCGACTTTTTATCGCAAGGCCTGCGATTCGTTTTTGGTTAATATGCATTCGCGAGCCCCCGCCAAGCACGTAGAGACCATCCGGACGCTGCTTACTCAGCGCGGCGAATACCCGCTCGAAATCGTCCGCGGCTCGTACCTCCCAAGACCTAACAGTCAACTTCAACGCGCGCGCCGCGACCGGGAGAGCTTCTTTCACCTCGCGTGCATTACCCAGAATGGCCGGATCGTAGAGAACCGCGACACGGGCAAGTTTGGCAACCGTCTCTTTGAACAGCTCCAGCCGCTTCCCTATTAGTTCTCTGCCAAGGTTTGTAAGCCCAGTGACGTTGCCGCCGGGACGGGCAAGGCTTTCGACTAGGCCTGCCTCGACAGGATCGTCCCCGCCGCCCGTCATAACGATGGGAATCGTCTTGGTCGCATTCTTGGCCGCCCGGATCGGTAGGATCCCGCCTGCTACCACGATGAGATCAACCTTGAGACGCACCAGCTCGGCCGCAAGCTCAGGGAGCCGATCGGGCTTCCCCTCCGTATATCGATACTCGATGGCGATGTTCTGTCCTTCTATGTAGCCACGCTCGCGCAGAGCCAGCCGAATTCCCTCGGAACGCGTGGAGTCACTCGCCGCGTCGGCCGCCGCTAGATACCCTATCCGAAGGACTTTCTTCGGCTGTTGCGCCGATACCACAGCCCCACACATCGCGAATGTGATAACGAGAGCAACAATCCCCACCATTTTGATTTTCGATTGCCGATTTTGGATTGTAGATTGAGAACAGCACAATCGAATCGGAATAGTTTCATTCATGTATTTTTCCCTAATCCAAAATCTAAAATCGAAAATCCAAAATCTGTTCATTTGATGACTCTGTCCGCTCGCGTCAGCATTCTCTGCGGGATCGTCAGACCGATCTGTTTAGCTGTCTTGAGATTGATCACTAGCTCGAACTTCGTCGGCTGCTCGACCGGCAGATCCGCTGGCTTGGCGCCTTTTAGAATTTTGTCGACGTAAGTGGCTGCACGCCGCTCCAAGTCGGTAAAGCTCACGCCGTAGCTCATTAGCACGCCGGCTTCAACAAATTCTGCCTGTGGTAGATCGCTGGGAGCCGGTTTTTTACCGCGAGTTCGTCAATCTGCTCTTCGGTGAGAATCGAGCGACGCGACTCGCTCAGCACGAGGACTGCGTCAGCACGCCCCTTGCTCGCGGCTCGGAATGCGGTCTCAATATCCTTGGGACCTCGTATATCGAGGAACTGAAGCTTCACCCCGAACGCCCCTGCGGCGCGTTCCATCTCTTTTAACGTTTGCGCGTTGCCCGGGTAGGTTGAAGTCCCGAGGACAGCCACGCGCGAGAGCTTAGGAACTGATCTCCTTCAGAAGCTCCAGTCGTTTGCCGCTTAACTCCGGGGCAAGGGTTGACAATCCAGTGATGTTCCCGCCAGGCCGCGCAAGACTGGCGACGAACCCATTTCCAACAGGATCGGTATCCTGCGCCATGACAATGGGAATCGTAGAGGTGGCCTCCTTGGCGGCACGGGTTGCTGGCGCACCAGCCGTGACGATGACGTCTACCTTGAGCCGCACTAGCTCGGCCGCAAGCGCTGGGAGACGATCGAGGTTTTCCTCAGCGGATCGCCATTCAATGACAACGTTCTTTCCCTCGACGTATCTAAGCTCGCGCAGACCTTGCCGGAATGCCTCGATGCGGGCAGCGCTAGCGGAAGGGGAGCTTCCAACTAGGAATCCTATCCGGGCGACTTTGATTGTCTGCTGCGCGGCGGCAGGAACGCAAAGTGTAAAGAGCATGGCGCAAAGCGTAAGACGCATGACGTTTTTACTCATGGTCGTTCGCCCTGGGAATTGAAGCAGTGCAGTACTGGAGAAATGGTGTTAATCGATTCGTCCCAACATCCATGACTCCAATACTCCATCATCCAGTTTTTCACTTGATCACCTTGTCCGCCCTCACCAGCACATTCGGCGGAATCGTTAACCCGATCTGCTTCGCGGCTTTCAGATTGATGATGAACTCGAACTTCTTTGGCTGCTCCACTGGGAGATCGGCAGGCTTGGCGCCTTTCAGAATCTTGTCCACATACGTGGCGGCGCGGCGGTATAAGTCGGTAACGCTCACGCCGTAAGACATAAGCCCCCCGTCTTCCACATATTCCGGCGCATGATATATCGCCGGGAGCCGGCTCTTTACCGCGAGGGCCGCAATCTGTTTTCGCTGAAGATTGAAGACGCCGCCCTGCAGCACAAGGACTGCGTCAGCACTCCCTTTGCGCGCCTCTCGGAATGCAGTCTCAATATCCTTGGGACCTGGCACGTCTAGGTATTGAAGGTGTAACTTGAACACCCCTGCGGCGAGCTCCATCTCTTTTAACACTTGTGCGGTGCCCGTGGTGGTCGAAGTCCCGAGTACAGCCACACGGCCCAGGCTGGGAACGATCTCCTTCAGAAGCTCCAGTCGTTTTCCGCCTATCTCTGGGGCAAGGTTGGATAAGCCAGTAATGTTCCCGCCGGGTCGCGCAAGACTGGCGATGACCCCGCTCCCAACCGGATCAGCATCGTTCGCCATGACAATGGGAATCGTGTTCGTCGCTTCCTTAGCGGGACGGATTGCTGCCGGACCGGCCAAGACCATGACGTCTACCTTCAGACGCACAAGTTCGGCGGCGAGCGCTGGCAGGCGATCTAGTTTTGCCTCTGCATATCGATACTCAATGAGAATGTTTTTCCCCTCCACGTAGCCAAGCTCACGCAGACCCTGCCGGAATGCGTCGAGGCGGCCCGAGATAGCGGACGGAGAAGTAGCACCTAGGAATCCTATCCGGGCGACTTTGGTTGGCTGCTGCGCCCGTACTTCAACCTCGCACATCGCGAATGTGATGACGAGAGCAATAATCCCCACCAATTTTGGATTTTGGATTGCCGATTTTGGATTGTAGGATTGAGAACAGCACAATCGAATCCGGAATAGTTTCTTCATGTATTTTTCCCTAATCCAAAATCTGAAATCGAAAATCCCGAATGCTATTTGATGACTCTGTCCGCTCGCGCCAACACGTTCGGCGGAATCGTGAGACCGATCTGCTTGGCGGCTTTCAGATTAATGATGAATTCGAATTTTTTCGGCTGTTCGACGGGAAGATCAGCAGGCTTCGCGCCTTTGAGAATCTTGTCGACATAAGTGGCGGCGCGCCGGGTCAGGTCGTTCCGGTTCACGCCATAGGTCATTAGCCCTCCGGCTTCGACCAGATCCCCCGTGTAATATATCGCTGGCAGCCGGTTCTTAACCGCAAGCTCGACAAGCTGCTTTCGCTGAGGATTGAGCAGAGGAATACCCAGCACAACGATTGCCTCAGCACCACCCTTGCTCGCGGTTCGAAACGCGGCCTCGATAGCGTTGGGATCTAGTAAGTCTAGGTATTGAAACTTCAGTCCGAACGTCTTTGCAGCGTCTTCGATCTCTCTTAACGCCAGTGTGTTGCCCGGATTATTGGAACTGCCGAGAATGGCCACACGGGATAACTTAGGAATGATCTCCTTCAGAAGCTCGAGTTGTTTGCTGCTCAGCTCCGGTGCAAGCGTGGACAAGCCAGTAATGTTTCCACCAGGCCGCGCAAGGCTGGCGATGAACCCATTGCCTACAGGATCATTATCAAACGTCATGACAATTGGGATCGTGCTAGTCGCTTCCTTAGCAGCCCTCGTATCGGACGGGCCAGCCGTGACAATGACGTCGACCTTGAGACGAATGAGCTCAGCCGCGAGGGCGGCAAGGCGATCGAGTCTTCCCTCCGCAGAGCGCCACTCAATGACAATGTTCTTCCCCTCCTCGTAGCCAAGCTCGCGCAGCCCTTGAAGAAACATTTCGTAGCGGGCCGCATTAACAGACCGAGAGGAAGCGATCAGGAATCCTATCCGTGGGACTTTGAGCGGCTGCTGGGCTTGAGTGGTGGAGGCGGTTGTCAGCAAGATAATAGTTGTCAGGAACAAGACAAAAATTTTTCCAACCATCGCATTCATCGTTGTTTTCCTCTGACGCGGAGCCTATCCTGAGCATGTCGAAGAGCCTCACCACTTACCTTACCGAATCACTTTGTCCGCCCGCCCCAGCACCTTCTGCGAAATCGTGAGACCGATCTGCTTCGCCGTCTTTAAATTGATCACCAGCTCAAACTTCGTCGGTTGTTCCAGGGGAAGATCGGCGGGCTTGGCGCCCTTGAGGATTTTGTCCACGTAATATGCGACGCGCCGGTAGCTGTCCGCGATGTCTGCCCCGTACGACATGAGCGCACCGGAATCTACAGCTTCTTTGGTCTGAAACATCGACGGCAATCGACTTTTTAAGGCTAAGCCCGCGATCCGTTTTTGGTTGGCACTCAATAGCCCACCGCCGAGCACTTGCAGTCCATCCGGGCGCTCCTTGTTTTGCGCAGCGAATACCTTCTCGAAATCGTCCGCGGTTCGTACCTCCCAAGGCTCAAGAGTCAACCGCAACGCGCGCGCTGATGCCGGGAGAACGCCTTTCAGAGCGATCCCACTGGACGGATTGACCGGATCGTAGAGAACCGCGACACGGGCAATTTTGGGAACTGCTTCCTTGAGCAGCTCCAGCCGTTTACCGACTAACTCCCCGGCAAACGAGGTCGTTGGCCCTGTGATATTGCCGCCGGGACGGGCAAGGCTTTCAACTAGGCCTGCCTCGACAGGATCGAGCCCCTGGCCCGTTATAACGATGGGAATCGTCTTGGTCGCATTCTTGGCCGCTCGGATCGGTAGGACCCCTCCTGCTACCAGGATGAGATCAACCTTGAGACGCACCAGCTCGGCGGCAAGCACCGCGTACCTATCACTCTTCCCTTCCCCATATCGGTACTCGATGGCGATGTTCTGTCCTACTATGTAGCCAAGCTCGCGCAGAGCCAGCCGAATTGCCTCGGCACGGGCGGTCTCAGTAGCTGCATCGATCCCCGATAGATACCCTATCCGGGGAACTTTCTTTGGCTGCTGTGCCGCGGCGGAAACGCAGAGACGCAAGAAGAGCAAAGCGCATAAGTGCAGGACAAAAGATTTTGCTATTCATGAATTTTTTTTCTCCTTGCTGACCACTGACTTCTGACCGCTGATCACTGTTTACTTGATCACCTTATCCGCCCGATAAAGCACCGACTGCGAATTGTCAGGTCGATCCGTTTGGCGGCTCTAAGATTGATTATGAAATCAAACTTGATGGGCTGTTCGACGGGAAGGTCGGCTGGCTTGGCGCCCTTCAATATTTTATCGACGTATGTGGCCGAGCGGCGGGTTAAGTCAATAAATGCTCCGGAGTACTTGAGAGCCCACCGTCGTCGACAAATTCCGCCTGAGTGTAAATCGCCGGGAGTTTTAGTCTTCGCTGCAAACTCGATGATCCGTTTTCTGTTTCTGACCATCAGAGGACCGCCACCTGTGTACGAGTCCATCGGCTCGCCATTTCGTTATACCTTGGAAGCGACCGTCGAAGTCTTCGAGCTTTGCCAGGTCGAACCATTGGGTTTGTAACTTTAACGCTCGAGGCAGTCGGATCTATCTCTTTTCCAGACACTTCCGCAGCTCGGTTCGTTAGATCGTTCAGGACCGCTACGCGCGAGAGTTTCGGAACAATCTCTTTGAGTAATTCAAGCCTCTTGTCCCCAAGATCAAACCCGACGGAGCTAAGACCGGTGATATTGCCTCCGGGCCGAGCGAGGCTGGCGATATCGCCCTGTCCCACGGGATCGCTGTCGTTCATCATGACAATCGGAATGGTCTTGGTCGCGTCTTTTGCAGGCCCAGTGGCGCTGTTGCCGGTGGTGACGATAACATCGACCTTTAGACGCAACTAGTTCGGCCGCAAATTCGCGGAGCCGATCGGATTTGCCGTCCGCATAGCGGTATTCGATTTTCATGTTTTGACCATCCACGTACCCAAGCTTGAGTAACGCCTCGCGAAAAGCCTCGACGCGATCTCTTCTGAACCGATGCAGGATCGAGAGAGAAAACCAATTCGCGACACCTTACTGAGCTTGCTGAGCCTGAGCAGGGAAAGCAAAGCAGCAACGAGCAGAGCGCTGAGTGCCAGAGCCAATGATTTTTTTTCTCATGAATTTTCTCCTGGTGATCTCACGCTCTCTGCTCCTTGCCCTTTGCTCCATGCTCCCTGCTATTTGATGACTTTGTCCGCCCGCCCCAGCACCTTCTGCGAAATCGTGAGACCGATCTGCTTCGCTGTCTTTGAGATTGATCACCAGCTCAAACTTCGTCGGTTGTTCCAGGGGAAGATCGGCGGGCTTGGCGCCTTTGAGGATTTTGTCCACGTAGATATGCGACGCGTCGGTAGCTGTCCGCGAGGTCCGCGCCGTAGGACATGAGCCCGCCGGCATCGACATATTCTCTGTCTGGGGTACATCGACGGTAACCGGCTCTTTAAGGCAAAGCTCGCGATCCGTTTCCCATTAGCTCGCATTAGCGGCCCGCCCGCGGAGACGTAGAGTCCATCCGGGCGCTGTTTGTTTAACGCAGCGAATACCTTCTCGAAGCTGCCCGCGTCTCGTATCTCCCAAGGCTGACTATCAATCGCAACGCACGCGCCGGGACTGGGAGAACCTCTTTAACCTCGATTGCGCACTGGGTCGAAGCTGGCCGGATCGTAAAGAACCGCGACACGGGCAACGTTGGGAACGGCTTCTTTGAATAGCTCCAGCCGCTTGCCGCCTAGTTCTCTGCTAAGGGTTGTAAGGCCGGTGACGTTGCCACCGGGACGGGCAAGGCTTTCAACAAAGCCTGCCGCGACAGGATCGAGTCCTGCGCCCGTCATAACGATGGGAATCGTTTTGGTCGCATTCTTGGCGGCCCGTATCGGTCCGGCCCCTCCTGCTACCAGGATGAGATCAACCTTGAGACGCACCAGCTCGGCCGCAAGCTCAGGATACCGATCGTGCTTCCCCTCCGAATACCGATACTCGATGGCGATGTTCTGTCCTCCTATGTAGCCAAGCTCGCGCAGAGCGAGCCGAATTGCCTCGGAACGGGTGGAGTCAGTAGCCGCGGTCGATCGCCGATAGATACCCTATCCGAGGGACTTTCTTCGGCTGCTGCGCGTGACCCACGTTGCCACAGAGTCCGAGGATAAAAATAATCAGCGTGCTAAACACTTCGCCTCCGAACAATGATAACCTTGTGCCGACCGGCGTGGCTGGTATAGAATTCTTGCTTGGAGGTATCGTCATGCGTTACTCCGTGCTTCTTGAACCGATCAACGAACCTGAATTTCAGGGTTACTATTACGCCCATATTCCGACCCTCGATCTAACGACTCACGGTCAAGGTATCGAAGGAGCCATCGCTGCGGCTCAGGAACTGATTGAGGCGTGGGTTCAAGAGAAGCGGTCTCGCGGTGAGAAGGTTCCGGTCGAAGCCAAGTCGCTAATCGCGCACGTCGATATCCCCGATGCCGTATTCCGCCCGTGAAGTTCTCGCCAAGCTCCTTCGCGCCGGATTCGTAGAAGTACGACAGAGCGGTAGCCACAAAGTCCTCCGACATCCCGATGGCCGGCAAACCTATGTGGCCATGCATCCGGGTGGATTGCCGACGGGAACGTTCCGTAAGATCCTCAAGCAAGCCGGCATTTCGGAAGAACACTTTCGCGATTTGTAGTCGCTGCATCGATAATTTTTTCTCCGCCTTGCTATTGCCGATACAGATCGAATCTCCGTCCATAACGCCTTCTGCCTACTTGATCACTTTATTCGCTCGCTCGAGCACGCGGACTGGAATTGTAATGCCGATTTGTTTTGCCGCTTTAAGGTTGATGACGAATTCAAACTTCGTTGCCTGCTGCACCGGCAGATCGCCGGCTTTGGCGCCTTTCAAGATCTTGTCCACGTAGACAGCCGCACTGCCGAAACAGATCAACGTAGTCCGCCCCATAGGACATGAGGCCGCCTTCATCGACGAACTCCTTCTGGAAGTAAATCGCCGGTAACCGGTATTTGCCGGCAAGTTCGACGATGCGCTTTCGCTCGCCGAAAAAGCGGCGAGTGGCGGTCGGCATGATCGCACCCACCTGCTTATGGTTGGCGGTTTGAAAGGCGCTCTCTAAATTTTTCGCCTCGGCTTGAGTCTCGATCTCCTCCAATTTTAGCTTTAGTGCCAGCGCCGCAGGCCTGAGCTCTTTCAATTGGATCTCTTGCCCTTTGTTGTCGCCCGACAACCGCAATACCCCGACTCGGGAGAGCCGAGGCACTGCATCCTTGAGGACCTCCAGCCTTTTCGTACTTAGCTCCGGCGCTAAACTCGCGAGCCCGGTGACATTGCCTCCCGGCCGCGCCAAACTGGCAACCAGACCCGCACCCACAGGGTCCGAAACGTTCGTGATCACGATGGGTATAGTAGTAGTCGCTTTCTTTGCCGCCAACGCCAGCGGTATCCCTGTGACGACGATCAGGTCGACCTTGGAACGAACAAGGTCCTCCGCGAGCTCAGGCAGGCTTTCATTCTTTTGCTCCGCAAACCGGTACTCGATATTTTTTCCCTCGATCCATCCGAGGTTGCGCAGCTCCTGCCGGAACGCGTCCCAGAGAACCGCGCTATTGGATACAGCGGTTCTATCTAAAATGCCCACGCGGGGGACTTTCTTCGGCTGCGCCTGGGCGTGAAGGCAGAGCGCTAAGAGCACCGCGCAAAGACTAATGACCGTGACTTTTTTCTTCATATCTTTTTCTCTGTGTCGATCTGCATCTCACTCTGCGCTCGACAGTCCCCGCAACCTCTCACTTGATGACTCGATCCGCTCTCGCCAGCACGTTGGGTGGAATCGTCAGGCCGATCTGCTTCGCTGTTTTCAGGTTGATGACAAGCTCGAAATAAGTTGGAGCTTCAACAGGTAAGTCCTGTGGCTTTGTGCCCTTGAGAATTCGGTCTACATACCACGCGCCTCGAAGGCCCATGCGGTATCTATCAGGCCCATAGGACAGCAGAAATCCCTGCTCAGTTATGTCCGGAGTGGTACAACCTGTAGTCAAGGCGAGTCTCTTCTGCATTGCGACAGCCGCCATCTTCTTAATGGAGTCCCTAAATAAGCTGGAGCAGATAACGAAGAGACCATCCGTAGTATCCTTAGAGACCGAGGCAAGCGCCCGCTCAATATCCGCAGTGGACTTAACGGGTTTTTCGATAAGTTTAAGGCCCTAGCGCTGGAGCAACCTTCTGGACTAACGCGAGGCTTTTAGCATGGCCTGGATTTTCTCCCCGCGCGTTATACAATAAGGCCACGCGCCGTAAAGTTGGCACCGCTTCTTTAAAAACCTCTAGGCGCTTACCCTGTACTTCAACATCCGTCGCGCTGGCAACGCCTGTAATATTTGTCTCCGGTCGTGCCGCCGATTTCACAAGTCCTGATCCTACAGGGTCTGAAGAGCCGACAAAGACAATGGGGATTTCTCGGGTCAATTCCCTGGCGATGAGTGGTGCTGTGGCACCACTCGCTACGATGACATCGAATTTCTTTTCTATGTAGGCCTTGGCAATCGGACGGAGTTCGTCAATGGTTTCTATCGCTGGGGCATCCAGGATAAGGTTTTTTCCCTCGACATATCCGGCCTCCTTCAAACCGTCGCGCAGACCCTTCATCGCAGCAATATCTGGACTTCCGAGCATGAGAATCCCCGCTCGATATACTTTCTGCTGCTGTGCTTCGACAAGAAGCGGAGGCGCCAGAATCGCGGTGGCGAGCGCGATGGCAAGGATGTTTTTACTCATTGTCCTCTCCGTTCACCAACCAAAATTGGCAATCCAGGATTGATTTCTGGCCAGCTGCTTACTGTCACTTGATCACCCGATTCGCGCGCTCAAGCACACGAACCGGAATTGTAATACCGATTTGTTTTGCCGCCTTAAGGTTAATGATGAATTCAAACTTCGTCGCCTGCTGCACCGGCAAATCGGCCGGTTTGGCGCCTTTGAGGATCTTGTCGACGTAGTGGGCAGACTTGCGCAACAGATCACCGAAGTCCACTCCGTAGGACATGAGGCCGCCATCATCGACAAATTCCTTCTGGAAATAAATCGCTGGCAAGCGGTATTTACCGGCAAGCTCGACGAGCCGCTTCCTTTCGGCGAAAAAGGGGCGACCGACGGCCGTCATTATCGCGCCAACCTGCTTTTGCTTTGCGGTTTGAAAAGCGATCTCCAGACCTTTGGCGTCGAGTTGCGTTTCGATCTCCTCCAGTTTTAGTTTCAGTGCCACAGCCGCAGGCCTGAGCTCTTGCAGTTGCGGTGCTTCGCTGGTTCCTGGGGTCCGCAGAAGTCCAAATCGACCAAGCTTGGGAACTGCGTCCTTAAGTATCTCCAGCCTTTTGCTATTTAGCTCGGCTGCTAGACTCGATAGCCCCGTGACGTTACCCCCAGGCCGCGCCAGACTGGCAACCAGACCTAAAGCCACGGGGCTACCAGCGGTCGCCATCACTATGGGGATTGAAGTCGTGGTGCTCTTAGCCGCCGATGCTGGCTGTGCCCCTGTTGCGACGATTAGATCAACCTTCAGTCTAACTAACTCCGCGGCAAGCTCAGGTAACTGCTCATTCTTATGCTCGGCAAACCGATACTCGATGGTGATATTTTGTCCTTCAACCCAGCCAAGCTTGCGCAGTTCTTGCCTGAACGCGTCCAAGAGCCCTGCCATACCAGAAGCAGTGCTATTATCCAGAAACCCGATGCGGAAGATTTTTCCGGGCTGCTGCGCGTCGGCGATTGAGCAAAGCGTAAAGAGCATGGCGCAAAGAGTAAGGAACGCGATTTTTTTCTTCATGGTTTTATTCTTACTAATGCCTATCGCCTAATGCCTATTGCCTGTTTACTTGATCACCTTGTCCGCTCGATACAGTAGCGACTGCGGAATTGTCAGGCCGATCTGCTTCGCCGTCTTAAGATTGATCACCAGCTCAAACTTCGTCGGCTGCTCCACGGGAAGCTCGGCAGGCTTGGCACCCTTCAGGATTCTGTCCACGTAAGTAGCGACGCGTCGATACATAAAAATGTAGTCTGCTCCGTAGGACATGAGTCCGCCAGCTTCCACGAACTCCCTGTCTGCGTACATCGTTGGAAGGCGGCTTTTTACCGCAAGCTCTGCGATCCATGCGTGGTGAATCGCGGTAAGAGGGTTCCTGAAGACGAGGAGTGCTTGAGCATGCCCCTTGCTCGCGGCTTGAAATGCGGGTTCAATTTCCTTGGGAGTCTGTACCTCTAGGTATTGAATCTGCAGCCCGAACGTCCCTGCGGCAACTTCCGTCTCTTTGAACACCTGTGGGTTGCCCGGGGCGTTCGAATTCCCGAAGAAAGCTACACGGGAGAGCTTGGGAATAACCTCCTTCAGAAGCTCCAGTCGCTTGCCGCTCAGCTCAGGAGCAAGAGTGGCAAATCCCGTGATGTGTCCACCAGGCCGCGCCAGGTTGGCGACTAGCCCTGATCCTACGGGGTCGCCAATATTTGTGACGACGATGGGAATTGTCTTGCTCGCATTCTTAGCAGGCGGAACTGCTGGGCCTGCTGCCCATATGACCTCAACATTGAGACGCACTAACTCCTCCGCAAGGTTGGGTAACCGGTCAACTTTTCCTTCGGCGTAGCGGTATTCGATGACGATATTCTTCCCTTCTACGTAACCAAGATCGCGCATCGCTTGTTGGAAAGTCTCCACCGGGGGATTTTGCGGCGAATCGCCTCGCAGCACGCCTATCCTGCGGACCTTTGCAGCCTGCTGCGCCTCCACTGGAAAGCTAAGAGCCAAGAGCAAAGCGCTCAAAGCAAGGCAAATAACGTTTTTACGCATAGGGTGTGTTTTCCTGAATTTTTTGCCGCTAACAGCTTCCTGCTCCCTGCTTTCTGTCATCTGATCACTTTATCCGCTCGCCCCAGCACTCTCTGCGGAATCGTCACGCCGATCTGCTTCGCCGTTTTCAGATTGATGATCAGATCGATCTTATCGACCCCCTCCACAGGCAAGTCCTTGGGTTTGACACCAGTAAGAATCCGCTGAACATACTTCGCTGAAACGCGGCCAACTTGGTGGAAGCTCACGCCGTAAGTGGCGAGGCCTCCTTTGATGACTTCACTTGGAAAATTGAACATAGTCGGTAACCTCTTGACCCTTGCCGTGTCGATGATCAGTTGAGACTGGTTAGTCGCTATCGGTTCCGCCATTGCAAGGTAGGCGTCGAAGTCCCCAGCCCTAAGCGCTCGCACGCCGGCTTGAAATTCCTCGACGGAAGCGACGTGTCGCTCGACGAACTGGATTCCCATCTCTCGCGCAGCTTCCCTCGCCGACTTGGAGGACTCGATAGTAGTAGGACGTCGGGGATCGTAGAACGTCACTACCCGGCGCAGCTTCGGGACAATTTCCTTCAGGATCTCCAGACGCTTCGCGGTGAGCTCGGTGGACCGGTTGTAGACGCCCGTGAGTCTACCCCCCGGATTTGCAAAACTATCTACGAGCCCGACAACAACGGGGTCGGTTCCGGCACAGAAAACGATGGGGATGTCTGCCGTCGCTTGCCTTGCTGCTATGGTGCTGTTAGTGGAAGTCGCATAAATCAGATTGACTTTCTCTCGTTCGAATTTCCTCGCTGCCTCCTCCGCCATTTTCGCGTCGCCCTTCCAATCTCGGATTGAGAGAACAAACTGTTTCCCCTCTTCAAGCCCCAGCTCCCTAAGACCGACCCGGAGCCCGTCAATGATCTCGTACCAAGCATCGCCTGGGACGAGGACGCCGACACGGTAGACCTTCGCCTGCTGTGCTTCGGCGGGAAAGCACGGAGCAAGGAGCAGGGAGCATAGAGCGAGGAAGATGATTTTTTTAGTCATTGCTGTCCGTCCTGCTTTTCCGATCTCTGACTGTCTGACTTCTGATCTCTGACCTTAGTCATTTGATCACGTTATCCGCCCTCACCAGCACCCTCTGCGGAATCGTCACGCCGATTTGCTTCGCTGTTTTCAGATTGATCACCAGCTCGAACTTCTTCGGCCGCTTCACGGGCAGATCTGCGGGCGCCCGCTAAGATCTTGGCATCGGGTCACCCACACGGCGACATGGGAAAGATCGTGAGTTAACCGGGTCCCGAATTTATACTATGTTGATTCGGAGGGTGCGGCTGTTCACTATTGAACAACGATATTTCCGCCCGAACTGGCGAGAGCGGAACTTTGGCCTCTGTCTGCTGCGCCTCAGCTGGAGAGCTAAGAGCCAAGAGCAAAGCGCCTAGGGCGAGGCAAAAAACTTTTTTGTTCATGATTTTTCTCTCACGCCTTTCGCCTCATGGCTCACGCCTCATCGAATCACTCGATCCGCTCTAGCTAAAACGTTCGGTGGAATGGTTAATCCGATTTGCTTGGCCGCTTTCAGATTGATGATGAACTCGAACTTCTTCGGCTGCTCGATGGGGAGGTCTGCGGGCTTGGCGCCTTTCAGGATTTTGTCGACATACGCAGCGGCGCGGTGGAACAAAGCGGGAAAGCTGGTGCCATAGGACATGAGGCCACCGGCGTCAACATATTCCCTAAAGGTGTACATCGCCGGCAGCCTGTTCTTGGCCGCGGACGCTGTGATCAGTTCCCGATTGGCGAAGAGCAAAGGGTCTGCAAGCTCGAAGATTGACTGAGGGCGTTCCTTTGCCATGCCGGAAAGGAGATTCTCAAGGTCTTCCCGGTTTCGCGCTTCCATGGAGATAAGCGTCAATGTCAGTGCTTGTGCCGCGACCTGAGCCTCTTTATAGGCAGGTATCTGACCGGGTTGGTTGGGATTCCAGAAAACCGCCACGCGCAAAAGACGCGGAACCACTTCCTTGAGCAACTCTAGTCGTTTTCCGCTCAGATCTTGAGAAATATGAGTGAGTCCCGTTATGTTTCCTCCCGGTCGTGCCAGGCTGGTGACGAATCCTGAACCGACCGGATCGGTGACTCCGGCCATGACGACAGGTACGGTGGTGGTTTGTTCTTTTGCCGAGCGAATTGCGGGAGTGGCAGAAGAGACAATAACGTCAACTTTGAGGCGAATTAGATCGGCCACGAGCGCCGGCAAGCGTTCTAGTTTCCCTTCGGCCCATCGATACTCAATCATGATGTTCTGGCCCTCCACATACCCAAGTTCGCGCAGCCCCTGCACGAACGCCTGGGCGTGGTGTCCCGCGGTGGTAGGGGATCCAGCCCCGACATAACCTATCCGCGAAACTTTCTTCGCCTGCTGCCCCTGAGCCACCGCGCCCACACCTATGGTCGCGATGATTAGCAGAATTGAAAAAATATCTTTCATCGCTCCTCCTCACCAAAGTGCTGAGTGCTGAGTTATATAAGTACTGTTTTTCTTTTCATCCGATCTCAGTTCTCAGCACTCGCTACCCAATCCTGTCATCTGATGACTTTGTCCGCCCGCGCCAGTACATTCGGCGGAATCGCCAAGCCGATCTGTTTGGCGGCTTTTAAGTTGATGATGAAATCAAACTTCATAGGGCGCTCCACGGGAAGGTCGGAAGGTTTAGCCCCTTTTAGGATTTTGTCCACATACACCGCAGCGCGCCGAAAATTATCGGCGATGTTTGGCCCATAGGACATCAGGCCACCGGCTTCCACGAATAATTTATCGGGGAACATCGTCGGTAGGCGGTTCTTTGCTGCGAAATTTACGATCCTGTCTCCGGTAGAAGTGTAAGCGGGGCTCCTTATTATGATGAGCGCGCCGGCCCGGTCCCTAATCGAAGATTGCAGTGCGTTGTTAAGATCGTCCGGGCTTTGTAGCCCCAGAGATAGAAGCTGTAATCTCAGCGATTGTGCGGCAACCTCAGTCTCTTTGAAATTGCGAGCGTTGCCTGCATCAGCAGGGCTCCAGAGAACCGCTACTCTTGAGAGCATAGGAACTGCCTCCTTAAGCAGCTCCAGCCGTTTTCCACTCAAATCGGTAGAGGAACTCGTTAGTCCTGTAACGTTCCCGCCGGGCCGGGCGAGACTGGCGACGACTCCAATCGCGACGGGATCCCCTGGATTCGTCATAACAATAGGGATTTTATCGGTTGCCGGTTTGGCAGCGAGCACCACTGCTGAACCTCCCGCTGCCACAATAATGTCGACCTTCAGACCGACCAATTCCGCCGCCACGCCGGAAAACCGATCGGTCTTCCCTTCCGTATTTCTGTACTCAATGATGATGTTCTTTCCCTCGACGTACCCAAGCTCGCGCAACCCCTGCCGGAATGCCTCGACTTCAGGATCAGTAGGTGATCCACCTCGCATGAAACCTATCGTAGGGATTTTCCCCGGCTGCTGTGCCTCGGCTACCAGGGAAACAGTAGCTAGAAGGATCGTTGCTAGTAAGCAGAGAACGATTCTTTTATTCATGTATTCTCCTAACCGTTCACTCCGTACTTCTCACGCCTCACGCCTCACGATCACTTAATCACTTTGTTCGCTCTCGCCAGCACATTCGGCGGTATCGTCAAGCTGATCTGCTTTGCGGCTTTGAGATTGATTACGAACTCAAACTTGGTCGGCTGCTCCACCGGTAGATCGCCAGGCTTGGCGCCTTTCAATATCTTATCCACGTAGACAGCGGTGCGTTGGAACTGGTAATTGCGGTCCGCCCCGTATGAGATCAGGCCGCCGGCGTCGATCCAGTTGGTTGCCTGGTAAATCGCCGGCAGGCGACGCTTTGCAACCAACTCCACGAACTGCTTGCGCTGTTCAGGAGGCGTACTCGCCGGGATGCGCACCACTAGAGCCTGAGCGCGTTCTTTGGTCGCGATTCGAAAAATGTTTTCGTAGTCCTCGACGCCGCGCACGGGCACTCGTGTCACCTGAACTTTCAACGCGCGCGCGGGACTCTCCGTTTCCTTGATAAACAGGTCTTGGGTTGGACTTCCCGGTGGCGGTCCGGGAACGACGACGCGCGAAAGCTGAGGAATGATTTCCTTGAGTATCTCCAAGAGTTTTCCTCCCAACTCGCCGCTGACACTCGAAAGCCCAGTCACATTCCCGCCCGGCCGCGCGATGCTGGCAACGAGCCCCATCCCGACGGGATCGGTGCTGCTGGTCATGACGATGGGAATCGTATTGGTGGCGTTCTTGGCAGCCGCCGCCGGGCCAGAGCCGTCGGCGACAATGATATCTACCTTCAGACGGATCAGCTCAGCGGTGAGATCGGGCCACCCGGCAGTTCCCCCTTCCCTTGACCGATACTCGAAGGTGATATTTTTCCCCTTGGCGTAACCAAGATCACCCAACGCTTTCACGAACGCTTCGGGAAGAGCGGAACCGCCGCCAGCCAGAAAACCGATCCGGGGAATCTTTCCCGGCTGCTGGGCTTCGGCCCGATCCACGGCAGACAGAATTGCCAAGGCGACTACAAAAGCAGCGATCGGTTTGTTCATGTTTTCTCCAGGCGCGATAACTCGTAACTCCCATGAGCACGAACAATGCCATGACCGAGTCGCCGATCACCCAGACAAGAGCGTTGAATTCGTAGAGGAATTCCCGGCGGAGGAACCGCGGCCGGCGCGCCGAAGCAAGTTGAGCATGTAGCCGATTTGATACGGGGCGTATCAAATTTGATTCATCTGGATTCGATGCGATGCGCATACGACGATTAAAGATCGAGCGAGATCGATGAGTAGCGGCGACATAAACAAAAAAAGGCCCGAGCGGTATGAAACCGTTCGGGCCCTTGGATTATCGATCTATGGTGGCAGCCTAAGCAGCGTCAGCCGGTATCTGTGTAGCTACCTTATCCCACGGGCGTGAAACATCTGTCAATCGCAACCAATCGCTCTGAGTGTATTCGTGTGAACGCTATCACGTCGTCAGCTTATGCATTTCAGCATTCACCGTCGATTCGCTTGACAGTCCTACGGCGCTGAAATATCTCTCGACAAGCAAAGAGAGGAACTCAAACCATGAGCATTCGAGGAAAAACTGCAGTGGTCGGCATCGGTGAGACGCCGACCGATCGGCTCGGTGGCAAACCCGATGAGCCGCGCAAATCGACGGCGGAATATCTCGCCTGGGCGGCGCGCCTGGCGATGGAGGACGCGGGGCTGACAAAAAAAGATTTTGACGGCCAAGGGCTCGCAGCCATTTACACGACCAATCACTCTCAACCGTTTTGGCCGGAGGAAGTGGCGGCAATCCTCGGCGTCACGCCGGCGGTTTCGCTCGCCGGCGGCAACGGCGGCGCCAGCTCCGTGTCGCTCCTCGGCCACGCGGCGGCGGCGATCACGGCCGGCCTGTGTGATCTTGTCCTTGTCATCGCGGCAGCCTCGCTTTTCGGCGAGCGTGGCGGCCATCGCGGCGCCCACGCCGACACGCGCGACTACGAAATGCCCTTCGGCGTCATGGGACCGAACTGTAAGATCTCTTTCGTCATGAGCCGCTACATGCATGAGTCGGGCATGACCGAGGAACACTTTGGCAAGATCGCGGTCACGGGACGCTATCATGCGTCGTTGAATCCCAACGCCTATCTTCGCAAACCCATCACCATCGAAGACTACAGAAAGTCGCGGCTGATCTCCGATCCGATCCGACTGTTGGATTGCGTCCTACCGGCCAACGGCGGCAAGGCCTACATCATGGCATCGGCGGAACGCGCGAAAAGCATGCGCAAGAAACCGGTCTACTTGCTCGGCTGGGGCGAGTGCAATAACGCGAGCTACGGACCGCGCTACCGGGCCAATCCATTAATCACCGGCATCACGCAAGCCGGGAAACGCGCATTCGACATGTCCGGCGTCGCGCGCAAAGATATCCGCTGTTTGAATCTCTACGACGACTACATTCCGATCGTGATGATTCAAATCGAAGACCTTGGCTTCTGCGGCAGAAACGACAAGGCATTCTTCGAGAAGACCGACTTCACTTTCAAAGGCGATTTGCCGATTCAAACCAGCGGCGGCATGATCAACTGCGGCCAGCCATCGACAACGGGCGGCATGCTGCACGTCTTGGAAACGGTGCGGCAGATCCGCGGCGAAGGCGGCGAGCGTCAAGTGCCGAACATAAAGTTCGGTATCTCGACCGGCGTGGGCGCGGTCAATTACGGTAAAAACTTCGGCTGCACCGCCGCGGCGATTCTCGGCAGCGAAGTGTAAAGCAATGGGAATATTCCCGCAAAGGCGCGAAGGCGCAAAGGTAATGTAGGGGCGACCGGCGGTCGCCCTGGGTTCGACAGCGTCGATAAATTACTGCAAGCCGCGAATAAGGTAGGAGTATCACATGGCAGATGACAAATTACCCAAAAAACCACTCCCCGAAATCACTCCCGTCAACAAGCCGTTTTGGGACGGCGCAAAAGCGCGGCAAACTGATGATGCAAAAATGCCAAGACTGCGGCACCTGGGTATTCTGCCCGCGGCCGGTTTGCGGCGATTGCGCCAGCGATAAGCTCGAATGGGTGCAGGTCACCGGCAAAGGCAAAATCTTTTGCTTCACGGTGGTTCGCGAAGTCGTCGGCCAGGCGCTGCGTGGTTTCGCGCCTGATATCCCCTATGTCACGGCTTGGGTCGACTTGGACGACGGCCCGCGCTTCTGCAGCAACGTCATCGGCTGCCCGATCGAAAAAGTCCATATCGACATGCCGGTAGAAGTCGTCTTCGAAGATAGTGGTGACGGAGTCACGCTGCCGAAGTTTAGGCCGGTGGCTTGAGCGCCTGGTTTCCAACGGCATCGAATATCGTAGGATGTGGTGACCGACGGGAACCGCATCGTCATTGACCGAAGGCTTGAGACTCCGATGACAGAATATCGCCGTCCGTTGATGCCGGGTGCTACTTGGTTTTTTACGGTCAACTTGGCTGAACGAAGAGGGAATCGCCTACTGATCGACAAGCTAGACAAGTTGCGTTCTGCGATTCGCTCGGTTCAAGTAGACCACCCATTCCGGATTGATGCCGTGGTCATTCTTCCGGAACATCTCCACTGCATCTGGACATTACCGCCGAGAGACGCCGACTTTGCGACGCGTTGGGGTTTGATTAAGGGGCAATTTTCCCGATACATCGACAAAGGGGAACGAGTCTCACCAAGCAGATCGAAAAGGGGTGAGCGAGGGATATGGCAGCGGCGCTTCTGGGAGCATCTCATTAGAGATGAGAACGATTTGAGCGCTCACGTAGATTACATCCATTGGAACCCAGTCAAACATGGCTGGGCGCAACACGTCGCAGATTGGCCACATTCCAGTTTTCATACCTATGTGAAACGCGGGGTTTACACCGCGGATTGGGGAGGAGTAGCGGGTCCCGATCTCGAGGCCGGTGAATGACACGAGCGATGCGGTTCCCTCCGGTCACCGCATCCTACGGGAATTTGCTCTCGATTTGCGCACGCCGCAACAACCGACAGCATTCCATTCAGGTCGTGTTTCGTGATCAATCCTTCGCGACAGCACGCCGATCACTACGGTGTAAAACCGTTGTAATCGCTCGGATCTCATCATATCTTCACGCGAAACAAACGATTTCATTCGAGGATCCATTGTGAAAAAACTTCTCGGCCTGTTGGTCATGAGCGGCGCGGTTCTGGGCGCGCTTTTTTTTCTCAGTAATCTCGCCCGCACCAGCGTCGGCGACTCGACTCAAGCGATCACGCTGAAACCAGGGACGGTGATTCAAGAAGGATCGATCGTTTCGGTCGAATACACGCTCACCGACGACGCCGGCGCCGTAATCGATACCAACGTCGGCAAGGAGCCGCTCACTTTCATCGAAGGGGCGGGACAGATCGTCAAGGGACTCGAACAGGAATTGATCGGCCTCAAAGTCGGCGACCAGAAAAAGGTGCGGGTGAAGCCGGAAGACGGCTACGGTTTGCCGGATAAGGCCGCGTTTCAAGAAATCCCGCGCGATAAGATCCCTGCCGAAGGGCAAAAGCCGGGCGCCATGCTGATGAGCAAAGCACCCGACGGCCGGACCATTCCCATGCGCGTGCACGAGGTCAAGGACAAAACCGTCGTCGTGGACCTGAATCATCCGCTCGCCGGCAAGACTCTGAACTTCGACGTCAAGATCAAAGACATCAGAGCCGCTGAAGCGAAGTAGATACCAAACTTATCGTTGGAGTACTGGAGTGATAGAGTAATGGTTTAATGCTATAGAACCCAACACTCCAGTACACCAGCACTCCAGTACTCCAATCCCCCTCTCATGCGCCCTAAGTTTTTCTACGGCTACGTCATTCTCGCCCTTTGCTTCGCCAACATGGTGGTGATGCGCGGCGTCAACGGCGCGTTCGGTGTTTACTATATTGCACTGCTGGAAGAATTCGCCTGGTCGCGCAGCGACGGCGCCACGGTGGCATCTGCCAATTTCTTCGTCTATGCCGTCGCCTCGCCGCTGGTCGGGTTGGCCTTCGACCGCTTCGGGCCGCGGCTGTTGATGCCTCTCGGCGCGTTGTTGGTCGGGGTCGGCCTGGTGCTGTCATCCTTCGCAAGTTCCCTAGCAGGTCTGTACTTTTCTTACGGCATCATTACTGCCCTCGGCCAAGGAGCTCTCAGTTTCGTCGGTCACAACGCGCTCATTTCTTTCTGGTTCGTGCGCCGGCGCGCCACCGCGATCGGCATCGCCTCGATGGGACAGGGCGTGGGCGCATTGGTGATGGTGCCGCTGACTCAGCTGCTCATCGATGGAATTGGCTGGCGCTGGACTTTCATTGTAACCGGTAGCTTGTTGTTGTTCGTCTTGGTTCCGGCAAACGGACTGTTTCAGCGGCGCGCTCCAGAGGACGTCGGACAATATCCTGATGGCGACGATGCGCAGACTGCGTCGAGTTCCCGCCGTCATTCGGCAAAACACGCCGGCCAGCGTGATTGGACTCTGGGAGAAGCCGCGCGTTCTTTCCCCTTTTGGTGTATCACGGTCGGCCATCTCGCCCTCGGCACCGCTTTGTTCATGATCAACACCCATGTCATCGCGCATTTCGTTGCCGTCGGCCACGAGAAGTTGGCGGCGTCTTTCTACTTTGGACTCATGGGCTTTATCCGTATCGGCGCGACGATACTTTGGGGTTCCATCTCAGACCGTCTCGGACGCAGCGCAACGTACGGTGTCGCTACTTTCGTCACCGCTCTTGGCGTCGCTTGCATGATCGCCATGACCGCGGGCGCGCCGATCTGGCTCGTGTATCTTACCATTGTGCTTTACGGCGTCGGCCACAGTGCCGGCAATCCGACCTACGGCGCGGTGATCGGCGACATTTTCTCCGGTCGCAAGATCGGTCTCATCTTCGGTTTTCTGGAAATCAGTTTTGGCCTGGGGAGCGCCTTCGGTTCGTGGATCGGCGGTTACCTCTTCGATGTCACCGGTACTTACGCCTGGGCCTTCGCCGTCTGCCTACTCTGCTTCGTGATTTCCGGTCTTGCCATTCACGCCTGCGTGCGCTGGCACACGCGCGAAATGGGAGCGGGGAATTAGGATGTTCAAGACTTTCAAATCGTTCAAGTAGTTCAAATCGTATGAACGGAGATCGCGAAGCAATCGCCTGAACGGAGCAAAGCGGTTGAACGATTGGAAGGTTTTGAACTAAGAGCCCAATGCGAGTATGAAGAGGTTATGAATTTTTGCCTGCATGGTTCGGCGCGCACGGTAAACGAAGCGGTGAAGCGCGCCGTTCGCGCCGAAGAGCTCGGCTTTGAAGCGATTTTTTTCGCCGATAGCCAGATGAACAACGTCGATCCCTATCAAGCGATGGCGCTGTGCGCCGTCAATACCAAGAGGATTCGCTTCGGCACCGCCGTGACCAACATGGTTTATCGCGATCCGACGATCACGGCGAATTCCTTCGCGACGCTGAATGAAATTTCCCAAGGCCGCGCGATTATCGGCATGGGCACGGGCGACGGGCCGGTTTACAGTCTCGGGCGAACAGCGACCAAGCTCGTCGATTTCGAGAAGGGTTTGCACGTGATCCGCGATCTTCTTCACGACCGCGGCATCAACGTGCCCAAGAGCAAGGAACGCGCCGGCGGCAACGTCAAGCTCAAAGCCGGCAAGCGTCTCGTGCCGATCTACATTTCCGCCGAGGGGCCGAAGACGCTGCGGGTCGCCGGGCGCACCTGCGACGGCGTCATTCTCGGCACCGGTTTCGACGCGCAAGTAACCGCCTGGGCGCGCCGCCGCATCGCCGAAGGCGCGGAAGCGGAAGGGCGAAGCTTGGATGAGATCGATATCATGCCCGCCGGCATGATCGTCGTCGACGACGATGGCGACCTCGCCCGCCGGCGCGTGCGCTCGCGCATGGCCAATCGCGCGCATCACAATTTTCGCTTCACGATGGAAACCGTTCCCGAAGGCGAGGCGGCGGGCGTGCAGCGATTTATGGACAACTTCGATATCTCGAAACCCATAGAAGAGCGCGTCGATCCCGACTTCGTCACCGACTATCTCCTCGAGCGCTTCACCATCGCCGGCACGCCGCAGGAATGCATCGCCAAAGTGAGACGGCTGGAAGCCGACGGCATCAAGAGGATTTTGCTCACGCCGCCCAACGCCATTTACGATCAAGTGATGGAGACATGGGGCGAGCGGGTGATTGGCAAGGATTAACGCTTAGTCATCAGTCGGCCGTTGTCACCAGAGAAAATATGATGGACACGCGATCCTGGATTCTCAATTCGGCAAGAGCGAGAGTAAAATGGCGCGCTTCATGGGCATGCGCCTGCTCGACGAACTGCAGCGCGAAGGATTTTTCGAATGCATCGGTAGGTAACCATCTAGAATCGAGTTAGTTACTCATTGCCTCGATAGCTCTTATAGCCGCCTCGCTTCGTTGAGTTCTGAAATCCCAATGATAAGCTATTCAAAATCGCCGATCGAAATGAATCGATTTACAAGAGGGATATAAATGCGCATCAAATTTTTCTCGCTCTTAACGCTTTTTTCGTTTTGCATCTTTAGCGGGCTTGCCTTTTCCGCGACGGCGGAAAAAACCAAGGATGCCCGCGTCGTAAAAGATGGCTTGATGGTCAGCTTTGACTACACACTCAAAAGCCCGGACGGAAAATTGATCGAAACCAGCAAAGGCCGGGAGCCGCTAAAATATATTCACGGCCAAAAGATGATGATCCCGGGTCTGGAAAAGGAAATGACCGGGATGAAAGTCGGCGGTGAAAAACATGTCACAGTCAAGCCCGAGGACGGCTATGGCAAGATCAACCCTAAAGCCGTTCAGGAAGTTCCCAAGGAAAAACTTCCGCCGAACGCCCTCAAAATCGGCGCGGTGCTGGCGGCGAAAAGCCCGGAAGGAATGGTCGTACCGATGACGGTCCGCGAGATCAAGGAAAAAACGGTCGTCATGGATTTGAACCATCCCATGGCTGGAAAAACTCTGGTCTTCGACATCAAGATCGTCGACATTCAACCTCCTCCGCCGCAGCCACGCCGCCGCCAGCCCGCAACGCCGGCGAAACCGGCTACAGCCTGCGCAACCGGCTCCCGCGGCGCCGGCTAAACCGGCGGATCCGGCGCAAAAAAAATAACTTGCCCGCCGGCTGGCCATGATGATGGACCTGGTAGAATTTGCGGGGCGCCTGCGACGATCTCAAGCCATAGTTTTCTTTACCGGCGCCGGCATCAGCACGGAATCCGGCGTGCCGGATTTTCGCAGCCCGGGCGGCGTCTGGACGAAATACCAACCGGTACTATTTCAAGATTTCCTCGCCAGCGAGTCGGCGCGCGTCCAGCATTGGCAGCTCAAGAAAGCGACATACGAGCTTTTCAAGACGGTCCAACCGAATCCCGCCCACGACGCAATTTGCGATTTGGAAAAACGCGGCCAACTGCTCGGCTTGATCACACAGAATATCGACGGCCTGCACAAGCTCGCCGGAACGTCGGAGACAAAACTCGTCGAGCTTCACGGCACCGATCGCCTGGTCACCTGCCTTGAGTGCGGCAAACGTTATAAACCCGCCGACGTCTACGAAAACTTGCCGGAAGACTTTACCGCGCCGACCTGTAACGACTGCGGCGGATTTTTAAAATCCGCCAACGTCTCGTTCGGCCAGTCGATGCCGGTCGAAGCGATGCAGCGCGCGCAAGCTTGGAGCGAGCAAGCGGAGATCTTCATCGTCGTCGGTTCGTCCCTGCAAGTGCAACCCGCCGCTAGTTTCCCGGTCATTGCGAAACGAAGCGGCGCGCTCCTGGCCATCGTCAACCGTGACCCGACACCGCTCGACGATCTGGCGGATTTTGTTCATAATGGCGCCATCGGCGAGTTTTTTCAGCGGCTCACGCCTTTGGTTGGCGCCGTTTCGACCTGACGTCGTATTCCGAGCGGATGCTCGTCCAAACCCTTAAACCTGGATAGCGATGCAGCTCATGCGTTTGGCCGATGCGCCGCTGGATCGACGCGATCGCGTCTTTCAATATTCCAAGTCTCGCGCCGTGTTCGGGGCGTTGGTCCTCAGTGGAATTGCGTTTGGGGTGATCCTATTCGGCTGGCTGAAAGGCCTCTGGCTTGCCTACTATGTCGCGGCCGTCATCGTCATCTATTTACTGATCTTGCAAAAGCTTTTCACCGCGCGCTTTCGCCCAACCAACTGGCTCGTGCGCATGACCGACAACGGACTCTTCATAAAATTTCGCTCGTATTTGAACCACGGGTTTCCCGACGAAGATCTCACGGTCGTGTTCGTCCCCTACTCTGAGATTCGCTCGGCAAAGGTAATAAAAGAACGTCAAGAGCTGCCGGACCGCGATCAGGCCAATCGAAAAGCCTCAATCGTGAGAACGCGCCGTTTTATCGAACTGGAGCTCGCCGGTAATTCGGACCGGTTGGCTGCCGCGCTCGCCGATGAATCAAAACGCGTATTCGCCAAACCCAACCCCGGCGGCGCCGCCGTCTCAAGTCGCTATCAACACCTACCTTTGAGACTCTCATCGCCCAATACCGTGAGAATCGAATGGGGCGTCGTGCCGGGCGCGCGAACTCTGCTGGACGCGCTCACGCACCATACGCTTGTCCGACCCGCCAGTGACACGGCAAAGGATTTTGCCCATCTCGAAGGGCTCGAACGCAAAGAGCAGGAAGCGCGCTTACTGGAGTTGGCTGAATCCGGCGATAGGATCGGCGCCGTGGCGCTGGCGCGCCAACTTTACGCTTACGATCTAACCACGGCGAAGGAGTTTATCGATTCATTGATCCGCAAATAGCCGCAGGCGATTTGATGCAATCGAAAATCGAAACGATTCTCAACTTTTGGTTCGGCGCCAATTCGGACGACGCAGAAATCGCCAGGTCGCAGGCAAAGCTTTGGTGGGGCAAAGACAAAGAGATCGACGATGAAATCGGGCGACGATTCGAAGACACTGTGCGAGCTGCGGTAGCGGGAGAATTAAACGATTAGCTGACGACGGCGCGCGGACAATTAGCATTGATCATCGTCACGGATCAATTCCCGCGCAATATTTACCGCGAAACGGCGCGGGCGTTTTCTTCGGACGCGAAAGCGCTGGCGTGGTGTCTGTACGGTCTCGACCGCCGCGCCGATCGCGAGCTGCGACCGGTTGAAAGGGTTTTCTTCTATCTCCCCCTCGAACATGCGGAGTCGCGCGAACATCAACGACGATCGGTTGAATGTTTTTTAAATTTATTTGCCATCGTGCCGGCGCCGCAGAAAGTTATCTTCGAGGAATATCTAAACTATGCAATCCGCCATCGCGATGTTATCGAGCGCTTCGGCCGATTTCCCCACCGCAATAAAATTCTCGGTCGGGATTCCACCCCCGAGGAACTGGCGTTTCTCTTGGAAGCCGCATCGACCTTCTAACGTAGGGGCGCGATTTATCGCGCCGCTTGGATGCGTGCACTCGACGTTACGCCGGTCGAAGCAGAATCTTTCGCGCACCGGGTCTTGCCGCATGAGTCATGGCCGCGACACCGTCGTCAAGTGAATAGACTTTGTCAATCAGAGGCGTCACCGCAATTTGCTTCGACGCCAGTGCCGCGAGCGCGTCCGGAAACGGCCCACAGCGTGAGCCGATCACATTGATTTCGTTGATCACGACCGGCGCCAGCGATATTTGATGATTGCCGGCGATGGTACTCTTGAGAATCAGCGTCCCGCGCGGCCGCACGGCGCTGAGGGCCAGCTCGAATCCTGACGCCGAACCCGTCGCTTCGACGACGACATCGAACAATCTCGGTTGCCAATCGTTCAGCAGGATCGTTCGCACGCCTGCTTTCTTGATCAACGCAAGTTTATCGCCATGTTTTCCGAGCGCGGTGATTTTCGCGCCGGTAAGCCGCAATACTTGCGCACAAAGGCTCCCTAGCTTGCCGTCGCCCAAAACGAGAACATCATCGCCCGGATCGAGTTGGATTTGGGTGAGAATTTCGAACGCCGCCGCGAGCGGTTCGGTAAACACCGCTTCTTCGTCGCTGACGTTATCGGGAACCAAGTGAAGATTTTCCACCGGGACGGAGACGTACTCGGCAAAAGCACCGTCCGCGTCGACAATCCCCATCACCTTTCGCATTGGACAGTGCCGACCGAGGTCGCGGCGGCAGGCGTCGCACTGCCCGCAAGCAAAATTGATTTCGCCGACGACGCGTTTGCCGATGAGTTCGCGCGGTCCTTCGCTCACCGAGCCGACGAACTCGTGTCCGGGCACGCCCTTGAAGCCCATGTAACCCTTAAGAATTTGCAGGTCGGTGGAGCAAACACCCGCGAGATGAACCTTGATCAGGGCGGTCGAGGTCATCGGGCGACCGCCGGTCGCCCCTACGGCCTTCGATTCCGGCGTTGGATAACCCGAGTTGTATCGCAGCTCATGGCCGTCCCAATAGAGAGCCCGCATGATTCCGGTGAGTTAATTTATTTTCTCAGGGCGCTGGCCCATTTTGTCTGCGGCGACGGCACAAGCTCGCCATCGACATAGATATCGCAGCCGCGCTCGTGGAAGAAACAAAGCAGGCCTTTGATTTTCGGACACTCGGGAATCGGCGCCATGTAGCCCCAGACCAAATCGGTGAAAGTCTCATCGCCGAGCTTTACCGACCAATAGGAGGCCGGTCCCTTATACGGACAGCGCGACGTTGTTGCGCTCGGCGACGAGCCCAGTCCATGCGCACGTCTTCCTGCGGGATATAGTAGCGCACCGGATGATTGGTTTCGAAGAGTAAATGGGGCCGCCGCGTCTCCGCAACGGTGTGCCCGTCGATCACGACGCGAATGTGGCGTTTGCTCGGCATCACATCGACGCGTTTGTACGGATCGCGCGCATGCTTGAAAAGCTCCTCGTCTTCCTCCATCCACTTTTCCATTTTCGGCCAATCGAAGGCAAAGTGATCTTTCAGGCTCACCGCCTCGGGATGCGGAGTTCTATAACTCCACGCCGCGTTTTCGGCCCGGCGATCGCCGACTTGGATCGACCAATACGAAGCTTCGCCTTTGACAGGGCAAGGGCTCTTGAATTCGCTTGGCACGAAAAGATCTGTGCGTACGTCTTCTTTGGGAAAATAGTAAGCGGGCAAGATTTCCGCCTCGCGCAAGAGTTTTGCGTGTTTACTGTCGGCGATCGTCTCGCCGCCGAACATGACGCGCACATGGCGCGGGCTTTCGCTGACATGAAGCCAATGGCCCGGGTCGCCGTGGATCGGCACACGTTGCTGAGTGACGTTGCTCTGCATACTTCGGCCTCCCCTTACCCTATCTCTCCCCTTCCCCCGCCTTGTTCAAATGTTCCAGGTTCAAAGTTCAAGGTGGGGGAAGGGATCATTGAACATTTGAACCTTGAACGGTTGAACGGTTTTATCCTGCCAAGGCAGCTAACCGAGTTTCTTAAGTTTCTGTAAGCTCCGCAATTCGCGCGGCGGCTTCAGATGTTGGCCCATGATCGTCCACGATACTTCGCCGACATAAATATCACCGCGTGAATCGATGGCGAGCCCGTGCGGCGCGATGAACTGCCCGGGTTTTTCGCCGGCGCGGATGTCGCCAAGTCGCGCCAGCCGCTTTCCAGTCTTATCGTATACATCGAGACGGTTTCCCAAGTTCGGCGCTTCTTTATTGACGCCTAAGCCCGGACCGAGCTCACCGACATAGCAGATCGGATCCTTCTTCGTGGTATCCATATAAAGCGCGCAGGGCCGATGCATATTGTTCCACTGCGTTTCATATTTACCGTTGCTGTCGAAGACTTGAACCCGATTATTTTCCCGATCAGCGACGTAAACCCAGCCGTCTTTGTCGGTGACGATGTTGTGCACAATGTTGAATTGCCCGGGATCGGAACCCGACTCTCCCCACGACAAGAGCAACTTGCCGTCAGGGGAATACTTATGCACGCGTGAATTGCCATAGCCATCCGAGACGTAGATCTCGCCCTGCGGGGAAAACGCGACGTGCGTGCAGCGGTTGAAGGGCTCGCCGCCTTGATACGGCGCCGCTTTCCCGGGCACACCGATGGTCATGAGTATTTTGCCGTCAAGCGTGCACTTGCGCACCGTGTGGTCGCCGTCGTCCGTCAAGAAGATCGTTTCGTCGGGACCGATCGTCGCGCCATGCGCCCGCTTGAACACACCGTCGCCCCAAGCGCGCGAAAAATTCCCGTCCCGATCGAACACGATCACGGGATGCTTGCCGCGGGTGAAACAGTAAACCTGGTCTTTGTCGTCCACCGCAACCGCGGCGACTTCGTGAAAGGTCCAATCGTCGGGTAGTTTTCCCCAACCTTCGATCACTTCGTAGCGATAATCACCGCTTCCTACGACCGTACTCATGATAACCTCCTTGCTTTCGCAGTCTCAAGTTTAGAGTCCAGCGTCTTGAGTTTGACGCGAGACACGAGACTCAAGACTCTTTCATACTTATGCGGCCTCATGCTCATACACCGGCCGCCAAGCTTCGAAGCCACCGCTCATGCTGGCGACGTTGGCAAAGCCGTTCTCCAGCAGAAACGCCGTCGCGCCCAAACTGCTGTTGCCGTGGTAGCAGTAGACGACGACAGCTTGTTCTTTAGCGGTGTTTTGCAGGAATTCTTGCACATTGCCGTCGTTGAGTTGAACCGCACCCGGAATATGCGCTTGGCGATAGGAACCGGGATCGCGAATGTCGACGAACAAACAACTCTTCTCATCGAGCTTCTTTTTGGCCTCGTGAATTGGTATCTGAGGTATTTCCATACGGCGCTCCTTGCCTGACGCTGTCGTTTTATCAAGGTCGAATCAAGCTGTCCACAGCGACAAATTTCCCGCCGCTTTCATAGGCTCCAAGCCTGCCAACTGCTATAGTCGCGCGATGACCTTCTCTCCGCTTACCTTGTACGTGCTAGCGGCGATCTTCCAAACCGCCGGATCGTCCGGCGCGGCGATGCTCGCGCCGTTTTTCATGAAGGCCCATGGCTATTCCGTCGCCGTGGCGGGAGTGCCCTTGGTCGCTAACGGCGTGGGGCGGGTTTGTTCCGATGTCCTGTCCGGGATCATAGCGACTTATTTCAGCGCCGGATCGCTGCTCTTCGCCGCCATGATCATCGGCATCGCGACCAGCATCGTGGGCTATGCCTTCATGGACAGCATGCCGGTGTTTCTCACCGCCTGGATCATATTTGGTTTGACCGAAGCGATGTTTGCTTTGTCACTGCGAAAAATCGGCTTCGACCAGTCTCCGCCCGATCGTCAGGGCAGAGTGCAAGGACAAATGGCTTCGGCGTTAGGTATCGGGTTTACCCTCGGGCCGTTGCTCGGCGGCTTCGTCGGCAAATGGCTCGGACCGGACGGATTATTTTTTCTCTATGCGGCACCGCAATTCATCGGCATGATCATCATCTTTGCCGCCGGTGCACACCGCTACCGGCTCAAAGACCGTCGCACCAACCCCAACCTGTGGCGCGAAGGACGGCGCTTGCTCGCTGGGATCCCTTTTCTCGCTTCGTGCCTGGCGATCTGTCAATCTTTCCTGTTTCTGGTCGGCGTTACGCGCATAGCGTTTCCGTTTCTCGCGGTCAACCTGCGCGGTATCAGTTTAGAAACCGTAGGGATGATCGTTTCGATTTCCCGTCTGAGCGACACCTTTGGGCGCTATATGGGCGGACGGCTTTGCGACCGGATCAAACCGGCTAACGTCATCCTGCTGGGAATTACCGTCGGTGTGCCAATGTTCTTGCTACAAATATATGGCTCCGGCTTTGCCACTCTCTTGATTCCTTTGGCGCTCATGACGATGGGCTTCGGCTTTACCAACGTCGGCGCTACCACCTTTGCGTTACAATCCGCCGACCGAGGCGCCAAAGAACTCAGTCTCGGCATATCTCGCGCGTCCACGTCCGTAGGGCAAGCGATCGGACCTTTAGTATGCGGCGCGCTGATCGAGCAGATGGGATACGAGGGGGGATTTCAAGCGATGGCGCTGATCTCGGCGGTGGTTCTGGTCATGACCTGGATCGGCTTAAAACAACAACCGGAGTGAAACGGTTCAAAGTTCAAGGTTCAAAGTTCAAGGTCGGATCCGATCTCAGTCCTTGAACTTGGAACCTTGAACTTTGAACGGGCTGCGCGTTAGCGCAGCCCCTTATACTCCTCGCCGAGTCCGAGATCTTTCAAATACTCGATGCTGTTATTGGCGTAACCGACCTGTCCCGCCTTCTCCGCGCGCCAGGCGTCGAGATATTTGACGATATCATCCAACGGCAAAACATCGGCATACTTCTGATTCATGTCGAAGAGATTGATCGCATGACAAGCTTCATGTCGATCGAAGACACATTCTTCCGCGACCACCATGCGCAGCCGATTCGTCGTACCATCGACAACGCTGGCGCGCACGCAGCCGCTGGTGCTCTCCCCGCACGTGATGATCGTGTCCACGCCGAGAAAGTTTAAATGGCCGACCAGTGGCGTGCCCCAAAAGGCGCTCGGCGAGACTTTCTTGAACACGGTTTCACCGGGAATTGGTTTTACTTGATCGACGATGTCGTAACGGCGCCGAAAGCGATCGAGCTCTTCGGCGCTCATGGTCGCGCGTTTTTTTGTGTCGCGCCGGAAAGCCCAAGGCTCCACCGCGACTCCGTCCATGCCGGTGACGTGAATGATGGGGATCCCGACTTCGCGTGCTTTGCCCAGCAGTTTTTGAATGTGCGGCAAAGCGTTCCACCCGGCCAGCCCGCAACTGCCCGGCCAAGTCTTGATCGCTTCGGTCACCGCCTCCGGCTTGTCACCGAATACCCAGCGGTAAAGGTCGATCAGCAACAACGCCGGCCGCTCGCCGAAACCGATGCGCCGATCCGCCTTACCGACTAACGTCGCTTTGTCTTGCTCCGTGAGAAATTTTTCCCAGACACGCTCAGCCATGAGACACCTCCAAAAAAACGTGAATTACCTGAAGACTTATCACCCAGGTCCTTTCACGGTCAAGGCGATCAAATACCTCCAGCACGACCCGTCGCGGGCAAAATGCCATAAGACTTGGCACCTGCGCGTGGCTATTCGCCGACCGTAGATGTCATTCTGAACGAAGTGAAGAATCTCGACCGAAGTTGGTAGTGCTTTCGACTTCGTAGCAGTGCGTAGTTCGCTGTTGCTCCCGATGTTTCGTTGGCGCTATAGTCACCCTATGGAAAAGCTCATTCCTATCGACCTAACTGGCGTCATCGAAGATGTCAAAGCTGAAGGCAAAACTCGCCGCGTGTTGTGGCAGGACTCGGAGTCCATCGCATTTCTGAGCAGCGGGCGTAAAGAGCGCTGGGATTTCCACATCGATCCGGCGGACGAAGTGACGTTGCAACTGACCGGTGTACAGCATCTGGTCTACCGAACACCCGATGGCAAAGAACAAACAGCCGACATAAAAGCCGGCCAGATCCTTCTCTGTCCCGCCGGCGTGCCCCACTCGCCGCGGCTCGAAGCAAACTCCTGGTTCATCGTCTTCGAGCGCAAACGCAAAGCCGGTGAATTGGATCACTTCAAGTGGTTCTGTAACAAGTGCGGCGAGAACGTCTACGAGACTTCCGTCGAAGTAGGCGATTACCGCGCTGATCCGGTGGGACAGGTTTACCGAAAGTTCTCCAGCGACGAGCAACTGCGCACGTGCAAGAAATGCGGCACAGTGGTTCCGGTGCCGCCATCCTGAGCCGGGCGCAGGATCTCCGGCAAGCACCGAACTTTTCCTCCTGCACGCAGTGAAGGCTCTTTTCGATTGCCGGCGGGAAATAGAATTTCATGTCAAACCGCGCCAACCCCTACGTCGCAAAACTCACGCGATTAGCATCCGCGTACCGCGAAGCGGAAGCGCAGGTCGTCAGTGCCTTCTTTAAGAAAACACGACGAACCAAAGAACACCTCCGTTGGCTCAAGGCGCAGGGCTTTAAAGAATATTCGGCCATCAAGCCGATCGTCGATGCGCTCGCGGCTCTCTATCCCGACATCGACCGCGGCATAGACCGCCATCACTACGCCGAGCTGACGGAGAAACTGGCGGATGAAACCAAACACGCGCGTTTGGTCATGGATCTCCTGCAACAAATCACCGGCAGAAAGATCACGCCCCGTGATCTCACCTGGCTGCCGCAAGACCGCGCTCTCGCCCGGGTGCGCGCGCAATATTCCAAGAGTTACGCGGGTCTCTTGCACGGCTCGGTGAAGATCACCTCTAAAGAAATCAAACGGCGTGACGAAGAACTAGAACGTGCCGCGATCACTCTGACCGAGGGCGGTGGCGGCGCGCTGTACCAAGTTTGCAGCAAGCTTAAGAAGAATGGCGTCGAGGGAAAAATCGCTCGCGTGTTTCGCGAAATCCTGCGCGATGAGGTCGGACACAAGGACACCGGTGCCCGGGCGCTCGCCAGCCTAATCAGCGACGAGTCCTCGTTTCGGCGGGCGGCGAGAATCATCGGGGAAGTCTCCGGCCAACGATTGCGCATGCGCAACGAGCAATTCGGCTTTCCGCTTGACCGACATGAAGTGGCGGCGCTCGACGGTCGCATCAAGCAATGGGTAGATAAGGAATGAATTTTTTAGTCATCGCCATACTCTTTAGTTTGCTCTCCGGCTCCGTTTCATCGGCTCTTGAAATGCCAGCGCTCAGGACCGGCATCAACGATTTCGCCGCAATGTTTCCCCCGGCGAGCCTCGACGATCTGGAAACTCGCCTGCGCCGCTTCAACACTGAAACCGCGAATGGCGTCGTCGTGCTGACGCTCAAGAGTCTCGATGGCGAAGATATCCACAGCGTCGCGCTCAGAGCATTCAACGAGCTACCGCTCAGTGACGTCGAGCGGCAAAGGAGCGTGCTCCTGGTGGTAGCGCGGACCGAGCGACAAATCGCGATCCAAGCTGGCGCACGAGTGCGCGCCTTACTTCCGGAGCCAGCGGCAAGCGAGAAGGTTCTCGGCCAGGTCGCGCTTTACTGGGATGGCATGCGGCCCGATCTCGGCATTCACGGCGCGGTGCAATATCTTTTTCGCGTATTGCGCGGCGACGTCCGCGTCGGCAGCCAAACCGAGGAAGAAAAATTGCAGCAGACTTCGTTGCGCGGCGGCGAGGCCGGCGCGATCTTCGCGCTTTGCTTGGCGCCCTTTCTGGCGTTTTTCATCGGCGTCGGCTGGGGAATTTACGCGACTCAATACGGTGTGCAGCGTGGCACGCGCCTGCTCATGGGCGCGATCTTCGGTGGCGGCACGGCTAAGATCGTTGCAATGCTGATGTCCTTCCTGGGCGGCTATAGCGACAATCTGTGGTATTTCATCATGGCGCTCGCTATTCCGCTCGGCGTATTCGGCAGCCTGACCGAGTTCTGGATGTGGGGTGATTGGAGTGGAATTCCGCGCGTCAAAGAACGCCGCCCGCGCAAACCGGAAGACAACATGGGAATATGAGAACAGCGAGTGGGAAGTGCCGAGGACTACGTGCTAATGGCGCAAATCAACCGCGACTTAGATCCACGACCTGATTTCAATGCGATTTGACTCACTGACCAGGCGCGATGTGCTGCGCATGGCGCTCGGCGCCGGCGCACTCGCGCTCGCCGGAGGAGCGACCATGGCAGATTCGATTATTCGCAAATCTATTCCGAAAACCGGCGAAGCTTTGCCGACGATCGGCCTCGGCACGTGGCAAACTTTCGACGTTGGCGCGGCGACAGCCGCTCGTGAACCGCTCAAAGACGTATTGCGTGAATTCGTCGGCTTGGGCGGCAGCGTCATCGACTCTTCACCCATGTACGGCAGATCCGAGAGCGTCACCGGCGATCTCGCCGCCGAGCTCGGCCTACAGAAAAAACTATTTCTCGCCACCAAAGTCTGGACCACCGGGCGCGATGCCGGCATCCGCCAGATGGAGGAATCGTTCGCGCGGCTGCGTGCGGAGCGCATGGAGCTTATGCAAGTCCACAATCTGGTCGACTACCGCACGCACCTCGCCACTCTCAGGCGTTGGAAAGAACAGGGAAAAGTTCGCTACATCGGCGTCACTCACTACACCGAAAACGCTTATGATGACTTAGCGCGCGTGCTCGCGGGGGAAGAGCTCGATTTTGTCCAGCTCAACTACTCGATCGCAGAGCGCGCAGCAGAAAAACGCCTGCTGCCGCTGGCGGCCGAGAAACGTCTGGCCGTGCTTGTCAATCGCCCGCTCGCCGCCGGCGGATTGTTTAGTAGAGTGCGCGACAAGTCATTGCCGACTTGGTCCAAAGAAATCGGCTGCGCGAGCTGGGCGCAATATTTTCTCAAATTCGTTATCTCCCATCCCGCGGTAACCTGTGCGATTCCCGCGACCAGCAAAGTCGATCATCTCGTCGACAATATGCGCACCATGCATGGCCCGATGCCGGACGCGCAAGCGCGCGAGCGCATGGCGCGCTACTTGGCCGACCTCTAGAGCGCTGCTGAAATCTCTGTCGGAGTTCTTCGACGGTACTAAGAGCCCGTCCTGAGTTTATCGAAGGAACGAACGGAGGGTTTTGATATCTTCGAGGATATTCCGATTATGCTGAGCTCGTCGAAGCATTCCTAGCCATTTTTTCCAGCAACCCGCGAGCTGCAGCTGCGCCGTAAATTGCGCCGTGATCGGAAGGCCACCCGCGACCGAGTGTCGTTGACAGTTTTCCACACCGGTGATAGCGCTGATTTCTAATCAGAGATAATTTTTCGAGGAGGACTCACCATGGCCAAGCTTCGTCATCTCGCCATTCTCACCCATCAACCCGATAAGCTTGCTGACTTTTACAAACGCGTTTTCGAAATGACAGAAATGTACCGCACCAAAAACGGCTCGGTTCATCTTTCCGACGGTGAAGTCAATCTGGCGATACTGAACGCGACCGACCCCAAAGAACCCGGACACCAGCCGGGGCTTTATCACATCGGTTTTCACGTCGAAGATAACAAGGAAGTCGCTCAGCGCATTAAAGAAATTTATCCCGAAGGCGCGCCCAAAGAGCGTGAGGCGACCTATGCCGAGGGCCGTGGCTGCGATCCCGACGGCAACCTTTTCGATATTTCCACCGTCGGTTGGGGCCCCAAGCGCAGAATGGATCTGTAGGAGCCTGTGAAAAAAGGTCCGGAATGCTTCGACAAGCTGCTCAGCATGAACGGAAAATCTCAATCGCTTTAACTTTTCTCCGTTCGCCCTGAGGCTCTCGAAGGGTGAACGGAGGGTTCCTCAGTCACCGCGGTGCACCAGTGTTTTCGGTTAGCTTACGCAACCGCGTGTCCAACATGACTGCAAAAATACATTGCACTTTTCGTAGTTAGATAATTATCCCGCGGACTTTTTATGGTCCTCAGATTCGGCACGTCGGAGGCCGGTGGCACTTTTCACTCGCAGGCGCTCGAGCTGGTAAGCCTCTTTAATGAAGCGCGAACAGGTGGCGAACCGTGTGTCGTGACAAACAATTTGATCACTCTCGAAGATGTCACGCTTTTCGACCGCGGTGAGCTCGACTTTGGCTTGATGGCGTCGAACTGGATCGGCCGGGCTAAAGACGGCGCGCCGCCGTTTACGCGGCCAATCGAGCTACGCATGGTTGCGCCGGCCAACGCCGGTCCGGTGTTTTTCGTCGCGCTGGCCGATTCGCCGATCCGAAATGTCAGCGACTTAGTCGGTAAACGGATCGCGCTCGGGCCGAAGGGAAGTGGCATGGCTCAGCACGCCGAGGTCATTTTCAAAATCCTGGCAATATCATTCGACAGATTTACGCCGGTCTACCTCGGTTTCGCTGAAGCCGGCGACGCTTTGATCGACCGCGAGATCGACGCTCTTTGGCAGCGACCGATCCCCAATCAAGCCATGACAGACTTAAGCGAACGCGCCGACGTCCGTGTGGTGAGTTACGCTGACGGACAATTGGCAACGATCTTTTCTTCGGTGCCCTTCTACCGCGAGATCATCATTGAGAAAAATGCTTTTCGCGGGGCCACGGAAGCGTCCGCGCAAGTCGGCGTCGTTAACGTGATCGTGACCCACGAGCGCGCGGCACAAGACATCGTCCGTGTGATGGCCAGGACCATTGCATCCAATCTCGATGCATTGCCGCAGCTCAATCCGTTATTTAAATCGCTAAAGCCGCTGTTCGCGGCCTTGCGCGCGCACGGCCCGGCTGCTTTCGAATTCGCCGGCGTGCCGCTCCATCCAGGCGCGCGGCGGGCGTACCAAGATCTTGGGTGGCTAGAATAATTTACCGGGCCGTCGCTCGTGTGACGCTACTTCAGTGATTTCTTCAAGACCCGCACCGCCGTGTCGGCATCCGCCGCGCTGTCGAACGCAAAGTATGACACGGCGCGCCTGCCGAGAGCCGCGGCCGAGATACCGCGCAGATTAACTCCTGCGGCCGCGAGGGCATCGGTCATTTTTGCGCCCAGGCCGGCGCGGTCCGGTCCTTCGACACGCACCGAATGCAGGCCTGCGCTCGTGCCGAGACCCGCCTGCTGGGCAGCGGCTTTCGGCTTCGAGCCCTTGATCGGCGCGAGAAATACCACGCCTGTGCCAGGTTTGTCGGGAGCGCGGCGAGCAACGATAAATTCGATACTGCTCCCCGCCTCCTGCAAAGCCACCAAGGTACTTGCAAGCCCACCGGGACGATCTGCGATCTCTCCCGCCCAAACATCCACTTTTTTCACCGTGTACGCCATATCACACCCCCTTGATTGATTTGACGACTGCGGATAAGCGCGGACCTGAAACCAAAAGACCGGTCACTGTTGCGACTTAAGTTGCTTATATGATCGGTTTCTATCTCCACCTATGGAAAGTGTCAACCAGCGTATCGAACAGGAGAAAAACGAATATAAACACCCCTCGGACGCGGTTGGGTCAAATCCCATTAAAGTTCCGTGACAGCCGCAAAAATGATTGAAGGGAACCAGCCTTCATGATAGTGTCCAGTGTTCAATGAGACCTAAACATACAAACCTTGTAAAAGCTTATCTTATCCAATGGTTCGATGCCGATTATCACGCGGCAGGAGTCGTCGGAAAGGTTCGCGATCTCGACCGCGTCAATTGGATCCGCTGCCTGCCGTTTATAATTCTACACCTAGGCTGCCTGGCAATCTTCATCGTCGGCTGGAGCTGGACTGCGGTTTGCGCCGCCGTCGCGCTATATCTGGTCAGGATGTTTGCCATCACCGGAATCTACCACCGATATTTTTCGCACCGGACATTCAAAACGTCGCGGCCGGCACAGTTTGTCTTCGCCCTTTTGGGAGCTTCGTCGGCCCAGCGTGGACCGCTTTGGTGGGCGGCCAATCATCGAAACCATCACCGCGAATCGGACACGCCGGACGATCCCCACTCACCGATCCACTACAGTTTTTTCCGTTCCCACGCCGGCTGGTTCATGTGCACGCGCTATTACGCGACGCAATACGAACGTATCAGGGATTTTGCGCGCTTTCCTGAGTTGGTCTGGATAAACCGCTTCGACAAGGCCATTCCGGCGGCTTTAGGGTTGGGCATCTATCTCTGCGGTTTATGTTTGGAATACACCGTGCCGACCCTCGGGGTCACGGGCTTGCAACTGTTTGTCTGGGGATTCGTCTTGAGCACGACGATTCTGTTTCATGCCACCGCTAGCATCAATTCGCTGGCGCATCTGTTCGGGTGGCAGCGCTACGAAACCGGCGACGAAAGCCGCAACAATTTTTGGCTGGCGCTGATTACTCTAGGCGAAGGTTGGCACAACAACCACCACAAACACATGGGCTGCACGCGCCAGGGTTTCTATTGGTGGGAGATCGATATCACCTACTACGTGCTAAAATGTCTCTCCTGGGCCGGCGTCATATGGGACCTCAAGCCGGTGCCGACCAAGGCGTATAGCCACGACGAACAACTGCCGCGCCGAAAATACGCATCGGCAGCGTAAACAGACCTGAAAACTCCCCTCGCCGCGCCCAAGATGCATCCGCCGACCAGGCCGCGGCGGACCGCCACATCCCTTGCCCCACACCGGCAATGTTGAGTTTGATCGAGCATGAGGCTAGCATTGTGAGCGCAGCTCCAATTAAGCATTGCCCATGGTCCCAGAATTTTTCAAAAACGTGTCGTTGTTTCAGGATCTAGACCGCGACGCACTGGATCAATTAGCGACACGGATGATTTTAAAGAAAATCTCCGCCGGAGCGGTCGTCTTTCGCGAGTCGGATGATTCCGACGCGCTCTATTTGGTCGAGTCGGGACAAATCGTTATCAGCAAGCATGTTCAGGGCGAAGTGGATATCGTTTTGACGCGCTTTCATCGCGGTGATTTTTTCGGCGAAATGGGGCTATTCGATGCCGCGCCGCGTTCCGCCACCGCGTACGCCGAAGGTGACGCGGTACTTTGGCGGCTCGACCGCAAGGCGTTTCAACAAATCCTTTCCGACTACCCCCAGATGGCTGCGAGGATTTGCTATCGCATGGTCAGCGTTTTCATCGCAAGAATGCGCGCGACCAACGACCAAGCGCGCGAGGCGATACGTTGGGGTCTGGAAGCGACCGGCTACTCTCCGACGGGAGACCGCACTTCGTTCGGCCGCAAGTCCACGTAATGAATTAGTCCATGCCTGAACCAGCCAAGCTCGAGCTCCTGACCCGCACCGCTGATAATGCGGGATTTCACACCGTCGAAATCAATAGCGATTACGTCTATGGGCTGTTCAAACCGCAGCGCCTGCCTAAAACCGAGTGGGAGCTGACCCCTCAACCACGGGGCGCGGACGGCGCGCGCCATTACGTGCTCAAAAACCTGCGCCACGACCGTTACGTGTTGCTCAACGCGAAGGAATACTTTCTGTGGGACTACTTCGATGGCTGTCATTCGTTGGAAGAAATCGCCCGCGCCTTCCATATTTCAAACGGCGCCTTTGACTTTTCGCTCATTCGTCAATTGCTGACCAAGCTTTACGGTTGCGGTCTGATCGAAACCAATAACACCACGGATCTGCGCTCTAGTCTCACTGGCTTGCAACCTTTTTCATGGACGCGTTCCTTGGGTTCGGGTGTGAGAGCATTGCGGCGCATTTCCTTTAAGCTTCCCAACGCGGATCGGGTATGCTCCGCGATTTATGATCGCGGCGGTTTTTTGCTGTTTCATCCCATCGCTTTCTGGCTGAGCGTCACCGTCGCCGTTCTAGCTTTCGTCTTAGGCCTCAGACTGGTTCCACAGGCCGGCGACTTCGCGTGGCACTTGAAAGCGCGCCCTCTCTTGGTCACCGGCGTGATGCTGCTCATTCTCCTCTTGGTCTCCATGCTCCACGTGCTAGTCCACGCGCTCGCCTGTAAATCCTACGGCCGCAGAGTGCGCGAGATGGGATTTTTTCTGCTCCAGGGCGTTCTACCGACATGGTACGCGGACGTGACCGATATCTTCATGTCGAGCCGGCGCGCCCGTGTGACCGTCGACTTGGCGGGACCTATGGTCGAAGTGGTATTGGGGAGTTTCGCCATCATCGGCGCCTACGGCGCGAGCCCGGGGTTCGAACAAGCGCTGTTATTCGGCGTCGGCGTGATGCTCTGGGAAGGCGCCCTGATCAATCTCTATCCGTTCAACTTCCTCGAAATGGATGGCTACAATATCGTTGCGGACCTGCTTGCAATGCCAATGCTCAGGCAACAAGCTCTGGCGCTGCTTTCGAGCTTGCCAAGCCGTCTGCGCAACGTGACGACGATCGCCCGCGCCGAGTGGATTCAATTGAGCTACCTGCTGATTTGCCTCCTATCCGTGCTCGTTTATTTGATCGTGCATCTCGACGCGATCCGCACTTTGTTGCCCTTTCTGCGATAGAGCGCGGTGGCGTGCGCCAACAGCCCCTTCCTCATGCGCTTCTCGCTGCCCGCATCATCCTAAACCAATAGGATCGAGCCCATGCGCGCCTATTTTCTCCCCAGCTCCCGGAGCCATTTTTCCCAACGGTCGCTCTCGCGTTCCAGCTGTTCGATCGACATTCCTTTTTCGATGTACCAGCGCTTGAAGCCGTATTCCTTCGACGCGCTGCCGTATTCGTAACTTTCCAGAATCTTCTGCCCGTCCGGGCTGAAGAGAAAATCGATAAACAACACCGCCGCGTGCGGATGCGGGGCTTGGGACGATAGCGCGGCGCTGCCCGCGCTCGCCGGAACGATGTCCATCGGCACCCACGCGACCGGCGCCTTTTTCTCCGCGGCGACCAAGGCATGATTGCGAAAGATCGTCGGCGACGCTTCGACTTCGCCGGAAACGATCATATCGTTGAGCGCCTGTCCGGAAACCGAATGCATCGTGATCTCTTGAGCGCGCAGTTTCTTAATAAACTCTTCGCCTTTGACTTTCAGCATCGCCGCGACCGTGCGCGAGCCCGTGTCAGTGGTGACGAAAGCCATCCTGCCCTTGAGCGCCGGATTCAATAGACCGTCATAATTTTTCGGCACGGCGCTCGCGGGAAGCTTATCCTTATTGTACGCGAAGCCCATGTACGATTCGCGATCGGTGGCCCAGTGAACAGTGCCTTTACCTGCCTCTTCCTTGGCTTCGGCGGGGACTTTCGCCAGGTGCGGCACGCTGAACGGTGTAAGCCTTTTCATCGCGCGCATGAGCATCAGCAAGGGCAGCGAGCTTTCCGCGACGTCCATTAAATATTTTTTTGCCTGCGATTCCGCCAGCACTTTGGCGATCAAGTCTCGGCTCGCGCCCCGATAGGCTTCCACCGGCACGCCGTATTTCGTTTCAAAGGCGCGTGCGAGATCCTTGTACGAGCCGCCGGCAAGGGCGGTGTACCACACGACCTTGCCTTCCTTCTTCGCCCCCGCGACGAGGAGTTGTTCGCGGTCCGCGCCGTTATAGACCGCCAGGTCGGCGAGGGTCGTAGGTTTAGCGGCTTGCGCATACGCGATGGAAGAACACAACAAAGACATCGACAAAAGTACAATGACAAATTTCACGACGGTGCCTCCTCGGAGGGATCAGACGCGGCTATACCACCTGCCACTGGTTTTCAGGCTCGGGAGCTGTCGCCAACGGATTTTCCCGATCGAATTCCCAACGAGCAGGGTTGTCCTGGATGTATCGTCGGATGCGTTCCAAGGATTCGTCGTTACGGATGATGTGTTCGAAGTAGTTGCGTTGCCAGATGACCGTGCCGAGTTCGCCCTGCAACTCACGGATGCTTTTGGTAACGGCTGATTTGAAACCACCGACAAAGACACCCAACGACCGCTTGGTTGGGCCGGAATGTAGGGGCGACCGGCGGGTCGCCCTCTCCGACGAGTTGGTAATCACCATAATACCGTGAACGTGGTTGGGCATTACAACAAAGGCATCCAATCCAATTTCATTTCGTATCCGCGCTGACTGTTCCCATTCGTTTTGCACATTTTCGCCCCAATGATTTAGTCGCATTTCGCCGTCACTGACCTCTCCGAACAAACATCTACGCTCGCGCGTTACAATCGTAATGAAATAGGCTCCTGCCGATGCATAGTCATAGTCTCGCAAGCGAATCGATCGTCGGTTCCGTGTTTCAGGATTGATCGTCATTACCCTCAGAGAACTAGTCGTTGTGTCAGCACCCACAAGAGGGCGACCGCCGGTCGCCCCTACTAAGGATCGCGTCCTTTACGCGGTACGATATTGTCATGCGCCGTGCTTTCCATTCACTTCTTCTTCCCTCTCACGCTCCTTCCAACCCCGCGGCCTCGGCATCGAAAAACTTCATGTAATCGATGCGGTTCGGCGACAATCCCTGCTCGTGCGCGTACTGCGTCATCGCTTGCAGCACGACGCGATTATTCTCGACATTGTAGGCCCAATAATTTTCGCCCATCAGCTCGCGCTGCTCGGCAACGGCGGCGGCAATCCATGAATAAGCAATCACCTGCGGGTCCGACCCTTCGAGCCGTTCGAAGGCAGCATCGCGCGACTTGCGAAACGCGTTGAGCAAAGCCACGGGCGCGCCCGGATGCCGATCAACAAATGATTGCTTGAGCGTCACGATATGACTCGTCGGAAAAATCCCCGTTTTCTTAAAATAGTTTTGTTCTTCGCTGCGGTAATCGCGAAACAGCCGGCGCGTGCGCGGATCGCGCGCCGAAATCGACGGCAGCAAGTTGGGACCGATCACCGCATCGATCTTCCCGGCGATGAGCAAGTTGTCCAATAGGTGATCGGCATCGCCTTCGCTATCAATTTTTTCAATGCATATCCCCTCGGCCACGCCTTCCTTCTTTACCCGCGCCGCCAGCCAGTTGATCCGCTTCAGATCGACGCCATAGTAATGTTGCAGCGCGCCGCGTGCCCAGACGCCGGCGGTGTTGTCCCACTGCATGATACCGACCCGCCTGCTTTCCAGATCTTTTGCCGTCTCGATGCCCGCTTTGCTATTGACGAAAATATAGGCGAGGCGAAACTTGCGGTTGGGAAAGGCCGGGATCGAAATATGCGCTTCGCCTTTCGCGTAAGCGCGCACGCGCGCAGCGAAGCCGCAGTCCCAGGCGTCGGCTTCCTCCTCGTTAGGAACGAATTCCCAGTCGAAGCCGTCGATCTGCACCGTCCCGTCCGTGATCGGCATGTTGGTATCGATGGTCGGCTCGCGAAAATAGAATTTTAGTTTCGGATTGGCCATGTATTTCTCCTTGTCGTCGCATTTGCCAAATAGGAGCCCAAACGCCATCAGCTCTTATCACCAATCGTCCCTGCGGCAAAGTCGGTAAAATAATTGCTCCCCTGGCATAAGTGGAAAATTGCTTTTTTTTGAAATAGTTGTTAGCGGAGCTATACAGACACAGGCCACCTGACGGGCGATGATCGGCGCTTGACGTCATGTCCTGCAGGCTCAGTAACTGATCGGAGGCATAATATGAGCGATCCACACGCCGCCCCTGAGACGCCCGAACTCCAAGCGCTCCATGCGCGCCTCGCCCAGTATTCTCTCGGTGGACACTGGCAAAGCCGAGAGCAAAATCCCGATCTTGTTCCTCACCTCTGGCCTTGGTCGGTGATCTATTCTTGCCTGATGGAATCCGGCGAGGTTGTGAAACTAGGCGGCGTCGAGGATGCGGCAAATCGACGCACCGTGCAGCTCGTCAATCCCGCGCTAACTCAAAGAAAGGCGACGTCGCGCACGCTGCAGATGTCGATTCAATTGGTCAAACCAGGCGAGCGTGCCGAGTGCCACCGCCACTCGGCTGCGGCGCTGCGGTTTGTCGTCGAAGGCGACGGCACCGGCTACACCAACGTCGAAGGCGAAGAAATGTTAATGGAGCCCGGCGATCTCGTGCTGACGCCGAACTGGACTTGGCACGATCATTTCAATCCCGGAAAAAATAACATCGTCTGGTTGGACGTGCTCGACGCTCATCTCACACGCCATCTCGACGCCGGCTTTCATGAAAGTTACGGTGAGGGTCCGGCGCAGCAGATCATCAAACGCGACGGTTATTGCAAGCAGCAATACGGCGCGATTAGGCCGCGCATGGCGCACAGCAGCAACGCCGCGCTGCCCTATACCTACAAGTGGTGCGACACCGTGAAAGCGTTAAACGAAGTCGCCGCCGCAGGCGAGCGCGATGCTCATGATGGCATCTTGCTCGAATACACTCATCCGCTCACCGGCGGGCCGACGATGCCGACCATCGGCTGTTGGGTGCAGATGATTCCGCCGGGTGAAACCACTAAAGTGCACCGCCACACCAGCAGCACCATCTACCACGTCGTTCAAGGTCAGGGCATCACGTCGGCAGGAAAATCAAAAGGCGCAGCAAAGGATCTAGCGTGGGGCGCCCATGACTGCTTCTTCGTACCGTCGTGGAACTGGCATCACTTCAAAAATACGTCGGATAGTGAACCCGCTATCCTTTTTTCAGTGACCGACCGGCCGGTGCTGGAAAGCCTGGGGCTGCTTCGGGAAGAGGGATAGAATTGGAGTGATGGAGTAGTGGAGTGATGGGTCTGAAGCCAATACTCCAACACTCCAAAACAACTTTTTTAAGCTAATTCAATTGCGAGAGGATTTTACCCATGCCACGTCAGTATAAATGTATCTCCGGCGACGGGCATATCGATCTCAACCCCGATATCTGGCGCGATCGCGTCCAGGCAAAATGGCGCGACCGCGCGCCCAAGCGCGTGAAGATGCCCAACGGTTCCGACGCCGTCGTGATCGACGGCGGCAAACCGAATACCATAGGGATCACCCGCAGCGTGCGGGTCCCCCACGCGGAGCTCGCCAAGCAAGTGCCGACCTTTGAAACCTGCGCCGGCACCGGCACACCGGAGCAACGTTTGGCCGAACAAGATCAGGACGGGATTGACTGCGAAATTTTATTTTCGCAGATCACGTTTGTGTTGCGTCAGGCGAAGGACGACGACTTTTACCGCGACTGCATCCGCGCCTACAACGAATTTCTCGGCGAGGAGTACATGGCACCGGCGCCGGACCGTATCATTTGCATGGGGACGATTCCCACCACCGGCGTGGACGACGCGATCAAAGAGCTCGAGCACTGCGCCAAGCTCGGCATGAAAGGTGTCAAGCTCGACCGCTATCCGAGCGGCAAGAGTTATCCGACGCCGGAAGACGACAAGTTCTGGGCGGCGGCGCTCGACCTGGGCATCGCGCTGACCAACCACAATACCGGCAACATGGGATCGGGCAGGGGCGAGCCCGATTATCTTTACCCGAAAGATCCAGGCCACGATGTGCACCAGAAAGACGCTTTCAAATTTTTCACCCGCTTCACCAACGACGCCATGACGGCGACGCTGCAGATGGCCTTTGCCGGAGTCTGGGATCGATTTCCCAAACTGCAATTCTACTGGGCGGAAACCATGATCGGCTGGCTGGAATATGGTCTGTGGCAGATCGACGACCACTACCGGCGCTACATCGGCATGATCCACGACAACTGGGGGCTGAATAAATTGGAGCGCAAACCCAGCGAGTACTTGAAGGAGCGCAACTACTGGGGATTTCTCCACGATCCGGTCGGCGTCAAACGCCGCGACTGCATCGGCTACGACAAACTGATGTGGGGCACCGACTTCGCCCACGCCGCCAGCGAGTTCCCAAACTCACAAAAGCATTTAGGGGAAGATTTCGCAGGTGTGCCGGAAAACGAAAAACGCGCCATGACGGTGGATAATTGCGTCCGCTATTTTCATCTTGATCGATAACTGAGCGGGTTTTCTTGTCCGAAGACGACTTGAACATTGAACCTTGAACCGTTGAACCGTCGCGGCCGTTCAAAAGTTCAAGGTTCAACGTAAAAATTAGGAGGCCGACCGTGAGCGACGTAGGCACAACGCACGAGGACCTCGAACATTTTCTCGCCGAGCACCATCTCGTCGGCGCCGGGCTGAGACGCGACGGACGCGCGGCGCCGCGCCAGGGCAATACGGGGGCGCACTGGAAATGGGACGGCATCTACCGCGGGCTCATGCGCTCAGGCGAGATCGTCACCGTAGGGCCGAACGGCATGACCGGCATGCGCTCGGTGGTCGGCATCGAGGCGCGGAGGTTTCCGATCTGGATGAATGCGCAGATTCTCATGCCCGGCGAGCGCACCCAAGCGCACCGCAATCTGCGCAGCGAGACACGCCTCGTTTGCCAAGCGCCAAAGGACGCAGTGTTCGTTTGCGAGTACGAAGCCTACCCGATGGAACGTGGCGACGTGGTGATCAGCCCGGCATGGACTTTTCACGATCATTGGAACAAAGACACAACGCCTGCCATTTGGATCGACGGCTACGACAACGGCTACAACCCGAATGTAAACGTCAACGAGCGCATGCCCAATGATGAGCCGTACGAGGAAATAAAAACGCCGACTGGCTACAGCCAGCGGACTCGCGGCCTGGCGCGTCCGATGACAAAGGAAGCTTCCTTTCCGCTCCCGCCGATGCGTTACCCATGGGCCGATACCCATGCAGCGCTAACGGCGCTCCGTGAAAACGGCGAGAGCGATCCCTACGATGGAATCATGGTCATGCTCGCCAGCCCGGTCGACGGCGGCTCTACGCTGCCGACAATCGCCTGGCAAGCGCAGTTGCTCGCTAAAAACCAGAAAACCCTTCCGCACCGCCACAACAGCACCACATTTTTCTTCGCCTTCGAAGGTGAAGGCGCCGTCGTCATCGACGGTGAGCGCTTGGCAATACGCCAAAGGCGATATTTTCGCCGTGCCGGCCTGGACCTGGCACCATCACGAGAATACCCAGAACGAGGATACGATACTCTTTTCGATCGACGACTGGCCGGCCATGAAGAAGCTTGGCTTCTATATGAAGGAAGAAGCCAAAGGATTTTGAACGTCCATCAATCCTAATTCAGCGGCATCGTGTAGGGGCAGGTTTGAAACCTGCCCCTACGTAATTCAGCCAATCACAAAACCCCTGGAGACCCGACCAAGATTCGTGTATTAGAAACAGCACCATGACCCTTGCCGCGTCGAATTCGGCTGCTTCTACGCCGGGTGAAACCAATGCGAAGCGCAGGATCGCCGTTAGCCTGCGCGGATTGTGGAAAACTTATCCTGGCAACGCAAAACCGGCGGTCCAAAACTTGTCTCTTGAGATCTACGACGGGGAAATTTTGACCCTGCTCGGCCCGAGTGGCTGCGGCAAGACCACCACACTGCGCATGGTCGCCGGCTTGGAGACGCCGGACGCCGGCGATATTTTTTTCGGCGACCAAGCAGTGGTCATGACTTCGCGGCGCTTGAATCTGCCGCCGAACAAACGCAACGTCGGCATGGTGTTTCAATCCTACGCCATCTGGCCGCACATGACCGTGGCGGAAAACGTTGCCTTTCCGCTAAAAGCACGGCGATTTCCAAAGCGTGAAATTAACGACCGCGTGCAGCATGCTCTCGATCTCGTCGATCTGTCCGGCTTCGAAGACCGGCCCGGGCCGCTGCTCAGCGGCGGCCAGCAACAACGCGTCGCCTTCGCCCGCGCTCTCGTCACCGAGCCCCGCGTCTTGCTGCTCGATGAACCGTTCAGCAACCTCGACGCCAAGCTGCGCGAGCAGATGCGCATCAGCGTCAAGCTATTACAAAAACGCCTGAACGTCGCCATGCTGTTCGTCACCCACGATCAGATCGAAGCGCTGAGTTTGTCGAACCGCGTCGCGCTGATGAACTCCGGCGTCGTGCAGCAACAGGGCCATCCGCGCCTGCTTTACGAAGAACCCGTAAATGAATTCGTCCGCGATTTCGTCGGCCGGACCCTCCTTTTCAAGGGCAAGGTGCAAACGAGCAACCCCTCGGGCCAGCTCGCAATCGCGCTCGCCGGGGCGTGTGACTGCGTCGTGTTTGGCCGCAGCTACAACCCTGACGGCGTTAAGAACGATCAATCGGTATTTATCGGCGTCAGACCGGAAGACGTGGAAATCCATTCGGCGCGCGGCGCCGAAGCGCCCTCGGGGATGATCGGCGGCACGGCGCAGGCCGCGCTGTTTATCGGCGAGCGCATCGAATATCAGGTCGCCGTCGACGGCCAGGGAACAATGCTGATCTACGGCGAGCGTCACAAACCCATCGACGAAGGCAGCAACGTCTGGCTTAAACTGCGACCGGACGGCCACAGCGCGTGGCTTTCCGACTGGTCGCACAAAGAGGAATGAAAAACCAGGGCGTATGCAATACGCCCCTACGACGATCGGGATTTCAGGAGGAATTCGTATGGCGAACAATCGCAAGAAGAAAATAGTCGTGCGATGGCGCGAGCGACAAGCATGGTCCGGATTTCGCGTGGGGGCGTCTTGCTATACGCCCTTTCTTTTTGTGCTAATCGTAAATTCGTTTTTGGTTCATAGCGCCTTAGGCGCCGCTACTCCGTCAAACTTCGAGCAGGAATGGTCCAAGCTCATCGCCGCCGCAAAGCAAGAAGGCACGCTCGCCGTCGCTTCCGGTGGAGCGCCGTCGCGTCAATACCGACCCGTTGTCGACGCATTCAGCAAAAAATTTGGTGTCAAAGTGGAAGTCTCTACAGGCAACGCCACCGACACGGTCAATCGGGTGCTCGCGGAGCGAAAAGCCGGAAGATACATCATGGATGTCGCATTGATCAGTAGCCGCGAGAACAACCAGAGGTTGGTGCCGTCGGAATCACTAGTGCCGTTTCCTCCCCTGCTCATCCATCCCGACGTGTTGGACACTTCCAATTGGTATCTCGGTCGCCATTGGTACGCTGACAAAGCATCCGCGTACGCGTTTATCTACCACGTAACCAAAGAGGATCAGTACGAGACTTGGTATAACACCGACAAGCTCAAAGAAGCCGAGGTCGCGACAATAAAGAAACAGACCGATTTTTTCGATCCGCGCTGGAAAGGGAAGATCCTCGGCCAGGGAATGGGCGACCCATCGGGCATACGGCAGATGATCGACAGTTACTTCGAACCCGACCGAGGGCAGGAGTGGGTACGCACGTACCTGCTGAACGCCGGTGTGACGTTTTCGGATGACCGCAGGATCCTGGAGACCTGGCTCGTGGGTGGAAGATTTTCGCTGCAAGCTGTCGCCACCGGCACCGAGGAACTCACGGGGCTGGCGAAAAAGGGGCTCCCTATCAAGCAGATCTTTCTGCCCAAGCAAGTAGGCATGGTTCGCGCGGGCGGGTCCGGCTGCTGCATATCGGTATTTTCAAATGCGCCGCATCCAAGCGCAACCAAACTCTTCGTGAACTGGTTCCTTTCGAAAGAAGGACAGACATTGACCCATACGCTAGTGCCGAACATCGACCGTTCTTCCTTGCGCAACGATATTCCCTTCGGTGAGGTAACGCCGGATCAGCGACGCAAACCGGGTGTCGAGTACGCGTTCCCCGACGCCGACCCTAAATTCGGTCCGCGCCAGGAGGAAGCGCAAAAATGGATCTATAAAATCTGGGAGTCGAGGCAAAAATAACCTGACGGCAGTTCCAAAAGTTCCAATCGTTTCAAAGTTCCAAGTCGTTTCGATCGAACCATGATCGAACCTAACGATTGGAACACTTGAACGTCCGAAAAGTCGCCCGTGGACCAATCCCCCGCCATAGATCAACTCGCCATCGCGCCGGGTGTGCCGACTGCGCGCCTGACCAAAGGCCATTTCATAATGGCGGTAGTGCTGATCGCACTCGGCTACTTGCTCATTTGGCCGGTGCTGCTGCTTCTGATCAATAGTTTTAACGCCGCCTCAGACTGGTTTGTCGAGCCGCGCACCTGGGGAGTCAAGCACTGGGTGAATGCGTTTCAACGGCCCGGCCTGCTGACCTCTCTCGGTAACTCTCTGCTCATCTGGTCTCTGACCGTCAGCGTCAGCTTTCCCGTGGGCGTGGCGATCGCCTGGCTGCTCGCGCGCACTAAGATTCCTTTCAGCCATACCTTGGAATTTCTCTTTTGGGTTTCTTACATGGTTCCCGCTCTGCCGACGACCATCGCTTGGATCACTTTGCTCGATCCCGATATCGGCATGATCAACGTCGCGCTGAAAAATTTATTCCATCTCGACCAGGGGCCGTTCAATATTTTCAGCGTGCCAGGAATCGTTTGGGCGAACCTGATGGGCCACGGCATCTCGATCAAAGTCATGCTGTTGACACCGGCGTTCCGCAATATGGATTCCACGCTCGAGGAGGCGGCTCGCGTCGGCGGCGCGAGCAATTTGCGAACGCTCTTTAAAGTCACCCTGCCGCTCATGATCTCGCCGATGATGATGGTTTTCGCGCTCCAGCTTCTGCGCGTCTTCCAATCCTTCGAGACCGAATACCTGCTGGGCATGCCTTTCGGCTTTTTCGTGTACTCGACCAAGATTTTCACCTTGATCAGAAATCAAATTCCCAATTACGGCGAAGCCACCGTTCTGGCGAGCCTCACTTTGCTGATGATCGCCTTGATCATCCCGCTGCAACGCTGGATTCTCGAGCGGCGCCGCTACACCACGATCACCGGGAGCTTTCGTCCCGGCCTGATCGATGTCGGTAAATGGAATTACGTCACCTTCGGCGGCATCGCTCTGCTGCTCGCGCTGTTAACCGTTGGACCGCTCGCCATCTTGGTGCTCGGCAGCTTCATGCAGCGCATCGGCTATTTCGTCTTGGGATACACGCTCGATCATTGGCGCTTTGTGTTGGGCGACCCGGTCTTCGTCAAGGCGCTGCGCACCACCCTGATACTCGCCGTAACAGCGGCGGTTTGCAGTCCGTTCATCTTCTCCGTCCTTGCCTACATCCTGGTGCGCACGCGCTTGCCCGGGCGCGGCGCGTTGGATCTGATGATTTGGAGCGCCGGCGCAATTCCCGGCATTCTCGCCGGGCTCGGTTTGCTATGGGTTTTTATCGGCACGCCGGGGCTGAATTTTTTATTCGGCACCATCTGGGCTTTGATCATAGTCGTCATGCTCCAGGGAAAGACCACCGGCGTCAACATCATGAAAGGCGTGCTCGTGCAGGTCGGCGCCGACATGGAAGAGGCCGCGCGCGTCTCCGGCGCGGGTTGGATCAGAACTTACTTCCGCATTTGGCTGCCGCTGTTGATGCCGACGTTGATTCTCCTCGCGGTGATGAATTTCGTCAGCGCTGCCGGCGCCACCAGCAGTATTATCTTGCTCGCATCGCGCGACACGATGACGCTATCGCTGATGGCTTTGGAGCTCTCGTCGGTCGCAGTCAGTAATCGCGAAGCGGCAAGCATCATCAGCATCTTCATCGTTGGTTTCACGATGACGGGTGCGCTGCTTGTCCGATACTTGGGCCGCCGATTCGGCGTGCGCCACGATATGCACGCCGGCGAAGGTGCCCACCGCCGACTTTAGCGCGGGCACATTCGACTTGAAGCCTCCTCAATGACTTTGATAAAGTCTGTCAGCTTTGGGTCGAGCTAGTGAGGCGACGGAAGGATGGCCATCAAATCGCTGCTGCAAATTGTGCTCGCCGCCGTCTGCGCAGCGCTTGCCGCCACCGGCGGACCGGGACACGCAGCAGAAATCGGCCAGATCAAAAACACCGCGGGGCAGGTTTTTCTGCTGCGCAACAACAACCAGCAGCCGGCCAAGCCCGGTGATCTGATCGAGCAAGCCGATGTCATCGTCACCGGTTCCAACGGCTCCGTCGGCGTCACGCTCATCGACAACTCGCGGCTATCCGCCGGCCCAAATAGTCGGGTCGAGTTCAAACAGTTTCGCTTCAATCCAACCACCCAGGAAGGCGAATCGCTCGCCCACTTGCACCGCGGCACCCTCGCCATCGTCTCGGGACAGATCGCCAAGCGTTCGGCGGACGCCATGAAGGTGCAGACGCCGACGACGATTCTCGGCGTGCGCGGCACCAAATTCGCGGTCAAAGTGGAAGAATGACCGCCGTCACAATGTGAATTTCCTCAAGCCGTTCGTCATTCTGGTTTTGGCCGCGGCGCTTTTTGTTTCCGGCTGCGCTAGCGTCAATACCTTTGTCGTTTTGCTGCCAGAAGAAGGCGGCGCGCCCGGCGCGGTCACAGTCGGCGCGGGCAACCAAACGGCAAGACTCGATAGGCCCTACAGCGCCGCCGCCGTCGATGCCAAGAGCAACATCGAGACGAAAACCATCACCGCGGAAGATGCCAACCGCACTTTCGCCGACGCGCTCGCGGCTCAGCCGCCCCCGCCGATCAGTTTCACTCTCTATTTTGAAACCAATAGTGTCGAAGTCGCGGCCGCGTCACGGCCAACCCTCGATACGCTGCTCGCCGACGTGGCCAAACGACAAGCCGTGGAGGTCCAAGTGACCGGCCACACCGATCGGGTCGGCAGCATAGCGGACAATGACCGATTGTCGCTGCAGCGCGCCGAAGCTGTACGCGCCATGCTGATACAACGCGGCATCAACTCGAGCGTTCCTGCGCACCGTGGGCCGCGGCGAGCGCGAGCCATTGGTGCCGACCGCCGACGAACAAGCCGAGCCACGTAACCGCCGGGTCGAAGTCATCGTGCGCTGATCGTGAAAGGGAAGAAATGAGGAGTCAAAAGTGAGGAGTCAGGAGTCCACCGCGTATTCCCTTACTCCTAGCTCTTACTCCTTACTGTTTTGAATGAAGCGTAGCGCGAGAATCGTAAGATCGTCCGACGGCGGCGCGCCCGCGGTGAATTTTTTCACGTCTGCGTGCAGCCGCGTGCAGGCCGCTGCCGCATCGGCGGCACGCTCTTCGGCGAAACATTGGATCGCGCGCGATGTGCCGTAGTGCGCTTGGTGTTCATTTTCCGCCTCGGTCACACCGTCGGTTATAAAAAGCAAACCATCGCCGGACGCGAGCTTCACCCGCTGGATCGTGTAAGAAAACTCTTCATCCACACAAAGCGGCGGTCCGTCGGCGCCGTCGAGTTGCAACGGCGACCCCGTCGATGGCAACAAAATCGGCGCATTGTGGCCGGCGTTGCATAGCTCCACGTCGCCGGAGCGCGCGTCGATGATACCGATGATCGCCGTCACAAACATCGCCGCCGGGTTTTCCCGAGAAATCTCGTCGTTGACCAAACGCAGCAATTGCTCCAACGGCACGCGCTCCCGGCGCGCCAGACTCTTGGCCAGCGTCTTGGTCAGAGCCATAAAGAGCGACGCGGCAACCCCCTTACCGGAAACATCGCCAATCATGAAACACAAGCGGCAGCTCGTCGAGCATGAACGCATCATACAGGTCGCCGCCGACTTCTTGCGCCGGCTCCAACAGGGCGTAGAAATCAATGGTTCGAGGCAGGCCTTCGATGGCGCGGGGATTGGGCAGCATGCCCATCTGAATTTCGCGCGCCGCGCGCAGCTCCCCGTCCATGCGCAAACGCTCCATGCGTTGCTCTTCCAAGACCGCAGCGAGCTCGCGCCGTCGCCGCTCCGACGCGGCAAATCCGGCGAACAGTAGCAGCAAAATGACGAGCGTGTTTATCGCGAAGGGAAAAGTCGGATCGTAGAGAAAATGGTACTGCCTGAAGAGCATTAAACTGAGGATCGCCAGGACCACAGTGCCGCCAAACAATATCGCCGCGGTATGGATCGGGCGAAGCTGCGGAAAGAAAAGAATCAGCGGCAGAGCAAGCGCGAACAATGACAGCAATTCCCACCAGCGCGCCGACGGCGGCCGCTGCAGGCGGCTGCCTTCAAGAATATTTTCCACGAATTGAGCTTGGATCTCGACGCCGTCCATGCGCGAGTTGGCCGGCGTCGCGGCCACGTCGCTGACGCCCACGGCTGTGGCGCCGACGATCGCCACTTGACCCGCCAGAGCGCCGGATTTGACTTCGCCGTTGAGAATCTCTGCCGCGGAAATTCGCCGCGCAGCGTAGGCCGGCGAATAATAAAGCCGCATGCGGCCATCGCCGTCGGTCGGGATGAACGAGTCACCGATTTGCACGCCGACCACGCCGCTCTGGTCGCTGCGCACGCTGTATTGTTTCTCGCCGGTGGCGACACGCAGAATTTCCAGGGCCAGCGCCGGCGCCGGCGCGCCGTTGACCGCCATGATCAATGGCATGGCGCGCAACGTGCCATCGCTGTCGCGCGTATCGTTGACGTAGCCGCGCCCCGTTGCCGCCGCTTCGATCTCGGGAAGATTGGCAAGCTCCGCCGGGAACGAGCGCAAATGAGGCAGCGGCGATTCGCCGATGATGATCACCGGGGTTTGCGTGGCAACAGGGCTCGCCTTCGGTTTACCGTCAAGTGCGGCACGCGCAATCACCGATGGAACCCGGCGCATTGTATTCGCCAAAACCGCGTCGTTGGAGGGCAGCTGCGCGAGCGCATCGCGCTGCGTTGGGGTCAGTTCGGACCGGCTCGCAAGGAGATAGCGTGGAGAAAGATCGTCCGCCTCCGGCATGATGATATCGATCCCAACCGCCAGTGCGCCAAGCTTGTGCGTCGCCTCGATCAACTGTGCCAGGCGCGTGCGCGGCCACGGCCAGCGGCCAAACGCAGCGAGACTGCGGTCGTCGATATCGATGATCACCGCGGGAAAGCGGGAAACCTGCCGCGGCATGAAGCGCTGGTAGGCGTCGAATACGAGATTGCGCGGCGGGCTCCAAACCCGATCGCCTACGGTAATGTGAAACAGAGCGGCGACAAGCAACAGCGCGACGGCAGCGCTTCGCCCTTCGCCGTGACACAGCCGGGTCAACAGCGGCGCGGACCACCAGCCGCCAGTCAAATTTTTGGCGAAGTCTCCGTCTGTGGTCGTCAAGAGCTTACACGTCGATGACTAACCCGTCGTAGGCGGCGGAGACTTGGAGCGCCTGCCCGTCACCGGCGATCTCGGCATAACGGCGGGTCTCGCCGAGGATGGTATGAATGGTCTCATCGCCGTGAGCAGGCTCGTGATGGAACATGCAGTAATGCTTGACGTGCGCCCGTAAGCAGAGATCGACGCCGACCACGTTGCTCGAATGCCCCCAGTCCTCTTTGGAGTTGATCATCTCGTTGAGGGAGTACATGGCATCGAGCACGACCAGATCCGCGTTGCGATAAAATTCCACGATGCCTTCCGTTTCCGGCTCTGATTGCAGTTTATGTTCGGTATCGGTGGAATAGACCAAAGCTTTGCCGTTCTGCTCGAAGCGGTAGCCGTAGGAATCCCCGGGATGCGGCTGCAACTTCGCCTTGACCCGCAGACCATCGATTTCGTACCAGAGATCCGCGTCCAAATGGACAAATTCGATGGTCGCGCCTAAGTGGTTCCATTTCACCGGAAAACAGGGAGCCGAGTGCTGACGGCGAAACGCTTCTTCGAGCACGGCGACGGGATGCCCGCCGTGAATGCGGATGGTATTGCCCGGGATGTAGGCGGGCGTAAAGAACGGGAAGCCCATGATGTGGTCCCAATGCACATGGGACATAAAAAAATTGTAGATTTGCGGCTGCCCCGTCCCGTGTTTTCTCATGACCCGTTGACCTAGACAACGCAGGCCTGACCCCATGTCGCAGCACGTGTAATGATCTCCGCCGATGATTTCCATGCAGGACGAGTTGCCACCGTAAGTGGAACGCACTGGAAACTCCAATTCGGCGTCGATGAATTGTTCGGCAGCGCCTGCGTTGTCGAAACGCCTGCCGTTGGCTTTGAGCAAGGCCCGCCTGACTTTCTCCCGGATCGCCACACCGTCCGGCGCCACGGGAAGCGAGCCGCGCGTGCCCCAAAAATATGCCTGCATCTTTCCTCCGGGATACCCTCAAGTCGCTGCCGGTTCACCGCGCAGCCTGGGGGTCGCATGGACGATCACATACAACACATTGCGGATATCTTCACGCCGATAGCTTGCCTCGTCAATGAGAGCGCGCAACATCGGCACGCCGATGCCGCCGACATCGCGCCGATCAAGATCCACCGAAAGATCCGGCGCCGACAGGGCCAGCATATTGAAGGCCCGGCCATAGTCGACAAACTCCAGCGCCAATTTCGCGCCGTCGAGCGGCTCGCAGCAAAGCTCTACGCTGCCGAGCTGATCGCCATAGCTGTGCCGGCAAATATTGGCGACTATCTCTTCGACCACCAGCTCGATTTCGCGCACGCGGGCGAGGGGAAAGCCCGCTTCAAGCGCCCGCGCCGCGGCGAATTCCGTACAGCGCGCCACCGCGTCGATGGTGGGCGACGACATCCAGCCGCTCGCTCCTGGCTCCGTCATTGCCGCTATCCTTTGCCGTACAACGCCGCGGCTGCCGGAGAGATCGCCGCCAGCGCTTGGCGTACGGTGGGATAGATCTCCAGCACCTTGTCGAAGCGTCCGATCTTGAAAACTTCTTGAATGGTCGGCTTTAGGGCAGCGAGCACCATCTTGCCGCCCTGCTTGCGACAGCCCTTCGCCGCGATCATCAATACCCGCAAGCCGGCGCTGCTCATGTAGTTGACCTTGCTGAGGTCGAGCAGCAATTTTTTGTCTTCACCGGCGCATCCGTTGACGTGACGCAACAAGGAGCTGCCAAAAGCGGGTGCGGTTCCGTGGTCGATGCGTCCTGCGACTTCGATGAGCACGACGTTGGCGAGCTTTCGTTCTTTGCATTCCATCTTCGCACCTCGCGGGCTTGCCGACTTTCGTTAACGGCGCCGGCTGCACGGCAACATCGATCCGAGGCGTGACGCAAACCATGACAATGCCGTCAAGCTACAATTTACTCTGTGCAACACGAGAAACAAAGTCCCAAAAATAGCCCGCAGCTTAGCGCAACGGCCATCGCCGGACGTTCGTTATTGCTTTTTCTCCCCGCCTGAACTAATCAGACCTATCAGTTAGTCAGGAGGTTTTACAATGGCTGAAACAAATGTGGCCGATACTTTGGTCGAATATCTTAGTTCCAGAGGCGTGCAAAATATTTTCGGCGTGCTGGCTCATACTTCGTTTGCGATCGGCGATGCCATTGCGAAACGCCCGCACATGAAATTTATCAATGCCCAGCACGAGGGCGGTGCAGGGAATATGGCGCTCGGCTACGCCCGCGCGACGAAAAAACCCGCTGTGTGTTTGGTTTCCGCCGGCGGCGGCGCGACCAACATCGTCACCGCCGTCGCGCAAGCTCACAAAGAATCCGTGCCACTGTTCGTCATCTCATCGGACATCGACACCGCCGCTTCAGCGAAAAGCCCTTATTCGTCGTTCCACGGGATGGAGCATGTGAGACTGTTTCAGCCGATCACCAAGCAGAGCGCAAAACTCGAACGCATCGAAGAACTAGGATCGCTGCTGGACACACTCTTCCGCCAGACCACGCGCGGTCGCCAAGGTCCGGTTTTTCTCATCGTCCCTGAAGATCTGCAGCATGAGAATCTTCCCGAGCCGTTGAGCTTCGCGCCCACGGCGGAGCCCGTCGCACCGGCGATGGACGCGGCCGCCACGCGTGTCGCCGTGGATCTGCTACTCCAGGCAAACACTCCGGTCGTACTCGCCGGCACCGGTGTCGACTGGGCAGGCGCGCGCGACGAAGTGCGCGAGCTTGCCGAGCTGTTATCGATGCCCGTTGCGGTGAGTTACACCGCCAAGGGCGTTTTTCCCGAGAACCATCCGCTTGCGCTCGGTTGCCTCGGCTTCGGTAGCCGCCCTTATGCGCGTAAATTCTTTCAGGAGTCCGATTTGATTCTGGCTTTGGGCGCGACCTTCAGCGAAGGCACGACGATGCGCTTCGGCCACGAGATCATCCCCGCGAAGGCCAGGATCGTGCAGATCGACACCGATCCTGATGAGCTCGGCAGCAATTATCCGACCACGCTTTCGATTCAAGCCGACGCCAAGATCGCTCTTCGCGCGATCATCGATGAAGTCAAGAAACGCCAACCGAAGCCGGCAGCGACCGGTGCGAGAGCAGAATCGATCAAGCAAGCCAAAGAAGCTTGGAAGAACGACATCGAGCAAAAACCTGCCAACAACGGCTTGACCTACGAATCCGTGATGCGAGCGCTCAACGAGTTGCTCACGGGCAACGAAATTCTGACGACTTCGGGTATGACCGGCGACACGTTGCGCGGCATCGATGCCGTGAATCCGGTCATCCACGCCGGCGAGTTCCGCGCCATCGGCACCGCGCTTGCGACCGCAATGGGCGTCAAACTCGGCTGCCCCGATGCGCGCGTGATCTGCGTCACCGGCGACGGCTCGTTCATGATGGAGCAGCAAGAGCTCGCGACTGCGACCTATCACAAAATCCCAATATTCGTCCTCATCCTGCGCAACAACGCCTACGGCGGTATGAAACGCGACCAGATGAAAACCTACGGCGGCCGCGTCATCGGCACCGAGCTTTTCATCCCCGATCTACCCAAACTCGCCGAGCTTTACGGCGCCAAAGGTTTCGCCGTTACGCGCAAAGAAGAATTGAAACCGGTTTTCCAGCAAGCGCTGGCGTCGGATGATTTTGTCGTCGTGGATGTGAAGCTGGATTAATGCGATCCACGTGAGGTGACGATTCTGAGTTGGTGGACGAGAAGTTGTCTGATACGCTAAGATTTGAGTGGGATCCGCGGAAGGCCGGAATCAATCGCGCGAAGCATGGGGTTTCTTTCAAGGAAGCAGTCACGGTGTTCGGCGATCCACTTGGGCGTATTACTGACGACCCGCGCCATTCGGAGACCGAAGAGCGCTACGTATTGCTGGGGCTCTCGGCTCGCCGGCGGCTCCTTACGGTTATGTTCACCGAGCGTGGGCGAGCAATGCGTCTGATCAGTGCGCGAAGAGCAACACGGCGAGAACGGAGAGAATATGAAGAAAAGCGAAGCTAAAAAGGCATCAGTCAGGCAAGCCGGAGCAGACGAGATTCTCTCTGAGTATGACTTCAGCCGAGCGCGGCCGAACAAGTACGCACCCCGTTACGCTAAGGGCAGCATTGTAATTACCCTCGATCCCGATGTCGCTTCCATATTTCCAGGGTCCCGACAAGCGAACGAGGCGCTCCGTACTCTGGCGGGCCTCATCAAAAGACATAAACCACGACGAACTACGTCACGGCAGGGCGCATGACCTGCGAGTTGTATGCAGACTCTTACCGCTTTCGTCTAACTGACATCGACGCACCAAAATGAGCGCTTGCGACAAGGCGAACTCAAAGGCATTAAGGCAACGAAGAAGTTACAGTATTTAGTTCGTATTAACAAAGATCCCGACAGCGATTGGGGGGCTTCGGTGCCTGACCTACCAGGGTGTGTTGCAACTGGAAAAACGATCGATTCGGCTCTTCGACGCATTCAAAGCGCCATCGCGCTTCATCTTCGTGGACTGCGCGAGGATGGCATCAAACTACCCCTCTCTCGGCATCGCTCAGTTGCTCCAAAGCGCACACCGCGAGTAGTAGATTTTTACGCGACGGTCGAGGTTACCGCCTGACGACTCGCGTAAACTGTTTTAAAGATAGCCGCTGGTTTCCACTCCACTTCATCCGTGTTGCGAATCTACAATCTCTCAAATTAAGTGGTCGAGCAGGTCAGTTTTCGTCAGGATGATGTGACACCGTTGAACTTCGTTTAGTAAGTCGCTTCCTGTCATCCTAACATTGAAAAAGCTGTGGACAATTGGCGGTTGGACCATCGTATCGAGTCTTGCGTCCCGATGAGGGTCTGGAATGAAGCAGATTCGCTTCTCCCCATCGACCCTGGGAGTAATGTCTCGCAATCTCCCAGTATTGTCTTTCCAAACACAGTGGAACTCAGCCTCGCAAAACCGAGTCGTGTTGTTCTGCCATAAAATCCACCCGAAGATAAGTTCGCCACCGTGATATTTTTTCTGGATCATACAGTTGAGAACGCAGTGAAGCCTCTCCGGTGTGAAGCCGGCAACTCTTGTCAGTTTCATCCAAACTGCGGACGAGACATCAAGTCCAATCTTGCTGATGAGACACGCCGCCTGAGCATTGATTTTCTTGGGTGTTGTCTCCATTGTTTGGCTTTAACCTATCTGGTTCCATCTCTGTCGTCTATCTGACACAATCACAGGTCTTGATTGTTTTCAGGCTTTGACGATAAAACGCAATACGTTAGTAGCTCAAGCATGAGGCATTGATCCTAAATAGTGCAAGCCAGATTTATTACTGCGCTTCGAGACATTGAAATTAAGGGCCAATTGGGCAAGGGATTCTGTTTGTCAAGCGGCCTGTTTCTCACGAACGATCAAAGCGTTGTCAGGGGACTCATTACAAAACCACTTGAAGCGTGCGCAGGGCGGCTTGAAATTGAAACTATCCAAAACGCTCCAGCCTCGGTATACAGCATCGAAAAGTTCGACACACTCGGCGATCGGGTAGAAGAAAGCAAGAGCCGGATTATTTCTCATCTCCGTTTCTTGCAGGCCTTTCTGATGGGAGCCTGACTCGTGCGGTATAACGCCGCCAATTCAGAGGCCGGTTTCTTTGAGTATCGATTCTGCTGAAGAACCCCTCATTTTGATTTGTGATCGACGTTAAGAATGGTGCTACGACGAGGGTAATGTTGCCGAGCGAGAAATTTTGACCTGCTACGGCGCCACAAGCAAGAGAAGTGGCTCGCTCTTAGCCTTAGGCAGGGCTGAGAGCCGATGTTCTCATCTGGAAGGCGAGCAGATTTAGATATCGTTTCACATTGCAAGCGGCTCCCATCAAATAATGCGATAGCCCGACTCGGCTCAGCCCCCGATATTTCGTCCGTCTCAGCCCGTGCCCGCGCACCAACTCGCTGTGGGTCCCCTCTATCCCGTTTCGCGGATGCATGCTCTTTGAGAACCCGCTCTGTTTCATTTCTCTGCGCCGCTGCTCGACCAGATCATGGCGCAGTCCCACGACCAAAGTTCTCCGTCCACTCTTGGAACGTGTACACTGATTTTGTACAGGACAACTATCACATTGATTACCCCACTCGATGCGATAGTACTCGGTTCCCATGTAGCTATCTTTGATGCGGCTGCACTGCGTGCTGAGTTTGCCCTGGGGACAAACTGCCTGGCGTTTGTCGATATCAACATGGAACGCATCGCTATTGTACGCTCCCTTGTGCGGGTCGGGACACGTCGGGCCTAATAACTCGATGCCGTTTTGTTCAGCTTGCGTTAAGGTGTTCTCGGTGACGTAACCGGCATCGGTATACATCGCCTGGGGTGTGATCTCATGGTGCTGCTGTTCTCTTTTGAGCGTCTCGGTTAAACCCGCCATCTCGTCCTGGGCCGCCTCGGTGGTCAGTATCTCGGTAATAAAATGCTCGGCGGGCTCGCCTTTTTTCTTGATGGGTTGTTGTGGATCGACGCTCTCCGCCACATGCACCTTGTAGCCGGTCCACTGCTTGGTCCTCTTATCGGCATAATGCGCATCGGGATCATGCGGGTTCTGTACCGCGCGGGGCGGCCGCTTGGTGGCGGGCTCAAGCTTTCCCTCGACCACCTCAAAGTGCTCCTCAAAGACCCGGCGCAAAAGTTTCACCGCCTCCCGTTCCCTGAGCTTAGAATCATTTCTGTCTAGCCACTCCAAAAGCTCTCTCATGTGTTGCCCACACTGCCGATAGCGCCTATCGTGCTCGGTCTTGCTTAATCGCCAATCGAGTTTGCTCTGCACGTACAACTCCCATAGTCTGTCCCAAAACTCGGGCCGCTTTTTCTTCCCAACTTCATGTTCCAAATCCTCCACCGCCAAGCGCAGCGTCTCCATCGCGCACTCCAAGTAGCTCATCGCTTTCACGTATCCACGATATGGGTGCTATCGAGCCGCTGCTTGCCCTTTTTCTTCACCAATCCCAACTCCACCAGGAGCTTTAAGATCCCGTCAAAAATCATCCGCTCGGCTTTTTTCTTTTCCAGCCGGTCGCGAAAATAAACCAACACCGTGGAATGAAACCCGTCGTAGTCCAGTTCCAAATCCAGGGCGTACTTCCAACCCAAGTGATACACCACCTGCTCGGTGGCCGAGCGGTCGGCCGCTTTCTCCATGAACTGCAGCAGCGTCACCCCGCATAACAGCACCGGATCGATAGCCGGTCGCCCGTTATCCTCGCAGTAAAGCGCATGAAGCTTAGCTGAAAGCTCTAAAAGCTTGGGCCAGATCTTTTTAAACAGCGGTAGCGGTTGGCGGACCGAAAAGATTTCAGCAAGATAGACGGTTGATAAAAGCTTCTCTGGGATCGGCAGTGCTTACTCATGGAAAATATGAAGGCACATCTCGCTGTAACGTTATAATAACTAGAGTCGCAAATGAACTATCCCACTAAAGTCCAGGCATCCGCACAAAAGGCCGTCTCAGGTTGTGTAACTGCGCTGCCCTAGCTGCGGCATTGATATCGAACCAGGGGAGATGGTGCAGTGGAAAGTCGACACCCGTTACAAACTCTTCCTCATCCGCCAACGACCTAAGAAAAGAAAATAACCATGAGGGGTTTTTCAACAGAATCAGTATCCATACAAGGCCCTTGCTGCGCAGGTTTCGACTCACTCGCTAGCCATTCAGTTCAGTGACGCTAGGGGCACGTGCGATGTAAAAACCTTTGATGGACAAGATCTTACGAGCGCTCGGGATATTATTCAGACGGTGTTCGGTGCCGACGAGGAAACTTTTGAATCTGTCAAGATTAACCCGACGATTCCGCACGAAATCGATCGGCTCGAACGTGCGTGGTATTTTGCGCAAGCAGCCAGGGCTACTTCAGACGTTGGTTTGAAGCTCTCAAACTACATGACCTGCCTAGAGTGTCTCTTCACAACGGATTCCCACGAATTGTCTCACAAATTGTCTGAACGAGTAGCTGCTTTTTTGGGTGCTAATCTGAACGAACGAAAAACGATCTATCGCCGAATAAAGGATTCATATAACGTACGATCGAAAGTTGTTCATGGTGATCGCTTAACACCGAAGCTTATCGGACGGTAAGGGAGTTGTCTGCAACCTGCGATGACTTGCTCCGACGCACACTCCTAAGAATCTTTCGCGATAAGAAGTTGGAGGAAATTTTCCGAGGCGAGAACAACCTGCTAGAAGAACACTTTCTCGATGCAACACTTGGTGACATAACTGGTGACAACCAGAAGCCGGAAATTTAGTGTTAGGCATTTGCGTTGATTGAACTTAATTTCCGCTCGCTCGCAATAACTGAGTACGCATACCGCACAAGTTTTCCGTTTCTAAGAGGAGAAATACAATGCCACTTCAACTACGACGGATAGTCACCGGACATGACTCCAACGGCCGTGCGGTCGTCAAGATCGATGAGGTTTCCAAAAATCTCGTCTCGAGTCGACCAGGATCGACGGCTTGTGTGGTGTGGACTTCGGAATCTTTTCCGGTCGACAACACAGGCGACACCGACGAGGGACTACGAAAGGTCGGAACGACGTTGAACAACGGCACGGTGTTTCGCGTCGTCGAGTTCGCGCCTGGGGTCGCACCGCGGGTTCATCGGACGGATTCCATCGATTACGCCGTCGTCATGTCGGGCGAGATCGACATGGAACTCGACGACTCTGTCGTCCATTTGAAAGCCGGCGACGTGCTCGTGCAGCGCGGCACGATCCACAATTGGGTCAATCGCGGTACCGAAGCTTGCGTGATCGCTTTCATCCTTATCGACGCCAAGCCGGTAGAGGTTAGCGGTAAAGTTCTGCATGCCGAAGGATAGTTCGGCGTAAGTCTGTAGATTCCTCCCGGTTCAAAAAATTTGACTTCGTTGAGCATCTTGCCAGCTGAAGCCAGTCTTTCAGACATGCTATACGCGCCTTCCTTGGTTGGTCTAAATCCCTAATTTCTCTGCCAATTAACAAAACTAATTGCCACGCATTGTCTCTTGAACACATGTTTAATACAATTGTTTGAAACATATGATTAAAAGACAATTAAAGCCGCTCCCTGAAGAAAGCTCGGATACCGAAAAGCGACTTCTGGATGCCGCCGGCGAGGTGTTTGCCGAGTTCGGCTTTCGCACCGCCACGGTACGCCAGATCTGCAAAAAGGCCGGAGCGAATGTCGCAGCTGTTAACTATTATTTCCGGGACAAAGAAGGACTCTATTTGGCCGTGCTGCGTTCAGTCCCAGACGCGCACGCGGAAAAATATCCATCGCAAGTCGGCTTAACCTCCGACGCGACGCCGGAACAGCAATTGCGCGTTTACGTTCAATCGCTGATGCATCGCGTCTTCGACGCCGGCCGCCCCGGCTGGCACTCGAAAATAATCGCCCGAGAGATGGTGGAACCGACCCGCGCGCTCGATACCCTTCTCGAAGACGTTGCCCGGCCGCTGCACCGCGAACTGGCAAGTATCGTCCGCCGGTTGCTCGGCTCTGCCGCGACAGATGAAAATGTGCGGCTGGGTGCGCTTAGTGTCATGGGCCAGTGCGTCTACTATCACCACTCTCGCACAGTCCTGAAACGTCTCTATCCGGAGCAAATGTATGGCGCCGAAGATATCGCGCGCATGGTGGATCACATCACCGAATTCTCTCTGGCGGGACTGCAAGAATTTGCCCACGGAAGGCAAGCAAACAGCCATGTTCATAGCAAAAACTAAATCGCTGATCACCCAACACGCGCTCGGGATGACGCCATACATCGCTCTGGTCGTCCTCGCCGCTTGCGGCGGCGATCGACCCGCCACCGCAGTGCCCGAGAGTCTGACACCGGCGCGTCAGGTGCGGGTGATTCAGGCCGCGGAAATAGAGACGGCGCGATTGGTCAGCGCCAGCGGAACCTTGGCGGCGGAAGAGCAAATTATTTTAGGCACTAAAGTGATCGGCCGCCTGGGCGAGATCAGCGTCGACCTCGGCAGCCGCGTGCGCAAAGGCCAAGCGATCGCGCGTATAGACCAAAGCGACTATCGGCTGCGTGTCGATCAAGCGGAGGCGGCACTCCAACAAGCGCGTGTCCGCCTCGGCCTCGCGCCGACGGGAAACAGCGACAAAGTCGACATCGACCAGACGGCAACGGTGCGCCAGGCGGCGGCCGTGCTTAAAGAAGCCCATCTCAGCCATGGCCGAATGGTGGAGCTCTGGGAGCGAAAATTTATCGCTCGCGCCGAGCTCGACACGGCAGTGTCACAACTGGCGGTGGCCGAGGGGCGCTATCAAGACGCCATCGAAGAAGTGCGCAACCGCCAGGCGGTAATGGTGCAACGCCGCTCTGAGCTCGAAATCGCACGACAGCAATTTGCCGATACGGTCATCACATCGCCTTTCGACGGCGCCGTCAGTGAACGCCAAGCTTCCGTCGGCCAGTATCTGCCCGCCGGCGCATCCGTCGTGACGCTCGTGCGCACCGATCCTTTGCGCTTGCGCCTGGCGGTCCCCGAACGAGAGGCCGGACTCGTGCGCATTGGGCAAAGCGTCGACCTAACCGTCGAGGGTGACCCAAACAAATATCAAGGCCGGGTCGCTCGGCTGTCGCCCGCCATCGCCGAAAACAATCGAACTCTCATGATCGAAGCAGAAGTGGCCAACAGGCAAGGCGCGCTTCGCCCGGGATCTTTTGCGAAAGCGGACATCGTCGTCGAGTCGGGACAGCGCATCGTCACGGTGCCCGCCGACTCCATTGTAACCTTCGCCGGCATCGAAAAGGTGCTCACCGTGGCGAATAACGCCGCCGTCGAGAAACGAGTGCGCACGGGGCGGCGCATCGACAATCGAGTCGAGATCATCGACGGCATCCGCGCCGGTGAACAAGTCGTCATGCAGCCGGGCAATTTGATCAACGGCGAACCGGTGCAAGTGACTCACTAATGCAGAAGCTCGCTGAAGTTTGTATTCGCCGGCCGGTCTTCGCTTCGATGATCATCCTCGCCTTAGTGGTCGTCGGCGCGGCCAGTTATTTTCGCCTCGGCGTCGACCGTTTCCCATCGGTCGATCTGCCCAACGTTTCAGTTCGCACCAGTCTGCCTGGAGCTTCTCCCGAGGAAGTCGAAGCCGTGATCTCGCGGCCCATCGAAGAGGTGGTTAATACCGTCGAAGGCATTCAGGAGCTACGCTCCATCTCCGGACAGGGCACTTCCTTCGTCATCGCCACGTTCAATCTGGATCGCGACATCGACACCGCCGCTCAAGATGTGCGCGACCGTGTCGCCACGGTGCTCAACCGGTTGCCGGATGACGCGACTCCTCCGGTGATATCGAAGTTCAACAACGAAAATACCCCGATCCTGACGATCGCCGTCTCCGGTAATCGTTCCCTGCGCGAGCTCACGGAATTTGCCGACAAGATCATCAAGGTGCAGCTCGAGCGCTCGGCCGGGGTCGGCGAAGTGCGCGTCGTCGGCGGCTTATCGCGGGCAATCAATATTTGGATCGATGCCGACCGGCTGGCGGCCTATCAGATTCCCATCACCGCGGTGCGCAACGCCATCCAGCACCAGAACGCCGATATCCCCGGCGGCAACGTCACCGGCGGCGCTCAGGAGGAAGTGCTGCGCACCATGGGGCGCATCGTTGCGCCGCGGGCGTTTAATGACTTGACCGTGGCGACGGTCAACGGCGCGCCGATTCGCATCCGCGACATCGGATCGGCCGAGGACGGCACCAAAGAGCAGCGCTCGTTGTCACGGCTCAACGGCGTGCCGACGGTTCAGTTGCAGATATTGCGTCAATCCGGGGCCAACACTGTGGCGGTCATCGAAGCCGTCAAAGCGAACCTCGATCGGGTAAAACGTCAGGTGCCCTCAGACATAAAGTTGGAAATCATCCGCGACCAGTCGCGCTACATCTACGCAGCGCTGCACGAGATCAACCTGCACCTGGTCCTCGGCAGCATCCTCGCCTGCATCGTAGTACTCGCGTTTATGCGCAGCTGGCGCTCGACCGCGATCGCGGCGGTGGCGATACCCGCATCGGTGATCTCTACCTTCGGCATGATGTGGGCCCTCAATTTCACCCTCAACAGCGTGACTATGCTCGCCCTGGTGTTGATGGTCGGCATCGTCATCGATGACGCCATCGTCGTCTTGGAAAACATCTTCCGCTTCGTCGAAGAAAAACGCATGAGCGCTTTCGAGGCGGCGCGCGCTGCCACCGCAGAAATCGGTTTGGCGGTCATGGCGACAACATTCAGCCTGGTGGTCATCTTCGTCCCCGTCGCCTTCATGTCGAGCATCTCGGGGCGTTTTCTGTATCAATTCGGCATTACTTCCGCGGTCGCTGTGCTGGTGAGCCTGCTCGTCTCATTCACGCTTACGCCGATGATGAGCGCGCGCATGCTGCGCCACGAAGATGCCGCGGCGGGCGGCGACGATGCCCATTCACGACAGGGATTCTACGGCTGGCTCGACCGCCGCTATGAACGTATGCTCGCCTGGTCCATGGGACATCGCATGGCGGTGATGTCGCTCGCCGCCGCGGTGATCATCTCGTCGATCCCGCTCTACAGAATGGTGCGCCAGGAATATATTCCCACCAACGTCGACGAAGCCGAGTTCGACGTCAACGTGACCGCCCCCGAAGGCATCAGCCTCGCCTCCATCGACAAGATCATGCAGATGGTCGAAAGCGAAATTCGCGCGTTGCCGATGGTGCGTCTGCTGCTCTGCGACGCCGGCGGCAGCTTCTTGGGCGGCGTAAATCAGGGAAGCTGCTATGTCCGGATCGCGCCCCACGACGAGCGCATTTTCTCGTTGGCACGTCTCTGGCGCGAAACACTGCGCGGCCAACCCTGGGTCGCCTTTACCGACATCACGTCGCAACGCGACGTGATGCAGCAAGTGCGCGCCCGGCTGGCCCGCTACACGGACTTGCGCACCTCGGTCCGCAACGCGCCGTCGTTCAACATCGGCAGCGGCAACTGGGACATCGATTTCGTTCTGCGCGGACCGGATCTGAAAGCGCTGGCCGACTATGCCGATCAGTTGCGCATCCGTTCGAAGGATTTGGGTATCATCGATGCCGATACTACCCTCAAGCTCAGCAATCCCGAGCTGCGCGTGATCATCGATCGCCAGCGCGCCGCCGACTTGAACGTGAACACCGAGGATATTGCCACGGCGTTGCGCCTGATGGTCGGCGGCGACACCGAGGCGTCGCGTTTTATCGACCCGAGCGTCAACGAAGAATACGACGTGCAGCTGCGCCTCGCGTTAAGCGATCGCGCCGACATCGGCACGATTTCGCGACTCTACGTGCCGCGCACCGGCACGGGCGGTCTTATTCGCCTCGATAACCTGGTCAAAGTCGAAAACGTCAAAAGCGCATCGCGCATCGATCGTCTCGACCGCCAGCGCCAGGCGAGCCTGCGCGCTCAGATCGCGCCGGGCTACGCCCTCGCGGACCGCCTGGAAGCGCTCAATCAAGCCGTGCGCGAGATGAATTTACCGATCGAATATTCGACCATCGTGTCCGGCCGGGGCCGCGAGCTGGAGCGGACCTTCACCGAATTCCTATGGGCTTTTCTGCTGTCGATCATCTTCATGTACATGATCCTCGCCTCGCAGTACGAGAGCACGATCCATCCATTCACCATTTTGCTCTCATTGCCGCTCTCCATTCCATTTGCGTTGTTCTCGCTATGGGTGACCGGCAATACGCTGAATTTGTATTCGGCGCTGGGAATTTTGGTGCTGTTCGGCGTCGTCAAGAAGAATGCAATCTTGCAAATCGATCATATGAACCGCCTGCGCGAGAAAGGCGTGGAGCGGCTTGCCGCGATTATGCGCGCAAATCGCGACCGGCTTCGCCCTATCCTCATGACCACCCTCGCGCTGGTCGCCGGCATGCTGCCGCTCGCTCTCGGCACCGGCCCCGGCGCCGAGGAGCGCAGAGCCATCGCCGTCGTCGTCATCGGCGGACAAACGTTATGCTTGCTCTTGACGCTGCTCGTCACTCCGGTGGCTTATTCGATGTTCGAAGATTGGGCGAAAAGCATTGACGTAAAACGCCTCCGTCGAGCCAGTCGCCTGTTCGCGCAGCGACTTTCGAATCGGTAACAAGCACAACTCTCCGTCGAGTTTTCGATCGGAGTAGATTCCATCGATTACGCCGTCGTTATGTCGGGCGAGATCGACATGGAGCTCGATAACTCTGTCGTCCATTTGAAAGCCGGCGACGTGCTCGTGCAGCGCGGCACGATCCACAATTGGGTCAATCGCGGTACCGAAGCTTGCGTGATCGCGTTCATTCTTGTCGACGCTAGGCCAGTCGAGGTTAGAGGTAAGGTCTTGCACGCGGAAGGTTAGTTCGTCCGGTAGGGGCGGGTTTAAAACCCGCCCCTACGGTGTCATATCAGTGCCTCAGCCGTTATTTCGCAAACGTCCCCGCCTGAAGCTCGCGCAGCGTCTGCTCGATTTCCGCTTTGGTATTCATCACAAACGGTCCATAACGCGCGATCGGCTCATTCAGGGGTTTGCCGGACACTAAAAGGAACCGGACTGCGCTCTCCTCCGTTCGTACTTCGACGCTATCGCCGTCATCCCAAACCACGAGTCGCGGAGTTGTGACGCTTCGTCCTTCAGGCCCGAACTTTCCCTCGCCTTCGAAGACATACGCGAACGCCGAATGACCGCGCGGGATCGGCAGGTCGAACAAGCCTTGTGGCGCGATCGATACGTCCAGATACATCGGCTCCGCGGCGATGCCGCTGATCGGACCCACGACGCCGTCGACGGTTCTCGCAATCACGCGCACCGTTACGCCGCCGTCGCGCTCGATTGCGGTGATTTCGTTGGCGTGAATGTTCTGGTAGCGCGGCGGGATCATCTTCTGTTTCGCCGGCAAATTCACCCACAGCTGAAATCCCGCCACTCCCTCCGGTCGCACCTGCGGCATTTCTTCATGCATGATGCCGCGCCCCGCGGTCATCCACTGCAGATCCCCCGGCCCGATCTCGCCGGCATTGCCCACCGAATCTCTATGGCGCACCGCTCCTGCGAGCAGGTACGTCACCGTTTCGATACCGCGATGCGGATGCAGCGGAAAACCCGCACGATAATCGGCAGGATTTTTCGACTGGAAATGATCCAACAGCAAAAACGGATCGAGATAATCCAGCGTGCGCGTGCCGATACTGCGTTTAAGCCGAACGCCAGCGCCTTCGACAACTGCCTGCGGCTCGATGATTTCGGAAATTTTTCTCGTTGTCCCATCTCATGTTCGGACCTCCTGATTCATTCACCCATGTCTCGTTGATATTATGCACTAGCGCCCTGGGCGTTTTTTGCCTGTTGCAGACCGCGCGTCCAGACTCACCAGGTTGGCCAATAGCTGGCGAATCAACTTTTTCGTTGTCTCGTTGGTCAGGTTTCCCTCTGCGTCGAAATTTTGCGCGGCGTTGCCGATCATCACTTCCGGCTGATTGACCGCGTGAATGTTCAAGAACACAAAGACCTGGCGCAGATGATATTGCGCCCGCGCTGCTTCCAAATGTTCCCACGGATGCGCCCATGATCGCCGCCGGTTTGTCGGTCCAAGCGCTATCGCCGTACGGCCGCGACGCCCAATCGATGGCGTTTTTCAATACGCCGGGAATGGAATAGTTGTATTCCGGCGTGACGAACAAAATAGCGTCCGCTTCGCGAATGCGCTTTTTGAATTCCACAACTTTCGCCGGCGGTTGCCGCTCGTCGTCTTCGCTGAAGACGGGATACCGTCGAGCTCGAAAACATCGAGTACCGCGTCTTGAGGAACGAGCTGTTGCGCCGCTCGCAGCGCGGCCCGGTTGTAGGACTTTCTCCGCAGGCTGCCGGCAATGCCGAGAATGCGGATTGGTTTGTTCATGTTTCCAGTCTCCTTTGCATCGGAATGTTTGAAAACGCTCACCTGTCAGTCAGGTTATACATTCAAAGGCGCTTCGACTAGACGGCAAATCTTGGAAACATTGTTCCGCCTAATGTAAGATCGCGGACATGGATCTCGACGGCATCGAAGTTTTCGTTAAAGTCATCGAAGTAGGCAGCTTCAGCCAAGCGGCCAAGCTTCTCGGCATGCCCAATTCGACCGTGAGCGCCAAAGTATCGGCGTTGGAGAAGCGGCTGGGCGTTACCCTGCTGCAACGGTCGACGCGCAAATTGCGCGCAACCCCGGCGGGAGCGACTTACTTTCAGCAGTGCGTACAGGCTCTGGAACGATTGCAAGCGGCGGAAAGTGAGTTGACCAGCGCGCAACGCGAACCGCAGGGGCTTCTCAGAGTAACGGCTCCCGCGGACATCGGCCACACCCTTCTTGCTACGCTGGTGCGCAGTTTTTTGCAGCAGTACCCAAAGACCGAAGTCGAGCTCGTGGTCACCAACCGCGTGCTCGATCTTATCGCCGAGGGTGTCGATCTGGCGATCAGGGCCGGCGAGCTCGCCGACTCGCGGCTCATCGCCAAGCGATTCACCGTCGGTCACGTCGGACTGTGGGCGAGTCCTGCTTATCTGAAGAAGCGCGGCATGCCTTCGCATCCGAGAGAACTGGCGCCACACGAGTGCCTGCAATTCTCGCTATTCAAAAACAACCGATTGGAACTGACCCATGGTAAGGACAGCGCCCGAGTGGTTCCCGCGGGGCGGCTGCGCGCCGATGATTTCGAAGCGCTCAAAGCGTTCGCGCTTCTCGGCGAAGGCATTGTCTATCTCCCGAGTTTTATGTGCGCCGAGGAAGCGAAGCAGAATCGCCTGCAACGAGTATTACCCGATTGGCATGGCGCCGCGGCAACCTTCTCACTCGTCTACCCCGCGCAACGCTTCGTCTCGCCCAAGGTGCGCGCCTTTATCGCGGTGGCGGAAGAAGTGTTTAAGAAACAGAAAAGTTAAGTGGCCATCCCGGTTACTTTCCGCACCAAACGAAATAATCGTGAAGTTACCGCCTCGCCGTCGACTTCTTTCCTTCAGCCATTCTCGCGCACGCGGGAATGACGACTTTTACTGCCGTGGTGTGCGCGCGATCCTAAAGGCCTGCCCGATGGACGATTCGACGCGAATCAATTTTTTCTTCGCCCTAATGCTTTCTCGACGAAGCTGAAATCGAACACTTGGCCCGGAGGAATCTCCTTCGTCACTGCCAAACTTTTCTTGGTGAAATCTATTGCGCCGCGCATCCAAGCGTCGTCCAAATAATTAAGCCCGCCGAGACGGCTTAGGTGAAGATCGTACACTTCTCCTGCCAGAGTAAGGTCTTTGACGCCGAGATATTTCGAGATGATATCAATGGACTCGGGCCGATGCTGCGAATAGTATTGTAGTCCTTTCAGGCTGGCTTTCACGAAAGCGAGAACTTCGGCGGGATTGTTTTTGATCTTTTCCTCCGTCGCGCCGACACCGCCCGACGGATAACTGGCGAGATAATCTCCCGAGTACGCGAGCCGGCTGAAACCTTCCCGGTAAAGAATCAACTGGCGCGGCGGGCTGAGCAGACAGGCGGCGATGAGCCCGGTTCTGAGCGCGGTAGCTAATTCTTCGGGCGTGCCGATCACGATCGAAGTTACGTCTTTGTTCGGCGTTAGCCCATGCTTGGTGAGGATCAGCTGCGTCAAGAGATCGACTGCGCCCCCACGCGAGGAGATGCCGACGACTTTGCCTTTGAGCTGCTGCACGGATTTGATATCCGGCTGACCGACGAGGTCGAATTGCGGTTTGGAGTTGACGATCAGAACGAGTCTTACCGGAGCGCCGCGAACTGCGGCGGCGATGATCGAGCCGGCGGCCGACGCGTAGTCGACCGAGCCGCCGATCAATGCCTGCATCCCCACCGATCCGCGTATGAGAAGGGTCTCTAGATCGATGCCTTCCTCGCGATAAAAGCCTTTCATCTGCGCGATGCGGAATTGCATCTCGGTCACAGCGATGGAGCTCGTCGAGAAGCGAATCTTCTTGAGCTGCGCCGATGCGGGCAGGCCAACAGTAATAGAAATAGTCAGCGTGACTATAAAGGTGGAAATTTTTCGCATGTTTGGATTGCCTCCGTCGAATTGTTTCGAGGCCCAGCATACGCGCGGAGCCTAGCAAGGCGCCCAATTTCGGTCAATCCTCTTAAACGTTTGGAACGGTTTGAACGACTGGAACGTTTGGAACGCGTTCATTCTATTTTAAGCCTTGACAACCTCGACGCGCCTAACCTAGAAGGAAGATAAATCAAAGATCGCGAAAGGAGCACTGCCATGATCGCCAAAATCCGCCACGTCGCTACCCACACCGAACACTACGATAAAGAGTGCAAATTCTATCAAACGATTTTTGGCATGAAGCAGATCACCACCGGATTGGTCGACGAGAACGGCAAATCCAACCCGGACCGCGGCCATATCAGCGATGGCGTCATCGGCATGGCGCTTCTGGCAAAGCGGGCCGGAAGCCAGGCGGGCATTGACCACTTCGGTTTCGAGGTCGACGACGTCGGAGAAGCCGTGGACCGCTTGAACCGGCTATATCCGGAATTGTTGCACACGCGAGCGCTGACCTACGTGCCCTTCGCCGGAACTCGCGCGCAAGATCCGACGGGAACGCAATTCGATTTATCACAAAAGGGCCAGGAGAACGTCCGCGAAGGGTATCTCGCGGACGGCTGGGAGCAGCCGCGCTGGCTCAATCATATCGCGCTCCGCGCCAGAAAACCGAAGGAAGTCGCCGAATTCTACACCAAAGTCTTGGAGCTGAAAGGCGTTGAGGAAGCCGGCGAGGAGGGTTCGATCACGCTCACCGACGGCAAAGTCCGTCTGATCATCCGGCGCTGTCACAGCGGCTATTATCGCAGCTTGAAACAGGGCTTCGATCATATCGGCTTTCAAGTAGACAGCGTTGAAAAAACCAAGAAAGATTTGGACGAGATCGCCGCCAATCATCCTGAGTGCGCTCCGAAAAAAATCGGTGGTGGACCGCAGAGCGGCGGGCTAGTGAAAGACATGGACGCTTGTCCCATCGGTCAACACGCTTTCGCCGATCCCGACGGAATACTGCTGGACATCTCAGAGTAACTAGAGCAGAAGTTAGCGCCCTAATTCACAAGTTCGCTAGGGAAATCTCCCTTTTCCCCTCTTTGTTAAAGAGGGGTTACTCTCCTGCAAAGGCCCTGCCCGGGAGATTTGAGTTCAACTTCATCTGCGGCCGTCGTTTGGGAGTTAGCTTCTGAACCGTCACATTGGATGGTCAGCGGTTCCCGGACTATTTCGCGCCGTGCCGGCCTGACATTCCTCCCTTTAGCAAAGGGAGCTTGGGAGGGATTTTTAGAGCCGCTAGCGCTCCGCAGACGTGCGAAATGCCGGAATAACCTCGTCGGCAAATAAGCGCAAGGAATTCATCGCCTGCTCGCTGCTGAGATTGCCGAAGCAAAACGAGCCCACGAAGTAATTGCTACCGGTGATTTCGAGATGTTTTTTCACTTCTTCGCGGACCGTCTCCGGAGCGCCCGCAATGTAGAGCCCTTCGGCGCGACGCGCCTCGAAGTCGTTTAAGTATTCTTTTCTCCGGTTATCGCCAACTTTTGATTGCAGGTAGCCGGTGCGCTCGTTGAACTGCGCGAGCGCAGCCTTGGCCTCTGCCCAGGCTTGCGCGTCCGTCTTGGCAACGTAGACGTGGCGCGAGATGCCGTAGAGCGGATCGGTCACATGCCCATTGAGGCGATCACGATCGTCCGCATGCTCTCTCCAAACGCGCCGATAGAGATCGAAAAGGTCACGGATCACCGGCATCGATTGATAGTGAACGACCGTGTGGAATCCCTCTTTGGCCAACCAGTTCATCGACTCGCTGCTATTCGTCGGATACCAAAGCGGCGGATACGGACGTTGAAACGGCTCGATCTGCAGCTCGACGTTCTTGAAGGAAAAATAGCGGCCTTGGTACGACAACTTACCGGTGGCAAGAGCCGAAGTCACCGCGTCCAGTGCTTCGCGGAACATGTCACGCGACTGTTGAACGTCGATGTTGAAGAAGGACATTTCGATGGGCGATATGCCCCGTCCCACGCCGACGTCGAGCCTGCCCCGGCTTAGGTTGTCGAGCATGCAGATCTCCTCAACCAGGCGCAGCGGATTGTAAGCCGGCAGCACGTAGACCAACGTGCCGAGACGAATGCGCTCGGTGCGCTGGGCGGCGGCCGCCAGAAAAATGCTCGGCGACGGTGTCATGTTCAGCGGCGAGCCATGATGCTCGGCGATGTGGTAGCAATAAAAGCCCTTCTCTTCGGCGCATTCGATCAACTTCAAGCGTTGCTGGTAAAGCTCAGGCAGCGCGAGCTGATTGCGATCGATCCAATCGAAGATACCGAACTTTATCGTTTGAAGCGCCGGCAAGTCCGTCACGTCATCCTCCGCATTGCGAATTTTCCGATCACACGGCGCATGTCATAAGCCGGCTACTTCAGTTCACTCGCCGCTCTGCGCGCGAAGCTGAAGTCGGCGATCTCGGCGAATGAAACGTCGCGTGACACTTTCAGCACCTCTTTAGAGGTCGCAATGAACTCTTGCATCGCCTCGTCCGACACCAGGCCGGTATCCGAATACAGCTTGACGATTTCTTCATGGATCAAGCCGGCCACGGCGGCATCCTGAACGCCCGATTCCTTGGCCAAGAGTTTAATAAACTCGCCCTTGTTTTCCTTCAAAAAGCGGTTGGCCGCGAGCGCTCCCTTGACGGTGCGGAGAATCAGATCGGCCTCGGCGCGGGTTTTTTGCAAGGTGGTGACCAATCCGCCTTGAGGCGTTTTGATGATGTCCCGCAAGTGAACGAGCTCCCTGAAACCCATCTTCACCGCCATCTTGTTATACGGCATCGACATGATCGTGCCGTCGATCTGCCCGGCTTGTAGAGCGCTCAATCTCAACGGATGATTGCCGAACAAGGTTCGCAGTTTTACGTCAGTTTCGGGCGCCAAGCCGTATTTTTTTAGCACCAGCCGCGCGCCAACATCGGTGAACTCGCCCACTCCGGATGTCGCCAACGTTTTGCCCTTCAGATCTTCCATTCGCCGGATCTCGGGACGCACCACCAGCGAAAAATCTTGCCCTACTGTAAGTGCCATGACGATGCGCAGGGGCAGTCCGCTCACACTGGCGCGCGCCGCGGACGCGAGTGCGGTGGAATAGTCCATATCCCCGGCCATCAAGGTTTGCAGCGACAAGCTCGGACGCATGACGATCAACTCCGCTTCCAATCCTTGCGCGCGAAAGAAACCGTAACGTTGGGCGGCCAGGAGCCCGAGATTGGGCACGCCGCGGTTGGGGATGCCGATGCGAATTCTCTTGAGCGCCGAGCCTTCCTGACACCAGGCGAAACGAGAGACAAGAACGAAGAGAATTATGAGGACATAGGTTGCGCAACGATTCGCACTCATGCTCGCCTCTTAACCCAAACGGCGGGATAATTCCATCACCTTTTGCGTTGACGTCGGCGGCGGCGCAATGCTAACGTTCCGCCCAGCAAGACTGAGTCAGGAATGTCATCCCGAGGTGAAACCGAAGGATCTCGTCTTTTGCATTATGGTTCGGTCGAGATTCTTCGCCTGCGGGTCAGAATGACATTCCCGATAACTTCGAGATTGGCACGCCTCTGAGTGAAAGGAGAAATGAACATGAATTCACAGATTCGTTATCTCGCTATCGTCAGCGAGCGACCGGAAACCCTGGCGAACTTTTACTCCACCTATTTCAAGATGAGCGAGCTCGGCCGCTCCGACGACGGAGATATCGCGGTCACCGACGGTTTTTACAACATTTCAATACTCAAGCGGCGCCCCGGCGCCGACGAGCTGGGCATCAACCATTTTGGCGTCACCATCGACGACATCGGTCAAGTCGAAGCGCGGCTGAAAGAGTTTTCTCCCAATTCGGACATCCGCCAGGAAGAAGGCGGTCTTTTTCATGGCGACTTTCGCGTCACCGATCCGAGCGGTCAATCCGTGACTCTTTCCACTCATCAGTTCCATACGCCGAGCGTTGAGCGCACCTTTCCGTGCATTCGCCATCTCGCGGTGTGCGTGGCTAACAATGACGACGTTCTTAATTTCTACGTCAATGTTTTTGGTTTTCGCGAATCAACGACCAGCAGACGGATCCGATCGGAGAACCGAGTCGTGCGCTGGGCCGCCGATGGCGCAACAGCGATGGCGATCCTGCCGGATCGGACACGCCGCGACATGAATGAGAGAGAGAGCCCGCGGGACGGTCTAAATCACTTCGGCTGGCTGGTAAACAACATCGAGCCATTTTTGAATTCGCTTCCCGAAGGCTGCGTCAGCCAGCGACCGAGCAGTCGTCCCATGGCCGAGTACCGCGGCTTCGACCCCGACCGCAATCCGTTCGACATCTCGCAAGACAAAGGTTACGAGATTGACGTCGACCGCTGGGTGCACGGATAGTTCAGAAACCCGGACGGTTTAAAACGTTCGAGCCATACAGCTGACCGAAGTCTACCGCGTCGGCGGTTTCAGCGTGACTCGGAACGAAACACTGACACCAGTCTAGACGGAAGCCTTCTCCAGTCACGATTTCGTCATCGCTGACGCGAAGCGGGAACAATGAGGGGAGAGATACCGCCACAGGTCAGCACCCAACCCCGAATCTAAGGAATTCCCGAAGTCCCAAAGTCCTACGCAACTTGCGTATATACGTAACTTACGTATAATTGTTTCTGTGAAGGCCATTTTCGTCGAGCTGCCAGCCTTCGAGCGTCACCGAGCGAATTATCTCGATGACAATGGATGCCGGGCGTTTCAGAACCTCTTAATGAAACATCCCGAAGCTGGCGATCCGATTCCAGACACTGGTGGACTACGCAAATTGCGATTCAAGGAGTGCGACGCGGCAAGGGCAAACGCGGCGGATTGAGGGTGATCTATACATTGGTGGACGTCGGGGTATCAGTTCTGGCTTTTCACGCTGTACGACAAAGATGAAATGGCCGACTTGTCGCCGAAACAGCGCGCAGCGCTCAAGGCGATGATCAAAACCGAGTTGGAAGCAAGGAGAAGAATATGAAGACAATCGGCAAAACCAAACGGACGCGTGATAGCAAGAGAAATCTTTTCCGGGAATTGCGCGAAGGCATGAGCGCGCTCGCCGACGCGCGGCAAGGCAAGCGAACTCTGCGTACACACGTAGTCGAGTATAAGCCGGCGCCGAAGGTTACACCAACGGAGTTGATCCGCGTACGTGAGCAATTGAAGTTCTCCCGCGCCGTGTTTGCTGCCTATCTTCGCACCAACGTTCGCACACTGGAGAATTGGGAACAGGGGCGGGCAAAACCAAACGCACAAGCCGTGCTGCTGATCAATCTCGTTAAGCAATACCCTGACACAGTGGAGCGCCTCGCCAACATCTGACGCCGTTTGTTAAACCGGAGATCTCCTTGCACCGATGCGCTTAGCGACTTGCGCATGAGCAAGCACTACACGCGGGTCTCGCTGTAGAGCCGCGACGTAGCGTTCGCCAAAGTCTCCGCCGCTCTCAGCCGGGATCAATAGAAACACGGATTGGGTCATCATCGCGTCGACGCTCTGAGTTGTTATCGGCTCGTCTCCGTCCAGCGTTTCATCGATGGCGACGATCAGTTGTGAAATCGGCCGCAGCCAGGCAAACCACGGGTCGTTGGTCAGCAGTTGGAAAAAATGATTCGGCGAATGGATCGGGCCGATTTCCTTTTCATAAACCGCGCGTTCGGAATCGAGCAAAGCTTTGTGCAGGTGCAGCAGCGCGTCGCGGAGTTCCAGCAGGGGTCGGCGAATGGTTTCCTCTTCGGGACTGACTTGTGAAGTCGTTTTCCGAGTCATGACATTAACATACCACGGACTCGTCGGCACGGTCAGTGCCCGCGCGAATCTCGAGTCGAATAAATCGGATCACGCGTCATCCGAAGGCATGGCCGAATAGAGACGTGTTTCAGTCTCACCGCGCCGGTAGCGGATCGGCACCGGCGAGCTTGTTGAAAATCTCCACCACCGCGGCGTCGCGCGGCAGCTCGCGCACCACTTTTTCCAAAGCCTCGGGCATCAGCGGGGTCGGTGCTTCACCCGAAACTTTCTGATACTCCTTCAAAAACTCCGGATCGCTCAGCGTCTTGCGCATAGCCTCGCGAAGAATCTCCGCCCGTTCCTTCGACACACCGGGCGCCAAGAAGAAATTTTGCCCGGCGAGACGGAAGGCGCGAAACATTTGCAATATTTTTCGCTCTCGGTCCGATTTCGCGAACGTTTCCAGATCCGGCGCCTGGGCGAATTTCGGATGGCGCTCGCCCTTGGGAATCTCGATGCCGGCGTGAATGTCGATCAACCCCTTTTCGAGCCACTCGCGGTTGCGCCGCATCATCGAATCACCGGTATTGACCCGTGCGTCGGCTTCGCGCCGGTCGATTGCGATATCGATCTCCGGACCGGTGAAGCCCACGACGAATTTCGGATCCTTCAAACCGAGTATATAAGCGAAGAGCCGCCCGGTGATATAGACCGGATGGCCGACGGATTGGCCGCCGATCCGCACGCTCGGCGTGGAACGAAGTTTTTCCAGAGTGTCCAGGTTGGCGTGGCGGTGGGTAATGAACAGATAGTGCTGAGCGCTGTCGGGCGTGCCGAGATAAATCAGCTTGTCGATATCGTACTGCACGCCCGTCGCGCCGAGCACGGCGTTGGTCACCAGCGCCGCACCCATGCTGCCGACGGTGAGCCCGTCGGGCTTGGCGACGCCGAAAACGTGATTGGCCGCCTGCCGTCCGCCGCCCGCGCCCATGTATTGCATAACGATGGTGGGATTGCCGGGAATATGTTTGCGCAAAATATTGATTACACCGCGCGTTCTCAAGTCCGCCGACCCCGCCGGCGGCCCGCCGAGAATCACGGTGATCGTTTTATCCTGGTAGAAGGGCGTCTGAGCGCGGCTGGAGTCACCGAAGAACAAACACAGAATAGAAACAACAGTGACAAGAGTCATCTTCATGCGGTTCGCTCCTTCGCTGACATAAAGCTCTGAAATTCACGCAGCAGCCCTGTGAATTTAAGAGAGTATTTCCCGCAAAGACGCAAAGGGCGCAAAGTTCGGATCATACCGTCGAAAATCATTGGTAAGAGTCCTTATCTTTCCCCTTTAAACTTAGCGCCTTTGCGCCTTGGCGGGAGAAATTTCCGATTGGGCGAGCTTTCAGCTTCCAAATCATTCGCGTGAATTACTGCCGGCGTCTCGGCGGTGAATGTTTATTCTTTCAGCTGGCCCCATGCCGCACTGAGCTACTGCGGTCGCGCGCCCAACTCGCGTCGCGCCTTTTCAAGAAAACTGAAATCGCTGACCTGCGCGACAGTGAATGGCTGCGCGACCTTCGAATCCTCCCGCACCAGGTCGATCATGAGCTGAAGCCCTTCCGGCTTGATCGTCATGTCGCGCAAGACGCCGCGGTTGAGTTGGCGCAGCATCTCGCCCGCGAGCTTCCGATCGGTGAGCCGCCACTGCTTCATAATGATATTTACCACTTCGTCGCGGTTGCGCGGATCGAGGCTATAGTAGAATCCGCGCAAAGTGGCCCGCACCATACCGTAAACTTCGTCGGGATTTTCTTGAATCTTTTTAACCGAAGCGCCGAAACCGTTCTGCGGAAAACTGAGCACATCGCCCAAAAACAGCAGCTCGCCGTAACCTTTTTCGACGGCGATGATGTTTTCCGGCACGCCGAGAAGCGCCGCGTCCACCGCGCCCGATTCGAGAGCGGCCAGACGGTTGTCCCTAAGCGGCACCACAGTCACGTCGCGACCCGGCTCGAGACCGAAGTGCTTGAGCGCAGCGTCCGCCATCAAGGTCGCCGTGCCACCGGCGGTGCTACCGCCGACTTTTTTCCCTTTGAGATCGCGCGTTGTCCGAATGTCTTTTCTGACGATGAACGACTGCAGCGGCCGATCGACGGCGCAGGCGAGAATCTTGGCGGGCGCGCCGCGCACGATTCCCTGAATGATGCCGTTTACCGCCGCGCTGTAGTCGAGATCGCCGCGCACGAACGCCGCGTTCACGGCTTGGGTCGCCATGAAGATCATTTCGAGGTCGATCCCTTGATCCCGATAAAATCCCTTATGAAAGGCGGCGTGAAAAGGCAGAAAGCCGATGTTGGTGGATTGGATACCCATCCTGATCTTCTTGGCGGGCGCCTGCGCAAGAACATTGGCGTCAGCAACGGCGAGCCAGAAAATCAGAAATGACAAAGCGCGGAGCATCATCGTCCCACCTCGGAAGCGACGCCACTCTTATAACAAGCCAAGTTGGGCGGCAAGCCATTTCGGCGCATTGGTGAATCTCCATGTCCGCGCCCGCGCACATTTGATCTGGACATCCGTTTCTCGCTGGAGTATCAGGGCTGAGTCATCCGGGTGTCCGGCTTTAATCTATGTCTCTAGTGTGTGTATCTGATATTCGTCGAATAATTGCTGCATCGCCGATCAAAATCTCCCCTTCCCCTCTTTTCGAAAGAGGGGTGAGAGTAATATCGGAGAAAATTCCCCCTTTGAAAAAGGGGACAAGGGGGATTTGAGCGTGATTTCAGCTACTGCCGTGTATTGCATTTGTTAAACGAACTTTAGTACAGGACACTGGTTTGATGCCGGCAAAACATTCGTATGGAGCGCAAACGATGAAAGTGTTTCAATCGCTGATAGCTCTGCTGGTTAATTTCTCATTCCTTGCGAATGCCCCGGCGCAAGAAAAGAAGCCCACCACCATCAACCTCGGCTATTCTGCGATCAGCGGCAGTTTCGCGCCGCTCTGGGTTGGCTTCGACCAGGGCCTGTTCGCCAAGCACGGCATCGATCTCAAGATGGCCTACATCCAGGGCAACCGGGTAATGATGTCGGCATTGACCGCGGGCGAGATTCACATCTATCAAGGCGGCGCCGAAGGCTTGATCCGGCTCGTGTCGGGAGGCGGCGACGGCATTTTCATCGCCACGCAGTACAACTCCGTCAACCACTACGTTCTGATGACCGATCCGAGCATCACGCGCCTCGAAGATCTGCGCGGCAAGAGACTCGCGCTCGATCCCACCAGCCCGACTTACGGCTACATGCTCAAAGTGCTCGAAACAGTGGGATTGAAAAAAGAAGATGTGAGCTTCGTGCAATTCGGCACCGTCGGACAGCCGGAGCGTTCCATGGCGGTCATGCGCAAACAGGCCGCGGCAACCATTCTCACGGCGCCGAATACCTACGCCGCAGAGAAGCAGGGTTTAAGAAAATTTTCGATCATTCGCGAGCTCGGCATCCGCCAATTGATCACCGTCAGCGCGACCACCAAAAGATTTCTCCGTGAAAAACGTGAAGTTGCTGACGCGTATCTGCGCGCCTACGTCGAAGCTCTCGCTTATGTAAAAGCCAATCGCGATATCACGATGAAAGTAATCGCCAAATACACCCGCCAGCGCGACCCGGAGGTGCTCGTTAAATTCTACGACGACCTGGTGCCTGACCTGCCGCGCATCCCCTACATCGACGAAGTCTCGGCGCGGGCCACCGTCGAGGCGATGCAGGCGCAGGGCCCGCCGCTACCGAAAGTGGATGTGAAAGCGCTATACGATAATAGTCTGTTGAAGACGATTGAAGCGGATCTAGAGCGCGATAGACGCCGCTAGCCCCACCGGAGTGACATATTGGCCACCTGTCATCTCGAACGAAGTGAGAGATCTTTCCGAACTGCCATGCAGATGCACGTAGACTCATGAAGATTCCGCCTCCGCCCGCCGTTGCTCGATCGAGTAGCGCACCAATGCGGCATACCGGTAAACCACGTGGGCAAACTTTCCATAAGGCAATGTAATGAACAATCCCGCGACCACGCCTAAATGGATCACCAGCAGCGTTCCCATCGCTGCTGTTTCCCGCAGCGCTAACAGTAACAATCCTGTGAAGCTCGTCATAAACAACAGTACGAGGGTCAAGGGTCGGGGTCACAGGGTCGGGGTCACACAGGGTCGGGGTCAGGCCTGAGCCTGGATTTTACGCCTCAGCGCACCGGCCACAATCCGTTCTCGGCTATCGTCCCTTTTCTCTTCATAGTCTTTATACAAACGGCTGATCATCGACGGATCGCGTCCCAAACGCTTGCCCAACTCCTGCGTTGTCATTCCCTCCCATTCGCGTGCCAAATATACCAAAAATTTCCGCCCCTCGATCCAATCCCTCTGCCGCCCACTGCCGGTCAGCGCCTCTTTCGTTATGTGCCATTGTCTCGCTACCGCGTCTAGTAGTCGCTCGAAACCGACTTTCGGCCCCTTCGCGTCGAGGTCTCTTACCTTTGCCTGAGACGCAACCTTCTCCACAAATGTCTCATCGCCCAAAAACCGCTGGTCCGTTGCCTGATAATATTTCTCTTCGTGACCTCTGGCCAGGCCATCTTCCATAAACTTCACATAGCCGCGTCTCGCTTGTGCCACCCCTTTGGCCATCTGCCCCAGCACCGCTTCCGTTTCGACTTTGACTTCACTCTCTTCTCCAAGATAGGACCGATGGCTGCTCCAGCGAAATTTCCATGGGTCTACCCAGTTTCTCATCCGACCCGGATTTAGGTGAATGTATCTTACCAGCTCAAGCAAATACGCGTCGCGATCGCAGAGAATCGCCTTGTAGCGCCCTTGAAATAAGTGGCCCACCGTGTGATGGCGACGGTTGTACGTCTGGGTATAGGTGAACTGTATCGCCTGCATGATTTTGGAAAGAAGTACCCTCCTCGTCTCCAGCAGCAAATGCACATGATTGGACATCAAAACGTATCCGTAGACTACGAAACCGCAGCGCTGGCGATAGTGTTCGAGACGCTCAAGGTACGCCGTCCGGTCCTCGTCATCACGAAAAACTATCCGGCGCTGATTGCCCCGCACGATGACATGATAGAAAGCCCCTTCAAACTCGACTCGTGACTTTCGTGCCATGGTTCATTCCTATCAGATCCCCCCTCTTAAGTACAGACTCAGGCCTGACCCTAAACTCTTCTAAATCTAAACTCTCCTTAAACTCTCCTCCTAAACTCTCCTAAACTCTTCTACCTAAAACTCTCTAAACTCTTCTGCACTCGCAGCCTATCTCCCCCACGGTTTGGTTGGCTGACGCCCAACCATTACAAACGATATCGCTGCCGCCTCGGTTCAAGAATTGTGATGCTGCTACGATCCCGAACGATGTGAGAGACCGTGCTTGAGTCGGCGTATCGATTGAACAACACGCGACTCTACGAAGAATGTGCCTCGGCCCTTCGCTGCTCGATGGAATAGCGCACCAAAGCTGCGTAGCGGTACACGACGTGGGCGAACTTACCGTAGGGCGCGGTGATGAAGAGACCGGCGACGAATCCTAAATGGATGACAAGGAGTATTCCCATAGCGGAAGTTTCACGGAACGCTAACAACAAAAGTCCGGTGAAGCTCGTCGAAAACAACAATATAAGAAACGCCACGTCCATGGTGAGCATGGTGGAATCGGCGGGTGCGCGGTCGCTTTGCCATTTCAGATAAAGCAATCCGGCCGGGCCGATCAACAAGCCGATGCCGCCGACCGTGCCGAGAACCACCGGTGCGCTGAAATAGGGATACGGCGCTTGCCAACCGAGAAAGTGATCGTAGAACGCGGCGATGCTCGTGGCCGCCAAGTCGAGTAGAAATCCATAAAATGTCAGATGGTGATACCACATGCGCGATCGCGAGAAGCTCTCGCCGGGATAATTGCAGCCGGCGCCGCCGCCTTTCATATAAGCGAGGCCGAACGCATCTTTGGTCGCGCGCCACAGCGCGGACGGATCGACGAGGGCGGCAACCGGTCCTTGGGTCTCGCGCCAGAAGCGCAGCGTGCCGGCAACGAAGATCGCGAAGCCATAGAGCGCGATGAGCGACGGCGCTACGGTCATCGCGACAAACGGCACGACGCGGTAAAACGTCCCTTCTCCGAGATGCGTGGCGAATAAAACATCAGGGCCTTGGAATATCAGCACAAGCCCAAGAATGATGACGATCGACGCCAAGGTGATTACGCTCACCGCCAGCGCGTTGCGGTTGAATAAAGCCGACAAAATCGCCGGCCAGGTAAACTCCCGATAAGTATCGGAGCGGAGCTCGGACATGAGTTTCGGAATATTGACGCCGAATTCGTGCGGCGGAGCGTATTGGCAAGCGTAATAGCAGTCGCGGCAATCGAAGCAAAGATTGGCAAGATAAGTCAGATCCGCTTTGGTAAAGACGCGGCGCTGCTCCATCGCCGGAAAAACCGCGCAGTAGCCTTCGCAGTACCGGCAAGCGTTGCAGATCGTCATCTGCCGCGCCCCGTCTTTAACAAGGTCAAAATCCGGCACAGCGCGCCGCCTCCCGCCCGGCAATTCTCCCGAATACGGAACCGATGGTTAAGCCGAATCCCGCGAGATAACCTTTGCCGAGAATATTGCCCGCCATCACTTCACCCGCCGCGAAAACATTTTTCGCCGGCCGATCGTCTTGCATGATCACCTGCGCCTGCTCGTTCACGGTAACTCCTAGATAAGTAAACGTGATCCCTGGCCGCAGCGGATAGCCGTAATACGGCGGCGTATCGATCAGCCTGGCCCAGTGGCTCTTCGGCGGATGAAGCCCCGTCGTAACACAATCGTCCAAACTGCCTGGATCGAACTTTCCACCGTGCACCGAGCGGTTGAATTCATCGACGACGGCCGAAAGCGCGCGCGGATCGATCTGCAACGCCGTGGCAAGCTCGGCGATGGAAGCTGCCTCAACCGGCGGAAACACCGACGGCATGAAGTGCGGCAACCCTTTGGCATCGACGACGGAATAAGCGATCTGGTCCGGCTGCTCGGCGATGAGCCGGCCCCAAATCGCATAGCGCTTCGGCCAAAAATCCTCGCCCTCGTCGTAGAAACGCTTCACGTCTTTATTGACGACGATACCGAACGGCACGCTGTCCAGCCGGGTCACGATACCGCCGTCGAATTTCGGCGCGCGCGCGTCCAGCGCGACGGCGTGGCAGCCGCGCGGGTCGCCCTCCGGCTTGGCGCCGTGCCTGAGCAACTCTTTCAGCATGCCGCCTTTGTTGTGCGGCGTGCCGCGGATGATGAAATTGTCCGCCGCGTCGCCCCAGTATTCTTTCAGCCAGGGAATATTCGCTTCGAAGCCGCCCGAAGCAACAACGAGAACTTTTGCATCGATCGTACGCAAGTCTCCGTCGTTGACGCACACCGCCGAAACAAATTGGCCGTCGCGCATTTCCAGTTCGCGCACTTCGGTTTGATAATAAATCTCCACGCCGAGCTTCGCCGCCGTAGCATAGTACGCGTTCATCATCGCCTTGCCGCCGCCCAGCATGAATAGATTGCTGCGCGTGAGATGGAGTGTGCCGCGCAGCGGCTTTTGCCAGCGCACGCCGTTGGCCGGCATCCAGTCGCCCAGCTCCTCGGAGTTACGAATCGTCAAACGCGCGAGCGCTTCGTTGGTTGCCCCGCCCGTGACACCTAGAAGATCCTGCCAAAATTCTTCTTCGCCGTAGGCGCCGGTGACGAACTCCGTCGCCGCCTTGTGCATATAACGAATATCGCGTGTGTGGCGGCTATTGCCGCCGCGAAAATCTTTTGTCGCGCATTCGAGCACGACCACACTCGCCCCGGCGCGGCGCGCCGTGATCGCCGCGCACAACGCGGCGTTGCCGCCGCCGATGACGAGAACGTCGAACGTCGCGCGAGCGTTACTCATCATCCGAGCACAATGCCTTCCGGCCAGTATAGACCGAGCAGTCGGCTCATGAGCAGGGTCACACCGACCACAACACCGGTATAGATGAGGGCATGAAACCAGCGCATTTGGACCCAGCCGAAAAGAAAGCCGAAGGTAAAAACCGTGGTAGCGATGCCGAAGCCGAATAGCAAGATCAGCAACAGATACAAGACGAGTGAGAAAAAATAGCCCAGCGCCAATCTGGTTTTCTTTCTCGTTTCCGCTCCCGGCGCTTCCGTAGTCGCGCGCACTTCCAAGACGATCTGCGCCGCGGCCATGAAAATCGCCGGGATCGTCGCCGCCATCGGAAAGATGGCGCCCAGGTGGGGAAACTCTTGCGCCTCATAAAGCGCCGCCGCTGCGACCAGTAAAACAAGGACCGTAAATAGCACCGACGGTAGTTTTCCCAAGAGCACTGCGCCCTCGCCTGACTCCTCGGCCGCGATGTCGTTGCCTCTGCGTCTGTGGTGGACAATCCAGCCGATGGAAGCGATGAGCAGTAGACCCAGAGCTAAAACTCCGGGACGCCACAGCCAAGCAAAATCGTAACGGCTGATCGATAGCCACAGATACTGTTCTGTCGGTTTGGTCAAAACGAAGCCGACGAGAAAAGGCGCACGCGGCCATCCCAACTGTTTCATGAGCCAGCCGAGCAGGCCCAGGCCGAGCATGGCGTAGATATCGCCGAACTGCTGGGAACTCTGAAAGGCGCCAAAGAAAATCGTGACGACGACGGCCGGAGCCAGTCGGTCGAAGGGAATCCAGGTGAGTCGCGCCAGCGCCGGGCTCAAAAAAAGACAGAGCGCGGCGCCGACAGTGTTGGCGATGGCGAAGCTCCAGATAATAGTAAAAATCAGATCGAGGTTTTCCTGCACCATGCGCGGGCCGGGCTGGATGCCGTAGAAAAACAGCGCGCCCAACAGGATCGCGGACGGAGCGCCGCCCGGAACGCTGAACAGCAGCGTGGGAATGAAATCGCCGGCCTCGACGGAATTGTTGGCGCTTTCCGGGCCGATGACCCCGCGAATATCGCCCTTGCCGAATTTTTCACGGTCGCGGGCCATGGCGACCACGTGACCATAGGCCATCCACGAGCCCGCCGTAGCGCCGATGCCGGGAAGGATTCCCGCCCACACGCCGATGAGCGAACCGCGCACCACGATGCCCCAATGTTGCATCACGTCTCTGACCCCGTGGAGCCAACCATGTCCTAACGGGATTCGCTCGGCGATCTTGCCGCCTTTGGCCAGCAGATCGATGATCTCCGCAATGCCGAAGATTCCCAAGGCGACTCCGACCAGGGGAATGCCGTCGAGCAGGTAAAGCTGGTCGAAGGTATAGCGATTGACGGCATCTGCGGGAGCGGAGCCCACGCTTCCCAACAACAGCCCCAGGCAAGCCGCCAGCCCGCCTTTAAGCGGCGCGCCGCCGGTGAGAAAGCCGGCAAAGGAGAGACCGAGAACGCAGAGCATCAACAACTCGGGAGAGCCGAAGAGCAAAACCAGAGGCCGCGCGATCGGCAGAGAAAGAGTCAAAAAAACCGCGCCGATCAGACCGCCGATCAACGACGACAAAAACGCCGCGCTCAAGGCTCTGGCGGCCTGGCCCTGCTTGGCCAGCGGATGACCATCCAGAATTGTCGCGGCGGCCGCGGCGGAACCAGGAGTGCCGATGAGCACCGAGGTGATGGTGTCGGAGGTATGGACCACCGCGAGCGATCCGACCAGCAGGATCATCGCCGAGTGCACGTCGAGCGTATAGATGAAAGGCAGCAGGATGGCGACGCACGCGATGCCGCCCAGGCCGGGCAGGATACCGATGACCGTACCGGCGAGCACGCCGGCCATCAGCATGCCCAGATGAAGAGGGTCGGCGAACCTCTCAAGCGCGATTAAGGCGGCATCCCACATGGGAAGGGGGATTGGGGTAATTGGAATAATGGAGTGTTGGAGTATTCGGTTTTCACCAGCATCATTCCGTTATTCCACCACTCCAATACTCCAATCCATACTCCTATCGATCATCCGGCTAGTCGAATTTCACGCGATACTTCTTGCCCACCCACTCTCTGACGAAGCGTTGGGTCTCGGCGTCGATCTGGAAAGCTTGTTGGATGGTTTTTTCCAGGCGATCGCCGCGCAGCAGCGGATAGCCGCCCAAGACCTTGTCGGTCTTGGTTAGAAACTCTTTATCTTTCTCGAGCCGGTCGGCCGCCGCGTAGAAAACCCGCAGCACCTCCGCCGGGGCATCCGCCTTGACCCAGAGAATTTTCTGCACGGCAAACGCCGAAGGCATAAAGATTTTGTAAGTCTCCCAGAATTTGCCCGAGGGCTTTTTGCCCTTGATCTTCTCGTAGACTTCGGGGACCGTTGGGAGATCGGGAACCGCCGGATCGCGGACGATGTTTCCGCTCTCGTCGAGCTGGCCGAAGCTCATCAGCGGTATGGCTTTGCCTTCCTTAATGAGCGGCACGACAGTGGCGTTGTAGGCGGGCGTTGTCTGGTAGTCGATGTTGGTTTCACCGCGTTCAAACGCAATCCGCGCCTCGCCTCTGCCCTTGAAACCAAGCACCCCTTTTGTATCCGTCTCTAAAAGCTCGAAACTGATCAGCGGGATGAGATCGAGCCCGATGGCGCTGATGCCGCCGTAAATGAGATCCTTGGTTTTAGCGAGATCCTCCACCCTTTTGATGCCCGCGGCCGGAGAGGCGTACATCACGCCGCCCACCGGATTCACCAGTAGCGGCTTCCACTGGCGAAAATCGTACTTGGCCGCCTTGTCTCCCAAGCAGTACGGGAAAGTAATTGGTTGCCGAGCTGACCAAGAGTCATGAGGCCATCCGCTTTGGCTTTGAGGGCAAACTCCATCATGCCGGGGATGCCGCGACCGCCGCCGATATTACGGAAGTTGAATTTGGGGCTGCCGGGAATGTTTTTTTCAAGATACGGTGCGATCGTGCGGATCCAGATATCCGACCCGCCGGCGACGGGAAACGGAATGATGACTTCGATCGTCTTGCCCTCGTAGTACGGGGCTGCGCCCAGGGCATGGGTCGGCGAGTGCCACTGGTAAGGCAAAGACTGCGAACCAGCGGCCGAGCGCCAGATGAGTTTTGAAACGGAACTTTTCCATAGTACCCCCCTTCAAAACAGGTTCTTCTCCCATACTGTCTCGGGTCTCTTCAGTCAAGAACGAAAACTCAGCACTCAATATCCGCGAAAGATCTAGACCTACGCGCCTGTTGCGCCCGCGAGAAACATGAAAGATAAGCATCTGTATGCGATTGGATAATTGCGGGTGAGCACGTTTCAGTTGATCCAACTCGCTGCATGGTGACTAGGCCGCCAACCAAGCCATAAGCAAGCGGAGAGGACACGATGGCGAGCGAAAAAACGACCGTGAAACCCTTGGCGCAGACGATGGCTGAATTTACCTTTGCGCTTCGCTACGATTCTATTCCAGCGGAAGTGAAGTCCGCGGCGCGACGCCACTTGGCCGACACCATGGCGTGCGCTCTCGGCGCAAGCGACACAGCGTCTGTTCAGGCACTCAGGAAACATGCGATCGCGCAAGGCGGCCGCGCCGATGCGACGATCCTGGGCACGGCGGAAAAGGTCCCCGCCGGCCTGGCCGCGCTGGTGAACGGCACAATGGTTCGCTATCTAGACGCTAACGACATCTTCGTCTTGAGCCGCGGCGGGGCCTCGGGCCACTTCAGCGACGGTACGGCGGGATTCCTCGCTCTCGCCGAGCGCTATCGGCGCAGCGGGGAGGAATTGCTCACTTGCCTGGTGGCGTCCTACGAACTGCAAGGCGCCTTGGCTGAATCGCTTAATTTCTGGCAGCGTGGTCTCCATCCTTTGACCAACGTCGCGTGGGTCGTGCCGATCGTCGCCGCTCGTCTCACCGGCGCGACGACTACGGAAGCTGTGCACGCGTGCGGCCTCTCCGTTGCGACCGGCACCGTGCTGAATATCTGGATCAGACCGGCAGAAACCATCCCGATGATCAAGAGCGTTGCGGTCGGGTTGGTTTTGCAGCGCACGCTAGAGGCGGCCGAGTTGGCTGCGTTGGGCGTGACTGCTACGGACAATGCGTTGGAAACAGTCATTGAGAGTTTAGATTCTCAGCCGGGCTCTCGATTCGATCCGGCAGCAATCGAGAAACTTGGCCAACGCTGGAGCACGGCTCGGAACATGATCAAGCTCTATCCGGCGCAGATCAACACGCAGGCGGCCATCGAGGCTACCGTAAGCCTCCATCAAAGCGGCATCCGCGCCGAGCGAGTGCGAAAACTCATCCTCCACGGCCATCGCAATGTCTGCGGCGGAGTGCAGGGCTCGCCGCAAGCTTTTGCGCCGTCAAGTCCGGAGGCGGCGGACCACAGCACGCCTTACGTGATGGCAATGGCTCTGCTGCGCGGCCGGATGACGCTCCACGAGTATAAAGATTCACCCTGGGAAACATTCGAGGTAAAGACTGTGATGGCGAAAATCGAGCTGGTGATCGATCCTGAAAGGGACAGGGCTTTCGACATCGAGGGTTGCTCGGCGTGCGGCTGGTGGCCGAACTGAACGATGGGCGAACCGAAGAAATCGTCGTGCGTCAACCGAGAGGTCATCCGGAGACGCCGTTGAGCGAGATGGAGCTGCTCGAAAAAATGACTTGGCTTCTGCAAGCTCCGGCGCCCGCGCTTAAGCCACAGCGATTACTCGACCTTTGTAACCGCCTCTCGACCGTCGAGGACATAGTGGAACTCATCGACTGCTGTCGCGTCGAGCAGACATGAGCCTTCGCTTGCACCTCGTCCGCCATTGACGGGCACTGTGGCGCCGTATTATGGAGATCTCGTCCTAGGATCTAACAAACCCTTGATCTCGAACTGTGACGAAACCGCGAAGAAACAGAGGACTCGGAGTACTCGTCTGCCAAATCATTGCGATGATAAGGGAGAAGACCCATGATCCGCAAACATCGATGGCAACAATGCTTGCTGATGCTGGCGGTCGCCATTGGCATGTGCACGCACCCGGCACGCGCAGCCGACGCGCCGAGCGAATGGAGTAAAATTGTCGAGGCCGCCAAACGCGAAGGCAAAGTTGTTGTCGGCGGTCCCCCTACCAGCGTGCTCCGGCAAAAGTTCAAGGAAACTTTCGAGAAGCGGTTCGGTATCGAGTTGGAGCTCCTCTCCGCCCCCGGCCCGCAAAACGCGTCGCGGGCCATATCCGAATTCAAAGCCGGAGTGAAGTACTTCGATGTGCTGCACGGCGGCTCGGGCACGCTCGAACCGCTGGTGCGCGAAAATATGCTCGCGCCTTTCATGGACTTTGTCATTCTCCCCGACGTCAAAGACCCGCGCCAATGGTGGGGCGGCCACATGTGGGAAGACAACATCAAGACCCATCGCTTCATCTATTCTTATTCCGCGGATTTCTCGACCCCGCCGTTTTACAATGCCGATTTGGTCAAACAGGACGAAGTGAAATCGTACGACGATTTTTTGCTACCCAAGTGGAAAGGTAGGATCGGTTTCTTCGAACCGCGCATTCCCAGCGCCGGCCAGGGCCTTTGGGGATTTTTAATGAAGATCAAGGGCAAGGAGTTTTTGCAGAAGCTCGCCAATCACGAATTATTCATCAGCCGTGACGGCAAACAGCTCGCCGACTCGATGTCCAAAGGAACCCTCGCCTTCAATCTCGGTCAATCGCAGCGTTTCATCGAGCCCTACATCAAGGCCGGTATTCCGATCAAGCCGTTGAACAACATCAAAGAAGGTCTGAGCGGCAGCAACGGCTTCGGCACCGTGGCGATCATGAAGAACGCTGCGCAAGTGAACGCGGCAAAAGTCTATATCAATTGGTTGCTCGGCAAAGAAGGCCAGGATCTCTACAGCCAGGCGCTCACCCAAGGCACGCGCCGCCTCGATGTTGACACCAAGTGGCTCGCAAAATTCGACTCAGCCGCGGCCAAGGATGTCATGACGCCGGAAGAGTTCGAGAAAGTCCGCTTCTATGGCGAAGACATCATCAAAAACTGGCGCGAGCCCGGCGGTGAATTCGCGCGCCAGATCCTCAAATAACCGCGATCGCCGCGGTTAATCGATTGATCGCGATGTACGCGTGATGCGTAACATGCGGACACGGCACGCCGTGCCCCTACAACGATCCTTAGACTGCCTCGCTCATTATCCATTGCCTAAGAGGAGAATCGCATGCGCTACGAACTGTACTATTGGCCGTCTATACAAGGCCGCGGCGAGTTTGTTCGTCTGGCGCTCGAAGATGCCGGTGCGGACTATGTCGATGTTGCGCGCAAGCCGAAAGGCATAGCGGAAATGATGCGGCTGATGGAGAACCGGTCCATCGAACGCCCGCCCTTTGCACCGCCGTTTCTAAAAGCGGGCAAGCTCCTCATCGCCCAGACCGCCAACATTCTTTTTTATCTCGGCCCGCGCCTGGACCTCGTGCCCAAGAGCGATCCGATCAGATTATGGGCGCACCAGTTGCAACTCACCATCGCCGATTGGGTCGCCGAGGCGCACGACACCCATCATCCCATCGCGGGCAGTCTCTATTACGAGGATCAGAGAGACGAGGCTAAGCGGCGCGCCGCTGATTTTACCGCCGAGCGTATCCCAAAATATCTTGGCTACTTTGAGCAGATACTCAAGCGCAACTCGAAAGGCGACGGCTATCTTCTGGGCAGAAAAGTTTCTTACGTCGATCTCTCTTTGTTTCAAATGATCGAAGGTTTGCGCTACGCGTTTCCGCGCGCCATGGCGCGACTCGAACGCAAACATTCGCTGTCGATCGCGCTGCACGATCGCGTCGCCGTGCGGCCGCGATTGGCCGCGTATCTCTCATCGGAACGCCGCATCCCTTTCAATCAAGAGGGCATCTTTCGCTCCTATCCCGAGCTCGATGGTTGAGCATTGCCAAAGCCACTGATTGGGTTAGATTGAAAACTAACCAAGGAGGTCCAATCATGGCAATCGAACTTTATTGGGGCAGTGGCAGTCCCTTCGCGTGGCGCGTCATGCTCGCGCTCGAAGTGAAAACGCTGGCGTATGAATCGAAGCTCATGGAATTTTCCAAGGGCGAGCACAAGACGCCCGCCTATTTACAGCTCAATCCACGGGGCAAGGTACCGACCCTCAAAGATGGCGACTTTGCGGTCTACGAATCAATCGCGATCATGGCTTATCTAGATCGCAAATATCCCGAGCCGCCGCTCTTCGGCAAAACGCCGGAGGAAACGGGTTTAGTTTGGCAGACGATATCGGAATGCGAATCCTATCTCGTCGGCGAAGGCAACAAGGTCGTCCGGCCGATCTTTTTCGGCAAGGGTTTGGACAAAGTCGAAGAGATTCAACAAGCGGCACAGACGATTCGCGAAGAGCTAAAATCTGTCGATGCGCGCCTCGCCGGATCGAATTGGCTGGTCGGCGGGCAGATCTCCGCGGCGGACATCACTGTTTTTCCCCTGGTGCAGTTGCTCTTACGCGCGGCATCGAAAGAGGCGGCGCAGCCGCTCAATCTCGGGTTGATGCCGCTATCGCAAACTTATCCGAACCTCGCCCGGTGGGTTCGGCAAATTGAAGCTCTACCCGGCTACGAGCGCACCTATCCACCGCACTGGCGATAATAAATCCGATCGTCGATTCGGTGACAGCGGAGATCCCATGCACCGTCAAGCGGAATTGTTCAAGCGCATCTTCCTCGTTTTCTTCGCATTACTTGCCGCGCAAGGCGACGCCGCGGAACGCGCCAAGCTCACTCTCGGTTATTCCAGCACCGGACCGACTGGCGTTGGATTGTGGGTGGCAAAGGACATCGGCGCTTTCGACAAATACGGCGTCGAACCCAATCTTGTTTTCATTTCTTCGGGCCCGGTGATGGTTCCCGCGTTGATCGGCGGCGACGTCCAGGCCGCCGTCGCCGGGGCGAACGCGGTGATCGCGGCGGTGCTCGGCGGCGCTCCGATCGTCGCGGTGGCGAGCCTTGCCAACCGTCCTTACCTTCGACTTTGGGTTCACCCTGAAGTCAATCGCGTCGAAGAGCTACGCGGCAAGACTTTCGGAGTGTCCCGCTTCGGCGCGACGACGGACAACCTCACGAGAATTCTTCTGCGCCGGGTCGGCCTGGAAAACGCGGTGACCATTCGCCAGCTCGGCGGCACCCTCGAAGTCGGACTCGCCTTTCGCCACCGCCAAATCGACGGCGCGGTTCTCGCTACTCTCCGCACCGATGCACCGCATCGAATTCTGATCGAGCTTGCCGAATCCGGCATTCAATACTCCATGGGACAGCTTGTTGTCTCGCGCGATTTTCAACGCCGGTCGCCGGACACTTTGGAGAAGATCCTGCGTGCTTATATAGAGGGCGTCGCGGTGTTGCGCGATCCGAATCAGAGGGAGCGCGTCTTGAAGACTATCGCGCGCTACACACGGCTCAAGGAAACCAAGGCCATCGAAGAAATCTACAGCGACGCTTTCAAATACGTCGACCGCGTTCCGCGTGTCGACGCCGACGCGGTCTCTACAACGCTGGAGTTCATGGGCAAGAAAGGCCTGCCGATCGAAATCTTCGCGGACAATTCCATAATCGATCGGCTGGTGAAGGAAGGATTCATCGATCAGGTTTATAAAAAGCGCTAGTGTCCTGCTCAGAAATCACAACATAAATCGATCGTCATTCCGGGCAACCCCGGCGAAGGTCGGGGGCGACCCGGAATCCAGGAATTTCAAAACATCTGGATACAGGCTTTCGCCGGTATGACGGCTAGGCGTGATCAACTTATTCGTCGAACTTCTGGGTCAGGACACTAGCTCGGGTCCTAACAATTACAGCGCAGTGAAAATTCTTTTTCTTTGTCGAATAGCGATTCGCCGACAGCCTGGTGATCGGTGACGTGGCGTGCGACGGTGCTCAATCCATTGCGATACAAGTCTTTTACGATCTCCTCCCAGTCTCGACGGCCGTCGGCAAACCATTGAAAAGGCAGCTCGACCATGCGCCAAATTTCATCGAACCGCGGTGCCGCTGTCAGCGCCGCGCGCAAGATTTCGCGCTGGAGCTCCGGCTCATTAGGTTTTCCTGCTGGGCAGCCGAGCGGAAAATCCAAAAACACCGCGCGCGGCGGTTTAAACGCCATGCTGACCTCCCACAGTGTGCTCATCGACAGTGTCGGCAACCCTCGCGCTTCTAAAGCTCTGGCGATCAGTCCGACGGACCGATGACAGGCAGGTCAGAAAGGAAAGAGAAAAACTAGATCGACGCCCTGGGTGTCAAATTCTTCTTTAATGGCGGGAACCGTGGTCTTGAGCAGTTCGGTAAACTTGGCGATCGATCCGACCATCGAAACCGCCCGGGGAGCGAGGCGGCCGATGACACCTTCGGCTTCCAGCTCGATCAAGCGGTCACGCGGAAAAGCAACATTCAGATCTTCGAGCGCCCAGCTTCGAACCGGAGTCTGGTGCGCGACCGTCAGCGCCGAGTAAGGAGTCCCACGATCGATCAGCCGATAGGACAGATCGTTGGTTTCATTCAAACGAACGTCGTCGCGCAATTGAACGCCTGCGCTGGTGAAGATGCCGATCGTCGATTGGGCAAGCGGCTTGCGTAACGGCGTGAGGCGAGGCGGCGTGAAATTGGGCTGCCGGGGATAAGGCTTGGGCGCCATCAGCTCGGTCATGAACTGCACGTAGCCGAACGGCAAAATGATCTCCTCGCGTCGGAATTTGCTATAACTAACCCCAATCGAAGGCGCAAGTAAATCAATTCTTGCGTTTACGTCTAACCGGTTTCTTTCTCCTTGACTCGCCGTTTACGTCTATCTTACTTTAAGCTAGAGTCGCGCGGGCGGGGTGAAGCCCGGCCGCGCGCAAGACAAGGAGTAAAATATGACACAGACTGTGCTGCTCGACGCCGACTCGCATGTCAGCGAACCATTGAACCTTTGGCAAGAGCGCTTGCCGGCAAAATACCGGGATATCGCGCCGCATATGGAGACCGAATACCAAGGCCGGCCCGGCGCCTGGTGGTTCATCGAACAGGATCGCGAACCACACAATGTGATCCTGGGTTTCGGCGCCAACAAGTCCCTCGAAGAACTGCAGCAATTATTGAAAGGCTTCTCCTACGCAGGAGCGCACCGCGGCGGCTGGGACCCGGCGCAGCGGGTCAAAGACATGGACCAAGACGGTGTTGCCGGCGACGTGCTCTACACCACGCTAGGCTTTCGTATGTTCTGGATCAAAGACGCCGGCTTTCAGCGCGCTTGTTTTCAAGTCTATAACGATTGGCTCGCAGAGTTCAGCGGCTATTCGCCCAAACGTCTCAAAGGGCTGGGGCTCATCTCCCTGTATGACCCCAAACAGGCCGCGGCAGATTTAACGGACTGCGCGAAAAAAGGTTTGGCTGGAGCGATCGTATGGGCTTCGCCGCCGGAAGAGTTGCCGTTTTACTCGGAAATTTATGATCCCTTCTGGGCTGCGGCCCAGGAACTTTCGATGCCCCTCAGCCTGCACGAGTTCGCCGGCTTTCGCTGGGTGGATTGGGACTCCAGCGCGAAAAAACGGACGATCGCCGCAGGCATTAATTCGCACGAAGTCGAAAGCACTTTTTCCACGTTGATTATGTCAGGCGTGCTGGAGCGTTTCCCCGCTCTCAAAGTCGTCTCGGCGGAATTGAATTGCGGCTGGCTTCCCTATTTCCTGCGTCGCCTGGACGAACGCTTCGAGGCCCGCGGCGCGCGCGTTCATGGCAGCGCGTTTCCGACCAAGCTGAGGCTGAAACCGAGCGAATATTTTCGCCGCCAACTCTATGCGACTTTTATCGACGACCCTTTTGGCATCGCCCATCGGCACGATATCGGCGTTGACAATTTGCTCTGGTCGTCCGACTTCCCGCACAGCGCGACTTTCTGGCCCCATTCGCGCGAAAAGATCGCCAAAGATTTCGACGGCGTGGCTGAAACTGAAAAACAAAAGATCCTCTCGCGGAACACCGCGCGACTGTACGGTTTCAACGGCGATTAACACCTAATAACGCCTGGCGGAGTTTCGGTCGCGCATTGAAATTCCGCACAGCGTAGCTCTTTCCGATCAAAACCTCGCGTTGAACACTCGAACGGCGGCGTCGATGGTTCGACGCGCCGTTCGAGCAAAATCTCAATTTCACAACCTTTCTTCCGCCGGCGTCCGCCATCGCCTATAATGTTTAAGGATTTCGACCGGTCGAAAGACGAGTGCTTCCATCGCCTCGGCTCGACAAAACCAGAGGACGATATCGACTGGTCCCCGAAAGGCGGCTCAAGTGAAACCACAGGATAAGACTCCAGAAGATAAGACCTTGACAGAACTCACAGTACAAGTTGATCAGTGGCTGCGCGCCCAGAACGGCTCCGGCAACAACGATCAGCTCGCCGGGATCCTGCGCACAGTGCTCAAGCTGGCACAGGACAACGCCGATCGTGGCGATCTAAAGATCCTAAACCGCGCCATGCAGGAGCTGCGTCACGCTTTCAGGATCTTCGCGCCCTATCGGCACGTGCGCAAGGTCACCATTTTTGGCTCGACGCGGGTGCAGGACGACGATCCCTATTATCACCTGGCGCGCGACGTCGCGCATCAGGTGGCGGAGGCAGGTTTCATGGTGATCACGGGTGCGGGCCCGGGTATCATGCAAGCCGGACATGAAGGCGCAGGACGAGAAAAGAGTTTCGGCGTCAACATCCGTCTGCCGTCGTTGCAAGCGGCGAACCCTTTCATCCGCAACGATCCCAAGCTCATGAACTTCCACTTTTTTTTCACGCGCAAACTTTTATTTGTCAAAGAAGCGGACGCGGTGGTGATCTTCCCCGGCGGTTTCGGCACGCAGGACGAGCTGTTCGAGTCGATCACTCTAGCACAGACCGGCAAGGGTCGGCTCGTGCCGATCCTCTTGATGGACTTACCCGACGGCACCTATTGGCGGCGCTGGCGGGACTTTATCCGCGACGACATGATGAGCCGCGGCTATATCCTTGAGAGAGAGACGGCGTTGTTTAGAATCCTCACCAGCCCCGAGGCGGCTGTTGAGGAAATCACCGCTTTTTACCGCAACTTTCATTCCTACCGCTTCGTTAAGCAAAATTTGGTGATCCGTCTCAACCATCCGCCGACGCCCGCTTTGATCGACCGGCTCAATCGCGACTTCGCAGATATCCTGACCGGCAACAAGGTCCTGGAAACCGAGCCGCTGCCTGAGGAAGAAGACGATCCCGACACGCTGCAGTTGCCCCGCCTCCTGATGCGTTTCAACCGCGAGGACTTCGCTCGTCTCCGCCAGATGATCGACGAGATCAACGGCGTAGTGTGAGCGGGAAACTTCTCGCCGCAATAGTGCACTCATCCGACTTTTCGTGATTCAAAAGTTTGCCCGGTTTGCGCAATTTCTCCCCGTTTGTCGGATAACATCGTGCCAGGTCTGTCTCGAGCAGAGTCGAAGGGACGCCAAGAAGGCATCGTCTTTTGACAATCACCGCAGCCGAGCATAAGAATCAAACCCATCAAACTACGGGAGACGCGAATGCAAATCGGACTTTTCTCCAACGGTGAAAGACAAAATCAGATTGCCAAGACAACCTACGACGAAGATCTCGCCGAAGTGATCTTGGCCGATCAACTGGGCGTACAGGAAGCCTGGATCAGCGAGCACGGAACTTTCATCGGCTATCAAGCGCCGGATCAGCTTCCCAGCGCCGATCTTTTTATCTGCAAAGCGGCGGTGCTCACAAAGCAAATCCGCATGGGCCCGGGCATCCGCCCGCTTCCCTACTTTCACCCGCTGCAAGTGGCCACCGATGCCGCCGTCTGCGACCACCTGACCAATGGCCGCTACATGGCCGGCTTCGGCGTCGGACTTCCCGGCAAGACGCCGTAGCGCGGCCCAATGCCCGGTGATAGACGCGCGATGACGCGGGAAGCGATCGATCTGATTCTTACGGCGTGGACCGCGCCGGAGCCCTTTGACTGGCACGGCGAGTTTTGGCAGGGCGAGAAACTGCTGATCATTCCGCAGCCGCTGACCAAGCCGCACATGGAGGTCGGCATCGCCTGCTCGCGCAGCGAAGGCACGCTCGAATTGACTGCGCAAAAAGGCTTCATCCCGCTCATGAGCTGGGCGCCGCAACCCAAACAGCTAAAGGAGATGATCGATATTTATCAGCGCGCCGGCGCTGAAGCCGGCAGCGCCGCGCCGCGCGGCCGGGTGCGCGTCGCGCGCATGATTTACGTCACCGACTCGGTCGAGCAGGCAAAGCGGGATCTCGGCGCAATCGACCTCGGCGCGGCAAAAGTGACGCGCCGACTCGATCAATATGTTCCCGCCGACGGCACACGCGACGATTTGACGATGAGATATATGATCGATCAAGGCGCGTTTTTCTGCGGTGATCCCGTACCGTCTATACTCGGATCAAAAATCTCTACGACGAGAGCGGCGGCTTCGGCGTATTGCTTTTACTCGCCGGCAAGGATTGGGGCACGCACGAACAGCGCGAGCGCTCGATGCGGCTCTTTATGGCCGAGGTCGCGCCGCGACTGGCAGGGCTGAATCCGGATGGCGCGCAATGCGCTACCTGACGAGTCCCCGTAATATTTGGCGGGCATGAGCCTACGTTCGCCCCGAAGGATAAAAATGGCGAATCTCAGCGCATCGTGCCGGACCCTCCTTTCCCCTTGACGGGGAAAGGCCGGGATAGGGGTGCTCTAAACCGAAAAAACCCATCACCCCTACCTTACGCCTTCCCCGTCAAGGGGAAGGAAATTACGCAGATTGAGACCGAAGACAATGGGTCATAAAATATTCATTCCTTCGTGCTCTTTCCTCCGGGTGTGACGATGTGATGCCAAGGGAAATAAAAATACTCAGCGCCGGCGCGGTTGCGCCGGGACTGTCGAAAGTAATCGAGGCCTTTCGCACCGAAACCACCCACGCGGTGAAAATCTCGTTCGCCACCGCGCCGGCGATCCTCAAGCGCTTTGACGCTGGCGAATCGGCAGATATCGTGATTGCGCCGACGAGCCTGCTCGACGAGCTGACCAACAAGGGGAAAGCTTCGGCGGCGACCCGCGTCACCGTGGGCCGAATCGGCGTCGGGGTTATGGTGCGCGACGGCGCGACAGTGCCGAAGATCGGCACCGTCGAGGAGTTCACGCAATCCCTGCGCAGCGCCGAGTCTCTCGTTTACAATCAGGCGTCGACCGGAATCTATCTTGATGCGTTGTTCGAGCGGCTCGGCGTCGGCGCAGAGCTGAAAGCGAAATCGACACGCTATCCCGACTTTGCCTCCGTTCGCGACCATGTGGCAAATGGCAAGGGCCGAGAAATCGGCCTCGGCGCCACCACCGTCATCGTTGAAAACGCGGGCAAAGGAGTGAAATTCGCCGGCCCCCTGCCCGCAGAGATTCAGAATTACACGGCTTACGCTGCGACCATCTTGTCGACCGGCAGCGCTGAAGTATCCGCGCGAGAATTCCTGCGCTACCTCACGTCTCCGGCGGGGAATTCGTTACTGGCTGACGCCGGGATCGAATAGCGCGGTCACAGATCCACGGGGTTCGGTTAATGTCTCTGCGTACATCGCGTCTCGGTAGAGTGAGTCTCGGAGTTTTTCCGCTGCTTGACAAATCACCGTGATTCGCCGGATTATCATGACCGAACATTAAGTTTTGCGCTGAGGCGACACCAAAAGGAGAATGAAAATGGCCGACACCATGATTTCCGCCGACGATCACATTGACTTAGGTTACTTGCCTAGAAACCTGTGGACCGAGCGATTGCCCAGTGCATTGAGCGAGCGCGCGCCGCACGTCGAAGACCGCGGCGAGAAGGGCGAGTACTGGGTATGCGACGGCGAGACCTGGGCGGACTATCGTGGTGAGCGCTGGTTTGCGAGGACCAATCGAACCCGGCTGGCGCTCGATCGAGGCGGGGTCGGCGAGGCGCACCGGCCGACGACCCCGGCGAAACGGCTCATCGATATGGACCGCGACGGCGTCGCGGCGTCGCTCATGTTCCCACCGATCATTGCCATGCAAGTGGGCTCGCCCGAGCTGAGAAATGTCTGCGTGCAAGCCTATAACGACTGGGCCCTGGAATTCGGCAAGACCGCGCCGAAACGTTTTTTCCCGGTGGCGATGCTCTCCTCCGTCGACGCAGAGGCCGCTAGAGATGAAGTGATTCGGGTGGCGAAGTTGGGATTCCGCGAAGCGAATTTCCTGGTCAACGACGTCACGCTCGAAATGAACCTCAAGCCATGGGACGTGTTTTGGGACGCGGCCGAGGACGCCGGCATCGTCGTGTCGTATCACGTCGGCGGCAGCACCCAAACGGGAACAGTCAGGGCCACCATCGACGCGGTCAAGCCGGGAGAGCGCCAAGGCGTTTTCGATATGGGGCTCAGCAACGGCGCCACGTCATTTTTTAATCCGTTCGTGAACATGTTCAACTTCGGAACTTTGGAACGTCACCCGAAATTGAAATTCTGCCTGGCCGAGTCCGCCATCGGCTGGATCCCGTTCGTCGTGCAAGAGATGGATTACCGCTACAAGCGCCAGTTCGAGCGCAGAAAGTCCGCGGAAATTCCCCTGAAAGCGATGCCGAGCGAGATCTTCAAGCGCCAGGTCTGGGCGACGTTTCAAACAGATTTAGTGGGACTACACCTGGTCCAATTTTTCGGCGAGGGCCATATCATGTGGGGTTCGGACTATCCGCACCCGGACAGTACCTGGCCATTTTCCCAGGAAATCATCGAGAAGGACTCGGCTCACCTCGATCCGCAGACGAAAAATAAAGTCTATCGCGAAAACGCCGCGGCGCTGTACGGACTTGAGAATTGAATCGTGCATCCACAAAAAGGTCGTGATTGGGTAGCCGCATCACTTGAGCCTGCGCTCCCCCCGGCCGACGCGGGGGTAAAAGTAGGGTTTGAACGATTGAAACGATTGGAACGGTTGGAACTATCTTTCACCTAAAAATTACGGGAGGGTTGCTAATGAATAACGTTGAACCTAAAGGAGCCGTGCATTGGATCGATCACTATGTCGTCGGCACCAACAATTTGCCCGGCTGGAGTTACTGGGCGATGCATGCCACTGGGCTTCCGATAAGACCGATCAACGGGCTCACCACCAACATGCGCAAAAAGAATACGCCGATCTTTTGCTTTATGTGGTGGGACGATGAATCCTGCCGTATCGGCGCCTTCCTTCAGCCGGAAAACTACCCGGCGGCGAAAGAAATGGGCAAAGACATGCCGCGCTGCGGCTTTTATGTCAGACCCGAAGATATCGACCGTCACCTGCGGCGGCTCGATCAACATAAAATTCCACACACCGATCCGGTGAAGACCGCCGCCGACGGCGAAGAAGGCACGGTCGTCTGCTTCGCCGATCCGGACGGCAATCAATATGAATTTTGGGCGCCGGTCAATATGCCGGTAGGCGCGATGGAAGTGTGCACGTCGGAAAACGTCGGCCGCATCAGCCATTGCGTTTATGGTTCGCGAGACCTGGCGAGAACTGCGGCTTTCTTCGAAAAGTATTGCGGCATGGAGATCGAGCGCAAATCACAGACGGCCGAGGGGACTCTCGTCCTACGCATGCGGGCGGGCGCTCGGCTCGTGTACAAACTGGTTGATAAAGTCGATGAGCGCATCGCCGGCCATAGTCCGTGGTGGGACATGCACACCGCGTTCACGGTGCGTGACGAGGATTTTTTTCCCAACTACCAGCGCATGTGGGAGGGCCTTCCCGAAGAGGCGGGAGCGAAGGAGCATCTCAACGATTCCCGCGACAAGGAAGATAACTTTCCGGCGCGCACCGGTTTGCACCGCAGCCCGGTGGGCTACAAATGGAAAGAGATTCACCAACGAGGCGATGAGTTCTACGACTGGGATGGCCACGCCTTTCACTTTATCGGCGGCATACCGAAAAATGCCGACGGCTCCTTGGCGCTTTATACTCCCAAAGAACAGGATGAATACTTGCGCGAGCTCGCCGAGTCGTTAAACAAGACCGCCAAGCCGGATGATTGGATGACGGTTACGAAACCGCTTCGATAGACGGTTGTTGGAGTTAGAAAAGAAATGTTCGTGCCCGGCGCGCCCGGGCGCGAACGGTGCCGCGCATCGGCATGAGATTTCGGCTCGCTGGTAAAGCTCAGCGAGCCGGAGGCGTTGGCATTCGTGTCCTTTACCCCGTCCTTGCTCTGTCTGATTCGGCAAAGTTATGGGACTCGCACCTCAGTGGAAGCCTCTAATCGGACGCTTCTCTTCAGCCCAGCTGTTGCCGCGCGCCAGTTACAACACCGCAATAAGACTAATGACGCCTTTTCCATAAGGACAGGAGACCGACATGGCTCTACGTATCAACGATTCGGAATTTTACGCGATCGACGCGCACTGTCATCTAGGACGCCGCAAGACACCGCTGGGACATGGCGTAGCGACCTTTCTTGGCGACGACCTGGTGCGGAATCTGGACGAAGCCGGCTTGGACTGCGCCGTGGCTTTTCCTTTGGGAGCGTCCTATACCGATTATTCCGACGCGAACCAGATCATGGCCGAGGAGATGGCCAAGTACCCAAACCGGATCATCAGTTTTTGCCGCATCAATCCCAACTTCGGTCCGCAAGCGTCGGCGAAATCTCTCGACCATTGTCTGGGGACACTGAAATTGAAAGGCATCAAGCTTCATCCGGAAATCGAATTCTTCGATCCCAACGAAGCCGAGCTGATGGAGCCGATTTATGACGCGGCGCGGCGCTATCACGTCCCGATTATTTTTCACACAGGCATGTCCAGCAAAGCGTCGCCCGGAGTGATCGCCGAGCTTGCCGCGCGGTACAAAGACGTGCCGGTCATTCTCGGCCACATGGGCGTGTCGGAGTACGTAAAACTTGCGGTGGCCGTCGCGCGTCAGAACGAGAACATATTCCTGGAAACGTCCGTGGTCGGTTGGATGCCGCTGCTACTCGAGGCCTTTCGCGGCGTCGGCACCAGCAAAATTCTCTTCGGCTCCGATCATCCCTATAATCCTCTGCCGATGGAAGTCGAGAAGATTTCCAAACATGTGACCAAAGCGGCCAAGCTCAAGGCGGACGATTTGAAAAGAGTGTTCGCCGATAATTTTCTATCTATTATAAAACACGAGAGATAATGCAATGCACTTACATCGTCCGCGCTTGGAGGCTGAATGAAATCCCTTGTTAAATCGATTCGATCGACCGTACCGACGATCGCAAACCTAGTCTCGCTCGCTTTCGCTCTCGTTCTGATCAGCGGTGTACCTGGCGTGCACGCGGGCGACGCTCCCTCGCTAAGAGCAAATTATGCGGCATTCAGCGGCGCCTTTGCCCCGCTCTGGATCGCGGCGGATAAAAACCTCTTCAGCAAATACGGTTTGAACGTCGACCTCCGCTACATCGCGCCCGCCACCGCCACTCAGGCGCTCATCGGCAAGAATCTCGACATCATCAATCCCGGCGGCGAGATCGTCGAAGCAGGATTGAATGGCGAACCGGTCGTCTACATCGCCGGCATCATGAATCGCGCCGTAATGTCGATCTATGCCAAGCCGGAAATCGGTTCGCTCGCTGATCTGAAGGGCAAGGTATTGGCTGTCACCGTGCCGGGCGCCACCACCGATTTTGCTGCGCGCGTTCTGCTCCAACAGGTGCGCTTGACGCCGGGAAAAGACGTCAAATTAATCTACCTGAAAGGCATGGTGGAAATTCTTACCGGCATCAACCAGGGCAACGCGGACGCCGGCATTTTCACTTCGCCGACGACTTTGAAGGCGCAGCATGCAGGCTTGAAGGAACTGGTGAACGTGACGGAGCAGAATATCCCGATGATTCACGCCGCGCTCGCCAGCACGAAGGAGTATGTCAAAACCAACCCCGACAACGTACGGCGGTTTCTGCAAGCTTATCTCGAAGGCATCAAGATCTCCCGCACGGATGGCGAATACGCCAAGCAGATCATCGGCAAATACACCAAAACCACCGATGTTAACGATCTGGAAAATTCCTATCAGACATTCCTACCGGCGTGGGAAAGATTGCCGCTGGTGCCGGCCGCCGCCGTGCAAACGATGCTCAATTTCGCAACCCATCCGGGAGCAAAAGCAGCGAAGCCCGAAATTTTCATCGACAATTCCATCCTCGCCGAGATCGGCAAATCGGGATTTGTCGACAAGCTTTACAAGTAAGCCCAAATCTCGATATGAGATTTACGAGTACGAAGCAGGCCGCGATTCAGCGCCAGTGAGGTGTGTAAAGCAGGAAAATTAACCCGAGACTCAAGACACGAGATCCGACACCGCGGTATTATCCCGCTCCCTTATCCTCTCCCGCGACGCGGGGGAGGACAGAGGTGGGGGTTTGAACGACTTGAACAATTTGAGCGTCTTGAACGCATTTATATTCATAGAGGAGAAAAGATGTCACGCTTGCCGGAAATAGATGCAACAAGACTTTCTCCCGAACAGCGGACGATTTACGACGATATCATGCGCGCGCGGGGTCATATGCGTGGTCCGTTCGCAGTATGGTTGCGAAATGCCGAGCTCTGCGAAAACACACTCAAGCTACAGGAGATGTTTGCTTCCCGAGTAAAACTCGAACGGCGCCTGCTCGAGCTGATGATTCTCGTCGCCGCGCGCCAGGCCACCGCACAATATGCCTGGTTCATCCATGAGCCCCACGCGCTCAAGTTCGGTATTTCGCCCGAGATCGTCCAGGCGATCCGCGAACGACGCACGCCGGAATTCACCCGCGACGATGAACGTCTGGTTTATGACATTACCACCGAGCTCGATACGACTCGCTCGCTTTCCGAGGCAAACTACAAACGCGGGCTCGCGATGTTCGGCGAACAAGTGCTCGTCGAGCTGGTGAGCGCCATCGGCTTTTATTCGATGGTCGCAATGACGCTCAACGCGTTTGCCGTAGCGGTGCCCTGCGGTAAAGAAGTCCTGCCTTAAGATAGTCGGTCGGCTCCGGGTGCAGCCTCCTGCGGCCTGTCATAGACCTGGACTTCCCTGTTTGCGCTTCAACGTTGACATTAGCGGACGCGACCCTGCCGCTGCACCTCGCTGAAATCATTGAAGAATCCCGAGCCGCGAAAACCGGCAAAGGTATGGGCGCCCGTCAGTCGTATTACTTTCGAGGCCGTTTGGGAAGTTAGAATCCAATCATCGGGCAGAGCAGCGTCACAAAAACTTGAGTTTTCCGTCTAAGGTTTGAGAACAAGATTTTATGAACGGAAACGTAAACACACAAAACCGGTTCCTAGAGGGGAATTGCTTAGCTCATCGTCCAGTCAATTTGGAGGGAAATCCCCTAAAAAGCTCGGAGGCCCAATGTTGTCCTTTCTAAGGAACTCTAAACTCGCTGCGAAATTCACTCTCGTGATTTTCAGCTTTTCCCTCGTCGGCGCGATGCCATCGCCTTTACCAGCCCAGGAGAACTATCCCTCAGTGGGCAGGTTGTCGTTTATTTCCGGACCGGTTACGTACAGCCGCGGCGACGATCCCGACCAGTGGGATGATGCAGTAGAAAATTTGCCGCTGTCGATCGGCGATCGGATTTATGCGCCCGAAGACGGACGAGCCGAAGTGCAGCTTTCTTCGGGAAATTTCGTCCGGCTCGCGCCGCGTAGTTATCTGTCCGCCTTGAACCTAAGTGACGACGTCAAGCAATTTTATCTCGGCGAAGGCGCCGCTTCGTTCAACATTCGAAGATTGCCATCGGATGAACTCTTCGAGATCGACACTCCCAATGTGTCCGTGACTTTTGAAGAAGCCGGTCGATATCGCGTGGCTGTGGATGACGATGGGAACACCCGCGTCATCGTGCGCCGTGGCAGAGCCACACTCGCGGCGAGCGGCCGTCAAATCGCTGTTGAGAACAGTGAAGTTCGCGTCTATGGCATCGACTCCCCGAGATATGAAATTGTTGGATTGCCGCCAGTGGACGCTTTCGATCGTTGGGTCTCCGAGCGAGAAGATCGATTCGAGCGCGCCTATAGCGATGCCTACCGGCATGCGAGTGATGACATTCTGGGCGTGGAAGATCTCGCCGAGTATGGCCGCTGGGAGGAAATTCCTGATTATGGTTATGCTTGGACACCGACCCGCGTGGCTGCGGGCTGGCTACCGTTCAGCAGCGGCCGGTGGTATTGGCAGGATCCATGGGGATGGACATGGATCAGCAACGATCGCTGGGGTTGGGCTACCTCGCACTACGGCCGCTGGATGCCATACCGGTCGCGTTGGTACTGGGTGCCGGTGCGGCCGAGAACGCGCGTGCGCTACGCGCCCGCCTGCGTGGAGTTTGTCCGGGTCAGAGACCATGTCGGCTGGTTTCCGCTGCATCCGCGGGATCGTCACTTTCCGTGGTGGGAGCGCCGCGATCGCCGCTTCGATCGCAACGCGACCTATGTGAACCACACTTACGTCACGGTCGTAAATCGGAATACGTTCGTTACGGCGCGGCCCGTGAACAAGTATATCGTCCGCGATTCCGTGATTATTCGCGATGCCCGTTCGGCACGCTTCACAGAAGACCTGCCGATCCCGAACCGCTCTTCGCTTCGGATTATATCCGAGAACGGCGGAGGCCGGCGGCATAAACCGGCCGCCAACATTCTCAGCAGGACGGCGGTGGTACGGACTGCAGTTCCCAATCCACCGCGCGCATTTCAAGAGAAATTGCCGGAAATCCAGAAAAGTCAAGGCAGACCGATAGAGCCTGCGCGGATGCTTGCATCCGCGAACAGCGATCGCGGGATGGCCCGTGTGCGTGTGCGGCCCGCAGTCGAGGCACGTGGCGGCGACTTCGCCCCGCGGAATTCTGCCAGCGGAGGACCCGCTCTCCAACCGGTGACGCAAGCGCGCGGGAAAAAGTTGGCGACACGGGAAACCACCGGGAACGATGCCTCTGAGAAAGCCGTGAGCGCGCAGAAAGTTCCTGCGGTACAAGCGCCTCAAAGCGAGCCGGGCACGGGAACCGCCGGCCGTTCCGAGCTACGCCGAGAGGAGAACCGCGACCGTCAGCAAAACAAGCAGGCTGCCGATCGAGCGCTCCAAACTCAGGAACTCGAGCGCCAGAAGCAAGCGCAGCAGAAGGATGAAGAGGGGAAAGCGCAACTCCAAAAGCAACAGCAGGAGAAGGAGCGGCAGCAGGCACAGGAACGTCAGTCACGGGAGCAAAAGCAAAAGGCGATCGAAGCGCGCCAGCCGCAGCAAAAGGCCGCGGAGCACAATGCGCAGGCGCAGAAGCAACAAGCCCAGGAACGCCAGGAACAGCGCTCACGCGAACAGCGACGCCTGGAGGAACTGGAACAGGCTCAGCAGCGGGAAGAGCAGCGCAAACTCCAAGCTCAGCAGAATCGACAGGAGCAGGAGCGGCGCGAGCAGCTCAGGCAGCAGCAAGAACGCCAGGCCCAACAACAGAAGCAACAAGAGCTCAACCGCCGGGAGGAGGCTCAACAGCAACAGGAGCAGCAGCTAAGACAGCAACAGGCGGCGCAGGAGCGCCAGGCGCGTGAGCAACAGCGGCAGCAAGAGCTCGAGCGAAGGCAGCAGCAACAACAGCGCGAACAGGAGCGGAACATCCAGTTACAGCCACGCCAGGAGCAGGTCCGGGAACAGCAACTTCGGCAGCAACGAGCCCAAGCACAGCGTGAAGCGCAAGAGGCACAGCGGCAGCAGGAACAAGAACGCCGCTCTCAACCTCGCCAACCCCAGCTGCCAGACCGGTTCCTGCAACAACCACAAAAACAGTAGAGTTTCGATTCTCTACCTTCCAACGCAAGCGCAAGGGCTTCGTCGATTCGCGCCTTGAATCGTTTGCATTTGCCGCGTATCGCCCAATATGATCAGATGGCTTGCCAGCGTCGAAAGGAAGGGACTCTACATGGGCCAATTAGATAAAGACGGAATCCTCACACTACAGGAGCTGATGATAACGGCGCTAGCCACGGCTGACCTCGTAGCCAAGCTCTTGATCGAGAAAGGCGTAATTACGAAAGAAGAGTTCGACATGAAGCTCTTCGGTGAGCGCGCGAATTATCAGGGACTGTTGCAGCGGCTCGGAGAAACTCCCATCGACGCCTGACGTAAGGCGACAAGATGAGGCCAGGTCTCCCCGCGCGTTCAGCCCTTTTACTCGATGACACCATTTGAAGTTTAGCGAAAACGCCCTGTCCTCAGTTGTCCGCAATTTCTATTTCCGGCGCGCGAAGTTCAAACGCCCTGGGCTGAACCAGATGTTGCATACATTGTCCGTAAGCGTGCCGGCGTAATTCCTCCATGTCGTTTGCACAAGCAATCGCCTGCTCGCGCTGTGAGAAGCACTTCACTCTGTCTGAATTGTTGAACCTCTGCCCTTGCGGGTCGCCTCTGCTGGTTCGCTACGACCTTGAAGAGGCGAAATCAGCTTTCGCTAAGACTGCACTCGCGGGTCGAGTTGCTTCACTGTGGCGCTACCGCGAGCTCTTGCCGCTGCAAGATGACGCCAATCTGATTTCCCTGGGCGAGGGCTACACACCGCTTCTCGACGCGAAGAAACTCAGTGCCGAGCTTGACTTGCGGCGACTGTGGATCAAGGACGAAGCACAAAACCCGACCGGCTCGTTCAAGGACAGAGGGCTTTCGCTGGCGATCTCGCGGGCGAAAGAGCTCGGCGTAAAAAAAGCCGCGATTCCGTCGGCCGGCAACGCCGGCGGATCTTTCGCGGCCTATGCGGCGCACGCAGGCATAGAAGCCCACGTGTTCATGCCGCGCGATACGCCCGCGGCCAATCAAATCGAAGTCGCGCAGTACGGTGCCAAGCTCACGCTCATCGACGGTCTTATTAACGACTGCGGCCGGATCATCGCCGAGAGGAAAGCTACGGAAGGTTGGTTCGATGTCTCGACGCTGAAAGAGCCCTATCGTGTCGAAGGCAAGAAGACGATGGGATACGAAATCGCCGAGCAGCTCAATTGGCATCTGCCGGATGTGATTATCTATCCCACCGGCGGCGGCACGGGGCTCATCGGCATGTGGAAAGCATTTGGCGAGCTCGAAGAGCTAGGCTGGATCGGCAGCGCGCGGCCGCGCATGGTTTCGGTTCAAGCCAGCGGTTGCGCGCCGATCGTCAAAGCGTTTAGCGATAACAAGGCAACCGCCGAGCCGTGGCTGAATGCGCAAACCGTCGCTTCCGGTCTGCGCGTGCCCCAGGCGGTTGCGGATTTCCTAATGCTACAGATCCTCCGCGAGAGCGGCGGCACAGCGCTAAGTGTCAGCGACGATGAAATGTTGGCGGAGATTCCGCGAGTGGGAAAAGTCGAGGGGATTTTTTTCTGCCCCGAGGGCGCCGCGTGCGTAGCGGCGCTGCGCCGTCTGGTCGCCAACGGGTGGATCAAATCCGACGACGCGGTGATTATTTTCAACACCGCCAGCGGCCTCAAGTATCTGGACGTTATCCAAAGAAATGTTTCTAAGACGGATCTACCGAGATAGCTCTGAGAAATGTCACGCTTTGCTGCGCCCGGATTTCCGCGCCAGGACTCGCCATCGCCATCAACAAAGAGCCGTGAACTAGGATCGAAATGCGGGTCTAAGGTGCTTTAACGCTACTCGCGATAGCGCGCCTGGAGCTGCGCAAGAAAACCGCTCTCCTCCAGCTTGCGCATCAGAGTGATGTCCATAAGATTCGCCGGATTGACATCGTTGAGTCGAGGATTTTGCATCGCCAAGAGTCTTTGCATGTTCCGCAGCCCCTCGATGGATGGGTAAGGCTTCGGGTCGAATTCTTTGAGCACGTCCGCATAGCCCTCCTCCGCGGCGGAGGGATCGGCAAGCTTGAGCCGTTTCACAATAGTCTTGATCACCTGGGATTTGTTGCTGGGCGCCAGGACGTAATATTCCGCCTCGATCAATGCCTTCATGATGCTCTCGAGGATCTCGGGGTTTTTCTGCAGAGCGATTTTTCTCGCGACGATCCCCGTCGCCGCCATCGCCGGTGTCACCTCGGTCAACAACGAAAAACCCTTTTGTTTGAGTCCAGGAATATAAGTACGGGAGGTCAAAACCGCCGCGTCGATCACGTGTGATTCCAGCGCCGGAGCGATCACCGTTTGATCGCCGATGACGAGGAGGTGAATCCGGTCCCGCGCCGCATCCAATCCGAGCTGTTCCAAAGTCAGCATGACGTACATCCATAGAGTTCCGCCGATGCTCTGCACGCCGATCCGTTTTCCCGCCAGATCCGCCGGCTTTTTGATTTCCGGACGGACCATTAAATAGCCCCTGCCGCGGCTGACAAAGCTCGCGACCATCTTCAGCTCCACGCCGGCCGCCGCCGCGCCCAGGACCGTGGTTCCTCCCGTGTAACCGACGTCGATATCGCCGGCGGCGATACCTGCCGTCAGGATCTGATTGTTGCGCACCAGCACGATTTGTGACGTGAGGCCGTACTTGCCGAAAAAATCCAAGTCTTGGGCAATCCACAGCGGCGCGACTCGCGGGCTGGGACTGGGAAATCCGATCACAACTCGGGTGGGCGCGGAAGCAGCACGGGTCACGTGGGCCGGCGCTAAAATGCCACAGATGATCAGTGCGACCACCAAGCAACACCGAAATCGCAGGCGATAATTTGCAAAAGTGGAAAAGCGCGCCATGGGATGACTCCATTCTGCTGGCAAATCGAACGCCACGAAATTACTCGACTGCATGTCAAAGTTGCAAGGGCAAATAAAAGACTGACTTTTCTAATACTTTCTCGCTTTTCTCGTTGCTGCGAATTTCGCGACGCAGTCCCAATTCTAAACCCGGATCGTCGGTGTAATGTCGGTGTAATGAAGTTGGTAAACTTCCAGCATTTCATTGTCCGCTCGGTAGAGCGGAGGAAATTGACACATGAGAAACATTGCGTCACACAGATGGTTCAAAAAAAATGGGGAACTGGGTTGACATCAGCTGAGCGTGCGCTAGACGTGAAATAAGGGTGTCGAGAAACGAGCCTGTCGACTTCTCATCCGGTTTTTCCAAATTTCGTCCTGCATTTCGGTTCTGGACGGGCTCAATCAATTCAAACGGAGAACGTGCATTTCATATAGCTGCCAAATCGTTGTGCGTTAGATTCGAAGAATTATTTGGAGGAAAAGGCGTATGCGATTAAGAGAACACCCAAAGATCCAGTGGCCACCCAGTTGGTCGGAGTGGGACGAAAGATCCCTTAGCGGAGAAGAGGGGATTTTGCGAGACATTGACTTTATTGAACCCGCCAAGCTTCTTCTAAGCAACGAGGTCGATGGGAAAGTCTATTTTGCCGAAATCTATTGCTTCAATACCGCCTTCGCTTCCAGACTGCGCGAAAAGCTTAAGCCCATTGTAGGGAAACCGATGAGAGAAGTGGGAGAACTGATTATTTAGAGCAACCTTAAAAAAAGGGGGAAGCTATGGGACGAGCAAAACCAGGCGATACCGTTAAGGTTCATTACCGCGGCAAGCTGCGCGACGGGTCTGAATTCGATGCATCCTTCGATCGCGAGCCTCTCCAGTTTACCATCGGTGGCGGTCAAATCATCCCGGGTTTCGAGGAAGCCGTCGTGGGAATGAATCCGGGCGATGCCAAAACGGCGGAGCTACCGGTGGAAAAAGCTTTTGGGCCGTACCGTGAAGAAATGGTCACCGTGGTCAACAAACGTAAGCTCGCGGGGCGCTGGCGCGTGGATCCGAAGGTAGGTGAACACGTGGAAGTCCCTCAAGTAGAAGGACCACCCATGAATGTAACGATAACGGACGTCACCGAATCGGAAGTAACCCTGGATGCCAACCACCCTCTCGCAGGAAAGGATGTAACCTTTGATATTGAGTTGGTCGACATTGTTTATGCGGCACACTAAATGCTTTTGAAACCCCAGTGCGTGAGCGACCCTATTGGGACCCTAATCATCGTCATCCTCATACAGCCAATCCGAGTCCCAATCGGTTACAACCCACGAACGGAGCCTCAAAAACATATCAGCGAGCCATTTCAGCAACGCGGAAATTGGCGCAATCATGGTATTAACCATCGTACCTGATCTTTACTGCAGTACTTCCTCTCTTTGCTTCAAGAGCTGCAACTCTTCCTCGCCGAATTCTTTGAATCCATTCTCAGCCTGGACCGCTCGAGTGATCAGGTCGGCCATCTGCCGGGCCGAATGGAGTCTGGCGATGTAAACGAAATCAGCGCCCTCTTCGTAGAGCTCCACCGCAGACGAAATATTGTCCGCGGCGGCGATGACCTGCGCGTTCGGATAAAGGCGCCGCGCCTGGCGCAGCAGTCGCAGGTTGGTCGTTCCCCGTAATATCGCATCCGAGATCGTGCACGCGACGATCTTCGCCGAATGGATATGAGCGAGGTGCAGTGTGTCCATGTTGGCCACGTCGCCGTAGAGACATCTGATCCGCCGGCGCTTGAGCTCTTCAAGCACCAGAGGATTGAAATCGATCACCAGGATCTGGCTTAGAACACCGTCGCCATTTGCCTCTTGGGACCGCAATTCCAATTCGTGGATAATCGAGCTGGCCTCACGAAAACAACCGAGAAAGACAATTGAGTTTTCCTCCTCATCCGCAACGTCGGGGGTCAATTCCCCGTCCGTGGTAAAACCTACTTTAGCCAGCAGGCGGGCCAGCAGGCGTTGGATTTCGTGATTGTACGCGACCAGATAGGTCGACAGGACCGAGGTGATTGCAAAGACACAAGTAAGAACGGCGACGAGCTCGGCACTGATGTGGTCTAGAGACAGGCCCAAAGACGCGATCACGAGAGAAAATTCGCTCATCTGCGCGAGATTGATCGAAGGTATCAGGCTAGCCCGCAAACCGTTGCCGAGCAGGTAGAGCACCGGAAAAATGGCGAGGAGGCGGCTGACGAAGACGAAGAGCGACATGGCGACGGCAGCCGTGACAATCGATAATGAAGGTTGCGGAATCTTCATGCCAAGCGCGACGAAAAATAGCGTGACGAAAAAATCTCGGATGTTGATCACTTTGGCGATGACGTCGACGTTGTAGGGAAACGTCGACATGCTGACACCAGCGATGAGCGCTCCCATCTCCCGCGAAAGTCCCAGCCAATCGGCGGCGCCGCTCACCAGAAAACACCACGCAAGCGCCGCGACCAACATGAGCTCAGGCACCTTGGCCACGAACGAGAAAAACCTTGGCAGTGCGTAGCGGCTCACTGCCAGCGTTATCAAAACCAGTGCGACGCCTTTTGTGAAGGACGCCAAAAGAATTCCAACCTGGGGATCGTCCAGGTCCGGCTGCAGCGCGAGAAAGGCAATCGCCCAGATGTCCTGAAATACGAGAACGCCGAGGGTGATCCGCCCAGGCAAGGTCGTCAGCTCGAATTTATCGTAGAGCAGCTTCACCACGATCAGCGTACTGCTGAGCGCCAATGTTACGGCCAAGTAGATCCAGTCGAAATTGCCTTTGCGCGGTGCGTATCCCATCAGAAACGCCAACCCGATCCCCAGGGCGACACATAAAAGGAATTGGCTGACGCCCGCGACCAGGATCGTCCGCCCAGCGCCGAGAAGTTTTTTCAGATCGATTTCCAGTCCGATAATGAAAAGGAGGAGAATCAGGCCAATCTCCGAGATCAAATCGATCGTCTCTTTATCCTTTACCCAGGCGAATCCGATCTCGGGGCCGATGACGACGCCCGCGACCAGGTAGCCGAGAATTACCGGTTGTTTCAGGAGCTTGGCGATGAACGCGCACAAGATCGCGATCGTAAAGGCGAGACCGATATTCGAGAGAAGGCTATGCTGGTCCATACGGGTTATAGTAGTCGAGAGAGCCGAGAAAAAGCGAGAGCTTCACCCGGACACTTGAGGAGAATTAATACCGACGCAGAAAAATTGGCAGCAGCAGTCACGTCCGGCGGGCGCCTGAATTTGCTGCCCGCAACACAAAAGATTTCAATGTTCCAGCGTTGGCAAATCGAAGCCACGGTGATAAAAAGGACAGCGTATGCCTGCCTATGAGATTTACGTGCTATGCAACGAGTGCAACCGCGAGCATCCGATACTTATGAAGATTCATTTGGACCAGGGTCCGGACCATAAGCAGAGCATTGCCGAGTTCTTTCGCGGCGGAGCAGTGCCTCCCCAGGTCGCTCCGATCAAGGGCCACAAAGCCTTGTGCCTAAGGACGGGCAAAACGTTTCGACTCGAAAGAGATGACCAGATTTTTCTGGTACCGCCCACCGTCAAAAACCTACCACACCGCCAGATCCCCTTGATGCCCGACGCCACTTGAGCGACCGCAGCCGGGCCGAAACAATTACGCTTGACCGCGATCTCGCGCGCCAATAAGTTCCCGACTAACCACGCTCGGCACAGCCATACGCGTCGAGGGCCCATCGAGTTGGCGGGCCTTGTCGATGAGGGATAACGGAGGTGAACAATGAAAATGGTAGCCGCGACGTTCTTTTTCCTTTTTTTCATCAGCGCATCCGCATGGACTCAAACCAACAAGCCGTCGTCGTCGGCTGCCGACTTGGCATCCTACACCGGAGCGGATCGCGAGCGCTTGCTGCTCGACGGCGCAAAACGGGAAGGCAAAGTTGTCTGGTACACAACTCTCGCCGCCGAACAGAACAAGCAAATTGCCGGTGCCTTCGAAGCGAGATATCCCGGCGTGAGAGTGGAGACGTTTCGCACCGGATCATCGGCGCTGGCTCAACGTGTGCTCACGGAGGCGAAGGCAAAACGCCACATCGCCGACGCGATCGAGACGACGCTGCCCGGGTTGCTCACATTTCGCGAAAACCAGTTACTACTCCCCTACACTTCGCCCCACCTCACCGCGTTTCCCGAGGACGCCAAAGAGAGAGCTTCTAAAAATCTCGTTTTATGGACGCATGTGCGTGAATCCTACATCGGTTTCGCTTACAACAAGAATTTCTTAAACGCCGCGGACGTGCCCAAAAACTTCGATGGCTTAGTGAAGCCGGCCCTGCGCGATAACATGGGCTTGTCGGGAGATGACACCGGCGCGCGCATCATTGGCGCCATGGTCAAGGCGAAAGGCGACGGCTTTGTAAGAAAATTGAAAGAACAGAATATAAGAATGCACATGATGGCGGGCAGCGCTTTGACTCAGCTCGTCGCCGCCGGAGAAATCTTTGCGTCGCCCAGTCAGTTCTATAGCGCGACCAACGTCGCTGCCAAGCGCGGCGCGCCGGTGGCGTGGGTTCCGATGGATCTGGTGGTCGCCAACGCTGGCGGCGCGGCGGTTTACGCCAACGCGCCGCGGCCGCATTCGGCGCTACTCTTTGCCGATTTTCTCCTGAGTTCCGAGGGGCAAAAGCTGCTCGAAGATTTGTACTTCGGCAGCGCCAGGAAGGATTACGGATTTAAGCGCTGGTACCCGGAAAGAGGCGGGTCGATCGCTCAGTACGAAGAAGCGCTGGAGGGATGGCACAAACTGCTCAAAGAAGTCACGCGCAAATGACCGCTCCGGCGCGCGTCCACTGAATCGAGAATTTATCTGCGACATCCTGCCGCGGGCTGTTGAGCAAATCAAATTACGGTCATCAAGAGTAACGAATTGACCGTAGCACTGGCGGGATGCAGTGCCGCCCGATCGTGCGTCACGGCATCCATCGAATGCTTTTGAGCTCAGTGCCGATCATCCGAGACTTGAAAAAGTTGAAAGCGATGCGGTTGTCGGGCCGCATATTTTATGAATTCAGTTATTAATCACGGCGCGGAAGCGCACTTTACCTTCGACGACTCGTTCATACGCCTTGTTGATGTCGCTTAGCGGGTATGTTTCAGCGATGACTTTTACCTTGCCCCGTGCCGCGTAGTCGAGTGCTTCATAGAGATGTTCGCGGCTGTTTTGCTGCGAGCCGATGATGCGGATCCGCTTCATGATGAGGTCGGCGCCGGAGATTGCGAGCGGCTTGGCTTCGAAGCCCATTAGGACCAACCGTCCGTCGGGCCGAAGACCCTGAATGGTGTCCACCATGGCGTCGTTCGAGTTGCTCGTGCCGAGAACGATATCGGCGCCACCTATATCGGCCAACCCTTTGCCGTTGCGTACAATCTCGTCGGCGCCTAGAGAACGAATAAACTTATCCTTGTCGGGAGAACGGGAAATCGCAATCGTTGTGAACCCCGCGGCTTTGGCGTACTGGACGGCCAAGTGTCCCAGGCCCCCGATGCCGACCACGGCCACGCGTTCGCCGGGCAGCGGATCCGCCCAGCGCAAGCCGGACCAAACCGTATAGCCGGCGCAGAAAATCGGCGCGGCTTGTTCATAGGAAAGACCGTCGGGAAGGGGCATCGTCGCATCCGCGTAGGCGAGCATATACTCCGCGTGGCCGCCTGGCACTTCAACGCCGGTGCTGATTTGTTCTGCGCAAAACATCGGCCGCCCGCGCAGACACCACTCGCAGCGGCCGCAGGAGGCCTGAATCCAGGGCACACCGACACGGTCGCCCGCTCGGCGCGTCCTGACACCAGGCCCGACGGCGACGATCTCACCGACCGGCTCGTGTCCAAGTATGCGCGGAAATGCTCCCGGCAGCTCGCCGGCGGTAAGATGCACGTCGGTGTAACACAGACCGCTCGCGTGAATCTTGATCAGAACTTGATTCGCCGCCGGCTCAGGCGTCGGCACCTCTTTGACTTCCCATTTGCGATTAACGGCTGGAACGACTGCTGCTTTCATGATTTGTTTCCTTTCGCTGGTAGATGTGTTGCTTTTGCCCATCGGTTACTCGACGAAACGACAAGAGAGAGGCCGCACCATGTTAACGTCCGTCATCCCGAACGACAGACTGTGTAAAAACGCCGGTCATGGTTCGACTCGACTCACCACGAATGGCATGGTTTCATCAGAAATGAAGCATTTATCCGTTCGCCCTGAGCTTCGTACGAAGGGCTCTGATAGAGTTTGACACAGTCTGACGAACGCGAGAATCGAAATGACAACACTCGCACCTGACGCTCCTTGCGCTTTTGCGCGGTAATTCCGACCTTGTGCTCTTCGCGTCTTTCGTGGTGAAACGTCTTTGCTTCCTTTTCTTTGCTTCTTACTATTGCAGTTACGCCACCGGGATCGCCTGCAATTCCAGCAATTCGGGCTTGTCGCCCGCTATAGCGACTGCGGAACCGTTGATCTGTTCGTGCGGTGTGCCGAGCGCGATCGCGCTGGCCGCATCTAGGCGCGCGACCTGGTCTTGTGAGAGCGTCACATTAACAGCGCCGAGCGTGGCATCGAGCTGTTCGCGCGTGCGCGAGCCGAGGATCGGGATCAGACTGGTCGTAGACCGCCGCGCCTTATGCAACAGCCAGGCGATTGCAATCTCAGTCGCGAACGCGCCGACCTCTTTCGCGACCGCCAGAACGGCATCCAGGATGGCCGTCTCACGCGCCGTCTTCTCGGTATGGACCAGCACGCTCATCCTCGAGTTCAGCCGCCCTCCATCGCTCGAACGATACTTGCCGGTGAGAAATCCACCGCCGAGCGGCGACCACAGCGCCGCTCCCAGCCCCAACGCTTCCGCCATGGGCAAAAGTTCTCGATCTGCCGCGCGCTCCGCCAGGCTGTACTCAATCTGGATACCGGCGATGGGCGCCCATCCACGCAACTCCGCCAACAGATCGGCGCGGGCAATTCGCCAGGCGGGAAAGTTGGAAAGGCCTGCGTAGTGAATCTTGCCGGCGCACACCAGGTCGAAGGCGCGCACGATCTCCTCCATCGGCGTCACGCCATCGGCGAAGTGTGCCCAGTAAAGATCGATGCGGTCGGTCTTGAGCCGCTTGAGACTTCCTTCAACCGAACGAACCATGTTCTTGCGGCTATTGCCGGTGCGCGAGATGCCGTCAGTGGCAGTCGTTCCCAAAGTATACTTCGTGGCAAGAACAAAATAGTCGCGATCCGAGGAGATGAAGTCGCCGACCAGTTCCTCTGACTCGCCGAACTGATAGCTGTCGGCGGTATCGATAAAGTTGCCGCCGGCTTCGACATAGCTGTCGAAAACTTTCTTTGCCTCATCACGTTCAGCGCCATGCCCCCAGCGGGTGCCGAAGTTGCCCGCGCCCAACGCAAGTTCAGAAACACGCAAACCCGTGCGGCGGCCGAAGATTTTATATCGCATACCGTTGCTCCTTAACTACATTAGAAGGTTTCGCTCACGCCTTGAAGAAGACGAGCAGATCTGCGTTGACTTGGTCCTTTTGGGTCGAGCACATCCCGTGCGACCCGCCTTTGTAGATCTTGAGTTGGGTGTTCCTGATCAGCTTGGACGAGAGCATGGCCGAAGCGCCCCGGAATTTTCTTTACCGACATTAATGCATGGCATCGGGAATTTCCTCTTCTTGTGGATGCGCTCGCTGCGCATATCACAGGATGCAACGAGAAGAGAGCAACGCGTGTGCCATTACGAGTCAGCGTGCCGAATCTCGAAAATCATAACAATCATCACGCTGTCAAACATCTCGGATGGATCGTATCGAAAATCCCTTGCCTAATTATCGGCACCTGCCGAAATATCGCCTCATTCTTGGGCGCATAACAATAGGAATGTATTCAACGGCTGGAATATTGGAGCCCTTGGATCAGCCCCGAACATCTTGAACGATCTGAACGGATTGATCGCATTGGACTATTGAATGATTGAACCTTTGAACGAAAATCTGGCTTGACACTCTCATTACTGTTTGGTACGCGTCGCGATGGAAGAGTGCTCGCTAACGCTCGAAGTTTTGAATACTTGATCGCAACGATTGGAACCATTGGAACGACTGAAACGGCTGGAACTTTCTTTCCAGCTAGAATCGCAGGAGGGTTGATAAATGAACGGCATGGAGCCTAAGGGTGCAGTTCACTGGATCGATCACTTCGTAGTCGGCACAAACGATATGCCCGCGTGGGCTGATTGGGCGGTGAATGCCATCGGCCTTACCCGCAGACCGCTCATCGGACTCACCACCGCGGCGCGAAAAAGAAATATCAAGATCACTTGTTTTCTTTGGTGGGAGGGCGGGTCATGCCGCATCGGCGCGTTCCTTCAGCCTGAGATCTATCCGCCGGCTAAAGCTCTCGGCGAGGATCTGCCGCGTTGCGCATTTTATATCCGGCCGGAGGATATCGACAGGCACTTGCGCCGGCTCGATCGGCACAAGATTCCGCACAGCGATCCGATCCGCACCGCCACCGACGGCGATGATGGCTCCGTCATCTACTTCGCCGATCCGGACGGCAACCAGTACGAGTTCTGGGCGCCTGTGCGTATGCCCGAAGGAGCCATGGAGATCGCCACGGAAGAGAAAGTCGGCCGCATCAGTCATTGTGTCTACGGTGCTCGCGACCTTGGACGAACCGCCGCCTTCTTCGAAAAATATTGTGGCATCGGTCCGGAGCAAAATTCCAAAACCGCCGAGGGAACGCTGGTTTTACGCCTGCGCGCGGGCGGCCGTCTAGTTTACAAGTTGGTCGACAAGGTCGACGAGCGCGTTTCCGGACATGGAACCTGGTGGGACATGCACACGGCGCTGACGGTTCGTCAGGAGGAGTTCCTGCCCAACTACCGGCGCATGTGGGACGGCATTCCCGAAGAAGTCGGTTATAAGGCGGACCTGAATCTCTCCCTGGAGCAACAAGAGTCACTCCCCGCGCGCACGGGTCTGCATCGCAGTCCCGTCGGTATCAGGTGGAAAGAAATATGCGACCGCGGCGATGAGTTCTACGATTGGGACTGTCATTCCTTTCACTTCATGGGCGGCAAACCGTTGAACGCTGACGGTTCCATGGCGCTCTACGAGGCGATCGAGCAGGAAGCCTATTTGCTCGAGCTCGCCGAATCGCTGAGCAAAAGCACTCAGTCTGGATTGATGACCGGACTAGGCAAGGAAAATCCCTTCAAGCTTCGCGAAACCTAATTTACGTGCGTAGATTCAGGCTGGTCAAAAAGGTTCAGTTGCGAGGCGTGCGAAGATCGATGCGGAGGCGTACTCTTGTACGTTGACGCGAAATCGGTTGAGCACAACGAAGCAAATGAGCCTTTTTCAACAGCCTGAATAGGAGTAGCTCATGGCGCAGCACATTCACGGACCGCTTTACTACGAACGGATGGGACGCACGGGACCCGTAATCGCATTTATCCATCCCAACCCGATGGACAATGCATGCTGGATTTTTCAGATGGCGCATTTGTCGACCTGGTATCGCTGCATTGCCATCGACATCCCGGGATACGGACGCTCGCCCAAGGCCGATGCCGGGCTTACGATGAACGACATGGCCGAGGCCTGTTGGGAAGCGATCGACGACGCGCTCTCCGGCGAAAAAGCGATTCTGGTCGGCTGTTCGGTCGGCTCGTCGCTCGCCCCCCACATGTACCACCTTCGTCCCAACAGAACCTGGGCGCTCGTGTTGTCGGGCACCGGTTACAATCCGAACAAGGAATTCACCAAGGGGAGGATCGATAACTACACGGCCAATGGCATCGACTATCGCTGGGCTTACACATTCGAAGATCTAAGCGCGGCGTTTCGCACCACTCCACTGGCGCACTTCTTTGCGAACCTCTTCACCGAACGCAACGAACACGCCGACGTGCAGACGATCATCCACCAGTTCAAAGCACTCGCGCAGCCCTATCCCGAAGGGCATCATGAGCGTATCACCTGTCCGACAATCATTCTGACCGGTAGTGAAGACAACAGCCATCAACGTGCCTTCGCGCTCCAGGCGCGGATACCGAATTGCGAGTTGAAGACTCTGCCAGGAGCCGGCCACGCCTGTCAGATCGAACAGCCTTGGCTATTCGATCGCTTCATGATCGAATTTCTTGCCAAGCATGACCTGTTCCCCGGCGCAGCCAAGCTCCAAAGATCGATTATCTGACTGGCCGCTGGCGCCGGTTTTTATTGTTCGCGCTCGATCCGAATCCGTCTACCCGATCCCCGTGATTGGACCGAATTAATGTTAAGTTAACTCCGCGTCCTCTGTTGCCTCCGCGCTGAATTTTCCGAACTCAATTTCGCGCCGCAGTTGATTTAGGCGGGTTTCTTTCACAAACTAATATATGTTTCTGCGCCGCGTCCGCCAGTCGTGACGCGACTCTCTTAGTTACCCAATGTCATCGATCATCTCTATCGCCAATCTCACTAAGACCTACGCGTCGGGCCTGCAGGCGTTGAAGCGTATCCACCTTGAGATCCGCAAGGGCGAAATCTTTGCCCTGTTGGGTCCCAACGGCGCGGGTAAGACGACGTTGATCAGCATCGTCTGCGGCATTGTCACGCCGACCGAGGGCGTGGTCATCGCCGACGGCCATGACATCATGCGTGACTATCGCGCGGCGCGGTCGAAGATCGGTCTGGTGCCGCAGGAGCTCACTACCGACGCTTTCGAGTCGGTGTGGGCGACGGTGAGCTTCAGCCGTGGCTTATTCGGGCTCGCGCCGAATCCCGCTCACATCGAAAAAGTGCTGCGCGATCTGTCTTTGTGGGACAAGCGCAACGACAGGATCATGACGCTCTCGGGCGGCATGAAGCGGCGCGTGCTGATCGCCAAGGCGCTGGCGCATGAACCGAAGATCTTATTCCTCGATGAGCCCACGGCGGGCGTCGATGTGGAATTGCGCCGTGATATGTGGACGCTGGTGCGGCATCTGCGCGAAAGCGGCGTGACGATCATCTTGACCACACACTACATTGATGAGGCCGAGGAGATGGCCGATCGCATCGGCGTCATTAACAAGGGCGAGCTGATCCTCGTCGAGGAGAAAGCCAAGCTGATGAAGAAGCTCGGTAAGAAACAACTGACGCTCAATCTGCTCGAGCCCCTTGCTTCAATCCCATTGGAGCTAAGTGACTGGCGCCTCGCGCTGAAGGCCGACGGGCAGGAGTTGGAATATACTTTCGACGGCCACGAGGAGCGCACGGGCATTGCGCCGCTGCTCAAGCGCTTGAGCGATCTCGGCATCGGTTTCAAGGACCTGAACACGCGCCAGAGCTCGCTGGAAGATATCTTTGTCAGCCTGGTAAGCGAGCGCACAGGAGATCAGACATGAGCCGCTTGGCATTCAACCGGCATGGCGTTTGGGCCATCTATCAGTTCGAGATGGCGCGCGCCCTGCGGACGCTGTTCCAGAGCGTGGTCGCGCCCGTGATCACCACTTCGCTCTATTTCGTGGTCTTCGGTGCAGCCATCGGGTCGCGCATGACCGAGGTGAGTGGCGTGTCGTACGGCGCCTTCATCGTGCCGGGATTGATTATGCTGTCGCTATTCACCGAGAGCATTTCCAACGCCTCGTTCGGCATCTACTTCCCCAAGTTCACCGGCACGATCTATGAGCTCTTGTCCGCGCCGGTGTCTTACTGGGAAATCGTCATTGCCTACGTCGGCGCCGCGGCGACCAAATCGATCGTCCTGGGACTGATCATCCTCGCCACGGCGGCGATGTTCGTGCCGCTCCGCGTCCTGCACCCGGTGTGGATGATCGCCTTTCTGGTGCTCACGGCGGCGACCTTCAGCCTGTTCGGTTTTATCGTCGGTATCTGGGCGAGGAGCTTCGAGCAGCTGCAGTTTATTCCGATGCTGGTCATAACGCCTTTGACCTTTCTCGGCGGTGCCTTCTATTCGATCGACATGCTGCCGCCGATGTGGCGCACCGTCACCTTGTTCAACCCCGTGGTTTATCTGATCAGCGGCTTTCGTTGGAGCTTCTATGAGTCGTCCGACGTGAGCGTGGAAGTGAGCCTTGCGATGACGCTGGGATTCTTCGTGATCTGTCTGGCGGTGGTCGGATGGATGTTCAAGACAGGCTATCGGTTAAAGAGCTGAACCGTGGCGAAAAAAATTAGTGCCGGCCTTTTACTGTATCGCCGTCGCAGCGAGATCGAGGTTTTTCTCGTTCATCCCGGCGGACCGTTCTGGGCGAAAAAGGATGCCGGCGCATGGTCATTGCCGAAGGGAGAAATCGGCGAAGGCGAGGACCCGCTTCAGGCCGCCAAGCGAGAGTTTACCGAGGAAACCGGTTTCCCCATCGACGGCGAATTTTTGCCGCTTCAACCAGTGAAACAATCTGGCGGTAAGGTCGTTCACGCGTGGGCGATCGAAGCCGACTGCGATCCGTCCCGGGTTCGAAGTAATCTATTCTCGATGGAGTGGCCGCCAAAATCCGGAAAGACGCAGCAGTTTCCCGAAGTCGATCGCGCCGAATGGTTTACGATTCCGCAGGCTCGGAAGCGGATCCTTGTCAGTCAAATGGGTTTTATCGAGCAGCTTGTTTCGATTCTAACTACGTGAACGAGCCGGAGCTATCCGCAACGGAATGTCAAAAGTATCGACTTGACCGTTCCATGCCTTTCGCAGACTGACGGTGGGCGTCATCCGCGCTGCTATCAATTTTTGCCTGAAGCACGCAACCAAACCCATCATTGACGGCGCGCGATCAGTATGATCCCAAATCCCACTGCTGCTTTTCCACATCACTGCGCGTGAAGTGGATCACGATGAGAAGGGTGTAGTCATTATGCTCGGTCACCTATAGCCGGAGCAGTCTCATCTATGAATTCGCCGGTCTGGCTACCGGTCATGGAGAGCTTAATCTCGGCATGGCCGCTGTGCTGCACATTTTTAAACAGCGGGATCTCAGGCATGGCGAAACCCGCGAGCGGGACGGTAAAAGAGGGAGCGCCGAGAAACGACTGTCCTTTATCGACCGCGAGAACTGATGCGAAAACTTTCAAGCGCAGCTGCGCCTGTTTGAGATCCGCGGCAATCCGTACCCTCTGGGCTTGCAACCAAGCGGTGAAATACTCTCTCGCAAAATCCTTGTCCGCTGTGAGGCCGTAAAAATCAACCGCGACGGTTTTATCTTTGATCTTTTGTACATCTAGACCAGCCATTGCGCGCTCCAAAGCACGGACGAGCAGCTCCTGTTCGGTACTGGAGCGCGAAGTGTTGGTAATCTGAGGGGATGCTGCGCAGCCTGCGAGCAAACAGAATAAAAGACACGAAGAAAAGTTTTCAAACCGGGTTATTAGCATCGCGACCTTCCAGCATCATATGATCTACTTAAAAGTGTAGCCCGCACGGAATCTTTCGCAAGAAGCTGTCCCGATCTTTTTATTGCAGTGTTCCCGCGCACCTAGCCCGTTTTCTCTCCGCCGGATTTCGGTGGGGAGCAGGGATAATATTTATGCTGTTCTAATCGATCATTTGCTCTCGATCACCGTAAACGCCACGACGGCGCTTGCCAGCGCTAGGCCGAGCGAACTCAGCATCACCAGGCGGAAGCCGAAGACAAAAGATTCGTCGATCGCCTGTTTCAGCGCGCCCTGTGTTCGCTCGTCTATACTTGAAGGCGGTTCCGCTCCGGCCAGCCGGGGGCGCTGCGCGTCGATGGCGCGTCGTACTTCAGGGGCTAAATCCATCGGCGCCAATCGTCGATCGAGCTCGCGATTGAAGGAGTGCACGATCACGATACCCAGAACGGCAATACCCAGGAGTCCAGCGATGCGCGACATGGCATTGTTGACACCAGAAGCTACTCCGGCGCGATTTTCCCGCACGGCGTTCATCACGGTCGTGGTCAGCGGCGCAACGCTCACCGCCATTCCTAATCCGAGCACGACCATGGCGGGAAAAAACGTCGTCCAGTAACTGCCGCCCACTCCTGGAATCATAAATAGCCCATAGCCTAACGCGACGATCGCGGGGCCCACTACGAGCGGCCTTTTGGCCCCGTAGCGTTTCACCAATCCTCCAGACCAGCGCGAGAGCAAAAACAGAATGAGAATGAATGGCAGCCACACGGCGCCCGCGGCCGTCGCCGAGTATCCTTGGACCTGAATCAAATTGAGCGGAAAGAAAAACATGCCGCCACCCAACGCCGTGTAGAGGAAGAGCGTCAGCAGATTGGCGCCGCTAAAATTGCGCGAGCGAAACAGCGCGAGCGGCAGCATCGGATGCGTCGAGCGCGCTTCGATGAGAAAAAACATGGTGAGTGACATCGCGCCGCCGATAAGCGTGGCGATTACGAGCGGATGACCGAAGTCTAAACTTGAAGACTCGATCAGGCCGTAAATCAGCGCTCCCAAGCCCAACGTCGCGAGCGCAACACCCCACCAGTCCAAAGCGGTATCGGCATCGTGGTCTTTACTCTCCGGAACATGCAACAAAGAGATCGCCACCACGACGATCGCGAGCGGCACGTTGATAAAAAACACGGCGCGCCACGAGACATGCTCGATCAGCCAGCCGCCCATGACCGGCCCGACACCGGCGGTAATCGCGGTGAACCCCGACCATGTGCCGATCGCCTGTCCGCGCCTCGCTTCGTCGAATGAAGCGCTGATGATGGCGAGGCTTCCCGGCACCAGCAGCGCGCCGGCCACGCCCTGAATTGCGCGGGCGACGATCAGTTGACCGATGCTTTGCGCCATCCCGCAGCCGACTGAGGCGAGTGCGAAAAGAGCGACGCCGGCGCAAAAAATACGCCTTCTGCCGAAGCGATCGCCCAGTGATCCGCCGGCCAAAAGCAATGCGGCGAGAAACAGCGCATAAGATTCCACCACCCACTGCACGTCGAGAACCGTCGCATTGAGACTTTTTTGCAACGCGGGCAGCGCCACGTTGACGACCGTGCCGTCGATGAACGCCATGCTCGACCCCAAAATGGTCGCGGCCAAGATCCACGGCTCGGACACCGGCGCGCATGGGACAACGGTCTGACGCCCTCGAATGACGCCTTCATCGCATGGCTGTGGAAAAATATTTGCCATAGGCTAAAAAGCGTTCTCGCCAATTAAGAACTCAAATGAGTTCCAATCGTTCCAGTCAATCAAGAACTTAGATCTGTTCCAATAGTTCCAGACGTTCGAACCGTTCATTGAGGCCAGCGCTCAGCATCGATGGCAGTATGAACGCGTGATTTCTACGCACGTCGACTTCTGGTCTCTCTCGGGGAGGGTTGAAATTCCTCGCCTTCAGGCGAAGTCGCCGATACCGGAATTCGCGAAGAGGACATCGATGCGGCCTTTTTGTTGCTTCACCGTGTCATACAGCCGATCGAGGTCCGTGAGCTTCGACACATCGCCCTGAACGCCGGTTGCGTTGGCGCCGGTTTGCTTGACTGCCGCATCAAGATCGCTCTGGCGACGGCCGGTGATGAAAACATGCGCGCCCTCGGCGACGAAACGCATTGCGGTGGCAAGTCCGATGCCGCTGTTGCCGCCCGTGACGACAGCAACCTTGCCTTCTAGTTTTTTCGACATGGCATCTTCCTTTTGCTATTCATGTGCTGGTGGCGGTAAAAACTAAACGAGTTCGAAAGCTATCTTCAACTACATGTCCCTCGCCGTCAATAATACGGCGGCTCATTGTGAGCTACTTGTGTTTCCCATTCCCATCCTCCCAATGTTGCTGCGCATGGTCGCATGAGTTTCTCGGACTATCAACAAAATTGATGCGCCGACGGCTGCACGTGGGTTCCATCGGCCCATGCGCGTCGATCAGGACAAACAAACGAAGGCCAGACGAAGACCGAGGATCGATGACATCCGCTTGAAAGACAGCGCGGCCCTAGCTTATGCTCGCTGACATGGCGATCAGAAAAACTACTTTCGGTCTCACCTTGTCCAACCGGGCGTTGATTACACGCGGCACGCCGCCGAGCGAGCTTATCGACATGGCGGTCAAAGCGGAGAGCACCGGCGCAATCGATGCGGTCTGGGTTGGCGACAGCATTCTCAGCAAACCGCGGCTTGAATGTATTCCCCTGTTGGGCGCCATCGCCGCGCGCACGTCGCGCGTGAAACTCGGTGTGGCCTGTATGGCGACGATTGCGCAGCGCAATCCCGTGCTGCTCGCCTTGCAGTGGGCGAGTCTCGACGTGCTGTCGAGCGGCCGCACGTGGCTCGCCGCTTGTATGGGCTATCCGGCGAGCCAGCATCCGATGGCGGCTAAAGAACTTGCAGTGATGGGCATTGCAAGCAAAGAGCGGCCTGGAAGGCTGGAAGAGATGATTCAAGCCCTACGACTTCTTTGGTCTGAGGAACAGGCGAGCTTTCACGGCAAATATTATTCATTCGAGGACGTGGATCTCTTGCCCAAGCCCGCGCAACGGCCGTGTCCAATCTACATCGCCGGTACGCCGCGGCCGATTCAGATCGGCGAGCACGGCGTGGAACGCTCACTGCGGCGCATCGCCCGCTACGCCGATGGTTGGATGAGCAATCAGATCGAGCTCGCGATGTTTAAAGACTATCAGGATCGGCTACGAAAAATGGTCACCGAAGAGGGTCGAGACTCCAACGCATTCAAGACAGTCTTGTATTACGGCGTTTCGGTAAATCGCGACCGCGAGCAGGCGTTTCGTGAAGCAAAACATTTTCTCGACTCGTACTATCAGAAGGACTTTACCCGCCAGGGCGTTGAAATTTGGACCGCCTGCGGGCCCGTCGAGCATTGCGTCGACTGCCTGCGCGGTTTCATCGATGCCGGGGTCAACCACATCGCCATTCGCCCGATCGGCGCCGACCTGAACCGGCAGTTCGGCATTTTCTTGGAAGAGATTATTCCCGCGCTGCAGGCCGTCGTCGGCAAACCCGCTTAGCGCCGGCTCGCCGCACGCGCTCGGTCCCTCTTTCCAGAGTATTCAGCAACACCTCAGCATCTTTCGACAGTCGGATTGTGCGCCCATGCGGGAGCGCGCGGCTTCGGCGCGAGCAGTGTGAATTGGCACGAAGTATATTACACGCGTCGCCAACTTCCGCAGTCGGTCGACGTGAACGGCTCATTCGGGCAAAATACAAAATCCGCATTGTCGGAACGGCCGCAAGACCTACCGGAGTTGTGACGTGAATATCTGGGCGAATGGCCCCGGCAAAATCTAAACGCCCGTGGCAAAAATTTGCGCAAGCCGTAGAGACTTTCAAGTATAGTAAAGTAATACGAATGACGCTCGACTGAGGTGAGGTCGACAGGGATCGATACTTTGAAAATCAATTCGCTGCTCACACTCGCGTGCCTCGGCGCCAGCCTCTGGGCTTGGCAACAGCCGCCGCTGTTCGCGCAACAAAACCTCATCGTCAGTACTGCCAACCTCGAGAACGGCAGAGTCTGGACGCTCGTGGCGGCTCTGTTCGTCCACGGCAGCGTCGTCCACCTATTTGGCAACATGCTGTTTCTGTTCGTCTTCGGAAATACTCTGGAAAAAGCTGTCGGCCCCGGTAAGCATCTGAGCATCTTCTTGACCGGCGGAATCCTGAGCTTCATCCTAAGTCTCCCGTTTATGCCCCCCGGAACAGGAATGTTGGGGGCTTCGGCGGCGATCTTTACCCTTGCGGCGTGCGTGATGTTGGTCAACCCGCTCAAATTTTCCTGGCTTTTCCTCGCCCCTCAGGGACTGGCGGCGATTCTCTACTTCGTCTACAACATCATCGTCGCCGCTGAAAAGAGCCGAATACCGGGATACGATCCTCAGGTTGCATACGTCGCTCACATCATAGGCTTTCTTATAGGCGTGCCTTTCGGGATCGCGCTCAGTAGTCAATGGCAAAAAAACCTCGTCATTACACTGCTGCTGTTTGGAATTTATCTGGCAATTCTAAGCGGTGCGGCTAGGTTGCTTTTCCCGTAAACGGCCCCGTCGAGCGACGTACCGAACTTAGAGAATTTCGAAAGCTCCCGATTGCGCTCGGCTAGACTCTTTAGTCGCACGGAAAGTCCTATTTGATCCTGGCTTCGCCGTTTCTCGTCACACCGCACCCTTATTTGCCCGAACATAAATAATATTGACAGCTAGAAAAGCGGGGGCTATCGTCCGATTCTCTCATGCGAAACGACCCTAATCTAACTCGAAGCGACACGCCGCACCGGCCGGAAACCTAAAGATGAAATCAGCATGGCGCAGATCGGTACCGATCGTGGCGCTGGTGGCGGTTTATTTTTGCGCCGGCAAGCTCGGACTGTCTTGGGCGCATGTGCATGCCAGCGCCTCTGCGGTTTGGCCGGCCAGCGGTATCGCGTTGGCGGCGCTTCTCCTCTGGGGGCGGCAACTCTGGCCCGGCATTTTCCTCGGTGCCTTCCTGGTAAACATCACGACGCAAGGCACGGTGGCAACGACTCTCGGTATCGCAACCGGTAATACACTGGAGGCGCTCTTGGCGGCATGGGCGATCAACCGCTACGCCAATGGCGCCAAAGCCTTTGAGCGTGCCCGAAATATTTTCCGTTTTGTCGTGCTGGCGCCGATTCTGAGCACAGCCGTCGCTGCGACGTTTGGAATCACGAGTTTAACTTTGGCCGGCCTTGCTCAATGGGACCAATTCGGTGCTATTTGGCTGACCTGGTGGCTCGGTGACGCGGTCGGCGATTTGATTTTTGCGCCGTTCGTAGTGATCTGGATGACGCAACCTTATCCTCAATGCAAGCCGCAGCGAGTCGTCGAGGCCGCAGGTTTGCTAATATCGCTGATCTTGATTGGCTATTTCATTTTTCTCAAAGGCGATACTTCCAGCCCGGAATACATCGTGATGCTGCCGCTGTTGTGGGCGGCTTTCCGATTCGGCCAACGGGGCGCCGTCACTTCGGCGTTGATCATGTCCGGCATCGCGTTAGCAGGCACGCTATATGGCGTCGGTCCCAACGCCGATGCCGATCCCAATGAATCTTTGCTGCGCCTCCAGGCCTTCATGGGCACCGTCGCCATTGCCGCCGTGGTGCTGGCCGCCGTGATCTCTGAGGCCAAACGAGCCGAACAGCGCCTCGAGGTTCAAGGCTCGATAAGTCGCATCTTGGCTGAGTCTTCTGGGATCAAAGAGGCGGCGCCGCAAATCGTCCGGGTGCTCTGCGAACACGCCGGCTGGGATCTAGGGGCCGTATGGGTCATGGATCGAGCTACCGCGGAGTTGCAATATGTTGATGTGTGGCACACGCCGGCCGCGCCGGCGCCGCAGTTCGAGACCGTCACGAAACAAGGCAAGCTTATTCACAGGGCTGGTTTGCCGGGGCGAATAGTGAACGCTGGCATGCCGGTTTGGATCGCCGACGTGACGAATGACATCAATTTCCGGCGTGCAACAATCGCTAAACGAGAGGGGTTGCATGGTGCCTTCGGTTTCCCGATCAAGCTCGGAGACAAAATTTTGGGTGTCGTCGAATGCTTTAGTCGGGAAGTGCGGGAACCGGACGGTCAATTCCTCGAAATGGTCGGCGCTATCGGCGACCAACTCGGCCGGTTTATCGAGCACACGCGCGCACAAGACGATCTGCGTGAAGCAAAGGACGAATTAGTCAGATCCAATGCCGAGCTAGAAAGGGGAGTCCAGGAGCGCACTGCGGATCTTGCGCAAGCAAACGCCGCGTTGCTCAGAACCATCGCGGAACAAAAAATACTCGAAGAACAGCTGCGCCAAGCGCAAAAGATGGAAAGTATCGGCACGCTCGCCGGCGGCATTGCCCACGATTTCAATAATATTCTTAACATCATTCGAGGCTACGCCATGCTCATCGGCCAGCAAACTTTGCGCACGCAGGAGATCCAAAAAAGCTTGAAAGTCATCAATAATGAAATCGACCGCGGCGCATCCGTGGTGCGCCAGCTGCTCACCGTGGCGAGAAAAACGGAAACGCATCTCGCGTCCACCAATGCCAACGACATCGTTTTGACGCTCAACGAACTGATCCAAACCTTTCCCAAGACCATCACCGTCGCGCTGAATCTTGATACCCGCCCGATAGGGGTTTTGGCGGATCGAAATCAGCTGAACCAAGCGCTCCTCAATATCTGTGTGAATGCCCGCGATGCCATGCCAGCGGGTGGCAAACTCACGATCACAACGGAAAAAGTCGACGCCCATCAACTGCGCGACCGCCGCGTTGACATCCACGCGGACGCCTGGGCGTGCATCGTCATCAGCGATACCGGGATAGGCATGGAAGAAGAAGTGCGCACACGCATGTTTGAACCGTTCTTCACGACCAAAGGAGTAGGTGAAGGATCCGGACTGGGCCTCGCGATGGTTTACGGGATCGTGAAAGAGCACAACGGTTTCATCGCTGTGGAAAGCGAGCCGGGGCGCGGCACCACGTTTCGGCTTTATTTGCCGATGCTTCAGTCAGAAGAAAAACCAGCTGTCGACGAGACGACGAGAGAAGACCCCTCGGATCGAAAACAGTCGAATCGTCTAAGAACGGTTCTCGTAGTGGAAGACGAAGAACCGCTGGTTCACCTTTTGAAGAAGCTCTTGCCACAAGCAGGCTATCGAGTCTTGGCCGCCATGGACGGTGAAGAAGCGCTCGAAGTCTACAACCTTCACAAGGCCGAGATCGACATCGTGTTGCTCGATCTTGGCTTGCCCACAGTGACCGGGATGGACGTAATCCCTAAACTGAAGGAGCAAAACCCGGCAGTGAATATCGTGATAGCAACCGGTTATCTAGAGCCGGAATTGAAGGCGGAACTTTTTCGCGCCGGCGTAAAGGATTGCATTTACAAACCGTATTATGTCAACGAGGTATTAGAAAAACTCACTACCGTAATCGAAAACCCCGGAAATTCAGCCGGCGCATGAGAAATCGGCGTCGGTCATCCCCTCTTTTCTAAACAATCGCTCACAAGCGGCGCACAAACCCGCTTCCGCTTTCATCCAACTCGCGGACGAGGCGTGCGTCGAGAAGATCTTCCGGCTTCGCGTCACGCGCTTTGGCTTGGGTTTTTTCCAGAGTCTTCAGCAGCACCGCAACGCCTTCGACACTCGGGGATGGCGGGATCTCGAGATGCAGTGTGACGCGCTCATAGGCGTCGTCGAGCATCTCGCAGTCGTTGCAGAGAGTTTAAGAGTTCAATGGATCAGAACCAATCAAATCATGCCAGCCCTGCAAATCATCAAAACCGATCACAGTGTCCCATTGTTCAAATGCGCAATGGGCAGCACGGGCAACGGCAATTCACTCGCCCTCGGCTCTTTTGCTTGACGCCCTTCCCAACGCTGCTCTATGGTACAGCGCGCTGATACCGTGGCGAGTTCCGGATATAAGTAAAGATTTCGGGACCGGGTCATGAAAACCGAAAACCCGGCCTGTGAGAGGTGTGTAATGAAAATCGCTTCAATCGCGTGCTTCATCATTTTTCTTCTCTGCTCGTCATCTCATGCGGCGGATAAGCTACGCTTCGGCTTTCCGGATCTCGCGGCGCAATTCATTCCGCTGCCGCTGGCGGAGCAGCGAGGGTTCTTCAAGGAAGAAGGGCTGCAAGGGGAATTTATTCGGATCAGGCCCGCGGTTTCGCCGGCGGCGATGGTCAGCGGCGAGATCGATTACGATGCAGTTATCGGCAACGGCATCGGCGCGGCGATCCGGGGACTGCCGGTGAAGGTCGTGGCCTGTTTCCTGCCGGCTACGCCCATCGCGCTCATCGTCCGGCCCGAGTTCAAATCGGTCCAAGAGCTCAAGGGCAAGGCCATCGGACTCAACACCTTCGGCGGCACGCTGGAATCGATTGCACGCTTGATCGTCAAGCATTTTGGTCTCGACCCGGACAAGGACGTGAAGTTTCTTGCCACCGGCACGGCCGATTCGCGCTTTGCCGCGATGAAGCAAGGCTTAACAGCCGCGACTTTGGGTTCTGCCCCGTTGGATTTTCTCGGCAGCAAGTTGGGCTTCGTCGTTCTTGCCCGAGCCAACGAGCTGTTCAGTTTTCCCGCCAGCGGCCTGGTCGCGAGCGTGAAGAGTATCAAAGAACGGCCCGATGAGATCAAGCGAGTGATCAAAGCCGGTATCAAAGCGAACCGTTACATCCATCAGAACCGCGAGGGAACGATGCAGATGATGATGTCATGGCTGAAAATCGACAAAGAGATCGCCGGCGCTACCTATCAAAGCGTCGCAAAGGCTTTCAATGACGATGGCGGGCTAACCGAAAAAGGACTCCGCGTCGCAATCGACGAAGCAAAACGGGTTGGCAAGGTGGACCGCGAAGTTTCACTCAGCGAAGTCGCGGATCTCTCGATTCTTAGACAGGCGCAAAATGAGCTTGGCATTGGCGAGCGATAATCTCACGGCGGATGCGTGAGAAAGGCTGAAGTGAATTGTCAAAAGTAACGCGAACAGAAGCGCAATCGTGAGGGGCGAGAGACAGTAGAAAGCTTGCCGATGCGACCGAACACAAACTGACGATATCCCATAACTTAAAACTTCTGGTGCACGGATAACCGCGACTTGCCGAAGCACCGTCTACAATCGATCGATAAAGCCGCTCTTGTCGAGCTCGCGCACCAGGCGCGCGTCGAGGAAATCTTCCGGCTTCGCGTCACGCGCTTTGGCTTGGGTTTTTTCCAGAGTCTTCAGCAGCACCGCAACGCCTTCGACACTCGGGGATGGCGGGATCTCGAGATGCAGTGTGACGCGCTCATAGGCGTCGTCGAGCATCTCGCGGTCATTGGTGCCGAGATATTTGGCCATAACGCGAGTCGCGAATGTCTTATCCCTCTTAGCGAGCGCGGCGCCTTCGATGTAGGCGCGCAGGAAACGGCGCACCGTGTCCTCGTTTGTTTTAAGATATTTTCGCGTCGTCACCACGCCGTTTTGGTGGATCGTCGCCTCGAGCTTCGCCATATCGAGAAGCTCGCGCATGTTCGCTTTTCTGGCACGCATCGTGGCCGGCACGGACAGCGCGGCGGCCTGAACTTTTCCGGTGAGAAGCGCGAGGACGGTTTCGGGTTGGCCGCCGGTCTGAACCATCGTGATGTCCCGTTCGGGATTGAGCCCATTTTTTTCCAGGGCAAAACGCGATGCGAAATCGGAGAGCGTGCCGAAGCGCGTGGCGCCAAAGAGCTTACCTTTCAAATCGGCGATCCGGGTAATTTCCGGCCGGCTGAAAATGGAAAACAAAAACTTTTTGAGAATCGTCGCCACGATCACCGTATCGGCGCCGGCAAAATTGGCCTGCATCGACGCCGTGCCGCCGAGCTGAATGATCGGCACCTCACCGGAGAGCATCGCCTGGAGTGCCAGCGAGCTTCCTGGAATCGAGATCGCCTCGATGGCAAGCCCATGCTTTTCGTAAAGGTTCGCTTCCTTGGCAAACCACATCGCCATCTGCGGCGCGCCCACCGAGCCGCCACCGACGCGAATTCTTTCCAACTTCTTGTCTTGAGCGGCGCACGGCGAAGACAAAGCTGTTATCAAAGTGACCAACGTGATGACGTAGAGCGCTTGCTTCATGAGCACCTCTGATTTTGCTTCATTCAGTTCAATTCGTTCGGGCCGTTCAGATCGGTCACGGAGTGGGAGCGACCGTCCAAGGTTAAATAGGCCAGAACGTTCTATGGATCAAGCGGAGAATTGTTATAGCGTTCAATCGTCACGCGAATGTGGCCGGGGAGGATTTCTTGGACTTTCATCGGATGCACGGCCGGCCGCCGGCGCAGACTGACGCGCGGCATTGTGATATACCAAGCAGCTATGGACAAGGATCATTTTGCCGATCTGGCCGCCTGGATCACCGCGGCGGGTCTGGAAGGTCAGACCGAGACGGCGACGCTAACCGGTTTTTGTGAGCGCGCCTCGACGCTCGGTCTGCCGCTCGCGCGTGGCAATGTCGTCATCGACACGCTGCATCCTATCTACGAAGGCCGCGCCTTCACGTGGAAGCGGGATCAACAGGAAACGGTGCTCACCGAGTTTGGTCGCAGCGATGAGGATTCGGGCCGCTGGGAACATAGCCCGTATTATAGTCTCGAGATCTCCGGCGAGTCGCTTCTAAGACGACGATTGACGGCGGACAGCGACGCCGAATTTCCCATCCTCGCCGATCTGCGCGCGGCAGGTATGACGGACTACATGGCGATGACGAATCGGTTCGCCGCCGAAGAGATCATAGGCGGCATGGATTGTGTCTATTCGTCGTGGGCTACGGATGCTTCCGGAGGCTTCCGAGACACCGACGTCGCCAATCTATCGCGACTGGTGCCCTTGGTCGCGCTCACGCTCAAATCCGCGTCGCTGACGCGCATCGCGGGTACTTTGGTCGAGACCTATCTCGGCCGCGATGCCGGTCGAAAAGTCTTGGGCGGCCACATTGCGCGCGGCGTTCGCGGATCGGATCGACGCCGTTCTGTGGTTTAGTGACTTACGCAACTACACGCGGATCAGCGATACCGCGGCACCCGAACAGATTATCCCGCTGCTCAATGAATACGCCGACGCGATTCTCTCAGCGATCCATGAATCCGGCGGCGACGTCCTGAAACTGATGGGTGACGGGACACTCGCCATCTTCACGGCGGACGATCGCGCCCGCGCCTGCCATGCGGCCCTTGCCGCCGCTGCCGAGGCGCGCCGCGCCGTCGCCGTGGTCAATCATCGACGCGCCGCCGAGAGTTTACCCACCACCAATATGTACCTCGGTCTTCATGTCGGCGAAGTGTTTTACGGTAACATCGGCAGCCGTGAGCGACTCGATTTCACTGTGGTCGGCCCAGCGGTCAACGAAGTGAGCCGCATCGCCAGTCTGTGCCGCTCCGTCGACCAGCCGCTGCTCATCTCTTCCGCGTTCGCGTCTGCGATCGGCGAACCGAAGGAACTGCTCGTCTCCGTCGGACGCTACGCGCTCCGCGGCGTCGGACGCGCCCAGGATTTATACACACTCGAACCCGAGCCCGACGTGCCGGATTGAAGTAAACTCTGATACCAACGCGCCGACTCAAGCCGCCGGCTCAATGGCTGCCGCAGATCACATTCAGCACCGCTTGGCGCATATCTTCTTTGACGACTTTGAGCGCGCGTATAGCGCCGGCAAAACCTGCTGCGGGTCATCATCGTCTCGAAGTGACCGCCAAAGCAAGTTTCATGCAGCCGCTTTATGAACACGAATAATGAGCGGCATCGAAGCCGCAGGCAAAAATACTGAAGCGGCACCGCAGTTCAAACATTCGTCGCCTTGGCCAAGAAACCACAACATGGCTTCATGGCTATCGATTGAATTAACAGCGTCGCTGTCCGGGACCCAATATTTCTCATAGTTGGGGCTCAAACGGCGATATCGCAATCTGGTTGGTCCAAATCGAGCGACAAGACTGCGGACCATCCGGTTCGGCACTAATGTCATTATCCTAAACGGCGCTGAGGAGCGCACTGGAATACTTGCCTTGACGATTTTCCCAATCAAGTGGAAATCAGAATACGGCCTGACTTCGTAACCCTCGGCGGCCCAAGAATTACAATTCCACGCCGGAAGCAGGAAAAGTACTCCATTGTCTCGCGTAACACGTCGAGCCTCATGAAACGCCTGCTCCGGATTAGGTACATGCTCGAATACCCAAATCGACCAGACGCCGTCAAAACTATTATCTGGAAACGGCATCGCCGTGGCTGAGCCGAGGACGAATTTCTTATGGTAGAAGCGCGCTACGCTGGGAGAGATGTCCAGCCCGGTATAATTTTGCGCGACGTCCTGCAAATAGCCGCGCCCCGAGCCAATCTCCAAAACGGGTCTATCGCTTAGATTAAACCGCTTAACAAACTCCGCCACTTGCTCTTCAATGTGGGACTCTTTCGCCACGGCCTCCGCGACGCGAAGATAGGTTGTTTCATATTCGGAGCTTCCTTGGTTTTCGCCTTCCGGCTTGCGATATGCCTCGGTGTAGTATTTGCGCGCCGCCTCTACTTCCTGCTGGGTGAGAGGCGCATCCGCGTCATAGGGAAAATGAATGAAGCTAAGTACGACGACTAGAATTAGCGTCCCAACACCGACGTGTTTCAGTGCTCTCAGATACTTCTTAACCTTTTCCATTAACTCTTACGCGAGGACATCAAATCGGAATTGAGGCGAATAAGGCTACGAACCTCATGCTTCGATAAGCGTTTCGTTACGCTCGATCGCCAGAGCTACTGAGCTCTCGACCACACGGCACTTGAACGACGACAGCGCGACGGCTCAATGGCTGCCGCAGATCACATTCAGCACCGCTTGGCGCTTCTCTTCTTTGACGACTTTGAGCGCGCGCTGTAGCGCCGGCAAAACCTGCTGCGGATCATCGACCATCTCGCCGTAACCGCCGTGCGCCGCGACGACCATTTCGTAGCGCGGCGACGGCGTGAGATTGCACAGCGGAAAATTGTCCGTACTCACTGCCCACCCGTCCGGCATGACCTGCTGCGTCGCCGCCTTGGTCGAGTGCCAGATGGCGTTGTTGCAAACGATCGTGAGCATGGGGAGATCGTAGGCCTGAGAAACGAAATGACACGCGGTCGGATTATTGAACATATAAGTACCGTCGCCGACGCTAGCGATCACGGTTTTCTCGGGATGAGCGAGTTTCATACCCAAAGCGCCGCCGATGCCCCAGCCCAATCCACCGGCGGGCGAACCACCGAAATAAGTAGCCGGCTCGCTCAGGCTGAGCTGCTCTTGCGACACGCCGTGATCGTTGACGATCAGCGTATCCGCGTCTCTGACTTGATCGACGCAGTAGGACAACCACGCGGTGTCGATCGGCCTTTGACTGCTCGCCTTTTCAGCCCTCTGTTTCGCCCGCTCACGATAGCGTTTGTGCTCCGCGCGAATTTTCTCCCCGCGCTCAGCTGACAACTTTTCGTTCCGCGGTTGGCTTCTCAATTCCTGTGCGAGCAGCTGCAGCGCCAATTTGGGATCGCCGCCGATGGAAATGTCCTTGGGAAAATTGCGGATCGGAATGCCGCTGTAATTCGGATCGCGAGCGATCTGGATAACCTTGCAGTTCTCGGGCGGCTTGCCTTGGAATGGATACCACGGTACATCGCACTCGACCACCACCACGACGTCGGCATCTTTAATGTAGGGCGCGGAACTGACGCCGAGATGAAAGTCATGCGTGTTGGGAAAACTCACGAACGGGCTCGCTGGCGTGACCACCGGCGCGGCCAACGCCTCGGCGAACGAAACCATCGCGCTCACCGCCGTGGGATCGGAGCCCAATCGGCCGGTGATAATCAATGGGCTCACCGCGCCGCGCAATATTTCCGCAGTGCGCTTGATCGTTTCGTCGCTCGGTCGCAAGCCTTCCTCTCGGTTCTTGCGAAACGGATGAATCGTGACCGATTCCATCTTTTGCGCCAGCACTTCGCGCGGCAGAGTCAAATAGACCGGACCCTGCGGCGTGCCGAGGGCCATTTCCAGCGCTCTATCAACGACGGTCTCCACTTGATCACCATTGCGCAACTCGTAGTCCCAACGCGTGAACTCGCGCAACAAGCTGCCCTGATCGAAAGACTCTTGACCCCAATGGATGAAATTGCTGCGACTGCCCCTCATTCCCTCTTCCGTGAGCGGCGTCCTACCCGCGGAAAAAATCATCGGCACGTTGAGTCGCGACGCGTTCATCACCGCCGCCGAGGCATTCCCGGTACCCACGATCACATGAACCATGACGACCTGCGGCTCACCAGTGATCATGGCGTAGCCCTGCGCCATACTCACCGCGACGAACTCATGCGGCACCGTGATCGGCATCGGATGCATTTTTTTATCGGCAGCAAACTTCGCCAACCCGTCGATGATCGGTCCAAAGTCGGTGCCGCTATTGCCGAAAAAATATTTGATCCCTCGTGCCCGAAGGATTTCCAAATACGCTTGCCCGACGGTCTCGACTGGAATCGTTATTGTCTTGTTTGTGTCCATGACAATGCTCCTCTAATTGGGTTATGAAATAATCCCTATGCTAAAATCTGGGAAAAATCAGCTAGAAACCGCACTCCGATATACTAGCCCACAGCAGCATGCTATCGCGAATCAATAACACAAAGGCCAATTTATCCCAAAGGCATCACCCCGCACGCTTGGGGTCCAGGTCCAGTTTCTATCTGCATTCCCGATAGAAGCATTCGGGAAGGAATGACACACTCTGAGAGGTCTTCTGTTGTTAGGCTGCGAAAAAAAATATAGCATTGCCCACTTTACTGAATTGTTGGTTGGAATAACGCAACGACTTAGTTAAGCAGCCGCGTGGCAGTGCTTATGAAGAATCAAGGAGTCAGTCGACGACGTTTTCTGGCGCTTTGCGGGGGTGGGTTCGCGGGAATATGGCTCGCAGGCACAGGATTTGTACCCCTGCCATCCGAAATGGTGTTCGCCATGTCTGGATCGTGCTCCTTCTGCGGAAAGGAAGCGAAGGAAATTTTCGGTCTCGCCGGAATTACCCACCGGAACAGTCGAATCTGCAACGAATGCATTGAGTTGTGCTTCGACATCGTTGCGGAGGGAGGGGGTATTCGGCCTCCCACTCACTCACACACCGAATCCGACGCCGCGAGCGCTGATGCAGCCCTGACCCACTCGCAGCTACTCGACGACCTGCAGCGTCGCATAGAAACTGGCGAGCGTGGCGATCCGTTGGTTGAAGCCCTGGCAATCTTGCTGGCTGCACAAGAGGAGATCGTGAACAAACCGCCGATGCTCACACCTCCCGTTGAGGAACTTATCTGTTCCTTCTGTGACAGGCATCATGACAATGTCGCGAAACTGATCGCGGGCCCGACAGTTTACATTTGCGATGGCTGCGTCGGTGATGCAGGCGCACTGTTCAAACGTTACGGCTGGCGACCTGGAGCGTGATAGGGAATCAGTCTGCAGAACGCCGTTAACCAAGCGGCTTCAGGCGGGTTACCACCCGCGAACCTTATATACGGGGCATTGCCCAGTCTTACAAAATTGTTGGGATAAAGTAACCGACCCACCTAATCGTTATCCTCGAATGGCTCGTCGACTGCGCAAAATTAAATGGTTCGTTGCCGATCTTGTCATGGAGATCAAGGTCGAGCGCGATGCTCGCAATGTTGTCCACGTCAACACGGTCCTGGTTTGCGCGCGAGATCTTGAACAGGCATATAAGCGTTCCTTGAAACTCGGCAGGTCCCAGGCATGGAAACCTTATTCGAATCCTGCGGGACGCAAAGTCTCAACGCGTTTCGTCGGGCTGGGTTTCCTGGGTGACGTTTCGGGGCCGCTTGAGCACGGAGTAGAACTCGTGTACGCGGAGCACGTTGGAGTAGGAAAGGCCAAGTTAGCTCGAATGGTACGTAGTAAGAAGGATTTGCTCATGCCTCCGGAGAAAAGGAAGCACCGAAACACGCCGGACGACGCAAACGGAGATGTTGCTCGTGATTATGAAAATTACCTTAAATCGTTCACGTGACCGCAGTGAACGACACTTCGTGCCGCCCAAGACACGGGGATGAGGCCGATTATTCGCACCTTGCCCAATATCCGGTTGAGGTTCGGCGCTCGCACGGCTCAGCCGGCGCGCTAGACTCGCAGGAGTAGCATTGGCTGCGTACCTTGAAAGTCAACACGCTGTCATGATAGCCGGACGTTGCAACTCATGTACGAGCGCATCCTTCAGCGGTTTAGAGATAGAATCCAAAACCTGGATTACGTCGTCACTCTGCATGCCGAAGAAGAAATGGATGAGGACGGGCTCTCCGTTTTTGATCTGGAGAGCGCTGTGCTAAACGGTGAGATTGTCGAGCGTCAACGGGATCGCCTGACACGGGAATGGAAGTATGTTGTGAGCGGTACAGGTACCGACGGCGGCACCGTCGGCGTGGTCGGCAAGTTGAGCATTACAGGTTGTCTCGTTATAATCACCGTATATAGGGTCCAAACATGACAGTTCGAAAATCTTTGATCTGCCAAATTTGCGGCAAAAGGGGAGCGCGCGAACGTCGCGTGACACGGAGCTACGGCAGTGGCAGCAACCTGCTCGTGGTTGAAGGAGTCCCGGTGATCAGCTGTCCGCATTGCGGCGAAAGCTACTTAACAGCTGCGACTCTCCACGACTTGGAACGGATCAAGCGCGATCGCAAAGAACTCTCCGCCAGGCGGCCCGTCGCGGTTGCCAACTTCGGCTAATCGATCCAACGACAATCTAATACCCCAGTTTGACCGGTGCGGTTGAGAACCGAGCCACTCAGCCAGAGAGTAACCTACGTAAAATCTTCTCCCTGAACCAAAACCCGCAACCAAGTGACCGGCGTCGAATCTTGCACGCAGCGAAATCCTTTCACTTCGTTTTTCCACTCCGGCAAATAGCGGTGCGAGCAATCGCATGTGTTAGCCGGACCACAGAGGGCCTTGTAAGTTTGTCCGCCCATATCGACGTCGGTGGAGGTCCACTCCCAAATATCGCCGCGCTTCTTGAGCTTTCCTGCCTTCGCACGTCGCCTTCCATTCATCGACGGTCGGCAACCGTCTTACCGACCAGCGGCAATACGCCGCAGCGTCGTGAAAATTCACCAGGACGACGGGATCGTCATCTTTGCCCTTGGGATAACGGCCGTGGCTCCAATACTCCGGCGCCGCGTGGCGTGTCGACAGAACGAATTTGAGATACTCGCCGTTGGTGACCTCGGTGGAATCAAATGCTGCCGCAGCGAGGAAATAAACCGGGAGAAAGAACGCCCAGAGGCGACCCAACCGGCTCGCATTTTTCGGCGTAGGAATTTGCATGACGATCCGTGCGGCGCTTTCAAATCAGAGGGCGACCAGCCGGTCGCCCCTACATCTTCTCCGTCGCTGATAGCGGCCAACTTCCGATTCCGAATCTTCGCAGTTTGCGTTCTTTCCGCTCTTTGCGGTTAAATCGTTTTTCCTTCACTTAAGCGCTTGCTGTAGCAAAGTGAAATCCACCAGCTGAGTCGGCGCGACGTTTTTGATGCCGGCCTCGGCCAACATCGTCGTGACGAGCGAATTCAGCATTGATTCTTCCACCATGCCGTTCTTCGTATAGTTGTTTTTCGCCATCTGATAGATATCCGCCGCCATCTCGCGATCGAGCTTGAGCCAACTCATCATCACCTGCTGCGTGCCCTCGGGGTTCTCTTGCATGTATCTCAATGCCTGCGTCATTGCCTTTAGCATTCGCCGAACCTGATCGGGCTGTTCTTTAAGTTTTTTGGTATTGACCGCGAGACCGCCGGCCAAGAGGGCATGCAGATCGGCGGCATTGACGAGAAACTTCAGACCGGCTTTCTTCGCTCGAAAAGCTTCGCCGTAGTCCATCATCGAGCTATCGATCGCCCCTGAAAGAATCCCGGCAATGCGCGTTCCCGTGTCGACGATGCGGTAAATTACGTCTTTGTCGGGATCCAGGCCGTGATGCTTGAGAATGAACTTCGCGGAAATCTGCTGGGAACCGAGCAAGCCTGGCACGCCCAATGATTTGCCTTTCAACTCCGTCACCGACTTGATTTCGGGACGAACCACCAAGCCCCAAAACGGCCGCATCGTGCCGAGGAGCACGATTTTCACCGGCAAGCCGCGCGCAGCCGAGACGAAGCTGGAGCCTGCTCTGAGCGTATAGTCCACGTTGCCGCTCGCCAACGCGGCCCGGTCGACCTCCGACCGCGTCAGCAGAAACTTGATGTCGAGGTTCTGCTCGCGCATAAAACCGCGCTGGCGAGCAACTTCTGCGGGCAGAAACGTGACGGTTGGCCCGGCGTAGGAGGCGAGGATCTCTTCTAAGGCCAAGGTTCGCGCCGGCCATATGAGCGAGACGGTCGCCAGTAGAAGAAATACGATCGTCGGAATGCCACTGATTTTAGTGAGCTTCATAATTAGTCCTCGCTGGAATGCGCGCCGTCGAATCAGATAATTTGAATTCTGAAATTTGCCATTTGCCATGCGCGTAGCGCTAATCGCTCGCGCTCTCCTCGCGATAAAGATCGAGCGCTTTCAGCACCGGGGAGTCGCTCATGGAGAAAAGAATCGCGTCATCCGATGAAGAAACATTTACGTGCCGATGGTCATACCACAGCGGCACGACGAACGAGTCGCCCTGCTCCCACGCGAAGTGCTGCTCGCCGATGTGCGTCGCTCCTTTGCCGCGAAACACGTGATAGATCACCGTGCTCGTATGGCGATGCGTGTCCGTCTGATCACCGGGAGGCAATAGTTGCACAGCGCACTGAATCGTCGTCATCGTCGGCCCGCCGGTAAGCGGATTGCGATACTCTAGCAAATAGCCGTCGAAGCGATTTCGTGCGGTGGGCGACTGAGTCAAAGCGCGCAAAGTCTTTTCCGTCTCGCGCCATTTGTAATGAAAAACATCCGTAATCGGAACGCCGTGGCGGGGCGATGCGCCAGGTTGATCCATCACCTCTTCGCTGCTTTTCTCGATCGGCTGGCGCCGCTCGGGATAGCGCTCTTGCATGACCTGGTGCAGCGCTGTGACGAGCGGAAAATCCAAACCGTCGAGCCAAAGCATGGGCTCTTGAGAATCGTTGGAGTGGTCGTGCCAGGTGAGCTTGGGGGTAAGAATCAGATCGCCGGGCTGCATGATGCATTGCTGGCCATTGACCGTCGTGTAAGCGCCGTTGCCTTGAATGACGAAACGCAGCGCCGCCGGCGTGTGGCGGTGCGCCCGCGCATTCTCGCCGGGCTTGACGTATTGAAATGAGATTTGCAGCGTGTGCGTCGCGAAGGCTTGCTGCTGATTGAGCCCTGGATTGACCAGGCGCACGACCCGTCGCTCGCTGTTTTCCAGGCTGATCACCTCACCCGCGCGCACAAGGCTTTCATGCACGTCAGCCCACTTCCAGAGACAGGGCTCCACAGACGTCATCGGATAAGGCGGCAACCCTTCCATGCCGAGGCGCCAATAGCCCGAGAGATTTTTCTCCGCCATCTCGCGGTCCAAGAGTGCCACGCTATCGGTTCGAGCGATCTGAGCCATAACCGATCACCTCCGCATCGATTCTCTTGCCCTGGATATCCCTTTGCCGCGACGACTGTCAACCGAGACTTCTCTCGTCGTGTCCGTTTTCTAAAGCGACGATACAGCAGAAGCCCGCCTCGGCTGACCACATCGGGGCGCCTCTACACATTCTTGCGAAACGGAGCCACTACCGAAGGCTTCTCGATTGACAGCTTGCGCAGCCGGCATTAAGACGAGGACGATGATTGCACGATTCGTTACCATCTTGTTGATCGCGGCTTTGGCAGCGCCGGCGACGTGCACAGCGGCCCAGCTCACAGTCGAAACCATCCGCATTGGCATTCCCGGCAAGCTCGTCGATTTTTCGCCTTTCTTCGTCGGCGTGCACACCGGCATCTACCGCAGCGAAGGGCTGGAGCCGCAGTTCATCGTCATGCGCAGCGGGATCATATTTCCCGCGCTGCTCTCCGGCGAGTTGGATTACACGACGCTCTATCAGTCGGCGATGCGCTCGGCGATCAGCGGCTTGCCGGTGCGCGTCATCGCAACGCTCATTACCAAGCAGAGCTTTTTTCTTTTTTCACAGCGCGAGATTCGCCGCGTTCAAGAACTCAAGGGCAAACGCATCGCGATCTCCAATTTCGCGAGTTCCACGGAAGCCAGCGCACGGACGGCGCTGAAGCATCATGGCCTCGAACCGATGCGCGATGTCACGCTTATCGCCATGGGCGATACCGGACTGCGCTTTCAATCTCTCCTTTCGGGCGCCATCGAAGCGGCGATCCTGACGCCGCCTTACACCGTCATGGCGGAGCAGAAGGGATTGAACAATCTGGTTTGGCTCGGCGACATTGTAGGCGACGTCCCTTCGAACGGCCTGAGCACGACGCTGAGAAAGCTGAAGGAGAATCCCGATCAGGTCCAGCGCATGCTGCGCGCGTCGCTGCGCAGCATGATCTACACGCGCGCGCATAAGCAGGAAGCGTTGCCGATTCTAGCAAAAGAATTTCCCGGCATGGACCAGAACACGCTGGCGGGCACGTTGGATTTTTACATGAAGGCGATGAGCCCCGACGGACGCGTCAGCGACAATGTCGTGCGCGAAATGATCAATGAGCAACGCGCATTCCTGAACGTCAAGAATGAAGTGCCGATTACCCAGTGTTGCCGACTTCGGCCCGCTGCAACGCGTCGTTAAGGAACTAAATCCGAGTCAGTAACGCAGCCGCGAATCAAGCCTGCTCAAAAAAACCTGATACGCGAAGTCTTTAGAAAACCCCGGCGTCAAGCAACGAGTACACGATCTCTTTTAGAGACGGATCGATGGTGTCGAGCCGGGTGACCGCCGGTCCTCCGGCCAGGGATTCGACGATCTCCGGCAAATCTTCCGGTTTGACGCCCGCGTACCAGTTCTTTTGCGGATGGACAACGATATTCGGCCCAAAATCGCATCCGCCGAAGCAAATATACGGTTTCACCTCGGCGTCGAGAGACTTTGCCTCTACCTGTTTGGTCAGGTCGTTCATGAGTTGCTCGGAGCCACGACTTTGACAGTCGACGTTTTGACATACGAAGCAAGTTTGTTTCATCAATAAACCCCGTGTCTCTATCTCTTATTTGATTAGCGCAAATGGAAGCGCAAATGCAATATCCCGCCGCTTGGAAGCTATTTTACTTCTGCGGGAGGACTTCTTTGACGAGCTTGAAGATCGGCGTTAGATCCTGGTACTCGGGCTTGGCGAGGTCGAAGTATTTTTTTTTTTCATCGAGGCGGTTGAAGGCATCGACGTCGTCCTTGGGAATATCGATGCGGCGCGAGTTGTGCGCGTCGGGCCGCCCGAGCTTTTGCAGCGCCGTTTGTCCCTCGCGCGAGAGAAACCAGTTGATAAACACCTTCGCCGCGTTGGGATGCGGCGCGCGGGTGGGAATCCCGAGCGTGCCGCCGGCGGCGCTGGAGCTCCCGCCTTCCTTCCAGTCTTCGGTATCGAGATAGCCGATCGGCAATTTCTGTTGCACCGCTTTACCGACTTCGCTGCCGGCGTTGCAGCGAATGCAGAGAGAATATTTCCCGGCGGCAAGCCAGTCGGTCATCTGGCGCGCATCGCGGCTGATCGCTACTTGCATCTCGCCGTAAAGCTTTTTAAGGAACGCCGGGCCGAGCTCTGGATTGAAAAAGAAAAACTGCAGCGTCGCGCCCATGCCGAAGGTTGTCGGATCGAGCGAAGCCATTTTTCCTTTCCACTTCGGCTGAACAAGATCCCAATACGACTTGAACTCCGCGGGATTCACCTGCTTGACGTTGTAGATGATTTGTCCCGACTGGGAATTCGCGACGAAAGCAAAAATATAACGTTTCTCCGGGTCGATGTAGCGGTGCTCGCCCTCGTACCATTTGGACTGATCCACTACTTCCGGAATCATGAGGTGGGGCTTGATCGGTTCGAGAATCTGGCCTTTGTAGAGCGCATCGTGCAGCGTGTTCGCGCCGGAGCTGATGACGTCCGGAAGAAACTTGTCGCCGCGACGTTCAGCGAGGATCCGCGTCGCCAGTTGATTGCCAGAACCTAGAACCGTGGCGGCTTTAATCTTCGGATACTTTTTTTTGAATCCTTCGATGACGCGATCGAAATCGTAACAGCAACCGTATAGCGTCACCTGCCCCTCGGACTCCGCCGCACGCAAAGTCTTATCCCACTCCGCTTGCCAATGGGCCTGTCCGAGCGCGTTGGAAGGCAGCGTTGTCAGCCACGCCGCCACCACGAAAATACCGGCGCAAATGCGGGGTAAACTCACCAAATACCGGTAGATTATTGCACACATCGATATCAAATTACGCACTGCGTTCGTCGCTGTCAAATAAATCGCGGATACCCTTGACTAGCACGCGGTCAATGAAATACCGTTGCGGCGGCTCGGCGGAAATTGACGAATCGACCGCGCATCGTAAATCGAATGCGGTCAAGAACACTATCGTCGGTTGCAGATTCATAACCCTGAAGGAGGGAAAAATGAAGCATACTCGGACGCAGACAGTGCTCGCGTTTTTCGCGTGGTTGATATTCTCGGCCGGTTCCGCATGGGGGCAGGCTAACTTTTACGAAGGCAAGACCCTCACGGTGATGATCGGCGCCAAAAGCGGCAGCCTAGAAATCGCCTCGCAGGTCGTCGCGCATCACTTGGGCAAATACATCCCCGGCAAACCCACTGTGATCGTGCAGCATGTGCCCGGCGCGGCGCATCTGCTCGCTACGAATAACGTCTTCAACATTGCCAAGCCCGACGGCCTGACGATTCTCGCGGCAAATCCCAACGTTGCCATCGCGCAACTCTCGAAGGTCGAGCAGGTTCGCTTCGACGTCCGCAAATTTCAATGGCTCGGCTCGTCGGGCGCCGACGGCGTGATGTTTTCCATCCGATCGGATTTGCCCTACAAAACCATCGAGGAATTGAAAAAAGCCGACAAAGAGCTGGTTGCCGGCACGACCGGGCCGGGCTCCAACGCCCACGACTTTCCGCTGCTGCTCAAAGAATTCGCCGGCCTCAAATTGAAGCTAGTCTCCGGCTATCCCGCCAACAGCGATGTTCTATTGGCGATCGAACGCAAGGAAGTGGACGCATGGTCGGCGCTCGGGACGACGATCAAGCTTGCCGCCGACCGTGGCGCGGTGCGACCGCTGGTGCGCGGGCGCACGCCGGTGCCCGGATTTGAGAATCTCCCGACCGATGAGGATCTAGCAACCGGCGCGCTCGGCAAATCGCTGATGTCGATCAAGGCGCTGCCGCTCGCGATTGGACGCGCTTTCGCGGCCGCGCCGGGCACGCCGGCCGATCGCGTGGCGATATTGCGCGAGGCGTTTGCCAAAGCGCTCAAAGATCCGGAACTCTTGGCGGAAGCAAAGAAGGCCAAGATCGATATGAACCTTATTTCTCACGAACAGGTGCAAAAAGACTTCAACGCACTGCTCAACCAAACACCCGAGACGTTGAAGGAAATGGGCAAATACATCAAGGCGGAAAGCTGATCTAGTCCCCAAGCCCGGCGATTTGAACGGCTTGAACGGTTTGAACCTGTTGAACGAGACGCGGCGGCTTAGCTGTGCAGTTCATCGAGCTCAAATCGTTCGAGCCCACGCCGAAAGTTTCGATTTATTTTTTGATAAACCGCTGCACCGGCATGTTGCCCTGCTCGAAGCGCGGGTCGTAAGCCATGCCCTCGCGAATCCGCGTCAAGTAGTTATCCCGATTCACTCCAAAAAGCTCGTAGCGATAAAGATGGTTCAGCAGAAAGGTGTGCACCCCCATCTGGTAGAGCTTGCCCACCGAGCCAGAAGTGAGTGCGTCGCGCTCTTCCTGGGTTAGGCCAAACTCGTCGATCACCTTTTCCGGCTCTTCCATCATCCTTTTGCGAAAGGCCAGATCGTTATCGGTAAGATAGAGCAATTTGTTGACTTGATAAACGCTCATAACTTCTACTCGAACTTCCACACGGCATAACCGTTGCCGTCGTCGCCTTCCAAAAACAGCGGCTTGGTCTTGCCCACGGCGCCGGCCACCGTGATCCAGTTGAGCAGCTCGCCGCTGTTGTTACCCGCCGCGTTGATGCGCTCTTCCGTGGCGCGTCGCGCGAGCGTTTGATACTGGCCGCGCACGAGCAGCTTAGAAATCGTCTCCGCCCATTCGGTATCGACCCAACCGCGCAGCGGACCACCGACGTCCATGGCGAAGCAGCCGCTGGCGATAAGCGCGATGCGCTCTTTACCTTCCCACACATCGATAAAGCGGCGCACCATTCGCCCAAGCGCTACGCATCGAGTCGCCAGCGGCAATGGCGAAGCGAAACCGTTGGTGTAAATCGGCACGACCGGAAGCCTCATCTCAGGGTTGAGAAAGTGGAGCGGCACCGTCAATGAATGATCGAGACGGAGCTCGTGCGCCGCGGCGAGATCGAACTTGTCATGCACACCGTATTGGAAAAGCGCCTTGGCAAACGGCACATGGCCGCGCACGGTATAACGCGGCATCGGGCACCAATCTTCCTGCGGACCCTGCGCCTGCTCCGCCATGCCAATGCAGAACGACGGCAGGTTGTTGTAGAAAAAATTCACGAAATGATCGCTGTCCACCTCGATGATGAGATCGGGCTCGGCTTTTTCCACTTGCTCGCGCACCTGCCTCATCAGCGCTTCGCCCTTCATCTTGCCGGGAGACTGCTGCATCTCAAAAACGAGACGGGGCGGATGCGGCACGCCGGCGGCGAGTACGAGTTTGGCCATATTGCTTCCTCCCTTCGTTAAATCGCGGGCAAAGTTTCCGCCGTTTCTTAACACCGCACCGACAATGCGTCAATGAGACTCTGGAGTTTTCGTTCAAGTTCAAGGTTCAAGGTTCAATGTTCAAAGGCGGAAAAACAGTCTGAGCGTTGACAATCGGAGCGTTGGGGGGCCTTTGAACCTTGAACTTTGAACCGGCAACTCGTGTTGCCGAACGGCTTGAATGGTTTTCAAGCTTGAACTATATTCGCGCCGGTCTCCATGGGAATTTGTATCGTCGTTTCAAGCACACCCCTTCGCAAGGAAAACGATAAACGATGCTCGACGCCTTCATCGATGGTCTATTCCTAGTTCTCCAGTGGAAAGCTTTCAGCTTGATGCTGGTCGGCATGGGCCTCGGTTTCTGCGTCGGCCTGCTTCCAGGCATCGGTGGCGCGGCGACGCTCGCGCTCATGATTCCCTTCGTCTTCAAGATGGCTCCCGCCGAAGCTTTCGCCTTTTTGCTGGGAATGCATTCAGTCGCCGCGACCACGGGCGATATTACCTCGATACTTTTCGGCGTGCCTGGCGAGGGACTTTCCGCGGCTACCGTCGTCGACGGTTATCCGATGGCAAAAAACGGCGAAGCAGGCCGCGCGCTCGGCGCCGCGCTGATGAGCTCCCTCGTCGGCGCATTGATCGGCGCCGTGGCCCTCGCGCTGGCAATTCCCATCGTCCGCCCGCTGGTGCTCACCTTCGGCTCGCCGGAGCTGTTCTTACTTTCGATGATCGGCATCGCCTGCATCACCTCGCTCAGCGGCTTGAGCGTGCGCGGTCAGATCCGCGGCTTCGCCATGGGACTACTCGGTCTCTTGCTTTCGACCATCGGCCAAGAGCGCCAGTCGGGCTCGCTCCGATTCGACATGGGTCTACTGTATCTCTGGGAAGGACTCGATCTGGTACCGGTCCTGGTGGGCATTTTCGCCATTCCTGAGCTCGTCGATTTGGCCGTGCGCGGCACTTCCATCGCCGGCGACCGCCCCGCGGAAAATTTGAGCCGCGGCGTGATGGAAGGCATCAAAGATACTTTCCGTCACTTCTGGCTGGTTGTGCGCTGCTCCGCGGTCGGTGTGTTCGTCGGCATCATGCCCGGCGCCGGCGGCGGCGTCGCTCAATGGATGGCCTACGCTCACGCCGTGCAAAGCGCCAAGGACTCAAAAGATCGCGAGCGCTTCGGCAAGGGCGACGTGCGCGGCGTGCTCGGACCGGGCGCGGCGAACAATTCCAAAGAAGGCGGCGACTTGGTTCCGACGATCGCTTTCGGCGTGCCGGGCAGCGGCGCCATGGCAATTCTTCTCGGCGGGTTCATGATCATGGGATTGGTGCCCGGCCCCGATATGCTGAGCAAACATCTGGCCGTGACCTATTCGATGGTTTGGACACTGGTGATTGCCAACATCATTACCGTCGTGCTGTCGCTTGCGGTGCTCAACCAACTGGCGAAAGTAACTTACATCAGAGGCGGCCTGATCATACCCTTCGTCCTATTACTCGTGTTCGTCGGAAGTTACACCGCCAACGGTCATATCGCCGACCTGATCGTAACTTTCTCTTTCGGCGTGCTCGGCTACCTGATGGTGCTGTGGGGTTGGCCGCGGCCGCCGCTCGTATTGGGCTTGGTGCTGGGCAAGCTGGTGGAAACCTACCTGTTCATTTCGGTCGCGCGTTACGGCTTTGCCTGGCTGGCACATCCTATCGTCGTTGTTCTGATCCTGCTGATGGTGTTCGTCATCGTGTATCCCTTCGTGCGTGAAAAGCCGGCTTGGGCCGGCAGTGGCGACTGATGAAGAGCAAAGGTCATCTCTATTTCAGCGCGTTTCTGATCCTGGTCTCGGGCTACGCGATCTTGGCTGCCTCCCGCTGGTCGTTCAAAACCGGCTTTTTCCCCTAGCCATTGCCATCCCTCTCTTACTTCTCGTGCTCCTCCATCTTTATCTCGAATTCTTCCGCGCCCCCGAGGTCACCAAGGGGCCCGCCGTAGACGCAGATTTCTCCGGCGATGTCGACGAAAACGTCGCGCGGCGCCGGATCATCACCATCTTTTCTTGGATCGCCGGTTTCATACTCGCAGTCTATCTGATCGGCTTCCCGTCGACGGTCCCGCTCTTCATGTTTTTCTATCTAAAGGTTCAGAGCGAGGCGAGCTGGTTTCAATCCCTAGCGCTTACGGCGATCACCTGGGTGTTGTTCCATCTGCTGTTTCAAAAATTGGTACATATCCAGTTCGAAGGCGGCGCGATCCAGACTTGGCTCGGCATGTGATCTCGCTGCTCGATGAGCAAAGCCGCTTGACATGCGCAGTGGCCGAGGTCGCCGCTTGCTCGCAGAAGGGTCTGCGGATGTGCTATCACTCGATCTAGCTCTCGTTGACAGTAAATTTTTGGGAGGAAAACGGATGCGGTTTGGAACTTTTAGTTACAACCAAGCCCGGCCCTGGGTGTCGGAAAAGCAAGCCTTCGAGGAACTGCTCGAACAGATTCTACTCACGGAGCGCCTCGGGTTCGACGAGGCTTGGTTCGCCGAGCACCATCACTCCGACTACGGCATGCTGGCGTCGCCTAATTTGATCATCGCCGCGCTCGCGCCGCGTACTAAACGTCTTCGCATGGGAAACTTAGTCAGCGTTCTGCCGCTTTACGATCCCATGCGTCTCGCTGAGGAGTGCGGCATGTTGGACATCTTGACGGGCGGGCGGCTCAATGTCGGATTGGGCCGCGGCGTACCCAAAGATGATATGAAGCACAGGCTCGACCGGGAAACGGCCCAGGCGCGCTTCGAGGAGGGCATCGAGATCCTCATGCGTGCCTGGACGGGAGAGACCTTCAGTTACTCCGGCAAGGCCTGGGGCTATGAAGATATCTCGTGCCGGCCACAGCCGCTGCAGAAGCCCCATCCGCCGATCTACTACGGCGCCACTTCGCCGGACAGCCCGGCGATGGTCGCGCGCCGGGGTTGGAATCTCGCTCTCTCACGGCAACCGCTCGCAAATTGCGCGCGGGCGATCAGGGCCTATCGCGAAGAGCGCGCCAAACATACTGACTTGCCGGGTACCGGCAATGCGATCATGGTGCGCGATATCTACGTCGCCGATACCGATGAACAGGCATCGAGAGAGGCCATCCCGCAAATCACCCGCTTCTGGCAACTGGCCACCGACAACGTCTGGCGCGGCGACTCGGTTTCCAGCGACGCCTTGCCGAAGTTCACCGAGCGCTTCCCGTATTTTCCCGGCGGTCTTAACGTCGAGCGTCTCGACGAATGGGGCACGTCACTCATCGGCAGTCCTGACACCGTCATCAAGAAAGCTCGCGTCATGATCGAGACGGCACGACCTGACACTTTAGTCGGAATGTTCAGCTTCGGCGGATTGCATCATGAGCAGGTGATGCATTCCATCGACCTGTTCGCCACAAAAGTGGTGCCGGCGCTGGGCGCGTGAGGGAATTGGAGAGCGGGTTTTACGACTCGCCGAGCGGCGGACAATGTTCTGCCCTCCTAAGTGAAAAATTATTACGAGAAGCGCCGATGGAAACTAAAGTAGAAGCGCCAGTCCAGTGGCTCGACGTGCGCGACGAGCGGTTTGACTGGTTGAATGTCGCAGACTGGGAACCGCGAGACGGTGGCCTTCAGCCGGTGCGCGTGCCGAAGGTTTGGCGCGATCAATGGCCGGCGCGCACTGCTTGGCGCGGCATGTCGGCGGCCGGAGTGACCGTGCGCTTTTGCACGGATTCCAAAAAACTTTTATTTCGAGTCACTTTTATCGATTCAGGGGATTCTCCCGCCACTCCGGCGGTCGCGTGGGAACGTTCTCGTCCCTCCTTCTTTTCGCTTTATCGCAATGCCAAATACGTGGCGGGCATTCCGGCGCTGACAGTTTTCACTCAACAGGATATCGTGATCCATAACGACGGGGAATTATCCGGCGAAGCCGAGATTAAGGTGCTGTTTCCGTTTTACTACCGCAACGCCGAATTGATCATGCACAGCATCGGCATCGATGCCGACGCTACGTTTCTGCGCACTGCGCCGGACAATCGTCCGCGGGTTTTGTTTCACGGCGATTCGATCACCCATGGCCATGGAGTGACCAGTCCGAGAGAAACCTACGTTTCTCAGGTAGCGGACAAACTCGGCTGTGTACCGCTCAACTACGGTTTCGGCGGCACCGCCTGGGCAGACAACATCGTGGCGCAAACGATCGCCGCCCGGCAGGACTGGGATGTTCTTACGATCATGCTCGGAGCCAATTCCTTACCTGGCGCAGATTCGGCGGGCAAACCGGAAACAGCGGCGCAGTACGCCGCGAAATACGACGCTTATCTCGCAACCATCCGTGCCGCCGCTCCCGCCAAGCCAATCCTCTGTATCACACCGATTCTCAATCGCCTGGATCTGACCCGCGGCGGCAATCAGAACAGCGAGATACCAAACGCGTATCGGGAAGGCATCAGCCGCGTCGTGCGACAACGCCAGGCATCGGATAAAAATCTGTACTTACTCGATGGCTTATCCATGGTCGACGACCCGATCTATCTGCTCGTCACCGACACGGTGCACCCCAACGATCTCGGCATGCACCGCATCGCCGAAGGCGTCGCTGACGCGCTCAAGCCGTTGCTCGCCAATCTAGCCTAGTAGTCGCCACAGGCTAAACGACCACACTATTTTGAACCTTTTGAACGTCTTTCATCATCGTCTTCGTACTTGACAGAATCCGCCGCGCTTCTTATAAGCGGATGAATTCACCGTTCACTTGTGAATCAAAAAGGAGCTTTACCGATGACCGACTACGCAAGCAAACTTATGCCGCGTTTTCGCTATGGGGTGATCCAGCCACGCGCCCATGAAGACGTCCAGCGCGCTCGCAGCTATCAGCTTTATCGCCTCCTGCCGCTCGATTTCATGGAAATCTCAACGGGGCTCGGGCTGGAGAACTACACGGAAGAAGGCGTCGAGAAAGCGATCAAGAATTATTGGACCTGTGTCGATCGGCTGGCCAAAGAAAAAGTGGATCATATTATATTTAGCGGTGCGCCGATTTCCGCTGTGTTGACCCGTGCGCGGGTACTCGAATTATTGCATCAAACCAAGGAAAAAACCGGCATATCGGCGGACGCGCCGCTGGAAGCTTTGATCGCCGCAATGAAGCACTTGAAGCTTTCCAAGCTCGCTGTCGGTAGTCGGTGGGCCGATCCGGTCAATAACGCGATTATCCGTTACCTCGAAGCGGGCGGCATCAAAGTCGTCGGCATCACGAAGCGAAATCAGTGGGCGTCGGACTCTTTCGCCATGACGATGGAACAAGGCTTGGAAATGGCGCTCGATGTCGGCCGCGAGGCGGCTAAAACTTGGCCCGAGGCCGAAGGTATCTCAGTGCCAGGTGGCGCGGCAATGGCACTGCACGTCATCCCGGCTTTGGAAGAAGAATTCGGTAAACCGGCTTTTACAAACATGAGCGCTGAAGTTTGGAACGACCTCGTGCGCCCCGGCATCATTCCGCCGGTGCAAGGTTGGGGTCGTCTGCTCGCCGGATCTAACCGCTAACTGCGACAGGCGAAGATCCAGAGAATCACCCGTCGACGCAACCTAATCGGTGTGACTCGCGCAAAGGTGCAAAGGGCGCCAAGGGACAAACGAGTAATTTCGAAGCTCGAAACCTGTCCTGAGCCATGTCGAAGGATCCGAATCTCGAAACAAGCTTAAATGACAAAAAGACGCAATGTTCCAAACAAAGTCGATTCGGACTTGAGCTTCGAGTTTTATTTCGAATTTTGAAATTGTTTCGGTTTTCGATATTGGATTTCGAATTTGGGAAGCAAGATTGGCGCAAGTTAATCCCTACGCCCTGAAGTTGCGGACCGTCGAGAAATTTGCGCAAGCCGCAAAAACTTTGACGGATCGCAATACAGAAATAACGCAGAGTCGGCGCAAGCCAATCCGCCTAAAGGTTGGATCAAAAACCTTGTGCTTGGCTCAGTTAGCGGACGGAGCCGAAGACATCTCGACACGCAGGGAAAAAATCCTAGGCTCCCCCTGGCGAATTGCCCCGACGCCAATGATTTGCCGGGACAGCAACTTGCCGGTGTGATCGCGGACCTCCATCAACACGTTGTATTCCAACGGCACTCCATCGCCGGGATGCTCGAGGGTGCCTTCCACCAATAGCGGGCATGTGGTCGGCCGCGACCGCGGCGGTTCATAGCCAAACGCAGTAAATTTCAACACATGGCGGCACATCGGGCACGATGCGGCGCTTTGAAGTATCGTCGCCTTGCAGTGCGGACAGGTGCGCGACTCCCCCGCCACCGGCGCGCGCATGATTTTCATCCCGCGGTTCCCTCCTTTTAGCTCTTCTCGTCGTGGATCTTGCCGTTGACGAACTTGGAGATTTCGGTCGGGCTCCAGCCGAACTCGACGTGGCCGCGCATGCGCGAACCGGCCGCGACGGTCAACGTGTTCGCCTTCAGATCCCCGGTCAGTTGAGCCGATTCCAGAAGGTTTACCTGGCCGTTTGCTGCCACATTCCCCACCAGCTCACCGCCGATCGTCACATTCGCCGCGCTGATCTTAGCTTCAAGATGCGCGCCTTTTTCTAAACTTAAATCTCCCTTGATTTGAATATCCCCTTTGAACTTTCCGGCAATCCGCACATTGGCGTCACCCTCGATTTTGCCTTCGATGGTCACGCCCGCACCGAAGACCGATTCGCCGCGCTCTTTGGTTACGCTTTCCTTGGGCGCGGTAATCGGCGCGGCTTGAATGGGGACCGCCACTGCTGCTACAGGTGCGGGGGGCGCCACGGGTGACTTTTCAGAGGGTTTTTCGTTGGTCTCTTCCGGATTCGTCTGATTCCACAATGCCATGATTGCCTCCCTATTAAATTAAAGGACGCTACGACCAAACCGAGTTACAAATATTATAGGTAAATTTAGACCGCAGGGATTAGTCGCAAGGTAGGTGCCAGCAATTGACATTAGCACTGCTTCGATGAAAATAACCCGGCGACGATGTAACACTCGCGATCATCTTAGCGAAGCCAATGATATTCCGATACCTTACGCGTGGTGCGCGAGCCCGGCAGAGCTCGTCTGCTGGCTCCGATCACACGCGGGGCTTGAACCACGGATAACGTCTGCAAAGAGTGTCTGGGAACCACTCTAGTCCCGCGCAGGGAATTCCGGTCACGAGGTGAATGCTAAAATGTGCGGTTTGGAGCGCCAGGCCGAACCTCACGCTGCGTTCGCTGCCGCCACCCTCTCGGTACCGCGAATGTAAAATCGCTAGATTGCGGCGGCGTTATAGTACCCACCGGAGCTTGGTTTCGACTGCCAGCCCTCGACGGCACGGCGAAAACGCGTATGCGGCGGCGTGCCGCGCCAACGTTGATGATGCTCCTTGCTCTCCCACTCGAGCAGTACCATCACGCGCTCGGGATCATCCTCGCTGCAGAGTATCAAGCCGCTCTTGCAACCGGCTTGCTTAATTTCCTGGATCGCCTGCGTATACATCTTGACGTATTCTTCGCGTTTTTCCGGCGGCACAGTTTGGAAGCGCACTTCGTAAGTTGCGGCCATTTGCTTCCTCCTATCCGAATCTGTTGCTGGATAACTATCTCACCACGGGAGCGACGGGCAGGCCGCCGGCTCTTTCATAGCTCGGCGTGGGGGACCGTCACGAGAACAGGCGCAGCGCTCATGCTCTGTCGGCATCAACTTCGGCTGAAAGTCTTCTGGGTGCCGATGGCACGATCTGCCATCGGGTCGGTCCGCTGCCTTCAGAACCCGATGCCGACGCCGACGGAAAGCCCGCGGCGCCGGTCGAACTCTCTGTCGTACCTGCGGCGCTCGTCGCGGCGCGCGCGATCGATCTCACTCTCCATCCGTTGCCCCAGCCATTCAGCGTCGGCAAGCTGCTGCTGCGGATCGATGTCTTTGGCAGAAATCTTCTCCAGGTCTTTTTCGATAGCGCCGCGAATCTCGCGCGACGGATCCCAGTAAGCCTCGAAGGGCCGGGTGCGCTCGATATATTCGAGCCATTCATGCAGCCCTTTCATGGCGGCTTCGATCTCTTTCACGCCCCTGGTGGTGTCGCCGCTGCGTGCGAGCGTTAAACCGAGATACAGGCGCGCCATGTGATCATCTTGATCCTTGGCCAGCGCCCGCTCGAGCGACTGGCGAGCGTCATTGAATTTTCCTGTGGCGTACTGCGTGCGTCCTACGTAGGTCCAGATGCCTTCGCGAAAATAGACCGACTGGTAGATGAAGTCGGGGTCGCGGTCGGCGGCAGCGAGAAAATACACCAGCGCAGTCTCCGGCTGATTGACCAACAGCGCCTGCCGTCCAGATTGAAATTGGCCGGCGGTCTGGAAACCGGCGCATCCCGCTAAAAGACTGGCAAACGACAGTATCACGAGCCGACTTGCAACACCCATATACATACCTACACGCTAGGTCGCGGCGAGGATGAAGTCAATTGGGAACAAAACCGCTCACAACCGAGACATCCGCTCAAATTTCCTCAAAGCATCTCCACGCCGGTAAGACTATCCTATTTTTGCCCGAGTTCAGCCATGACTTCGTTGACGAAGCGGAGATCCATGTATTCCGTGGGCCGGCGCTTGGGTTTTACATTCAGCGCGATCGCTTGCCACTGCGCCATCAAATCCACACCTTTTTCGGTCGGCACCGGCACCAACGCTTCGCGAATCATTTGGTACGCGTCCTGCGCCGCGTCGCGGTCGAGCTTGAGGCTCTTCATCGTAATTTGAAGAACGTCCTCAGGATTATCACGAGTGTAGATCACCGACCGGACGATCGCGCGTACCATTCGTCTTACCATTTGCGGGTTTTCAGTGATCGTCTTACGCGTCGCCGCAAGTCCCGTAAACGCCGTGTCTTTGAAAACATCGGCAAGGCTCACCAGGCGCTTGAGACCCGACTTCATCGCCAGATAGTCCGCCGGCGGCGCCAGTAGCGCACCGGAAATCAATCCTTGCTTCATGGCGGCGATCTTGGGTTCGTTGCCCGGCAGACCGATATACTCCACGTCCTTGTCCGGATTGATTTTGTTGAGCTCCAATAGGGCCTTGGTCCCGGCGGCGGTCGAACCGCCGAAGGTGACGCCGAGTTTTTTGCCTTTGAGATCCGCGATCTTTTGAATATCCGGCGTCACCACCAAAGAAAACGTCGGCCGGCCCACCTGCTGCGCCAGGATCATGATGTCGTTGCCTTCCCATACCGCCGGCATTTGCGGCCCGATGGAAAAAATAAAGTGGATCTGATTGGCGATCAATGCCTGCACTGCCGTCGCCGCACCGCGCACGAAGATCAACTCCAGGTCGAGCCCCTCGCGCTTGTAGAACCCTTTCTCCGCCGCCACCATCATCGGCAGGATTTGAATGCTCGGCGAGGGAAACGCGCCGCGCACCGGTTGGCCGATGGACTGATCGGCGCCGGCCAATAAGCAGATCCATGATATGAAAACGACCCGCCACATAAGCTTCTCCCTTCACGCCCTCTGATATCGCCCCAATAGAACGGACGACGGCTCGCGTCAAGGAGAATATCACGCCGATCGGCTCGCGATGGACTTCGAATGATTTGACTTGCCCAACCGATCTACGCTAACAGTCATCGCCAGCGACGGAGGTGGCTTCTGAAAATTACTGACGTAAAAGCGACACTGCATCGGGTGCCGATCGAAGTACCGCTGTTGAAGGAAAAGATCACCACGTCGATCTTGTTCGCGGTCGTCGAAACGGATCTCGGCGTGACGGGCTACGGCCTGACGCGCGGATCGCAACGCTTCGGCATGAACGAATTTATCAATCGCGAGTTGGCGCCTTTCCTCACGGGCAAAAATCCACTTGAGACCGAGCGCGTCTGGAACCAGCTTTATAAGCAATTCAACCCGCGCGCTCAGACCGGCATGTGGAGCTCGGCCGTGAGCGCCATCGACATCGCGCTGTGGGATATCAAAGGCAAGCACTACAAAGAACCGGTCTGGCGCCTGCTCGGCGGCGCACAGAATCCGGTACAGGCTTACGTTACCTTCGGCCTCAAGCAATATTCCAAGGAGCAATTGGTCGAAGTCGCAAAACAACTCGTCGCCCAGGGCGAGAAGCGGCTCAAGATGGTCGTCGCCGTCGATCCGGAAAATCCAAAACTCGATGCCGACCGCGTGCAAGCGGTGCGCAAAGCCGTCGGCGACGAAGTTGAATTGATGATCGACGCCAATTACCTTTTCTCGTTCAACCGCGCGCTCGAACTGTGCAAGCTGGTCGAGCCCCTGGGTATCACCTGGTTCGAAGAGCCGGTCTATCAGAACGACGCTGCTTTGCTCGCCGACTTGCGCCGGCATACAAATATTCCGCTCGCCGCCGGCCAGAACGAAGGCCACCGTTTTCGCCATCGCGAGCTCATCGTCAACCACGCCGTCGATATCGCCCAACCCAATGTCTGTTCCGTCGGCGGTTATACGGAAGCCGTAAAAGTCGCGGCGCTGGCGCAAGCGTTTAATCTGCCGATCGCCAACGGCGGCGGCTGGCCGCATCACAACATGCATCTGCAGGCGGCGATGGCGAACGGTTGGCGCGTCGAGTTTCACTTCGAAATGTGGGGCGTCGGCGACAAGATCTACAAAGAACCGGCGGCGCCGGACCACGGCTGGGTGACCTTGCCGGAAACGCCCGGCTTAGGCTTGGAGCCGCGCTTCGATGCGCTTGGAGAGTACGAGGAAAGATAGCCAAAGCCACCCAAAGGCTTTTTTGGAGGGGGATCCGATGACCCGTGCGATAAGTTGTTTAGCGAGCGTTCTTGCGGCGATCTTCTTGAGTCCTTCGTTCCATTCTTTCGCCGCCGACAAGATTACTTTGAGCTCGACCAATCCCACGGCCTTCGACATCGATTATGTCGCCGCGAAAGAAAAGGGGTTCTTTGCCAAAGAAAATCTCGACGTCGAGCCCACCTACATGACGCCGGATCTGGTCGTCAAGGCGCTGATCGCCGGCACCGTCGACATGGCGCGATCGGGCACCCACTTTGGCGTGATCGCTGCCGCGCGCGGCGCCGAGATCAAGATCATCGGCGGCTCGAACTACGGTTATCCCTATCAGGTCATCGGCAACCCACAGTTCAAAACGCTGACTGATCTCAAAGGTCAGAGAATCGCCGGCGCCTCTCTGGCAAGCATAACCACGACGATATTCAAAGATGTCATGCAACGCCGTGGCATTCCGCCGTCGGCCTACACGCTGCTTTTCGTCGGCGGCAGTCCGGAAAGGTTTCAAGCAGTGGCGTCCGGCCAGGTCGCCGCCTCCTTGGCCGAAGCGCCACCTTATAATTTCAAATCTGTGGAAGCCGGCAGAAGAGTTCTGCTCAACTATTCCGACGAGATCAAAAATCTACAGTACACGTCCTTTTTTGTCACGACTAAATCGCTGGCGCAGAACCGGCCGCTGTTCACCCGCTACATGCGGGCCATCGGTCAAGGCATGCGCTGGCTCAACGATCCGGCCAATGAGAAGGCGGCGATCGAGCTCATGATCCAGCGCTTGAAAGTCGATCAAGCGATCGCGGCTCAGACCTACAAGTTCATGATACCGGAGAACAAAGCCTTTCAGCACGAGGGCATGATCGACGGTCCGGGCATAGCGGAAATGATCCGCCTGCTCGAGTCGGACAAAATGATTCCCAAGCGCGAGCCGTGGGAATCGTTTGTCGATCCGGCGTTTATGCCGGCATCGAAGTAGTTATCCAACGCGTAGTTATTGTGGGGATGCTCGTTCTCGTACGTGAGACTGTGCCGCAATGTCATCCTGAGGCCCTTCGACCTTGCTCAGGATAAACTCCGCCGAAGGATCTCGTCTTCGTAAGCCACAGGAAGGCGAGATTCTTCGCTAACGCTCAGAATGACATTCATGTGATTTTCGCGATTACAACACAGTCCGCTTGGGGAATCGAGGAATCTTGTAGGGGCGCATGGCATGCGCCCACTCTGGATGCCGGTTTGCACCAGAATGACGCCCATTGCGCGAAATAACGAGCTTTACGGTTTCCAGCCGCTTGCTCTGATCTCTTCACTGGCTTTCTTTACGAAGCTCAAATCGAAGATATCGGCGACTTTGATGTCGCGCTGCACTTTCGTTGTTCTTTTCATGTCGTCGATCATCGTTTGCAGGGATTTATCATCGCTGTAGCCTTCCCTGAGAAGCAGCGGGGTCTGGATGTCGTAGATCGTCCTTGCCAGCTCGCGGTCTTTCAATCGCAAAGCGTCCATCATGTATTTGAGCGCCGGTTCCGGTTTGCTGACCAAGAAATTCAAACCTTTCAGTGCGCCGCGAACAAATTTAAAGACTTTGTCCGGATTCTGTTTAATCTTTTCGCTCGATGTCGCCACTCCGCCTTCGATCAGGTTGGCATATTCACCTGCCGTCGCGAGCTTGGAAAATCCCTCCTTTTGAGCCTTGATACTCATCGCAGTATTGAACAGCGTCGCTTGGATGGACTTGGTTTGCAGCGCCGGAAAGCGAACCTCGTCGCCGCCCATCACCACGAGATTAACGTCTTTCGTTGGGTCGATGCCGTTTTTCCGCAAGATCTCGCGCGCGACCACGGCAAGCGACCCTTCGGGAGACATAATCGCAATGTTCTTTCCGCGCAATTGTGCAATCGACTTGATATCGGGCGTCGCGATCAGGTCCCAGCCGGGCTTGTCCTGGAAAACAGTGACAATCTTAACCGGAACGTTTCTCACCGCCGCTGCCAAAGCGCTCCCGGCGTTTGTGAAAAAGTCGACTTCGCCGGCGAGCGTCGTCCGGATCGCGATCTCGCCGCGGATGCTCAGCAGCTCCACATTAAGCCCTTCCTCTTTGAAATAGCCTTCCTTCTGCGCGATGATCAGGGAATATACGGAAGGATTCATCGAAGGATAGGCGACGCGAAGATTTTCGATGGCAAAGGAAGCTTTGCCATTGAAAGCCGCGACGATCGCGCAAACAAAAAGCCAACGAGCTATCTCTCCGAGTTTCATAGAAAGCTCCTTTCGCTGACGTTGGTTGCCACGCAGTGCCACCGGACACGCACCAGTCTGCCGCGTTCTATCTCGCGGCAGCTTTTCGGTCAAACGAAAATAGAGGATTCAATGATATCTTGGCAATCGTTTCAGCCAAACGATTTGAACGGCTTGAACAACTTGAACGGTTTGAACGCATTTATCCTAGAGTTAGAGCCACGCGAAACCCGTAATCTGCGTATTTGAAACTCGGCGGCAGTGAGCTGCGCGCGGCGCAGCGGCTGAACTTGATGCGGTGACGCCATGAGCCGCCGCGCGACGCATGACGCTGTCCGGTAGTCGGACCGAGCGGGTTTCGCTCCGGCGAATAGTGATAGTAGTTGTAATCGTAGAAATCGGCACACCACTCATGCACGTTCTCGCTCAGATCGAACAATCCGAAATCGTTCGGCTCATTGACGCCGACTTTCGCCGGGCCGCCGGTTTGAGGATCGCAACCTGTGAAGTGTTCCTCTGAAGGTGGCTCATCGCCCCAGGGATAGAGCGCGCCCTCTTTGCCGCCGCGTGCCGCGCGTTCCCACTCTGCCTCAGTCGGCAAACGGAACAGCCGCGTCGGTTTTTTCGCTCAGCCACTGACAATATGCCGCCGCCTCGTCCCAGCTCACGCCGACTACCGGCTGGTTTTCGTCGGAGAACATCGGATCACGCCAAAACGGCGGCGGTGGTATTTGCGTCGCATCGAGAAATCGCTTGTAGTCTCTATTCGTGACGGGAAATCTGGCGATGCCGAAGCTGTCGAGCCACACTCGATGGCGGGGCCGCTCGTTTTCCTGTTCTTGCTCGCTCCCCATTAAAAATGAACCTTCGGGAATTATGACGATGTCGGGAGCGGGTGGAGCCGTCATATCTGCAAGAAACTAAAGCCGCAGTGAACCGTCTGTCAAGCCGGCGATTGCATGGAGTTGAGCTATTACCGTATAAGCGGGTGTTCGGAAAATTGATGGAGGCAGGCATGACACCACGATCTAATTTCGACCGAGTCACTAGTTATAAAGCGATATTTGCGACGGTCATCATTTCGGCGCTATTTATCTCGGCAGTCCCGGTTTCAGGCCAGACCACGCCCTTTTACAAGGATAAGACGATCCGCATCATCGTCGGCTTCACGTCCGGCGGTCTTTACGACCAGTACGCGCGTCTGCTGGCGCGTTATATGGGCAAACATATCCCCGGCAATCCGAGTATCATCGTGCAAAACATGCCGGGCGCGGGCGGCATCATCGCGACCAATTATGTTTCCGGCGTCGCCAAACCGGACGGATTGGCCCTCGGCATGATCGGCAGCGGCATCTATCTAGACCAACTGCTCGGCGTCAAAGAAGCTCAGTACGACGTGCGCAAAATGCCTTTCATCGGCAGCGTCGATCAGCGGGACTTGCTGTTATATATGCGCGCCGACGCACCCTGGAAATCCGTAGAGGATATCCTCAACGCCAAGGAACTGCCCAAGTGCGGCGCGACGGGCACTTCCGATCTCACCACCATCATGATTAACATCATGGAGGAAACCCTCGGCACGAAGTTCACTAACGTGCGCGGCTATCCCGGCGGCGTCGAGATCGATCTGGCCATCGAGAAGGGCGAGCTCCACTGCCGTGGCACCGGTATCACGACGCATTTCGCCCGCGAGCCCTATCACACGTGGCACAAAAACGGCTTCGACCGGCATATTCTGCAAACCGGCAGCAAAAAGGATCCGCGCATCGCCGACGCACCGACGCTGGTCGATCTGATGGACAAAAGAAAAACACCGGCGCTCGGCCGCAGCGTCGCCAAGCTCTTGCTGCTTTCCGCCACCGTCGGCCGCCCACTGATCACCACTCCCGGAGTTCCCGCCGACCGGGTGCAGCTGCTGCGCGAAGCCTACGTCAAAGCGTTCAAAGAACCGGAACTTCTGGCGGAAGCCAAGAAAGCGCGCGTGGAGGTTGAATTGCTCCCCGGCGAAGACGTTGAAAGAGACATGCGCGACGCAATCACTCAACCCAAGGACGTCGTGGCACGAGTCAAGAAATTGATGGAATAGCGGCAGCGGTGTCTTAGCGCCTGCGGCAGAGCCCGGCCCCCACCCCACGCGCTCGTATCGAGCCTCCGATGAAACCCGTCTTCGTCTATGCGGCACTTCTGCTCGCGCTGGTTTTTCTTGCCGGCGCGGCCGTCGCAGGAGTGGAGTTGCTGCGCGAAGGAAATAGTTTCACCGACCCAAAAGTCAAGCCTGCGCTGGGATTCCTCGTGACCGGGATGATATTTTTGGGCATCGGCTTGCGAGGCTTGCGATCCCGCAAACGCCGCGCCTTGCCACGTTCAGAAACCCTGCCGCGGCCGCAATAACTCGCGTCGACCGCGAACCTTGAATGGATTTGACGTAGCTCAGGTTACTTTCCCTGTTCCAGCTCTTTCCAAGCCTGGCGCACGAAAGAAAAATCTCGGACTTCGTCCAGCGGGCGTTTTTTATCGGATAGGCGATCCAAGAAATTCTCCATGTCGGCGTCGCTCATGATCCCGTCACGCAGAATCGATTTCAGCTCGACGTCATAAGACCGCGCGGCGATCTCTGGGCTTTGCTTCAGCCACTGCAATAGCACGCGAATCGTTTCTTGGCGGTTCTCGTCGATGAAACGGTTAGCTTTTAGAATGGCGCGCACGCCGCGCCTGACGAATTGCGGATTGTCCTTGATCAAGCGATCCGAGGTAATCATGCCCGAAGCCGGCATACCGATCTCCGGCGGTCCAGCCAATACTTTTCCGCCCAATTTTTGCGCCATGAGATCGTGCGGCGGCGATAACGTGGTTACTTCGACCGCGCCCGTGATGATGGACTGCGCGCGCACCGAGGTATCGCCCAACACAACCGGCTGCAGCAGCGCCGGATTAAATCCCTTAGACCGCAGCAGCTCTTCCGCCACCAGATGATCCGAGCCGCGCAGGCTCGACACTCCGAGCTTCTTTCCTTTCAAATCTTGAACGTCTTTAATGCTTGGGTGTGCGATCAGGTAATAGACGCCTTTCTTGAAGGCAACGACAATGATCTTCAAAGGAAATCCCGATAGAATACCCCGCACCGTGCTGACGAAGGTGCCGGTAAATGCGACGTCGCCATTCATCAACGCCATCACGCCCAAGCGCGGATTGGCCTGGATGATCTCCACGTCCATGCCCTCTTCGCGGAAAAAACCTTTGCTCGCTGCCACGTAAAACGGTACCGAGGTGTTGCTGCGACTGGAGATCGATATGGGCACCTTCTGCATCTGCGCACGAGCGAGCGGCTGCCAGATCATGAGCCCGAACAAAATCGCCGCCGGCAGAATCCGTGTTATCGGAGGCTCGCGGCCCACCCTAATCATCTGAAGAACTCTCGCCGAATCCGAAGCCCATTACTCCAACACTCCATCACTCCATTTCCCGTTTTCTCACTTCCCCACCTCCAGCTCCTTCAGCGCCTGGCGGGCGAAGGAAAAATCGCGGACCTCATCGAGCGGGCGTCTCTTTTCGGCAAGGCGATCCATCTGAAACTCGATTTCTGCGTCGGTCATTTGGCCGTCCTTGGCGAGCGCTTTCAGCTCGGTGTCGTAGGACCGGCCTGCGATCTCGGTCGATTGTGGCACAAACTTCATCATGACGCGGATCGTTTCTTCCCGGTTCTCTCCAATGAATCGATTGGCTTTGAGCAGCGCGCGTATCGTGCGTCTGAGAATCGGCGGCTGCTCTTTGATCAACTTATCCGCTGCGAATAGACCAGAGGATGGCACGCCGATTTCCGGCGGGCCGGAAATGGCCTTCAGGCCCTTTTGCTCCAGCATTAAATCATACGGCGGTGGTACCGAAACAGCCTGCACCACGCCTGAGACCGCAGCTTGAAATCTTAGCGACGGGTCACCGACAGCGATCGCTTGAACCAGGTTCGGATCCAGTCCTTTCATGCGCAGCAGCTCCCGGCCGATGATGTGATCGCCGCCATTGACCGCGGTCACGCCCAATTTTTTGCCCTTCAAATCCTGAATGTCTTTGATGAGGTCCGGGCGCACCATCAAATAATACGTGCCCTTTTTCAGAAGAACGAAAACCGTCTTCATCGGCAGGCCCTGCACGATGCCGCGAAAGGTGCTGACGAAGGATGTCGTGAAGGTCACGTCGCCGTTCAATACCGCCATGGCGCCGAGGCGAGGATTGATTTGGATAAATTCGACTTCCAACCCCTCGTCTTTGAAGAAGCCCTTGGCTTGAGCCACGTAGTACGACGCATTGGTGTTGCTTCGGCTCGACAGCGAGATGCGGACCTTTTGGCTTTGTGCGTTGATGCCAGGGGCGGCACGAAGGAAACCGCTTAAAAAAATCGCTAGCATTACCAAACAACGCACGTGGAATCGCATCGAGTTCATTCGTCGCTCCATCTGCACCTCGCGTCCGGCTAAAAATAGGTCAGCGTACCATTGAGCGTCAAGCAGAATCGACGCGCGGACTTGCTATTTACACTTTGGCGCCATTTGGAATAGAGTTCTGACGACATGAACAAATTGGGAATCGTTGCGTTCCTTCTTTTCCTCTTCGACGCCAGCGCCTTCGCTAACCCTTTTCTGCCGAGCCCCGGCGCCCGACCGACGATGCTTCGAGTAGCCACATCCGCTGTCACGGGTGGCTTTGTGCATTTGTACGCCGGGCTCGATTATGGAATTTTTGAAAAGTACGGCCTCAAATGCGAGCATATCTATATCCGCGGCTCATCACCGACTCTCTCCGCGCTCGCAAGCGACCAAGTCCAATTCACCTACGGGGCGGCTGACGGTAGTCTTCCCGGGCTGGCGACCGGTGTCGAGGCCAAATTCATTGCTTCTCCTCTAGTCAAGCTTCCCTACGTCATGGTTGCGCGCAAAGAAATTCGCCGACCCGAAGATCTCAAGGGAAAATCCATCGGGGTGACAAGACCAGGCGACTTGAGCGCCCGTCTGTCGCGGCAGGTCGTAAGAAAATTTGGCCTGACGACCGATGACGTGACGATCCACCCCATCGGTGGCAGCCAATCAGAACGGTATCAAGCCATGCTGGGCAACGTCGTTCAAGCCATCCTCGTTACCCCGCCATTGGACGTCCGCGCCAAGCACGACGGCTTCAATGTGATCTACCGGTTGATCGATCTCGACATTCCCTTCATCTATAGCTCCTTGCTCACCAGCTATAAGATGCTGCGCGAAAGGCAGGAAATCGTGCAGCGCATGGTAGCCGCTCTCGCCGAGGCCGTGCACTTCGTCGAGAAGAATCCCGAAAAAGCCAAAGCCGCCATCGCCAAAGCGATGCGTGTGAAGGACGAAGAAGCCCTCCAATCGTCCTACAACGTCTACGCCAAAGAAATTGTCGACCGCACCATGGTCGTCCCGGCGAAATCCGTAGGTGAGGCTCTAGAAATCGCCCGCGAGACGGGAACCCTGATCAGAAGAAAGCCGGAAGAACTTTACGACAACAGTTTCGTCAATAACCTGGAGAAAAGCGGCTTTCTCAAAGAGCTTTGGGGAAACGAGAATTACCGGCGATAAATATCTTTGCCGTTCAGTATCGCACCGAAAGAGAATTGAAATATTTTGCGTAGCTCGCTGTGGACGCAAAGCTCAAACGTTCCAAAACTATTTAGTCCCGTCAATTAGCTCAGGACACACTTTGAGTTGGATCGAATAACTTCGAACAAAGGTTCCAGGCGCTTTTCGCGAAGTTTGTTGTTCGACCTCGCATTCCTCCCTTTTGGCAAAGGGAGGTCAGGAGGGATTTTTGAGTTGCCGAATCTATCTTTGCCTGTTTACAAGCGTCCGGTGTTTGGCATAGAGTCCGCCGCATGAAGCTAGGAATCATTGCGTTTCTACTTTCACTTCTCGGGGCTACCGCCTTCGCCAATCCCTATCTGCCCAAGCCGGGCGAGAAAACCCTTTCGATGCGCGTATCCACCTGCGCCGTGTCGGGCGGATTCGTGCATCTCTACACCGCCCTCGACAACGGACTGTTCGACAAGTACGGCATCAAGTTGGAGAATATCTTCATCCGTGGCAGCGCCCAAAACTTGACCGCGCTCGCCACCGACGAAGTCCAGTTTACCTACTGCGCTTCCGACGCCATTATCCCCGGAATGGCGGCGGGGATCGACGTGAAAATCGTCGCTTCACCCCTGGTGAAGCTGCCGTATGTTTTGGTGACCCGAAAAGAGATCAGGCGGCCGGAGGACCTGAAGGGCAAAGCTTTGGGTATCGCGCGGGCGGGCGACTTGAGCGACCGGCTTTCCCGAGCCGTCGTGAAAAAATTGGGCTTGGCTCCCGATGCAGTGACCATCCGGCCCATCGGCGGCAGCCAGGGCGAGCGCTATCAGGCGATGGCCGCCGGCATCGTCCATGGCGTGATCATCACACCGCCGCTCGATGTCCGAGCCAAGAACGAAGGCTACAACGTGATGTATCGCCTGATCGATCTGAATATTCCGTTCATCTACAGCTCGCTCCACGCCAGTTACAAAATGCTGCGCGAACGTCCCGAGATCGTCCAACGCATGGTCGCCGCCTTTGCCGAAATCATCTACTTCGTCGAGAAAAATCCCGACAAGGCCAAAGCGTCGATCGGCAAAGCCATGCGCACCAAGGACCCCGAGGCACTGCAATCCGCGTACGACGTATATGCTAGGGAAATCCTCGACCGCACCATGGTCGTCCCCGGTAAAGCGGTCGCCGAAACCGTCGAACTCGCCCGCCAAGAAGGAGCTCCCATCAGAAGAAAACCGGAAGAGATCTACGACAATAGCTTCGTCAACAATCTGGAAAAAAGCGGCTTCCTGAAAGAGATCTGGGGGAATGAAAATTATAAACGGTAGGAGATGATCAAACGGAAGTTAGCTCACCTTCCCTGCACCTTCCTCAACAAACTCATATCCTCCAAATCATCCGGCGTGAAAGTCTTCGCGATCTTCAGCGACTCGCGGTAGATCTCGATTTCTTTTTCCACCGCCGCCCGCGGCTTGGTGCCGTCTTTGCTGTAGCCGAGCATCTGCGCGGTAAAAGCTTTCTCCGCCAGCGCCGGATCGATTTTGTGATAGCTCGAAACGTATTGAACGACTTCATTTCGATTCGCCGGATTGAGGATGTAGTTCATCGTCCGGTATAAAGCGGCGACCATGCCGTAAACTTTCTGTGGATTTTTCTTCATGGTTTCCGTCGCGCTGACCAGGCCGATAAAACTCAGCGGCGCATAGGTTCTCGCTTCCGCGAGCTTGACGTAGCCTTTCGCTTGCAATTCTTCCACGTACGGCGGAGCGAGCAGAGTCGCGGCAACTCTCTTCGTGACCAACGATTGGATCAAGTTGTCGGTGACCTGCAAGCCGAGCAATGTAACCTTCCCGGCTTCAATCCCATTGGCGCGTAGAATCACATTGGCCGACATACCCACCGCGTCGGTCAAGGCCGTCACGCCGACCGCCTTGCCAACCAAATCCTGGATCGATTTGATCTCCGGCTGGGCGAGTAACACATGGACCGGGTCCTGCTGGACGTAGAATATTCGGCGAAGCGGCAAGCCGCGCATGATAGCCGACGTGGCCGCGCCAGTCGTTGACGAGAAGTCCAATTCCCCGGCAACGAGTGCCGCGATCGCGGTAGGGGGCGCCATCATGACAAGCTGTGGCTCGATCTGCTCCGCGGCAAAAAACCCTTTATCCTTGCCGAAGTAGTACGGCATGATCGACAGACTTTTCGACGGGATGTGAATGGTGACTTTCGTGGGAACCGAAGCAGCGTGAACAGCAGACGCGAAACCGCCGCAACGCAGACGACCACATAGAGAAAAATTCCCCACAACCGACGCTGTTTCTCAACCGTAGACATTATCACCGCCGTTTCTCCTCGAGCCTATATCAAAGGCCAGACACCTTCTTCCTTCTCTCCCTTGATGGAAAGGATAAAAGTGAGGTTGATTTTCAGAATCCCCTCATCCTAACCTTCTCCCGCAGGAGACTGTGCCTTAATGTCATTCTGAGCCCCTTCGACCTTGCTCAGGATAAACTCCGGTGAAGAATCTCATCTTCGCGACTATTGGAAAATGCGAGATGCTTCGCGGTGCTCAGCATGACATCCGTATGATCGTGCGAAGTGCGACACAGTCTCCAAGGTGAGAAGGGATAGCCCCAGCGCCCATCAATCCCTCTACTCATGAAACCTGCTTGCCGCCGCAGCGGCGACTTCTTTAACCGCCGGCAACGGGCAGAACCCCTGAGCCTCGACGGCAAAGACCGGATTGAACTTGCTGCGGAAATTTTCCAGCGCGATGATCGCCGCCAGCTCGACCAACTCTTCCTCGGAAAAATGCCGCTTGAGCCGGTTAAAGAAACGATCCGTCACCCGCTTGTTGGTGTAGGTCATCCGCTCGCACAATTCCAGTGCGAGTTTTTCGCGCGGCGAAAACAACGGGCTCTTCTTGTAATCGCCCAAAGCCGCTTCCACCTTCTCCGCCGACGCCCCATTGCGCATCCCACTGGATGCGTTGATGTCAATTCAATACGGGCAGCCGTTGATGCTCGCGGCTTTCATGCAGAGCAGATGGCGCAAGTCGCCGCCGATCAATCCAGACGCGAGAATGCCCGCTTGCAGCGCTTGAACGCCCTTTTGAATTGTCGGCCGTAAGCCATAGACTTTCGCGGTATTCAGAATCGAGCCGTATTGTCTTTCCTGTTCCTCGAATATTTGCCGCGTGTCCTCCGACGCCTCTTCCTTCGCGATACCTTTGATTCTCAGCATGACGTAACCTCCGGTTGACTGTAATTATAGGGATCGTCGCGAGCGTCCCCTACGCGCCTTTCAATAATCTCGCCGCGGTCCCACCGAGCATGTTCTCTTTGATTTGTGCATCCAGCAGCAGCTTCCGAATCTCTTCGATATACTCACTGACGCCGTCGACGCTCCTACCTCGGGTCGGATCGCTGTTATTGAAATTCTGCGGATAGTCGGTGGCAAAAACTAAGCGCTCCGGGCGAATGCCTTCCAGCGCGCAGCGCAGCGCGATCGGGCTGCCCTCGAATCCCGCCATATCGAAGTAGAGTAAATCGAAATATTGCTCAAATGACTTCGGCAGCTTGAAGCGGTACGACGAGCGCGCGATCCGCTCCTTGTAGCCGGCCATTCCGCCGCCGAAGTGAGCAAAGACGAATTTTAAATCCGGATAACGCTCGATCACACCGCCGGCGATGAGCCGCGTCACCGCCACGCCGAGATCGAACTCGCGCGTGAGAATGACCGGCAGCTGGTAATCGTTCATCAAGCTGTAGCCCTTCGGCGCCAGTGCCGGGTGAACGAAGATCGGCACGTCTAACTTTTTGATCAAGTCGTAAAACGACGTGAATTCTTTAGCGTCGAGCGATAGACCGTTGACTTGCGACGAAATGGTTACACCCTTCAATCCGAGCTCGCCGATGGCGCGCTCCAACTCTAGTAATCCTCCATCGTCCATGACCGGCGCGTGAGCTAACCCCACGAAGCGACCGGGATAATCCTTTTGCGCCCGTGCCGTGCAGTCGTTGATCAATCGGCAATTCTCCAAGGTCGTGTCCCAACCAAGAATACAGCTCTGCACGGCCACATCGATGCCGACACGATTCATGTCAGCGATCTGCGCGTCAAGATCGAACAGCTGCGCATGCACGGTGGCATCCCGCGTCTTCACGGCTTCTTTCTTTGTCGGGTCCAAGCCAAATCGCCGGCCGAGCTCCGCAGGTATATAGTGATGCTCGAAGTCGATGACCATAACTTCTCCTTCGTGGGTCTTGTCCTAACTATCCAGCACAAATTTTCCCGAGTCGCTAACCATACAAACCGGCATATGCGTGGTGTTGCGCGCGTAGCCGATCTTGCCGTAAGCGGTCGATGAGAATCAGCCCGCCGGTGCTGCCGGTCAGCTTTTCCAGCATTTACGACCGCCATGCGCGCCGCTTCGCCGGCTTCTAAACCGTTTTGCAGCAACTGCACGGCGTCGCGCGCCATGAGAATACGCATGATCGCTTCGCCGTGACCGGTACACGACACCGCGCCGTAGCTATTCGCATAGGTGCCGCAGCCGAACAGCGGCGAATCGCCGACTCTCCCCGGCAGCTTATTGAAAATACCGCCGGTCGATGTCGCCACGGCGAGCTTGCCTTTGGCATCGACGGCAACACATCCGACGGTGCCATGCGTGCTGTTCCAGCGCTTTTTCTCTCGCTCGGAAATCAGTGAATCAGGCGGAACACTCAGGGAATCCGATTTGACGCGCGAAAAGCAGCGCGCCTTCGCCGGCGAACATCACATGCCGCCCGTCTTCCATCACGCGACGCGCGAGCTTGATCGGATTCTTTATCCCGCTGACCGCCGCCACCGCGCCGGCGCGAAGCGAGTCCCCTTCCATGATCGCCGCGTCCATTTCAATCTGACCAAGGCTGTTAAGTGTCGAGCCGGTGCCGGCGTTGAAGAGCGGATTGTCTTCGAGCATGACAACCGCCGCCTCAGCGGCGTCGAGGCCGGCGCCGCCTTGTTGAAGAATTGTCCAACCGCCGACGGCCGCCGCTTTGCAACCTTCGAGTCGTGCCGGAAGACTATCGTCTCTGATCGGCCCCGCGCCGCCGTGAACGATGATGGCAGGCTTGAAGTTTGTCATGATCTAAGCTCAGCATTCGATGATTAAGCTAGTTACAATCTTAATTGAAACAAGCCACCTTCCGCTCGTCGGTGCCGACAAACGTGAGATGATCCCGGTCGAAGAGACTCTGTCATAATGTCATCCTGAGGTGCTAGCCGAAGGATCTCGTCTTCGCGGGTAGTTGACAATACGAGATGCTTCGCGTTGCTCAGCATGACACCGATGCGGCGTTTTGTGTTTGCGGCAAGTCTCCAACCGCGGAAGAAAGATTACAAATTGATCACATTCAACGCTGAATCGTTTTCGACTCCGCACTGAAATACGTTAAATCACGCGAGCTCCCGCAGTACCGCCCGGCACGGCGCGCCGTCCGATCCCGCGAGCTTCACCGGCGGACAGAATAGTTCGTACCGACCGGGCGGCACTTCGGACAAATCGACGCCTTCGAGCAGGATCACGCCGTGATCGAGAAACGCGCGGTGTACCGGTACCTGTTCATTAGCCGCCGCTGCCGACAGGTAATCCAATCCCACCAATTTCAAACCGAGATCAACCAGCGCCTTCGCGCCGTCGACGGAAAAAGGCGCGAAGCTCGGATCGTACTCGCCTTTTTTCAATAAACTTGAATTCCGTGTCTTGAACAAAACTCGCGTCTCGCCTTGCAGCTCAGCCTTTGCAACATCCGCCGCAGTAATACGCGTGCCAGCTTCAACAGCGCAAACCCGCGCAGGACCGATGAAGGTTTCCAGCGGAAGCGCCTCGATCGTGACACCGTCGGGCACGAAATGAAACGGCGCGTCGACGTGGGTGCCGGCGTGGACACTCGTGTGAATCGACGATGAATTATTGCCGTCGCCCTTACTCATGCGCTTGCGCCCGATCAGCTCGAGCGGCTGCGCCGTCACCCAGCGAATAGATTCTGGCGAAAGAGTGAGAGAGATATCATAAATTTTCACGGGATCACCTCCTTTATGGGATCTTATTCAAGGCGAAACAAACTGACAAGCGGAGGGCGACCCGCCGGTCGCCCCTACACATCTCTTGTGTACTTTGCGGTTAATCATTTTCCCAGATGAATCGCAAAATTGCCGGCGACGACGCTCAATATACCGGCGATGACCTTCCAATGGATCGACTCGACGTCGCGCAGAAAAATCGCCGATTGGATCAGCGACCAAACCGGATAGCTCGCCGCGATGGGCGCGACGATAACGACGCGTCCCATGCTGATCGCAGTAATGATTAGTAGGATCGAGATCGTTTCACAGAATCCGGTGGCGAGAAACGGTCCGATCGCCCGGCGGTTCCATACCAGACGCAGCGATCGCGGCGATAGCGCGTAATAGATCAAAAATCCACCGAGCGACACGGTGCCCATCAGCGCGGAGAAGAACAACGGCTCGTTCGCCATCGTCAAAACATAGCGCCGGATCGGGTGATTGATCCCTGTAAGAAATGCCGCGCCGATCGGCAACAACAAATGCCAGGTGCGAAAGTCCGGAAACTGCCGCTCGGGTTTCCATGAGATCAAAACAATGCCAAGCACGACTAACAAGGTGCCGAGGATGATCAGCAGCGTCGTGGGCTCGCCGAGAAACGTGATCGCGATGGCCGCGCTGATCAGCGGGCTCACGGACTGCAGCGCGCTGCTGCGCGACGCGCCGATCTTTTCCACGCCCGTATAGGCGAGCAAACGCACGGCCAACTGAAAGAGGCCGACCAGCGTAAAGAGCAAGACGCCGGCGAGCGGCACGGCGTGAATACCGCCGGTTACAAATATCGCCGACCATAAAAGCAAGTTTTGCATAAGGATCGAAACGAGAGTGACGGTGGTGGGCGTCGAGTAGCGCAAGCCGGCGCGCGCCGAAACCAGCGCGGAAGCGTAAAAAACGGAACAGATAAGCGCGAGAAGCTGCGCCGTCGCGTCGGATGTCATGTCAGATGCTGATCGCGCACAAGATCATTGATGTGAAGGTCGCAACTGCCACCGCTGCTTTTACGAATCGCAGATTTGAATGTCATCCTGAGGCGATAGCCGAAGGATCTCGTCTTCGCAAGCTGCAGAAGGGCAAGATTCTTCGCTGACGCTCAGAATGACATCTATGTGAATTGGGCGATCGACAAAGTCTCTTGAGGGAAGGGATGATTCAGTAAGCATCCTCGTCTTAATCCTCTTCCGTCGCGGGAGAGGAAACAAAAATTGCAATGTTCGAGAAAAGCAAATTTGAAGCTTACAACACAGTAGTCGGCGAGAGATGTTACCTGATTGTTCGAACGGGCACGCTCCTAGCTCTTCGCCAGCGCCTGGCGAAACTTTTCGCGATACTCGACGTTGTAGAGACGCGGAAAGTTTTCCGGGTATGCTTCTACGCCGGCCTCGACCTTGAGAGTCACGAAAACCGGCCCCTCTTCTTTAAGAATCTCTGGCAACCTCCGTTCCCATTCGGCGAGCTCGGAAATTTCAAAAGTTTTCTTGTAGCCGGCCGACTTGGCCAGCTCGGCGAAACGAATTTCCCCGACGCGAGGTATGGGCACCGAGCCGTTGGTTTCGTAGCAGCCGTTCTCACACAGGCAATGCACGTAATTTTTCGGTGCTTGATTGGCGATCGTCACCAGACTGCCGAGATTCATGAGCAGGCTGCCGTCGCCGTCGAACACGACGACCTTCTTGTCAGGCCGGCCCAGCGCCAGGCCCAAAGCATGAGACGAACCTTGTCCCATGGCCCCGACGAAAGTGTAATTCAGATCGTTAGGCGCGATATGCGTCAGCTCCTGCGCCGCCGTATAAACCGCGACGACGATCTCGTCTTTGCGCTGGCGCGTGAACGCTTTGAGCATTTCATCTCGTTTCATCATGGCTAGCGTGGCTCCCTTCCGATGAGAATTGCCGTAGGCGAAGAATTGGCAAAAGCCTTTTCGATGACCGGCGCGATCTGCTGGCTATCGGCGTCTCGTTCAATGAGATGATGCTCGATGCCCATGACGTCGAGTATCGGTTCGATGATCTTCACTCCGTACTTCTTCGACTTGGTCGGTGCGATATCCGGCTCCTTACCCAGCAAGCCGACGACCATACAGACCGGAAAATGGCCTTCTACTGCGACGCCGCGGATGGCGTTGATCGAGTCGAGGAAGCCGGTGTATTGCATCATGAACACCGACTTGTGGCCCGCGGCGTAGAGCCCGCTGCAAATCGACACGCCCTCGTCTTCCTTGCAAACCTGCACGACTTTGAATTCCGGATCGTTGAGCAAGCCCTTTAACAAATAGTGGCTGGTGACGCGGTCCGGCAGCGCCACGACGAAACGAATGCCGGCGCGCTTGAATTGATTCTTGATCGACTCCGCCGTCAATGGGTAGTCTGACATAGCCACCTCCAAGTCAAAAATCCGTTCAAGGTTCCATGTTCAAGGTCCCCACCCCCATTCCGAATCTTTGACTTTGAACGTTGAACCTTGAACTTTGAACAAAATTTACGCGACCTCCTCCACAAAATCCGCTAACCGCTCGCCGATCATGATCGACGTTAAATTGGTATTGGCGCGGCTCACCACCGGCATGATCGATGCGTCGCCGACCCAGATGTTCTGCATGCCGTGCACGCGCAGCCGCTGATCGACCACCGCCATGTTGTCCGATGCGGGACCCATCTTACAGGTGCCGACGCCGTGGTGATAGCTGTCGTAAGTCTTGCGCGCGAACGCGCCCCATTCTTCACCCGGGCTGGGTTGAATCATCGGGCCATAATATTCTTTGATCTGTGGCTGGCGCACCAGTTCGTCGATAAATTGCATCGCTTCGACCATCGCTTTCAAATCTTCGGGATGTTCGAGCATGCGCGAGTCGATACCGACTTGATCATGCGGATCGGCGCTCTGAAGAAAAACCCGGCCTCGATTGCGCTGTTCGAGCAAGTGCGCCGAGATCGGCATCATCCTTTTTAACCCCGTCACTTCCGTCGGCGGGCGCATGTTGATGTGAAAATTTGCCGCTTCGCTGATCGGATTTTTGCGAATGATCAAGCGGAAGCGAGGCACCACCCAGTCCACCTTTGACTCTTTCGGACCTTCGTATGTCATGAAGACCACAGGATGATCCTGATAGTTCTCGCCTATACCGTTTAACTCATGAATGATAGCAATGCCGTGTTTCTTGAGCTCCGCCGACGGCCCGATGCCGGAGAGCATCAGAATCTGGGGTGAGCCGTAGACACCGGAGGTAATAAGAATTTGCCCACCGAGCGCAGTGTGCATCTCCCCGTTCTTTTCATAATTCACGCCTTCGGCTTTCTTGCCGGAAAGCTTGAGCGAATGCACCGCCGCCTCATCGATGATCGTCAAATTCTTGCGGCCGCGCGCTTGGTTCAAATAGGCGATGACGGTCGACTGCCTTTTGCCGTCCCTAATATTATACGGCGAGGCGCACACGCCGTACGGCTCCGGCACGTTGAGGTCCGGACATTTCGGCAGACCCATGCTGTAGGCCGCTTCGAGAAACGCCCGCACCGGCGGGGCAGCCTCCATGTCGAGCATAAAATTGCGCTTGACGTAAAGCGGTCCGTCTTTGCCGTGGATCGGGCTATCGGGAAAATCCTGGTCCGACTCGATCTTTTTCATGAAAGGCAAGCAGCGGTCGTAGGTCCAATCCGGATTTCCCGCCGTTACCCACTGATCGAGATCGTAACGCTGCGGACGGAGCACCGACATCACGTTGACCGACGATCCACCGCCCATGATGCGCCCGGCAAGAGCGTAATAAGTGCTGCCGTCGAGGTGGCGCTGCGTCGGAAACATCGCGACGAACTCCGACTCCAGGAGCAACCGGGTTTGCTTGGACGCATCGGCGACCAATTCGGGAATCGGCTGCGGATCGGGCCCGGCTTCGAGCAACAGCACTTGCCTATTCGAATCTTCCGAAAGCCGCGTGGCCGCAACACACCCCGCCGACCCGCCGCCGACAATAATTACGTCGTACTTATCCGCCATGTGTTATCCTCGCGTTAGACGATCACAGGTCGAATCTAATACGAGATTCTTCGGCTTCGCCTCAGAATGACATACGAGCAGACACTCAGCACACTGCTTCGGCGGTGTCATCCTGAGCGTTAGCGAAGGATCTCGACCTGTCTCTTGACCTTTCCCATACTAAACTCACGCCTGTTCGCCAAGGCCTTTGCGCAGGCGCCGGGTGAATTCTTGCAGGATCAACGTCGCAGTAGCGCGCAAAACCATGTCGCCGAGGATCCCTAGGCGGCCTTTGATCTGCACATCGGCCTTGTAATCCATCTGCGATTTGGTTTCCGACATCGAGTGCAAATCCACTGTCATATCCGCATTCACCGTGCTTTTGGTTACCGTATCTGTCCCCTGCGTCCGCACAACCATCTGCTCGGGCGGCCGGCTCTCAAGAATCGTCGAGCGAAAGTTGAATTTTCCCGAGATCGGCCCCACGTTGGCGGAAATAATCCCATCGAAAGTCTTATCGTCGATCTGCTTCACCTCATCGATACCCGGCAAGCAGGTAGAAAATTTGTTGATATCGATCAAAAACTCCCAGGCTTTTAGCACCGGGACGTCCAAATCGATCTTGCCGTCGAAAATCATCGCACCAATTCCTCCAAGCCAAACTCCCGCGCGATCTTATGTGACAAAAAAATCGGTGACAAGTCCCAAGGAGCCTCGATTAGAATTAATCGGGGTGAACGCAGCCTATGGCAGGACGTTTACAATTTTCCCGGGTAGTCGTTTGGCGGTTCTTTCCCGATGCGACGGCAACCGCGGCTTTGGCCAGCGCGACCGGACTGGCCGATCTGCCGCGCTATCGCTGACGTAGGCCCACTTCACTTTACCAGAAGGATCGACGACGTAGGTGACCGGAGCGGCAATCAGGCCCGCCCAATGGCCTTCGTTTTCTGTGCCCACCGCTCGAATGAGCTCTGCATCCGGATCACACAAAAGGCGTACCGGATACGGATCCAACGGAATATGCGGTCGGCCTTCTTAGCAATCGCGGGTGACTCTCTCGAGAAATTTCTTTCCCTCCTCGGGCGGCTCGACGCTGACACCAAAGATATGCACTTTTCCTTTGAGATAGCGTTCCCACTCGTAACAAAGGCGGTCACCTGGGCCCGGCACCAGGGTCACCAGCGGCCGCGGTAAAAGAAAATCACCGTGGAAGGCGCTTTAGCGAAGGTACGGGAAATTCGACCATCGCGCCATTGATATCTTTGAGAGTTGCTTTGGGGACTGATCTCCGACCTTTAATTTTGCGATCGTCATTTCTTCCAATATTTGGTGGACGGGTTTCAACCCGCCTTTACGCGCCAACGCCGCGCCACGTTAATCTCGAATCTCGTGTTCCCACTCATTCAGAATCAACTTTCCCGACACCGGCATTCGTTTACGCATAGAGTTAACCGTATGGCAGCCTTTATCAGCCGCTTGAGCGACTTTGATCACATTCTCAAGTGGCGAGGGGCTCTTGATCCTGAAAACATAACTGATGCCCTGCGCGGCGTCGGAAAAGTTTTTGATCGGGAACTTACCGGTCAAGTCGTAGGTCATGCGTAGATCCATTTCCAGATCGTCGATGGTCACTTCGGCTTTCGCGGCAAGGCGCCTCAGTTGGCTGAACATGCAAAAACCGATGGAGGCAATGAAATACTGCAACGGCGAGGGACGTTTGCCGGCCTGTTTCTTGAAGTTCTCGTCGTCGCAATAAACCGTGTAATCTTCAGTTTGTTCGATCTTGACCAGCGCTTCGTTCAAACGAATGATGGCGCGCTGCTGCAGCAGATAACCGTCCGAATCACCGGAACCGTGCTCCCGCTCTTCTTCGTAGACGACCCGAAACTTTCCGAGATCGATGGTTCCCGGAATCGTTGGCATGGTTTACTTTGCGCCGTGCAGTGCCTGATAAATCTTTTCCGCCGTGATCGGTAAACTCTTAATTCTCACCCCGCAGGCATCTTCCACTGCGTTGGCAATGGCCGCGGCTGTGGGAATATTGCCGGTCTCGCCGATCGGCATGCTGTCGTAAGGGCCGGCTCCGTGCGGCTCTTCCGTCACCGAGCCTTTAAAAGCCGGAACATCCTTGATCGTCGGGATCTTGTACTCGCCGAAGTGAGTCGTCGCGACTTTACCGTCGTTGATGATCACTTCTTCCATCAGCGTGTAGCCGATGCCCGTCATGCTCGCGCCTTCGATCTGCCCCTGATGCATCAACGGGTTAAGTACTGTGCCGGTATTATGCGTCGAAGTGAATTTTTTTAGCTCGACTTGTCCGGTTTCCGGGTCGACTTCCACTTCCGCCACCTGGACACACATGGACGCTGCGTGAACCTTGGAACTGTCGTTAAAAGTCGCATCGACGGCGATCGGTGCTCCCTTGGCTTTGACAATTTCGCCGTAAGTCATGCGTCGTTCCATGCGCGGATGGAGCGCCGCTCCCTTCGCGAGTGTGATTTGATCCGGCGCGGCGCCCATTTGCTCCGCCGCCGATTGCTTGATCGCCTCGACTGCCTTGAGCGCGGCCGTATAACCGGCGTTACCATAGACCCGCGTCGCCCGGCTGCCGCCGACCCCGGTATCTTTAACGCCCGTTTGCGTATCCAATTGCCGAATCCTGATCTGGCTCAACGGAATTTTGAGCTCCTCTGCAACGATTTCGCTCAGAACTGTGTAAGTACCCGCACCTTGATCCGCCATCGCGGAGGAAATGGTGGCAATCCCGTTCTCATCCAGCGAGATCGCCACCGTTCCTATGCCCCCGGCAGGCGTCCATTGCACCAAGGCGACGCCGCGCCCGACATTTTTCGGCTTGGGTCTTCTGGTAGCCTGAATCATCCAGCGCCTTTTTTAAGGTCTCGTCCGTCTTGATATAGCTGTACTCCTCGCCCGTCGGATCGATATCGCCGTCGTGCATGAAGTTTTTCTGACGCAGTTTGATCGGGTCCATGCCCAACCGTTTGGCGATCATATCCAACTGGCTCTCATTGGCAAAAAATCCCTGAGGATCGCCGGGTGAGCGCATATGGCCGCAGGGGATTTTATTGGTGTAGACCATATGTTCTTCGAGAAACACGTGCGGGATCTTGTAAGGTCCGGCCGACAGGTGCGGGCCATTGAGGAAAGCGTTGGGCTTGAAAGCTCCGTAAGCGCCGCTGTCGAAGATGAAATTCATGTGGTGCGCGACCAAAGTGCCGTCCTTTCTCACGCCGGTTTTAACATGGATGATCGAGGCGTGGCGCGGATTGCCGGCGGTGAATTCTTCCTCGTAATCCATCACCAGCTTTACTGGACGGCCGGCTTTTTTGGAAAGAAGATAAACGACGGCGAGATCCATGAAATCGCCCTTCCCGCCGAAGTCACCACCGATGTAAACGGGATTGAAGTTGAGCTTCTCCTGCGGCAGCTTGAGGGCGTTGGCGACTTGCTCGCGCACGCCATAGGGGACCTTGCTGCACGACCAGAACTCCGCCGAGCCGTCTGCCGCGGCATTGACCACACAGGAATGAGGTTCGATGTAGCTCTGATGAACCACCGGCGTGGTGAACGTATTCTCGACGATAACGTCCGCATGGCGAAAACCGGTTTCGAGATCGCCCTTGCCCCAGGTGACGTAGACAAAATCGTTGGTAGGCTCCTTCAAGGGTTTGGGTAGGCCCTTGTAGTTGGTGACATCTGGATGAAGTAATTTCGCGCCGGGCTTGAGCGCTTCGACCGGATCGAGCAACGGCTCGGTTTCTTCGTATTCGACTTCGATCAGATTGAGCGCCTCTTCGGCGATAAGCTCGTCGTCCGCCGCCACTGCCGCTACCTTTTCGCCGATAAACCGCACTTCTCCGTCGGCGAGGATCGGCATGTCATAGAGCCGCCGGCCTATTTTCAAACCTGTGCAGTCCTGGCCGGTGACGACCGCGTGCACTCCCGGCAGCGCTACGGCTTTGCTCGTGTCGATGCGTTTGATCTTTCCCGAGGCGATTGGGCTACGCAGCAACTTCCCCCACAACATGCCCGGCACGGTAATATCAACCGCGTATTTCGCCGCGCCGCTGACTTTTAGCTCGCCTTCGACTCTTGGGGTTGGATTGCCGACGATTTGTTTCGACGACGCCATCAGAAGACCTCCTGGTGCAGACAAATTCTTGGCATTTCTCCGTGTTGCTTGCGCTTTCGCCGCTCCTCGTCATTCTTCCACGCGTTTAGCCATTTCATTCGCGTGCTCGAACGATCGGTCGAGAGCAAAGAAGAAACTTAAAGGAAGAGCCCCTAGCGCCACGACAAGCTAACGTAAGACAGCCACAAATTCAACAAATCGCGCAACGTGAGGAATCTTGAGCTGCGTACCCGCGTGTCGATACGCCGCCCCCGGAACTTGATGAAGATTTTCGCGGAATTTATAGGCATTCGTTGCAATGAGGAGCAGGAGCGGTTTTGCTTTCGGAATGAAAATCTTCAACGCGCAAAGGACGATAAACAATCCTGGAATAATTGCAAACTGGCTGCATCGACCTTTTGTCGGGCGATGGGGAATCGCTCGCCGGGATCGAGCTTTAAATCGTACGTCGTGACGATATCATCGCGAATACTGAATAGATGTTTGATCGGGTATCTTAAGAGCACAATGTGACCACCCCCAAAAGGCTGAACAGACACGACACAACGTTGCCTTGGTGACTCGGAACGTAACTTAGCAGCGTCCAAAAACGACTTTCCGTAAAATTTAGCGTTTGTTATTCCATACATTTCCAAAATGGTTGGCATAATATCGAGATGGCTATAAAGAGTCGGGACATGTTTCCCAATCGAATACTTCTGTCGATCCGCGACTGAAGGAATTATCGCCAAGGATGAAACGAAGTTCTCCTGGAACGCCAAGTTTTCGTTGAAGATGTTTCCTTTGTGGATTCCGATCGGCCAGGAATGATCGCCGAACACTATGAGCGTGGAATTTGCCGCGTGCTTTTTCAAATAATAGTCTCGAAACATAGAACCAAAATAGTGATCCTGCAAAAAGGTCGTATTAGACAGCTGCTCCCTTAACGTCGCGGGACTAGGAAATGGCGGCTTCTGGCCAGCTTTCTGCGTGTCCTCAATGCTTTTCTTCTGATGGTCAAATGGAAAATGATTGGTGGAGGACATCGTAATATACGCGAATATCTTTTGCCGCGAATAATGGTTTTCCAAGTGATCGAAGACTCTGCGATAAAAGATATCTTCCGCGTAACCCCACGGAAGAAGCTCATCGCCACTCCGTGCAATATCTGCGCTGTGTAGTTCATCAAAGCCAAGCTGTCTGAAAATGACATCCCGTCTACCGAAACTGAAATCGGGATAACTTTGATAGTAAAGGGATTTAAATCCGTGTTTACGTAAGACTTCCGGCAAACAGACCAGGCCACTGCTATGTTTCGATGACTGCGTAATACTTTCCCGCAGGCTAGGTAGAACGGAGCAAAGAATCGTTTCCTGCGCCCGAATTGTCATAACCGCTGATGACTGAATTCTGGGAAATAAGACGCCGTATTGTTCCGCGATCTGGATCAAATTAGGGGTAATTTGCTTGTTGACCAACTCCGCGTTTAAACTCTCCAGCTGAACCACGATCAAGTTTCGAGTATCCGCGAAAGATGAAAAAAGCTGATTAACTTTGTTGACCCGAAGTGAATCGTTGAACCAGCGAGTATAGGTCACAACGAGGTCGGACGGCGGAACAAAAAACTGTAAAACAAATCTCTTTGGTTCGCTGTCCAAGCATGTCCCCGTGATCGCAAAAATGACCAATCCGGCGAGCAAATGCGCGACTCCAAGGCTCTCACCAAGCTTGATCGCGTGATTTCGATAGATATTTTCAACACGGTCCCAGAGGTTGAGAACCCCTCTAAAATGAAGCCACAGTAGAAGCATTAGCCCGATTAGCACCAGATAGACATGCCCGGTAAGTATTTCGAGAGTTCTAAACGCGTCACCGAGGTGATACCATAGGAAGCCAAAATCCAGCGTGAATTGTCGATGGATCCGATACGAAAGTAAGAGTATTTCTACCAACGAATAAGTCGTGACTAAACCGGCTATGGTGCTCGTGACCGCCCGGCCAAAATTGCCGGCCAATGCGACGGGCAGAAGCCAAAACAGCACCACAATCGGAGCCACGGCTGCAGTGATTACAGCAACTAAACCGGCTTCCGATCTCATCGTAAATATTTCGGCTACAATTGAAAGAAGGATGATGAGCGATTGCAAGACAATTGTCACACTAAACGCGGCTCGATCTACTACTTTCAGATTCACTTTGAAAATCTTCCTGCGGATCCCTGACAATCCGTGACTGACGCGCTTGCATGCGCAAGCAAGTGGAACAGCGTTCAGCACGATCAGGTCATGCTGACTTTCGCCGCTGCTTGACGGTCACAAATAATCGTAAAGTTACACCCAGCAAGCGATCGATAAGCTAATAGACCGGTGCTCACGCACCGCTAGGGGGCTCTTGCTCCTTGGTGCGCGTTCGCTCAATATCGTCCACCGGTGGGGTCTATTTAACGACGGTTGTAAACTTCTTTGAAGGGCGTGACGTTGTATTCTCCGTATACTGTCCTGGAATGGAACAGATCACACAGCCACAGATACCACATGTTGGCCAGTGCAAATTGCCAGAAGAATTGGCTCCCCGGGAGGGACTCGAACCCCCGACCAATTGGTTAACAGCCAACTGCTCTACCGACTGAGCTACCGGGGAACATGCTTTCTTTCACGTCTTAAACAGTAGACAGATCCGCCTCCGACTGAACTGCTGCGCTTCAGCTGGCAGCTGATCAGGCTTTGGCTAAGTCTAGATTACAAGCAGCCTTTTTTTCTAACATATGCGGACGCCGAATTCCAGTTTATCCGAAACCTAATTCCCTCAACTCCTCGAGCATTTTCTGGTGGTGGGTCGCAGCCCAGTAGACGCGCCGGCAGGTCGGGCAGGAGAAAAATTTTTCTTGCGATGAAAAGACGTAGGGCGGGACGATCGTTTCCAATGTCTCTTTGGGCTTGGGCTGAAGCACCGTGTTGCATGCGGTGCAGCGGGTAAACAAGTCCCCTTTCAACTGCAAGCCGCATTCGCGGACGACTTGACGCAGTTGTTCGCGAAACCGATCGCTTTCGATCAACAAAAAAGCCGGCGGCTGCTTTTTTTTCAAGCTCCGGTCTCGGGTCAGGATCAGGCGGCTCTCGGCGCGTGCGGCGCGGATCAAGCCATAGCCGGTCAAGTGCCGGCCATAGATCACGTCTTGTCCGATAATGCGCAGCCATTTGGCGAGCCGGCCGAGCATGAAGTCGGCGGCGAATCTCCCGCCGGATGGTTCACTTTTGATTTCGGTCATATTTTGTATTTGAACCCAGCGACCTAAGCCTTTACCATATACGCTCTAACGCATGATTGTGAAGCTATCTATCGGTCTGGCGGTCGTGGTGTTTTGGGGCGTGATGAATTTTCTCCTCATAAAGCGCCAGATCAGCGCGCCCGCGCCGGTTCTAACCCTGCATGGCACGGAGAAAATCACCGACAGCATCGAAGAATGGTGGGGGGTATTTTACCGCGGCGAGAAGATCGGTTATGCGACGCAGACGATTACACCCGAGTCCAAAGGCTACAGGCTTAACGACCGATCAGTGTTGAACTTGAATTTGCTGGGCACGGTCCGGCCCGCCATGACCAGTCTGGAAATGGAGGCCAACGAAGATTGGATCCTTCAAAAATTCGTCTTCGAGCTCAACTCCAAAGAGATCCGCTTCAGCGCGCGCGGGCGAGTTAAGGATCGCCATTTGAGTTTGGAAATCGACTCGGCGGGTCACAAATCGACGCGCGACTTGACGTTGACCCAAGCGCCGTATCTGCTCGCTGCCTTAAAACCCTATGTGGTCACCCAGCAGTTGGAGACCGGAAAAAAATTCCTCTTCAACACCTTCGACCCGTCGACCCTGTCGCAGCAGATAACCATGGTCGTGATCGAAGGCCGCGAACAAATTCGCGTCGGTAATCGCACCGAACCGGCGATTCGGTTGCGCCAAACCTTTCGCGGAATCTCCGTGGTTTCCTGGGTGGACGGCCACGGGCGCACGCTCAAAGAGGAGTCCCCTGGGGGACTATCGCTGGTGCGGCAGGAAGTTCAAGAGGCCAAACGCCTCCCGGCGAGCGCGGTATCGCTGGACATGGTGGCCCAAACGGCAATCCCGGTCGCCAAACACATCACCGATGCGCAATCAAGAAAGGATATCCAGTTCAAACTCGGCGGCGTCAACCTGGCGAACTTTCCGCTCAACGGCGGAAGACAGACACTCGCATACGATCGGCTCGATATCCGACTTGAAGACCTGCAACGGCTCAACGTGCCCAAGGTCCCGGTGCGCGGACCGCGCTTCGCCTCGTACCTGCAACCCACGCCATTCCTTCAAACCGATCATCCCAGCGTCGCTGCGCTCGCCGCAAAAATTGTCCGCGGCGAAAGCGACGCTTACAAAGCGGCGTCAAAAATCAAAGATTGGGTTTACCGGGAAATCGCCAAAGAACCGACGGTCAGTATCCCCAATGCCCTCGAAGTCCTCCAGACCAAAAAGGGCGACTGCAACGAACACACGGTGCTGTTCAATGCTTTGGCGCGCGCTGCGGGCATCCCGGCGAAAACGGTCGTCGGAGTGGTCTATCTGCGCGGCGCTTTTTACTACCACGCTTGGTCGGAAGTCTGGCTCGGCGAATGGGTCTCGCTCGACTCCGTGCTCAATCAATTTCCCGCCGACGTGACTCATATCAAGTTTCTCGAAGGAGAAATCGACCGTCAGCTCGAAATTCTGCAATTGATCGGTAATCTCAAAATCGAAGTCTTGTAGGAAGGAAATCATTTTGGATTCTCGGAACGGCAATTCTGTTTTCAATCGAAAATCGGCAATCCAAAATCTAAAATTGGAATGATCCAAATCATCAGCCTCAGCAAACATTATGGCAAACTCGCCGCTGTCGATCAGCTCAATCTCACAGTGCCGGCGGGAGAGATCTTCGGTTTTCTCGGTCCCAACGGCGCGGGTAAGACGACGACCATCCGCGTCATGATGGGGATCTTGAAAGCGACGTCGGGGCAGGTCTTACTCGCCGGCCATGACGTCGTGACCGATGCGCAAATCGCCAAGAGCATCGCCGGATTTATCCCCGACCGGCCATTTATCTATGAAAAGCTGAGCGGCGGAGAATTCCTCGAATTCGTCGGCAAGCTGCATCGCGTCGAGCCGGGAAGGCTCAAAATGCGCATCGCTGAACTACTCTGCCACTTGGAACTAAGCGCGTGGAAAGACGAGCTCGTCGAGAGCTACTCGCACGGCATGAAGCAGCGTTTGGTGATCTGCGCCGCGTTGATTCACGAACCGCGCATTCTTATCGTCGACGAGCCGATGGTCGGGATGGATCCGCGCGGCGCACGCACGCTTAAGGACCTCTTCTCCGCCCTGGCAAAAAACGGCACGACGATTTTTCTGTCGACGCACAGCATCAGCGTCGCAGAAGAGATCTGTCACCGCATCGGCATCATTCAGAAAGGCCGGCTCATCGCTTGCGGCACAATGTCAGAGCTGCACCGGCAAGCCGCGGGAAATCACGGCAATCTCGAAAGCGTCTTCTTGGACTTGACCCGCGAGCAAGTGCACGGCAACGGCAACCTGCAATCTTACTCATGAGTTCCGTCACATTACTGCTTTCCCCGCTCTGGCTCGGCTGGAAAAATTCGCTTACTCGCGGCGCCGGGTCTTGGTCGCGCCGCTTGCTGATCATAGCACTTGCCGTCTGTTTTTGGATCGGCACGTATCTCGTGATCCGGCGCGTCTTGCGCTATTTTGAGACGGTTTATGAGCTCGGGCCGGCGCTGGCTTATCAACTTTTGCTGATCATCCTGCTGACCTTTTTGTCGATGCTTTTGTTCAGCAATCTGGTTGCCGCGCTTTCGACTTATTTTCTCGCGCGCGATCTGGACTTGGTGCATTCAACACCGGTTTCGCCCGACGGGTTTTTTTTCGCACGCTTGATTCACACCGCGGTCAATTCGTCGTGGATGGTATTGTTTTTTAGCATCCCCATCTTTGCCGCCTATGGCGCGGTGTTCCGCGGCGGTTGGAGTCTTTATCTCTGGGTCGCCCTGATCTTGCCGCTGTTTTTGCTCATTCCGGCGGCGATAGGAATTTTGGTCACCCACCTCCTGGTCTATTCTCTACCAGCGAAAAGAATCCGCGACGTGCTTTTTTTCATCGGCTTGATCGCCTTCATTGTCATGTATTTTTTGTTTCGCTTTTCCCAACCTGAACGCCTTGTGCATCCGGAGTCCTTCGGCAATTTCATACAATTTTTGACCGCCATGGAAACGCCTTCGTCGCCGTTTTTGCCGAGCAGCTGGTCGGCGGAGATCTTGGCCGGAATTCTCTTTAGTCGGGAAACCGAACAGGGCTTTTTCTTCGCTCTGCTCGCCAGCTATGCGCTGTTCTTGCCGCTCGTGGCTTCGTGGGTTTCCGGCGCGGTCTATTTCGACGGCTGGTCCAAGGCCCAGGAGTCGCGCCAAGGCCGGCGCAATCTTGCATGGTTCGATCGCTTACTCGATCGCCTCGTGCAACTGTTTCCGCTAACGACCCGCGCGATCATGGTCAAGGACATCAAGACCTTTTTGCGCGACACGACCCAATGGTCGCAGATGTTCCTTCTACTCGCCCTGATCGTCGTCTATCTGTACAACTTCAAAGTGCTGCCTCTGGACCGTTCGCCGATGCCCGCCGGCGTGCTGCGCACTCTCGTTTCATTTGCCAACTTGGCGCTCGCCGGATTTGTGCTCAGCGCCGTCGCCGTTCGCTTCGCCTTCCCCGCCATCAGCCTGGAAGGGAAAGCCTTTTGGATTTTGCAGTGTTCGCCGATCTCCCTGCGCGCCTTGCTCTGGAGCAAATTCTGGTTGATTTTTATTCCACTGCTGGTGCTCGGCGAACTGCTTGTGTTCTTGAGTAACTTGATGCTTCAAGTGCCGCCCTGGATGATGACGCTTTCGCTCATCACGGTTTGCCTGATGACGTTCGGCATCGCCGCCATCGGCGTTGGCCTCGGCGCGCTTTATCCGAGCTTCGACTATGAAAATGCCGCAGAAATCCCGACCAGTTTTGGCGGCGCGGTGGCGATGATTATGAGCATCGGATTCATAGCGGCCGCAGTGGCGATCGAAGCCTGGCCGATCTACCAACTCGCCATGGCGTCCCTTCACCCCGGGCGAGCCGCAGCACCGACACTCTCGCTCATCGCGCCGTCTTTGATCGCTGTCGCAGCACTGACCTGCGCGGTGGTAGCGCTTTCATTGCGACTTGGGATACGACGGCTCGAACAGCTAAGAGACTGAAGCCATGAACGGAGATTAACCGTGCAGCTTGTTCACACGATTTATCAACCCGCCGGCGACGGCCCGTTTCCAACGATCCTGACTCTGCACGGACGCGGCGCCAACGCCTTCGACTTGCTCGGACTCGCGCCCTATCTCTGCGGCGGAAAGTTTCAGATGATTTGCCCGCAAGGACCGTTGGAAACACCGATCGGTCCCGAGGCCGTCGGCTACGCGTGGTACCCCATGAGCATGGGCGGACCGCCGGACGTGGATGCCATTCTGTCTTCGCAAAAAAAACTGCGGGTCGTTCTCGACGAGTGCGTGAAATCCTATCCCATCGACGTCAAGAAGCTTGCGCTGCTCGGCTTTAGCCAAGGCGGTGTAATGGCGTATGGCCTCGCTCTGTCAGATCCCGGCCGCTTCGCTGCTCTTGCCGTCTTGAGCAGCTGGCTGCCGAAAGAATTGTTGTCGCAAATCAGCGTGAGCGATGCGGTCCGCTCGCTGCCTACGCTGGTACAGCACGGCACGCAGGATTCGACCATCGAATTAGCGCGTGCGCGAACTTCAGTAGAAACACTGCGGCAATTTCAAATGCCGCTAGTTTATAAGGAATACGAAATGGGCCACGAAATCAGGCCGAGAAGCCTGTCCGAATTGTCGACGTGGGCTAAATGATACCGTACTGAAAACGGGGGGTTAGCACATAACCCTCCGTTTTTATTTACCTTTCCGCCGATACCTCGAAAAACTCATTAGGACTGATTAGGACTCATTAAGACTGATTTGTTTTGAAACGGCTTTGAAACGTGCGTAGCTCAAAAGCCGTTGCCGCTTATGGCCGAGAAGTAGCCCATCGACCGTTTCAAACGTCTCACCGCGACCGCCGGTCAAGCGGACCCGCCTATTTGACCCGCTTGAACAACACGCCGAGCTTTGATAATAAAATTTTTGCCTAAAAAGCCGCAGTCGGATGGGGGCGGGCGTCACATCCGGCTGAAATAAGTCTCCCCGGGCAGGTTCCCGCCGATTGCCGGTCGAGCCACAAACCTTAGAAAAAAGGCCGTAACCTCGGTTCACATGTGCTCCGCATGGAGCACTTCCGAAGGTTCGCCTCTGGGGTTTGTGGCTTTTTTTTTGGGCAAAACCAAGGAGGGAATTTGTGGCAAGAAGGAATCGCGGATTAAAAATGGCGCTCTTGGAACGCTGGAGACAATCAAGGCGATGCCGCCGCCGCGTTGAAAATTAAATTATCGTCTTCTGTCTCGATTGGTGTCGGGTCAGAAACGACCGTCCAAATCGGAGCGGCAGAAGCTCGCGAATAGTGCTCGGCGCTAAACGAGTCAACGAATTGTTCGCCGACCGCGAGCTGCCGAAGAAATCAATTGAGCGAAACAAGCGAATCTGAGCGAGCCGTCCGGTCAGATTGAGCGATGAACGAGAGCGAGCCGGTACTCTTGATTGAGCGCGAGAAAAGAGCGAGCCGTTGCTGCCGATTGAACGTTCTCGCGGAGCGAGCCGAGTCCGAAGATAGAGCACGAACCATGAGCGAGCCGAAGTAAGCGATTGAGCGTAAATTGGACGATGGGAAGGGAACAAATTTATGAGTGAATGTGAAAGCTGCGGAAAAGAAACAACAGTCCAAGTTTATACCGTCCCCACGAATGGATGGCTCCGACGCGAGACAGCGGCGCTTACCACTGCGATATGGTGCGAATCATGCGCAGAGAAAAACAAGAATTTCATCATCACGGACAAAGAAATGCGGTTGCTTGCCGCCTCGCAACGAAGTCGACGATGAGGACGCGGACTAAGTCCGGCAGAGAAAAGCGGAACATAGACGGCGCTGAAACCATCGGAGACCTGTTCGAAATTATGCGCACGTCGGCTTATGACATCAGATAGGCAGTCGAGATGACATTACGTATCATCGTCGACGACTGGCGCGCCGATGAATTCGAGAACGTGCTGCTCTCCGCGATTGGGATACTTGACCGGCCTAAAACACTGCACACAGATACACAGACTCACAAGACACCCAGGAGGAAACACAAGAATTCCCCGGCGACCGCCGTTCGAAGAGTGAACTGCTTGCGTTTGCGCTCTTGATTGTACTAAACGGACAAGAACTCGAACATGGACGCGGCGCGCATTTGGCAATTTATATCGGGAATCAACTGGTGATTCGCTGTCGACGTATTCGCCGCGCTGTTGACGCCTACCATCGCGATAATCACGGTGTATATCGCGTATCAGCAGTGGAGAGTGAACAAGACGCGGCTCGACCTTGACCTCTACGACCGCCGCTTGTCGATATACAAGGCGTTGGAGGAATTCTACTCCGAATCTTTTGCAAGCGGCTCTATTAACTATCCGATGGCCGGAAAACTGCGCACCGCGACCGCTGAAGCGCGATTTCTCTTTCCCAGCGAAATCGAAACGTTCCTGGATACGTTACACAAGAAGTCACTCAGGGTGGCGGGATTGCGTCAACTACTCGACCCAATTTCTGCAATAGCCGGGATTGCCCGTTGGCGACCGGCGCAGTAGAGCGGTCGACGAAGCGTCAGAATTACTTACTGACATCCAAGAGCAACTCCGAGAGGAAAGTAAGACATTGTTCCGTAAGTATCTAACCCTCGCCTAGCTGGGACCGCAAAAGAAACCTTGATGCAAAACGGTGGCAGATATATTGTCTGGTGACGGAATTAAATTGCTTGGTGACATCGCCGCGCTGTTGTGCGATGCAACCCCGCTACGTAATTTGAATTCACCATATGACGCAGTGCATTTTATGGGCAGTCCCCACTATTGTTTTCCCGAATTGCCGCTTGAAAAAAAACGCCTTCAGTCCCGAGTTCTTGAAGATTACAACAACTTTCTTGCTATCGCCCGTGCTCTTTTAAGGAAGCAACCGGACGCCGTCCGGGTCGAAATCGACGGTTGCGACAAGACCCTTCGTGAAATTATCGAGCAAGAGCGCGTCTGGCACGCCACGTCGGAGGAAGCCTTAATCGCGGCCACTTCCGCCATCAATGGAATTCTAACGGCGCTTTCGTCTCTTTACGATTCGAATGAAGGTTCAGTCGTGCTAGTGCCAGACACTAACGCTTTAATTACACAATCGCCGGTAATTCAGAAGTGGCGCTTCAATGACTTCCCAGAATTCGAAATCCTGCTCGTTCCAACAATCCTGTCAGAGCTGGACAAGCTGAAAATCGAACACCGCAATCCTGCTGTTCGGAAAAAGGCGCAAAGCATCATTCGTCAGGTAAAAGAGTACCGGGTGTCGCGGACCACTCTCCGAAGGAGTAACCGTTGTGGCGAATCATATCAGCCTCCGCTCCATCGCGCATGAACCGCAGGTCAAAGACGCACTACCGTGGCTGGATGCAGATTCGCGAGACGACCGAATTCTAGCCTCATTCGTGGAAGCAATGCGTGCCCATCCTCGTTCAGTCGTCGCATTGGGTAACGGTGAGATCCCGCCATCAACCTCCAGAACAAAGCCGAGTTCGCCCGAAACGCCTACATTGAGCCGCCCGACCCGCCAGAATCCAAGGAAACGCGCTAAACTTGCCCCCGGAATCGTTGCTTTAATTCTATCCGTCAATTGCGTTCTCAAATCCGCTGGTTCTTTCCAGACGATGTGGTTGTATTGGCGGGTGTCGAAATGAACCGTTCTTTAAGTCGTCCTGGTGACATGACCAAATCACGGGTCGCCCCAAGCCCATAGCGAAGCCTGCTTCGAAATAAACGCCAGCGCGTTGCAGCGCTGACATCGGCAACGAGAAATTGGCAGGTCCGAATTTCGGCGATGATTTTATCGCAGATTTTTTCGTTGTGATGCTTCTTGTCTATTCTTACCGCATCCATTTTGCAGTCTATTTTTACCGCTGATTCAATTCCGTTAGTGAACGCGTCATTCATGGATGGGTCGAACGACATAGCGACAAAACATTTGCCAGGAATGCCGGAAACCGTCGAAGACTGTATTTTCTCCCATCCTTTTGGCTTCACTGTGTATGACCAATTGCCGACGCGCGTCACATATTCAATTTCGACCAAATTTTCCAACATCCAAGAAAGTTCCTGCCCCCTCGCGGCGTCGACCAGCGCCGGGTCCGTCTTGTCGTCAAACTTCACGGGGAGACCAGGTTTAGCACGTGCCGCCATTAATTCGAGAAGCCTTTCCAACCTTCTCGCTACGGGGATGTTCTCATGGGATTGCGCGTAAGCTTTCCAATTGTCATCGTCTAGAACCACTTCTTCGCCGCGTTCTGATGATTGGCGCGTGTGCGCCGATAGATATGGCAATAGGTCTTTTGTCTCCGCCGTTATACTGTCAGGGCGCAGGGTAGTGTCGTAAAAACGTCTCGCAATTCTAAAATTTCCACACCCTGCGCACTCTACCCGTGCGTTAACATCTTGGAATAAGCGAGCCTCTCGATTACAAAGCGGGCATTCATTTGCGGGAAACATTTCTAACAAGACCTCCCGGTATCCGAAATATCGCAATAGGTTTTGGAAGAATTCGAGGACATTTCAGGGACTTTTGTCGTGCACTTTGGATAGCGACACCAACATGACCGCGTGGGACCGACAAACACAGAAATCTCGCTAGCCAAAACGCGACATATAGGTCACAAAGAGCAAAACCATGAGAATCATTATCCACACGAGCGTTCTGTGCATCGATTGCAACGCGCCCTTTAGTTCATCCAAGCTAGATGCAACTTGATTAATCTGTGCTCGTGAGGGTCGCACGCTGTCCTCCGCGTTCCTAGCATCGAGCAAATCGTGAGGGTCACCACCGATTATCGGGACATAGAACTTTATCGATGCAATCGGAAGTTGTGGAGCGCTTTTGTTGTCCCATATCTTCCCGCTACCATCCGGCTGCCAGTCATAACTCATGCCTGCTACTTTGATTGAAATTCCTGAGGGTAATCGGCCCTGACTCACTGCGGCAAGCAGAGCATCAAAGCGCCGCCGCGGAATTTGCACATCGAGCGTATAGCTCGCCCTAATATGATACCCTTCGAGTAGTGATTCGCTTTCCTTGCAGTAGTAGAAAACGCCAATTGGCTTATCGTCATCATCTTTCTCGCCTGTATCCACCAGTCTAAAAATGCCCTCCAGTTTTTCAAAATCTTCTTCGGTTGACAGTTTCATTGATTCCCGACTCTTTAGTTTCATCTCGCCGACTAAAACGATTTTCTCGTCTTCGCCTTTTTCAACATCCACGAGCAACCGAATTGTTGTCGGAACCAAATCGAGAATTACTGTGCGGCCAATCACGTCTGTCATCGTTCGGCTTTCGCTACATGTGTGGCGATTGGTATAACTTCTCCAAAATATGCCTTGCGCCCCTTTCCGCCGCTTCAGTCGGTGAACCCTTTATCAAATCCATGTCCGCTGCCGAAAAATTGAAATTGTCTTGATGAGTAAGAATAAACCAACCACGATAAGCGAGAAACAAGGGCGACGTACACCCCGTAAGCTTTTGATACATCACCTCCGCGTCGAAAATTAAATACTCTGTTTGCGTTGGGAAGAAATTGAAACTCGCGTCTGCGTCCCTGTCTGCGTGTTTAAAAAAATTTTCTGCGGCATTTAGCGCTTTGCTGACTGCTTTTTGAAATTCTGGCTTAGCGTGTTGCACCGATAAATCTTTGACAATCATTGCGCCAAGCTTCTTCTTTTTCACGATATCTCGTATCACGTTGTAACTTGCCGCTGCGAGTGTATGAATTGATATCTCATCGCCTTCGAGGAAATAGAGACGTATGGCTGTCTCTAACTGCCGTTTTGCGGCGTCAAGTTTTGTAATTTCTATGCCCGCTGTCATAAGTTATCGGTCGATGAAGCCGAAGGAACCAAGAAGCGAAAACCGCGATTCCTCATGCTCGTAGTTTTTCTATTCTCAAGCCACCAAAAACCTGTGAGCGGAACTAGGAGAAGAAGCCCGTTCATCGACGATATGGAATATCCTGACCGTCCATGGTCATCTCCTTTGCCGTAAGGGCCGTCTTGTATCGCAGGCGGATAATGGAAACAACCGGAGCCGGGGCCGCTCTCTGAGGGGGTCCAAACGATTCGCTCAATTGCATCAAACTGGCGATGAACGGTGGACCTCCATGACCTGGTCTTTTTTTGGAATGAACTGCGGCGAGCCGTTTGCAGATCTCGCAGGGCTCGGTAGACCAATGCGCGCTGCCGCCGTTCGTATGCTGGACGACGAAAACATCACGGATATTCCGTCGCACGAAGGGTTCGCGTTCCTTCAGGAACCGGGTTGCCAGCATGCGGCTGAAATTCTTACCGTGTGACCGGAGGGCCATCGTCAATCCCGCACGATGCGGCGCGTCCTGGACTTGAACGTCGACGATTTCTTTAGCGACCGCGCCATAGACTCAAGGAACTGCTCGCGCTTCTGCCCACAGTTCACGGCTTCCTCCCGGTCGCTGAACCACCGCCAACCGTCAGCCGAGTAGACGCGCATGGGCTGACCGTGAACAACTATTTCCCGCTCGCGAAATTTGCTCATCGTCGTCTCGATTCTGCCGCCGGAACTGCCGCCATCGGGGTGAGGGACGACGACAGCCCGGCAGGCGTTCCGACCAAAAACCATGCGCGGCGAGCGCACGGCGACGACGGCGCATGGAACGCCGTTGGCCGGAATTCCCCGATTGCGAAAGTGGTCGCAACCGGGAAATCGGGAAAAGTTTTCGCCAGAATCCGCCGCGTAAGTCGGTGAACCTTCACGGCGGTCTGGCGTCTCCCCGTGTCCGCACAATTCCACGGAACTCTCGTGGGCGTCGATTTTCTCTGCGGTTGCGAATCGAGACCGCATCGACGCACAGACCCGAGGGAAACCGAATTCATTTGTAGTAGCAATAAATCTTGTCGAGCTCGTCGCCGTACTCTCGCGCAGCCAAGATGCACTCCCCGAATGCTTTGACATCCGAATCCTCGTCGATGCCCCGTTGCTCGGCGAGTTTCTTGCCGCGACAGTAGAAGCGATTCTCGCCGCAGCGCTTGCAGCGCGTATCGTCGGCGGCGTATTCCCCCCGCTCGACAGCGCCAGCGACCGCCGGAATCAGCAAGGCGAGCAAATCCCAATCGCTGTCCGCGATGAACCCGTCCGTCGCCGCTCGCGCTAAACTCGGGTTCGCGCTTCGAACGTTAGCGAGGGCTCGCTTGTATTCGTCGACCGGAAACGCGACGCCGGGGCCGACGTTCTGAAGTTTCCGCCGAGCGAGACTGTCAAGGACCGAACGGGCGAGCGTTCGAACCTTGTCGAGGTCGGCGAGAAGGCCGGCCATCGCTTGTTGGGCCGGGGACAGCGTCTCGTACGATTTCACTACGGCGATGTCGCCGAACGTGTACTGCATCACTAATTCAGGATTCTCCGCGCACGCTCGGCGAAAGGCGGTTCGGTAATCGCCGCCGTAGTTGCACGCCTTGGCGTCTAGCTCGCTCTGTGCGTTTTTTTGAATTGTGTTCACGTCGTGCTCTTCCCTTCTGTCGGTTTTTAACCGACCGCTTCGATAGTCTCCGTTAGTGCGCCGGTCGTCGTCGATTCGGACCCCGCAACAGCGTCCTTTGCGACAGCGTCCTTTGCGACCGGCATCTGCCGATTGGCGTTCGCGACGATTCCGGTGAGGAGTTCGTCGTACGGCTGCTTGTAGGCGCGGTCCGCCGAATGCCCGCCGTGGAAAATCGCCGTAATCCGGCGCTCGAGGTGCACCAGGCGGAACTGCGCCTGCGCGCCGTGGGTTTCGGTATACGCCTTCATGCGGTTCAATCGCACCGAGTGCAGCGCGGCGCGAGCCGTCAAGGCCAAGACCATCTGCTCGATGTCTTTCGCCTCGGCGAGTGCTCCTTCCACGTCGGCGTCGTACTTCGCGCGGTCTTCGAGGGCGTGGGCTCGCTCGCGTTCGGCGAATAAATCCTCGATATCGACGCCCGCTTGATTCACGCGGATTTCCAATCGCACGCGGTCGCGGTCGAGTTTGAAAAGCTCCGCGTCTATCCTATCGAGCGTCGGTTCGTCCGCACCGTTCCTGACCTTTTCTTCGTAGCCGCCCTTCATCCGCACCAGATTCGTCTCGGTCTCGGCGAGCTGGGTTTTCAAGTCGGCCTGTTTTTTTTTCGCCTCGTCCAGCTTCTTTTCAACTTCCTGCACTTCCATGCTTTTCCCCCTTTGTTGGTTTCGGTTTCGGAAAAATGAATTTCACGACGATTCTCATCGGTACACGCGCCATGCCTTTCTGCGCCGCATCGGAGGTTTCGGAACTGCTCCACGGTCGCGCTGTCTTGCGAGTGTCTTGTCCGCGCACAGCTGGCAATACCGACTACGGGGTGACGCCTTTCTCCCGCAACTCGATGCGCATCTCATAAATCCCAAAATCCCCGACCGGAGCGAGAGCGGTCGATAAGGACGTGCACGTCATCGGTCGGCGCGCCTTGGTCGAGCCATCCCACTCCGGCGTTGACCGTTCGTTCGGGCGTGAATTGGTTCATGCGCAAGAATTCCTCGGCATCGAACGAATCGCCGCCCAAGACACTGGCAAGGCGGGCAACCACCGCCGCGTAGTCGTCGTGCTCGTTGTTGGCATGGTCAATCCGCATCCCGCGCCACAGCAAGCCGAGAAACTGATTCTGCAAATCCGCGTTGTCCAGGAGAACGATTTGACCGCTGTTCAACCGGGGTCCGAAGGCCTCGTAAGTCTGATGGGTCGTTAGTTCGGACAACACGGCCGAGATGCCGTGCTGCGCGAACGCCGCCTGGAACGTGTTGTGCGCGAATCTATCGACCGTGACGGTGCCGATGCGGTACGGCTTGGCGGTAGCGGCGAACAAGCCGACCGTTTTCAACGGGTCGAACGGCGTGCCGCATTGCTGGTTGATTATCAAGTCGAGAATGACGCGGTCGTCCTAGTCGAGGTGGCCTACGGCTAACGTCGCGTCGTCGTTGCTGCCGTCCGACATATCGACGGCTGCGGCATAATCGATGCCGGATACGGGCGGACGGACTTTGATGCCGACGGCGATGCTGTTGAGGATGCTTTCGGCTGCGAACGCTGCGCCTTGCGGTTGTCCGCCGACGTTCTCGTGCAAACGGCGGAAGAGATGGCCGGGCAAGCGCAACCGCTGCTGTTCTATGTACTCGTTGAAACCGTTGACGAACGGCAAGGACGGGTTCGCTCGCTCGACCCCGGTCGGCTTGCTGGCGAATTCCGGGTCGGTGCAATAATCGGATGCGTACCAGCTGAAATAGAAACGCTTGTCGGTGCCGGCCTTCCCGCGTGCGACATAGTCGAACATCGGGACGCCGGGACGCCGTAATAGCGTGTCGTAGGATTCGAACCACTGGATGGCGTCGGTTCGATGCGGGTCAAGCGCAAGGCCTTCGAGCAAGGCGTAGTCGCGCTGGGTCTGGAGTTCGTTGACGTGCAAGAACAGATAAGACTTGCCGTGCTGCCCGAAGATGTCGCGACCGGAGAGGATGCGCAAATCGCCGTTGCCGTCCTTGCGGTAGACGCCGTCGGTCTTGATGCTGAGCCGTTTCGAGAGTTCGGGATTCTTGCGGATGAATTTCTTGAGCAAGTCGAGAGCTTCGTTCGCCTGCTCAACGTCGAACGAAACGACGCGGCAGTCGTTGCCGGTCGTCGTGCGCCACGCCATCAAGCGGTGCAGCCCGGCAAATAAACCGTCGAACGTCTTCCAGCACTTCTTGCCGCGACCGGTGAGCACGTTGTTGTACTGCGGGCGGTCTTGCTCGTCGTCCCACGTGTCGATTGCTGCGCTCAAAGTGCGCTGCCGGTAGGGCTCTATCGTTTCGAGCAACGGACGGCCGTCGAGCCAGTAGAGCGAACGGGCGAACGTCAGGACGGGAATCTGACGCGGCTTGCGGGCGGTGCTATTTGCGGTTGTGGTCATTTGCCGTCTGAGATGTTCGCTTCGGTCGCCTGCTCGCGCTCCCACGGCGCAAGGTCTATCGTTCGCGCCTGCCGTTCGAGTCCGAGGCGCATCAAGTTGGCGACGATGCGTGTCTGAATCGGAGCGATGTAGGCGTCAATTTTTGAGAGTGCCGCGATGTTTTTACGGACACTCGGCTTGGTTTCCAAAATCTCGTCGCGGCATTCGTACAGGTCGTTCAGGGTTTGCTTGTCGCGCTTGAGGTGGTCGATGATTTCCAACTTCTGCGCGGTCAAGACTTCCTTGCCGGGCTAGAAGAGAACGTAATGAAGACGGGGGCTAGCCTATAGCCTGACATTACCGTCACAGCCCTGCGACGGTCGTTGAAATAAAAAAAGGGGCGACCAGCCGGTCGCCCCTACAAGAATAATCGTGTTAATGCTTCGGGACCTCTTACGTGCGCATGTAGCTCAGATCTTTTGCCATCGCTTCGAGCCGGGCAATGCGCTCTTCCATCGGCGGATGAGTGCTGAATAGCTTAGCCAAGCCGCCGACCGTCAGCGGATTAACGATAAACATATGTGCCGTCGAGTTGGCAGTCGCATCGCTTACCTGGAGCGGGATATTCTGCGCGCCCATTTCCAGCTTGCGCAGCGCGCTTGCCAGCGCCAGCGGATCGCCGCTGACCTTGGCGCCGCCTTCGTCAGCCATATATTCGCGCGAGCGCGACACGGCCATTTGAATCAACATTGCCGCCATCGGCGCCACGATCATCATGAACAGCAAGCTGAAAATATTGCTGCCGCCTTCTTCGCGGTCGCGGCTGCCGCCGCCGAAGATCGCGGCCCACTGCGCCATATACGCTAGGTAGCTGATCGCGCCTGCGAGCGTCGCCGCGATGCTACTGATGAGAATATCGCGGTGTTTGACGTGGCTAAGCTCGTGGCCCAAAACACCGGAGAGCTCGCGTTTGTTGAGAATGCGCCGGATACCTTGAGTGACGGCCACGGCCGCATGTTCGGGATTGCGCCCTGTCGCGAACGCGTTCGGGGTTTCCTCCGGAATGATGTAAACCTTCGGCATCGGCAAACCCGCTCTGACGGTGAGATCGCGAACGATGCCATAGAGCTCCGGATCGTCGTTTGCGGTAATTTCTTGCGCGCCGTACATCTTGAGAACAATCTTGTCGCTGAACCAGTAACTGAAAAAGTTCATGGCGCCGGCCATGATTAGAGCGAGAACGGCTCCGTTCGGACCGCCGACCATGTGGCCGATCCAGACGACGAGCGCCGTTAACGCTGCCAGGAGAATCGTGGTTCGAAAGCCGTTCATAGGTTTTCCTCCATTTTAGCTGATCCTAGTTACCCTAGAAGTTTAAGTCAAGCTCGATTCGGGTCTATAGTAAATGTGCGTACGCCCGGGACAAAAATCAAGGGCCGCGCTAGGCAGCTGAAAATACAGGGAATCCCCCTCGGTTGAAAGGAGACTATCATGCGGATCGGCGTCGTTTTCCCGCAAACTGAAATAGGCAGTGACCCATCTGCCGTCAAAGATTATGCCCAGGCAGCCGAGGAACTCGGTTTTAGCCATATTTTGGCCTACGATCACGTGATCGGCGCCAATCCCGCAAGCCGTCCGGGCTGGCGCGCACCGTACAGTCATTTAGACATGTTTCACGAACCCTTGGTTCTTTTTGCCTATCTCGCCGGGCTGACAAAGCAGATTGAATTCGTCACGGGCATCATTATCTTACCCCAACGACAGACTGTTCTCGTCGCGAAACAGGCGGCGGCGCTGGATGTCCTGAGCGGAGGCCGCCTGCGCCTCGGCATCGGTATCGGCTGGAATCCCGTGGAATACGAGGCGCTCGGCGAACCCTTCAAAAACCGCGGTAAGCGATCCGAGGAGCAGGTCGAGGTGCTGCGGAAGCTCTGGACCCAGGAGCTGGTCACTTTCAACGGCCAGTGGCACAAAATCACCGACGCCGGCATCAACCCGCTGCCCGTGCAGCGACCGATCCCGATCTGGTTTGGCGGCACCGACGATCGCGTTCTGCGCCGTTTGGCGAGACTCGGCGACGGCTGGTTCCCGCAGATGGCCCCCGACGAAAATGGCCGCGCCGCTATCGAGAAAGTCCACCGGTACGCCCGGGAGGCTGGCCGTGATCCGAGCCGGATCGGTATCGAGGGTAGGATTGCTTACGGCCAGGGATCGCCCGGCGCGTGGATGAAAGACTTGCAAGCTTGGCAAGACCTTGGCGCCTCCCACGTCGGTTTCAACACGATGAAGGCGGGACTCAACTCAGCGACCGCGCATATCGAAGCGATTCGGCGTTTTAGCGCGGAGACCACCGGGCACGGATGAGTCGATTCTAATGCGCCGCTGCGGTCTGTTCCTTACCGTGTTTATCGAGCCATGCGCGCAGCGCGGCGAAAGGCTCGCCGCCGTCGCCGACCGCGCGACGCAGGGTTTTTATCGTGCGCACGAGATCGCGCCCGCACGAGTCGTAGAGCGCCTCGAACAAATCGAGATCTTTCAGATAGACAATGTAATGCATCAGCACTGCGTTATTGAGCGGCCGTTGGCTAAAGGCACGAAAGCGATGGTTCGGACGATCGGCGACGCGGCGCAACCATTCGGCTTTACTACGGGTGAAAACGTCGTCGCGTAAACGCAACTTGTCGGCGCGTGGAATATCGCGGCCGTAAAGATCGCCGAGCGTGCGCGCGATTTCGGCGATGAACCCGCCGAACTCCCGTTCATCATTCCAAGCTTCAGCAGCGTTCCGGTATTCCGCGCTGTCTGCGCCGAAACGCGCGCGGAAAAAATCCATCGCCGAGCGATGACCGACAAAATTGGCCGAGCTTTCGTTGAACGCGCCGGCGCCCTTAATATAGAGCGTATTATGAAATAGCTCATGAAAAACGATTTCGCTGAGCACCGTCTTGTTATAGCGGAGCAAATGCGACAACAACGGGTCATCAAACCAGCCGAGCGTGCTGAAAGCCGCAGAAGTGCGCAGATGGGTATCGTAGCCCTCTGCGCTCAGCCGATCGATTTCGGCTTGCGCTTCTTCCTTGGAAAAATAGCCCTTGTAGGGCACCCGGCCGACGATCAAGAACCACCAGGTGTAGGGGCGCAACTCGGTCTTGGGCGCCGCCACGACGACGTAGGTCAAATCGGGCCGATCGACATAGGAATAACTCGAATAGCTGCCGCCGACGTTGAATTTCAAGAACGTCCCGCGCATAATCTCGCACCGCCAAGACCAATTGCAATTTTTCCTGGGTGTCCAGCGTCACGTCTGATTTCTGAACAAAATCGGCAATCGGCTCGCGCCGCCAGAGAATTTTTCCCTCTTCGTAAGCGGCGCGCAGTACATACAGAGGCGAGCAACCGGAAATAGCGCCAGCCACGAGAAGGCTTGCCAGCAATCAACCAGAACAATTGTTTGAGTCCTCTCCGTGTCACCCAACGGACGCGGAAATAGCCGCGTTGAGTTTCATCGCGCGGCAAACTAGGCGAGACGCTGGGCGGGTTTATCATGGGTCGTGAGCTTCAACTCCTCGCGCTCGTACTGCAACTGGTACAAGCGGTAATAAATCCCCTGCTTTTCCATCAATTCGGCATGGGAACCCACTTCGCGAACTTCCCCATGGTGCAGCACGATGATGCGGTCGGCGTTGCGGATCGTCGATAAACGGTGCGCGATCAAAAGACAGGTTCGGTCGCGCATCACTTTTTCCATCGCGTCTTGAATCAGCGCTTCGGTCTCGGTATCGATGCTGGAAGTCGCCTCGTCCATCACGAGAATTTCCGGTTGATAAACCAGAACTCGCGCCAATGACAGCAGCTGGCGCTGGCCGCCGGAGAAGTTGCTGCCGCGTTCTCGCACGCGGGCATCATAGCCCTCGGGTAGCCGGCGAATAAAGCTCTCTGCGTTGGCCACCTTGGCGGCCCGTTCGATTCGCTCCAGCGGGATCGAAGGATCACCCAGGGCGAGATTGGCGCGCACGTCGCCGGAAAATAAGAAAACATCCTGCAAGACGACCCCGATATGGCGTCTGAGCGCGCGTAGATCCCACTCGCGCACGTCGACGCCGCTGACTTTGATGGAGCCTTGTTGGATATCGTAAGAGCGATTCAGCAGCTTGATCGTCGTCGTCTTACCCGAGCCGGTGGCGCCGACCACCGCAACTTTCTCTCCCGGTGCGATGCGGAACGATACACCTTTGAGCACCGGATCTCCCGCCTTATAGTGAAACCAGACATGGTCGAAGACTACTTCGCCGCGAAACGGTTTCGGCACGACGGCGTTTTTCGGGCTCGTGATGTCGACAGGGATATCGAGCAATTCAAAGATACGCTCTGCGGACGCCATCGCGGACTGCATCACCGTGTATTTTTGACTGAAGTCGCGCAACGGCACAAAGAAGCGATGGATATACTCCTTGAACGCCACCAGCGTGCCGATGCCGATCGCACCATGCAGCACTTCGCCGCCGCCGTACCAGAGCAATAGCCCGACAGTCACAGCGCCGGCCGCTTCGACCATCGAGTAGAGTCCGGCTTCATACAAATTCGATAGATGATAGGCGTCGCGATGATCGGCGTTCAGAGCCTCGAATTCGCGATAGGTTTTTTCCTCGCGAGCAAATAGTTGGATCACGGCCATGCCGGAAATGGCTTCACCTAGATAGGCGTTGATGCGCGCGATCCGTACGCGGATTTGGCGGTAGGTGTGGCGCGCTTTGCCGCGAAAAAAATTGATCGCCAGACGCCATGGGCGGGATCAACGCCAGCGATACCAGCGCCAACTTGACGTCGAGATAGAACATGATGCCGATGATCCAGATGACCATGACGAAATCCGACAACGAGCGTAATCACACCCGAGGCGAACATCTCCTGCAGCACGTCGACGTCGGTGGTCATCCGCGTCACGAGGCGTCCTACCGGGTTTCGGTCGAAGTAGCTCATCGGCAGTTTCTGTACGTGGGAAAAAATCGCCACGCGCAAATCCGCCAGACAACGCTGCGCCACCAGCATGGAAAAATAATACTGCGCAAATACGGTGACCGTTTCGCCGATCACGGCGACGAGAAAGCACAGCATGACGGTCTGCAAGCCCCAGAGATTCTTGCCGGCGATGTATTGATCGATGCCGATTTTCATCAAATAGGGCTGCGCCAAGCCGAATGCTTGCTGCAGCGGCAAGAGCAGCAAGCTCAAGTAAAAGAGCCGTTTGTACGGGATGATGAAATACCAAAGGCGGCGGATCAGCCGAAGATCGTAGGCCTTGCCGAGGATTTCTTCTTGTTGCGCTTCTTCGGTCATCTAGATCTGTTCCAGCTCCTCGCTCAGGCGCTGCTGCTGATAAAGCTCGGCGTAAACGCCGCCGTCGCGCACCAGTTTGTCGTGATTGCCGCGCTCGACAATCTTGCCTTCATCGAGCACGAGAATTTCGTCCGCCTCGCGCACGGCGGAAATCCGGTGCGAAATAATCAAGCAGGTTTTTTCTTTGAGAATCGAGCGGAGCTCGTGGAGAATCTCGGCTTCGGTCTGGGCATCGACGCTGGATAGACAATCGTCCAGAATCAACACCGGGGGATTCATGATCAGGGCGCGCGCCAGTGTAGCGCGTTGCTTTTGTCCGCCCGACAGCGTGACGCCGCGCTCGCCGACCACGGTATCGAGTCCCAGCGGGAAAAATTTCCACGTCACGGTCCAGCTTGGCAATCTCGACGGCGCGGGCGACCTCTTCCGCGGATAACTTTCCCGGCCCAGGGCAAGATTCGCCTTCAGAGAGGTGGAAAAAAGAAATGGCTCCTGGGGCACGTAGCCGATCAAGCGGCGCAGCTCGCGCAATGCAACTTGCGATATATCCTGACCGTCCACGAGAATCGCGCCGGCCGAGACATCGAAGAGCCGCGGCACGAATTGCGCCAGCGGTGCTCTTACCCGAGCCGACGCGTCCGACCAAGCCCACTGTACGGCCGACGGAAAGCGCGAAATTGATCTCTTCGACCGCCCCACGGCCGTTTTTTTGCCGCTCGTAGGCGAAGGAGACGTCGCGGAATTCGATGCCTTCCTTCAGTCCGTCGATCGCCTGAGGCACCACTCCGTCCCTAATTTCGGGGTTCGTCTGGAGAATTTCTTCCAGGCGGCGCATAGCGGCGCGGCCGCGCTCGACCAGAGAAAGCATCCAACCGAACGCCGCCGTGGGCCACGCCAGCACGTTGAGATAGGCGATAAACGCGACGATATCGGCGACCAGCAGGTCGCCGCGCATCACCCGAACGCCGCCGTACCAGATCACGATCACACGGTCAGGGCGTTGATCCCTTGCATGACCGGATTGACGATGCCGCGCATCTTCGCCAATTCCATGCTTTTGACTTCGTAGTCCTTATTGAAACCGATGAACTGTTGAGTTTGATAATCCTCCTGCGCATAGGCTTTAACGACGTGCATCCCGCTCAGATTTTCCTGCACATGGCTGCTCAGAACCGACATTTGTTGTTGCACTTCGAGCGAACTTTTCATGATCCGGCCGCGAAACCGGCGCGCCACGTACATCAACAAGACGAACGGTGCCACAGCCGCCAACGTCATCCGCACATCCATCGAAAACATCAGTGCCATCGCGTACACGTAATAGAGCGGCGCGTTGACGAAATTCAGCACTCCCGGACCGAGCATGACCCGCACCGCGGAGATATCGTTGATCACCCGTGACATCAGGTCGCCGGTTCTTTGTTTGTGATAAAAGGACAGCGGCAGTTTTTCGAGATGAGCGAACAGATCGTTGCGCAAATCGTATTCAACGTTGCGCCCGGCGTTGAAAATCAGCGCCCGTGAGTAGGTGCGGACAAAACCCTGCAGCAGCGCGGCGCCGATAATCAGCATGGCATAGTAATTCACGTCGCTGAGCGCGCCGCCATGCTCGATGGTGCGCACGGCCTCGCGAATCCACCAGGGTATCCACATCACCAGCGTCGCGGTGCCGAGAAGGCACAGCCCACCGAACAGATAACTCCGCCAGTAACGCCATAGGTATTGGGAAATTCGGCGCATGTAACCCCCTTAGGATACTCTACGGTGTTCCTAGTCGCAAGAAAGAGTGTCGAATCAGGCACCGGCCGGGGGCAATGCGTGGGCAAATTCGATCTCGCGCTTGACAACTCGAAGGCACTCCCTAATAACCAATGATCATGATTCAAACCGCGCATCAGCGTCGCGAAGAAATCCGCAACATCGCAATCATCGCCCACGTCGACCACGGCAAAACCACGTTGGTCGACGCCATGCTGCACCAAAGCGGGATATTTCGCGCCAACGAGCAGGTCGCCGATCGCGTCATGGACTCGATGGATTTGGAGCGCGAGCGCGGCATCACGATCATGGCGAAGAACACGTCGATTCACTATGGCGAGGTGAAAATCAATATCGTCGACACGCCGGGTCATGCCGACTTCGGCGGCGAGGTGGAACGCACGCTGGCCATGGTCGACGGCGTCATGCTGCTCGTCGACGCGTCCGAGGGACCGCTGCCGCAGACCCGCTTCGTGCTTAAGAAGGCGCTCGAGGCCAAACTCCCGCCGATCGTGTGCATCAATAAGATCGACCGGCCCGACGCGCGGGTCTCCGCGGTGCTGGATGAGATTTACGATCTTTTCATCGATCTCGACGCCAGCGAGGACCAACTCGAATTTCCCGTGGTCTACACCAATGCGCGCGCCGGCACCGCGACGAGGGATCTCAAGCAGCCCGGGACAAGATCTTGAAACCGCTGTTCGATTTGATCGTGCAAACGTTGCCGGGCCCAGCCTTCGATCCCGACGCGCCGACGCAATTTCAAGCGAATAATCTGGACTACAACGATTATGTCGGCCGCCTCGCCATTGGGCGTCTGAAAAACGGCAAACTTGCGGTCGGCAATTACACGCTCTGCCGTGCGGACGGCACGCGCCAAGCAGTCAAAGTAACGCAAGTGTTCGGCTGGCAGGGCTTGAAGCGCAGCGAAGTCGAATCGGTCGAAGCCGGCGACATCGCCGCGCTGGCCGGCATCGAGGACATCGGTATCGGCGATACGGTCGCCGACCGCGAAAATCCCAAGCCGCTGCCGGCGCTGCGCATCGACGAACCGACCATCGCGATGGTCTTCAGCGCCAACAACTCGCCCTGGGCCGGGCGCGAAGGCGATTTCGTCACGTCGCGCAAACTGCGCGAGCGACTTTTCTTAGAGCAGAAGAAAAACGTCAGCCTGCGCATCGTCGACACCGAGCAACCGGATGCATTCCAGGTTACGGGCCGCGGGGAGTTTCAGCTGGCGATTATCATCGAGACCATGCGCCGCGAAGGCTATGAATTGATGGTGTCGAAGCCGACCGTCGTCACGCGCGAAGTCGATGGCAAGCTGCACGAGCCGATCGAATTGCTCGTCATCGACATTCCCGAAGATTTCATCGGCGTGGTCTCGCAGCTGTTGGCCATGCGCAAGGGCAAGATGACCAAGATGACCCACGGCGGGATCGAGCCGCGTGCGCTTGGAATTCAGCGTGCCGTCGCGCGGCTTGATCGGCTTTCGCTCGCGATTTCTTAACCGACACGCGCGGCACCGGCATCATGAATGCGCTGTTCGACGGCTGGGCGCCGTGGCACGGAACCATTCAAAGCCGCAGCAACGGCGCCATGGTTTCCGACCGCGAAGGCGCAATCCACGCCCTATGCGGTTTTTCATCTTGCAAGAACGAGGCGTCATTTTCATCCCGCCCGGCGCGCGGGTTTATGAAGGCATGGTGGTCGGCGAGTATTCCCGCGCCGTCGATCTGAACGTCAACATTTCCCGCGAGAAAGAAGCTGACGAACATCCGCGCCGCGGGCCGCGACGAAAACATTATCATCACACCGCACCGCGAAATGGGGCTCGAAGAAGGCATCGAATGGATCGCCGACGACGAATTGGTCGAAGTCACACCGCAGTCGATCCGGCTGCGCAAGAAAAGACTCAAGCAAGCCGACCGTCCGCGGCGGCGTCAAGACGACGACGAATAAGTCGACTAATTTTTTGCGGGAGGAGCCAATAGCTTTTCGCAAAACTCCTTCTTTACAAACAGCACGGAAAGTCCCGCAGAAGGCGCCCTGACCTCGACGGCGGGCGATTTTCCCGTCTTAATTCCTTGATCTCACTCTTGTGACCGGCCGCGCGAAATTTGTCGACCAGTTGGTTGATAGGGAGTTTGAACGTCGCCGTACTCCGGCCCCTTCCTGGAAAGAATCGAGGTCGGGGCACATCCGCCCTCTCGCCCCGCGAGAAACCATGATCCTGCGTCTTCGGTAACAGTCGGTGACTGCAAAGCCTTTGGCTTGTCAGGTTCCTGCCCATGAACAAAGGACGGAATCCCAGTAAGACAAAAGAACAGAAGCCACGAGACTCTTGCACCTGTCGAATTGTGGATCGCCATATTTCCGCCGCAGTCCTTAAACTAATCCGAATGGAGCGCAACTCGATTGCCCTCGCTGTCGATGACGACGGCGCGAAATCCGAACGGGCCGATGGGATGTTTCGACTTGAGGACCTTGCCGCCGTTCGGCGCCACCGCGCCAATCGCCTCGTCCAATCGGCCGTTGGCATTCAAGTAGATCATCGCGCCTTTTTCCGAAGGCTTTTCTTCCTCGCTTGCAAATAAACACCCGCCGACTTCGCCGTCGCCGTGGGGCAAAATGCCGATGGTCATTTCGGGAAATTCTTGCTTCGTCACCGGCTGCCCCAACACCGCGGAATAAAATTTCACCGCCCGATCCAAGTCTAAGACGGGAATGTCACACCACACGATTTGATTGGCCATAAGTCACTCCATTTACATACTTGTCCGGAGTAAAGTGATCAGCAGCAACGAGATAGACAGAATAACTGAAGCTGTCACGTACAGGATTTGAAATAGCACGACAAGCATATGCCCGCTGATGAGCGAATTCGAAATAGCGAACATCGAGACCCGCGCCTTCGAACAAGCCGCCTAAAAACCGCGCGCACTCGCGCTCGTTGCCCGGCGGATTGATCGTGTTAAATGCCAATAGCTTGCATGTGAGCGACAGCGGATCATGTGTCATCGCGACGTTGTCCCGCCCCACAGCTTGTCGAAAAATCCGCTTTTCTCCAACTCATCCAGATAGCGTCGGTCGTAGAGATCCTGAGGCTTCAATTTTTTCGCCCGCGGATCGGCCGGCGAGATATCGTCGAGGATTGCCTGCACGGCTTCCAGCTTGAGTTCCATGCGCGGCTCGAGAGCTTTGATCTCAGCGTTATATGCCTGATCCAAAACCTTTCGGTCTTCGATGCGCAAGTACTTGCTCAAAACTTTGATGACGACCTCTTTGTCGGTATGCAAAACTTTGGAGGCCTCGGCCATCGCCCGCATAAATCGGCCGATGATCGGGGAATTTTGCGCGATGAACGAACGCCGCGTAATCAGCGAGACCGCGACCTGCGGGATGCGCAGGTCCGGACCGTAGACGACATAGATGTACCCTTGCGAAATCGCACGCGCGTCCCACGGCGCCGACATGGTTCCCGCGTCGATGGCGCCGGAGAGCAGCGCGGCGAGCATTTCCGGTGCTCCGCCGGTTTGGATCATCGAGTAATCCCGTCCGGCCTCCATATTGCGCCGCTTGAAGGCTTGAACGGCGAAGTAGTGCGTGGTCGCGCCGATGCGCGTTACGCCAATCTTTTTGCCACGCAGGTCCTCCAGCCTTTTGATTTCCGGTTTGGCAAGAATGCTCTGGGTCAGATGATTTTTGATTCCCGCGATGAATACAAGATCGTTGTTGCCACCCACCACGGTACGTACGAGTCCGACACCACCGTCGATCAATATCTGCGCGTCGCCGCCGAGCATCGCCGCCGTGGCCAGCGGCGAGGTCCCTATATAGACAAGCGGAAACTCTAAATTATACTTGCGAAAAATCCCCGTTTCTTGAGCGATCCACGGCATCGACTGCGACATCACCCGCGCGGACTGCACGCCGATAAGACGGTCTGCTGTCCCGCCGGCAGTGGCAATCAACAACCCGGCGACGGCGCTCAGTATCGACAAACTTTTCTTCATACCCTAACCTCCTCGCGCTCCAAACCTCAGTCGTGAAATCCATGGTCGGTCGTTTTTATTCAGGAGTTTTTCCAACGCCTTCGCCGTCACTCGATACTTAAACGCCTTTCTACCGTCGATGAACAGCACCGGAACCTCATCGCCGAATTTTTCGCGAAGCTCGTCGGCGCTGTCGATGTCGATGACTTCGACCTCGATCGGAATCTTCAATGCCACATCTGCGACGACGGATTTCATTTCATCGCACAGGCAACAGTCCTTGCGCGAATACAAAATTAATTTGCGGTTCATTTTGGCGACGGTGCCGCTGGCTCCTTGAGCTCTCCGGTCTTCTCCCCTTCTCCTAAACCGATGATGTTCTTTGGAATCCCCAGCACGCCCCAAAACCACTCCGACAGCGTCCCGAGCGGCGCCGGCGTGATGGTCGGATCGTCGATGCGGCCGGTGATGTTGAAGCTCGCGACCAGAAAGGAATTCTTGATGGCGGCGAAACTCCGGCCAAGAAGCGGGATGTAACTCAATCCCGCGTCGATGCCGGCAAACGGGCGCACGGCGACGACGAAATCGAGTTGGTCTTTGGGCACGTCGATCTTGCCGACGCCGGTCATACGCAGATCGCTGCTATCAACGATGAGATTTTCCGTGGAATAGACGCCGTTGGTCACCTTGAAGTCTCCGGTGATGTTGCGGAAACGGATTCCCTGCTTCGTAAGATCCGGCAGCTGCAAGGTGAACCAGCGCGACAGATCGAGCAAGTTAAGGATCTGCACGACGACGCGCACGCGGTTGATCGTGCCGTCCTCGATCTTGAAATTAAACGCGCCGTTCAGATTTTGCTTGCGTTCCATATCGTTCTTGCCCACGGTCTCGAGTTTGCCGGTAAGGTTAACCTTACCGGTCATCTCCGCGGTGGTGACGCCGAACCAGTTGAGAAAAGCTTGTATGGGCACTCCTTGGACCCGAGGCTCGGCGAGCACGCCGAGCGTATCCGGCTTGTCAAAAATCGTCGTCACTCCCTGAATCATGCCACCGACCGAACGCGCGGTCAGATTGGTCAGTCGCCAGACGCGATGATCGATCGACGCGTTGGTTTTCAAATTATCAAACTCAAAATTCTTGATCCTTCCCTTGTTGAGAGCAATTTTACCGTCGGCGACCAGGTTGGCGTAAAGATCACTCGACTCCGGATCGATCTGCGATATGAGATAAGTGATGTCGAGATTGGGCGCCGCGAAATCGAACAGCAATTGGGGCGTTTCTTTAAAGCGCCAGCGGCCGCTGGCGCTTGCCGGAAATCCGACGAGAGAGGCATGGATGTTTTGAAAGTCGACGCCGCTTTCATCTATTTTTATCCTGCCGTTAAGTTCGCGCAGGGGCTGCAGCAAGGGGTGGACGATGAGCTGCACGTTAAACAAATCCAAAATACCCGTGAGCTTGCGTTTGCCCTTGTTGCCAAACGACCCGGAGTAGCGAACCGCCCCGCGCACGATACCAGGATCCTTCAAATTGCCGGTTTCAAGGAGCATGCTGGTCAGCACGCCCGCTCTCATGCCGTTCGATTCAATCCCTAAATCAAAAGTGCCCTCGTCCGTGCCATAATCTGCGAGCGTGAGTTGAATCTGCACCGGCGAGCTGTTTAATTGCGCTCGAATCTTCTCGCCTTTGACCGCTTTCGGCGTCAATGTGAGTTCTCCCTGCAGTTCGCTCAACGCATACTCGTCATAGCGCAACCGGGCATTATCCAGCGTCACTTTAGCATCGAATTGCACTGGCTCATGGTCGGAGACTTTCAGCGCCAGATCGAGCCCTGAGCGGCCGCTGAGTTCCTGGAGGGACGATGCGATTTTTGCCGCTGAAGGCGACACCCATCCGGATTTGGCTTGCTCCTTTAGTTCCGCTAGGTTGATATCGCCGTGAGCACGCAGGCTAAATTCCCGGCCATCCTTTGGGGATAGACGATAAGTCCCATTCGCATCGGCAAGCGATGAGTCGCCATAACTGGCGCGGAAATTTTGAAAAGCAAGAACGCCATTTGCCAAACTGACGCGTCCCTGTACACCGCGCAATGGCAGCGCACCCTCCACGGGCAAAGTGCCCGCCATGTCCTTTAGTTCAGCCTCAAACCAAATTTGCTTCCCCACCGCGGCCTGAGATAATCCACGAAGTTGCGTGAGCGTCGCGTCGATTCCGGCTTTTTTGATGTCAAACTGGCCGGCCTGTATGCCGTTGACCATTTTCTCGAGTTGCGGCGATTCGAAGATTTTCAGCGGCAGATATTTGCGCATGGCCGAAACCGCCGCCGACATCCCGGATAAATTCAAGCGGAAACGAGGATCTTTGCTGTCCCATCCGTCGACCTCGCCTTGCAGAGAAAACTTAATGTCATTGACGCGGAAATCGGCGCGCCGAACTTGCACGGACTGCCGGCTCCAATTCAGTTCAAAGGTGACGCGGCCGTCCGAGCCAGCAAGCGGCGCTAAAAAAACCTCGGGAGCATCGACTAAAACTTGTTTGAACTCAAGATCCCCTTTCAGGTGTAATTGCTCCGCCGGATTCCCTTCCACATGGACGCGTTGCGCAAAATGGCCGGTCACGGACTTGATCGGGGCATGCGCTGCGAAAACCTCTTTAACCAGGGTCGCGGGAAAATCCACAAGCTCGACATCGGCGTTCCAGCGCGCCTCGTGCAACGCCAAGACGTCCCGCGGAAAGACGATATGTCCCAGGGCTTTTAGACTCGACTTGGAACTGCCTTTGAGAACCGTGCCACGGACATCGAACTCCAGCCCCCCGCCACCTTCAGCCGACGGCTGGCGCTTCAAGACGCCGGCCATGAAATCGCGCAGGCGCTGCCCGCGCACGCGCCGCAGCTCTCCATGGATATTCGCGAGCTGCCATTTCCCGACGCCGCCTCCCGCCGCATGATCGGCAAACTCAATGTCGGCGCCGTCGGCTTTCAGTGAACGCAGATCGAAGCTGAACTCGCCATGCTGTTGCGTCAAAAACGGCAGATTCAACAGCTTATCGATCAGGACAAAGCGCCCGTCCGCATCTCGAGCAAACCGCGCCGTCGGCCGCACTAAGCGAATCTCGTAAACGATGACCTGGCGGTGCAACAGCGGTAAAAGCGCGACCCGCGCAGTGATTCGCTCGGCGGTGATAACGGGTTGCGTCTCGCCGGTTTCCGACAACGCGAGATCGCGAAAAACGATCCCGGTAATTAACCCCATCTCCAAGTCGGCGGCGCCCAGCTGCACTTTCAAATCGGTGTGATTTTGAATCTCGTCGACCAGAAAACGGCGAAATTCACCAACTCGTATCAAATAGTAAAACGCCAGGCTTGAAACGATAAGAAACAGAACGAGCGTCGCGCTGAGGAAACCGATCAGCTTCAGGACTTTTCTCATGGGGAGAATGGCATCAGTGAACCCGTTGACAAATTTTCAGTCATGCTAGAGGAAGTTATTCCGCGGCGCAAGGATGAGAATACTGAAGAATTACTCACGTTGCCGCGAACCGGCGCGGCTGCGGTTTCACAAACGTCAGGATAGCTGATAAAGATATCCGACAACGCCAGTGGCTAACACGCGCATCGCATCTCTCAGGGAATTACTTTTCGGCAAGCCCAAAGATCCGCTCGATCCCAAGGTTTTTCACCAAATATCTTTGGTGGCGTTTTTGGCCTGGGTCGGTTTGGGCGCCGACGGTCTGAGCTCGTCCGCATATGGCCCCGAGGAGGCCTATCTCGCTCTCGGGGAGCATTTCTACCTCGCCCTACCGCTGGCGTTGTTAATGGCGGTCACAGTCTTCGTCATCTCAGCGAGCTATTCGCAGATCATCGAGCTCTTTCCCACCGGTGGCGGCGGCTATCTGGTGGCTTCGAAATTGCTCGGACCCAAATCCGGGCTGGTAGCGGGCTCCGCGCTCGTCGTCGATTACATGCTGACGATCACGATATCCATCGCCAGCAGCGCCGATGCCATGTTCAGTTTCCTGCCAATCGATTTCCAGCCGTTCAAGATTTTCACCCAAGTCGGACTGATCTTAGCGCTGATTTTTTTAAATCTGCGCGGCGTAAAAGAATCGGTTTTATTTCTCTTGCCGATTTTTTTGCTGTTCATCGTCATGCATCTCTTTGGCATCCTTCTCGGCATCGGTTCCCATCTGACCAATCTGCCGGCAGTCGTGGGCAGTTCGTACAACGAGATTGCCGGTGATTTTCAAAGTTTGGGGGTCATGGCGACGCTGGCGATCTTGCTCCATGCCTACAGCCTCGGCGGCGGCACTTACACGGGTATCGAAGCCGTCAGTAACGGCTTGCAGATCCTGCGCGAGCCGCGCGTGACAACCGGCAAAAAAACCATGCTCTACATGGCCACCTCGCTGGCTTTTACGGCGAGCGGGATTTTGCTCTGTTACCTGTTAAATCAAGTCAAACATGAATCCGGCAAGACGCTGAACGCAAGCCTGTTTTCAGGAATCTTCGCCGGTTTTTTCGGAGCCGAATCCTCGGCGACGGCGTCGTTGGTCATTTTGATTCTACTCACCGAAGCGGCGCTGTTGGTCGTCGCCGCGCAAGCGGGTTTTCTTGACGGGCCGCGCGTGCTCTCGAACATGTCGCTGGATTCCTGGACGCCACACCGCCTGTCGCACTTGAGCGACCAGCTAGTCACCCGTAACGGTGTCTGGTTCATGGGCTTGGCTTCTCTGGCTTTTCTTCTTTACAGCCACGGCGACGTGAGGCTCCTGGTGGTGATGTACAGTATTAACGTCTTCCTTACATTCACGTTGTCTCAGCTCGGCATGTGCCGCCATTGGTGGGCAGAGCGGCGCTCCGAACGCGCGTGGTTACGAAAATTAGGTATCAATGGTTTCGGACTTTTACTCACCGGAATCATACTTTTTGTAACCACCACGACGAAATTTGCCGAAGGTGGCTGGGTCACGTTGCTGGTTACGTTGGTTTTCGTGCTGGGTTGTCAGTATATCAAGTCCCATTACGACCGAGTGAAGACTGCGCTTAAAAGCTTGGACGATACACTCCTCACGATTCCCTTTCAGCCAAACCTCAAAGAACCGGTACCGCAAAAAAATCCCAGCGCGCCGACCGCGTGTCTGGTGGTGCGCGATTTCGACGGCATCTCGGTTCACACCTTACTCAACATCCAGCGTCTGTTTCCCAACTACTTCAAAAATGTCGTGTTCATTTCAGTCGGCGTTATTGACACGGGCCAATTCAAGGGTCACAGTGAAGTCGAGAGCCTCAAAGAGAAAACTGAGGAGGCGCTCAAGAGTTTTGTCGAATACGCCAATTGCTTGGGCTGGTACGCGGAGTACCGCTACGCTTTGGGGGTTGATCTGATGGCGGAGCTGGAAGCGCTTTGCGATTCGGTAGCTAAGGAATTTCCACGGGTGGTGTTCTTTAGTGGCCAGCTCGTATTCGAGAAAGAAAACGTCTTCACCCGAGTGTTGCACAATCATACCCCCTTCACTCTGCAGCAGCGCCTTCAGTTCGCCGGGCGCGATATGATGATTTTACCGATTCGTGTTTTTGCCAATGCTTAATCGGAGCGCGCTCGGGCAAAAGCGCCCAGCCCGTGGTTTGCTAGGAAGCGGTGGAACTCCATCGGCGCGAGCGAGATTTGCTTTCACTGAAAGCGCGTACGCCTGAAAATCGATTCTCGCCTTGACAGCCTAGAGTGAACTTGTTAGATAAAACAGACTTTTTGCCGACGGTCGTCGAAGCATCGTTGAGGGGGAGATTTATGTTGGAGAGAGAAGAGGAGTTGCTCAACAGCAAGCAAGTCGCCGTCATTCTGGACATGAGTCCGGACACGGTGAATGAATTTGCCCGCAAAAATATCTTGCCCGCCTTCAAAAAAGGAAAACAGTGGCGCTTCCGCCGCCGTGACATTTCCGTTTTTTACAAGAAACAGCCCAAAGATATCCGCGACGCTTAATCCAGAGGGATTTTGGGGTGGGGAAAATGGACGACATCGAGGCGCATGAGAGCAAGTTTTATTCGGAGTTAGCCCCGCTTTACGACAAAGTTTTCGGTAAGATTTTTTACAGCCGTTTGGAACGAGTCATCGAGGACCTCGACATTCCACCGGGCGCAAAGATTCTCGAAGTCGGCGCGGGCACGGGAACGTCGTTTCCCGCGTACCCAACCCATTGTGAAATCACCGGTGTCGACCTAGCTCCCGACATGTTAGCGCGTGCGCGGCAGAAAATTCAGAAGAACGGCTGGTCGCATTTCAAAGTCCTAGAGATGGATGCCCTCGACCTGCAGTTTCCCGACAACACTTTCGATTACGTCATGGCCTTTCACGTCGTCACGGTCGTGCCGGATCCCATCCGCATGATCGCCGAGGCCAACAGGGTCTGTAAACCCGGCGGCAGGATAGTGATCGTGAATCACTTCACCAGCGAGGTTCCGCTTCTCGGAACGATCACGCAAGCTTTAGACCCGATCACGAGACGGCTGGGCTGGCGCACGGATCTCAAATTAAAGCCATTCATCGAAACCAGTCATCTCAAGGTCGAAAAGATTTATAAGATCAACAAAACTTCTCTCTACACGGTGTTGCTGTTTCGAAAAGAGAACAGGTTCATCACCACTCGCGATCTCTAACCACAGCGCCGCCTCGCTGTCTCACGTTGCTCTTCTTTACATTTCTCCGCGTCGCTTCAGCGCGCGTCTAAACTCGGGGGATTCCACGAGTCGCGGACCAACAAAGGACAGGAAACCGATCGAACGATGGCCGCGGTCGGCTCATCGCGTCCAGTCTTTTGCAGCACGAACAACGACAGTTAAGTGAGAGACGGGACTCGACGCCAATCGAGACATCGTCCCCGTTTCGAGGTGGGGCAAAAACTAAACAACTTTGGCAGCATCGCTAGCGCGGTAAATCTTTGGAGTTTTCCTTCTTCGCTTCTTTGTCGTCGGCTTCGTCGTCTTCGCCGCCGGTAACGCCTTTTTTGAAATCGCGGATCGCTTTTCCGAGTCCGCTGCCGATTTGCGGCAATTTACTCGGACCGAAGATCACCAGCGCGATCACCAATATCACCATGAGTTCCGGTACGCCGAGTCCAAACATGATTCCTCCTAGCTCTTGCGCTTCACGGCAAAGAATACCGCGTTATCGCCCCGCTGCACAAGCAGCAGAATACGATCGCCGCGCCGACCTTGGCGGGTTGCCCGTTCAAAATCTTTGACATTGGTCACCGGCCGCTGATTGACTTCTCGGATCACGTCCGCCGGCTCGATGCCCACTTGATCCGCGGGACTGCCCGGCAGCACTTCGATCACCAGCACGCCTCGCGACGAAGTCAGCCCCAAACGGCGCGACGCTTCGGGCGTGATTCTCTGAACCCGCAGTCCCAACTCCGGATCGCGTGCTTCAAGCTGTTGATTTGGATCATTTTCTTCGGGCAACTCGCCAATTTTTACCGCCACCGTTTGGTCTTTCTTTTCGCGGATGATTTTCAACGTCACCCGCTGGCCCGGCGGAGTATCGGCAATCACGCCGGGAAAGTCGTGGCTCTTCGGCACAGGTTTGCCATTGAACTCTACGATAATATCGCCGGTCTTCACTCCCGCCTCTGCAGCCGGGCTATTTTCAGCGACTTCCGTCACGACAGCCATTTCGCCCGGACTTCGCGTGAGACCGAGGGATTGCGCGATCGTCGGAGTCACGTCCTGTGCGCGCACCCCGAGCCAGCCGCGGACGACGCGACCGTTCTTGCGCAACTGTTCAACTACTTTTTTCGCCAGGTCGATGGGAATGGCAAAGCCGATGCCGACATTGCCGCCGGATTGACTGAAGATCGCGCTATTGACGCCGACCACTTCGCCGGCGGCATTGATCAATGGTCCACCGCTGTTTCCCGGATTGATCGAAGCGTCGGTCTGAATGAAATTGTCATAGGGACCCGCGCCGATCACACGCCCCTTGGCGCTGACGATCCCTGCGGTCACCGTATGCTCCAAACCGAAAGGATTACCGATCGCCATGACCCAATCGCCGACATCCAGCTGACCCGACGTGCCGAGCTTGGCGAACGGCAAATTGCCGGTTGATTTGCGAATTTTGATCAGCGCCAAGTCGGTGCGGTCGTCTTTACCGATCAATCGAGCCTCGTGTTCGCTTTGATCGGCCAGTTTAACTTTGATCGTGTCGGCATTACGGACCACGTGGTAGTTGGTTAAGATCTCGCCGTCCTTGCTGATCAGGATCCCGGAGCCCAGGCTGCGTAGATTGTTTTCCCGCGGGACCGCTTCGCCAAAGAAACGGCTGAAGAAATCCTCGATGGGATCATTAGAGCCGGACCGCGGCGAGCGTTGTGAGGCGGTTGCGATATTGACCACCACCGGCATGGTTTTCTTTGCGATGACCGCAAATGACGGCGGACGAGAACCGTCGAGAGCAGCGAGACCTGCCGCACCACCAGGCGAGGACCAGGCACACAGTAGCGCAACCTGCAACACGCCCGTGATCGCCGGTAGCGGCAGGAAAGTGTTTCGCAAGCTCATGGTCAATGGGTCTCTTTTAGTCACCTGGGTAAAGCTCGCCGCAACACTAGCAAATTTTTGTCCCTGATTTAAATCTCACAAATTGGCCTGGCATTTGCAAATCGACTTCACTGCCGTTATGAAGAAACGACCTTTTTGACGCGAAAGCAATCACGCAATCATGAAGCCCGCCCCGATCGACTACGACACTGTCCGGGAGATGCTGCGCACGGCAACGCCGGATCGGATATTGCGATTTATCGGCAAAAGCCATCCCGCCGATATCGCCTTGTTGTTCAAAGGGCTCGAGCCGGCCGAGGTGCGCCAGCTTTTCGATATCCTGTTCTCGTCGCGCCGTGCCGACAAGACGCTAAAAGAGCTTCCCCCTGAACTTCTGCCCGACATCCTCGAGTTGATCGATGATGAAAAGGTCGGCCGCTTGATCGTCCGCGCCGATCCTGACGACGCCGTCACTTTCATCGACAGCCTCCCCGAGGAGCGCCGCGAAAGGGTCTTGGCGTTGTTGGACCCGGAACGCCAGGCTGCCGTGCGTGAGATCATCAACTATCCCGAAGGCACGGTCGGCCGAATCATGACCACTGAATTCATGGCGCTCTCTCCCGATACCACCGCCCAGGGCGCCATCGATAAAATCCGTGAACGCGGCGAGCTCGAAGCATTCTTCTACCTCTATGTCGTCGATGAGGCGGGCAAATTGGTCGGCGTGGTGCCGATCCGCAACCTGGTGATCGCGCCGCCCAACCGCAAGCTCTCCGACATGATGATCGCTGATCCGGTGAAGGCCAATGTCTTCACGGATCAGGAAGAGGCGGCGCGCTTGGTCTCCCGCTATGAACTACTGGCGCTGCCGATCGTCGACGAGGCGGGCCGCTTGGAAGGCATTATCACCGTCGACGACGTCATCGACATCATCAATGAAGAAAGCACCGAGGACATGTACAAAATGGCCGGCTTGGCCGAAGAAGATCGGGTATTCACACCAGTCTCCCGTTCGGTCAGAATGCGTCTGCCCTGGACGATTTTAAATTTGCTCACCGCCAGCTTGGCGGCATCGGTGGTGGGACTTTTCGAAGGAACGCTGCACGAGATTATCGCTCTGGTCACTTTCATGCCGGTCATCGCCGGCGTCGGCGGCAACGGCGCGACTCAAACCGCCACGGTGATCATCCGCGCGATCGCTTTGGGCGAATTGGAATTTGCCTCGGCGTGGAAAGCGATCGTCAAACAGGTTTCGGTCAATATTTGTATCGCGCTGGCGGCGGGCGGGATGATTGCCATTGCCGCCATTCTCTGGAAAGGAAGTCCGTTTCTCGGGCTGGTGCTCGCGGCGGCGATGATCTTCAATCTCGGCTTGATGGCCGGGTTTGCCGGAGCGGTGATTCCCCTGTTGTTGAAAGCGCTCAAGTTCGACCCCGCCCTGGGCTCCGGCATTATTGTCACCGGACTTACCGATGCCTTCGGATTCCTGTCGTTTCTTGGCCTCGCCACGTATTTTCGCCGCTACCTCACTTAACTTGCTCCTTCGGGCATCGCACGGTCCGGCTTGGGACTTTGCTGCAATAGAAACACCAGCCCGCCGATCAAGCTATCCAGCACGACGACCAAGAAAAGCAACAATCCAAAGGCGATGCCCTTTTCAGTGCCGATGCCGATCACCGCGAGCAGAAAAATATAGCCGCCCTCGCGCAGTCCGAGGCCATTCAGGCTAATGGGAATGGCGGAGAATGTTCCGACCAATGGATAAACGATGACGGCAAAAGAGAACGGCACGTTGAGATCGAGCGCTCGTCCCATCACCACGTGCATCCAGGCTTGCACCAAATGAATCACAACCGAAAGCAGGGTCGCTACCAGCAAAGCGCGCCAGTGGGTTCGATAGCTCCTAAAGGCCAGGCGCAACTTGACCACGAGCCGACTGCCGTCTAGGGGCAGAAATCGCCGCAGCAAAGGAATGAGTGAGCCCGCAACGAGCAAGCCAAGAGCCAGCGAGAAAGTCGCCAGGCGGGCCGTGCGCGGGACAGCGTAGTCGGGAAACAGCAGCAGCCCCGCCGCGCCGAGCCAAACAAGCACGACCATGCCAATCGCGCGATCCATTAGCACCGACATGGTGGCATGTACCGTCGTTACCGAACTTCCTTTCGTGCGCGGGTCTTCGTCCCGGACAAGATAGTAAACGCGGCTCACATCGCCACCCACGGTGCCCGGCGCGAAAAGATTAAAAAACATGCCGATCAGGTAATAGCGTAGCATGTCTTTCAACGGCGTCCTGATTCCGAGCGGCCGAGCCAGAGTCGTCCAGCGCAGCGTGCTGACGACTTGCGTGCCCAGATAGACGAGCAGCGCCAGAGCGATATAGGAAAACTTCGCGGATGCGAAAGTTTGCACAAACCTTTCGGGGTGGACACGCGAGATAAAATACGCGAGCAACCCGCCGCTGACGACGACCTTGAGGAGAAGAATGATAACGGGTTTGGCCTTGTTCATTCTTCTAACGGTGGTAGGACCAGCGTCGGGGAACCGTCTTTGTTCAGACCATCGACCAAAACTCTACGTCCAACGACATGCAGACGCCCTTCGGCATACAGCTGAATGGCGCGTGGATAGATTCTGTGTTCTTGTTCGAGAATCCTGGTTGCCAGCGCTTCCTCGGTATCGTCGGGAAAAACCGGTACGACGGCTTGAATAATGATCGGACCCTCGTCGCACTCTTCGTTGACAAAATGCACCGTGCAGCCGGCGAATCGCACGCCATGCTCCAGAGCTTTCTTTTGCACGTGCAGACCGGGGAAAGCCGGCAACAACGCCGGGTGAATATTCATGATGCGGTTCGAGTAGGCCTTGACGAACACCGGTGAAAGTAAACGCATGAAGCCGGCCAGGATCACGAGCTCGACGCCGCGCCCGCGCAGTATATCGATGACGGCTTGGTCGTAAACTTCGCGGCTGGCAAACGCTTTGTGATCTAGAACTTCAGTGTGAATGCCGTGATTCTGCGCGCGCGCCAAACCATAAGCGTCTGCCTTGTTGCTCAGCACGACCGCGATGTGAGCATCGAGCTTCTTGGCTTCGATGGCGTCGATGATCGCTTGCAGATTTGTGCCGCTCCCCGAGATCAGCACGCCGATGGGAAGTTGCCTTGCCATAAGTTTCTCTTACGAGCGGATCGTCGCCGCCCTCGTGCCATTGCGGATCTCGCCGACGATATAGAATTTTTCGCCCATTTCCTTGAGTGTCCGTGCGACCCCATCCACCTGCTTCTTGCCGACCACTAAAATCATGCCCAGACCGTTATTAAACGTCCTGTCCATCTCGTCCTGCGCGATGGCGCCGGTTTTTTGAATGAGCGTAAAGACCGGCGGCACCGGCCAGCTGCCACGCTCGACAATCGCCGCTCGTCCCTTCGGCAACACCCGGGGCAGATTTCCGGTAATGCCACCGCCGGTAATATGCGCAGCGCCTTTGATCCGGTATTGCGCGAATAACTTGCGCGTAATCTTTGCATAGATCCGTGTCGGCTCGAGTAACTCTTCGGCTAACGTACAGCCGAGCTCGGCAACACGCTGGTGAATTCTAAATCGCCCTTTCTCAAACAGCGCTTTGCGCGCCAGCGAGTAGCCGTTGCTGTGCAGACCGCTGGAAGGAAGACCGATTAAAAAATCGCCCGCCGCGATCGCCTCGGGATCGATGATTTTCTTCTTTTCCAAAGCTCCGACGATGAAGCCCGCGAGATCGTATTCGCCATTGGGAAAATCACCCGGATGCTCCGCGGTTTCGCCGCCGATCAACGCGCAACCCGCTTCGCGGCAACCGGCAGCGACACCCCTCACCACCGCTTCGGCGATTTTGACATCGAGTTTGCCGCAGACGAAATAATCCAAGAAAAAAAGCGGCGCCGCGCCTTGCGTCAAGATATCGTTCACACCCATGGCGACGAGATCGATGCCGATGGTGTCGTGAACGCCCGTCATTGCAGCAATCTTGAGCTTCGTGCCGACACCATCGGTGGACGAAACCAAGATGGGATGTCGATAACCCAAGCTCTTCAGATCGAACAAAGCACTGAACCCGCCGACGCCGGCCAAGACACCCGGCAGTTTGGTCTTCTGGGCAATAGGCCCGATACGACGGACGAGCTCGTCGCCGGCTTCTATGCTTACGCCGGCTTGCGCGTAGGTCAGTCCTCGGGTGGCCATGGGTGGGTCTTGGAAAAACTTTCGGCAAGCAAATTTCTATTTCAGGCTCATGATAGCGCAGACTTTTAAGAAATTCACATGGTCGAGCCCGCGGTGACGCCCGATGTGCCGCCAGCCGCAGCGAGCAAGGCGCGAATTTTCAAAGTATATTCACCGAATTTCGGAGTGCTCATGATCTCCATCGTGCGGGGACGCGGTAAATCGACGGCAATTTTTTCCAGCAACCGCCCCGGCCGTGCCGACATGACAAAAACGATATCCGAAAGAAATACCGCCTCTTGAATGCTGTGGGTAACGAACAACACGGTCTTCTTTCGTTCCTCCCAGATACGCAGAAGCTCCATGTCCAGCTCGTCGCGCGTCATCGCGTCGAGCGCGCCGAACGGTTCGTCCATTAGCAGAAGCTGTGGATCGGTCACTAAGGCGCGGCACAGCGAGGCCCGCTGTTGCATGCCGCCTGAAAGCTCGTGCGGATACATCTCCTCGAATCCCTCCAATCCCACTAGGTTGATGAGCGCGCGGGCTTTGTCGACATAGCTTGGCACATCCAATTTAGCGAATTCCACCGGCAAGAGAATATTGCCGAGCACGGTGCGCCACTTGAGCAGCACGGGCGCTTGAAACACCATGCCGACGTTCTCGAGTGGCCCGGTGACGGATTTGCCGCTTACGGAGATTTTCCCCGATGACGCCGGCAGCAGCCCGGAAATGATTTTGAGCAGCGTGCTCTTACCGCAGCCGCTTGGGCCGACGATGGAGACAAAGTTGCCGGATTGAATCTCGAACGAAACCCGATCCAGCGCTGTAACGATCCTCGCGCCGCCGGTAAAAACTCGGGAGACTTCTTCTACCGTGATCAGCGGCGGCACTTCGGAACCTGAGCAAACGAATAATATTGTTTATCGCCTGATAAACTGATTGATGAAGGCTTCTTTCGCCGTCACTTTCCGGCCGATATCGAAAAACTCGTTGACGATTTTTACGGTTTTTTCCGTGATGTCCGGCTTCATGTAACCTAAACCCGACTGAACAGATTCCGGCGGCAGAAAGACCTCGGTGAGAGCGTTCTTCAATTGCACAGTCGCCAAGTACTGGTCCAGTTCCGGCTTGTGTTTGAGCAAAATTTTGAGCGCCGCTTCTTGATTATCGCGCGCATAGCGCAACCCTTCCAAAGTCGCCTCGACGTAGGCGCGCACGAATTCCGGGCGCTTCTTGACATCATCCTCCTTCACGACAAGGCCGGTACCGTAGATGTCGAGGCCGGTGTCCTTCATGAAAATTCGATTGAGCTTGACTCCAACCTTGCTTGCCGCCAATTCCGCGATCTCATCGTTCGAGCCCCGGTACATAACGATAAAGTCCGCCTTCTTCGTTGCCAGCGCCGCGGGCTGAAGCGGCGCCGCCGTCTCCTGAATGCGAATGGCTTTGTAGTCGACCTTATTGATCCGGCAATACGCCGGCATCAAATACCATTGGGCCTGCCCGGGACTGATCGCATAGGTTTTGCCTTCCAGGTCCTTTAATTGTTTTATGTTCGTATCTTCGCGCCACATAATGGTCGCGGGAACGTAGCCGAACTGCGCCACCGTCTGAATCGGTGTTCCCCGCGAGCGTGCGACGATCGTGGTCGAGATATCGGCAAAACCGAAGTCGGCTCCGCCGGCGCCGATCGTTCGCACCGTGTCCGCGGAGCCCGTGCTCGATTGGATCGTCACGTTTAAACCGCGCTTGGCATAGAAGCCCTTATCCAACGCCACAAACCAGGGCGCGTGCTTGCCGCCGATGATGAAGTCCATGCGCACGTTCGCCGGCGTGAGCTCGGCCGCCTGCGCAGCGACGCCAAAGCCAAGAATGACGAGTGCCAACGCGACTCCGCCAATTCGTGCCATTTGCTTAATCGGAAACATCATGCAACCTCCGCGAACCAAGAATCAAAACGAACCTTCGACCTCACGTACCGCAGCGCTCCACGGCGCGAGTTTTCTTTGTAAAAGCTCCGCAAGCCAAAACAACCCTAAGGACAAGACCGCCAAAATGAGCAAAATCACGAGGGCGAAGGCGGTGTCCAAACTATAATTCGCTTGCAACACCAAATAGCCGAGCCCTTCGTTCGCGGCGACGAACTCGGCGACGATGGCGCCGGTCACCGACAGCACGATCGCGACTTTGATACCGGCGAACATATACGGCAGCGAGTTCGGTAAGCGAATCTTCTTGAAAACGTCGCTCTCCGAGGCGCGGTTTACGCGCGCCAGTTCGAGCAGCTCCGGCTCGACCTCTTTTAAACCGACGACCGTATTGACCACGATTGGGAAAAATGCGACGAGAAAAGCAATGGCGATCTTCGAGAACAAGCCATAACCAACCCAGATCACCATCAAGGGCGCGAAGGCGCTCTTGGGCATGGCGTAGAGAATGACGATCAAGGGATAGATCGTATTCTGCAGATGACGCGAGTAAACCACCGCGATCGCAAAGCCAACGCCAAGGACTAAAGACAAAACGAAACCGCCAAAGGCTTCAATAAAAGTGATCAACGCGTGATTGCCGAGAATCGGCAGCTTCTTGATAAACGCCGTCACAAGATCGCCCGGCGGCGGCAGGATAAAGGCGGGAACCTTGATCACTTCGACGAGGATCTCCCACAGCACCAAGAGCGCGACGAAAAATAGAATGGGCTCGGCGACGTTCTTCCAGGAAGATTTCACAATTTCGCTCCGCGCCGACGTTAATGCAAAGACCCTACCCTGTCAAGAAAGCCAGCGACTCTGTTCCTCAGCATTTCAATTCTTTGAGCCTCATCAAAAAGGTCCAGATGCGAGGCGCGCGCAGAGTCCGCGAGCGAGGGCGTACTCTTACAGTACGTTTGAGCGAGCGGACCCAGCGCAACGACAGACTGTGTGAAAACTCTTTCGGAGCCCTTCGACGGTGCTGCTATGTGGATGTCAAGTCAATAACTCGCAAAGGCTCTTAAATTCTCCTATGACTTTTTCTCCCTACCCACCCAAGAGAGACTCGCTGCTATACGTGGCACGGCACTGGGCCGTCACACTGACTTGCGATGCGCCCTCTTTGGCACTAAGCCCCGGGATCTCTGTCTCAAGGGTCGAACCTTCAGGAGTCTTGTTCTCCTGGTACTGGCCGTCGTCGAGTCGTTCCCTGGGGCACAGTCTCCTCTTGGGTCAAAGGAGCCGATTGAACTTTTTCTCTCACTTCGTAAGGTCTTTGTTGCATCAACACCACCGCGGCCCGCACACACAGTTTATGGGCCACCGCCACAATGGCCACTCGAGGACCGAGATGACGCGGATGTTTTTTCGCCACGGTGCGGAAGAACTCTCTCAACTCGCCGTCCTGGCGGATCGCCGACCAAGAGGCTTGAATGAGTTTGCTGCGCAGTCTTGGATCTCCGCTGTGAGTAATCGAGCCGCGAGTGGTTCTCTCTCCGGTGGAGCTCTCGGTGGGTACCAACCCCACAAAGGCCGGCAGCTCACGAATGTTATTGATCTGGCGCCAGTCCCCAATACGGGCCATCATCTGGCTGGCCACGATCCAGCCGATCCCAGGAAGCGTTTTCAGATACTCGATACACCGAGACAGTTCCGGGTCGTTGTGGCAAAAGCGGCGAATCTCACGGGTGACCTTAAGGACTTGCTTCTCCCCAAACTCCAGATTGTCCAGCAACTGATCGAGCTTAAAGCGCACCACCGAAGAGCAGGGAAGCTTTCTCAGCTTGGCTTTGACCAAAAACGACCACTGGCTGCCGGCCGGAGCCGGGGGAAACTCCAGCCCTTCCATCAGCAACAGCGATTTGATGCGTTGCTTCATCGCCACCACCTCGCTGACCAGAGCGTCGCGCAGTTGAGTCAAGTGACGCAGCTCTCGATACAAGGTTGTGGGCACATGAATGCTCTTGAGCTGTCCGGCGCGCAGATTCTCTGCCAATCCCACGCTGTCGAGCCGATTGGTCTTCACTCGCTGTCCTGGCGCTTTGGGGATCATCGATGGAGAGGCGATCAAGCAAGGGTACCGTTGAGCGACCAACCCGTCATACAGTCCATAGCCCGTCGGTCCCGCCTCATAGGCAAAGGCTACTTTCTTATCGCCATAGTGCTTACGAACATGGTTTACAAGATACTCGACATTGTACGGCATGCGCATCGACTTCACAGATCCCTGATGATCGGTAAAGGTCACCGAAATGCTTTTCTTGTCCACATCGAGTCCGCCAAACACATCGTAATCGCGAGCGATGAAAGTTTCGATTCCCATCGTAGTGCCTCCCTGGTCCAACGGCCGATAAGTTTCGGCCACTGTACTATCACGGAGCACTCGCGGTATAGCTCGACATCCCTCATACAAGTCTTAGGGCGAACGGATAAGTACTCAATTTCTAATGAGACCACACGTCGTGAGCAGCTTGTCCTGAGCGAAGCCGAAGGAAACCATGAACGTGTCTTCACACAGTCTGACGAAGCAGGTGGGCCTTTTTCATCAGGCTCAAGGCTCTTGCTGTTCGCGTTTCAGCTGGCTGTGATCGAGCAGCATCTCCCGCTTGCGCCGAATCATCTCGCGCTCTTGATTGAGAAAGCGCTCCACGGCCCGGCGGAATTTGCCGTCGACGAAATAGTGAACGCTGGTCGTGTGCTCGGGCTCCAAACCGCGCAGTTGTTTGAAGCTCCCCCCTGCGCCGGCTTCGAAACGCGCTAATCCTGCGCGAATCGAATGCTCGATTGCCGAGTAGTAACAGACGTTGAAATGGAGAAACGGATGCTCTTCGAAGCAGCCCCAGTAGCGCCCGTACATGGCGGTATCGTCACGGATGTTAAAGGTGCCAGCGATGATCTTGCCGTTGCGCTCGGCGAGCATCAGACATAAGTGTGCGGCGAACCGCCGATGCAGCTCATCGAAAAATTCCTGCGTGAGATACTGTCGGCCGTAATAGTGACGGTCGACGTGGCCTTTGTACAGGCGAAACATGGTGCGCACGTGATGCGTCGTGAGGTCGGCGCCTTCATAGGCGCGAATCGTGATGCCGCGCTCCGCCACCTCGCGCCGCTCGCGTTTGACTTTATTGCGCCGATCGCTGCGAAAGCTGCCGAGGTAGTCGTCGAAGGAGTTGAAATTGCGGTTTTGCCAGTGGAACTGAATGCCGGCGCGCGGAAAGAAACCCACTTGTTCCAGCGACTCCCGTTCGTCGGCGAGACAGAAATTTACGTGAACCGACGAGATTTTATTGTCGGCGGCGATCTTGGCCAACGCCTGCCCCATGAAACGGATCAACTGGCCGCGATCTTCGTTCGGCGCGGTTAAAAAACGATGACCGGTTACCGGCGTGAACGGCACGCCGACGAGCATTTTCGGGTAATATTGAATTCCCGCGTGCTGCGCCGCCTCGGCCCATTCATAGTCGAAGACAAACTCGCCCATGCTGTGGAGCTTTAAATACATCGGGCATGCGCCGATGAGTTCGCCCGCTTTCTCGACGATGATGTGGTGCGGCAACCAGCCGGTTTGCTCATTGACGCAGTCCGATTGCTCCAAACTGTCGAGCCAATCCCATTTCAAAAAGGGTGTCGCGCCGCCGGTCAATGTGTCCCAGCGCTCGCGCGGCACTTCCGCGACCTTTTGCACGACTCTTAGAGTGCTCGTGTCCGACATCACCGCCGATCTTAGCATGAGCGTCTATTCGATCAAACTTTAGTGGAAATTTCGGCAGTTTGGCTCGCCAGCCTACCGAAAGGTCTTTTTTGGAGGCGGCGCTGCGAACCGGGCACGCTCTTGACAAGTCTACCGGGCAACCTTATTGATTATCTACGCGCGAGCGACTTATGGTCATCTACAACCTCCTCTGCAAAAAGAAACACAGCTTCGAAGGCTGGTTTCCCAGTTTTGAGGATTTTCAGAAACAAGCGGACAAGAAGCTGATCTCTTGCCCGACCTGCGGCACGACCAAGGTCGAGAAGGTTCCGCACGCTTGCGCCGTGCACGTGAAAAAAGACCGACCCGCGCCGCCGGCTATAAAGCCCGAGCAGACGCCGCCGCCGGCGCCGCCGAGCGCTGCGGAATTCAAGGAAATGCTGCTTAAAGTGCATCACTACGTCAAAGAGAATTTCGAAGACGTCGGTTCCCGCTTTGCCGAAGAAGCCCGCGAGATTCACAAAGGTGCGGCAGAGGAACGCCCCATTCATGGCACGGCGACGCGGGATGAAGCCAAAGACCTTGCCGAAGAAGGCGTGCCGTTCGTCGCTTTGCCGAAGCCCGAGCTCGACAGCTAGCTCGCTGTTCGTTCGAATCGATTGAGTGATTTTACGAACGCCGCCGCCAGGCGGCGTTTTTGTTTTCCCGCCTGTTGCAATCGCCGCGCTCCTGCGAAATAGATGCGTGAACAAATCCGCACGCGGAGGCCGCATGCTACTGATCAACAACCAAGTGGTCGAAAAAATTCTCGATATCCGGGGCTGCATGGAAGCTCTGGAAACCGGCTACCGCGATCTGATCAACGAGCGCGCGAACTATCGAGGTCGCTACGATTTCTTCGTGCCCAGCGACGATCCCAAGCTGATGTACCGCTGGGGCACCATGGAAGGAGCGTCGCGTTCCTTTGAAACCTTCGCGATCAGAATGAAGTCCGACATGCTCGAATGGCCCGAAGGAAAAACCGTAGAAAAGTATTGTGTCGAGCCCGGGACTTTTTGCGGTTTCGTTATGGTTTTTTCAACTCGTAACGGCGAACCGCTGGCGATTATCAACGACGGTATCATTCAGCACATGCGCGTCGGCGCCTGCGCCGGTCTCGGCGCGAAGTATTTATCGCGCGAAGATTCGGGCGTCGCCGGCATTTACGGCTCAGGTGGCATGGCGCGCACCTATTTGCTTGCCTTCACCCAGGTGCGCAAGCTGCACGAAGTCAAAGTCTTCAGTCCGACCAAAAAAAATCGCGAAGCTTACGCCAAAGAGATGGGCGAAAAGCTCGGCATTAAAATCACTCCAGTCGAACGCGCCGAAGACGCCTTGCGCGGCTCGGACATCGTCGCCACCTGCACCGATTCGATTCAAGTCGTGGTCGATGATCCCGCGCTGATCGAAGCGGGCATGCATCTCACCTGCGTGAAATCGAATGAGTGGAATCCGGAAATCGTCAAGCGGTCAGATCTAGTCGTCAAAATGGGGCGCGCGACGATGAACTTGGACGTAGGGCAGATGCGCATCGGCGGCGAAGCCGCGGTGGTCGCGGGCAATGCGGAGGAGATCAAAAGAATCGCCAATCCCAAGGTCGATATTTTCTCCGCCGACTTGCCGCTGCTTACCGACATCATGTCCGGCAAGCTCAAAGGTCGCACCGATAGAAATCAAGTGACCTTTTTCGCCAACAGCGGCACTCAGGGGCTCCAATTCGCCTCCACCGCCGGCTACGTCGTGCGCGAAGCCAAACGCCGCGGTTTGGGACAGCAGATTCCGACCGACTGGTTTTTGCAGGACATCAGGGATTAGCTGCTAACGCGCCAGGTCGGCGAAATCGGTTTCGATTTGCGGCGAAAGACCCTCCCAACCGACGGCAAAACCGACGGTTAAGGGGATGCAACTGGTGCTGGACGCGGCGGCCGAAGACGACCCAAAGGCTAAGACGCTCAGTCCACAGCAGCTGATCGATCTGAGTTTTCTGCCGTAGAGGAGATTGTATGACTGAGTCAACGAGAATCCCCCGATTTAGCACCGACGAAGCGATGCATCGCCTGCGCCAGACGGTTCACACGAAGGCAAACAACTTCTACGCGATGTATTCGAGCATCCTCGGCGGCATCGTCACCGACCCCGCCATTATGGTGCTGCCGCTCGACGATCACATGGTGCATCGCGGTCACGCCGTCTTTGATACAGCGGCACTGACCCATGGGATGCTCTATCAACTCGATCCGCACTTGGATCGCTTGATCAAATCGGCCGACGCCGCGCGCATCCCGTTACCGTTTCCGCGAGAACGGTTGCGTCAGATCATTTTGGAAACCGCGGCGGCGAGCCACCAACGCGATGGATCGGTGCGTTACTGGCTATCCGCCGGGCCCGGCGGCTACGGCCTTGGTCCGGCGGAGTGCGTCGGCAGCAGTTTCTACGTGATCGTCTTCAAACAGGAAGCTTACCCCGAGAGTTACTATCGACAGGGCATCAAGATCATCACCAGCCAGGTGCCGATCAAGCCGCCGCTCTTCGCGCGCATCAAGTCGACCAATTATTTGCCGAACGTGCTCGTCGTGCTGGAAGCCAAGGATCGCGGCGCCGACAACGGTGTTTTCATCGACCAGCGCGGCATGGTGGCGGAAAGCTCCAACATGAACGTGGCATTCGTCACCAAGGATCGCGTGTTTCGCCATCCGCCTTTCGATGCGATCTTGTCAGGCATCACGATCCAGCGAGTTCTCAATTTCGCCCAGCGTCTCGTACAAGAAGGCCTGCTTAACGCTGTCCAAGTCGCCGATATTCCGGCGCAGGACGGGCACCACGCGGTGGAAATGATGCTCATCGGCAGCTCGATCAAAGTCGCGCCCGTGGTCGAATGGGACGAACAAAAGATCGGCGACGGCAAACCAGGACCGATCACCAAAAAACTTCTGGAAATGTGGAACGAGGACGCGACATCGGCGACGGATCAGCTCGTGCCAGTGCCCTACGACGAAGAAACCTAGCGACAAAGACACACTCGAAGGTTTTGTTTCTTGAGCCCGCAATGCTTGTCCCCCGGACTCTCGGCGGGCGAACAAAACTAGTATTTTTGATCCAATCTTCAAGCTGATCGAGAGTCCAAATAAACTCGCAGAAGATGTCCCGAGCGCACTTCTCGTTCGTCGTATTAATGAAACGAAATAAAGCCGCCGGCACGATCACGGCACGTCACGCGCGATCATAGGCCTAAAAGGAGGTTCGAGATGCAAGGTCACAAGGTGGTTTCCAGAGATGAATGGCTCGCTGCGCGCAGCAACACTTGATTAAGGAGAAAGAAGTCACCCAGCTGCGCGATCAATTGAGCGCCGAGCGGCGCTAAAAACAGTGCGCATTACGTGGCCGAAGAGCAACCGGAGATCGTGGCTGAACTCATCGGACGTTACGCTTCGCTATAGAAGGGTGAAACCTCGACAAACAGGAGGATGGAAATGCTACTTGAGAACAAGAACGCAGTGGTCTACGGAGCGGGAGGAGCGATCGGCGGTGCGGTTGCTCGTGCCTTCGCCCGCGAGGGAGCGAAGGTCTTCCTGGCGGGTCGCACGGTGGCAAAACTTGACGCGGTGGCCAGCGAGATCTCCGCCGCAGGAGGAGAGGCCGAATTAGCTCAAGTCGATGCCCTCGATGAACCGGCCGTTGAGAAGTACATCGGCGAAGTCGTTAAGAAAGCGGGGTGCATTGACGTCTCATTCAACGCCATCGGAATGGAAGACGTTCAAGGAACGCAGCTCATCGAGATGACGCTTGAAAACTTCGTGCACCCGATCACGACGGCGATGAGGACGCAATTCTTGACTGTGAGGGCGGCAGCGCGACACATGGTCAAGAAGGGATCAGGCGTGATTTTGGCAATCACCGCGACGCCGGCGCGCATGGCTTTTCCTTTGGTCGGAGGCTTCGGACCGGCAGGCGCGGCGGTCGAAGGTCTTTGCCGCGGTTTTGCGGCGGAACTTGGATCGCAGGGTGTCCGTGTCGTTTGCCTACGGTCGGCAGGATCTCCGGAATCGATCGCAGACAGCCTGGATGATCACGCCAAGGCTGCCGGTATGACGCGCGAGGAGTTCCAGGCCTCCATCGAAAACATGACTCTGCTTCGACGACTTCCGACGTTGGCCGAGGTGGCGAACGTGGCGGCCTTCATGGCTTCCGATCAGGCTAGCGCGATGACGGGGACCGTGGCCAACATGACTTGCGGCTCAATCGTCGATTAGCTGCTCCCAAAAATCCTGGCCGGTTTAGCTTGGAGGAAAAATTATGACAATGCCGATAGTCAAGACCGTTACGACATCGGATGAAGCTCCAGTCATTGATGTCGTGGTACTGGCGTTTAGCGCGGACCCTGGTGCGCGTTGGACGTGGCCCGATCCGCAGCAGTATCTCATGCATTTCCCTAGTTTCGTCCAGGCATTCGGGGGCAAGGCGTTTACACACGGGAGCGCCTACTACGTTAACGGCTATGTCGGTGCAGCACTGTGGCTTCCACCAGATGTGCACCCTGATGAAGACGTGCTCATCACCCTATTGCAACACACCGCGCCCGAGCAGATTCAAAAGGACATCTTTGCGGTATTCGAACAAATGGGTCGCTATCATCCGAGCCAACCGCATTGGTATTTGCCGGTCATTGGTGTCGACCCGTTCCAACAGGGCAAAGGATTTGGTTCGGCGTTAATGCAGCACGCCCTTCTTCAGTGCGACCGAGACCACGCGCCCGCGTACCTCGAGTCGACCAATTCGGCCAACATCCCGCTGTATGAGCGACATGGCTTTAAAGTGCTGGATATAATTCAAGTGGGATCATCGCCGCCTATCTTCCCGATGCTCCGAGCGGCCCGCTGAAGGAATGCCATTGGCGGGCGAGTCGAGGGCGGCGGCAGCGATCACGCTTGACTAGAGCGGAATTCGCCCCTAGGGCGAATTGGCGCCTACAAAATCCGCATGAAGAGAAAGGAGAAAGAAATGACCACCGCAAATACCAAAGCAACTGAAGAAGCCCAGATCCGCACGTTGATCGACAATTGGGCGAACGCGCTACGGGCCAAGAACGCCAATGGCGTGGTGTCTCAATATGCGCCGGACAGCATTAAGTTTATCCTCGCGCCTCCCCTCCGATACACGCGGGACAATCCGTTCGGCAAGAAGGACCCTGGAGGAGTGGTTCTCCTCGTTCCGAGGCCCGATTGGCTACGAGGTTCACGAAATGAACCTCACGACGGGCGACGACGTAGCCTTCTGCCACAGCCTCAACCGGATGATGGCGATAACGATAGGCGGAGAGAAAGTCGACTTATGGTTTCGCGAGACCCTCGGCTTCCGCAAAATCGACGGCAGGTGGACGATCACACATGAGCATAGCTCCGTGCCCTTCTACATGGACGGTAGTTACAAAGCGGCGATCGACCTCAAACCCTAGTGCTTTGCCGAGAGCAGATAGGTTTGAGGAAAACGCCTGCGTTGATCAAACGACTGTCCGTTCGTCGTTTTCCATGTGAGAAACTTTTGAACCGATAGTCAAATCGCTAGACCCGATCCTCTGGACGGACCGTGTGGTTGCTTTCGAAATCCAAAGCCACGGAAAAGCTCGAAGAGAGATTGTCAAGAAAGTAGTCCTGATGGTAGACACCCGACTTTTAGTCAAGGCACCGTGAAGGTAAAATACCCGCCGACATCTTCAGAATCAGGGAACATTGAGGCTGCCGATTTCCGCGATTGGCCGGCCGAGATGATTTCGGAAAAGTATGACGATTTCTCGCATAGCGTCTTCCGCATCGAAGTGCAAAGAACCAACATATTCTTGTTGGTTCCATTGGATAACGACAAAGCAATGAGGACTATTCAAGATGCTGGGGGCAGAGTCCAGCACTCGAATCAGAACGCCGACTTCGCCGCGAGGCAAGGGATTGCTCGGGCCGAACGGTCCCGTCCACGCGGGAGGCCAGTTGGAGCGGCCCAGAAACGTCATGCACGGATGCTTTCTCAGCTCCATAGCGAGGGCTCCATGCTCTTTTTCATACGTTAGCGCTAGTTCGCTCCGAAAGACGAATCGTTAGGGCTGCTCTCGATGACCTTACGAAGGTTCCTCGGGTTGACGATAATGCGTCGCCCTTCCCTCAAAATAACCTTCTCGCGGTCGAATTCATTCAGATATTCGGTGACCTGCTGGCGCGAGGCGCCGACGATGCTGGCGAGCGTCTCATGACTGATGGCCAACGTGATCAAGGTTCCACGCGAGTCGGCTGATCCAAAATGATCAGCCAAACTCGAAAGCTCAAGCGCGATCCGTCGTCGCACGTCAAGGCCGATGCCACGGATGCAGTGGATGTACGATTGTCTATTCAGATGCAAGGTCGTGGCAAACCCTGGCAGAAAAGTTTCATACGAGGCGCCCAGAAGCGTTTCGACAAATGCCTGTGGTTTGATCGAGCCTATTATAGAGGATTCAAAGGCGTCGCACCTGAAAGCATGGCGCATTTCGGGCACGAGCGAGTCGAGGCCGAAAAATACTCCCGATGGAATCAGACTGACGATCGTCTGTCGGTCGTAAGCATTGTAGGTGAGCCTGACGACTCCTGAGATGGCCAGGTAAATGAGCTTGGCGTGGTCGCCCTGATCATAAACAGTTTCGCCTTTTTTGAAAATCTTGACGGTCAGACTTCTGGCGAGTCTGTCTAGTTGAGCCGTCGATAGGCGGTAGAGATTTTTGAGCTGCTTAAGATCTTTCGTATCGACGTTTGTCAAAGAAGTGTTTTTGGCCATAACCACGGTTCGCTCCAACGACGGAATCGGCTGTTAAACGTATTTTCTCCCCGCGATTAAATGATCGATTATTGTCATCCCAAGCAACCACTTTCGGTCCCGGAAAATCCGTAGGTTTGATCGAAAACAGCCGAAACATATAACGAAATTAACGACGATTCTGTCAGATACCTGACATCCCGTTAACAAAAATCCAGTTCGACGCCCGACGAACACCGAGGTCTCCGATGACCGGAGAGCTAGGGGGTTTCGACTAGCTTCGTACGCGGCCTTAGTCGGCTCGTTCTCCAGCTTCACGTGCGCTCTTGCAAACGTCCCCGTAAAAAACGCGACCCAACGCGAGAAGTCCGACTGTTTGGTATATTGCGCAATCGTCGGACCACTCGGAAAAATCAAATTTACAGCGTCCTTCGGTCGTTTTTTAAGAAAAAATATATCGGGACGAGTTGATTGCGTAGGGAAAATCTCTGACAGCTCGATAGTCGTTTTCATACCATCGGCAATCTCAGACCGATCAGATCCTGCACGGCGCCGTAACCGGCGTGACGAGAGTTGATTCGAGAGGAGTCAAGAGAAGGCTCCGGCCGGAGTTTGGACGCCATTGATAATCTTTCTTATAGCTGAACCCGAACCTTGGGCCTGTGCTGGACACCCTGGTTGACATTCAGCTGATCGGTGACATGCTTTTTTGAGGGGACATCAGACCGATGAACGCGAGATCTCCTCCCACCGCTTAGAACCCAGCACCAAACTTGGCTGTTAGCCGTACGCAACTTTACTCCTCAGCCTGAGCCTCATCTAACTTCTGAGTTTATAAGGTTTTTGAGTCTTTCTTCTACTCAAACGAAAGGAGAGGCCGATGGAAGAGAAAAGAGGAATTTTTGAATCGGTAAAGGACGGTGTTGTCGGAACGATCAGAGGAACCGGTGACGTAGCGAAAGCGGTGGTGGATACTGTGAGCGGGACCTTGTCTCATACAATCAAGGGAACGGGCGCGGTGGGGACCGCGTTGATCGAAACTGTTTCGGACGTCGGACGCGCGGCGATCCGTGGAGTGTCCGATGTCGGCGGCGACGTAGGATCGGCTGCGAAGAGCGCCGTGGTAGGAACGCTGCGCGGGACCAAGGAAACCAGCATAGAAGCGGCGGATGCGATAAAGGCAGCCACCAGCAGCGTGATCAAAGAAACATCGGCGGTTGCCGGCGACCTTGGCAACGCGGCAAAAGGCGCCATGCAAGGAGCGATTACCGGCGCCAAAGAAATCGGCCTGAATGCGACAGAGGCAACCGCGGCGGCGGCAAATGGCATCCTCAAGTCAACCAGCGAAGTTCTTTCCGGCACCGGCAAGGCCGGAGCGTCATTGTTTGCGGCCTCCTCCGGGGTGATTCGCTCCGCCATTCAAGCGGTCGTCGACGTTGGTGGTGACGTCGGTTCGGGTGCCAAGGGCGCCGTTCTCGGAGTCTTGCAAGGAACCAAAGCCAGCGGCAAAGAGGCATTGGAGGCGATCAGCGAGACGAGCAGCAATCTCGTTAAAGGTACGTCGGACGTTGCCGGTGATATCGCGAAAGCCGCCAAAGGCGCGGTGCAGGGAGCGATCGAGGGAGCAAAAGAAATCAGTTTGGATACCACGGAAGCGGCATCAGCGGCGGCCACCGGCGCGCTGAAGGCAGCTGAACAGATCAGCTCGAAAGCCGCGCAACAAGTGCGCAAGGCGGTGACCGGCACCATCGCCGGTGTGAAAGTCGTACTGAAGGAACCTTTCAAATCAAATAAATCCTGAGCCGGTTAAGTTGGCGCGAAAAAACCCTGTGTGTAGTGGGCTCATTTTGCCAGTTGCGATCGGTCGCGGCCGACACTCTGACAAAATGACCCACTACTGAAATGCATGACTGGTTCTTAACGCGCCGCAGGGCTCGATCCAGACTGGGGAAATCTGACGATCGTTGCCGAATTTTCCTCGGTCAAGGATCTTAGACTTTTCCCCTCCAGCGCTTTTCGTACGGCGTGATCACGTTGCAGCAGGACTTGGTTAGCGGGGCCGGCATGATCGATCGTTAGCGCAGCGGAAGCGTCCACAATATCGAGAATATCTTTGACATCGACGGTTTCAGGCGGTCGTGCCAACGCGACGCCTTCAGGCTCAGCGGATCTAAGCAAAATTCCCGCTCTAACATATTCGTCGAAGAGATTGTCCAGACTCGGCACACCAAGATAAGCGGCAAGCTCGGTGGCTTGCCAGGGTGGCGCTTGAGAAAGATGGCGGCGGGCAATCTCGACCAGCGCCGAAAGGGCGAGCCATTCCTGGAATCGATGACCCTTGCCACCGGGCAGCGCTTCACGGATGAAGGCGGAAGGGTGTTGGTGAAAATAAGCGACTTCAGCGCCGACCAGGAAAATGAGCCAGCCGACGTAAACCCAGATAAGAAAGACAACGATGATCGCGAAGCTCGAGTAAATGGCAGCGTAGCGGGCAGAGTTCGCAACGAAGACGGCAAATGCCGTGCCGACGAGCTGCCACAGAATACCCGCGGCGGCTCCGCCGATCAGCGCCGAACTAAGCCGCACGCGGGTGTAGGGAATCAATTTGTAGAGAAAAGCGAACGTGGCGCAAAAGAGCACAAAAGGCATGACGTTGGTCGTCAGTGTAAAAATGTAACTCACGAAGCCAATTCGAACGAGGCGCTCCACCAACCAGTAACTTTGCGCCGAGGCGATGAGAGTTAAAGCGGTAAAAACCATAACCGGCCCTACCAACACCACACTCAGATAAGCCGTGATCCTCTGGCCCCATGTGCGGGAGCGCGGCAAGCGCCAGATCCGATTGAGCGCGTCCTCGATCTTGGCCACCAGTGTGACCACGGTATAAAACAACATGGCCATGCCCGCTGCGCCGAGGATGCCGACGCGGAGATTGTCAACGAAGGTCATGATCTTGATAGTCACCGCCGATGCTTCTTCGCCGAGCGGTTGCAGCAGCTGCGCCAGAAAGGGCTCCAGAGCATTTTGCACGCCGAAGGACTTAAGCACGGAGAACATCACGGCAAGGAAAGGGACTAACGATAGCAACGTGGAGTAGGTCAAGCTCATCGCCTGGAGACTGAGCACGTCATCGCGATACCGTGAGTTGACAATGATGGTCGCCCGGTAGAGCGCCCGTTGAACTTTGGCGAGAATCGAACTCATAAGTCAACCTCGCTTCCAACTAATATTTTAGTTCTTTATACGGAGAACTCTAGTGGGAAGGGCGAGGTCGCATCGGGAGAATTTTTCAAACAGGGGAAGCAGGAAAATAGTCTCACGCACGACCGTCAGGCAATATCTCTCGTAGAGTTTCGCATGCCTCGTTCACCGCGCTGAGGACACGGTGCGGGGAGCACAAAAGCAAAAGTCCAATGGCAGCGAATTGACATTCGCTGCGAAAGAGTTACCAAGATCCCATGGCAGCGCATCTTGCCATGAGGTCAGGCAATCCGGTTTTAGCCGGAGACACTTTCCGAAGAGAGCGGGCTCTCGTCGGCAACGACGCCATGACCGTAGCCGGGACAGTCAACAAGACCGCCCTAGTCTTGGCGATCTTGTTCGTCACGGCGACGTTTACCTGGGGACAGGGTCCGGCCGCCACGGGCTATGTGCTAGTGGGCGTACTGGGCGGGATGGTCGTCGCGCTGGTTACGGTTTTCAAGAAAACCTGGGCACCGGTGACCGCGCCGATTTACGGGGCGTTCGAGGGTCTTGCCCTCGGCGGGATTTCCGCGATGATCGAAAGCCGTTATCCGGGTATTGTCAGCCAGGCCATTTTCCTCACCTTCGGCACGCTCGCCGCCTTGCTGATCGCCTATCGGTCTGGATGGATTCAAGCAACGGAAAATTTCAAGTTGGGCGTCGCGGCCGCCACCGGCGGAATTTTTTTCGTCTATCTCATCGGTTTCGTGCTCAGTTTTTTCGGCATGAGCATCCCGCTGATTCACGGCAGCGGAACCTTCGGCATTCTTTTCAGTCTGTTCGTCGTGGTCATCGCCGCGCTGAATCTGGTACTGGACTTTGACTTCATCGAGCAAGGCGCCGAACAAGGCGCGCCAAAATACATGGAATGGTACGGCGCCTTTGCCCTCTTGGTCACGTTAGTCTGGCTCTATCTTGAAATTCTCCGCCTCCTCACCAAGCTGCAGGAACGGCGCTAGACAATAAGTTTGCGAAACCCTCTGCCGCGTCGATTGGCGCGGCGATGCGCCGTCGCGAACTCAACTCCAATCACGCCGCCGCAAAAAGAGGAAACAGCTCTGAAAAATGATCTGTGATCGATCATCGGAACCCTGCCGTCGAGCAAATCGCAATTGGAGAGCACGTTACCGATCTAGACATCGGAATCGGATCGGGTATACCTTTGGACGATGGCAGCCTCCAAAAACGACCGACTGACAGGCCGGCAGTTCACGGAATTACGGCGTCCGGCGGCTTGCGGTAAGACCGCGCGATACAGGCCGCCCGTCGCCGACGATCACGCAGAGGGCGGATCCCTTGGCTCCTTACCCGGAGATATCAGCTTGACCCGTCTCAGTCGATGAAATACGCTTCTGACCGCATTGACGCTTATCAGTATCTGAATCTAAACGTCCGCCAGATGTCGGCTTACAATTCACCGGAGGAACTATGAGTTTTGTCCTAATTCCGAGTTTGCAGAAAACCGCGCGAGTTGCCCCGTTCGTTTTCATCGCACTGATATTGACTTCACCTGTAATGGCTACAGCCGGTGCGGCAGAAGACGCGATTGCGGCGATGGATCGTTGGTCGGCAGCATACAGCGCAAACGATCCAGAGGCGGTGGTTAAAAATTATCGGCCGGACGCAATTCTGCTCGGAACGGTAAGTCCGGTTTTATCGCAGGGCACGGACGCGATCCGGGTTTATTTCTCAGGTCTAAAAGGAAGTGGAAACAAGAACGTCATTGGTGAACGGCATACAATGGTACTCAGTGACAACGCCGTAATAGTCACTGGCTTTTACCAGTTTATCCGCATGAAGGATGGCCAGGCTGTACCCGACCCTGCGCGGTTCACTATCCTCCTTATTAAGGATGGCGGCGAATGGCTTATTGCTCATCACCATTCCTCGCCGCGCGCGCAACCAGCTAAGTAAGACTAGCCCGGTCGGGTGATGCTGTGCGTTGGCTCGTACACGTAATCTGTGATCCCTGTCACCTTCACCGAACACGTCAGAAGAAGAACACAGCCTAAAGCTTAAGTTAGCGCAGGCTGCGGCCAGCCGAATTGGCTGAATCCACTCTGCGCAGTCGTTTACCAAAGTGCAAACGTCGTGAGCTTCCATCGCCTCTGAGGGAAACGACTGCAGGATCGTTCAACTATCATCGACGAATCAACAGCGCATTTCGAACCTTCAATCGCGCCACTGCTGTCCCATTTCTTGGGTTCAGCGGGAGGGGTCGGGATGTGTGATCGCAACGGAGAAAAAGTAGCCTATTTCCTTTAATTTCCCCTGCCGGTGTACGGTCCTGTCCAAATCGGGTAGGTTCAAACGTCATTAGATTGAAGCATCGCGATCGGCCGTAATGCGCGGCCGAAGAAGGCGCTATCGATGACGATAAAGGCTATACGAGTTCGCCCCACCCGATCGATCCGCGTGCGCTGGACGCTCCAAGAGCTGGGCGTGGATTTCGAACCCATCCGTGTCGACCTCCTGGCCGGCGAGCACCGCCGCCCCGAGTTCCTCAAGATCAATCCCGCCGGGAAGATTCCCGTGCTCGTCGACGCCGACCTAGTGCTCACCGAGTCTGTGGCCATCGTGCTCTACTTGGCCGACAAGTATTCCGACAAGGACCTGATCCCCACCGACCTCAAGGAGCGAGTCCAGGTCAACCGCTGGCTCCTCTACGCGGCGACGGAGTTGGAGCAGCCGCTGTGGCGCATCTCTCGCCATACGGTGCTGTATCCGGAAGAGCAGCGCTTGCCTGGAGATGTGATTCTCGCGAGCCAGGAGTTCAAGGAAATGGCATCCGTGCTGGAGGAGCACATGCAACGGCGGCAGTTCGTCGTGGGCGATAGTGTGACGGTTGCCGATTTTGTGATGGCATACACGCTCGACTGGGGCAACGGACCAGTTGCTGGACGGCTGCCCGCACCTGCTGGACTACATGAAGCGGATGTACGCCCGCCCGAATGCGCCGGCGCCATCAAGCCTTGAGCGGCAGGGTTATGAAGTACTAAGCCCGAACGCATTTAGCTCGGATAGCTCCAGTAACTGCTGCGGGAAGAGAGCAAGCGGATCTAACTTTTTGACTAGACCCGCGTTTGATTCGACTGGACACGCTTTCGGCAAAGGTCAAGAAATAGTGGATGGAAGGATGAAACGGTACGGTCTTCTCCTTGTTCCTGACCCGCATTGTCTCTATACCGGATTGTGATCGAAATTCGCCTTTTCTGCAGCTCGAGCAGCTTGACCGCTCTGGAATCGAGGTCGGCGCCTATGGTGCGCAGGATACTCGAAACACTCTGGAAATTCGGGAGGCGTCCAGAATCAGAACGTTTCGCTCGCCCGGCTTGAGATAATCGTTCAATGTCAGCCAGGCCGAGCGCTAGAGACGCCGTGCCGGAACCCATGTGTAATTGCCGGAGCCACTGCCGTGCCTTCGACCGGAGTGAGCCAGTCTGATCAGGCGCACCATCAATGATATAGTTATCTTCAGTTTGCTTTAGGTCAAAGACGCTAATGTCTCTAGCTTCGAGCGCCTGGCCAATAGCTCTGAGCTCTTCATCGTAACGTCTCGTAGCCGCCATAGCACACCTCCGGTTAAGGTAAATTAAAATTAGCGCGGACGGCGAGGCTTCCTCATAAATCAGGTGTAGGCTAGAAGCAAGGGATAGGCTGACCCTCCCGCTGACTCGACGCAACGATATGAAAATATATCGTCGCCGTCTGTAAAGATCACAGGTTTGCGGCTATAGAGTGCTCAGGAGTAGCGTTCGGAACCCCGCATCGGGTATAGAGATCTTCCGGGATGGTGGTGCAATATGAAACTGTCTCTCAAAGCCATGGTCATCGCTGGCGCCCTGTTCAAAGCCGTCGCCTTTCTATTTATCTCGCTGCTGAATCTCATCCTGCGGCCCTACGGCGGCGCTTACCTCGCGATGCTAAGCTCGCTCTACCCCGGCTATGACCCAGTCACCGTACCGATTGGCATGATCGTCGGCACACTCTATTCTTTACTCGCCGGAGCGCTCGCGGGCCTTCTTTTCGGCTGCCTTTACAATTTTTTTGCAGACCGTACTTAGCAACAAGGGAAAAACGGGCCTCCGAGGTACTCGCTCTGACGCTCAGCGACGCCCTCAGCGTTTCCGCGGTGAGATGTTCAAAATCGGCTTGGCGTAACTCGCGGTGTATGAACGCATTCGCTTGGCGTTTGTTATGTCGTGATAAAATACAATGAGATGAAAGCTCATCGGAAAGAACTCCTGTCGGCTTGTCGCATCCGCCGGCCCGCGACACCGGTCAGGCGGTAGGCAAACACTTCATGACAACCGTAACGAACCGACGAATTCCGATGTGGGTGAAGGTGGCGTACTCCGCCTTCGTGGCTGTCGTTGTGCCGTCCTATTGGGTCACTTACAGTCCGTGGAACTTTCTCTACTTTTGTGACATCGCGCTGCTGGTCACCGCGCTGGCGATCTGGATCGAAAGCCCACTCCTCGTCAGCATGCAAGCGGTCGCCATCACGTTGCCGCAGATGTTGTGGGTGGTCGATTTTCTGTGCCGGCTGATTGCGGGCGTAAACATAACCGGCGTGACCAGCTACATGCTCGATTCGAGCATCCCACTGTTTTTGCGCGCACTCTCGTTATTTCATGGTTGGCTACCATTTGTCCTGTTGTGGTTGGTCTCGCGCTTGGGCTACGACTGGCGCGCGCTTGGCATGCAATCCGTGATCGCGATCGTGGTCTTGCTCGTTTCGTATCTGTTCGCTCCGGCCCCGCCACCCTCTGCCAGCCATCCCACCTGGGCAGTCAACATCAATTACGTTTACGGACTCGACGACAAGCAGCCCCAGACGGTGATGGCGCCTTGGTTGTGGTTGCTTTTGTTGATGGCCGTCAATGTAATTGCGGTCTACGTACCAACTCACTTCGTGCTGCGACGTTTCTTCAAAGCGCCCTCCTCGCGTTGAGGACACTCAGGAAATCGCGCTACGCGAAGGTTACTTCAGGTACAGTGACCTAAACCGATTGTAAGATCAGCTGAACGTTACCCTACCGCGCAACACCTAGCACGTTCGATGGCACCGGCGGGTGGAGAGAACAGAACTGCACGCCCGGAAAAACATTGAAGGAACGTAAGGGATTCCGCCGCTGACTGGGCCTAGGAACCAGCCAGCGGCGGAAGTTTCTTTCTTAGTCGGCCTGCCGCGAAGTACCGCTGCCGCTGTCACTGGAGCTGCCGCTACCGCTAGTCGTACTACCGCTGCCCGACCTTCTCGTTGCACTGCGCTCGGAATCACTGCTCGTTCCGCTCCCGCTGGAATCAGTAGAGCCTTGACCAGAGCCACGAACCGAAGTCGAATCTCCTCGGGTACGCACATCAACATCTTTAGCCGCGCATCCGCCGGCCACCAGAGCGAGTGCGAAGAGCCCGGCGATGAAATATCGATCCATCTTGTTCTTCACTTTTCTTTAGGTGAGTGGGAGCATATCTGATACCAAAAATGAGGTGTCCCACACGCATGACAAGGCAGCAAAAAAGCAAAAACAATTTCGATTTATCTGTCTCGGAAATGAGATTACTGTTAGTGCGTCTGGAGAATTTCACTTAAATCAGCAGGAAAAATTCTGACGGATGCTCGCGGCTGAGAATGCCACATGCCAGCAGAATGTAGGACAGATAAATGGGACGGGCCTTGGTTGTAGTAGATTCTGTTGGGTTTTAGAGATATGCCAAGAGCCGGCCGCAAGTGATCACGCCAGCCCATAAACAAAGCGAAAGAACCGCTGAGACCTTGGCGGCCGCCGGCATCGCGGATTGTAGATCCCAAATAGCGACCGTCCGAAAGATGCCAGCATGGAAGACCGCTGCATTAAGACCCGCGAGGCATAACAGCACAAGCTTCAGTTGAAAAGCGGGGTTGGCCGCCATTTCAGTGGCGTGTGCTGCAAACATCATGGCGCCGGTGGGCACAATCACGAGCAGACTGCGCCGCGCCCACGGCAGCAGGTGCCTGGCGAGATCGGCGACAGAGATAAAGCGCGAGATGCCGAGCAACCTCAGATCGAAGAGCGCAGCGCCGCCCACCAGCACGGAAAATCCGAGAATGTGGAGAATTTCAACGATCGGGTACAGCCACAACCACTCGCGCATGGCCGCCGCGAACCCCGTGGTTTCGATCCAGACAAGCCAGGCCGGTCCGCTAGGTGGATGCATCGATCGGGGAGTCGAGCTTTAACAAGCTGTTTAACGAAGCTCCGTGGTACGTCCGCCGATGGTGATGCGCTCCGCGCGCAACTCTTCCGGATCGGTTCGGCTCGGATATCCGAAGACAGCCGCTTCGGTACCGGCGGCGAGATTCTTGCGCGGCAACTGTCTGCCCTCCATGCGCGACGGCGGCGCGAGAACAACTACCCAGGTCTTGTCCGCAGCCTTGAGCCGCACGAATCCATGGGGATGCTCGTAACCCGACTCGACGATGGTTCCTTTCAGCTCCAGCGCTTTGCCCGAGTCGTAACCGCTCCAGCCATGATGGGCGAAAGCCGGCATACTGAACAAGGCGATGCAGGCTCCGAGACTCGCCGTTCGCCAGATTGGGCTCATGATCATGCCTCCTCCCGAACCGTGCATTAAGAATGTCACAGGTCAAAAGTCAGCATAGATCGGCCGTTCACGCGACTCAAGATAGAGTTCAAAGCGAAGAACCGCAGCACCGATCACGCGTAGCCCCTCAAGCGGTGGGAACGGGCGTATCACTTGAACCAATCGCATGAAGCCAAATCGCCAATAGGGTCATAGCCAATACTTCAGGAAAGATGGTCAAGATTGTAGATTGTTGCGTCCCTCTTTGGAGGAACGCCATTCGCAGCTCGTCTATCCGTAAATGCTGGCGCTGATCCATAGGACACGCCGTAGATGCCACTTCACTGATCCAAAGAGACTCTAGCTCATGCGGCTTGACAAGCAGATCGGCGGGTTGAGTAGCGTCCGTTTACCTGAGGGATCGAGTTGCCGCGCCAGTCTTAAGTTTGTGTCGTCCTACAGGAGGTGGGTTTAAACATGCTGATACTCCCACTTGAGCTGTTTCTGATGTTCGGGCTTCCCATTCGCGCTTGCGGCGCCGCTCGACGATTTGGTGGCAGCGGCGAAGAAAGAGGGAGTCATCGCGTAGGCAACCAGTTCGTCCTTCCCGCCTACAATAGAAACCTCTTACCCGCACAAGATGTGCCGAAGCGCTGGGAAGATCTTCTCGACGCGAAATGGAAGGGACAGAAGCTCGGCGTATCGACCGCCACCCACCACTTGTCCCGCTTGGCCGTCGGGCCCTGGGGTGAGGCTACAGCTTCGGAATTTGTCAGAGCCATCGCAAAACAGGATCCCATTCTCGGAACCCTCGCGAATCTGTACACCCGCCTTCAGGTCGGTGAAATTTTATTGGCCGTGACTCTTGTCGATAGTTTTATCTCTCAAGGGAAGAAAGATGGGGTTCCCATTGTATTTGCCGAAGGTTTGGATCCGGTGATCTCGCCGACTTACAATGCCGGCGTGCCTAAAGGGGCAAGCCATCCCAACGTGGGACATCTCTTTGCAGTTTTTCTTACATCGTTGGAAGCGCAAGAGTTGTGGAAAAAGTTCAACGGCCAAACATCGGCGCTTATTCCCGGCACCACCGCTTACAAGCATGCCCAGGGCAAACCCCTCTTTCAGATGAATCAGAATCAAGCCCAAACGGTGGAACGGCTGGCTCGACAGTACGGAAAGATTATAGGTTTCGAAAGATAGTGCGATCGCTCGCCATTCGGTCGGATGCAAAATCCTGGCTTTGAACGCCTTGAACCGTTTGCGACCAGATGAACGTCAACTGATTAGTTGTAGCTGATGAATTCGCTCCGTCGCCCTTCAGTGACAGGGTGTTTAAAGTCCTCAATGGCCGCTATGCACCCCTGGACAAAACGCAAAGATAAAGACCCGACCTTAGGAATGTGCTGGGAATGTGTAACCCCGGGGATCTGACTCGTTGGATTCGATGTGTCGTTGCGAAATGGACCAGCGTGCGGGACTGATGCCGATGCTATGGGTATGCCACGTGTATGACCCTCTGCGTAAGCTCACTCATCGTGGGCGGGCAGGATAATCGATCTTATTCTGCAGCTCTCTCGATGAGATCGAATCATTTGATAACGAGCGAAAAAGATTGGTTCTCTCTCTTAGCCCTTTTCGCGGCTCTTTTTTCCATCAAGGTCTTCAGTGGTTTCTTCTTCTCTTGTTTCTTACTGTCCTTGCCTTTGCTCATGATTGTTACTCCTTATATCCGAGTTTGTACCTGACCCATTCCATCTCTGCTCATCCCGTTGGCATCAATTAACGATTGACCGGCGATCGCTGCCCGCGGCTGATTACGGTTTCGCCGCAAGCAGCTTGGCGCAGGAATCGGCAACTTTACTATCGGCTTTATCTTCACCCGGCATGATCGACCAACTCTGCTTTTCAATATAGCGGGCTGTGTCCCACGAGTCTTTTCCTTTCATTTCTTTGAGATTCTCACCCTTACCCGAGTCGCGGTTAAACTGTGCAACACAGATCGATCCCAAGCGCTGGGCAACGGCATCTGCAGCGGTCTCCTTAGCCATTGCCGCTGCCGCGCCGCCTGTAACCCATCCGCCATAGTTGAATCCGAAGAAGGCCAATACTATCGCGCCGCCGAGAGCACTCCACGAACCCAGCTTTATGTTATCCCAATCCATGAGACACCTCCCTTTAAATACAAGTTCGGAACACCCAGGTTTAATGCCCTGTGAACTTCATGCTGCGCCGGCTCAGCGACCGATGCTGTCTAATATTGAACAATACCGAAAATAATTATTATGTCTAAGTCGGCCATGGGCGTCCAGCGGCGAAGCTCTCTAACGGTCGCAATCAATCACCTCCACATCTTGAGCGCGCTATTCTCCAGTGGTTGAATGATGGCTAACAGGGCATCGCTGTTGCGGAAACTAAGAATTGGAACCGAAAATGACGCATAAAGGAGGCTCTAGTGAACGATCATATTTATAAGCAGGTCGAATTGACGGGTTCGTCCCGAACTACCGTCGAAGACGCCGTTCAAAACGCCATCACGAAGGCAGGCAAGACACTCCACAATGTTCACTGGTTCCAGGTGGTCGATACGCGCGGTTACATCGTCGACAATAAAATCGACTACTGGCAGGTAACGATCAAGCTCGGCTTTCGGCTCGACGATTAGCTAAGTTGTCAAGCTGTCGGGCCCGGCCAATCCCCGAATTTCTCCCGGAACCCGACGGCGCCGTTTTTGGCCAGTAGCACAAAATCGCCGCCGGCGCCGCTATCTCTGAAAGCCAAAAATCGAACTGTCGGGCCAGCCGGACGACGGTCGACCTCCGTCAAGGCTGGTTTTGAGGCGTGGCGACCATTCAACGGCCAACTGATGTTCGATCGACGCTTTGAAGTTGCGACCGGGACTGTCCGCCGTGGGCAAGAAGCTTTTCTAATGTCCTGATCTCCCAAGAATACCGGCTGACGTTTCGCTTCGCCTCTAAGGTTTTTCTCTCTTGACGGAAACGAGCAAGCCACCGATGCCCCGGCTACGGAGCACAGGAACGATGACTGAGACCAAATTGGGATGCGCAGCCGCTGCCTGGTTATAGCGGGTGATGCCGTTGTCGGTCTGTGGATCAAGCACCGCCGGTGACAATGCGTTGTCGGCGAGAATTAGGCCGCCGTCCCGGGTCAACGGCAGCGACAATTGCAAGTATTGCGGATAACCGTCCTTGTCAGCGTCAATGAAAACCAAATCAAACGGCGACTCATCCGAATCATTCAAGCGTTTCAGTGTTTCCACCGCCGGGCCGACGACGACCTCGACTTTCCCCGACAAAGCGGCTCGCTCCAGATTGCGGCGCGCAACGGCTGCGTGATGCGCATTGATTTCAAGTGAGATCAGCTTGCCGTCGCTGGGCAACGCGCGTGCCAGCCAGATCGCGCTGTAGCCTCCCAGCGTCCCGATTTCCAGTATGCGCTTGGCTTTCGCCTGTACCGCCAGGAGATGCAGCGTCTTCCCTTCGCTCGGCGAAACATGTATCTGCGGCATGTTTTCTCGCTTTATCTCTTCCCGTGCCGCCCGCAGAACATCGTCTTCCTGAGCGAACAGCCGGCTGATGTAGTCATCGAAATTCTGCGACGTGGGTTGTTGGTCTGTCATTTTTTTTCTCCTCGCAATTGCGTTGCTTTGCTGGCGCTGGGTTGAGTAATGATCTCGCGAATCTCGTTCTGGCAGCGCTCCACTGCCTGGCGCACCCGGCGGATCACCTGCTGATCGCCGCGCTCGATGGCCTCACGAAGGCCGCCCCAGGCCGTGCGGGCGAGATCGTCGAGCTGATCTTGAAGAAAACCAACCTCGTGCCGGCTCGTATGAACAGTGCTTCTGGACGCAAACCTTGCCCAGAAGGCGTCCACATCCTCGGCGTGGGCATCCAGATCAGTCCGCCCATGCTCGGTGAGACTGTATACACGCCGCTCCGCTTGCTGCTCAGAACGCACCTGCCCCAGTTCCTCCAGATATTGCATCGTCGGATAAACCGTACCCGGGCTGGACACATAACGACCGGCGGAGCGTTCTTCGAGGGTCTTAATTATTTCGTAGCCATGCTTGGGTCCATCGCGCAGCGCATCTAACAGCACATAGCGTGCCTCACCACGCTTGGCCCGCCCATGCAGGCCGCCATAATGTCGTCTCCCGTGATGACCTCTGCCGCGGTGGCCGCTTTGATATGCGGAGTTGTCATCGGAGAATTTGCTCTCAATCTCTGTCTGCAGATGGCGTCGGCTTCTACGGCTATGATCACGACTGCTTAAATTGGTGTTGTCGCCTCTAGCTCGTTGTTTCATCGAGTCCTCCTATATCGCGATGCATCACGATATATCGTTATCTGAATCTTTTTCCAGTATCAAGACCCATCAGGACTCTCTGTTAGCCGGTCAACGCAATTACGGTATCGTTAGACGTCAGCGGCCAGAAAGAAAATTGTCGACAAGAATCTTTGCTCGTTCAATCCTGTGATCGCGCAATCGCTTGACGTTCGCGAAAATAGCCCAGCATCTCGCTGTTGTATTTGTTGGGACTTAATGGGGTCAGGGACTTAATATGCACAACCCGGGTCAGATCTTTTGATGTCTCGGATCTCACTTATACAATTCGGTTGTGTTTCTGCAGCTTATGACGCGCGTAGAGTAACTGTACGTTTTCTTCCGTTATGGATGCCTCCCTCGACCACGGAGTTCCGAGCAATGTTTTCTATGCTCAGGATTTCTATGCGGGGAAAACGATCCGAATTGTGGTGGGTTTCCGGCTGACGGTGGGTTCAACTCGGTTATTGAAAAGAGAGATAGGCGCAGTTCTCTGCCCGACGCTTACGAGTCGTTGTTCAGAAAACTCAGCATTTCAAAGCGATCGCGCGCGGTGAATTTACCCTCGATTCTGACATGGTTGCCAGCCCGCAAAGTTCGGAAACGATCCCTATCGGAATCTCGCACGTACTCGGAAAGAAGCACCGAGACCGGCGGGCCGGATTGATCATCGAGCTCGAACGAATTGTCTCGCCGATTTACACTCGCCACTCTCCCGGCCAGAGTCTCAATCTGCTGCGCTGAGCTCGGAACGTCGCTGCGACTTTGGCTCGTAGGGTTTTCTTGAACGCGAATCAAATCCGCGTACGAATCACCGCGCAAATCCTTCTTTACTTGCATGGCCACGACATCGCCGGACTTTAATCGCGCCACAGGATATTCGCGGCCGCGATAGAGCACCTGCGCATCCGCGCTCAATGCGACGGCTCGCCGATCGCTTTTGTTTGGACGCAAGTAGATCCGCCGCGCAGAAAGATCCACGCGTTCGACTTCGCCGACGACGTCATCCTGACCTTCTTCGATCGTCGGTCGACCGATCAGCGCGATATTTTCCATGCAGCCAGGGACGCCGATCAAGAGCATCCCCAGCGCCAGAAGCGAGGCCACGCGATCGATGAGGTTCACCCGGCAGCTGCTAGTAGAGAATCGAGCCTTTCTCGATCTGCGCTTTACGAGACTCATATTCTCTACGAGATATTCTTTCGTTCCTGTAGTCGGCTTCCAATTTTTCCAATTGGTTATGAGCGTTGATCTCATAGCCTGCTCCGGTCGCCAAACCTCCCACCGCCGCTCCACCGAGGAATGCGCAACCACTTTGGGTGAGACCGATCAAAAGTGCTACTGCCAAAAAAATTTTCTTCATGTTAAACCTCCAAGCTGATTAGGCCGTAGCGCAAAGCTCATGCCATTGCCGACAGAACAAAATCTTCTTTAGTTAGTGGGGACTCTTACTCGGCTTTGGCCGATTCCACCGGAGGAAGGCAGGAAATTTCCTACAATCTGTCAGGATTTACGCCGAAATGATGGGCTCCCCAACGTGTGGAAACATCACGCAGAATTAATCTTCTGACGGGGTTTCTACTTAGTTTGATTTGTCTCAACGGAGGCGCGGATCTCCGTTCTTAAATACAGACTCAGGCTCGCCCCCGTTAGACCGCGTTATCGCCAATTTAGCGACATTCAGAACCTTTTGAATGATTAGTCCCCTTAGATCTTGATTGCTCATCAAACTCATAGAATTTGCGCCCGTCGTTGTGATTCTTCTAAACTCTCGACTTTTTCTCGTTGAGATAATGGTGCTCGATAGCGTCCAGGCGGCGCAGAGCGCGAAGCGCCTTCGGTTTATTGCGCGCTGCGACGGCTATAGCTAAAGCATTCAGCAATGACATCGAAGCCGCCAGGGACTGAGTTCTGTGTGGCCGCCGACAACCCAGTAGGTAAAGCGTCGATGTCCGCGCAATTTCCGAAGTCGGAGTGTGGCTAATCCCGAGCACCGGAATTCGATGCTTTACGGCATAATCGATAGTCATCCTGGTTTCTCTCGGGGTTTCGTCAAAACCCAGGGCAATTACAAGATCGCCTCTTTCCAGGAGTGCGAGCTGCTCAACGAGAGAGGTGCCGCCGGTTACGGTGATCAGCCGCGCATCCATCCGAAGCCGCACAAAACGAAAATACAGGAAATAAGCCAGCGAAAAAGCCGCGCGGAACCCGACGATAAAAATTTTGTTTGCGCCGACGACCATACCCACTGCCTCGGTAAAGGCAGCTTCTGTCAACTTAGATCGCGTCTCCTCGATCAGTTCAATATCGTTTTGGAAGAGCGACTGCGGAAAGCTTTCGTCCCAAATGCTCGTGACCGCATGTCGAAATCTAGATGCGTTTCCGGTTGCTTTTCTGAATTCGGCTTGAAGTTCCTTACGAAAGCTCGGATAGCCTTTATAGCCAAGTTGTTTGGCGAACCTAACGAGCGACGCTTCACTGACACCGATTTTCGGAGCAAGCTCCGTAATGGAATCAAACGATGCTGTAATTCCATTGCTTGCAAGATAGTCGGCAATCTTCCGTTGGTTTTTACTTAGCGTGGCATAGTGGTTCTGAACTTGCTTGAGGAATTCCATGACGGTGCTCTTTTGATTCGCTCCTTATTCTCCCTGTTTCTTGCTTGACAGTAATTTTTCATTTTGATAGCGCTCTGAAAGAATCTTTGCAAGTGCTCGACGCGAGACTCCGATAGAACGTCCGCGAAAGCAGTGCAACTCAAGGAGGCATGCCATGGACCAGGCCACATATTTTTCAGCAGATTCACACGTCAACGAACCGCCGGCAGCATGGGAGCGTATACCTAAACAGCTGCGAACGCACGGACCCCATTTCGTTCAAGATCCCGGCGGTCGTAAAGGACTATTCATGGTGTTCGACGGCCATGAGCCTGACCCCGTAGGCATGACGTTTACAGCAGGAGTTCAGAAGGAGTCCGGCGGCGTTCGCAAGATGATTGAGAATTTTAAATGGGAGGACTGGCGGGGACCCTGGGATCCGTTGGCGCGATTGAGCGATATGGATCTCGACGGCGTCAGAATGGAGGTGCTTTATCCAAGCATGGCGCGCAATTTTTACAGCTTGAAAGGGGAAGAGATTCCGCTCCAGCAGGCCGGACTTAGGTCCTATAACGACTGGTTGCGCGACTACTATGAGGCGGCGCCGGATCGGCTTCTCGGTCTTGGTCTTTTGTCTGCTCTCGATATCGAATGGTCGATTGACGAAATGAAACGTTGCGCGAAGCTCGGGCACAAGGGCGTGGTGTTACCGTCGGGCCTTCCGGACGGCATGAGCTACGCGGATCCGGAATTTGATCGGCTGTGGGCAGCCGCCCACGACTTAGACTATCCCATCCATTTTCATGTGAATATATTGCAGGGCAGAGATCGAATGGCTGCCCGTCTAAAAGTCATCACTCAGTTACAGCAGGGCCGCAATGCCGTGCGGCGAGGAATCCTGGAGCCTCTGGCCTTGATCACGGATCTTGTTTTTGGTGGTGTGCTGAATCGATTTCCGAACCTTCGATTCGTTTTTGCCGAGTACGAATTGTCCTGGCTGTACCCGTTTTTTACGAAAATGGATGGGTCCGTCAGCCGAGCACGTTCAGAGGCGCCCGAATCACCGACCCTGGAAGCGCTGCCGAGCGAGTGTATCAGGCGGCAGGTTTACATCACATTTCAGGACGATCGCGTAGGCGTTCTCGGTTCACAGGCTCTCAATCTTGTAGATAACGTCATGTGGGCAAGCGACTACCCGCACGGCGGCGCGACTTGGCCACACTCCAAAGATATCATTGAAGCTCAGTTCCAGGGCGTGTCCGATGAGATCAAGAGAAACTTGACCTGGAAGAACGCGGCAAAGTTTTACGGCGTTGAATGAGTGCGAAAGTATCTTTGCTAGCCGATCGCAGTCTGATCAACTTTCACCTTCCTCGTAGTGGCGAAACTCTCTGGTGGTCGAATTATCCTTGACAGGCTCTATGCCGGTGGAGGATATTTTCGCGCAGCTTGCATTCCCGGGCACTGAACACCGAGTTCATACTCACTTCGAATTTTATCGGAGGCTCATCGATGTCAAAAGTAATTTTTTACGTCAGCCTGATCGGACTTGTTCTGACTTCGATGTGGAGTTCGGAGCATGGTTCCTATGCGCAGGATTTCTACGCGGGGAAAACGATCCGTATCGTCGTGGGATTTCCGGCTGGCGGCGGCTTTGATACCTATTCGCGGGTCATGGGGCGTCACATCAACAAATACATTCCCGGCAACCCGGCGGTTGTTGTGGATAACGTCACCGGGGCGGGTAGTCTCATTGCCGCCAACTCGATTTACAAAGCAACCAAGCCTGACGGTCTGACCATCGGGAATTTTATCGGCAACCTGATCTCGCAACAACTTTTCGGAGGATCCGGAATCGAGTTCGATGCGAGAAAGTTCGAATGGATCGGCGTGCCGGTCAAGGATCATGTCGTCTGCGCCCTGACAAAAGCCAGCGGGATTACCAGCGTCGATGCATGGATGGCGGCGAAGGCGCCGGTGAAATTGGGTGGCAGCGCTCCGGGTACGACGAATGACGACGTTGCTAAATTACTCAAGGCGGCCCTCGGGCTACCCATTCAGCTGGTGACGGGTTACAAAGGTACGGCGCCGATTAAATTGGCTGCGGAGAGCGGGGAGATCGACGGCGGGTGCTGGGCGTGGGAGTCGATCAAAGTGATGTGGCGTCAAAGCCTGGATGCGGGCGAGGCTAATATCGTGCTGCAGGCCGTACCTAAAGCGGTCCCGGACCTCCCCAAGGTTCCCATGGCCATCGAGCTCGCAAAGACAGAAGAGGCGCGCAAGCTGATTCAGGTCGGCATCCACGACACCGCGGCGATTACCCGTCCCTATGCGTTGCCTCCGGGCACGCCCAAGGATCGCGTTCAAACGTTGCGCAGGGCCTTTAGAGAAACCTTGAGGGATAAAGATTTTTTGGCCGAGGCAATTAAATCTAAGCTCGATGTCGATCCGATGAGCGGTGAGGAAGTCGAAAAGATCGTCGCCGGCCTGTTTAAACTTGATGCCGCCACGGTCGCGAAAATGTCGGAGATTCTTAAATGATCCGAGACCAGTCCTGCGTTTGTGAATAATTCCCGTGGCCCGTCAGGTCAGAATTTCTATTCTCCTCTTGGAGGAAAACATGCTTGTCCGATCCATCTGCGCAATCGTCTTCGCCGCGCTCGCGGTAGTCACCATGCCGGCGCCAAGCATCACAGCGGAGTCTCCTTGTCCCGCTATCCTCGATCACAAATTCGCCAATCTGATGGATGAGCCGGTTTCGCTCTGTCAGTTCAGCGGCAAAATACTGCTGATCGTCAACACGGCGAGCGAGTGCGGCTACACGCCGCAATACGACGGCTTGGAAAAGTTATATCGCCGCTATCGCGACAAAGGCTTCACGGTGCTGGGGTTTCCCGCGAACGATTTCGGCGGCCAGGAGCCTGGGTCGAACAAAGAGATCGCGCAATTCTGCCGGGTGAACTATGGCATCACGTTTCCCGTGTTCGCAAAGACCCCCGTTGTCGGCGCAAAAGCCAACCCGCTCTTTAGAGAACTGGCCGCGAAGACCGGTAAGCCGCCGCGCTGGAATTTTCACAAATATCTCCTCGACCGGACGGCACAGCCGGTCGCCGTATTCGAAAGCGCCGTCGAGCCCGGGGATCGCCAGGTGACCGCCCAGATCGAGAAGCTGCTTGGAGGTCACTGAGACAATGAGAGTTCAAATCGTTTAAGAGAGTAGCTCAAAGTTCAACGTTCCAGGTTCAAGGTCCAAGGAACGAACAACTTTCCAGCGGTTCAAGTGGCTTCAAACCTCGCGCGTCGACTCACCACCTGTACTGTTTTGGTTATTCAGTAATTGTTGCTGCTAGTTGACATTCAAACTAGTAAAATGCAGCCTTGATACAAAATGATCGGAAGGTTGGTTCTTTTACGTGACGGCTACAGCCTATAGCGGCGTCCGATATTTCAGGCGCAAGAGTCGAAGATTTGCCACGCTCCACTGGCAAGGAGCCATTCTTAGGTGGTGCGTTGTTGGAATCGCTGGCTTCTTCGCTCTCAACTTGATCTATCAGGTTATACGCAAGCCCGGCGAGCTCTTCGCCCCGATCAGCAGTTCTTTATCAAAAAGTCCCGACTTGACCTGGCAGAGTTACGGGGCGCTTTTCGAGGAACATTCTACAAGCATCATTTCACCTGAATTGCTCGCCGCGCTCGCTCAAGTCGAGAGCGACGGCAACCCCATCGCCCGCACCTATTGGCGCTGGCAATGGTCGTGGAACCCTTTTGAAATCTATCGTCCGGCCTCGAGTGCGCTAGGCATGTTTCAACTTACCGACGGAACATTCGTTGAGGCCCGCAGATATTGCATCCGTGACCACATCGTTGTGAGCGAGGGTCCATGGCACGATCTCAGTTCCTGCTGGTTCAATGCCCTCTATACTCGAACGCTGCCTAGCCATGCGGTCGAAATGACCGCCGCGTATCTGCACCAGAGCGTGGCCGATACACTGGCGGCTCGTCGCGCGGTCAAGGCCAGCCCGGCGCAAAAGCAGAAACTGGCCGCCGTGATTCACCTGTGCGGATTGAAAAGAGGTGAGACTTTCGCCGCACGCGGCTTTCGCCTAGCGCAGGGCGAGCGTTGCGGGACTCACAGCCTGCAGCGCTATCTCACTCAAATCGACGTATTGAAAAAACGCTTTGCTCGATTGGCAGGGAATTGAGCCAGCGCTCGATGCTACGGCTTCCGCCGGCCATCGCGAGTTTCTTTCGTACGCCGGCCGATGAATCCGAGCACGGCAGCCTGGCTGAGTGAAGAGAACGATGATTGACACAAACCGCTATTTTTTTGCCGGATCGTAACCGAGTACCGGCGATAGCCAGCGCTCGACTTCGGCGACTTTCATGCCCTTGCGCGCAGCGTAAGACTCGACTTGATCTTTGCCGATCGAGTTGACGGCGAAGTAATGTGCCTCGGAATGGGCGAAGTAAAGACCGCAAACCGCTGCTGCAGGAAACATGGCGAAGCTTTCCGTGAGCGTAATTCCAGTCGCTTCGCCGACGTGAAGCAAATCGAAAATGACCGGCTTCTCGGTATGATCGGGCTGGGCGGGATAACCCGGGGCCGGCCGGATGCCGCGATATTTCTCGGCGATCAGATCTTCAATGCTGAATTTCTCGTCTTTGCCGTAGCCCCAGTCCGCGCGCACCCGCTTGTGCAACCACTCGGCGAAAGCCTCGGCTAACCGGTCCGCCAGCGCCTTCGCCATGATGGAATTGTATTGGTCGTGGTCCTTTTCGAAGCGCTCGGCCAGCTCCTGACAACCATGGCCCGTCGTAACGGCGAAGGCGCCGATGTAGTCAACCCGTCCGCTCTCGCGCGGCGCGATAAAGTCGGCGAGAGCGAGCTGCGGCTTGCCGCGCTGGTTGTCCTTCTGTTGACGCAGCGTGTGCAGCCGCGCGGCTTCCTGGGTGCGCGTGACGTCGGTAAAGACCACGATATCGTCGCTGTCGCTATTCGCCGGGAAAAAACCGTAGACGCCGTGGGCGGTGAATAATTTCTTATCAACGATCTCTTTGAGAAGTTCTTGCGCATTGGCGAACAACTCGCGGGCAGCCGGTCCGCGGGCCGGATCGTTCAGCAAATCCGGATAGCGCCCGCGGATTTCCCAGGTGTGAAAAAACGGCGACCAGTCGATAAACGGCACCAGCTCATGCAACGGGAACTCTTTCAACACCCGCTCCCCGGTAAACTCCGGCACCGCGATATGATGACCGTCCCACTCGGTGTGCAGTTTGTGCCGCGCCGCTTCCTCATAAGTCAGCAACTGCGTGCTGACGCGGTTCTCGAATTGTTCGCGGATCTCTTCCTGATCTTTGCGGTTTTGCGAATCCAGCGCCCTGCGTGTGTCCGGCTTCATCAAGGCGCCAACCACCGGCACGGCCCGCGACGCGTCGATCACGTGAATCGTTTCGTGCTTGTACGACGGCGCGATCTTGACCGCGGTATGGCGCTTGCTCGTCGTCGCGCCGCCGATGAGCAGCGGAACATTCAGACCGCGCCGGGTCATCTCAGCGGCGACGTGGGTCATTTCGTCGAGCGACGGCGTGATCAGCCCGCTTAAACCGATGATATCCGCTTTCTCTTGAATCGCGGTGTCGATGATTTTGTCCGCGGGCACCATGACGCCGAGGTCGATGACGTCGTAATTATTGCAGCTCAACACCACGCCGACGATATTTTTACCGATGTCATGCACGTCGCCTTTGACCGTAGCGAAAACCAACTTGGTCCGCCGATCGACGTTTTGCGTCGCCTTTTTCTCGGCCTCGAGAAACGGCGTCAGAAAAGCTACGGCTTTTTTCATCACGCGCGCCGACTTTACCACTTGCGGCAGAAACATTTTCCCCGAACCGAAAAGATCGCCGACGACGTTCATGCCGTCCATCAGCGGCCCTTCGATCACCGATAGCGGCTTACCGTACTTGACCCGCGCCTCCTCGACGTCTTGATCGATAAAATCCGTGATGCCCTTGACGAGCGCGTGAGACAAGCGCTCTTCAACCGGGCCGTCGCGCCAGCTGTCGTCCTTGGTGACGGTTTTGTCGGTCTTTTTGACCGTTTCGGCGAACGTGACCAGCCGTTCCGTCGCATCGGGCCGACGGTTGAGCAGCACGTCTTCCACGAGTTCGAGCAAGTCTTTGGGGACCTCTTCATACACCGCGAGCATGCCGGGATTGACGATGCCCATGTCCATGCCGGCTTTGATCGCGTGATATAGAAACGCCGAGTGCATCGCCTCGCGCACCGGATTGTTGCCGCGAAAGGAGAACGAAATGTTGCTCACGCCGCCGCTCACTTTCGCCAGCGGGAGGTTTTGCTTGATCCAGCGTGTCGCTTCGATGAAATTGACCGCGTAGCTGTTGTGCTCTTCGATGCCCGTGCCAACGGTGAGAATGTTCGGATCGAAGATAATTTCCTGAGGCGGAAAGCCGATGTGCTCGGTCAAAATCTTGTACGCTCGCGCGCAAACCTCGATTTTTCTTTCGTAGGTGTCCGCCTGGCCGCGCTCATCGAAAGCCATGACGATCACCGCCGCGCCGTAACGGCGAATCAACTTGGCCTGAGCGATGAATTTCTCTTCGCCTTCCTTGAGACTGATTGAGTTGACGATGCCCTTACCTTGTACGCACTTGAGCCCGGCTTCGATCACTTCCCACTTCGAGCTGTCGACCATCACCGGAACGCGGGCGATATCCGATTCACCGGCGATGAGCCGGAGAAATTTCTCCATCGCGGCTTTGGAATCGAGCATGCCCTCGTCCATGTTGACGTCGATGATCTGCGCGCCGCCTTCGACCTGCTGGCGCGCCACGCTCACGGCTTTCTCAAAATCTCCCGCGAGCACGAGTTTGGCAAACACCGGCGAGCCGGTCACGTTGGTGCGCTCGCCGATATTGACGAAGTTCGACTCAGGCAGCAGGGTCACGCTTTCCAGGCCGCTTAGCCGCAAGTAGGGATCGACATTCGGCAGAACTGCGTGGAGGCTTTGTCTTCTCACCGCGTCGGCGATCGCTTTAATATGCGCCGGCGTCGTGCCACAGCAGCCGCCGACGATATTGAGCCAGCCATTTTCCACCCATTCGGTCAGCTGCGGCGCCAGTGACTCCGGCGTTTCGGGAAAACCCGTGGGCAAAAGCGGATCGGGCAAGCCGGCGTTGGGATGACTGCTCACGTAAATCGGCGCGATGCTCGACAGCTCTTCGATCAGCGGGCGCATCTCTTTCGGCCCGAGCGCGCAATTCATGCCGACGCTCAACAGCGGCACGTGGGAAATGGAGTTCCAGAACGCTTCGACCGTTTGCCCCGTCACGCCGCGATTGCTGCCCGGCTGAATGAAAGTGACGGAAGCCATGAGCGGAACGTGGATTTTCCGCTCGTCGAATAATTTGGCGATGGCGAAAAAAGCGGCTTTGGAGTTGAGCGTGTCGAAAATCGTCTCGACCAAAAGAAGATCGGCGCCGCCATCGATCAGGCCGCGCGCTTGTTCGTAGTAGGCGTCGACCAACTCTTCATACGTGACGCCGCGCGTCGCCGCGCTGTTCACGTCGGTGGAGATCGAGCAGGTGCGATTGGTCGGCCCGATAGCGCCGGCGACGAAACGCCGCCGCGAAGGGTCCTTCGCCATGACCCGTTCCGCCGCCCTTTTCGCGGCCCGTGCACCGGCAAGATTCAACTCGTAGACAAACGACTCCAAATGGTAATCGGCCATCGAGATCGATGTCGAGTTGAAGGTGTTGGTCTCTACAATATCGGCGCCGGCTTCTAGATACTGAACGTGAATGTCCGTGATCAAGTCCGGCTGCGTGATGCACAACAAATCGTTGCAGCCCTTCAGGTCTTTGGCATGATTCGCGAATCGCTCGCCGCGAAACGCTTGTTCGTCGAGCTTGTGCGACTTGAATCATCGTGCCCATGGCGCCGTCGAGGATCGCAATGCGCCCGGCCAAGATATTTCGAAGTTGTTTTTCGCTCTCCGTTCATTTGCTCGCCTTTTTCATTTTTTAGCTTTGGGCATCATCGGCAACGTGGCCCGGGCGACGAAAATTTCCACCGGACGATTGCCGTTGCGCGCCAATTTTTCTCCGGCGAATGAGCCCGTCAAGTCGTAGTCGATGGATTCCGCACCGGCATCGCGGAACCATCCTTCAATTGCCGGTCGGTCGAAGCCAAGCCATTCGTGTGCCATCTGTTCGCGCATCCATTCTTGTTTATGCTGCACCAGGTCGACCACAATCACCGACCCGCCGGGACGCGTGATGCGGCAAAGCGCCGCGATCGCCCGCTCGGGCTCGGGAAGAAAATGCAGGACCATCACACAAAACGCCGCATCGACGCTGCCGGAAGCCAACGGCAGTTTGAAAATATCGCCCTGGCGGAACTCGACGTTGTGAGTCGCGCGTTCTTTTGCAACGCCGCGCGCCCGGCGCAACATTTCACTCGATAGATCGACACCGACCACTTTACGGGCAAACCGCGCCAACTCAAACGTTAAATTTCCTGTGCCGCAACCGATATCGGCGAGCGTGAGATCGCGCGGCAGCAACTTCTCGATCGCGAGAGAGGTCACGCGATCGTCAAAGTAACTTTTCCGGATGCGCTCCCAGTCTCCCGCCACCGATTCGAAGTAGCCCGCGATTGCCGGATACGTCGCCGCCGGCACGCTTCCAAGCGCGCCTGATCCTGCTTCACTTCAGGGATTTCGGCGAGGCGCGCCTGCAGAGACTTGAAAAGCGCGCGCGATGCATCCGGCATGTTCTCGCACAGGGAGAAATAAACGTTGGTTCCTTCCTTGCGGTCCTGGACGAATCCCGCCTGGCGCAGTATGGCGAGATTGCGCGAGACCGAGGATTGCACCGAGTCCACCACTTCCTGCACTTCCCCGACCGTCAGCTCCTGCTCGGCGACGGACGCGAGAATGCGCAGACGTAAAGGGTCGGCCAATGCTTTAAGGGTGCGAACAAACTCCATGGATGCCATCCAGCTTTCATCATTATATATAAATATTGTGATGTTTACAACTACGCTTTGGATCGCTTTGAACGGCTCAAGTATCGGCGCGACCGATGACCGTTCTAGCGCGAGTAGGCGAGCTGCCGATCAATGACTGAATTGAACACGGTGCGGAGATTGTCATGGGGCCGGCGAGATACAGAACCCTCATTGCCACCGCGATGTGAACAAATCGACAACGTGGTGGATGGCTTCGATCGTCGAATAACAGTGTAATTTCGGCTGGCGGCGGATCCGATAGGTCGACGGCGACGGCGGTTCGAAGCAGATTGCTGGAAGGCTCGCCAAGTTAGAATTCAAGCGGAGCATTTTTCGCACACTCTTCCACGTGCCGTCCAGGACGAATACGACCAACTTCCTCCCAGCCGGCACCAGCGCCGCGCGCGCGGCGGGCGATTGCCGTGAAAGATTGATCGAGTCGTTGCTTGGATAAAGCAGTACGGGAAAACTCGCCGCGTTTTGAAGCTCGCGATGGACTCGAACATCTTGGGAAAAATCCACCCCTTCGAGGAGGACGGAGTTGCGCAAACAGAGATGGGCCATCCGGCCGGTGCCAAGACGGTGCTTGGCTTCGCGCGGCTGTATCAGGATAATAAAGCGCGGCTCCGATTCGAACGGCTCGATGAGCGAACAATAACAAACCGCGCGCGGTCGCCGGCAAGAAAGGCACGCGGCCCGATACTCGGCGCGATCGACAAGCCTGCTGGCCCGAAGGCGAATGGGTATCCGCGGAATATCATCATCGGCAAAAACAATCCGGCGGGCACGATTCAACTGGTTTTTTGCACCAATATTCCCGCGCGAAAGGACGGATCGTCGCCGTCAGCGACATTTTCCTTCGCGGTAGCAAAGCACCCGGAACTCGCGAAAGTGATCCAGCAACTCGTTATGCTGAAGCAGGTACTCAGGATTTTTCGGATGACCGATTTCTCTCTGATCGATTAAATAGGTTTCGAAGACGATATGCCCGCCGACTCTGAGGGCTGATTTCATTTTAGGAATCAGCGACCGCTCAAGATAGTTGAAATTAATGATGAGATCGAAGGCGGCCTCGAGGCAACTGGATCTGCTCGAGATCTGCGCGCTGCCACGATGAAAGCTCACGATTTTCCTGCGTCCGCGACCGACCTTCTTCTAATGCGACAGCAGAGATGTCCATCGCGACGACCTCAAACCCGAGTTCCGGCAAGAACAGAGCATTGCGCCCCTTGCCGCAAGCGACATCCAGCGCTCGGCCCGCGCGGGAATGCCCAAGCGCCCGCTTGCACAGAACTTCCCTCAAGAAACTCGACGGCTGTGCCGGTCCCTGGGTTTGCCATGTTGCCGATCCCATCTTACTTGATCATCTTGAGCGACATAAGCGATCATCGTCAAAAAAGTCGTATCCTCAGGACACGGCCCGCGCCAGCGTCACCACGAAAACTTCGTTTCGCGCCGTTTCGCTTCAATATCCGGCTGCATTCATTTACTGTCGCGCCCGAAGTGTAAACATCGTCGACGAGCAAGACCGATTTTGTCCTTCGACGGATCGATCCGGATGAGCTACAAACGCGCCGCGGACATTGCGCCGCCGTTCGTCTTCGGCGAGTTGGGTTTGCGCCGCCGTTTCCTTGCGCCGCCGCAGCACAAAGGGATCCATCGGGATGTTGTAAGCTCGGCTGATTTGTCGTGCGAGCAGCACGGATTGATTGAAACCGCGCCAGCGCAGCCTTTGCGATGCAGCGGAACGGGAATGATCAAATCAGCGGGCATGCGCTGAGAAACTCCTGCACAACCGCGCGCCATCAACCGTCCGAGCGGCTTGCCGAGTGCGACCCTTCTGCCGTATTTGAATTTTTGCACCACCTGGCGCAGTGGATGTTCTGTCGACTTCCTCGCGCGGATAACAGGCCCAGGCGCGCGCCGAAACAAACTGCGGCGCCCGGGAAAGACACACGCCGCAGGTGTGATCGTCGCCGCTGGCATCGGGAAACGGCCGTCCGCAAAGATGACAGAGGGATGGGAAATCAGTTGGATATGTTGCCAGCAGCCCGAGCAAAAATATTCCGCATCCCGGCCGTGGATCCGGCCGCCGCAGGCGCGGCAACGCGGTGGATAGAGCCAGTCCACCAGCCAATCGAAACGATCCGCCAGAGAAGTTTCCGAACGTATTTCCACAGATCGTTTCGCACTGTAGCAAATTGAATGAAGCGGGCGAAGAAAAAAATCGCACGCCGGTAAGAAGGGGCACCCATCTTGGAGAATCGAAGGAAAAGTTGAATGTCTCAATGCTACGCGTGTCGGGGATTATGTTTCGACGATCAAGGACTGGCCGGTCATCTCTTTCGGCTGCGGTATTTTGAGAAGCTGTAGGAGGGTTGGCGCGATGTCGATGCCGGTGCCCGCGTTGAGCCGGCATTTTTTCCGCTCTTCATCGATCAGAATTATCGGCACGAGATTAGTCGTATGGGCCGTGTGCGGCATGCCGGTGTCGTAGTCGATCAGTTGCTCGATATTGCCATGATCGGCGGTGATGATCACTTTCCCCTTCTTGCTCAGCGCCGCGTCGACGACTTGGCCGAGGCAATCATCGATCACTTCGACGGCTTTTACCGAAGCTTCGAAATTACCCGTGTGGCCAACCATGTCGGCGTTGGCGTAATTGGCGATGACCAGCCCGATGTCCCGTTCGCGCAAGTACTTGGTCAGTGCTTCGGTCACTGGCCGCGCGCTCATTTCGGGCTTCAGGTCATAGGTCGCGACGTCCTTCGGCGAAGGAATCAAAATCCGCTCTTCGCCGGGGAACTCTTTTTCTTCCCCACCATTGAAAAAGTAGGTCACATGGGCGTACTTCTCCGTCTCCGCGATGCGCAGCTGGCGAACGCCCGCCTGGCTCGCTATTTCGCCGACGATTTTTCGAATCTCCCGTGGTGCATAGGCGGCTGGTACTTTGAACGTCTCGTCGTACTGCGTCATGGTCGCGTAGGTGGCGAGACGCAATGTCGCTTGCGCGGAAATTCTTTAAAATCTTCTTGGGTCAGGGCGCGAGTCAATTCGCGCGCCCGATCGGCGCGAAAATTAAAAAAGATCACGCCGTCACCGTCGCGGATCAAGCCTTCGGGAACCGCACCCTCGATCACCGTCGGCAAAACAAATTCGTCGGTTACCTTTTCCTTGTAACTGTGGCGAATCGCTTCCAGAGGCGAGGGCGCCTTGTTGCCGACTCCTTCGGTCAGGCAATTGTAAGCTTTCTCGACTCGATCCCAGCGTTTGTCCCGGTCCATGGCGTAATATCGCCCGCTGACCGTAGCGATTTTGACATTGGGGTAAGCTTTCAGTTTCTCGTTAAGATCGAGCATGAACTGCTCGGCGCTGTTCGGCGGCGTGTCGCGCCCGTCCAAAAACAAGTGGAGATAAACGTTGCCCAGCTTTTCCTGGCGCGCCATCTCGATCAGCGCCTCCATGTGGCGCTGGTGGCTATGCACACCGCCGTCACCGAGAAGACCCATGAAATGTAATCGATCGCTTCTTTCCTTAGTCTTGCGCAGGGCTTCCAGGAGAACGGAATTCTTGAAAAACTTGCCCCCGTCGATGTCTTTGTGAATCAGCGTCAGATCCTGATAAACGATCCGGCCGGCGCCGAGGATCATGTGGCCGACTTCCGAGTTCCCCATCTGTCCCGCCGGCAAGCCGACATCGACCCCGGACATGGACATGCGCGAATTGGGATAATCACGCAGGAGCGCGTCTAGATTGGTCGTCGACGCATGGGCGATGGCATTGCCTTCTTTTCGCGGATTGATGCCGAACCCGTCCAAAATCACGAGGATCACGGGCTGCGTTGTGGTCAAAGTGGATTCCTTTCTTCGGCGCTGGTTCAGCAGATTGGGCGAGTCCAGATGGAGATAATCGAACTATGGAATTACCGCCGCCCGCTAAGACATCTGCTCATCGGCAAGCTGAAACTGGTCGACAAGCTTCGCGTAAGCTTCCGGCAATGTCGCTCTCGGCGCGTGACCCCATAGTCCGTCGAGATCGTAAAACTCGCGTACCGGCTCGTAAAAGACGTGAGCGATGACATCGGAAAAATCGATCAACACCCAGTGACCGCGCTGCATCCCCTCGACGGCGAAGGGCTTGAACCCTTCTTCGCGGCCATTTTCGTCAAGCCCCTGGGCGATGCTTTGCACTTGGCGGTCCGAACGGCCCGAGCACAAGATGAAATAGTCCGCGATCGACGTGAGCTCGCGAACATCCAGCACCACTAAATCATAGGCTTTCTTCTCTAGCGCGAAGCGCGTCAAGAACAGGGCTTTTTCCCATGAGCTGATCGCCGCCAATGTCGTCATCTCTCCCCGCGTCGGCCGCGATACAGCCCGCGCCGCTTGATATATTTTGCCACCTCGGATGGGAGTAAATAACGGATGGATTTCTCCTGTTTCACCAATGCGCGAATTTCCGACGCCGAGATGGCGATATCTGTCAGTTCGATAAAGTAAATGCGCGTGCCGCTCTGATGACAATAATGCTTATGCTTTGAATCATAACAAAAGAGCTTTTTTACAGCAACGCCGGTGCCCTTAAGTGGATCGTTGTCCTTGCTGCCCGGCCGAGACGTGACGATAAAATTGCACAGCGGAAAAATCTCGCGAAAATCCTTCCACGTGCCAATCTCGCGAAAAGCATCCAGCCCGATGATAAAATAGAGGGAATCCTTGGGCCGTTTGCCTCTGGCAAACGCGCGGATCGTGTCGATCGAGTAAGAAACGCCGGCGCGCGATAGTTCCTCGGTGGACACGTTGAATCGAGGATTTCGCGCCACCGCCAGGCGCACCATCCGCAAACGATCGCGCGCCGGCGTTGCGGTCTTTCCACGTTTGTGCGGCGGAATTGACGCCGGGATGAAATGCACGCGATCGAGCCCGTACGTTTCGCTGACTTCCTCAGCGCTGCGCAGATGCCCCCAATGGATCGGGTCGAAGGTGCCGCCGAAAAGACCGATTTTCATGAGGCGGCAAGGAACCCTGTAGCGAATCCGGTCAAGAGATCCGTAACGGAACGGCAGGAGTCAGAGAAGCATTCGGGGTAAAGGATAAGGGATATGATTATTTTGTGCGGCAAATCGTGTTGCATCCTGCTTCCGCCCTCCACCTTCATCCATCCGCCTTTGGCGTAACTTACTCGCGAATCTGTCCGTCGCCGAAAACAATGAATTTGGTTGTCGTCAACTCCTCCAACCCCATCGGGCCAAAGGCATGAATTTTACTCGTGCTGATGCCGATCTCGGCGCCCAAGCCCAGCTCGCCGCCGTCGTTGAACCGCGTCGACGCATTGACCATCACGGCCGACGAGTTGACCCGCTCGATGAACTCCCGCGATTTTTGATAATTGGTCGTGACGATGGTTTCGGTATGTTCCGAGCCGTAGCGCTCGATGTGATCGATCGCTTGGTCGATGTCTTTCACGATGCGCACGGCGAGAATCAGATCGAGGTACTCTTCAGTCCAATCCGCGTCGGTGGCCGATTTGATCCCCGCCACCAGCGCGCGAGTATTCTCACAGCCGCGAACTTCGACGCCCGCGGCCTGAAACTTAGTGATCATCGGCGGTAAAAATTTTGCCGCGATCGCTTCGTGCACGAGTAAAGTTTCCATGGCGTTACAAACCGATGGCCGCTGCACTTTGGCGTTAAAACAGATCTGTTCGGCCATCGCCAGGGACGCATCGGCTTCGACATACACGTGACAGACGCCTTTGTAGTGTTTGATCACCGGGACTTTGGAATTCGCCACCACGGCGCGAATGAGATCCTCGCCGCCGCGCGGGATGATGAGATCGATATACTGTTCCAGTTGCAGTAGCTCGTTGACCAGGGTGCGATCTTTGTGCTGCACAACTTGCACGGCGTCCTGCGGCACGCGGGTCTCGGCACAGGCTTGGCGCAGCACGGCGCCGATCGCCTGGTTGGAATGGTGCGCTTCGCTGCCGCCGCGCAAGATCACCGCGTTGCCGGATTTCAAACACAGCGCCGCAGCGTCCGCCGTGACGTTGGGCCGCGCTTCGTAAATCATTCCGATCACTCCGAGGGGAATACGCATACGCCCGACCTGCAAACCGTTCGGGCGGCGCCACATTTTCGTCACTTCGCGCACCGGATCGGGCAACGCGACAACCTCGCGCAACCCATTCGCCATCGCCTTTATACGTACAGGATCAAGCGCGATACGATCGAGCAGCGCGCTCGATACACCATCCTCCTTGGCGAACTCGATATCCTTGTTGTTTTCTTCCACGAGGAAGGTGGATTGCGCTTCAAGCTTTTCGGCCATCAGCAGCAAAGCTCGATTCTTTTCCGCCGACGACAGCGGCGCCAGTAGGCGAGCGGCGATCTTGGCCTGCTTGCCGAGACGAAGCGCTTCCTGTTTTAGTTTATCGCTTGTACCTGACATCCGCTTCTCACAACACGACCAGATCGTCGCGGTGAATAATTTCTTCGTACGCCTTATAACCCAGCATTTTTTCAATCCTGCTTGTATGCAATCCTTTGATCTGATTCAACTCCTGAGCGCTATAGTTGACCAAGCCGCGCGCGAATTCCCGTCCGTCCAAGTCCAGGCAGCGCACACACTCGCCAACGCCGAACGCGCCGCGGACTTCTTTCAAGCCCGACGGCAAAAGACTCTTACCCTTTTGTACGACGGCATCGTGGGCGCCTTGATCGACGACTATCTCGCCGGCAGGTTTCAAGTTGTAGGCAATCCAATGCTTGCGGCTGGTGAGTCGAGTGGCTTCCGCCAAGATCAACGTGCCTACCGCATGCTTCTCCTCAAATACTTTGCCGAGGATATCACCGTGCAAGCCGCTGGCGATCACAGTCGGAATACCCGCCGCCGCTGCCTCCTCCGCCGCGCCCAGCTTGGTCGCGATTCCTCCCGTCCCGACGATGCTGAGACTCTGCCCTTCGATAGTTTGTCTCAACCCCTTGGCCGCGGTGATCAAGGGAATGAGTTGAGCGTCCGCATGGGCCCGTGGATCCTTATCGTAAACTCCCTCGACGTCGCTGAGAACGACCAGCAGATCCGCTTCGAGCAGGGTTGCCACCAGCGCCGACAAATGATCGTTGTCGCCGAATTTCATTTCTTCGACGGCCACCGTGTCATTCTCATTAACGATGGGAATGATCGCCGACTCCAATAACACCTGAAAAGTATGCTTGGCGTTGATATAGCGCTGGCGGTTGGCCAAGTCTTCATGTGTCAACAGCACCTGCGCCACGCTCTTGTCAAACTTCGAAAACGCGCGTTCGTAGAGCGCCATGAGCTTGATCTGACCGACGGCGGCCAGCGCCTGCTTTTCCGGAATCGTCTTCGGCCGTTCCTTTCGTCCCAAGCGCGTCATCCCCGCCGCCACTGCGCCTGAGCTCACAACAATGATCTCCTTCTTCTGGTCGTGCAACTCCGCAAGCTCGCGCACCAATCCACGCAGCCGGGCTTCCTCGATACCGTCGCTCGATGAAAGGATCTGGCTGCCGATCTTGACCACCACACGGCGCGCACGCCGCAGGATCTCCTTCTTATAGTCCAGCTGCGTCACGAGTTGTTTCGACATCCCGTCTAAGCTCTTCCAGTTTTCGTCCGACCAGTAATACCAACGCACGTACGCCTTCCGTGGTCGCGCCAGAAATGACGTGCAACGGGCGATACTCTTTGGGCAGCTTGTTGGCCAATAGCTTTGCCTTCGCTCTTCCCTCCGGCAGGTCGATCTTGTTGGCGGCGACGATCTGTGGTTTTCGAGCGAGCTCCGGATCGAACAGCTCGAGTTCACGGTTGATCGTCCGCCACTCCGCCAACGGATCGTTTTCATCGATCTGCGCGGCGTCGACGAGATGAATCAGCAAGTTTGTCCGCATCACGTGGCGCAAAAACTTATGCCCCAATCCGTGGCCATCGTGAGCGCCCTCGATGAGACCTGGGATGTCCGCAACGACAAAACTTTTCCCTTCGTCATAACCGACTACGCCCAGGTTCGGCACTAGCGTCGTGAATGGATAGTCGGCAATCTTTGGTCGTACCGCGGAGATCGTCGCGATCAATGTCGATTTGCCGGCGTTGGGTAAGCCGATGATACCCACGTCCGCCAACAGCCTGAGCTCGATTTCAAGTTCGCGTTCCTGCCCCGCTTCGCCGGGCTGGGCATAACGCGGGCTTCTGTTGGTCGACGAGGCAAAATGAGCGTTACCTTTGCCGCCGCGGCCGCCGGCGGCGATAACCTCTCGTTCGCCGGTCTTTTTCAGGTCAGCCAGAAGCTCGCCGGTTTCATGGTCTCGAATGATCGTCCCGACGGGGACTTTGATCACGCGTTCCTCTCCGCGCCGCCCGTGGCAGTCGCTGCTCATGCCATTACCGCCGCGGCCGCCCTTCACTAACTTTTGATAACGTAGATCTAGAAGTGTCGTCAGCTGGGAATCGGCCTCAGCCACGATATCGCCGCCAGCACCGCCGTTGCCACCATCCGGCGGGCCGCGCCGGACAAACTTCTCCCGACGAAAGCTGACACAACCGCGCCCACCGTCGCCGGCGATGACATGGATCTTGGTTTCGTCGATGAATTTCATGTTTCAATAGGTTTTAGTGTCAACCGCAGACTCGTTTTTCAATCCGACTTTTGCCCTTTGCCTTTTTACTTTTATCTTTTTCCCTCATCATCCCCTTCTCCCGGGCAAAAAAAAAGCCCCGAAAGGGGCTTTTCCGTTGCAAGCGCTCATCTACCAAGCCGGAAGTACAACGACCCGCTTCCGCAATTTGTCTTTTCGTTCATAGCGGACAATGCCGTCAATCAGCGCGAAAAGAGTAAAGTCGCGGCCCATTCCAACATTCTTTCCCGGGTGAATGCGAGTGCCCAGTTGGCGCACTAAGATATTTCCGGCACGCACGCTTTCGCCGCCGAAAACCTTCACGCCGCGCCGTTGTCCTTGGCTGTCGCGCCCGTTGCGTGAGCTTCCGCCCGCCTTTTTATGTGCCATCGCTCTACTCCCTTAAGTTACGCTTCAATCGCCGTAATCTTCAGTGCGGTCTGGTACTGCCTGTGGCCCTGTTGCCGGCTGTAACTTTTTCGTCTCTTTTTCTTGAAGACACGGATCTTTTTGGCGCGGATCTGGCCGACGATCTCGCCACTCACCTTCGCGTTGGCCACCAGCGGAGCGCCGATTTTTGCCTCGCCGTCTCCGCCGACAAATAGGATATCCGCCAGGGTCACTTTTTCGCCCACTTCGCCGGTAAGCTTTTCAATCTTGACGACATCGCCTTCGGAAACGCGATACTGCTTGCCGCCCGTTCTAATCACTGCATACTTCATAGATTTTCTCGGAATGAGGATTTTTAAAGGAAAACCGGGCCAAAGTCAACCTGAGTACCTCGTTTTAGGTGGCGAAACGCACGAAATTGACTATCAGTCGGCGATTTCTGCGTCAGCAACTCACCCGCTCGCCGCACCCTCGAAGGGAAAACAGTGACACCCATAAATTTTTCTCAGGATGGTCTTGACAGCACGCTCCGGAAAATATATCGGTGTACGATATGATCGTAGTCCGATATAAATTATGACCAAAAAGACGGATTCCCCCGATTTCAAAGCGATGTCGGAATTGCGCTATCAGATTCGCCGTTTTCTGCGTTTCAGCGAAAACGCCGCGCGCCAAGCCGGCATCGAGCCGCAACAACACCAGCTCTTGCTTGCCATTCGCGGACTTCCGGAAAATCTCAAGCCAACTATCGGGGTGCTGGCGGAACGAATGCAGCTGCAACATCACAGCACCGTTGAACTCGTCGATCGCCTTGTCGAAAGGGGATTCCTTTGTCGCCTACGAGCCACCGACGATCGGCGACAGGTCCTGGTCAAGCTGACCCATGAAGGCGAGAAATTTTTGAAAACCCTTTCGCTACATCACCTCCAGGAGCTGCAATCCGCCGGACCGAAGTTCGTAAAAATCCTGCAGAGCTTAATCGACAGCGCCGAAATGCAGAATTCGACGTCGGAAGAATCGGAAAAAACTGAGCCAGAAATCCACCAAAAACAAAGAAAGGACACCCGCCATGGCTAATCAAAACGAATCCACTCAAGACCTGCTTTTGGATGTTAGGGTCGCCGAGGCCTCGCGTCTCTACAAATTTTATTTAAACCAGGAGAAAAAAATCATCGGGACAGCGGCGATCATCATCTTCCTGACCCTTTGGGAGCTGGTCGGCAACGTCTTCCAGTTGATCAATCCGATGTTCATGAGCGCGCCTTCGCTCATCGGGAAAGCTGCTGTTCAGTTGTTTGGTTCGGGTGAAATCTATAACGACCTATACGTCAGCGGCATCGAACTTTTCTGGGGCTATTTCCTTTCGGCTGTTGTTGCAGTCCCCTTTGGCATCGCGCTTGGCTGGTACAAAAGATTGGCCTACCTATTTGACCCCTTCGTCAACGCGATGAACGCGACCCCTCGCGTGGCGCTTCTGCCCCTGGTGATCATCTGGCTGGGAATCGGCATACTCTCGAAGGTCGGTATAATCTTTCTCGGCGCAGTTTTCCCTGTATTGATCAATACGCGCGACGGGGTAAAGACAACTCCGATACATCTTCTGACTGCCGCCAAGAGCTTTGGCGCTTCCGAGTGGATGCTCTTTAAGACCGTCGTACTTCCTTCGACTATTCCTTTTATCCTGACTGGTTTAAGGCTTGGGCTTGGCCGGGCGATTGTCGGTGTCATGGTCGGAGAGCTTTACGCTGCTACTGCCGGGATCGGTTTTATGATCACGGTTGCCGGCGCCACCTTCCAGACCGACAAGGTGTTTGTCGGGGTCCTGATTTTCGCCCTGACCGGGATGATCTGTACGGAGTTGCTCACCCGGGTGGAAAAGCGCTTTGATAAGTGGCGCCCCCAAGTCGGAGCGATGGATTAAACGGGAACAACTTCCCCCTCACAGTTTGTGAAACACAAAGGGCCCGATCGAATTCGGGCCCTTTGTGTTTCTAGACAGGCCAAACCGCGCCACTCGGGATTTCTGCTAAATTTTCAAACCGGTGTACTGCCCCCTTGCCCTTTGGTGATCCCCGACTTACATTTGAACGAAATTATTCAGGAGAAGTTAATGGCGATATCTTTCCGTAGGCTACATCTCGCGTTTATCCCAGGCTTGGCGTTATTGTTTATTATTTCCGGCTGCGGGTACAACAAACTTCAGGGGTTGGACGAAGAAGTGAAAGGCGCCTGGGGCGAAGTACAGAATCAATATCAAAGACGCGCGGATCTGATACCCAATCTTGTGGCTACAGTAAAAGGAGCTGCCAGTTTCGAGCAGGAAACGCTCCAGAGAGTAGTTGAGGCTCGCGCCGCCGCGACCTCCATGAAGGTCGATGCAAACGCATTGAACAATCCGGAGACTTTTAAAAAATTCGAGCAGGTTCAAAGCCAACTCTCCAGCGCGCTCTCGCGTCTCTTGGTCGTCGTCGAAAAGTACCCCGACCTAAAAGCCACCCAAGGTTTTCAGACCTTACAGGCGCAACTCGAAGGCGTCGAGAATCGCATCGCCGTAGCGCGCAAACGGTACATCGAAAGCGTCACCACCTATAACACCGCGGTGCGTTCGTTTCCGCAAAACCTGACCGCGAAATTTCTTCTCGGTCTCGAAGTACGACCCACCTTCACTGCCGACGAAGCGGCACAGAAGCCGCCACAGGTGAAGTTCTAAGGTCGTAGAGAAATTGCCGTTTTTGCTTATACTTTTGGGGCGATGCACCATGAAACGGCAGCTTCGTCAGCCTTTTCTCGCCACCATTGTTTTTTTCTTCTTGGCGGCGGGACTGGCCTCGGCTCTCGACGTGCCACCATTACGCGGCCGAGTGAATGACTACGCCGGAGTCATGAGCCAGGAGCAAGCGCGGACAATGGAATCTCAGCTTGCTCAATTCGAACAAGACACCAGTCACCAGGTCGCTGTTCTCACGATCCCGACGCTTGATGGCGAAGACATCGAGGGCTTCAGCATCCGCGTCGCCGAGAATTGGAAGATCGGCAAGAAAGGTTTCGACAACGGCGTCATCCTTGTCGTCGCGGTCAAGGACCGACGCTTGCGTTTAGAAGTGGGGTATGGCCTGGAAGGCGTGCTACCTGACGCGATTGCGAAGACGATCACGAGCGAATACATCGTGCCGCGTTTTCGCTCCCAGGATTATGCCGGCGGCATCATCGCCGGAATCGACGCGGTTCTCAAAGTCATCAAGAAAGAACCGTTGCCCGAATCCGCTCGCAAAAAAAGCGGAGATCCGGGATCCGGGCTGAACTCCATCGCCATGTTTGCCATAACCTTGGCGGTGTTTGGCTTGATGGCATTTGCGTCCACCGCTAATCGCCGCAGAAACAATATGTGGGCGACTCGCGGCAGACATCATGGGCCGATCATATTCGGTCCCGGTGGTTTCGGAGGTGGCGGTTATTCCGGAGGAGGCGGTTTTGGCGGCGGGTCCGATGGCGGTGGCTTTAGCGGAGGCGGAGGGAGCTTCGGCGGCGGCGGCGCGTCCGATAGTTGGTAGTATGAATGCCGATAAGTTTTTCACCGACGAGGAAAAAGAACGCATTCATCAAGCCATCATCGCGGCGGAGTCGAAGACCGCCGGGGAGATCGTGCCTATCATCGTTACTTCATCAGCACGCTATACGGAAATTGAGCTGCTCGGCTTAGTCGTCGGGTTGTTCGGCGGGCTAATCGTTGAATGGTTCTGGAGCGATCCGTGGGGATCGGAATATTTGAATCTCTGGCCGGTCATCGGCGCCTTCGTTGGTTTTCTTGCCGGCCGACTATCGATCATCAAGCGCCTGGTCGCGTCGAAGGATCGCATCACTGAAGCCGTTCATACCCTCGCCCTCGCATCTTTCAGCGAACACGGGCTTCACTACACGCGCGATCACACGGGAATCTTGATCCTTGTTTCCCTCTTGGAACATCGAGTCGAAGTGCTCGCCGACCGCGGCATCAATGCCAAAGTCGAAACCGGCACATGGCAAGAGATCGTTCACGGATTGACCCAAGGGTTGAAGTCGGACCAGGCATGCGAGGCGTTTTGTAAAGCTATAGCGCGCTGCGGCGATATCCTCGCCACCCATTTTCCCCGCCAAGCCGACGATAAAGACGAATTGCCCAATCGCCTCGTCACCAAGTAGCAACAGTGTCCGATTTCCGCTATTTTCTGCAAGCCGATAACTTGCAGGGAAAGGAAATCCAACGCCATGCATCTTGCCAAAGTTATTTCATTGCTTGGTTTCATGTTCATTGCGATTCTTAGCCGACACTCCTTCGCCCAGGAACGGCTAAACTTCGCCTACATTTCACCCAACGCTGGTTCAGCCTCGGTGCTGTGGATCGCCAAGGACGCGGGAATTTTCAAGAAGCACGGCCTCGACGTCAACGTCATCTACATCGAGGGCACACCGAAGGCGTTGATGTCGCTGTTCGCCGGCGATCTCCAAGTCATCTCGGACACCGGACCGGCCGTTGCAAGCGCCAAAGTACGCGCCGCCGATGTTTCGATGATCATGGGCTTCGAAGTTTTTTGCCGTACTATCTCATCGCCACTCCGGCCGTGAAAAGTATCGAAGATCTCAAGGGCAAAGTCGGCGCTAATCACTCGGCCGCTACTTCCGCCGACTTCGCCATGCGCTTGGGCCTGCGGCATATCGGCCTCGATCCCGACCGCGACGTCAATCTGCGCGTGGTCGGCGCGACCAACTTGCGCATGATCATGATGCAGCAAGGTCAGGCGCAGTTCTCTGTTTTCAGCAACACCGAAAAGGAAGAGGCGGAAAAGCTGGGGTTCAAAGTCCTCGCCGATCTCGCCGGCAAAAGGATCCCCTACGCTCACAGCGGCGTCATCACCAGCCAGAAGATGCTGCGTGAAAAGCGCGACACCATGACGCGCTTCGGCCGGGCCTCCGTGGAAGCGATTCATTATTTTAAAAACAACAAAGCGCAGACCGTTGCGATTCTGAAAAAATACGCCAAGAGTGATCTCACCACGCTCGACAGCGCGCACACCTACCTGAAGAACGCGATTCCAGACATGCCCTATCCCACGCTGGAAGGAATGAAGACTATCCTCGCCGAAATGGGCCAGGACTCGGCCCGAAGTATCGAAGGTCGACGCCGCGACCATGGTCGATACGAGCATCATCAAAGCGATCGACGAGGAAGGATTTCTGAAGAAGCTGAAATAGTCAGTGAGAGGGCGAACAGCCGGTCGCCCCTACGTCGATGGTGCTCTTGCTTCTTTGCGGTTCGAAACTATTTCCGCACGAGCCGCACATCCACCGCCGCCGCGCCTTTGCCTTGTTCCCGCACCATGATCGGGTTGATTTCCATATCCGAAAGATGGTTGCGGTGTGCGGCGAAAATGTCGGACAAACCGACCATCGCTTTCACCAGCGCGTCGATATCGCGCGGCTTTTGGCCGCGCACGCCTTCGAGCACTTTGTAGCCGCGCAGCTCTTTGAGCATCTCGCGCGCTTCGCGTTCGTCGATCGGCAGCAAGCGGATGGACACGTCTTTCAATACTTCGACGAAAATGCCGCCGAGGCCGACCATCAGAAACGGGCCATACTGCGGATCGGTGCGCGCGCCGATCAGCACTTCGGTGCCTTGCACCATTTCCTGAATCAGCAGATGGCCTCGGCCCAGCGTTTTCGTCAAAAGCTTCTGTCCTTCCGCTTGAACTTCTTCCGCGTTCTTCAATCCGAGCACCACCGCGCCGGACTCGGTTTTATGCACGACTTCGGCGGCGATAAGTTTGATCGCTACCGGAAAACCTATTTCCTTTGCTCTAACTGCTGCATCGGCAGCCGTGCCGGCCATCGCTTGCTTCGGCAAGCCGATGCCGTGCCGCTGCAAGCAGCGCATTCAATTTCTCGCCTTCGAGATCGGCCGCATTGCCGGTTGCCGCAGCTAATTTCGGCACGCCGAGCTGTCTACGCTCGCCATACAAGCCCAAACCCGCCAGCGCGCGCAGCGTCGGCTTGATCGCCTGCAAGAACGGGAGGCCGGCTTCTTCTTGAAAAGCGCGGCTTTCATCCAAGCAACTATAAGTCGATCGACCGAAGGCGAGCACGGGTTTATCCGTCGCGGCCGTGACGCTCTTGAACAGCTCGGCGCTGCGCTTCTGGCCGCGCGGCAATTCGCCGTGGATCGCGAGCAGATCAACGCCCGGATCTTCGGCGTGGAGTTTGACGATATTGATGAAACCAGCCTCATCGCCGAAGCCGGCGACGCCGCATTCAAGCGGATTTTCCACCGCGAGCTCGGGAGGAATCAATGGCCGCACTGCTTCTTTGGTTTTGTCGCCGAGCTGCGCCAGATTGGTTTTAAGCTCGTCGCAATGATCGCAGATGAGCCCCTTCATGCCGCCGGAGTTGACCACGATCGCCGCGCGGCTGCCCTTGGGAAATCTTCCCGGCATGAACGCGAGCGTGAGTTCGGTCATGTCTTCCAGCGTCGGACAGCGGATCAAACCGAGGCGGTGACAGACCGCATCGAACACTTCGTCCGCGCCGGCGAGCGAACCGGTATGCGAGATCGCCTGGCGTTTGCCCATCTCCGAGCGGCCAAGTTTGACGGCGAGAATCGGTTTCCCTTTGTTGAGCGCCTGTTCGGCCACCGTCATGAATTCATCGGGGCGGCGAATGCCTTCGACCATCAGCGTGATAACCTTGGTGTCGGGATCGTCGACGAGAAACGACAGGTAATCGACGAGATCGAGGCTCACTTCGTTGCCGCTGGAAATCGCGTAGCTGAAACCGATGCCGCGTTCGGTGGCGCCTTTGATCCAGTTGCCCAGCGAGCCGCCGCTCTGAAAAATTAACCCCACCGGTCCCTTTTTAAGTAGCGGCGTCACTGTGGGAAAAGTCCACAATCCCTCGCCGACCGAATACGAGCCCATGCAATTCGGCCCGCAGATCACCATGCCGGTTTTGTCGCACAGATCGCGCATCGCCCCTGCGCGCTCTTTGCCTTTTTCATCGTCGCCTTCACCGAACCCGGCGGTATAAATCGTCGCAGACCTCGTGCCGAGCTTGGCCGCTTCTTCCAATACGCCGAGCACGGCGCGCGTCGGAATGAGAACCAGCAATTCATCCGGCACTTCCGGCAGCGCCGCGAGATTCGGATAACACTTGTCGCCGTAGAGCTCTTGATAGTTCGGGTTGATGAGATAAACTCCGCCGGGAAATTTGGCATTCTTCAGGTTTCGGTAGATGCCTTGCGGCCACGCGCCCTTTTGCGACGCGCCGATGATCGCCACTGACTTCGCGCGCAGAAGATTTTCGGCAGGTCTCGGTGTGAAATTCGCCATGGGATTTCCTTCTAGCTTAAGATTGTTTTTCCTATGTCATAGACACACGACGACTGCAAGGTGGAATGACCGTGGGCAGTGGTCAGTAGTCAGTGGTCAGTGATTAGAAGAAGGCCGCTGAGATTCTATTCTGACTGGCAACAGACAACTGGCAACCGCCACATGACCACGGGCAACTGCGTTTCAGGGAAACACATGCCAGCGCTGGGCGGGGCACTCGACTGATGCGTTTTGACCCACGATGAAATCCGTATCACCGGCCAGCTTTGCCAAGAGGGTTACACCATTAACCTCGACTTCGAGCAACGCGGCATCGCCGAGGTAATTTTTGCTCGTCACTTTACCGACGGTGACGGGAGTTCCATAGCTGGGCAAGGCTGAAACTTGCACATGCTCGGGCCGGATCGCCATGGTGATCGTTGCACCGACATTGACCCCGTTCGGCAATGCCGTTGTGATTGCACCGAGTGGCGAATCGACGTGGTCTTTTGCTTTCACTGTGCCTTTGACGAAATTCATCTCGCCGACGAATTGCGCGACAAACAGATTTGCCGGCCGCGCATAAACTTCCTGCGGCGACGCGATCTGGAGAATCTCGCCGTGGTTCATGACGCACACTTTATCGCCCAGACTCAGAGCTTCCGCTTGATCATGGGTAACATAGAGCGTTGTCACTCCGATGGATTTCGTGATCTTGCGTAATTCCACGCGCATCTGCTCGCGCAAGCGCGCGTCCAAATTGCTGAGCGGCTCGTCCATCAACAACACCTTCGCATCGGTGACCATGGCTCGCGCCATGGCGACGCGTTGTTGTTGTCCGCCGCTCAAGTCCGTAGCAGGCCGATCTTCAAGTCCATCCAGCTGTACTCGTTTCAACGCGGTCCGTACTTTTCCGTCACCAGAGATTTCGCTACCCGCTTCTGTCCTTGAGTCAGAGGAAAAGCCACGTTCTGGAAAACGTTCATGTGCGGCCAAATCGCATAGGATTGGAAAACCATGCCAATATCGCGCTTCTCGGCTGGAACGAAGATCCGGGAACCGGGAGAGTTGACCAAGCGTCCGCTGATTTCGATTTCTCCTCCGTCAGGCCTCTCCAAACCGGCAACGCATCGTAGAGTGGTTGTCTTGCCGCAGCCGCTGGGCCCAAGCAGCACGCAGAAATCGCCCTCGGCGACTTCCAGATCGATTTCCTTCAGCGCGTTGACGACGCCCTGCTGCGCATGAAAAGTCTTGCGGAGCTTCTAATGCTGATCAAGGTAAGCATCCTCGGAGTTCGAAAGGAACTGGAATGTTGGAGTATTGTCGAGCACTACAGTCCCATCTAATCTCCAATTTTCTAGCTTGCCGAACCAATCTCGCCGATGCGCGACAGCGCAAAGCGGACCGTTCCCACAACGATGGTCGCGAAAAGAATCAAGATCACGCCCAACGCCGCCACTTGCGGCACCCAGCCACTGCCCCAGAACTGCCAGACCACGGTGGAGATCACGACGTTGCTGCGCGTGAGCAGCGTCAACGACATGGTGACTTCGCGATAGGACAACATGCCGATCCAAATCCAGCTATTGAGCACTCCCGCGGCGACCAGCGGCAGAATGATCTTACCCAAAACCCGCGGCGCCGACGCGCCGGCAACCCGGCCCGCCTCTTCGAGCTCGCGATGCACCTGGATCATGACGCTGTTGGTGGTGCGCGTGCCGTAGGCAATCCAATTGATCGTGTGCGCGAGGATGATGATCGCCACCGTGCCGTACAATGGAAAAAAATCCCGATAGGCCAATCCCAGATAGGCAAGTCCCACCGCCATCAATATTCCCGGCACGGCGTGGGGAATAAAAACCAGAGTGTCCAAAAAGCCGCGAAAGGAAACCTGGGTTCGGATCACGATCCATGACACTAGCACGCTCAAAATCATCGTGATCGTCGGCACCGCAGAACATCAGGATGAGCGTGTTGATGAACGGCCTCAGGCCGACGTGAGTAGGGATCTCGATGTAATGTTTCAGCGTCAAGGATGAAAGAGCTTCCGCCGACGGCAACTGTAGATACGGCAACAGCGAGGCCCATAAGAGCACGGCGAAGGGGATAAAGACCTCGATGCATAGATAAAAGAAAACAAAGGCGAGGGCGGCCCACTTCCAGCGGCCGAGTGCGATCTCCCGCGGGCGATATCCCCTGCCCGTGATCACCGTGTACTTTTTTCCTTGCTTGACCAGCCGGACATACATGCAGGCGAGTGTAAGCCCGAGCAAGAGCATGATCGCGCCATAGGCACCCGCCATGCCGTATTCTGGCAAGCCGGTGGAAGGCGTCGTCGAGGTAAAAATGAGCGAGCTAAGCACGTGAATACGCGCCGGCAGGCCGATAATCGCCGGCACTTCGAAGACCGCAATGGCGGTCATGATCAAATACACCATCACGGCAGCAATCGCCGGCCAGGTAATGGGAATATTGATTTTCAAAAAGGTCTTAAGCTTGCCGACCCCCGAGGTGTAGGCCGCCTCCTCCAACGACGGGTCCATGGATTGGTAGGCGGCGGCGAGCATAAAAAAAGCGCCGGGCACAAAAGATACGCCTTGAACAAATGCCATGCCGGTCAGGCTGTATAAATTAAACGGCGGCTCGCTGAGAGCGAATAATTCTTGCAGCCATTTGTTGACCAGACCGATCCTCGGACTGAGCAGCAAGATCCAGGCGATGGTGCGCAGAAAGACCGGGATCAGGATGCCGATGGTCAGCAAAACGTAAATGGTTTTCTTGAACGGCACATCCGTCCGCATGAGGATCCAAACCAGCGGGACGGTGATCAGAAGCGTGATGGCGACGCTGGATATCGCGAAGAAAATGGTGTTCAGCAAAACTTCATAAGTTCTCGGCGTCAAGTAAACGGTGGTGAAGTTCTCCAGCGTGAACGGTACGTTCTCGCCAGGGAAGCCGGTGCGAAGGCTCATGAGGATCACCATCAGCACCGGCAACCCGATCGAGTATCAACAACATCCCCGAAAGACCCGTCGCAAACAGCGTGACCCCCTGGGGCAGGAAACGGCTCAAGCCTTCCCACGCGCCCACGGTCGATTCGGTGCGGGATTCTACTTTCATGTCCCTCTTCCTTTCGGGTCAGAGCTACAAAGTTTTCAATCGAACCCGAGGATCTTACCGATTTGCCGCGATATTTTATCGACCTTCTCGGCTTGGTCCTGTTTCATGTAAATGACTTGCTTGCCTTGCACGAATTTGTAAGCCGTCGTTCCAGGCACGTACGCGGAGGTGTGACCGGTATATTTTTCCCACACCGGCTGAACTTCCGTGGAAGCCATGAACGCCACCATGAGATGGCCGACATTCGGGTGCGCCGAGTTTTTCAGCACACCGACGTGATATTCAGGCGAGACCACCGGCGAGACCTGGTCGGCGAAGGCCAACGGCGCGCCGGATTCCTTCGCTTCGTGCAACTGGCTGTCCTGCAAGGTCGCTGACACCAGTACTTCGCCCAATATCAGCCGCTGGGCCATTTCACCCGCGCGGGTCAGCAGCGGCTTTTGCGCGGACAGTTTTTTGATGAAGTCGAGGGTCTTCTCGTCGCCCCAAGTACCCGCAGCTAAGCGCCCCCAGTGATGAGTTGAATTGATGACACCAATTTTGCCTTTCCATTTCGGATCGAGCAGGTCTTCCCATCTTTTCGGCACATCTTTGGCCGGAAGCAGTTTGGTGTTATAGGCCGGCAGCGCGAACTGGTTCGCGACCGAAACGGTCCCGTTATCGTATTCGATCCGCTGTTTGGCTACTCCGAGGGTGGTGTAATCGAAGGATTTTTGCAACTTGCGCAGCCATAGCGAGCCATGATGAGCATCCGTGACTAACATGATGTCCCATTCCGGGGGTTGCCCTGAAGCCGACAGTCCAATGACCTTCGCAGTGTCCCGGGTCATGTTGCCGGACGGTGTAAAGTTCACTTTAACGTTTAAGCCGTATTTCTTATTGAATGCGGAAACAATCGCCTGCGCGCCTTCGGGGCCCAGCGTGGACGGACCATAGAAGTCGATGACACCCTCCTTTTTGGCCCCGGCGATCAAATCGTCGGCCGGCGCGGCAAATCCAACACTCGTCCAAGCCGGTATCGCCAAAAATCCCAGGCAAATACCCGAAAGTATCGTTAATAAGCTTTTCATTACATTCCTCCTTCGCTGACCTTCGGATCAGTCGTTAATTAGACGCAGCGTGGTACAAGTTCTCGTCATAATACTTTGCCAAATCTTTCCCCATCGGTGGCGTAAGCTCGAATTGCACGCGCAAATCGAGCACGCTCTGGAGCCCGGGCAAATTCAATCGGCCATCTCGGGGTGACTGGCGCAGGCGATTGGCCGCCGCCTTTTCGTCGATCTGCTCGGCTTCGGCAAGCAGTCGAATCGCCTGGTCGCGATTTTTCCATCGTGGCACCAGCGAAGCGCTTGATCCCACGCGCGCAGGAACCTGATCAGCAGTTCGCGATTCTCGCCGGCCCATTCGCGCCCCACCGCGTAAACACCGCCAGGATAGTCCGGCAGCACCTCGCGGTGATCGGCAAAGCGAACCATGCCGGCCGCGGCAGCTTTGCCGTCCCACGGCGGATTGAGCACTCCGGCATAGCATTCACCTTTGATCATCGCATCCAAACGATAACCCGTCGTGCCTTTCGCAAGCAGCGTGTAGTCGCCGCGATCCATGTCCAAGCCGTGAGCCAATAACACACGTCGCAACACGAGAGCGTAAGCGGTATCGACCGCGTCGACGGCCAATGCTTTACCGCGAAGATCGTCCCAGGATTTGATTTCCGGCCGGACGTAGACGGGAAAAATATTGCCTTGCGAGACTTGCGCGATCGCCACGATTTCCGCGCCTTCACGTCCCGACCATCCCAGCACGTTGTCGAATGCCGTCGATACGATCTGCCACGAGCCGTTGCCGAGCCCGCGCATCTGATCCGTCGAGTTGGGTGTTACCATCACCTCGATGTCGAGCCCGGCAGCGGCGAACATACCCCGCGCCCGCCCGACAGCGAGCGCCGCGTCGATGTTGAAGACGTTGATGAGCAGATGATCAGCCACTCTGTCGTTCCCTCAAGTTCCAGCTGTACCTGCCATTGGCAATGCCTCTCCGTTTTTTCACTTCTTCCGTCCTCCCCCTTGACGGGGGAGGAAAAAGGTAGGGGTGATGTTCGATCTGGATTCGCACCCCGATCTTAATCTTCCCCCGTCAAGGGGGAAGAAAAGACTAGAAACACCAAATTGAAAAAATGGTTGTGGTGCATTATTTGCGGTAAAATTTTCTCATTCGCGGTGAAACCATTCCCTACTGTATCTTTGGCCCCGTGTACTCCAACACGTACAATCCGCCCTTGACCCGATCGGTGACGTAAATCAGTCCATCTGTATCGACATAAAGATCGTTGAACATCGGCGCTTTCTGTCCTTCCGGCGCCGGTGGAACAAAAAATCCCACTTCCTCCGGCCGGAATTTGTTTCTGATATCGAATACGCGCAGGCCCGCATTGTAATAAGTGATAAAAATGATGTTCTCGCTCTGAAATGAGCCGGGCCGCATCTCATGCACATTGTGCGGACCAAAGCGCAAACCACGCTTGCAGAAGTCGCCCTCCGG